>NZ_JAFKID010000034.1 GCF_017306545.1 Mesorhizobium sp.
TCGGCTGGGACCACATCAACATCACCGGCGACTACATCTGGTCCGAAACCTTGCCGCTCGACACCGATGGGTATCTGCCGCTGCGCAGCAATCAGGCTTGATTGCCATGCCTACCGTATATCCGTGTCCCAATAATGTACCGGTGCCAACGGGCAGGTACCGCTTGCCAGGGCGCTACGTGCCGAACCGGCGGTGAAAGGTGTAGCGAGAAATAGTAAGGCCGGCGGCGTGGGATGGCTGCCCGCCTGTCCCAAAGGATACCGTCACCGCGCGTCCCACTTTGAGGCCCGACCGAGGCTCAGCAATTCCCAGCCGGTCACGTAAGGAGGGCTGTCGTCCAGTCCCGAAAGGAGCAACGGATAAGCACCTCATCCACGGCGATCATCACCAGTGCGCGTTTGCAGCGACACGATCCCGATCGCTTCCAATCGGGAAAGGAAAAGAAGGATCGTCAAAACGGACACCGCGTTTGGAGCCCAATCTCCATGGTCTTTTGAACCCCGTTTACGTATGAGCGTCGAGTGGATTCTATGATCGGGGCGACGCGACCCAACTTGGAATCGGAGCTTGTACGGCAGATCGTGCGAAGGGGGGCGGCGATATGGGGTTTTCTATTTCTTCCTCATTCTCATATGCAAGGACGATTCAGAAACAGGAGAGCGGTCGCTGAGCAGGAAATTCTGGCCGGTGGTCGGGCTTGGCGCGGTCGCGCTGTCGATCTGGCTGCTTTACCACGAATTGCGGGGGATTTCCGTCGCGGATCTCGAAGAGAGCTTCGCGGCTATCAGCATGCGCGGCTGGGCGCTGGCTTGTGCCTCGACGTTCGCTGCCTACGCGGCACTGGCCGGTTACGATCACATTGCGCTTATGCATCTGCGCCGCAAGATCAGCCCGGTCTTCGTCACGCTGACATCGTTCACCGCCTACGCTCTGGCGCACAATATCGGGGCATCGGTTTTCTCGGGCGCCGTTGTCCGCTACCGGGCATATTCATCCAGGGGCCTGACGACAGCCGAAATCGGAGTGCTCGTCGCCTTCTGTTCCTTTACCTTCGCGCTCGGCACACTGTTTTTGACCGGGCTTGTGCTCCTCGTAGAGCCAGGGATCCTGGAGCGCTTTGTCGACATGTTG
Source organism: Mesorhizobium sp. (assembly GCF_017306545.1). Lineage (GTDB taxonomy): Bacteria > Pseudomonadota > Alphaproteobacteria > Rhizobiales > Rhizobiaceae > Mesorhizobium. The sequence goes on from NZ_JAFKID010000034.1 coordinate 1,132, forward strand.
CCTCTTGAAGCGTCGGCGACCACGGGGGTGGCGCTGCTGACCCTGGTGGCGCTCTATGTTTTGGGAAGCTGGCTGCATTTGAAGCCTCTCAAGATCGGTGGCTTCGAGCTGCAATATCCGCGCCTGCCGATCGTGGCGCGCCAGTTGCTGATCGGCCCGGTCGAACTCGCCGCAGCGGCGGCAATCGTCTATTTCGCGCTGCCTAAAGCAGGAAATCCCGGCTATCCCGTCGTGCTCGGCATTTTCATGATTTCGTTTTCGATCGCGCTTATCAGCCATGCGCCCGGCGGGATCGGCGTGCTGGAGCTTGCCTTCATCAATGGGCTTGCCGACATGGACGAGGCCGATGTGCTGGCGGCGCTGATCGTCTTTCGCCTGCTCTATCTGATCGTGCCATTCGTCCTGTCGCTGTTCATGATACTGATCTTCGAGCGGCAGCAATATGGCCGTGGCGACGCTTAGCTGGAAGAAGATGCACGCGAGGCCAGCGCGATAGCGCACACGGTATGGGGGCTCGCTCCGCCGATCAGGAATGCTCTGAAATATCTTCGCTATGACGTTGTGCCGAGTGGCTGGCGACGAAACGGTAGAAATATGATTGCGTTTTAGTGCAATCATCATTAGGTAATCGTCACCGCTGATGTTTGGCTGTCCGGAGAGGGCGACACATGAAACAAGTTTTCGACAAGCTCTATGTCGGGCCGCAACTCACGGCCGGCGACATTCGTCAGGCCAAAGCGAACGGCTTCGCCGCGATCATCAATAACCGTCCCGACGACGAGGAGCCGGGCCAGCCGAGCGCTGCCCAAAACCGCGCTGCCGCTGAGAGCGAAGGGCTGGGCTACAGCCACATCCCGGTTGTGCCTGGAAGGATTAGCGAAGAACAGGTGCGCGCGTTCCAGAAGGCGCTTTCGAAGGCGGATGGTCCGGTGCTGGCCCACTGCAAGACCGGGACGCGCTCGGCCACTCTCTACATCATTGGCGAGGTTCTCGGCGGACGCATGCGGAAAGACGAGGTGACGCCGCTTGGCGAGCGTCTCGGCCTCGATCTCTCCGGCGCGGTCAAATGGCTCGACGCTCACGGCCGCTAGACGACAAAAATCATCATCCGATCAGGAGCGATTTTCATGGCAACACCCACGCCGTACGTGAAGGGTTTTTATGACGCGCGCACCTTTTCCATCCAGTATGTCGTCGCCGATCCGGAAACGAAGAAGTGCGTGATCGTCGATCCGATCCTCGACTTCGACGAGAAGTCGGGGGCGACCGCGACGAAGAACGCCGACGCTATCCTGACCTACGTCGAGCAACGGGGGCTCGAGATCGAATGGATCCTCGACACCCATCCCCATGCCGATCATCTCTCCGCAGCCCGCTATCTGAAGAAAAAAACAGGCGTTCCGACCGCGATCGGCGAGAAGGTCGTCGAGGTGCAGAAGCTGTGGAAGGGTATCTATAACTGGCCTGATTTCCCGGCCGACGGGTCGCAATGGGACAGACTGTTTGCCGAAGGCGAGGCCTTCAAGGTTGGCCACATTCCAGCCAGGGTGCTGTTCTCGCCAGGGCATACGCGGGCCTCGATCACCTATGTGATCGGCGACGCGGCCTTCGTCCACGATACGCTCTTCATGCCGGATTCGGGCACCGCGCGGGCCGACTTCCCCGGCGGCAGCGCGTCCCAACTGTACAGGTCGATCATGGAGATCCTGTCGCTTCCGGACGAAACCCGCGTCTTCACCGGCCACGATTACCGGCCCGATGGCCGAGAGCCTCTGTGGGAATCGACGGTCGCCGAACAGAAGACAAAGAATATCCACATGTCGCGGTACAAGTCCGAGACCGAGTTCATGAAACTGCGCGAGACACGCGACAGGAACCTGTCCATGCCGAGACTGATCCTCCATGCGCTGCAGGTGAACATCAATGGCGGGCGACTGCCCGAGCCGGAGGCGAATGGCAGGCGCTATCTGAAATTCCCGCTCGATGCGCTGCAAGGAGCCGCATGGGACGGCCAATGAAGCTCGAACTCGCTCCCGATACCGCCGAAATGGTGGCGAGCGCCGCGGATGCGGCGGATTTCCTGAAGAAGTTCGCCCATCCGTCGCGGCTAATGATCGTCTGCGCGCTCGTCGACGGCGAGCGCTCCGTCCGTGACCTGGAGGACACGCTGGGCATCCGCCAGCCGGGCCTGTCTCAGCAAATCGCCGAATTGCGTGAGGCCGGATTCATCATCGGCCGCAAGGAATCGAAGAACAGGTTCTACCGGCTGGCGGACGGCCGGATCGCCGAATTTATCTCGCTGATGCACCGCATGTTCTGCGAAGTCCCGCGGAACCATCGCCAAGGAACCAAATCATGACCGAGTTCACCCCCTTCGCCTCGCTGATCGGCGGCATGATGATCGGCCTGTCGGCCGTGCTCCTGATGCTTCTGGAAGGGCGCATCGCCGGCATTTCCGGCATCGCCGGCCGGCTCTTGCCGCCCTATCGCGACGGCGCGTTCCTTTCGCGCTTCGGCTTCGTGATCGGTCTTGTGGCCGCACCGTTCGCGATGATGGCGCTGACCGGCGATGCGGTCGAACAGACCGTCTCTTCCAACATTGCGCTGATGGTCGCCGCCGGCCTGCTGGTAGGCTTCGGAACCGTCTGGGGCAGTGGCTGCACCTCGGGGCATGGCGTGTGCGGCCTGTCCCGGCTTTCCGCGCGCTCCTTGGCGGCAACGGTCGTGTTCATGGCGACGGCGATCGTCACGGTCTTTCTCGTCCGTCACGTGATCGGAGCCTGATCAATATGTCCTTTCTCGTCAATCTCGCCCTCGGCCTTCTCTTCGGCGCCGGCCTCGTCGTCTCCGGCATGTCGGACCCGACGAAGGTGCTCAACTTCCTCGACCTCTTCGGCACATGGGATCCGTCGCTCGCCTTTGTCATGGGCGGCGCCGTGCTTGTGACCTTCATCGGCTACCGCCTTGTGCTGTGGCGCGACAGGCCCGTTGCCGGCGGCCATTTTCGGTTGCCGACACGCAAAGACATCGACGCACGGGTGATCGTTGGTCCCGCCGTCTTCGGCATCGGCTGGGGACTTGGCGGCTTCTGTCCCGGCCCGGCGTTCGCTGCCGTCGGCCTCGCCGCGACCGGCACGCTGGCCTTCGTTCCGGCCATGATCGTCGGCATGTGGGCGGCGCGCCTCATCGCCGAAAGCCGGCCGCAAGCAAAACCCGCGTGAGATCGGACGGGACATAGATCATGCCCGACCGGCACGCTACGCGACCATTCTAGCCATCATGTTGTCGTTCCTCGTTCCAACGCTGCTGTCGGGCGGACTGGTCGGATTTTCGCTCGGCCTCATCGGCGGTGGCGGGTCCATCCTCGCCACGCCGCTGCTCCTTTATGTCGTCGGCCTATCGGATCCACATATCGCCATCGGAACGAGCGCGCTTGCGGGATCGAGCCTCGGCAAGCTTGTCGATGGCGAGCGACTGCTGTTTCTGTTCGGGCTTCTGATGATCGTGGTCGGCGCCATGACGCTTCGCCCCGGACGAAAGGTCGCCTCCACCGAGCGGTCGGCGAATTTCGAGCTTCTCACCGCCGGGGCGGCTTTCGTCACCGGCATGGCCTCCGGTTTCTTCGGAATCGGCGGCGGCTTTCTCATCGTGCACGCCCCGATCCTTGCCACGGGCATGCCGATGATCAATGTTATTGGTTCGTCGCTGCTCGCGGTCGGCGCCTTCGGCCTCGCGACGGCCTTGAATTACGCCGCATCCGGGCTGGTCGATTGGCCGGTCGCCTTCGAGTTCATCGCCGGCGGAATTCTTGGCGGCATCTTCGAATGAATGAGGGTTCTGTTTGATCCTGCAGGACTGACGGCAACGGCTTGCCTCGCACTGCATGCGGGATGGAACAGAAGCCTGATTGAATGAAGTTGCGGATGGAGGACGTTGTCTATGGGGTTTGTGCGCCGCCGGCACCCGGAGCGGGGGATATTGGCCGCGTCAGGGCGATGATCGGAAACGGCTTGCGGCCAGTCGAGAACATGCGTGATTGCCATGGAAGCGTGTTGCGGCGCGCATTATCTGGGGCGTCTTCTCGCCGATAAGGGGCATGAGATTCGGCTGATGTCGCCGGAATATGTCCGTCCCTACGTTAAGGCCCAGAAGAATGACGACCGTGACGCGGAAGCCATTGCCGAGGCCGCGACACGCCCGACCATGCGTTTTGTCGGGCTCAAGGCGCAAGAGCAGCTTGACGTCCAGTCGCTCCACCGGGTTCGCTCACGACTGGTGGGCGCACACACGACCTTGACCAATCAGTTGCGCGCCATCCTGCTCGAACGTGGCACCACCATCCCCCAGGGCCGCCGCAAGCTTGAACAGGCTGTCGATGCGCTGCTCGCCGATCCGGAATTCATGGCCGGCAATCGAATTCGACAGCTGCTTTCGGAGATGCGGGAGGAATGGATCGGTCTCGACGGTCGCATCGAGGCTCTCGATCGGGAGTTCGTCGAACTCGCCCGCGACGATGCCGCCACGCGTCGCCTGGCGTCGATCCCGGGGATCGGTGCTCTCAATGCTACCGCGCTCGTCGCCGCCGTGGGTGACGCCTCAATCTTCGACAAGGCACGCGATCTCGGCGCATGGCTTGGGATTGTGCCCCGACAATATTCCACCGGCGGCAAGCCGAAACTGCTCGGCATCTCCAAGCGTGGCAACAAATATCTGCGAACGCTATTGATCCACGGCGCCAGGGCGGCTTTGCCGTCGCTTGCCCGAAGCCAGACGCCGCTGGGCGCATGGCTGCGGGGTCTTCTCGTCAGGCGACACCGTAACACGGTGGTCGTGGCGCTCGCCAACAAGCTTGCCCGTATTGCATGGGTGACGCTGCGGCGCGGCGTCACCTTCGAGGCGAGCTTGGCCGCGGCGCCGGCAAGCTGAAACAATCGGTCGGCGGCGACGGACGCCGTCTGACCCATGATGTCTGCGGGAGGACTTTGAAAGATGGCCTGACGGTCGAACCGACGTCCCGGAAGCCTGGTATAAAAGATGGCGCAGCGACGCCGTGCGTTTTATGAGGCCCAGGGCGTGCGGATCTCCATCTTGGCAACGGCCCCAAGCCGATATGCCGTATACGTTGATGCAGACCAAAAGATGCCATCAGGAATAAACCTCTTGCAGACCGGGCGGGCCATACGTTTTTGAAGCGGTAGCCGTGGCGGATCAGCCAGCGCGAGATCGAGGACGGGTCGACAACGGTGCCCAAGTCGGCCAGTTCGGCGGCGAGCTCCGGCATGGTGATATCGTCCTTCTCAGCCACCCGGCACATCAGGAAATCCCGGTTCGGATCAAGCTTGGAGTAGCGCCAGCCTCCCTCCGGCTTCGCCTTCAAGCTGCCCGTCGCGCGCAACGCCGCCATCAGCTTCACGACGAAGGACACCGACACGCCGAAATGCGCCGCCGCCGAATGCCGCGAGCTACCGTCATCGACAATCCGCCTTGTTGATTGCTCGGAAAGCACCTTGGGACCAGGCGTTCAATGCGCCGTCAAATACAAGCTCCGTGCTAAATAGGAGAATGAAGGCGAGGGCATTGTCGGCTTCTCAAAAGGCCCCGATGGCTGGCAGGCTTACCAGATCAAATAGACGGCCGTTGCGCCGCTCGCCGCGGCGGGCGGGAAGCCCTGAATCCTTTCCGCTCCACAACCCGCCCCGTTCCTTCATGCCCTTGGGCGCATCGATGCCGTGACGTTGCAGACAACGATGCAGCGATGAGCGTGTCAGATGCGGGAGGGTCGGCTGGAGTGCATAGAGGCAATCGTCCAGCGGCAGCAGTGTATGGCGCCGGAAGGCGACGATGACCGCTTCCTCCTCGATCCACAGCACCGTCGATCTCGGATCCCTGGGGCCGGTGGGAAGATCGGCCACCGACGTTCGATGCTTCCACTTCGCCACCGTCTTCTGGTTGATGCCGTAGCGCTTGGCAAACTGGCTCAGGCTCGCTTGACTATGTTGTATCGCTCGACGGACCGCCTCTGTCGTTGTGGCGCTGCCGTGTAAAACCTGGCCCATAGTGCATCCCTCCATGCGGGAGAAAACATCGCACCATCAAAGCCCGGGATCAAACACTTAGGCGTTAAGTCGATACAATGCGGGGCGTGATGCCGCACTAGCCGACATACGCCCCTTGGAACGATCGAGCCAGCGTGCGCGTTCAGTTCCGATAGATCAGGTGGAGATGTTCAATGCCCATGTTCGACGAAAAGCCCCACGTTCTCGTCCTGGGAGGGAATTTTGCGGGGCTGGCCTGTGCTCAGAAGATTCGAAAATACGTCGGTGACGCCGCCAGGATCACCGTGATCGATAAGAAGAGTTACCTGCTCTACATCCCGAATATCTCGTCGGACGTGTTCGAGGACCGCGATCCGGCGCTCCACCAGCGCATGGACATCGTGCCTGTCCTCGCCAAGGACGACATCGACTTCATCCACGCCGAGGTGACCGCGGTCGATGTCGATCGGCATACGGTGACCTTCGTGCCGGCCGAGCGCGGCGGCGCCGAGGCGCACACGGAAAAATATGATTTTGTCGTCTTTGCGATGGGTGCTCGTCTGGCTTTCGACAGGATCGAAGGATTCGTCGAACACGGCCACACCGTCACCGACATCTATCACGGCGAGAAGCTGCGCCAGTATCTGAAGCGTGAATATCGCGGCGGTCCAATCGCAATCGGCTCTGCTCGCTTCCATCAGGGGAACGGCGCGGACGGCTTGATGCCCTATCCGGGCGGTTCGATCCCGCATACGCTTGCCGCGTGCGAGGGGCCGCCCGTCGAAGTGATGATGTCGATGGCGACCTGGCTCAAGGACAACGATCAGGGCGAGCCGAGCAAAATCACCGTGTTCACGCCGGGCAAGATGATCGCGGAAGACGCGGGCGAGGAGGTGGTCAAGCAGTTGCTCGACCTCGCCACCAAGATGGGATTCAACTATTGGCACGACACGCAGGATATCACGCGGCTGACCGCCGAAGGCATCGAGTTCGCGGATGGCCGCTTTTTGAAGGCCGAACTCAAGATTGTCTTCCCCGACTGGCGCGCGCACGATTTCCTGAAAGGCCTACCGGTCAGCGATTCCGAAGGATTCATCCGCACCAATTTGTGCATGCAGAACCCGGATTACCCCGACGTGTTTGCCTGCGGCGACTGCGCGGCGGTGACCGTTCCCAAGCTCGGCGCAATCGGTCACCAGCAATCCGACATCGTTGGCCTTCAGCTCGGCAAGGCATTCGGTAAGGTCGAGCCCGAGAAAGCCGATCAGCCGCTCAAGCCCGAGGTGCTCTGCATCGGCGACATGGGCGACGGCAAGGCCTTCTGGATTCACTCGAACAGCTGGTTCGGTGGCGACATGCAGAAGCTTAAGCTCGGTCGCGTGCCCTATTTCCTCAAGATGCGCTACCGCGATCTGTTTTTCGCCAACGATGGCAAGATACCCGCCTGGGGGCTCGAGGCTGCGGAACTGATTGCTGAACGATGATGCGAGCCCGAAACTACATCTCATGCCCGTCATCGCCCCCGTTGGTGCAAGACAAGGTAGGAGCGTGATCGGCTGCTGACATGTGTCCTGCCCGTGATGCGGCGCCATATGCCGACGGCCGGATGGGAGTTCGCGGAGTGTAAAATTGCGCCGAACAGTGGCCCTACGCCGATCAGGTTTAGTCTGGTGATTTCATTGCGAAAACGATTGCGAGTTGAGGAGAGCCATAAGGCGCATATCGTGACCCCCCTCGGAAATTCTGAAAGAGCAGCTGGATCAGACACTTGACTGTTCTGGCACGCAAGATCACAGTTCGGTGAAATTCCACAAACAAAAGCACCGGTAGATGGGAACACGCCCGTTTGCGAAGCCGTCATGAAGGTGAATGTAAGACCTCGACGGCCATCTCGTCGCTTCATCACGAGGTCGACGGTTTCGCGGCTTGCCGAGACAGGCTTCCGTGCTTCGCTGGCCAGCCAGCCGCGTCTACCGCAGTCCGTATGGACGCACTGACAGGCGGGGTAGCATTCGTTTACAACAATCAGCGTTCGCCCATGCCTTCAGCGGGCTCGGGGATGGCACCCTTGCGCACCTTCTCCTCGATGCAGGCTCCGACCTCGGCGTCGATGCTCTTCCAATATCGGAACGCGCGGCTCAGCACCGGCTCGCGCACGCCGCCGAGCAGGCTGCCGGCAACCTGCTCCACGAGTTTCGCGCGTTGCTCGTCATTGAACACCTCGCGCACGAGGACGCCCGGCTGGCCGAAATCGTCATCATTGCCACGCAGCGTATAGGCGCTGCGCACCATCTCGCCGTCTGCTTCCCACCCTTCAGGCACCGGGCCCGTGGTATCGGCCCAACTGCGCTCACCGCTGTTTGGCGCGTAGACCGGCGCGGCACCGCTATGATGGTAAGCCATCTGGCCGTCAAACATATAGGTGTGAACCGGAACCTTGGGCTGGTTAACCGGAAGCTGATGGAAATTGGTGCCGATACGGTTTCGCTGCGCATCGTTATAGGCGAAGGCGCGGCCGAGCAGCATCTTGTCGGGCGACAGGCCGACGCCGGGCACGGTGTTGCCGGGCGAAAACGCCGCCTGCTCGATCTGGGCAAAAAAGTTCTCCGGATTGCGGTTGAGCGTCATCCTGCCGACCTTGATCAGCGGATAGTCCTTGTGTGGCCATACCTTGGTCAGATCGAAGGGATTGATGCGGTAGGTCCTGGCCTCTTCATAGGGCATGACCTGCACCGACAGCGTCCAGCTCGGATGCTCGCCGCGCGCGATGGCGTCGAACAGGTCGCGGCGATGGAAGTCGGCATCGTCGCCGGCCATGGCCGCCGCTTCCTGGTTGGAGAAGAACCTCATGCCCTGCTGGGTGTGGAAGTGATATTTGACCCAGAATTTCTCACCCTTGGCGTTGATCCACATATAGGTGTGGGAGCCGTAGCCGTTCATGTTCCGCCAAGTGCGCGGCAGGCCACGCTCGCCCATCACATAGGTCACCTGATGCGCGCTTTCGGGATTGTTGGTCCAGAAATCCCATTGCATATGATTGTCGCGCAGGCCCGAATCGGGAAGCCGCTTCTGGCTGCGGATGAAGTGCGGGAACTTCATCGGATCACGCACGAAGAAGACCGGCGTATTGTTGCCGACAAGATCGTAATTGCCCTCGTCCGTGTAGAATTTGAGCGAGAAGCCGCGCACGTCCCGCCATGTGTCGGGGCTGCCCATCTCGCCCGCGACGGTAGAAAAGCGCGCCAGCATCTCGCTCGACGCACCCTTCCGAAACAGCGCCGCCTTGGTGTAGGCCGACACGTCCTCGGTCGTCTCGAATACGCCGAACGCACCGGCGCCCTTGGCATGTGGCTGGCGCTCCGGCACCTTTTCCCGGTTGAAGTGCGCCATCTGCTCCAGGAAATGCACATCGTGCAGCAGGATCGGTCCGTCCGGACCGATGGTCAGGGAGTTGCGGTCGCTCGGCGCCGGCGCCCCGTTCCCCATGGTGGATCCAGTGCTATTCTTCTTGTTTGTAACGGTCATATCGTCAATCCTTTCCGGCTAGCTTCCAGCATGTTTCAAAAATATCCCGATCCTTGCTGTGATGGGCTTCATACGGCTTACGGGATTAGTTGGGCCGATAAAGAACACGGAACCGCGGCGCCACGGGCACGCCCATCCCTTGACCCGGAACGGCTAGTACGGAAATGATTTGTTCGGCTTCGATGCCGCGTTCCAAGAGGGCGGCATTGAGAGCCACAACCGTGTCATCCGTGTAGAGCTCGTGAACCCTATTAACGCAAGATGAATCCGTGTTCTTATTTTCGACGATCATGAGGATACTCCAAGTGACATTCCAGTGGAGGGTATCAGCAAAATTTGGACGCCAATCTACTTGGCATTCATCGCTGGCGCGAAGGCAAATTGCCGGTTGTCCGGGTAGGCTGATCTCAGGGTAGGCAACCTTGACGATCAGAGCAAATGATATTATTTACAAAATGCGATAAGGAAAACTGATCGTAGTGCTCTCGCTGAAGCAGTTGAAATATTTCGATGCCTTGGCCCGCTGCCGGCATTTTGGCAAAGCTGCGGAACAATGTTCCGTTACCCAACCTGCTCTCTCAATGCAGATTCAGGAGCTGGAGAAATTTCTGGGAGTTCAGCTCTTTGAACGACGTCGAGGGCCTGTCATGCTGACGCACAGCGGCAGGAACGTTGCGCTTCGCGCCGCACGCATTCTTTCTGATGCCCGCGATATAGTCGATCTCGCACGGCAGGACGGCAGAGCTTTGTCTGGACCGTTGGGGTTGGGGGTTATCCCGTCGATTGCTCCTTATATTCTTCCCAGATTGTTGCCTTCGATTCGTGACAGCTATCCTGATCTCGATCTTCGCCTCCGCGAGACCCAGACTCAATTCCTCCTGAGCGAACTCCTCGACGGAAGCATTGATCTTCTTTTGCTTGCGCTGCCGGTCGAGAGCGCGGCGATTGAAACATGTCGACTTTTTGACGACCGCTTCTTGTTAGCAATGTCCCAATCGAGGCGGGGATCAAACCATGTGCGTGCCACACGCGATATGATCGAGCGCGATAAGCTATTGCTGTTGGAGGAAGGCCATTGCTTCCGAGATCAGGCGCTGATGTTTTGTGGACTTCAACAGATCGAAAATTCCGCCACGTTCGGCGTGTCGAGCCTGTCCACGCTTCTGGAAATGGTAGCCAACGGGCTTGGAGTGACATTGATTCCGGAAATTAGTGTGGGGCTGGAGTCAAGGCGCGCAAACATTCATTTGATGCGGTTCGCCGACCCCGAACCAAAGCGGGTTATTGGACTGGCCTGGCGCAGGAGTTCTCCGCGAAAGCATGATTTTGTCAAATTGGGCGAAACGATTACCGCCGTAACCGAGCAGTTGCGGACCCAAGCGTCGGAACACCATGAGTGAATGAGGACGTCACGGCCGCTCTCCATCAACAAACTTACAACGGCTCGATACTCAAGCGCTGCCAGCGAGGATAGCCGTACTCAGTTCGCGGTGCCTCGCTTTTCATTGCATAGAGTATCTTGCACTCGTCAAGCATCTTTTCAAACGGAATGGAGTACGTCATGGCCGCCGCCGAGCCAGCAACCGCTTACCAGCACTCGTGACTTTTGCTTCCTTTAAAACTATCCTTCAAATTGAAGCAGAACCTGCTTTCGCTAACATGAAAGCTGGATCAAGTGGACGTGATGGGCAAGAAATCCGATTGGCTGGAACGGTTTGAATGCTTGAACCGCCTTGCGCCTGACCTCCAAGGGGAACTCGTCACGGGCTGTTTCATTGTGTCGGTTTCGGCCGGCGCCATCGTCTTCGAGCCCGGTCAGACGGCTGACAACCTGCTGTTGCTGCTCAATGGCACGGTCCGTGTACAGCAGAGATCCGCGACCGGGCGCGAGGTGTTCCTTTACCGCGTCCACGCCGGCGAGAGCTGCGTGCTGACCACCGCCTGTATGCTGGCATTCGAACGCTATTCCGCCGAGGGCACGGCCGAAACGGATGTGACGGCGGTGGCGATACCGCGCGCGACGTTCGACAATCTCGCGGGCAAGTCGCCGCTGTTCCGACAATTCATCTTCCAAGCCTTTTCCCGCAGGATTACAGATCTCTTCACGCTGATCGACGACATTGTCTGCCAGAAGATTGACGTGCGGCTTGCAGACCGGCTCCTCGAATTGGCTGGCGGCGGCGACACCATCCACGCGACGCACCAGGTTCTGGCAGGCGAACTCGGAACAGCGCGCGAGGTTGTCTCCCGAACCCTTGCCGAATTTCAGCGCAGACACTGGATCGAACAATCGCGCGGGAAAATTCGTCTCGTGAGCAAGGCCGGCCTAGGCCGGCTCCTGCGGGCTGCCGGAGAACGGTGACAATGTCACCAAGGCTGACCGCTCTATCATGCGATGATGTCTCATCGAAAACCACAGGAGGATCCAATGCGCACCAACATGGGAACGATCGATCGAGGACTGAGGCTAGTTGTAGCGGCGGCCCTCCTCTACGCGGCATTTGGCGGCGCCACTGTTCTCGCCGCGGGTATCCTGCACTGGGTCGTCATTGCCGTCGCCGTGGTTTTCATCCTGACCTCGTTCGTCGGCATTTGCCCGCTCTACAGTATTCTCGGCATCAAGACGTGTCGGTCCGCGTGAGCCGCTACATACATCCGTTCGAGACTGATACAATGCCCAACCAGATGAACGTCCAGCCTGTTGTCACCGCCTTTTTCACCCTGCGGCCACGAATTGAGCGGCCCGAGAGTCGTGACGGGACGTGCCGGACACACGGGTAACACTTTTCGCGTTTTGCGGGAGGTGTTGATGCAGTGGAGTAAGTGTTCGGTGATGGATGAGCGTGTCGTTTTGTTGGCCACCTTTTTGATGGCGAGGTGATGATGCCGGTCAATACGCTTTGATCCGATGGAGGCTGCCGACCTTTCGCTCCATCCCGGTTTAGCTTTACGTCGTTTGGCTACGCTAGGAAGTCCGGCACGCTACGATAAAGCATATAGATCGCAACGACGACGATCAGCGCGGCGAACAGCGCGCCGAGCGTTCCATTCTTGCCAGCAAGGCGACGTGCGACGAGACTGCCTGCGATGCCGCCAACCGCGCCGCCAGCCACGAACAGGATTGCCAGAGGCCAGTCAACGAGACCGGAAAGCGTGTAGTTGAAGGCAGTCGTCAGACCGAACGCAGTAATCGCGACGAGCGACGAGCCGATTGCATTGATGATCGGCATGCCTGTCGAGGCCATCAGCCCCGGGACGATCAAGAATCCGCCGCCTATGCCGAAAAAGCCGGAAAACGCTCCGGTAAGGCCACCATAACCCGCGACCTTGGGCGCGTTCTCGCGCGTGCACTGGGCGGCCGCATCGCCTTCACGGCCCCGGCTCCTGAACATCAGCGTGCCCACCACCAGCATCAGCAGAGCAAACAGCACCAGCAGTTGCTTGCCATCCACGATCTTGCCGAGGCTGGAACCGAGGAAGGCGCCGACGATGCCGGCGGCACTGTAGACGCCGGCGCAGCGCCATTTGACATTCCCCAGTCGCCAATGGCTGATCATGTTGGTGAAGGCGTTCGCCGCGACGGCGAAGGCGCTCGTGCCAATCGCCATATGAGCATTCGGCACGCCGACCACATAGACCATCAAAGGAACCGCCAGGATCGAACCGCCGCCTCCGAACATGCCGAGGCTGAAGCCGACGATCCCTCCGGATATAACGCCGAGGAAGTATTGCAGAAAAGACAGGGTCATACGGTTTCAGGGCAAGCGTTTCAGCTCGTTTTGCCTTCCAGTTGTGTCGTGTGTTTCGGCTTTGCAAGCGGCTCGCGGCCCTTGAGCATCGCCTGCCAATAGATCGGTGGAAGCATCTTCTCCTTCAGGAACCAGGCCAGGCGTGACGGCTTGAGGTCATCGATCAGCCATGACGGGAAGCTCGGGACGCGTTTGCCGCCATAGGCAAATTCCGCGAGAACGATCTTGCCGCGTTCGACGGTGAGTGGGCAAGAACCGTAACCGTCGTAGATGGCACGGCGGCGTGAATCGAGTTTGCCCATGTCGGCGAGCAGGTTTTCCGCAACGACAGGTGCCTGCTTGCGCGCTGCGGCTGCCGTCTTGGCGTTCGGTGCGCTCACCACATCGCCAAGGCCATAGATGTTCTCATATTTGGTGTGCTTGAGCGTGTTCTGATCAACCGAGACCCAGCCACTGTCGGCTGCCAGCGCACTAGCGCGAATGAAGTCCGGCGCGGTCTGGGGAGGAACGACATGGATCATGTCGAACCTGCGCTCAACGATTTCGCTGTTGCCTTCCTTGCCGGTCTTCTTGAACCATGCCGTCTTCGCCGAACCGTCGATGCGGATGAGATTGTCGCCGAAAGAGAGTTGAATGCCGTATCGCTCAACATACTTCATCAGCGGCGGGACGTAATCGGCGACGCCGAAGAGACCAGGTCCCGCAACGAGGAACTCGACATTGCAACCTTTGAGGATGCCTTTGTCGAGCCAGGTGTCGCAGGATAGATACATCGCCTTTTGCGGCGCGCCGGCGCATTTGATCGGCATCGGCGGTTGTGTGAAGAGCGCCGTTCCGCCTTTGAACTCGTTGACAAGCTTCCAGGTATAGGGCGCGAGATCGTAGCGGTAGTTGGAGGTGACACCGTTCTTGCCCAGCGTTTCGGGAAGGCCTTCGACGCCCGCCCAGTTGAGCTTCAAACCGGGCGCAACGACAAGCCATTGATATTTGACGACGCGGCAGCCTTCGAGGACGACCGCGTTGTTGTCGGGATCGAAGGCGACGACGCCGGCCTTGATGCGCTTGACACCGCGCGGGATAAGCGAATCAAGCTGGCGGCGCGTCTGTTCAGGCGTGAAAATGCCGGCCCCTACTAGCGTCCAGCCGGGCTGGTAATAATGGACGTCGGCCGGGTCGATGATGACGATGTCAAGATCCTTCGTGCGCGCGAGCATGCTGGCGGCTACGGCGATGCCTGCCGCGCCGCCGCCGACCACAACGATCTGGTGGCTTTCGCTCGCCGTGCCGGTCAGGACCCTGCCGCCATTGGCGATACGCGCCGCAACGCCGGAAAGGTCATACCCGGCCGCCTTTCCGGTCGCGAGAATCTCCGGAACGCTCTTGCCGCCGCGTTCCGCCTCGGACAGTGCCCATAAGGTGGTCGTGCGCGTACCGGTGCGGCAATAGCCGATCACCGGCGTTGGCAGCGCTTTGAGTGCCTCCGCGAAATCGCTGACATGGGCGTCTGAAAGCTTCCCCGGCGCTACGGGGATGTAGCGCGCCTCCAGTCCCGCTTTTCGGGCCTCCGCGTTGATCTCGGCGAAAGTGGGCTGATCGTCGCCCTCGCCATCCGGCCGGTTGACGATGATCGATTTGAAACCGGCGTCGGCCGCTTCCCTGACCTCGGCAAGCGAGAGCTGCTTCGAAACCGAGAGATGTTCGCTGATTTTCTTCGCTTCCATGTCATCCTCCCTGGAAGGGGTTATCGGAAAAGCCGTGCGATCAAGTGAGCCGCGCGTTTTCCTCCTGATCGAGAAGTCGGGCGAATACCGCCGCGTGAGAACGCGGCTCGGTTCTGGGCTTGCGATCCGCCGGAGGTTGCGGCGCGGGCCTTCCGGCCACGGTTTGCGGCGTGCAGAAAAGGGCGTGAACGTAGCCGACAAGGGCGCGGGCTCGCGCATCCGTCAGTTTGTAGAAAACGATCTTCGCCTCGCGGCGGTCATCGACCAGGCCTGTCTTGCGCAATTCGCCGAGTTGCTGGGAAAGCGTCGGCTGACGGATGCCCAGCTTTTCCTCCATCTCGCCCACGGACGCTTCCCCCTCCGACAGGCGACAGAGAATCGCGAGGCGATTGGGATTGGCGATAATCTTCAAAAGGTCCGCTGCTTCGACGATCACGTCGGAGGCTGGCCGTCCGGCAGGCGCCTTTGCCCGCATCGCTAGCTCCACGCCGCGCCGTCAAGCGCGTCCAGAGGAAATTTGAGATAGCGCCTGCCGTTGGCTTCGGGTTCGGGCAAACGGCCACCATTGACGTTCACCTGCAGCGCATGAAGGATGAGCTTCGGCATCGGCAGGGTCCGGTCGCGCGCCTCGCGCAGTTCGATGAAAGCGGCTTCATTCCCGGTCCTGACCAGATGGATGTTCGCTGCGAGTTGTTCAGCGACGGTCGATTCCCATTTCGGCCGACGGCCGCCGGGCTGATAGTCATGTCCTGTGAAGACGCGTGTTTCGGGAGGAAGCGTCACAATCTCCTGGATCGAACGCCACAATCGCGAAGCGCTGCCGCCCGGAAAATCCGCCCGGGCGGTGCCGCCATCGGGCATGAACAGCGTGTCGTGGACAAAAGCGGCATCTCCGATCACATAGGTAATCGACGCGAGCGTGTGTCCCGGAGAAAACAGGATCCTCGCGGCGATGTCGCCAACCCGGAACGTATCGCCTTCGGCGAAGAGACGGTTCCATTGCGAGCCGTCGGCCGGAAAATCCGGCCAGTTGTAGATGTCCTTCCAGAGCCTCTGGACCTCGACCACCTTCTCACCGATGGCCGTCGGCGCGCCGGTGGCGTCGCGCAGATAGCGGGCCGCGGATAGATGGTCGGCATGCGGATGCGTATCGAGTATCCACTCCACCGACAGGCTTTCGGCGCGCACGTAGTCGAGAAGCGTATCGGCGCTTTCTGTCTTGGTTGCGCCCGACTTCTCGTCGAAGTCGAGGACCGGATCGATGATGGCACAGCGGCGCGTCCGCGGGCAACTCACCACATACTGGATGGAAAAGGTGCGAGGATCGAAGAAGCTCTTGACGTTCGGCTTGCCGGTCATTGCTCGAACTCCGGCTGCATGGTGCGATAGAACCAGTCCGGATCGAGTTCACCTTCCGCCGAGATCACTGCGGCGGGTTTGATCACTGGACCTCCTGGTTGCCAGGCTTCCGGCGTGAGAACGTTGTAAGCATCCGTCGCCTGGAGGGCCCGGACCGTGCGCAGTATTTCTTCGACATTGCGCCCGGTCGACATTGGGTAGGACGCGGTCATGCGGATGATACCGTCTGGATCGATGATGAAGCACGCGCGAACGGTGGTGCTGTCGGGCGCGTCCGGCCGCAGCATGCCGTAGGCCTTCGCGATCGCCATGGACGGATCTTCCGCGATCGGGAACGGGATGGCGACGCCGAACGCGTCCTTGATCGCCTTGACCCAGGCAAGGTGGGAAAAGAGGCTGTCCACCGAGAGTCCGAGCAGATCGCAATCCGCCGTCTGGAACGCGTCGTAGTGCCGCGCGAAAGCGAGGAATTCCGAGGTGCAGACAGGTGTGAAATCGGCGGGGTGGGAGAACATCACCAGCCAACGGCCGCGATAGCCATCGACCGAGCGCTCGCCCAATGTGGTGCGGCAGAGAAAACGCGGTGCGGGAGAGCCGATCTGGGGATACGGCAAAGCGGGGTCGAATTCCTGGGCCATGCTGCCTCCGATTGATTGAACTATCAATTTCGAAACTGATGAATTGATTTAGGCCAAGTTTGGTAGTAGTGCAAGCCTTGACTGCGAAATGAGATCGTGCGGCGATTGGCTAACCAAAGTTGCCGTCTCGAACCGGCAAATGCCCGAAGGGGTCTCGAATCGTCACTGATTGCCTTGTCGGGAGCCATCGGCAGACCGCGACCCGGTAGACACAATCGTCGCTTCGGCCAGAGAGGTCATGATGTTCCAGGGAATGAGCGCTATCGATCTTGCACGTGGCCAGTTCGCCTTCACGGTGATGTTCCACATCGTCTTCCCTGCCTTCACAATAGGCATCGCCAGCTACCTCGCCGTTCTCGAAGGCCTGTGGCTGTGGACCAGGGACGAGGTCTACATGCGCATTTTCGACTACTGGAAGACGATCTTCGCCGTCGTCTTCGGCATGGGCGTCGTCTCGGGCATCGTCATGTCCTACCAGTTTGGCACCAACTGGTCGGTGTTCTCCGACAAGGCCGGGCCGGTCATCGGGCCGCTGATGGGCTACGAGGTGCTGTCGGCTTTCTTCCTCGAGGCCGGCTTCCTCGGCATCATGCTGTTCGGGCTGAAGAAGGTCGGGCCGAAGCTGCATTTCACCGCCACCGTGATGGTCGCGATCGGCACGCTGTTCTCCGCCTTCTGGATCCTGTCGGCCAATTCCTGGATGCAGACGCCGACCGGCTATTCCATCAACGAGGCCGGCCAGTTCGTTCCGGAGGACTGGTGGGCCGTCATCTTCAATCCGTCTTTCCCCTACCGCCTCGTGCACATGACGCTGGCCGCCTATTTGACGACGGCTTTCGTCGTCGGCGCGGTGTCTGCCTGGCACCTTCTTTCCGACCGCGAAAACCGGGCCGCGCGCACCATGTTCTCCATGGCCATGTGGATGGCGCTTATCGTGGCGCCGATCCAGATCTTCGCCGGCGACCAGCACGGTCTCAATACGCTGGAGTACCAGCCGCGCAAGATCGCCGCCATGGAAGGCCACTGGGAGACTGAAGCCGGCGCGCCGCTGATCCTGTTCGGCATACCAGACGACGATGCGGAAGTGACGCGCTACAAGCTCGAAATCCCCTATGGCAGCGCACTGATTTTGACGCACAGCCTCGACGGCACGCTCAAGGGCCTGAAGGAATGGACCAAGGATGACCGCCCACCCATGGAGATCGTCTTCTGGTCCTTCCGCATCATGGTCGGGCTCGGCTTCCTGATGCTCGGCATCGGGCTATGGAGCGGCTGGCGGCGACTGCGTGGCCGCCTTTTTGACGACCGATGGCTCCTGCGCGCGGCCATCGTCATGGGGCCGAGCGGGTTTGTCGCGGTGCTCGCAGGCTGGGTGACAACAGAGGTCGGCCGGCAGCCCTACACAGTCTACGAGCTGCTGCGCACCGCCGACAGCGCCGCCCCGCTCGCCGCACCGGCGGTGGCTGCCTCGCTGATCGCCTTCATCGTCGTATACTGCGCGGTGTTCGGCGCCGGCATCTTCTACATATTGCGCCTGATGCACCGCCGGCCCGGCCACGAGAAGCCGGTCGAGGAATTGGGGCCGACCCGCACGGCCGGCATCACGCCCGCAGCCACGGTTGATATCGATAGGACGCTAGGGGAGTGATCAGCATGGATTTCAACCTGCTCGCCTTCATCTGGGCCGCCATCATCGCCTTCGCCGTGCTCGCCTACATCGTGCTCGACGGTTTCGATCTCGGCGTCGGTATTCTCTTCCCTTTCATGAAGGAGGAGAAGGAGCGCGATCTGATGATGAACTCGGTGGCGCCGATCTGGGACGGCAACGAAACCTGGCTGGTGCTCGGCGGCGGCGGCCTGCTCGCCGTCTTCCCCCTCGCTTACGCGACCATCCTGCCGGCGCTCTACGCGCCCATCATCGCCATGCTGCTCGGCCTCATCTTCCGCGGCGTAGCCTTCGAGTTCCGCTGGCGCACGCGGCGCGGAAAGTTCCTGTGGGACTGGGCCTTCGCAGGCGGCTCCATGATAGCGGCATTCGCGCAAGGCGTGGCGCTCGGCGCGCTGGTGCAGGGCATCCATGTCGAGAACCGCGCCTATGCCGGCGGCTGGTGGGACTGGCTCACCTGGTTCAGCCTGCTCACCGGCGTGGCGCTGATCGTCGGCTACGGCCTGCTCGGCGCCACGTGGCTGGTGATGAAGACGGAAGGCCCCGTGCATGACCATGCACGGCGGCTCGCGAAACCGGCCGGCATCGCCACGCTCGGCCTGATCGGCCTCGTCAGTCTGGTGACCCCCTTCCTGGAACCGCAATATCTCGCCCGCTGGTTCGACTATCCGACGGTCGTCTTCAGCCTCATCGTGCCGCTCCTGGTGCTCGGCTGCGCCTTTATCCTGTTCAACGGGCTGATACGCGGCGGCGACCATGCCCCGTTCTTCGCCGCCCAGGCGATCTTCATCCTTTGCTATGCCGGCATCGGCATCAGCTTCTATCCTTACATGGTGCCAACCAGCGTGACCATCTGGGACGCGGCCGCGCCCGATTCCAGCTTGGCGTTCATGCTCGTGGGCGCCTGCATCCTTATGCCGATTATCCTCACCTACACGGGCTTCGCCTACTGGGTCTTCCGCGGCAAGGTCCATGCCGACGGGGGCTATCATTGATGCAAGCCAATCACCGTCGAAAACTGCTGTGGTTTGCCGGGCTGTGGCTGGCTGGCGTGCTCGTGGTCGCCGGCGCGGCGGCAATGCTACGCCTCGCCATCATTGGAACCTAGACGCCCGCACTTCGGAAAGAGCGTGTAGGCTTCAGCCGGCAGGTCACCCCTCGGCTTGCGAAGATAGCATGACCGTGCATGATCGCCAAAGTGATACCCAAAAGCATTTGCGATACGATATATTGGCTAATTCGCTCGTGAAATCGGGCTGGACAGAGCTCCCGAACTATCGTTGCGCGCCTACAGCATGCGATGGTCGCAGATGCACTAGTCGCGGGCGGGTGCGCGCTGCCGCTGACAACGGTTGTGTTGCCAGATGGTCTGCCAGGGTTTCGCGACTGCTGCAATGGCGACCAGCGCCGCCGGCTATCAGCTCGGCTATAAAATCCAGAACCGAGATCTCATGATTGCTGCCTTAAGCTGGCCTTAAGGTCCGCCCGAGTTTTTGGGCTTCCATCGCATGCAATGATTCAGAAGGCAAAGAGACAGTGAGCGGAAGCGGAACAAGACATACCAGCGTCGTGACAAGACGCGCTTTGCTGATCGGAATAGGCGTTGTCACTCTGACCGGCTGCGTTTCGACGCGACGGCCGGTCTCGGCCGTGGCGCCCGTGGCGGAGGTAAAGCCGCAATCGGCCGTTCCGTTGATGTATGCCGCGATGCCGGACGAGAAGTTCCCGATCCCTGCGGTGAAGATCGCCCAGCTCGACCAACAATTTTGGCGCACGGAGATCGATTATCCCACGAAGGAAACGCCGGGCACGCTGATTGTCGATACGCCGGCCAAATATCTCTATCATGTGAAGCCCAGCGGCCGGGCGACGCGCTACGGAATCGGCGTCGGACGTGAAGGCTTCGCCTGGGCCGGGCGGGCTGTCGTCGCCTACAAGCGCAAATGGCCGCGCTGGACGCCGCCCGACAGCATGGTGGCGCGTCAACCCGAACTCGAACCCTACAGCATCGCCAATGGCGGCATGGATCCGGGCCTGAATAATCCACTCGGCGCACGCGCGCACTATATCCATGAAGGCGGGCGCGACACGCTTTACCGTCTGCACGGCACGCCGGAAGCATTTTCGATCGGCAAGGCTGTGTCGTCCGGCTGCATCCGTCTGATCAACCAGGATGTCATTCACCTTTACAACGAAGTCAGGGACGGCAGCCCGATCGTGGTCATCCCCGATCCGACTATGTCGAACATCGCCATCGGCTGACGACAGGCAGCGTGACGGGGCGGCTCAACCCATACGACCGGACGATGCGATGGGCTTTCGGGCGACGAGGTCGATGAGGGCCGACATTCCCGAGTGTCCTGCCCCCTCGTCAACCGGGCCGTCATGTTCTTTGAGGTAGCAGATCTCCCAGTGCGCGAACGCGCTTAGCAGAAGCTCGCTGGTGTAGAGTTGCTTGGCATCCGGAGGGCCTCCGGTTCCATAGCGCAATTGCTCGACGCGGTATCCCTGCATGATGAGCGACCCGCCCGGTTTGAGCGCGGTGTAAAACCCCTCGAACATCCGGTCACGCAGCATGGGCGCCGCGAACTGTATAAATATCGCGATCACGACATCATACCGTTCTGCCTCCCATTCCCAAACGGCTAGGTCGGCCTTCACCGTGGTCAGCATCACGCCACGCTTGGCAGCCAGCTCCCGCGATTTTTGCAGGCCAACGGATGACGCGTCCACGGCGACGACTTCGAGAGCCTGTTCGGCCAGCCACACGCCGTTTCGTCCTTCGCCATCGGCGACCGCAAGCACCCGCATCCCGCCTTCGAGCCGGAATGCCTGCGAGACAAGGAACTCGTTTGGCTTTGTCCCGAACAGATAGTCCGCTCTGTTGTAGCGTTCGTCCCAATCCATGTTCAACCTCGACCCCACCTCAAGCAGATCGCACCCCGATGACGCGTCCTTTGCCTCCAATATTATGCCGGGTTTTGCGTTCCCGGTAGCCACGGCCGTCGTAGAGGATCGATGTCGATCCGACGGTTAACGCGAGGGGGCGATCTTGCCGATGTTTGTGTCGAGGGCCTCTTTCGATATCTCGCCCATATGCAGCGAGGCCAGCGTGCCGTCGGCGCGCAGGAACAGCGTCGTCGGCATGCCGGGCGCGCTATAGTAGCGCGGCAGGCGCATGGCAGGATCGAGCATGACATGGTCGAGGGCCAGATTCTCACCGACCAGATAGGCGCGAATCGTCTCCGCGCTTTCACCCTGATTGACGAACAAGAAGGTGACGTCGGTGCGGGCTGCGGCCGTTTTCGCCAGCAACGGCATTTCCCGGCGGCATGGCGGGCACCAGCTTGCCCACAGGTTGACGACGGCCGGCTTGCCTGCGAAAGTGCTGAGCGCCACCAGCGCGCCGTCCATCTGCTCGAACGCCATGTCAGGCGCCGGCTGGCCAAGCGTCGCCTTCGTCAGTTGAGCGGCACCTGCCCAGACGAGCGCGCCGAGCCCGAGTGCGGCGGCCGCCGCAGCACCGGCCTTGAACGAGCGGATATAAAAGACGCTGACGAGGAGAACGCCGGCAAAGCCTGCGGCGGGCTCGAAGCCACCCTGCCAGACAGCTATCGCGCGCCATGGCTCGTCTCGGAAGTTTTGCCAATGCAGCACCACATGGCCGAAGCGCGCGGCGGCTAGACCGCCGATCAGCGCCCATGACGACCACGGACCGATCGCGCGGTCGACGCGGCGGGCCAGGATCGCGGTCAGGATCAGGAAGGCGACGATGCCGAGGATGGCGGCGAGGCGATCCGAAGCGAAGACGAAAGGACCGATGGCAATGCCGTTCATTGCGCGCTTTCCATCCGGCTTGCCGAGGTTTTAAGCGTGGTCTTAGTGACATCGCCGACCAGACGCGTCCCCGCCTTTTCGCGACCATTGGCATCGACGAAGATCATCGTCGGCGGGCCGGCCACCTGAAGGCTTTGCATCATCTGCCGCTGCACCGGAGAATTGTCGCTGACATCGAGCTCGACGAGGTTGAAGCCGGCAAGCTTTGCCTGAATGGCCGGGTCTGGCAAGACACTGCGGTCGATGACGGTGCAGGTCACGCACCAGTCGGCAGTGACATAAAGCAGGCTCGGCCGGCCATCGGCATCGGCGATTTGCGCCTGGAGTTCGCCGGGATTGCCGACAGCGTGAAACGCAATCCGTTCGCTCTTGCCGATAGTCACGTCAGAGTGCATTGCCACGAGCCCGCTGAGCGGACGCAGCGGATCGTCCGCGCCGCTGGCCGCGCCCACAGCCAGAACCGCGCCGTAAAGGCCCGCCGCAAGGCCCGCCGCCTTGGCTGTTCGCCTTGCGCCGCCGGCATCGACGCTCAACGCATCGAACGCGCCCAGCCAGACGGCGATGCCGATGGCAAACAGCGCCCACAACGCGAGCGTGGCCTGTGGCGGCAACAGGCGTGAGAGCATCCAGATCGCCGTGGCGATGAAGATGAAGCCGAAGGCCTGTCGCACCGCGTTCATCCACGCGCCGGCCCTGGGCAAGGCCTTGGGGCCGAGCGTGCCAAAGATGATGAGCGGCACGCCTTGGCCGAGACCGAGCGCGAAGAGCGATGCCGCGCCCAGCGTCACATCTCCGGTTTGGGCGATATAGATCAGGGCGCCGGCGAGCGGCGCCGTCACGCAAGGGCCGACGATAAGCGCGGAAGTGAAGCCGAGAAGTGCTGCGGAAGCCAGAGAGCCGCGTCGGCTACGGCCGAGGCCGCCAACCGCTTTGACCCATGCCGAAGGCAGTTGCAGCTCGAACAGGCCGAACATCGACAACGCGAAGACAAGGAAGAGTGCGGAAACGGCGCCGATGGCGAGCGGCGACTGCAAGGCCATCTGCAAATTCTGGCCCGACCATGCCGCTGCCACGCCGAGCAGGCCGAAGGCCGATGCCATCGCCAGCACATAGGCAAGCGACAGGGCGAAGCCGCGCGCCAGCGTCGGCGCCTCACCCTGCCGGGCAATCGTGCCCGCAAGGATCGGATACATGGGAAACACGCAAGGCGTGAACGCCAGAAGCATGCCGAACAGCATGAAGCTGCCGAGTACCAGCACTACACCGCCTCGGGCCAGCAGCGAGCCGACCATGCCACTGTCGTTGTCGGCAATCGCAATCGGGCTGGACGGAGCTGACGGTTCCGGCGCCGACCATTGGCTGGCGAGCGCGGTTGCCGCGTGGTCGCCGGGCGAGGCGACGGCGAGCGTCGCGGCATCGACGTGCCTTACCTGCGGCGGATAACAGATGCCGTTCTCCTGGCAACCCTGATAGCGGACCTCGAGCGAGCCTGCATCCCCGGCCAGCGGCACCGCAAGCGCGGCTCGGTCGTGATAGACGGTGGTGACGCCGAAAGTCGGATCGTCCTTCGACTGCGGATTGCCTTCGGCTTGCGCAACCGCGAGTTCTTCCTGTCCGAGCTTCAGGGCGAACCGGTCCTGATAGAGGTAATAGCCGGTGGCGATGGTCCATTCGAGCCTGACAAGCCCGTCATCGACCCGCGTTGCGGCGAGCCGAAAAGCCTGGTCGGGTGGTAGCGGCATCGCGCCGCTGGATGTCACCTGCGCGAAGCCGGGCGAAGCCAGTAGCGATGCGATCAGGGCCAACACTACAGCGACGAGGGCGGATCGAATGGATTTCAGGGACAAGCACAGGCTCCGGGCGCGAGGACGAACAGGCAGAGACTCGAACAGAGCTACTGGGAGGCCCCAGCCTGCTTGGCGCGGGCATCCGCGATCACCTGCTTGAAGCCCTTGTAGTCGAGGGTGGATGTCATGAACGGGCCTATGAGATAGGTCGGTGTTCCGGTGAGGCCCAGCGCATCCGCCTGCGCCATGTTGCGCTTGATGATCGACTCGATCTCTGCCGATTTGGCCTTCATGTCGGCGTCGAGACGGCGCATGTCGATGCCGGCGGCCTGCAAGGCCTTACGCATCTTTTCCTTTGAAACCCCCGAACCGGGAATGGCCATCAGTGCATGGTGGGCACCATCATATTTGCCCTGATATTTGGCGGCCAGCGCTAGTTTGGCGCCGTCGATCGAAGTCGGACGGATGACGGGCCAGTCCTTGTAGACCAGCCGAACCTCGCCGTCTTCCTTGACAGCGCGGTCGAGGTCCGGCGCGCTCTTCTTGCAGAAGGGGCAATTGTAATCGAGGAAGGCGACGATGGTGACATCGCCCTTCGGATCGCCGCCAACGGGTGCCGCCGGATCGTTGAGGATCATCTCCTTCGAGACATCGGCAAATTGCGCAAGGGCGCTGCGCCCCATAAAAGGCGTGGCAAGAACGCCGGCGCCGATGGCGAACAATGCGTGGCGGCGCGAAAGGCCTGTCATTCGAAATCTCCGTGCTGGTCTGATATCGGTTACGTTGGGCATGTTGACGCCCTGATCCCTGCTGAACCTTAAGGCTGGCTTAAGGTCGCCATTGATCCTGTGTCGTCATCAGAATCTGGACGGGATTTCATGAGAGTGCTGGTGGTCGAGGACGACGCGGTATTGCTGAACGGCCTTCAGGTGGGTCTCGGCCTTGCCGGCTTTACGGTGGAGGCCGTCGCGACTTGCGCCGACGCATCGGCGGCGCTGGACACGTCGGTGTTCGACGCTATCGTTCTCGACCTGATGCTCCCCGATGGCTCGGGGCTCGATGTTCTCGCCGCGTTGCGACGGCGGCAATCCAGGGTTCCGGTGCTGCTTCTGACCGCGCGCGACAGCGTGCCGGACCGCATCGCCGGACTGGACGCCGGCGCTGACGATTATCTCGGCAAGCCATTCGATCTCGATGAGGTCGGCGCGCGGCTACGCGCCATGGTGCGTCGGTCCGGCGGCCATGCAGCGGCGACGTTGCAATGGCGTGATATCGTGCTCGATCCGGCAAGCATGGGTGCTACGCGTGGTGGGCAACCGGTTCGACTGTCGCGCAGGGAGTTCTCGATCCTGCGCGCCCTGATCGACCGTCCGGGGCAGATCTTGTCCAGGTCGCAACTGGAGGAGCGGCTCTATGGCTGGCAGGAGGAAATCGAGA
This sequence comes from Mesorhizobium sp., assembly GCF_017306545.1. Classification (GTDB taxonomy): domain Bacteria; phylum Pseudomonadota; class Alphaproteobacteria; order Rhizobiales; family Rhizobiaceae; genus Mesorhizobium. Next base: position 26,886 of record NZ_JAFKID010000034.1, read on the forward strand.
GCAACGCTATCGAAGTCCATATCCACAATCTGCGCGCCAAGCTGGGGCCGGGCATCGTCGAAACCGTGCGCGGGGTAGGCTATCGCATGGCGGAGGCCGGCCTATGAGATCGATCCGGGCGAGGCTTTTCACGATCCTGCTGGTGACGACCGGCATCGTATGGTTGTCGGCGATTGCGTGGATCTATCTCAGCACCAAGGCGGAGGTCGAGCGCGTGCTCGATGCGCGCCTGACCGAAGCGGCGCGCATGGTCAGTTCGCTGATCACCAGCCAGGAAATCGCCATCAGGAAGGCGGGCGGGGTTCCGGCTATGGTCGCGGTTCCGCATGTCTCCTATGATCGGCAGCTTTCCTGCCAGATATGGGGGTTCGACGGTACGTTGGTCGGGCGCTCAGAAAGTGCGCCGGGTCAACCACTCACGGCCGCCAAGTCGGGATTTTCCGAGACGACGATCGACGGCGAGACCTGGCGGGTTTACGCCGTCGCGAATCCCGAACTCGGCATTCGGGTGCTGGTCGGCGACAATCTGTATGTCCGCGATCGCCTTGTCGCCGATGTCATTCGCGGCCTGGCGTTTCCTGCCTTGCTCATCCTCCCGGTCCTCGCTGCCCTGCTGTGGCTGAGTGTGGGAAAAGGGCTCGCACCGTTGGCCGCCATAGCAAGCGCGCTTGGCGTGCGGCGCGCATCGGATTTGAGCGCCTTGCCCGACAATGACAGCCCATCCGAAATCAAGCCGGTGATCCGTTCGCTGAACGGGCTGTTTGCGCGCGTCAGCACGGCGCGCGAGCGTGAGCGTGATTTCACCGCTTTCGCCGCGCATGAACTGCGCACGCCGATCGCCGGCCTCAAGACGCAGGCGCAAATCGCGCTCGGCAGCAACGATGAAGCCATCCGCAACAACGCGCTACGCCAGATCACGGTGGGCGTCGACCGCACGGCCCGGCTGGTGCGCCAACTCACCGACCTGACGAATGCCGAAAGCGGCGAACTCGACGATGACGCGGGCCACGTCGATGTCGGCCGCACCCTGCAAGCACTGGCCGACGATATCGGGCAGCACCATCGCGATGCGGCGTCCTTCTCGATTTCCGCGGAACTCGCGCGGCTGGAACTTGGTGTCAATCCGTCATTGTTCATGGTTGGCGTCCGCAACCTGCTTGAAAACGCGGTCCTGCACTCGCCGCCCGACAAGCCTGTTCGCTGCGATTTGCGGCGTGACCAAGGCTTTGAGGCCATCACCATCGACGATTGCGGTCCCGGTATTCCCGAGGATGAATTGCCGAAGGTTTGCAGCCGCTTCTTTCGCGGCCGCAACCAGACGGCGGCCGGCAGCGGGCTCGGCCTGGCAATCGCCAATCTGGCGGCGGAACGCATGGGCGCGCGCCTCTATCTGGAGAACCGCGCCGAGGGTGGCTTGCGGGCAGAACTGCGGTTCAAGAAAACCGTCCGTAACGGCAAGGCCGCGCAGGGGAACGAAATCAGACCGATTTGACGAGCGCGGAGTGGCGGCTGGCCGCGCCTTGTCTGCCATCGGCCGAAAAGACGGAGCGCCTTGCCTGTGGCCACCGCCGGCGACTTGTGAAGGTTCTTTTGCATGGATGGCTTCAGGATCGCGCGTCGCGACGCCAGGCTGGTCGTGATGCTCGTCCAGCTGTCGCGACATCGCTTTCAACTCGTGGCCGACCTTCTGTGTCGCGAAACGTCCAATAGGCTGGCTGGGAGGGGTCCGTTCCTGGCGCCTCATTGGCTCCGGCGTTGGCTGGGTTCTGAACCCCCGCGGCATGATCCCAAACTACGTGAAGCCGCTTGGACATCCCTTATGCAAGGGCGATAATTAGTACAACAACTCAATATGTTACCCATTTTGCGGAACTGAGCAGCCCTTCGACCTGGATCCGCGCCTTTATTTGTGCCCGCTGGTTGTACAGTAAGCCAAATGCAATGCTCCGACGACGGTCAATACCTCGGGTCGGGCAATCGAGTAATAGACGGTGGTGCCCTCGCGGCGCGCCTCCACCAGGCCATCTGCCCTCAAACGCATGAGTTGCTGCGACATCGGTACTTGTTCGATGTCGAGTTCCCGACGCAATTCGGCAACGGACTTCTCGCCATCCACCAATGCGCACAGCACCAGCAGACGCTGCGGGTGTGACAGACTGCGCATCAACTCGGCGGCCGAACTTGCCGCAGGGATCATATCTGATACATTCATGCTATTGAATTTATAAAAACTGAATGTTATATGCAAGCCCGAAACGTTCGGGAAGCCAATGATTGGGGCCGACTAACCTTACGGTTGGGCGGCGGGCAATAACCAGCGCCAGGCTTCAAATGGAGGAGATGCAATGTCTCATGTCGTCATACTCGGAGCAGGGCTCGGCGGCGTCATCATGGCCTACGAAATGAAGGCCAAGTTACGGCGTGAGGATCGCCTGACCGTAGTCAATCTTGGTTCGACCTACTCGTTCGTGCCTTCCAATCCTTGGGTCGCAGTCGGCTGGCGGCAGCCCAAGGACATAACGGTGGACCTCGGTCCGATAATGAGGAAGCGCGGCATCGAGCTTCGCCTGGAAGGGGCCGAGCGGGTGGAGCCGGCCCTGAACCAGGTACGGCTCAACGGCGGCGACGTCGTGGACTACGACTACCTCGTCATCGCCACCGGACCGGACCTTGCTTTCGACGAAGTGCCGGGACTCGGTCCCAGTGCCCACACGCAGTCCGTCTGCCAGACCGATCATGCCCTTCAGGCAAAATCCGCCTTCGACAAGCTCGTCAAGGCGCCGGGACCTGTCGTGATCGGGGCGGTGCAGGGCGCATCATGCTATGGTCCGGCCTACGAGTTCGCCTTCATCCTCGACGCCGCGCTTCGCAACGCCCGCATGCGCGACCAGGTGCCGATGACATTTGTCACGCCCGAACCCTATATCGGCCATCTCGGGCTCGACGGCGTCGGCGACACGAAGGGGTTGATGGAAAGCGCCATGCGCGAGCGCCACATCAAGTGGATCACGAATGCGCGCACGACGAAGGCCGACCCCGACAAGCTTTTCGTCGAGGAGGTCAACGACGACGGCTCCATCAAAGCGACCCATGAGCTACCTTTTGCTTTCTCTATGCTCCTGCCGGCTTTTCGGGGCGTGCCCGCCGTTACCGGCATCGAGGGGTTGACCAATCCACGCGGCTTCGTGATCATCGATAAATACCAGCGCAACCCCGGCTTCCCGAACGTCTTCGCGATCGGCGTTTGTGTTGCCATCCCGCCGGTGGGCAAGACGCCACTGGCTGTCGGGGTGCCGAAGACCGGTTTCATGATCGAATCGATGGTCATGGCGACGGCGGAGAACATCGCGTCGCTGCTGAAGGGCGAGGAGCCGAAGGCGACCGCCACGTGGAACGCGATTTGCCTCGCCGACTTCGGTGACGACGGCATCGCCTTCGTGGCGCAGCCGCAGATCCCGCCGCGCAACGTGAACTGGTCGTCGCAGGGCAAATGGGTGCATGCCGCCAAGATCGGCTTCGAGAAGTATTTTCTCCACAAGGTCCGGCAGGGAAAGACGGAAACCTTGTACGAGAACCTCGTGCTCGACATGCTGGGCATCAAGAAACTGAAAGAAATCCACATCGAGACCGCACGGTAGGCGCGGTTCGGCAACAGAAGGAATATAGACGATGACGCTCGATCGTGCCGTGATGATGTTCGCCGGCTTCATGGTTCTCCTGTCCTTGGCGCTGGGGTTCTACGTGTCGCCGTGGTGGTACCTGTTGAACGCCTTCGTCGGGTTGAACCTGATACAGGCATCCGTGACCGGCTTCTGCCCCGCGGCGATTGCCTTCCGCTTGTTTGGAATCAAGGCCGGCCGCGCCTTCAAGGGATAGCGGCTTGCCTGGCCGCCCTCCACGTTCAGCGGGCGCGTCGTCGACATTGCCGCCCGAACAGGGATCATATCATGCTTCGATCCATTTCCTGGTTTGCTATTGCCGTTCTTTCGACAGCGGTAACGCTTGCCAGCCCAGCATCCCAGGCGGCCGAATTCGTCGTGCGGCCTCTTGTCGTTCCTGAAATGAAGGCGGTTTTCGGTGAGGTCGAGAGCCGCACAGTGGTTCCGGCCCGCGCGCGGATCTCGGGCACGATCGGCGAAATAGGCATCAGCGAGGGAAGCGGAGTAAAGGAGGGCGAGGTGATAGCACTTGTCGTCGACGACAAGATCGCCCTTCAACTCGCCGCGGCCGAAGCCAGGGTCAAGGCCCTCCAGTCGCAACTGGCCAATGCCCGCCTGGCCGTCGACCGGGCTCAGCAATTGCAGACACGTGGCGTAACGGCGCAAAGCCAACTCGACGCGGCGAACACGCAGCTTAGCGTCGTAGCCAATCAAGTCGCGGCCGCGGAAGCGGAGAAGGCCGTCATTGTGCAGACCGCGCGCGAGGGCAGGGTTCTCGCCCCCGCCAGCGGCCGCGTCCTGACGGTGCCGGTGACGCCCGGCTCCGTCATCCTAGCGGGCGAGGAAATCGCACGTGTCGCAACCGGACCCTATTACCTGCGACTTTCTCTGCCCGAACGCTATGCGACACAGATCGAGGAAGGCGCCTCCGTCGAAGTGGAAGAGCGCGGCCGAAACCACGCGTCTGGTACGCTCGCCACGAAGTTGCACGGAAAAATCGTCAAGGTCTATCCCGAGATCGTGGACGGGCGCGTCATAGCGGATGTCGATGTCGACAACATCGGCAATTACTTCGTCAACGAGCGGACATTGGTTTCGATCCCTATCGCCAAGCGTTCGGTGCTTGCGGTCCCGCCGGAAGCCGTCCAGACATTACACGGTATCGACTATGTCCGCATCGCCACGGTGAACGGAACACTCGATGTTGCGGTCATTCTCGGCGAACGTCTCGAGGTTGGCGGCGATAAATGGGTCGTGGTCCTGACCGGGCTGCATGATGGCGACAAGGTCGTTCTGCCATGAAATCCGCCGCCCCTGGTCTCGGCCTTGCCGGCAATCTGACACGTGCCTTCATCAGCTCGCCGCTGACGCCGCTCTTCCTCCTGGCCGCGCTCGCGCTTGGCCTTGTCGCCCTGATCACGCTGCCGCGCGAGGAGGAGCCGCAGATCTCCGTGCCGATGGTCGATATCCATGTGACGGCAAACGGCCTCAAGGCGGCGGATGCCGAGAAGCTCGTCACCGAACCGCTCGAAACCATCGTCAAGAGCATCGATGGCGTCGAACATGTCTACTCACAGACCGAAGACAATGGTGCGATCGTTACTCCGCGCTTCCAGGTAGGCACGAATGCCGACACGGCCGTGCTGAGGGTGCAGGAGAAGATCGACGCCAACATGAATCGCATCCCGGTCGGCATTCCCGCGCCACTCATCGTCGGACGCGGCATCGATGACGTGGCCATTGTCGTCGTCACCCTGCGACCAACGTCCGATGCCGCTTCCCACTGGACGGCGAACGGCCTGACGCGGCTTGCGCGCGAGTTGCAGTTCGAACTCGCCAAGGTGCCGAATATCGGGCTCACCTACATCGTCGGAGAGCAGCCGGAACGGATCGAGGTGGAGCCGGATCCGGAAAAGCTGTCGCTCTATGGCATAACGTTGCAGCAGCTTGTCGCGAAGATCGACGGCGCCAACCAGTCTTTCCGGATCGGCACCGTGCGGGAGAATGGCCAGCAGCGCGCGATCGTCGCCGGGCAGACGCTGCAGGAATTACCGCAGATCGGCAATCTGCTGCTGACGGCGCGCGACGGCCGGCCGGTCTATGTACGTGACGTGGCGAAGGTGGTGCTGGCGACCAGCCCGGCGGAGAACCGGGTGACGGATATCCGCAAGACGGCCGAAGGCCTGGAGGTTGCTCCCGCCGTTTCGCTGGCGATCGCCAAGCGCCCCGGCACCAATGCAGTCGTCATCGCCCACGATATCATCAAGCGCCTGCAGGAAGTGCGCGGCCAGATTTTCCCAAAGGACGTGGAAATGGCGGTCACGCGCGACTACGGACATACCGCCAACGAGAAGGCCAACGAGCTTCTCTTCCATCTCGGCCTTGCGACGGTGTCGATTGTCATCCTCGTCGCGATCGCGATCGGCTGGCGGGAGGCGTTGGTCGTCGCCGTCGTTATCCCGACGACTATCCTCCTGACGCTGTTCGCCGCACGCATCATGGGCTACACCCTCAATCGCGTCAGTCTCTTCGCCCTGATCTTCTCGATCGGCATTCTGGTCGACGATGCGACCGTCGTCATCGAGAACATTGCCCGCCACTGGGCCATGAATGACGGCCGCTCGCGCGCGTCCGCCGCAATCGACGCCGTGGCCGAGGTCGGCAATCCAACCATCATCGCAACGCTGACGGTGGTGGCCGCGCTTCTGCCGATGCTTTTCGTTTCCGGCATGATGGGTCCCTATATGAGCCCGATCCCGGCCAATGCTTCGGCCGCCATGCTGTTTTCCTTCTTCGTCGCCGTCATGCTGACACCGTGGCTGATGGTGAAGGTTGGAAAGCGCGACGCTGGCGGCCACGGCCATGCGCCCGGCGAGGTCGGCCGCCTTGGCAGATTCTATGTCGCCGTGGCGCGGCCGATCCTGAAAAGCAGGGCGCGCGCCTGGGCATTTCTCGTCGTCGTCGGCTTCGCCACTCTTGCTTCGATGGGGCTGCTCTACACAGAGCAAGTGACCGTCAAACTTCTGCCGTTCGACAACAAGTCGAACCTCCAGGTCGTCGTGGACCTGCCGAAAGGGTCGTCGGTCGAGGATACGAACAGGTCGCTGCAGGAGATCGTCAAACGGCTGGCAACCGTTCCAGAGATCGTTTCCTTCCAAACCTATGCCGGCACCGCCGCGCCCTTCGACTTCAACGGGCTGGTCAGGCATTACTATCTCAGGTCAAACCCCGAGCAGGGCGACGTCACCGTCGATCTCCTGGAGAAGGGCGACCGTGAACGGACGAGCCATGCGATCGCGCTCGATATCCGGGAGCGTCTCAGGGACCTTGACCTGCCGGCGGGCTCCACCGTGAAAGTGGTGGAACCGCCGCCAGGACCGCCGGTCCTCGCCACGCTGCTTGCCGAGATCTACGGCCCTGATCCGGCGACGCGCCGCGCCGTCGCGCAAAAGGTGCGCGAGATATTCAAGAGCATTCCCTTCATCGTCGATGTCGATGACAGTTTCCATAACCAGGCGGAACGGGTCCGCGTCTCGATCGACCAGGATAATCTCGAATACTATCGCGTCGAACAATCGGACGTCTACGATACGCTGAACACGCTCTATGGCGGCACCACCGTCGGTTACTCGCACCGCGGCGGCGGTCGTCAGCCGATTCCGATCCGTATCGCCCTGCCGAAGGGACGATCGGTGATGGACGAGCGAGCTCTGTCGACACCTGTTCCAGCCAATGCGCTGCCGGGCGGGCGCGGTGTGGTCGAGCTGGGCGACGTGGTGTCCGTATCGCGCGAGCCGGCATCCTGGCCGATCTTCAGGCACAATGGCCACCCTGCCGAGATGGTGATGGCCGATCTGGCCGGCGCCTATGAAGCGCCCATCTACGGTATGCTGGCCGTCGACGATGCCATTGCGAAGGCCGATTGGGGGAAGCTTCCCAAGCCGGTGATTTCCTTCCATGGGCAACCGGATGACGAAACCCATCCGACCCTTCTTTGGGATGGCGAGTGGGAGGTGACCTGGGTGACGTTCCGCGATATGGGCGCGGCCTTCATGGTCGCGCTACTGGGAATCTATATCCTCGTCGTGGCGCAGTTCGGCTCCTTTAAGGTGCCGCTCGTCATCCTGACGCCGATACCGCTCACTCTGATCGGCATCATGTTCGGGCATTGGCTGTTCGCTGCTCCGTTTACCGCGACTTCGATGATCGGCTTCATCGCGCTTGCCGGCATCATCGTGCGCAACTCGATCCTCCTCGTCGACTTCATCCGCCATTCAAGGGGTACGGACAGGGAATTGATCGACGTGCTCCTGGAGGCGGGCGCCATCCGCTTCAAGCCTATCCTGCTCACTGCCCTTGCCGCTATGATCGGTGCGGCGGTGATCCTCGCCGACCCGATCTTCCAGGGCCTTGCGATCTCGCTGCTGTTCGGTCTCGCCTCATCGACGGCTCTGACCGTTCTCGTAATTCCGGCCATCTATATCGTGCTGAGAGGAGAAAAACACTCGAGCCGCCGCCGGCAGCCTCCCGAAGCAGCGGTAGCGGCCCCGGTCCCGCCCTCATCAAGCTGAAACTTGGGAGGTCTCCCATGAATTACTATTTCGCAAGACGCTTCATCGCTCTTTCGATGACGTCGTGCAGCGCGCGACCGACCGCGGTCGACGGCAAACCCATCGCCCGATGCGGCCGGGATTGGCGCCGAGTGGCTCGTTCAGCGTGGAGGCCCCCGCTGGTCAATGCCATTGCTCGCCATCATACTCTGGCTCAACGTTGAAAATGTAAGGAGTTTGAGCACTCATGAGCACCTCGACGCGGCACGCCGCGAATAGAACCGAAAGCGAAGCGCTAGCTGCGAAATCGCGACCAGCGTCCATTTTTCGGCGGCCTGTCGTGCGGTACGCGCTTGTCGGGGCTGGGATTCTCGCGTTGATCCTGGCCACTGTCGCCATAATGAACAACCGCCCGATCAAGGTTGAGGTGGCTTCGGTCGAGCGAAACATCCCGGTCCGCGTCTTCGGTCTCGGCACGGTCGAGGCGCGCGTCCTGTCGAAGATCGGGTTCGAGGTCGGCGGCACGCTCGCCGAACTCCAGGTCGACCATGGCGATCGCATTGCGAAAGGCCAGGTGCTTGCGCGGCTCGGCCTTGGCGAGCAGGAGGCCAAGGTCGCCAAGGCCCGCGCCGCACTCGAGATCACCACGGCCAATATCACGCGAGCAGACGCCAACCTCGAGAAGGTCCGCGCCGTTCTCGCTCAGAAGCAGGTGGCCAACCGGCGCAAGCAGGCTCTCGTCGGCCGCGACATCGTCTCACAACAGATGGCGGAGGAGGCTGCACGGGACGAGGCGGTGGCGAACGCCGATGTCGTCGTTGCCGAAAGTGAGATCGCAAGCGCTCGCGCACAGCTTACCGATGCCAAGGCACAGGTTCAGTTCGAGGAAACGTTGCTGCGGCACCGCACACTCGTTGCGCCCTACGACGCCATCGTGATCGAGCGGCATACGGAACTGGGCACCGTGGTGAAGGCCGGCGATCCGATCTTCACTCTCGTTGAGGTAGACAGCTACTGGGGCCTTGCCTATGTCGACGAGGCGCGCGCCGGCTACATTTCGGAAGGCAACCACGTCGACGCGCGATTGCGCTCTCGTCCCAGAGAGGCATTCACCGGCAAGGTCGTCCGCATCGGGCTTGAGAGTGACCGCGTCACGGAGGAGCGGCGCGTCTACATCAAGGGCGACAACCCCCCACCACGTGTGTTTCTTGGCGAGCAGGTTGAGTTCTGGATTACGGTCGCGACGCTCGATAAGGCTCTGCTGGTGCCGGAGGCCGCTGTCCGCGGCTACAACGGACGCGATGGCACGGTATGGACGATCGAGAAAGATCGATTGCAGCGCCGGCTCGTCCAATTCCGGCATCGCACCGAGGATGCCCGCCTCGAGATCGCCGAAGGGCTGCCCGAGGGCGCGCGCGTCGTCGTAAGCCGGAACAGCGGCTTCAAGGAAGGCAGAGCGGCGCGCATAGACAAGGCGAGTTCCGAATGAACCTCGCTTATCGGGATATCCGCCACAATCTCGGCCGCTTTCTATTGACCTGTGTTGGGCTCGGATTGCTGCTCGGCGTTGTGCTGGCCATGATCGGCATCTATCGCGGCCTCGTCGTCGACGCGCTGACGATCGCCCGGGCACCTGCTGTCGACCTATGGGTGGTGGAGGCCAACACGCGCGGCCCCTTCGCCGAGGCCTCCCGCATCCCCGGGGACATACGCGAGGCCGTGGCGCGTATTGCCGGCGTGACCTCAGCCGGCAGCATCACCTTTCAGACCGTCGAGGCCGAGCACCGGGGGGCCAAGCTTAGGCTCTACGTCATCGGCTACGAATTGACCCGGCCCGGGGGTCCGCCAGAGATTTTCGAGGGCCGTGAGATCGCCCGCAGCCATTACGAGATGGTCGCCGATCAAAGCACGGGCCTGATCCTGGGTGATCGCATCCGTCTTGGACGGCACGTGTTCACTGTCGTGGGACTGACGCAGCACCAAGTCAACTCCGGCGGAGATCCCGCTGTCTATATCACGCTGCCGGATGCACAGAAGCTGCAGTTCGATCTCTCTCCGCCTGCTGCACGCGTAGAAGTCGCGCGGGGAACCAGTGGCTCGAGCCGAGACACTGTCAATGCCGTCGTCGCGCGATTGCACGCCAATGCGTCGCCGGAAGCGGTTGCCGAGACGGTACGTCGCTGGAAGCATCTGTCGGCAATCACGCAAGAGGCCCAGGAGTTGATACTCACGCGGTCGCTGGTCGACCGCGCGAGGCGCCAGATCGGGCTCTTCACGTCGCTGCTGCTGGTGGTTTCGGCCGTAATCATCGCCCTCATCATCTACACGATGACCATGGAAAAGCTGAAGCAGATCGCCACATTGAAGCTGATCGGCGCGCCGGACCGCACCATCATCGGCATGATCGTGCAACAGGCTCTGGCGCTCGGCTTCATCGGCTTTGCGATCGGCACAACGCTGATCGTCAACATCAAGGACTACTTTCCACGACGCGTGGTGCTGGAGCCCGATAACGTTCTCATACTCGGCCTGATCGTGTTCGCCGTGTGCCTGGTATCGAGTGCTCTTGGCGTGCGTGCTGCCCTGCGAGTCGATCCCGCCACGGCGCTCGGGGGCTGAGATGGCGGGAGGGGGACCAGACCACGCGCTCGTGCGGCTCGATCGCATTTCGAAGCATTTCGGCGAAGGAGAAACCCGTGTCGACGCATTGCGAGAGGTCTCGCTTGATGTCTACCCGGGCCAGGTTGTCGCCCTGCTCGGACCGTCGGGATCGGGCAAGACGACGCTTCTCAACATCATTGGCTGCATCCTCGATGCCTCATCGGGGGCAATGGAGGTTGATGGCGAAACAGTGCTGAGGGACGGCCAGTGGCTGCGGCCGAATCTACGACAACTCAGGCTCGACAAGATCGGCTTCATCTTCCAGTTCCACAACCTGATCCCGTTCCTCGACGCGACCGACAATGTCGCGCTCGTGCTGCGGCTGGCTGGCGCGGATCATGCGGTCGCGCGCGCTCGTGCGACCGATCTGCTCGACTATCTGGAAGTCGGGCACCGCCGCAGCGCCATGCCGTCCAAGCTGTCAGGTGGCGAGGCGCAGCGTGTTGCCATCGCGCGTGCCTTGGCCAACCGACCGCGCATCATCCTTGCCGACGAACCGACAGCGGCGCTCGATTCGAAACGCGCAGAAATTGTAATGGACCTCTTGCGCAAGGTTGCCCTCGAGCAGGAGGCGGCAATCATTGCGGTCACCCACGACGAGAAGATTTTCGATCGTTTCGATCGCATCTTCAGTCTGCGTGACGGGCGATTGGAAGCGGATACTGCCCACGCCGATTAGCGGGACGAAGCCGCTTTACTGCAGTGCCTGTTATCACACTTGATCATCTCCCGCTGCAGCGGCGGCAGCCGCTCATTCTTTGAGCAGCTCCTCACGTTGAGAATCAGTAGAGAGTTATCAGCACTGGCATGACCTCTATCGAGCGCAGATCCTCGACAAATTTGATCGGCGCGAAGATAGGGACAATAGAGGCCATCGAAGAACATGTGCTTCAATGCGCGAGACGAAAAGTTAACCGCCGGCGGATCAAAACCCGCAGTCGTGCCGACCAAGGCTGTTTTGATGAGGGTCGGACTCTGCATGATGGCGCCATCATGCATTTGCGCCGCAAGATTGCGCGAAGGGCGCAAGGTTCACCGCAAATGGAGCGTTGTCGAGAACAGGTGCTTCACCGTTCGCCGTGACGCTTACAAACGCGGGCTACCGGTCCCAACACTGAGATCTCCCCGGTCGTTTTCCGCCTCCGCGCCGTCGGACAAATTCGCACAGGCGCATGTGCCACCCGACCCGTGCGATCCAATTGCCCATGCAGAAGTCTACCAGCGCAATCATGGACATTGCCTTGGTCAACGCCTATCTCTGTGGCATGATCGTCCGTCTCGTCGCCATGCTTGGCATCCTTGCGATCACCGTCGTGACGATGGTGTCCTCCGCCCATGCGGCGCGAATGCCGGCGGCGATGCGGCAAGGACAGTCGATGCATGTGGGCATGATCGTCCAGCCTAACGACCAGAATGGCCCGTCATGCATCCGCGATCAGGGGTGTGGCATGGATGACGCCGCGGCCTGCATGGTGCTCTGTTCCGGCCTTCATGCCTACACGCCGATCCCCTTCAACCTACCGGACAGTGTCGATCCTCCCGTCCTCCACGCTCTGCCCATCGTGGCGATTCCCGCCGGCGGCGTGCCCGGTCTGCCCGAACGGCCTCCTAGGCTCCGTCTCCTCTGATCTCGCCGGGGGCTCGATGTCCGCGGCTTCTTCGGCCCATCAGAAACGGGACCATTGTCCCGGGGAGACGACCATGAAAACCCTTTCTCGACGCGGCTTCCTCGCCGCAAGTGCAGCGGCGCTGGCCACTGCTCATCTTCCGCGCGCTGCCATGGCGCAGTCGTTAGCGCCTCTCGCGCTGTCCGCGACAACCCGCACGCTCGACATCGGCGGTCGCGCGGCGACCGTCTTTGGTCTTGCTGGCCCTCGCGGCCAAGGCCTCGTCCTCGACCCCGGACAGAGGTTCCGGGTCGATCTGACCAACGACCTGGACGTCGGGACCATCATCCACTGGCACGGACAGATCCCGCCCAATGCGCAGGACGGCGTGCCGGACATGCCGATGCCGCTGCTCTCGCCGGGCGAGACCCGGTCCTACGATTTCGAGGCCCGGCCGGGCACATATTGGATGCACAGTCATGTGCCGATCCAGGAGATGCACCTCCTCGCCGCGCCGCTGATCGTGCGCTCGCAGGAGGATGTGGAAGCAGACCGGCAGGAGGTCGTGATGTTCCTCCATGACTTCTCCTTCAAGACCCCCGAGGAGGTTCTCGCCGAAATAGGCGGCGGCCATGGCGGTGGACACGGCGCTGGCAACGATGCAGGTGCGCAGCCCGATCAAGGCGGGCCCATGGGAGGCATGGGGGCAATGCAGGGCACGGATCATGGAGCCATGGGCCATGGCGCAATGGGCGGCATGCCGATGGGAAACATGCCCGGAATGGGCGGGATGATGGGCATGGGCGGCCAGATGGGCGGCATGGCCATGGACCTGAACGATTACGACTGGGACGCTTATCTCGCCAACGACCGGACCCTGTCGGACCCCGAAGTGGTGCCGGTCGACCGCGGTGGACGCATCCGGCTTCGGGTGATCAACGCCGCCGCAGCCACAGTGTTCTGGATCGACACTGGTGCCGCAGCATCGCGGCTGGTGGCCGTGGACGGACACGCCGTCCAACCGCTCCCTGGCCCGCGGTTCGGGCTCGCGATGGGCCAGCGGCTGGACATTGAGCTCGACCTGCCGAGCGAAGGCGGCGCGTGGCCGATCCTCGCGCTGCGCGAGGGCGCGCGGGAACGCACCGGGCTCATCCTCGCCACGCAGGGCGCCGAGGTCCGGCGCCTGGACGCGGTGGCGGAGACGGAGGCTCCGGCGTTCGATACGGACCTCGCGCAGGAGGCTCGCCTTAGCGCGCTGAATGCCCTGCCGGACCGGCCGGTGGATCGCAGCCAGATGCTGATGCTGGGCGGGTCGATGCAGCCCTATGTCTGGACGATCAACGGGGCCGTCTGGGGCCAGCACCAGCTCATCACCGCGCGCAGCGGCGAGCGCGTCGTGCTGTCGTTCCACAACATGTCGATGATGGCGCACCCGATGCATCTGCACGGCCATGTGTTCCAGGTCGTGGGCCTGAACGGGCGGCGCGTTGCCGGCGCGCTGCGCGACACGGTTCACGTGCCGCCGATGTCGATGGTCAACGTGGCCCTCGATGCAGGCGAGGCCGCGCGCTGGATGCTGCATTGTCACCACATGCCGCACCTCGCCTCGGGGATGATGACCGAGTTCGCGGTCACGCCGTCGGCCTGACCGCAGGCGGGGCGTTCCCTCCGAACGCCCCGACGTCCCGACCGCTGGGGTGTTGCACTCCCCGATCTTCTCGCAAGAGCCGGTCGAGATGCACACCCCACAAGCAAGAAATCAGGAGATGGCATGGATGAGGAGTGAGCGGTCGGTGCGCCCGATGCTGTTAAGGTGTTGGGAGAGGCGGATAGGTTTCAGGCTGGATGTGCATTCTAGGGCCATTGACCCTGTACAGGAGATTCGCCGTCGCCTGCTTCCGAACGACCATCTTGAGGCCCGGTTATGGCCGGTGACCTCGCATAGGAGTTTGGGTCGGCCGTTCACGCCCCTTTCGGGGTTCCGCCTCCCGCCAACGGGGAGATGTTAGCAATGGCCTTTATCGGTGTCGATCTTCACACGAACAGTTTTTCCGTCTGCCGGCTGGAAGCGGACGGCAGGGAGCAGCTTGAAACCTTCCAGCTTGCGGCGGCCGATCTGGAGCGGTTCTGCCTCTCCCTGGACGCCGACGACGAACTGGCGGTGGAGGCGACCGGCAACAGCGCCTGGTTCTGCGGTGAGGTCCGGTCCTGCGTCGGCCGTGTCGTGGTGGTCAACCCCAAGCAGTTCCAGGTTATCCGCAAGTCGGTGAAAAAGACGGATCGTCACGACGCCCGGGCGCTGGCGTTGTTCCTGTCGAAGGACATGCTGCCTGAAACGCGCCTGAAGTCGCAGGCCGAGAATGAGCTGGCCTCGCTGGTTCATACCCGCGACGTGCTGGTCAAGCAGCGCACGCGGCTCCTGAACAAGATCCATGCGCTGCATGTGCGCCACGGCGTCAAGCTGAAGAAGGAAAGCCTGTCCTCCAGGCGGGCCCTGAAGGAACTGGACATCGCCCGCTTCTCGGCCCTTGAGCAGGTCGAGCTCAAGATCGTGCGCGATCAGGCTCTGAGCCTCAACGCGGCCATCGTAGAGATCGACGCGGCGATCGAGACGGCGGCCAGGGATATGGACGGCTATAACGGCCTGGTCTCGATCAAGGGCATTGGACCGCGCTCGGCCGCCGTGCTCTTGTCGGGCATCGGAAACGTCGCCGACTTCGACAGCGCCGACAAGCTGGCCGCCTATCTCGGCATCGTGGCGAGGGTCAGCCAGTCGAACGACACCGATAATCGCGGCAGGATCACCAAGCGTGGCAACAAGTTGATGCGCACCACGCTGGTCCAGTGCACGCTGATCGCCATCCGCTACTCCGGCTATCTCAACGCCTTCTACCGCCGCATCAAGGAGCGCCGCGGCGTCGGCAAGGCCATCATCGCCACCGCCCGCAAGCTGCTCAAAATCGTCTTCGACACCCTGACCAGGCGCTGGGTCTTCGAAGACTTCCCCAACTTCGTCATCGCCGGTGAACAGAAAAACCGGCTCGACATTCATCATAGGAGGAGGACGACATGATGAACTGGAACGACATGGGCACCGGAATGGGATTTGGTTGGCTGTTCGGCCTTCTGATCGTTGTGCTGGTGGTTTTGGCCATAGCGGCGCTGATCAAGTATCTTCGAAAATAGGAGAAAGGATTTCGCAATGACCTACACGATCAATCGAATGATCCCCGACGCGGGTATCGACGACGTCGACGCTCGGGCGCGCAAGGCGCTGGTGGATCATGGCTTCGGCGTCCTGACCGAGATCGACGTCAAGGCGACGATGAAGAAGAAGCTGGAGGTCGAGATGCCGGCCTACCGCATCCTTGGTGCCTGCAATCCGAAGATGGCGCATCTGGCGATCGGCATCGAGCCTCGGGTGGGAGCCATGCTGCCCTGCAACGTCATCCTGCGCGAGGTCGAGGGCGGCGTGGAGGTTAGCGCCATTGACCCGGTGGCGTCGATGCAAGCGATCGAGAATGCCGAACTGGCGGCCGTCGCCGGCGAGGTCCGCGACCTTCTGGCCAAGGCGGTCGTCGCGGTCTGAGGCGGCGCGCGCAGGGCCGAGTGCTTCCTCGCCGTCGTCCATTTCGCGACAATCGCACAGCGGCTGCATTGAACGCGGGTCGTTCGTTCTCGCCGAGCGAGGAACTGACCGGTTTTGCCCGGCGGATGTGCATTTCGATGATTTACCGCCGAGGTTTGGCGCTGGTCTTCGCTATCATCTCGGTCATGCCGATGCTGACATTGCTCTTCCAGCTGGCGATCCGACGGGCGCGTTCAGGCACGCGGAGCCCGTCCGCGCCGCCTTGCGCAACATCGGACCGAAGACGTTGCTCCCATTCGCCAACAATCTGTCTGGCATCTTCATTGTGATAGGATTAGTCTACCGAGGTTCCGGCTTGCTGTCGCCGACAACTGCAGCAGCAACGACAAATATATCTTCGGGGTCGCTCGTCACGATTGCGCTGTGGCTGCAGCGCGTCGATCTGTGAAGGATCTAGCATGGCCGAGGTCCCAAATCGCTGGGAAGGTGTCTACCGGAGCAAGGAAGAGACCGGGACCAGCTGGTTCGAGAACCGCCCACAAGTCTCGCTTGACCTGATCGCCGCGACAGGGGCAAGCAGGGAGGCGGCCATTGTCGATGTCGGCGCGGGGACCTCGCGGCTCGTGGATTGTCTTCTCGAACAGGGATTTCGCCGGATAACCGTGCTCGACCTGTCGGAAACCGCGCTTGCGAAAACGCGCTCGCGGCTACCCGACGACAGGCCCGTTGAATGGGTCGCGTCCAACGTTTTGGACTGGCAGCCGTCCGAGCGCCTTGATGTCTGGCATGACCGCGCCGCGTTTCATTTCCTGACGGAACCCGCCGATCAGGTCGCCTATATGCGCGTCATGAACGAGGCATTGCTCCCCGGAGGTCATGCTATCATCGGCACGTTCGCGCCGGATGGCCCGGAGAAATGCAGTGGACTGCCCGTTGCCCGCTACGGCGCGGCCCTTCTGTCGGAGCGGCTGGGTGCAGGCTACCAGCTGCTGCGATCGTTGATTCACGATCACCGCACGCCATGGGGCAGCTTGCAGCGGTTCCATTTTGGCCTGTTCAGGAAGGCCTATTGATCATCGACGAACTGGGCTATCTGCCCTTCGAGGCCAATGCCGCTCACCTATTCTTCCAGCTGGTGTCGCGGCGCTACGAGAAAGGTTCGATCTTGATCACCTCCAACCGCTCGGTGGGAGAATGGGGGAGCGTCTTCGGGGACCCAGTGGTCGCCACGGCAATCCTGGATCGCCTGCTTCACCACTCCACCGTGATCACCATCCGGGGCGACAGCTATCGCCTCGGCGAAAAGCGTCGGTCCGGCCTTCTGCGGAAGACCGGACCGATGCCAATAACCAACGAAACAGCAACCCAATGAAGGGGTCGATTCCTCAATTCGCCAAAGGGGGGTCGTTTGCGGGAGGGGGCGGAATCCTACGCTAGGGCTTTGGCCAACGATATTCTCCAGTGAGATTGATGTGTTGAGATGGACGGCTCCTGCTCCGACCGCTGTGCCATAGTGGCGTGCGGATGAAAAACTGGAGGAGCAGTTGATGAAAACGATCGCGACGATTGGCCTTGATCTGGCGAAGAACGTTTTTCAAGCACATGGCATTGATCATGCCGGGAACGTTGTAGTGCGGCGCCAACTTCGGCGAGGTGAGGTACTACGGTTTTTCAGCAGCATCCAGCCTTGCCTTGTCGGCATTGAAGCGTGTGGTAGTTCACATTACTGGTCACGGGAAATCGAAAAACTCGGCCATACTGTCAAGCTTATGCCGGCTGGCTACGTGAAGCCGTATGTCAAAAGGGGCAAGACCGATGCCGCCGATGCAGAGGCGATCTGCGAGGCCGTGACACGACCAACAATGCGTTTTGTTGCTGCGAAGTCTGCCGAGCAACAGTCTGTACTGATGATGCACAAGGTTCGCGAGCTTCTTGTCCGCCAGAGGACGATGCTGATCAATTCATTGCGTGGGCACTTGAGCGAGTTTGGAATCGTCGGAGCTGGCGGGGCAAAGAATGTGCCCAAACTTGTCGAACATTTTCACGAGATCCAGGACACGTTGCCGGAGGTGGCTCGGGCAATGCTATGGGCGATAATCGATCAGCTGCAACGCCTAGGCGCTGAGGTCGTAAAGATCGAGAAGAAGATTGTCGACGCTGTGAGGTCTGACGCCGCAGCGCGCCGCCTGCTCTCTGTACCGGGCGTAGGTCCCATAACAGCTAGCGCGATCACCGCAGCCGTGCCGGACATCAAGTGTCCGGGATCAGCGCCTATGGCACAGAATTGAGGGTGTGATTTAAGGAGTGTTCGGTTCTCGTCTAAGACGAAGGAACGAACATGAATTCGAAGTTGACTGGCGGCAAACGCTCCGCCGAGCATGTGGTCAAAGACATCCGTCGGGCG
>NZ_JAFKID010000035.1 GCF_017306545.1 Mesorhizobium sp.
CCGCCGAGATCCGCGCCGACCTGGATACGGCCGGATTCGGCTTCCGCCGCGAAGTGGCTCTCGTCGAGCGCGCGGCGACACGAAACATGCTGGCCTATGCGTGGGCATTCACCCCCGACGAGGCGAGGGAGATGGTGGGCAGCGGCGCCATAAGGCTGTCGGTCCCGCAACTGCTGACCATCGTCGCCGGCTTCCTCATCTATGCCGGCACGGAATTGTTCACCCGCTATACGGTGCTGGGAAAGCAGATCAGGGCCGTTTCCAGCAATCCCTTCCTGGCCGAGATCACACGGCTGAGGCCGCGGCGCATCTACCGCTATGTCATGGCCATCGCTTCCGGCATGGTGTGTGTGCTGGGCATCCTGACGCCGCTCGACTTCGGGCTGCGGCCCTATGGCGGCCTGACCCAGCTTCTGATCGCGACCGTCGCCATGATCGCCGGTGGCATCGGCAGCGTCTCCGGCGCCTTCCTCGTCGCGATGGGCATCGGCATCTTGCAGAACCTCGCCCTGCTGGTCGCCTCCGGCGACTGGAGCGTGGCGATCACCTTCTCGATCTTCCTGGTCTTCATGCTGTTCAAGCCGACCGGCCTTTTCAGGACGAGCTGACATGGATTTCGCCTTTTCCTACATCGTGCTCGCCCTGATCTACATTCTGCTGGGCCTGTCGACGAACCTTCTGGTCGGCATCGTCGGCATCTTCTCCCTGTCGCAGGCGGCCGTCTTCGGGGTCGGCGCCTACATCGTCGCCAACCTGACGATGATGTCGGCGCCGCTGCCGTTCTTCGTCGCGCTCGCCGTCGCCGGCCTCGCCTGCCTGGTGCTGAACATCCTGTCGACGCTGCCCAGCCTGCGCGTGTCGGGCCACTATTTCGTCGTCACCTCCTTCGGCATCCAGCTTCTGGCGAGCGCGATCTTCGAGAACTGGACGGCGGGGACGGGCGGGCAGAACGGCATGCCCGGCATTCCGGCGCCCAGCCTGTTCGGCGCCGAGCTTTATACGCCGCTGGCCTTCGTCTCCATCGTCCTGCCGGCGGTCGCGCTGGGCTGCCTGGTCTTCTGGCTGGTGCTGCGCTCGCCGTTCGGGCGGCTGTTGCGCGCCATCCGCGAGGACGAACTGGCGGTCGCCTCGGTGGGCAAGCAGGTGCTGGCGGCCAAGGTGGCGGCCGCCGCGCTGGCCGGCGCCTTCGCCGGCGTGGCGGGCGGGCTGTTCGCCGCCTTCATGAGCTTCATCGACCCGACCTCGTTCAACCTCGACGCCTCGGTCCTGCTTCTGTCGATGGTCGTCATCGGCGGCGCGCGCACCCTGCTCGGCTCGATCGTCGGCCCGCCCATCGTGCTCGCCTTGCCGCAGATCATCACCCTGATCGACCTGCCCACGACGGTCGCCGCGCCGATGCGGCAGCTGGTCTACGGCGTCATCCTCATCGCCTTCATGCTGTTTCGCTCGCAGGGCCTTTTCGGGGAGCGCCTTTGATGTCCTATCTCGAGGTCAGCGCCGTCAATGTCAGCTTCGGCGGGCTGCGGGCGCTCAACGACTGCAACTTCACCATAGAGGCCGGCAAGATCACCTGCCTGGTCGGCCCCAACGGCGCCGGCAAGACGACGATCTTCAACGTCATCACCGGCTTCCTCAGGGCCGACACCGGCGCCGTCAGCTTCCGCGGCGAAAAGCTCGCCGGGCTGTCGCCACAGGAAATCGTCGATCTCGGCATCGCGCGCTCGTTCCAGAACCTCAGGCTGTTTTCCCAGCTGACGGCGCTGGACAACGTGCTGATCGGCATCAGGGGGCAGTTCGGCGAAACCATCTTCGGCGCCGTTCTGCGGCCCTTCCATACGGTGAAGACGCAGCGCGCCGAGCGGGCCCGCGCCATGGAGATCCTGGAGCATGTCGGCCTGGCGGCCAAGGCCGGCACCTTCGTGCGCAATCTCTCCTACGGCGAGCAGAAGCTTCTGACCGTGGCGCGGTTGCTCGCCACCGGCGCAGACCTGCTTCTGCTCGACGAGCCGGCCTCGGGCATGAGCGCCGACGCGCTGGAGGAGATCATCGCCTTGCTCAAGCGGCTGAAGGGCGAGAACAAGACCCTTCTCGTCGTCGAGCACAACACGCGCGTGGTCCAGCGCATCGCCGATACGGTGCTGTTCCTCCACCAGGGCCACCTGATGGCGGAAGGCAGCGTCGAGGAGATCACCAGCAATCCGGCGCTGACCGAAATCTATTTCGGCGGCACGATCTGAAGGGGCCGGGCATGGAACTTCGACTCGACAACATCAGCGCCGGCTACGGGTCCAAGACGGTCCTGTCGAACGTCTCCTTTACCGTGCGGCCGGGCGAGATCCTCGCCCTGCTCGGCCACAACGGCGCCGGCAAGACGACGACGATGAAGACCGTCATGGGGCTGATCCCAGCCCGCTCTGGATCGATCAGCTTCGGCGCCCGCAAGCTCGACGGCGCCGACACCGCCGCCCGCATCGGCATGGGCCTGCGCCTGCTGCCGGAGGGGCGCGGCATCTTCCCGGCGCTGAGCGTGACGGAGAACATCGAGGTGGTCGCCGCCGTCAATTGCGGTCCCGGCTCGACCTTCGGCGTCGACGATCTCTACCGGCTGTTTCCCGTCCTGGACGAGCGCCGCCACCAGCGCGCCGGGCACCTGAGCGGCGGCCAGCAGCAGATGCTGGCGATGGGACTGGCGATCATCGGCACGCCGCATTGCCTGCTGCTCGACGAGCCGTCGATCGGCTTGCAGCCCAATCTGGTCGAGCGGCTGTTCGACCAGGTTAGGACAATCTGCAAGTCGAAGGCGATGACGGCGATCCTGGTCGAGCAGAACGTCGCGGAAGCCATCCGCATCGCCGACCGCGTCGTCATCATGAACAGCGGCCAGATCGTCTTCGACGGCCTGCCCGACGAAGCCAAGGCGTCCAACGTCTGGCAGTATTTCTGACGGCCGCCGGCTTGCCGCCGGTTGACAAAGGCCGGCGGCCGCGGGAAGCAAGGCCCGTTCGTTCTCTCCATCCGGGCCCGGCGGCTCCAGCCGTTCCGGCAGGTTTTTCGCGAAACGTCTTCAATGGCACGGTTTGCAGATCCGCAGCGTCTCCGCCGCCTGATCGAAGGGCTCGACCGGTTTACCGCGACGCCCGGCCGGGGCACGACGCGGCTGACCTACAGCGCGCAATTTCGCCAGGCCGCCGATTTTCTGCGCGCCGAAATGGAGGCCGCCGGCCTCGGCGTACGCGAGGACGAGATCGGCAACGTCATCGGCCGGCTGGACGGCGCCAATCCCGAGCGCGCCGCCGTCATGGTCGGTTCGCATTTCGATTCCGTTCCCAACGGCGGCAGGTTCGACGGTCCGGCCGGCGTCGTCGCCGGACTGGAAGTCGCCTTCCTGTTGCGGCAACACGGGCTCCTGCCCGAGCGGCCGGTCGAGGTGATCGCCATGATCGAGGAAGAAGGCACGCGCTTCGGCGGCGGTCTGGCGGCGTCGCGCATCTTGACCGGCGCGCTGGATACGGCGCGCCTCGGCGCGCTGCCGGACGACGACGGAGTCACTATGGCCGAAGCGATGACGGCCTACGGGCTGGACCCTGCGCTGGCGCATCGCGCCGTGCTGGAACCGGGCTCGCTGCACGCCTTTCTCGAACTTCACATCGAGCAGGGGCCGGTGCTGGAAGCGCGTGGCGAGGACGTCGGCATCGTCGAGCGCATCGTCGGCATGGCGCAGGTGAAGGCGACGGTCCGTGGGCAGGCCGGCCATGCCGGCACGACGCCGATGAACGCCCGCCGCGACGCGCTGGTGGGCGCGGTCGGCGCGCTGGCGCGGCTTCCCGATCTCGCGCGCGAAACCGGGCCGGACGCCGTGCTCACCGTCGGCAAGCTGGAGGTGCGCCCCGGCGGCGCCAATGTGATCCCGGACCTCGTCACCTTCACCGTCGATATCCGCGCGCCGCAAGAAGAAGCGGTCCGCGCTCTGGTGGAGCGAACCCGTTCGGCGATCGAGGCGGCGGGCGGCAACGGCCTGACGGTCGAGATCGAAGAGCAACTGTTCGTGCCGCCGGTGCCGCTTTCGGCGGACCTGCACGCAACCTTGTCCCGTCACGCGGCGGCGCTCGGATTGAAGAGCCGCAGCATGGTGAGCGGGGCGGGGCACGACGCCATGATCATGGCCGGTTTCGCGCCGACCGGACTGGTCTTCGTGCCCAGCCGCGGCGGCATCTCGCATGCGCCCGAGGAATGGACCGACTACGAACAGCTGGCGCGGGGCGTCGACGTGCTCTTCGCGGCGGTGTGCGAGCTGACGCTGCCGCCCGGCCTGCGGCCCTGACGGGCCGGGCAAACTCTCACTATTTCTTGCGGGAAACGCCGTTCAGGGCGACGGCGGCGCGGACCAGGTCCTTGAACGCCGGCTCATTGATTTCCGCGCCCTCGTGGAAATCGATGGCGCGGCGGGTGCCGCCGTCGAGGCCGGCGTTGAACAGGCCGGCGGGGTCTTCCAGAGCCGCGCCCCGCATGAACGTCAGCTTGACCTTGTCCTTGTAGGTTTCGCCGGTGCACAGGATACCGTCGTGCTCCCACACAGGCACCCCCAGCGGGTTCGACGCCTTGCGCCACTTCACCGTCTCGACCACGGCGGGGTCGGCCTGCCGGATGAGGGCGCGCAATTGCCCCAGCGCCTTTCCGCGCCAGCCGCCCAACTGCTCGATCCTGGCGTCGATCAGCGCGGAGGGCGCCGCGCCGTCCTGTATGTCTTCGGACTCTGTCTTCGTCATTGTCGCCTCGCTGTGCTGATGGTCGCGCGTCTTTAACGTCGTGCCGGCGCTTCGGTTCACGCCCGCCCGCCGCGCCGTGCCGTCGTGTAGGGCAGGATGAACATGTAAAGGCCGGAGAACAACAGCAGGAACAGTGGCGGCAGCGGCGAATAGACGATCCAGCCCGGCGGCTCGCCCAGCCCCATGGCGATAAAATTGGCGGCGACGGTGACGGTAAAGAGAATGGAGAGCCAGCGATGGCCCTGCCTTATCCATTTGTTCCAGCTCATTTTTTCTCCTGATATGTGAGACGGGTCGCGTGGGTTTCAGTCGGAACCGCCCCTGATCCTCCCGCCCGTCTTGTGCAGGGCAGGGGAAGAGAGCCGCGACCTCCGCGATCCCCTCTCCCCGTCTTCGGGGAGGGGGCAAGGGTGAGGGGCGGCGCCGACATAACGAGTTCAAGGGGCAAGGTTTGGCGAGAGAGCGCCTGTTCCGCCCGTCCTATCCTTCGCTTGCCGCGACGTGCTCCAGTTTTTCGAGGAATTGCGTCCAGCCCGCCTTGGCGCCGCCATAGGCCTGCTTCTGCTGCGGCCGGAAGCCGGCCTGCTCGACGCGCAGGCGGGTGCCGCCGGCGGCCGGCGCCAGCGTGAAGGTGACGACGCTTCTGAGATCGTAGGCTTCGTCCTCATGGGCGAAGTTCCAGCTATAGGCGAGCGTCTTGCCGGGCTCGACGGCAAGCACCTCGCAGTCCAGCACGCCGCCCCATTCGCCGGTGAGGTTGAAGCGGTGGCCGACTTGCGGCTTGAAGTCGTTCTTCATCAGCCATTCCTGGATCAGGTGCGGCTGGGTCAGCGCGCGCCAGATCTTTTCCGGCGGGTGCGGCATGTCGCGTTCGATGACGACGGTGCGCGTTTCTTCTGCGGCCTGGGTCATTGGTCCATCCTGTTGAGTAAATTTTCGAGGGCGTCGAGCCGGTCCTCCCAGAAGTCGGCCATGCGGCGCGTCCAGTCGACGAGGGGGGCGAGCGCGCCGGGCTCGGCGCTGTAATGCGTCTGGCGGCCGTGGTGGCGGTCGCGCACCAGCCCGGCCTGCCTCAGCATGCCGAGATGCTTTGAGACGGCCGGCTGCGAGACGCCGGAATAGGTCGTCAGCGCCCCCACCGTCTGCTCTCCGTCGCGGCACAGCCGCTCGAAGAGGGCCCGCCGGGTCGGATCGGCGAGCGTCCTGAAGATCGTGTCGTGGCCTTCCGGCATGAGATATCAATAACTCCGTGGTTATTGATTATCGTATAACCAGAGAGTTATCTATCAGTCAAGAGGCCCCGCGCGAGAAAATCGCGCCGGGACATGACGCCGAAAAGTCGCAGACTTTTCGGAGAACGTCATGCCCCGAAAACAAGAAGTTGGAACGGAATGCCGATTCAGGGGAACGGCATTCCGTTCCAAGCCTCGGATTCCCGAAGGCCGGGCAGGGCGGCGAGGTCAGGACTGCGGCTTGACCTCGGCGATCGGCTGCACCGGCGCGCCGGGGAAGATCTTTTGCAGGTTGCCGGCGATGACGCGGTCGCTTTCCGAGACGCCGGAGGAAAGGGCGACGAGGTCGCCGTCGACGGGGCCGAGCGACACCAGCCGCTGCTCGACCACGTTGCCCTTGCCGACGACATAGACGTATTTGCCGAGTTGGCTTGAGCCCAGCGCCGTCTGCGGCACCATCAGCGCGTCCGGCTGCTCGCTGATGTGCAGGCGCACGTGCACGTACTGGCCGGGCAGCAACGCCAGCGCCGCGTTGTCGATGGTGGCGCGCGCGACGACGGTGCCGGTGCCGCTTTCCACCGCGTTGTCGATGAAGGTCAGCGCGCCCGTCAGGCGCGGCTTGGCGTCGCCCGGCAGGAACACGTCGGCCTCCACCTTGCCGCCGGCCAGCGCCTTGCGGATCTCGGCCAGCTCCCGCTCGCTCGGGTTGAAGGTCACGTAGATCGGCGACAATTGCACCAGGTCGTTCAGCGGCGTGCCGGCGGCGCTGGAGACGAGCGTGCCTTCCGTCGCCTGGCTGCGGCCCAGCCGGCCGGCGAAGGGAGCGCGGATTTCGGTGTTGCCGAGATTGAGCTCGGCGGTGCGCTGCGCCGCCCGCGACATGGCGAGCGCCGCCTCGGCCTGTTGCACGTCGCTGGCGCGCTGGTCGAAGCCGTCCTTGGCGAGATAGCCGCTCGTCGCCAGCGCGTTGCCGCGGTCGAGCTTGCCGCGCAGGTAGTCGAGGGCGGCCGCGTCGCGCTGCACCTGCGCCTTCGCCTGGTCGAGCGCGGCCTGGTAGTCGCTGGCGTCGATCCGGTAGAGCGGGGCGCCGGCCTTGACGTCCGTGCCGTCGGCGGCGAGCTGTTCCTTCAGGTAGCCGGAAGCCCTGGCCTTCAGCGTGACGTTGCGGATCGCCTCGGTACGGGCGGAATATTCCAGATAGATCGGGATGGTTTTCTTGACGATGCCGACGACCGGCACCGGCATCGCCTGCGGCGCCTGCGCCGGTGCGGTGGCGGCGCCGGCCCTGGTGCTGCCGAAGATGTCGAAATTGTCCCGGCCGAGGCCGTAGGCGCCGGCCAGCGCCAGGACGATGAGCGTTCCGTTGATGCCGAGTTTCAAGCTGCGCATGGTTTTGCTCCGGTTATTCGGCGGGCTCGGCCGCCGTGTGGCCGTGGTCCCGCGCTGAAGACAGGCGTTCGCGCCATTGTTCGAGGACGGCGTAGAAGACCGGCACGAAGACGAGAGTGAGCACGGTCGCGGCCAGCATGCCGCCGAATACGGTGGTGCCGATCGACTGCCGGCTCGCCGCACCCGCACCTGTCGCCCGCATCAGCGGTACGACGCCGAGGATGAAGGCGAAGGCGGTCATCAGGATGGGCCGCAGGCGCAGCTTCGCCGCTTCCGCCGCCGCCTCGACGATCTCCAGCCCCTCCTCGCGCCGCCGCTTGGCGAACTCGACGATGAGGATGGCGTTCTTGGCGGCCAGCCCGATCAGCATGACGAATCCGATCTGCGAATAGACGTCGATCTGCATGCCGCGCACCCACAGCGCCGCCAGCGCGCCGAGCAGCGCCAGCGGCACGGCGAGCAGCACCATGAAGGGCATCGACCAGCTTTCGTACTGCGCCGCCAGGATGAGGAAGCAGAAGACGATGGCGAGGCCGAAGACCAGCGTGGCGATCGAGCCGGCGCGGATCTCCTGATAGGTGATGCCGGTCCATTCGAAGGCGAAGTCGCGCGGCAGCGCCGTCGCCGCCGCCCGCTGCATGGCGGCGATCGCCTGGCTGGAGGAGAAGCCCGGAGCGGCCGCGCCGTTGACCAGCGCCGAGGGATAGTTGTTGTAGTGCGTCACCGTCTCCGGTCCCGCCATCGGTTTCAGCGTGCCCAGCGTGGAGAGCGGCACCATCTCGCCCGACGCGCTGCGCACATAGAGGCGGGAAATGTCGGTCGGCGCCGCGCGCGCCTGCGGCTCGGCCTGGAGGGTGACGCGGAAGGTGCGGCCGAACAGGTTGAAGTCGTTGACGTAGAGCGAACCGAGATAGATTTGCAGCGTCGAGAAGATGTCGGGCAGGCTGAGGCCCATCAGCTTGGCCTTGTCGCGGTCGAGATCGTAGCGGTATTGCGGCGTCGAGGTGGAATAGGTGGTGAACAGCGTGAACGGGTTGAGTTCCGGCTGCTTGCGCGCCTCGGCGATCAGCGCCTGCGTGGCCTCGTCCAGCGCCACCGCGCCGCGCCCGGTCAGGTCCTCGACCTGGAACTCGAAACCGCCGGTGGTGCCGAGGCCCTGGATGGAGGGCGGATCGAAGGCGAGCACCAGTGCGTCGGGAATCTGGATCAGCTTGGCCTGCGCGGCCTCGCGCAAGGCGGTGGCGCTTTCCTGCGGGCCGCGTTCGTTCCACGGCTTCAGCACCGCGAACTGAACGCCGGCGTTGGACTGGTTGGCGAAGGTGAGGAAGGAGAAGCCGACGACCGAGCCGACCGATTCGACGCCCGGCAGGCCGCGGATGATTTCCTCCGAGCGCTTCGCCACCGCCTCCGTGCGCTCCACCGAGGCGCCGTCGGGAAGCTGGATGACGACGAAGAAATAGCCCTGGTCCTCGACCGGCAGGAAGGTCGAGGGGATGCGCTGCGCCAGCATGTAGGTGCCGCCGAGCGCCAGCACGAAGACGCCGAGCAGCGCCCAGCGCCAGCGCACCAGCCCCCTGATGCTGCCGGCGTAGACGTCGGACAGCCAGTGGAAGCCGGCGTTGAACCAGCGGAACAGGACGAAGCGGGGCGGGCCGCGATGGCGCAGGAAGACGGCGCTCAGCGCCGGGCTCAGCGTCAGCGAATTGAAGGCCGAGATGGCGAAGGAAATGGCGACCGTCAGCGCGAACTGGTTATAGAGCCGGCCGGCGACGCCGGGAATGAAGGCGACCGGCACGAAGACGGCGAGAAGCACGCCGGTGGTGGCGATGATCGGCCCCGTCACCTCCTGCATCGCCCGCTTCGCCGCCTGAAGCGGCGGCAGGCCGGCCTCGAGCTGGCGCTCGACGTTTTCCACCACGACGATGGCGTCGTCGACGACGAGGCCGATGGCGAGCACCATGCCGAGCAGGCTCAGCATGTTGAGCGAGAAGCCGAGCAGGTACATCACCGTCAGCGTCGCCACCAGCGACACCGGGATAGCGATGGTGGGGATGATCGTCGCGCGCCAGCTTTGCAGGAAGATGAAGACGACGAGGACGACCAGCGCCAGCGCCTCGACCAGCGTCTTGACGACGTCTTCCATCGCCGCCGAGACGAAGCGCGTGGTGTCGTAGAACATGTCGTAGGACATGCCGGCGGGGAAGCGCTTCGACAGTTGCGCCATCTTGGTCTTGACCTGGTTCTGCAGGTCGAGCGCATTCGTGCCGGGCGCCTGCAACACGGCCAGCACGACGCTCTGCTGGCCGTTGAAGCTGAAGGAGGACGAATAGAGCAGCGCGCCGAGTTCGATGCGGGCGACGTCGCGCAGCCGCACGGCCGCGCCCGTCGCCGTGTCGGCACGCAGCACGATGTCGCCGAACTGCTGCGGGTCGCTCAGCCGGCCGACGGCGTTGACCTGCACCTCGAAGGGCGTGCCGGCCGGCGCCGGCGATTGGCCGATCTTGCCGGCGGCGACCTGGATGTTCTGCTCGGCGATGGCGTTGTGGACGTCGACGGCGGTGATGCCGAGGCTGGCCATCCGGTCGGGATCGAGCCAGACGCGCATCGAATAGCGCCGCTCGCCGAAGAACTGCACGTCGCCGACGCCCGGCAGGCGCTTGATGGGATCGAGGATTTGCAGGTAGGCGTAGTTGCTGAGCGTCGTGAAATCGACCGACTTGTCCGGCGAGGTGAGGTTGACCAGCACCGTGAAGTTCGGGTTCTGCTTGGTGACGGTCACGCCCGTCTGGTTGACGATGGCCGGCAGCGCCGGCGCCGCCTGGGAAACGCGGTTCTGCACGTCCATCGCCGCGATGTCGATCGGATAGCCGACCTGGAAGGAGATGGTGATGCGGGCAGAGCCGTCGTTGGAGCTGGTCGAGGACATATAGAGCATGCCCGGCACGCCGTTGAGCTGCTGCTCCAGAGGCGTCGTCACGGTATCGGCCACCACCTGCGCGCTGGCGCCCGGATAGTTGGCGGCCACCACGATCTGCGGCGGCGTGATGTCGGGGAACTGCGAAACCGGCAGCAGGAAATAGCAGATGGAGCCGGCCATCACCATGATGATGGCGATCGCAGAGGCGAAGATCGGCCGTTCGATGAAAAACCTAACCATGGGCGGTCGATCCTTGCAGCCCGGCGCCGTGGCGGCCGGCCGCCGTTCGCAAATCAGGACGATCGGCCAGAGCCGGGACGCAAAAAGGCCTGCTTCGCACCGCCTTGGTGCGTCGCCGGAACTGTGGCCTGGTCTTGACTTGCGACAGCAGATGTTACTATCTAGTAACAGTAGATGTTACGGGTTGGTAACATTGTCAAGGGCCATTCGGCGACAAGACCGAAGCCGAGGAAACGCTGATGACTGCTCCTGCCAGATTGGCGCCGCCGCCGCGCGAACGCATCATCGATGCGGCGCGCGACCTGTTCCGCAAGCACGGCATAAGGGGGATCGGCGTCGACGCCATCGCCGAGGCCGCCGAAAGCAACAAGATGACGCTCTACCGTCACTTCGGTTCGAAGGACGATCTGGTCGTCGTCTGCATCGAGCGGGCCGCGGCCGAAGCCGAAGACTTCTGGACGGACCTGAAGGCGGCGCATCCGGACGATCCGAAGGCGCAGCTCCAGGACTGGGTGAGGCGGGCCGGCGATTTCGTCACCGTCGCCCATTGCAATTGCGAACTGCTGGACGCCGCGGCCCAACTGGTCGAGAGCGACCATCCGGCGCGCCATGTGGTGGAGGAAATCCGCAAGGGCCACAAGAGACGCCTTGCCGCGCTCTGCCGCGACGCCGGCGTGGCCGAACCGGACCTGCTTGTCGATGCGCTGACCCTTTTGATCGAAGGCGCCCGCTTCAACTGGCGCAGCGCCGGCCCACAGGGTGCTGCGGCGCGCTTCGTCGCCATCGCCGAAACGGTGGTCGCCGCCTTCATGGCCAAAAGCGCCTGCTGCGGGAGCGCCGGCAAGGCACACTGAGGCGCGGCCGTTCCGGCGGCCGCCGCTATCCGTTATAATGTCCGTGGCGATCCATGCCGCTGAATCCGCTGACGGATTTTGGTTCCATAACGTATGTTATGCGACTGACTTGCGCGAACTGGCGGGTTCTGTCGCAAGGTATGGCCGTCCCGCGATCAATCGCCGGCGGCGGCGATCGCGAATCGTCAGGCCGGCAGCGGCCGGTCGTCGAGCAGCTTGCGGATCGGTTGCAGCACGGTGGAGAGCGGCACCAGCCGCACCGCCAGGTCGCGGATGACCGCCAGAGCGCGGCTGCGGCGGAACATCAGTTTCGCCAACTGGCGGGAATTGTCCTGCGCCGCCTCGACGCGCGGCCGCTGCGCGCGCTCATAGGCGAGCAGCGCCTCGGCGACGGTGTCGGGGCCGGCGTCGAGCAGGCGCGGCGCCAGCACCGATGCCGATTCCATCGCCATGCCGGCGCCGATGCCGGCGGTCGGCAGGAAGCCGGCGGCGGCGTCGCCGAGCAGCGCCACGCGGCCCACCGCCCATTTGTCGGCCCGACAGTCCGTCAGCTTCCAGAAGTAGAGGTTTTGTCCGGCTTCGACTTTCGCGAGGCCCTGTTCCAGCCATGGGTCGAGGCTGCTCAATTGGCTGCGGATGCCGGCGATGAAGGCGGCCGGTCCCTTTTCCATGTCGGCGCGGTCGCCGCCGACGAACACGCCGGCGCGGCCCTTGACCGGGTAGATGCCGACGAAGAAGTTCGCGCCCCAGATCTCGTCGCCCTGATCGGTATGGGCGGCGTCGGCGTCGATCCAGGCGACCCAGCCGGCCCAGCCGGTGTCGTAGGTCGCCACCTGGCCGGGGTCGAGCAGCCAGGCCCGCTCCGGTGAATGCAGTCCGTCCGCCACGACGACCGCGTCGAAGGCGGCCTCGACGGTGCCGTCGGCGTCTTCCAGCATCGTCTCCACCCTGTCCGCCGCCTGCCGCAGCGTCTTCAGCGTGGCGCCGTGGCTGATCGGCGCACCGTGCGTGGCCAGTACCTCCAGCAGTTCGCCGCGGGCGAGGCCGCGATAGTCGCCATAGGCGTTAAGCAGCGTGTCGATCTCGTATTCGCGCAGCAGCGGGCCGCTGTGGCCGTGCAGGCGATAGTGGTGGAAGGGCACGCTGCCGGCGCGGTATGCGTCGCGCACGCCGAGCGCCTGCATGGCCGGATCGACCAGCGGCATCAGCGCCAGCATGTAGCCTTCGTCCGCCTCGGCCGGCGCACGCTCCACCAGCACCGGATGCAGGCCGCCCCGCCGCAGAAGCTGGGCCAAGGTCAGCCCGGCGACGCCGGCGCCGACGACGAGCACGCGCAGCCGGTCGCCGCGCTGCCGTTCCACCTGGTCCCGTACAGACGTTTCGATGAACATGCCTTGTCTCCTTGTGAGCCGTGCCGCTGTGCAGTGGACCGATCGGTCCAAATTCAGATAAGGCATCTGGACCGCGCGGTCCAGTCTGCTAGACTACACAGATGAGTGATCGGGTTCCCGGCGTGATGGCGCCGCAGCGCTACAGGCACCTGCTGGCGACGGCGGCGCGCGAATTCGCCGGGCACGGCTTCGAGCAGGCGTCGCTCAACGCCGTCATCCGCGCCTGCGGCATGAGCAAGAGCTCGTTCTACCACTACTTCGGCTCGAAGGAGGCGCTGTTCGACCGGGTGGTCGAGGAAGCCTCGGCGGCGCTGGCGCGCGACCTCGCCGCGCCCGTCCCCGAGACGTTGGCCGGCGCCGATTTCTGGAACCGCGTCGAGGCGTTCATGGCCGGCGCGCTGGCGGCTTCGGCGAAACAGGCATGGTATGCCGATCTCGGCCGGATCTTCTACCTTCCCGACCTGTCGGCCGAGCGCAGCGCAGCGCTCCGCCGGGTGCTTGCCGGCGTTGAAGATTGGCTGGGCCGCGTGCTCGCCGCCGGCCGCTCCTGCGGAGCGGTGCGCGACGACCTGCCGGCTTCGTTGCAAGCGGAGCTTGTCATGGCGCTGTTGCAGGCGATGGACCGCTGGTCGCTTGTCCACATGCCCGAGTTCGACGCGGCGGCCCTTCCCGGCCTTGTGCAGCGCCAGTTCGCCGTGCTGCGCCGCCTGCTCTCGCCCGACGCCGGCTGACCCGCCGGTGCTTTCAGGCGCCTGCCTTCAGCCACTCGACGTCGATGCGGCGTTCGTCGCGGCGGACATGGATGGCGTAGTGATCGGCCTGGACGATATCGAGCACCAGCGAGGGCCGGTAGGCGACGGCGTTGACGCCGCCGGCAAGGCGCAAGCTGTCGAAGACGATCCCCGCCAGCGCCGCGTCGCGGACGGCCTCGCCGAAGGGCTGCGAGCGGACATAGGCCTGCGGATCGTAGAGAGGGTCGAGCAGCGGCCCCTGCCCCGCCGGCGCGTGGGCGCGGCGGATATCGACGAAGCCGCCGTCGAGGCGCGCGGCATAGCTGCGGTAGACGCGGCGAAGGCCGGGTAGCGCGCGGCTCGCCGCCTCGCGGCGCAGGTGATGGCCGACTTCGGCCGCGGCGGTGCGGATGTCGGCGGCCGCGTACCAGGCGCCGAGCTCGGCGCCGTTGAAGCGCATGCCGCCCGGCGCGACATGCAGGAAGGAGGCCATGACGACGCTGGAATTCGGCCGCCCGTAGACCCATTCCGCTTGCGGCAGGCGGGCGATGCGCTCCGTCACCAGCCGGTCGTTGGTCCAGCCGGCCAGTTCCATCGCTGCACCCAGGTCGGCGGCGGTCGCCACCGTGTCGAACAGGCCGATGGGCGGGAATTGCGAGGGGATCAGCCGCCAGGCCGGCCGCGGCGCCTGGGTCCGCGGGAAGGCCGAATGCAGCGGTGGCGTCTCGGCCGGTTGCGCGCTCTCGTCAGCCGTCTTGTCCGCAGCCCCCCTGTCTCCGTTGTCCGGCGACGGGTTCACCGCAGCACGATGTCCGCTTCGTCGTAGGGCCGGGGGTCGGCGTCGATATCGTTGGGCTCCATGTGCAGCCCGCCGCGCGCGGCGTCGAGATAGCGGCGCACCGTCATCAGCCCGTCCTGCAAGCCGCTGGCGACCAGCCGCAGCGGCGGCTGCCCGCCGAAGACGCGCGCGAAATTGGGCGAACGCAGCCAGCCGACCGCCGCCTGCTCGTTTTCCTCCAGCACGCCGAGCGCCTGGTGGATGCCGAGCACGGCCGAGATGCGGGCGAGGCTGTCGACGTCGAGGGTGAAATCGCGGTGCTCGCGCGCCGCCTTCGCCCAGGCGTGGTAGGTCGAGCGCGACGGATAGCCGAGGATCAGCCGGCGCTCCTCCTCGTTCAGCCCCCACAGGTCGGCGATCGTCAGGAAGGTGCGCAGGCCCGGCCCGCTGAGGCGGCGGCGGTTGCGCGGCGAGAAGCGGTCCGGGTCGAGCCGGTCCGGGCCGGCCGCGACGGGTTCCTGCAAATATCCGGTGTGCAATGCTGCCAGCGGCATGGCGACCATCCTGTCTTTCAAGTCCGAACTTGCATATAGTCCAGATTTGGACATTTGACAACCGTCACCTTGAAAAGCGGCCTATCCGCTATGGGCGGCGGCCTCGACCAGCCGCACCGCCTGGTCGAAGGCGTAGCGCAGCGACGAGGCGTCCGCCCTGCCCGTTCCGGCGATGTCGAAGGCGGTGCCGTGGTCGACCGAGGTGCGCACGAAGGGCAGGCCGACGGTGACGTTCACGCCGCGCTCGATGCCGAGATATTTGACCGGGATCAGGCCCTGGTCGTGATATTGCGCCACGACGATGTCGAACTCGCCGCGCCGCGCCCGCATGAAGACGGTGTCGCCGGGATAGGGACCGGACGCCTCGATGCCTTCGGCGCGCGCGTCGGCGATGGCCGGCGCGATCTCCTCGATGTCTTCTCTGCCGAACAGCCCCCCTTCGCCGGCATGCGGGTTGAGCCCGGCGATGGCGACGCGCGGCCGCTCAATGCCGAAGGCGCGGCAGGCGCGCTCCGCCAGCCGGATCGTCTTCAGCACCCGCGCCCGCCTGACCAGCGCGATCGCCTCGGCGAGCGAGACGTGGATCGACACCAGCACCGTGCGCAATTCGTCGTTGGCCAGCATCATGGCGAAATCCTGCGTGCCCGTCTCGGCCGCCAGGATCTCGGTGTGGCCGGGATAGGCGATGCCGGCCGCCTTCATCGCCTCCTTGGCTAGCGGCGCGGTGACGATCGCATCGACCGTGCCGGCCTTGGCTTGGCCGATCGCCGCCACGACATAGTCGTAGGCGGCGTGGCCGGCGCGGGCGTCGATGCGACCGACCGGCAGGTCGGCGGCGAGGTCCGTCACCGGCAGCACGTCGAGCGCGCCGGCCTCGGCCCTCGCCTCGCCGGGCGCCGCGATTGCGCGCACCGCAAGGTCGAGCCCCAGCGACGCGGCGGTGCGGCCGAGCACGCCGACGTCGCCGACGACGAAGGCCGGGCGCGGCAGCGCCTGCATGAACAGCTTGCAGCAGATTTCCGGTCCGATCCCGCAGGGGTCGCCCATGGTGACGGCGAGCGGTTTCATGGTGCCTCCACCGAAAGGGCCGCGACCTCAGCGCCAGCCGAGCGCCGGCGCCACATGGGTCAGGATCGTGCCGATGACATGGGCGTTGTAGTCCACGCCGAGCTGGTTGGGTACGGTCAGCAGCAGCGTGTCCGCCTCGGCGATGGCTTCGTCGCCGGCGAGTTCCTTGACCAGCACGTCTGGCTCGGCGGCGTAGTTGCGGCCGAAGATGGCGCGCGTGTTCGCTTCGATCAGGCCGATCTGGTCGCTGCCCTGGTTGCCGTGGCCGAAATAGGCGCGGTCGCGGTCGTCCATCAGCGCGAAGATGGAGCGGCTGACCGAGACGCGCGGCTCGTGCGCATGGCCGGCCGCCTTCCAGGCGGCGCGATAGGCGCGGATCTGCTCGGCCTGCTGGACGTGGAAGGGCTGGCCGCCCTCGTTGAATTTCAGCGTCGAGCTTTGCAGGTTCATGCCGAGCTTCGCCGCCCATTCGGCGGTGGCGTTGGTGGCCGCGCCCCACCAGATGCGCTCGCGCAGGCCTTCCGAATGCGGCTCCAGCCTGAGCAGGCCGGGCGGGTTGGCGAACATGGGCCTGGGGTTCGGCTCGGCGAAACCCTTGCCGCGCAGCACTTCCAGAAACACTTCCGCATGGCGGCGGGCCATGTCGGCGTCGCTTTCGCCTTCCGCCGGGGCATGACCGAAATAGCGCCAGCCGTCGATCACCTGCTCGGGCGAGCCGCGGCTGATGCCGAGTTGCAGGCGCCCGCCGGCGATGAGGTCGGCGGCGCCGGCATCCTCGGCCATATAGAGCGGGTTCTCGTAGCGCATGTCGATGACGGCGGTGCCGAGTTCGATGCGGCTGGTCCTGGCGCCGGCGGCGGCCAGCAGCGGAAACGGCGAGCCGAGCTGGCGGGCGAAATGGTGGACGCGGAAATAGGCGCCGTCGGCGCCCAGTTCCTCGGCCGCGACCGCAAGGTCGATGGATTGCAGCAGCGCGTCGGAGGCCGTGCGCACCTGCGAATGTGGGGATGGCGACCAGTGGCCGAAGGACAGAAAACCGATCTTCTTCATGATCGACAGCATGTAGGCCGTGCGGGCGCCGATGCAAAGGGCCGGCGCGACGGAATCGCGCGGCAGCCGCCGCATCGCGTGACGCGCCGGCCGGCCGGGTATAGACGTATTGGCGCGCGCCCGGCAAAGACGGGCCGCCCCGTTCACGGAGGCGAAAATGACGGACGATTTTCCACCGGAGCTTGTCGTCAGCCGCTGGTTCAACACGCGCACGCCGCTGACGCTTCAAGGCCTGCGCGGCCGTGTCGTCGTGTTGCACGCCTTCCAGATGCTGTGTCCCGGCTGCGTCTCGCACGCCTTGCCGCAGGCCGAGAAGCTTCACCGCATGTTCGGCGCCGCCGATGTCGCGGTCGTCGGCCTGCACACCGTCTTCGAGCATCATGCGGCGATGACGCCGCTGGCGCTGGAGGCCTTCATCCACGAATACCGCCTGACGTTCCCGATCGGCGTCGACCAGGCGGGAACGAATGGCCCGCTGCCGGTGACGATGGAGCGCTACGGCCTGCGCGGAACGCCGACGACGCTGGTCATCGACCGCACTGGGCGGCTACGCCAGCACCATTTCGGCCAGATGGACGATCTCGCGCTCGGCTACACGGTCGGCGCCCTGCTGGCGGAAGCGGCCCGGCCGGTGGAGGCGGCTGCGGCCGACGATGCAAAGGACGGTTGCGACGAGGCCGGATGCGCGGTGCCGTCCCGGTAGCGGAAAGCCCGCCGCCGGCAAAACACTCAGCTTCCCGACAGCCGCGCGTTCCAGTCCTCGACGGTGCGGGTCGCCAGCCGGCGCTCGGCATGGCCGCGCCAGCCTTGCGGCAGGTGCGGCAGGGCGGCCATGGCGGCGAGATCGTCGAGGTTCATGGTATCGACGTAGAGGACGCGCCAGGCTCGACGCAGCGTCCACTCCGGCGAGACGCGGTCCTGAAGGACGAGAGAGTCGCCGGCCTCGACAAAGCCTTCCTCGATGACGCGGTAGTACCAGCCGGTAAAGCCGGTCTTCTGCACCCGCGCGGCCATGTCCGGCACCTCGAAGCGCGCGTTCAGCTTCCAGCACGGCTGGCGGCCCTGGCTGATCTGGATGACGGCGCCGCCGAGCCGGAAGACGTCGCCGATCGCCGCCGTGTCCTCGGTCATGCCGACGGTCGAGAGGTTTTCGCCAAAAGCGCCGGGCTGGTTCAGGACGGCGCGCCCGCCGAGGGCGCCGAGCCAGTAGGCGTAGTGCTCGAAGGCGTAATGGTGCAGCGCCTTGTCCGGGCCGCCGTGATGCTTGCGGTCGCCCTGCGCGTCGCCCGCCAGCCCCTCGCGGCCGACGAACATGCGCCCTGCCACCGGACGCTTGCGGATGGCGCTCGGTGCGGCCTTCGTCCCGAGCGGGGCGATTTCGCCGGCAAGGATCTGGTTGACGAGCGTCATTGCGGATACCTCGGCTGTCTCATGGCCGGAGGGAAGCTGTTTTTCGCCCGGCAAGGACCGGCTTTATCACATATGGCGGCGCCACCCCAACCCAGACCGTTCCCAGATGCCGCTGCGGCCTCAGAGTCCCAGATAGGCCTTGCGCACGGCGGGATCGTCGATCAGCGCCTTGGCGTCGCCGCTGTGGACGATCGAGCCCGTCTCCATGACATAGCCGCGGTCGGCGCCCGACAGCGCCAGATGGATGTCCTGCTCGACCAGCAGCACGGTGACGCCCTCGCCGCGGATCGTCGCCAGAACTTCCATCAACTGCTCGACCACCACCGGCGCAAGGCCGAGGCTCATCTCGTCGATCATCAGCAGTTGCGGCCGCGCCATCAGGCCGCGCGCCATGGCGCACATCTGCTGCTCGCCGCCCGACATCGAGCCGGCGAGCTGCCGCCGCCGCTCGCCGAGGCGCGGGAACAGGCCGTACATGCGCTCCAGATCGCCGGCGATCGCCGCCTTGTCGGCGCGCCGGTAGGCGCCCATGAGCAGATTGTCCTCCACCGTCATGCGGTCGAAAAGCTGGCGGCCCTCCGGCACCTGCACGAGGCCCGCACCGAACGCCTCGTCCGGCGTCAACGGCACGAGGTCGCGGCCGAGAAAGGAGGCCTTGCCGGTGCAGGCGATGACGCGCGACAGCGCACGCAAGAGCGTCGTCTTGCCGGCGCCGTTGGAGCCGACAAGTGCAACGATCTCGGCGCGGCGGATCTCCAGCGACACGCCCTTCAGCACCGGCATTTCGCCATAGCCGGCGCCGAGCCCGTCCACGACAAGAACCGGCTCGCCGGCCGTTCCCTTTTCGGCCGCCGCGCTCATGCCCGCCTCCGTCCGAGATAGGCTTCCACGACCTGCGCATCGGACAGCACCGCGTCGGGGTCGCCGTCGGCGATCTTCTCGCCGTGGTGCAGCACAAGCAGGCGGTCGGACAGGCTCTTGATCGCCTTGATGACGTGCTCGATGACGAGGATGGAAATGCCGCGCTCGCGCACACGTTTCAGCACGTCGATCACCTCGTCGATCTCGACAAGGTTGAGGCCAGCCATCACCTCGTCGCACAGAAGCACCTTGGGCTGCATGGCGAGCGCCTTGGCGAGTTCGAGGCGCTTGCGGCTCGGGCCGCCAAGCTCGTCGGCGCGCTGGTCGGCGAATTTGGCCAGCCCGACGAAATCGAGTTGCGCCCGCGCCAGTTCGCGCGCCCTCGCAAGATCGGACTCGCCGCCGCCATGGCCGAACAACGCGCCGACCGCAACGTTGTCGAGCACCGACAGGCCGGGGAAGGGCCGCATGATCTGGAAGGTGCGGCCGATGCCGAGCCGGGCGCGCTGGTAGGCGGGAAGGGCCGTGATCGAGCGGCCCTCGAAGGCGATGTCGCCGGCGGTCGGCGCCAGCGTGCCCGAAATCAGGCTGACCAGCGTCGTCTTGCCGGCGCCGTTCGGGCCGATGACGCCAAGGATCTCGCCCTGGTTCAGCGTGAAGGAGACGTCGTTGACGGCGATCAGGCCGGCGAAGCGGCGCGTCACGTTGGTGATTTCGAGAACGGCGCTCATATGCGGTGCGCCTTCAGGTTCTCGACGAAGTAGCGCCAGCCCGTCGTGCGGAAGCGGCGCATCAGGTCGGCGACGCCGCGCGGCATGAAGATCACCGCCACCACCACCACGAGGCCGAAGAACAGGCCGGCGACGCTGGTGATCTCGCTGGACAGCAGTTCCGACACGGTGGAGAGCACGAAGGCGCCGAGCACCGGCCCCAGCACCGTGCCCGGCCCGCCGAACACCGCCATGATGATCATCTTGACGTTCAGGCTGATGTCGAAAGCGCTGGCGGGGTCCAAAAAGGTGATCCAGTAGGCGTGGATGCCACCGGCGAGCGCCGAGAATACGCCCGACAGCGCGAAGGCCAGCACCTTGTAGAGCGTGGTGTTGACGCCCATCACCGCCGCCCCCTCCTCGTTCTCGCGAATGGCGATCAAACCGAAGCCGAAGCGGCTGCGCGTCAGCCAGAACACGGTTGCGGTCGCCGCCACCAGAAGGACGAGCGACAGTTCGTAGAACAGCCGGTCGTCGTTGAGCGGCGGCAGCACGAGGCCGATGTTCTGCCCGGCGATGGAGAGGTTGGAGACGATGGCGATCATCACCTGCGCCAGCGCCAGCGTGGCGATGGCGAAATAGTGGCCCCTGAGCCTGAGCACCGGCAGGCCGAGCAGGAAGGCGAAGGCGACGGCGAGCACCACGCCGAACACCATGCCGACGGCGAACGGCAGTTCCCACTGCACCATAGCAATCGCCACGCCATAGCTGCCCAGCCCGTAGAAGACCGAATTGCCGAAGGAGGCGTAGCCGGCATAACCGCCGATGATGTTCCAGCCCTGCGCCAGCACGGCCAGCAGCAATGCGTTGATGCCGAACTGCACCAGCACGTCCGAGCCGAACCACGGCACGGCTGCGAGCACGGCAAGTGCCGCGACGATAAGAATCCAGCGCAGCCCCTTCATGCCGTTTTCCCCAGAAGGCCGCTTGGCCGGAAGATCAGCACCAGCACCAGCACGCCGAAGCTCGCGACGTCGCCGAAGGTGGCGCCGACATAGAGCACGGTCAGCGATTCGATGATGCCGAGCACCAGCCCGCCGACGAGCACGCCGAGCGGATTGTCGAGGCCGCCGATGATGGCGATGGCGAAGGATTTGGCCGTCAGCGTCGCGCCGATATAGGGGTCGATCTGCGAGACTGTGCCGTAGAGCCCGCCGGCCGCCCCCGCCAGCCCGATGCCGATGCCGAAGGTCATGGCGTAGAGATGGCGCGGCTCGACGCCGTAGAGGCGGGCGGCGACGAGGTTCTGCGCCGTGGCGCGGATGGCGCGGCCGAGCCGGCTGTGCAGCAGGAACAGCCACATGCCGACCGTCAGCGCGACGGCGACGCCGAAGGCCATCAGGCGCGCCACCGGCACCACCACCGGACCGAGCGCGATGCTGGAACCGGCATAGGACGGATTGATGGTGCGGAAGTCGGCCGAGAAGGCGAGCTGCGCCAGATAGGTCAGCACCACCTCAAGCCCGAAGGTGATGAGCAGCGTGTTGAACATCGGCGCCCGCACGATGAGGTTGAGCACGCCGCGTTGCAGAACGTAGCCGAGGCAGAACATCACCACGGCGGTGATCGGCAGGCCGAGGAACGGGTCGATGCCGAGATAGGTGTAGAGATGCCAGGAGAGATAGCCGCCCAGCATGATGAAGGCGCCGTGCGCCAGGTTGACGATGTTGAGCACGCCCCACACCAGCGCCAGCCCCAGCGCCATGACGGCATAGAGCCCGCCCAGAAGCACGCCGTTGATCAGGATTTGCGCCAGCAGATCCACGGATCGGTCCCCTCTCCGGTCAAGTCATAGGCGAAGCGGCGGTAAACGAAAACCCGCAGGCGCCGCTTCGGGTGCAGCGGCGCCGTCCGTCCCGCCGGGCGGCGCCGTCGTCGGTTCCGCCGTTAGCGCGCGTTCCACGCCGGCATCGGATATTTCGGCTTCTCGATGAAGCCCTTGGCGCCGTAGACGGCCGCGACCTTCCCGTCCTGCACTTGGATGACCGTCTGCGGCAGGTCGATCTGGCCGTTCTCGGCGAAGGCGATCTTGCCGTAGAGGCTGTCGAAGCTCAGCTTGGCGATGGCGTCGCGCACGGCCTTGGGGTCGAGCGTGCCGGCCGCCTCGACCGCCTGCGCCAGCGCCTCGACGTCGGCGGCGCCGGAAGCGGCGTGATAATCGGGCTCATAGCCGAACTTCGCCTTGTAGGCTTCCGCGAAGGCGGCGGCGTCGCCAAAGTATTTGTCCTTGAGGTCCGCCGAAGGCAGCCAGGCGCTCATGCCGAAAGCATAATCGGCATCCTTGCCGAGCGCCTTGCGGAAGTCCTCGCTCGGCACGCCGACGGTGAAGGAATAGAGTTTCGGGGCCACCGCCAGGCTCTTCGCCTGCCGCACGAAGTTGAGGATTTCCGTCTCGTGGCCGGCGACCAGCACGGCGTCGACATTGGCGCTCTTGATCTGCGACAGCAGCGAGTTGAAGTCGCTGGCGTTCGAGGTGTAGCGCTCGTCCAGCGCCACCGTGATGCCGGCGTCCTTGAGCAGCGGCCGCGTGCCTTCCGCCACCGACACGTCGAACGCATCGTCGGCATAGAGCAGCGCCACGGATTTCGGCGCCGGGTCCAGTTCCTTCATCATCTTGACTGTCGAGCCGAAGTAGTTGCTCGCCGGCGCCAGCGTGCCGAAGATGTATTTGAACTTGCGCGAGAAGATCTGGTCGGAGGCGCCTCCGCCCTGCACCATCGGCACCTGGTATTTTTCCGACACGGCCGAATCGGCCAGCGCGAAATTGGAGGCGAAGGGGCCGAGCAGCAGGTTCACCTTGTCCTGCGAGATGAGCTGCGTGTACTGGCGCACCGACAGGTTCACGTCCGACTGGTTGTCGTAGAGCTTGAGCGCCAGCTTGTACTGCTTGTCGCCGACCTTCACGCCGCCCGCCTCGTTGATCTTGTCGATGGTGAACTGGTAGGCGTCCTTGTAGTAGCGGCCGGTGTTGGCCACCGGCCCGGTCAACTGCACCGAGGCGCCCAGCACGAGGTCTTCCGCCATGGCCGGGAAACTGGAAAGTGCGACGGCTCCGAAAAGCGCGCCGGCGAGCCGCATGGTCATGTTCGACATGTTCTTCTCCCTGCTTGTTGATTATGAATTATATCGTGCTCCGATCTAAGTCCAATACAACCAAAGCCTGATGCTGGGTGGCCGCGCCGCCCGTTCACATGCTATCGTCGACGCGCACCAGGTGGCCGGGCGCCACTTCGTCGTAGTGGCGCGCCGGCGGCGTGTAGCCGAGCGGCCGCACCGGGCTTTTCAATTCGTCGGCGACGAGGTTGCGCCGCATGCCGCGACGGGCGGGATCGGGCACCGGCACCGCCGCCATCAGCTTCTTCGTGTAGGGATGGCGGGGGTCGGCGAACACCGCCGCGCGCGGGCCGATCTCGACGATTTCGCCGAGATACATCACCGCGACGCGGTGGCTGACGCGCTCGACCACCGCCATGTCGTGCGAGATGAACAGGAAGGCGAGCTTCAGGCTCTGCTGCAAGTCCATCAAAAGGTTGCAGACCTGCGCCTTGATCGAGACGTCCAGCGCCGAAACGCTCTCGTCGGCGACGATCACTTTCGGGTCGAGCGCCAGGGCGCGGGCGATGCAGATGCGCTGGCGCTGGCCGCCGGAGAATTCGTGCGGGTAGCGCTTCATCATGTCGGGGCTGAGGCCGACTCGCTTCAGCAGGTCAGCGGCCTTCTCCCGCGCCTGCGCGCGCGGCGCCAACCCGTGCTCGACGATCGGTTCGGCCACCGTGGCGCCGACCGTCATGCGCGGGTTGAGGCTGGCGAACGGGTCCTGGAAGATCATCTGGATCGAACGGCGCGTGCGCCGCATGGCCGCCGTGTCGAGTGTCAGCACGTCCTGCCCCTCCAGGCTGACCGTGCCGGCGTTCGGCTGGACGAGGCGGGTGATGGAACGGCCGGTGGTGGATTTGCCGCAACCGGATTCGCCGACCAGCGACAGCGTCTCGCCCTGGGCGAGATCGAAGGAGACGTTTTCCACCGCATGCACAGCGCCGACCTTGCGCCCGAGCAGGCCGCCCAAAACGTCGAAGCGGGTGGTCAGGTTCTTCACGTCCAGCACTGGCCGCGCGCTGTTTTCGATCGTGCCGGCCACCTCCGTCGGTTCGCTGCGCTTGCCCGTCGCGACATCGACGATGGGAAAGCGCAGCGGCCAATCGTGCCCGGCCATCGAACCGAGGCGCGGCACGGCCGACAGCAGCGCACGGGTGTAGGGTTTTTGGCCGTTGCGGAAAATATCCGCCGTCGCGCCCGTCTCGATCGCCTCGCCCCGATACATGACGATGGTGCGGTCGGCGATCTCGGCCACCACGCCCATGTCGTGCGTGATGAAGAGGACCGACATGCCCTCCTCTTCCTGCAACACCTTGATGAGATCGAGGATCTGGCCCTGGATGGTGACGTCGAGCGCCGTCGTCGGCTCGTCGGCGATCAGCAGGCGCGGCCGGCTGGCCAGCGCCATGGCGATCATGACGCGCTGGCGCATGCCGCCGGAAAACTGGTGCGGATAATCGTCGAAGCGGGAAGCGGCGTTGGGGATGCGCACTTTTTCCAGAAGCCGCACCGTCTCGGCCTTTGCCTCGGCCCTGGAAATGTCGCCGTGGCAGGTCAGCGCCTCGGAGATCTGCCGGCCGATGGTGAAGACCGGGTTGAGGCTGGTCATCGGCTCCTGGAAGATCATCGCGGCGTCCCTGCCGCGCACCTGCCGCATCTCCCTGTCGGAAAGCGCCAGCAGATCCCGGCCGCCGAGCAGGACGCTGCCCTCGATGCGGCTCGACCCCTTGGCGAGAAGCCGCATGACCGACAGCGACGTCACGCTCTTGCCCGAGCCGCTTTCGCCGACGATGGCGACCGTTTCGCCCGGCATGACGTCGAACGAGACGTCCTTCACCACCGTCTTCCAGTCGCCGTCGACGCGGAAGGCAGTGGTCAGCCCGCGCACCGACAGGACCGGCTCGCCGGCGCCGGCCGAAGCGGCGTTGGTCGGCGCTTTGATCATCGGCCCACCGCATAGGCTTGCATCAGGCGCGGCGTCGCGGCGGCGCGCAGCAGGCCGTCGGCGTCGCGCTTGGCGGCGGTCAGCCGGCCGATGGTCCACGGATCGGAGATGGTCAGCCTGTGGCCCTTGGCCCGGAGCGCATCCAGCACCGGCTCGCCGAAATTCGCTTCCGCGATCAGGCTGCCCGGCTCGCGGGTGCGCGGATAGAAGGAGGCCGGGAAGTGGGCGGTGTGGAACAGCGGCATGTCGATGGCCTCCTGCAAGTTCAGGCCGTGATGGACGTGGCGCAGGAAGAAGGAGAGCTGCCACTGTTCCTGCTGGTCGCCGCCCGGCGTGCCGAAGGCGAGCGTCGGCCGGCCCTGGTAAAGCCCGAGCGAGGGCGTGAGCGTGGTGCGCGGCCGCTTGCCCGGCTCCAGCGAGGTCGGCAGGCCTGGCGTCAGCCAGAACATCTGGGCGCGCGTGTTGAGGCAGAAGCCGAGGCCGGGAACGGTCGGCGAAGATTGCAGCCAGCCGCCGGACGGCGTCACCGACACCATGTTGCCCTCGCGGTCGATGACGTCGATATGCACGGTGTCGCCGCGCTTTTCCGACAGGTGCGCCATCGTCGGTTCGTAAACCGCGCCGGCTCCCGAATCCGCGTCTAGCAGCTTCATCGTCAGGGCGACCTGCGCCTCGAAGCCGGGCACCGTGCCGGGGCGCAGGTCGAGCGAAGCGGTGCCCGTTATCAGCTTGCGGCGCTGGTCGGCATAGGCGTCGGAGAGCAGGTGCCCGATCGGCACGTCGCAGAACTTCGGATCGCCGTAGTAGACGTCGCGGTCGGCGAAGGC
Source organism: Mesorhizobium sp. (assembly GCF_017306545.1). Classification (GTDB taxonomy): domain Bacteria; phylum Pseudomonadota; class Alphaproteobacteria; order Rhizobiales; family Rhizobiaceae; genus Mesorhizobium. The sequence continues at coordinate 25,880 of NZ_JAFKID010000035.1, forward strand.
GAGCTTCATCGCCTCGGCGACAGTGTGGACGAAGTCGGCGCCGGCGGGGTCCATGGCGCCGATGTCGAAGCCTTTGAGCAGCGACAGGCATTGCAGCAGCACCGGCGCCTGCCCCCATGGCCCGACCTTGGCGACCGTCCAGTCGTGGTAAGCGTAGGTCAGCGGCTCCTCGATCGTCGCCGACCAGTCCGCCATGTCGTCGGCGCTCAGCACGCCTTTGTGGCGGCTGCCGCTGGCATCCATCACTTCCGCCTTGTCGAGATAGGTCTGGATCGCCTCGGCGACGAAGCCGCGATAAAAGGCGTCGCGCGCCGCCTCGATGCCGGCCTCCCTGCCCTTCTTCGCCTCGGCCTCGGCGACGATGCGCTTCCAGGTGACGGCCAGAACCGGGTTCCTGACGTTCGAATGCGGCTCGGGCGCCGAACCGCCCGGCAGCCACGTCGCGTAGGAGGTTGGCCATTCCTTCTCGAAGAACGCGGCCATGCCGGCGATGGTGGCGGCGACGCGCGGCAGCACAGGGTGGCCGTGCTCGGCGTAGTAGATCGCCGGCTCCAGCACGGCGCGCACGCTCATCGTGCCGTAGTCGCGCAGCATCAGCATCCAGCCGTCGAAGGAGCCGGGAACGACGGTGGCGAGCAGCCCGTCGCCGGGGATCATCGAAAGGCCGTCGCCCGTATAGTGCTCGATGGTGGCGCCGGCCGGCGCCGGTCCCTGCGCGCAGATGACCTCGACCTTGTCCTTCTTCTTCGAATAGACCAGCGCCGGCATGTCGCCGCCCGGCCCGACCAGATGCGGTTCGACGATTTGCAGGACGAAGGCGGTCGCCACCGCCGCGTCGAAGGCGTTTCCGCCTTTCTCCAGAATGCTCATGCCGACCGCCGAGGCGATCCAGTGGGTGGAGGCGACGACGCCGAAGGTTCCGAGGATTTCGGGGCGGGTGGTGAAGGCTGGCATTCTCGAACTGTCCTTTCAGAATATCACGCTTCGCGGAAATTTACGCCTCACGGGGGTCGAGCGCGTCGCGCAGGCCGTCGCCAAGGAGGTTGAAGCCGATAACGACGAGGAAGATCGCGATGCCCGGCCACAGCGCCATCCATGGTGCCTGCGAGAGATAGTTTTTCGCGACGTTGAGCATCGAGCCCCAACTCGGCGCCGGCGGCTGCTGGCCGAGGCCGAGGAAGGAGAGGCTGGCCTCGGCGATGATGGCGGTGGCGATGGTCAGCGTCGCTTGTACCAGGATCGGCGCGAAGACGTTCGGCAGGATGTAGCGCCGGATGATCGAGGAGTGCCTGAGCCCGATGGAGCGCGCGCCCTCGACATAGTCCTCGGTCTTGACCGACAGCACCTGTCCGCGGGTGAGGCGGATGAACACCGGCATGGCCGACAGGCCGATGGCGATCATCGCGTTGGTCAGGCTCGGGCCGAGGAAGGCGGCGAGCGCGATGGCCGTGATGAGGAAGGGCATCGCCAGGAACGCCTCGGTGACGCGCGAGATGATCTGGTCGGTCCAGCCGCCGAAATAGCCGGAGATCAGCCCGAACGGCACGCCGATCGCCACCGCGATGCCGACCGAGACGACGCCGGCCAGCAGCGAAGCCTGCGCGCCCCAGATCATGCGCGAGAGGATGTCGCGGCCGAGGTCGTCGGTGCCCAGCCAGTTCAGCGCCGACGGCGCCTTGCGGATGGCCGACCAGCTCGTCGCGTTGGGATCGGGGATCGGCAGCAGCGGCGCCAGCACGGCGAGCAGCGTGAAGAAGGCGATGATGAAGAGGCCGACCAGCGCGCCCCTGTTGGCCTTCAGCTTGCGCCAGGCACGGCTCGGCGCGCGCTGCTCACCGGGCGGAATGTCGACCTGGTCGAGCGCGGTCAAAGGGCTGCCCTCATGCGCGGGTTGAGCAGCACGTAGAAGACGTCGGCGATCAGGTTCATGACGATGAAGCCGACCGCCGTGCACAGCACCACGCCCTGCACCACGGCATAGTCGCGGGTGAAAACGGCGTCGACGATCAGCTTGCCGAAGCCGGGGATGGTGAAGATCTGCTCCGTCAGCACCGCACCTGCCAGCAGGTCGCCGAACAGCAGCGCGCTCAGCGTGACGATGGGCAGCACGGCGTTGCGGAACGTGTGCTGCAACACCACCGCCCATTCCGACACGCCCTTGGCGCGGGCGGTGCGGATATAGTCGGCGCTCAGCACCGAAAGCATCGCAGAGCGGGTGTGGCGCATCAAGGTGGCGGCGAGCGCGTTGCCGAGAACGAAGGCCGGCATCAGCATCGTCTGGATCGAGCGCAGCGGGTCGTCGAAGAAGGGCTGGTAGCCGGAGGCTGGCAGCCAGCCTAGCTTCACCGACACCAAGAGGATCAGCATGATGCCGAGCCAGAAATTCGGGATCGACAGGCCGGACAGCGCCACCACGTTGGCGATGTAGTCCAGCGCCGTGTTCTTCTTGACCGCCGCAAGAATGCCCATCGGGATGCCGATGACGAAGGCGAAAGCGATCGACATCACTGCAAGCTGGATCGTCACCGGCAGTTTGTCGCCGATCAGCTTCAGCACCGGCTGGTTGGTCTTAAGCGATATGCCGAGGTCGCCTTGCAGCGCCGATCCCACCCAGCGGATGTACTGCACCGGCACCGGGTCGTTGAGGTGGTATTTTTCGCGCAGATACTCGATCGTCTGCGGATCGCGGTCCTCGCCGGCAAGCGCCAGGACAGGATCGCCCGGCAGCAGCTTTTGCAGCGAGAAGACGAAGATCGAGATGATCAGCAGCGTCGGGATGGCGACCAGCACGCGCTTGCCGATATAGCTGTACATGAGGGTTTCCCGAGCGCGAGGTTCAGGGGAGGCGGCGCCGGCGGATGCCCGGCGCCGCCCTTGCGAAAGGTCAGTCGGCTTTCTTAACGCCGGCCAGCCGGATCATGCCGTCCGGGTTGGGCACGAAGCCGGTGACTTTCTTGTTCATCGCCCAGATCCACGACTGGTGGCCGATCCAGGTCATCGGCATATCGTCCTGGATGATGGCCATGGCGGCGTCGTAGTTCTGCTTGCGCACCGCCTCGTCGGGGGATTCGCGCGCCGCGTTGAGCAGCTTGTCCACCTCCGGGTTGCAGTATTTGGCGTCGTTGAGCGCCGCCTTGCAGGTCAGGAACTGGTGGATGTTGCCGTCGGGATCGGCGCGGCCCGACCAGTCGGAGCGGCCGACCTGATAGTTGCCGGCGGTCATCTCGTCCAGCAGGGTGGTGAACTCGGTCGCCTTGAGGCTGACGTCGAAGCCGGCCTCCGCCACCATCGACTGCACGATCTGCATCATCTGCTGCGTCACCGGATTGTTGGTGACGATCATCTCGACCGGAACGCGGTCGAAGCCGGCTTCCTTGACCAGCGCCTTGGCCTTCTCGACGTCGCGCGCCGGCACCGGGAAGTTCTTGTCGAACCACGGGCTTTGCGGGCTGAAGGGCTGGTCGCCGGCGACCGAGGTGCCTTCGTAGACGATCTGGTTGGCGGCCTCGCGGTCGATCGCCAGCGAGAAGGCCTGGCGCAGCCGCTTGTCCTTGCCGATCGGCGTGGTGGCCTTGTCGCCGACGTTGAAATAGATCGCCAGCCAGCCGAGATTGACGACGCTCTGGTAGGTCAGGTTGGGGTCGGCCTTGACGGCGGCGGCGTCGCTTGCCGCCACGCGCTCGATCATGTCGAGGTCGCCGGCGCGCAGGTTGGCGAGCCTGACCGTGGTGTCGGGGATCGGCAGATACGTCACCTTGTCGATGAAGATGTTGTCCTTGTTCCAGTAGTCCTGGAATTTTTCCAGTACGATGCGGTCCTGCTGCACGCGCTCGACGAACTTGAACGGGCCGGAGCAGACCGGCTTGTTGCCGAAGTTCGTGCCCTCCGCCTTGGCGGCGGTCGGCGAGATCATCATGCCGGCGCGGTCGGAGAGCGTGGCGAGCAGCGTCACGTCCGGGCTCTTGAGCGTGAACTTGACCTCGTATTCGCCGCTGGCCTCGACCTTCTCGACCGACTTCAGCTCGCTCTTGCGCTTGGATTCCGGCAGCGTCATCGAACGTGTGACGTCATAGACCACGGCATCGGCGTTGAAGGGCGTGCCGTCGTGGAATTTTACCCCCTCGCGCAGCTTCATGGTCAGCACCTTGCCACCGTCCGACCAGGCCCATTCGGTGGCGAGCTGCGGCACGATCTTGAGATCCGGCGACAGGTCGACCAGCTTGTCGCACAGCGCCGTGTAGACGATGCGGCCGACGAAGGTCTGCGACTGCGCCGGGTCGAGCATGTCGGCGTCGTCCTGCAAGCCGATCTTCAGTTCGGTGGCGGCGGCCGGCAGCGCCAGCAGCGCCCCCGCCACCAGCGCAGGCAAGAATTTCGCGGTTCTCATGTCTTTCTCCTCCCTTTGTTTTTGTGAAGACGCCTATTGCGGCGCGTTGGTTCGTCAGCTCAGTTCCTTCTCGGTTTCCGTCTCCTGGCGGTCGAGCGAGGTGATGCGCACGAGGCTTTCCTGCAATGTCAGCAGGTGCCGGCGCATCGCCTCCCCGGCGCGCGCCGGGTCGTGCGCGGCGATGGCGTCGACGATCGCCAGATGCTGCGCATGGATCAGCGGCGCGGCCCTCGAGGCTGTGCGGGCGCGCTCGCGAATGGTCTGCCAGGCGGGGTCCTGCCGCACCCGGTTGATGACGTCGAAGATCGCCAGGAAGAACGCGTTGCCGGCGCTCTGGGCGATCAGGCGGTGCAGGGCGCCGTCCCACAGTTCGTGGCTGTCGGCGTCGGTGCTCTGCTCGGTCTTGCCGGCGAGGTCGTAGAGGCGCTCCACTTCCGAAGCCTTGGCGCGCACGGCCGCCAGTTGCGCCAGCTGCGGCTCGATGCGCAGGCGCACCTCCATCACCTCCATCGGGTCGGTGCCGGCGACGAGCGAGCCGACATGGTCGCTCAACGTGTCGGGGCGCGGGCCGGCATAGGTGCCGGAGCCCTGCCGGCGCCAGACGCGGCCTTCCATCTCCAGCACTTCGAGGGCGCGGCGCACGGCGCGGCGGCTGACGCCGAGAGAGGCGGACAGCTCGCGCTCGGTCGGCAGCCGACCGTCCGCATCCAGGTTGCCCGAGCCCAGCAGCTCGCGCAGCCTGTCCAGCGCGTAGTTGGAATTGCCGCTCGACTCGTCGGTGGGCATTGCAGGCCTAATGGTTCGAACCAATTCGATATTGGTTCAGATCAAACCGAAAATGACGCTGCGTCAAGGTTGAATCTTGCAGGGTGGGGTCGGTGGAGTGTTTTGCCCGCCTCTTGGAAGAACGGCGGCTGTCTTTCTTCACACGATGAGGTGCCGACCTTACCCGAAGCCTGTCAGCTGCGCCCGGCCGCCTCGACCGCCGCCGCGGCGCCCCGGTCGGTCAGGCCGGTCAGCGCCGCCAGCACGGCCTCGCGAAAAACCTGGTCGGCGGGAAGGTCCTCGCCGAAAATCTCGCCGATGCCGAGCAGCGCCGCGCCGCGATCCTCAGGTGCATCGAGTGGGGCGAGCAGCGCCGCGATCCGGCCGGCGAGCGGATCGCGCACGTCGATCGCCTTGCCCGCCTCGTCGACGCCCTGCACGTAGCGCATCCAGGCGGCGACGCCGAGAGCGAGCCTTTGGAACGGCGCGCCGGCGGCCAGCCGGTCGCGGATGGTGCCGAGCAGGCGCTGCGGCAGTTTCTGCGAGCCGTCCATGGCGATCTGCCAGGTGCGGTGGCGCAGCGCGCGATTGCGGAAGCGTGAAAGCAGCGCGGCGCGATAGGCGGCGAGGTCGAGGCCGGGAAGCGGCGGCAGCGTCGGCGCGATTTCTTCCGCCATCATGCCGGCGACCAGAGCCTCCATGCCGGGCAGCGCCATCGCCTCGGCCACTGTCTCGGCGCCGGCGAGGTAGCCGAGATAGGCCAGCGTCGAATGGCTGCCGTTGAGCAGGCGCAGCTTCATCGCCTCGAACGCCGCCACGTCCGTGGTGAAGACGGCGCCGGCCTTTTCCCAGGCCGGGCGACCGGCCGGAAAATCGTCCTCGATCACCCACTGGCTGAACGGTTCGGTCATCACCGGCCAGCGGTCTTCGGCCGCCAGCGCCGCCGCAACCGCGATGCGGTCGGCGTCGGTTGTGGCCGGGACGATGCGGTCCACCATGGTCGAGGGCGAGGCAATTGTCGCCACCCATGCTCCCAGGGCTTCATCCCGCAGCGCCGCCAGCCGCGTCACGATGCGCTTCAATACGCTGCCGTTGGTCGGCAGGTTGTCGCAGGACAGCAGCGTGAACGGCGGCGCGCCGGCCGCCCGCCGCCGCGCCAGCGCTTCGACGATGAAGCCCGGCGCCGAGCGCGGCCGCTCGGGGTGCGCAAGGTCGTGGACGATGTCGGGATGCGCCTCGTCCAGTTCGCCGGTGGCCGGCTTGTGGCAATAGCCCTTCTCGGTGACGGTCAGCGAAACGATGCGCACGGCCGGGTCCGCCATGCGCGCCAGCACGGCCTGCGGGTTTTCGGGCGCGACCAGAAGCTCGACGACGCTGCCGACGATCCTCAGCGTCTGCCGTTCGTCATCGCGCACGGCGAGCGTATAGAGGCCGTCCTGCGGCGCCAGCGCGTCGCGCGTCTCGGGGCTGCGCAGCGAAACGCCGCTTATGCCCCACGCGGGATCGTGCGCCAGCACGGCGTCGGTGTAGGCGGCCTGGTGGGCGCGGTGGAAGGCGCCGATGCCGAGATGCACGATGCCGATGCCCACGCCCCGCCTGTCGTAGGCTGGCCGCGCCACGGTTGCGGGCAGGCCGGCGAGCGTCGCGTTCGACAATCTTGGGCACTGGTTCATGCGTCGGCCGTCCGTTGCTTGGCGCGGGCCACGATCTGCGTCGGGTTGACGAATTGCAGCGCGATCACCAGCCAGAACAGCGTCGTCACCATGTAGACGACGGCCATGGCGTCGATCGACTGCGGTGCACGCACGCCGGAGGCGAAGACGGCGTAATAGAGGGCGACCACAAGCGTCTGGCTGGTCGGGCCGGCGGTGAGGAAGGTCAGCTCGAACATGGCGAGCGTGCGCACCAGCACCAGAAGCAGCGCCGCCAGCATGCCCGGCAAAAGCAGCGGCAGCAGGATGCGCGCAAACAGGCTGGTGGTGGAGGCGCCGAAGACGCGCGCCGCCTGCTCGACGCGCGGGTCGATCTGCTCGATGAAGGGGATCATGACGAGGACGACGAACGGCACCGCCGGCACCAGATTGGCCGCCACGACGCCCCAGAAAGTGCCGCCGAGGCCGATCCGGTAGAGCAGCGTGGCGAGCGGGATGCCGTAGGTCAGCGGCGGCACCAAGAGCGGCAGCAGGAAGGCCAGCACCACCAGCCGCTTGCCGGGAAAGTCGCGCCGCGCCAGCGCATAGGCGCTGGTGACGCCGACGAGGCCGGAGATGACGACCACGGTGAAGACGATCTCGAAGGTGACGATCAGCACCGGGGTGAGCTGGAATTCGCGCCAGGCGCTGAAATACCAGCGCGTCGTCCAGGCGGCGGGAAGCCATGTGCCCAGCCAGCGCGTGCCGAAGGAGTTGACCAGCACGGCGGCGATGACGCCGATGAGGTTGACGACGAACAGCGCCACCACGGCCCAGACGGCGAAGCGCCAGAGGCGGGCGGCAAGGCTTTGATCGCGGATCATCTCCCCTACCCTTTCGTTCCGGCGACCGGGCCGCGATAGAACAGCGGCCTGAGGCCCAGGATGGCCAGCACGATGACGAGCTGCACCAGCCCCATGATGATGGCGATCGCCGCGCCCAGCGAATGGTCGTACTGCTCGAAGGCCGCCTGGTAGGCGGCGATCGAGATCACCCGCGTCGAGCCGGCCGGCGCGCCGAGCAGCACGGCCGAGGGGAAGACCGAGAAGGCCTGCACGAAGGACAGGCAGAAGGTGACGGCGAGCCCCGGCAGCAGCAGCGGCAGGAAGATACGGGTGAAGCGCTGCCTTGCCCTGGCGCCCAGCGTCGCCGCCGCCTGCTCCACCGCCGGGTCGATGCCGGTGACGTAGGAGAGCGTCAGCAGGAAGGCGAAGGGAAAGCCGGTGATGACCAGCGAGGCGAAGACGCCCCAGTAGTTGTTGGTGAGCTTGAGCGGCGCGCCGAGGATGCCCGCCAGCATCAGCGTGCGGTTGAACCAGCCCTGCGGCCCGAGGAAATTCAGCAGGCCGTCGGCGACGAGCACCGTGCCCAGCGTCACCGGCAGCACTAGGATGGTGGTGAGCAGCCGCTGGCGCCGCATCAGGCGGACGCGGAAGGCGATGGGGATCGCCACCACGACGTTGATGATCGTCACCGGCAGCGCCAGCCAGAGCGTGGCTGCGATCGTCCGGTACTGGAACGGATCGGTGAAGAAGGTGTGGTAGTTGGCGAACCACGGCCCTTCGCGCGGCGTGATCGAATCGACGAAGCCGTAGGCGAAGGGATAGACGAACAGCGCCAGCATCAGCGCGATGCCGGGCAGTACCAGCAGCGTGGTGCCGTCGAGCCCGCGCGCGGCCAGCCGCTTGCGCAGCGGCGGCCGCCGCATGACGCCTTGCGCCGCGGCGGCCATCAGGCGGCGTCCCTGAACAGCAGCGTGCGCTCGGCCACGGGCTTCAGCGATATGGCATGGCCGCGCGCCAGCGGCCGGTCGGCGCGGAAGTAGAGCCGGGCGCCGTCGGCTCCCGTCGCCAGCCCGAACCAGGCGCGGCCGCGATATTCGATACTGTCCACGGTCGCGGCGATGCCGTCCGTGCCCTCTTCGGCGACGAGGTCCTCCGGCCGGATGACCACGGTGACGCGGTCGCCCGCCGTGAGCGGCCCGGCCGGCATGGCTTCGAGGCGGGTGCCGCCGGCCTCGACGACGGCACGGTCGCCGTTCAGGAAAACAATCTTGCCCGGAATGCGCGTTCGAAAACCCATGAACTCCGCCACGTCCGGATGGCTCGGGCGCTCGTAAAGGTCCTGCGGCGTGCCGATCTGGCGGATCGCGCCTTCGCGCATCACGACGATGCGGTCGGCGAGCGACAGCGCTTCGTCCTGGTCGTGGGTGACGTAGATGGTGGTGGCGCCGATCTGGTCGTGGATGCCGCGGATCTCGGCGCGCATCTCCAGCCTCAGCTTGGCGTCGAGGTTGGACAGCGGCTCGTCCATCAGCACCAGCGGCGGCCGGATGACGACGGCGCGGGCGATCGCCACGCGCTGCTGCTGGCCGCCGGAAAGCTGGCCGGGCAGCTTGTCTTCCTGCCCTTGCAGCCTGACCAGCGCCAGCGCTTGCTCGATGCGGCGGTTCGCTTCCGCGCCGGTCACGCCCTGCATGGCCAGGCCGAAGCCGACGTTCTTGCGCACCGTGAGGTGCGGAAACAGCGCGTAGCTTTGGAACACCATGCCGAAGCCGCGCGCCTCGGGCTGCAAGTCGTCGATGCGCTTGCCAGCGAGGCGGATCTCGCCGCCGGTCAGGTCGAGCAGGCCGGCCAGGCAGTTCAGCGCCGTCGACTTGCCGCAGCCGGAGGGCCCGAGCAGGGCGATGAATTCGCCCGGCTCGACGGCGAGGTCGATGCCGTTCAGCGCGTTGTAGGCGCCGAAGGCGCGGCGCACCCCGACGAGTTCGAGGCGTCCGCCCTCTTTCGATGCGACTTCGTCTGCCAAGCTGTCCTCCGCGCTCGCTGGATAGGCAGCCGCCGCGCCTCGGTGACGAAGGCGCGGCGGCGTGACGTCAGCCCTTGGCCGCGCCGATCTTCTGGTCCCAGATGTTGAAGGCCGTCACCATCTTGGCCGGGTCGAGCGGCAGTTCGAGCGGGTTGTTGGCGATCCAGTCCTCGTATTCGGGCCGGCCGAACTCCTTGATGCAGTCCTGGCTGTCCTGCGGCGCCATCGACAGCGGCACGTCCTTCACCGCCGGGCCGGGATAGAAATAGCCCTGGTCGTAGGCGATGGCCTGCTGCTTGGGTTCGAGCATGAAGTTCATGACGTCGAGCAGCACCGCCACGCGCTCGTCGGCGATGCCCTTGGGGATGCACATGTAGTGCGCGTCCGTCACCCAGTGGAAGCCTTGCAGCTTGCCGACCTTGGCTTCCGCCGGCACGACGCCGAGGGCGCGCGGGTTGATGTCCCAGCCGGTGGTCGAGACGGTCATGTCGCGGGTGCCCTCGCCGAGTTCCTTCATCACGGCACCGGTGCCGGTGGGGTAGTATTCGACGTTCTTGCCGAGTTCGGCGAGGTATTCCCAGGTCTTGTCCCAGCCCTTTTCCGGGTCCTTCGGGTCGCTGTCGCCGAGCAGGTAGGGCAGGCCCATCAGAAAGGTGCGCCCCGGCCCGGAATTGGCCGGCCGCGCATAGATGAACTTGTTGGGGTTGGCCTTGGTCCAGTCGAGCAGTTCCTGCGCGGTGGTCGGCGGGGTGGCCACCTTGTCGGGCATGTATTCGACGATCGGCCCGGACGGATAATAGCTGACGATGATGCCCTGATCCTCCGCCAGCCCCTGCATCTTTGCCGCCTGCGGCAGCAGGATGTCGGTGAGCTTGGGCAGCTCTGCCATATGCGGCTTCAGGTCGACCCACAGATTCAGGCCGATGCCGGCGGCGAGCGCGTCCGTTCCCGTCAGCACGAGATCGAGATCGACGCGGCCGGCGGCCTGCTGCGCCTGGAGCTTGGCCGGCAGTTCCGGCGACGGCGCCTTGGTGTAGACGAAGCGCGAGACGAAATCGGGCTTGGCGGCCGCATAGGCGTCGAAGGCGGCCTGCGTCAGCGCGAGGTTGCCGGCGACGTCGACGATGGTGATCTGGAGCGGGCTGGCCGGTTTCTGCGCCGCCGCGAAGACCGGGCCGCCGAAGGCGCCGAGCGTGGTGAGGCCGGCGACGCCGCCGAGAAAATGCCTGCGTGTAACTGTCATGGTCGTTTCTCCTCCATTGGCGCGGCGGTTCGTCCGCCGCCTTCTTTCACAAGCGGTAGGCTTTCTTGGCGAGGCCGTAAGCGAGGTCGCGGGCGATGGCGTGCGCCTCCTCCTCGTCCAGCCGGTGATCGGCGACCAGCCGCGCCAGCCAGGCGCAGTCCACCCGCCGCGCCATGTCGTGCCTGGCCGGTATCGACAGGTAGGCGCGGGTGTCGTCGTTGAAGCCGACGGTGTTGTAGAAGCCGGCCGTCTCGGTGGTCGCCTCGCGGAAGCGGCGCATGCCTTCGGGGCTGTCGAAGAACCACCAGGCAGGTCCCAGCATCAGCGCCGGATAGTGCCCGGCGAGCGGCGCCAGTTCGCGCGAATAGGCCGTTTCGTCGAGCGTGAACAGGATGAGGGTGAGCCGCGGATCGTTGCCGAAGGCGTCGAGCAGCGGCTTCAGCGCGCGCACATAGTCGGTGCGCTGCGGAATGTCGGCGCCCATGTCCTTGCCGAAGGCGGAAAACAGCATCGGATTGTGATTGCGGAAGGAGCCGGGGTGAATCTGCATGACGAGGCCGTCGTCGATAGACATTCTCGCCATCTCGGTCAGCATCTGGGCGCGGAAGGTTTCGGCGTCGGCGCCGTTCCCCCGCCCGGCGGCGACGCGCTCGAACAGCGAGGCCGCCTCCGTCTGCGGCAGGTTTTCCGTGCGCGCGCTCGGGTGGCCGTGATCGGTGGCGGTGGCGCCGAGGTCCTTGAAATAGGCCCGTCGCGCCCGGTGCGCGGCGAGATAGCCCTGCCAGTCCAGCCGGTTGCCGGTCATCTCGACCAGCCGGCGCACATTGACGGCGAAGCCTTCGGCCTCCGGGTCGACGGCGGCGTCCGGCCGATAGGTCGGCACGACGCGGCCGGCCCAGCCGGAGACGCGGACGGCCCGGTGCGAAGCGAGGTCGTCCAGCGCGCTGTCGGTGGTGGCGATCGCCTCGATGCCGAAGCGCTTGTAAAGCGCGCGCGGCCGCATCTGAGGCTTCGCCAGCGCGGCGGAAATCGCGTCGTAGAGTGCATCGGCGTTGCCCGGCCCCAGCCGCTCGGAAATGCCGAACACCGTCTCCACCGAATGCTCGAACCACAGCCGCGAGGGCGTGCCGGCGAACAGGAAGTAGTTTTGCGCGAACAGGCGCCATATCGCCCGCGGGTCGGCCTCGACCGGGCCGCCGTCGCGGCGCGCGATGCCGAGCGCTTCCAGCTTCACGCCCTGCGAATGCAGCATGCGGGTGACGTAGTGGTCCGGCTTGACGAACAGCGCGGCCGGATCGGGAAACGCCGGGTCGTCCGCGTACCAGGCCGGGTCCGTGTGGCCGTGCGGCGAGACGATCGGCAGGCCGGCGACGCCGTCGTAGAGCCGCCGCGCGATCGCCCGCGCGCTTTCCTCGATGGGAAGCAGCCTGTCCGGATGAAGCGCCATGTCCTCCCGCCCTTCGCACCGCGTTGCAAGCCGACTGCGGTCATTCGCTCCGCATTCGTCTTGGCAAAGACTAACAACTGATATACTACTATGTCAATTGCTTTGGGCAGACCGAACCATGCTGGACGAAATCGGGGGAAGACGCGCAGGCCGCAGCCGGCAGCCGGCGCAGAAGACCGTGCGGCGGGTGACGACGGCCAGCGCCGTGCACGAACATCTGCTAGGCGAGATCCTGTCGCTCAAGCTTCCGCCCGGCACGCTTTTGCCCGAGAAACTGATCGCCGAGCGCTTCGGCATCAGCCGCACGCCGGTGCGCGAGGCGATCATCCGGCTGGCCGAGGCCGGGCTGGTGGACATTTTCCCGCAGTCGGGCACCTTCGTGTCGCGCATCCCGGTCGGCGCCATCCCCGAGGCAGTGATGATCCGCAAGGCGCTGGAAGGCGCCACCGTCGAGGCGGCCGCCGAAACGGCGGGGCCGCAAGGGGTGGCCCGGCTCGACGCCATCATCGCCCGCCAGAAGGCGCTCGCCGGCCTCGGCGACACCAACGGTTTCCACGAGGCGGACGAGGCTTTTCACGAGGCGATCGCCGAGGTCGGCGGCCATCCCGGCGTGTGGCGGCTGCTCAGGCAGGTCAAGACGCAGATCGACCGCGCCCGTCGCCTCACCCTGCCGGCGCTCGGCCGCATGGACAGGGTCATCGGCGAGCACGCCGTCATCCGCGACGCCGTCGCCGCCGGCGACCCCGCTGCCGCGCGGGCCGCCATGCTGGATCACCTCAGTGCCGTCATTCCGGACATCAAGCTCCTGCTGGAGCAGTATCCGGACTACTTCGAAACCTGATCCAGCGGAAAAGAGAGAAGACATATGCGCCAGGGATGGAGATGGTTCGGGCCGGACGCCGGCGTGCCGCTCGATGCCGTGCGCCAGGCCGGCGCCACCGACATCGTCTCGGCGCTGCACGAGGTGCCGATCGGCCGCGCCTGGACGAAGGCCGAGGTCGCGGCGCGCCGAGACCTGATCGAGACGACGCCGCCCGGCCGTACGCCGCTGACCTGGTCGGTGGTGGAAAGCATTCCCGTTCCCGACGCGGTCAAGCGCAAGGGCAAGGCGGCGAAGGCCGAGATCGAGGCGTGGATCGCCAGCCTGGAGGCGGTCGCGGCCTGCGGCATCCGCATCGTCTGCTACAACTTCATGCCGGTGGTCGACTGGACGCGCACCGAACTCGATTTCGTCACGCCGACCGGTTCGACCGCCATGCGCTTCGACCAGCGGCGCTTCGCCGCCTTCGACCTCCATGTGCTCGCCCGCGAGGGTGCCGAGGCCGACTACACGCCGGCCGAGCGCGATGAGGCCCGCGCCACGCTGGCGACGATGAGCGAGGCCGAGACGGCCGAGATCGCGCGCATCATCACCTCGGCGCTGCCGGGCTCGACCACCGAGCCGATGACGCTGCCGGGCTTTCGCGAGCGGCTCGCCGCCTATCGCGGCATCGACGCGGCGCGGCTGCGCGCCAATTTGATCGAGTTCCTCGGAATGGTGGCGCCCGCCGCCGAGGCGCTGGGCGTCTGGCTGACGCTGCATCCCGACGACCCGCCGCGGCCGCTGTTCGGCCTGCCGCGCGTCGCCTCGAGCGAGGCCGACTATGCGGCGCTGTTCGACGCCGTGCCGTCCGCCGCCAACGGCATGTGCTTCTGCACCGGCAGTCTCGGCGTGCGCGCCGACAACGACCTGCCGGAGATGGCGCGCCGCTTCGCCCCGCGCATCCGCTTCGCCCACCTGCGCGCCACCAAGCGCGAGGCCGACGGCCTGAGCTTCCACGAAAGCGCGCATCTCGACGGCGACGTCGATATGGTGGCGGTGCTGAAGGAACTGGTGGCCGAGGACCGCCGCCGCGCCAAGGGCGAAACGATCGTCTTCCGCTCCGACCACGGGCAGCGCATGCTGGACGACCTCGCCAAGCAGACGACGCCCGGCTACCCGGCCATCGGCCGCCTGCGCGGCCTGGCGGAACTGCGCGGCATTCTCCGCGCGCTGGATGCGCGCCCGGACTGAGCGGGAACGGCGACCGTCTTTCGCGGGCTGCGCCCTATGCGATTATCGCCCGCGGAAGACAGGACGGGCTATCACCGCCCGGTCCGAAACGATGCCGCCCGTCGTTGTCCCTTCCCGCCGGCTCACGCCGGCGCGGCGATCACCGAAACGCAGTCGCCGGCCTTGACCAGCCCCGGAAAATGCCGTGCCGCCAGAACCCCGTCCATCTTGGCGAAAAGTTCCTGCGGCGCGGTGCCGGTGCGGCCGGTGCCGTGGATGCGGGCGATGACGCTTCCCTTCTTCACCGGGTCGCCGAGATCGATCATCGTCTCGATCATGCCGTCCTCCTCGGCGAAGGAGAAGCAGTCGCCGTCCGGCATGTCGAGCCACTGGGTTTTCTGTCGCTCGACCGCGCCAGCCACGATGCCGCTATGGCGAAGCACGTTCAGGATGCCGCGCCGGGCGATGCGCACCGTCTCCGCGCGGGATGTTCCTCCACCGCCCAATTCCGTGGTGACGAACACCTTGCCCATCTCCTCGGCGGCGGTGTCGTACATGCCGACCGCGTCGATCTCCAGCATCTTCACCGACCAGGGTGCCGAGAACGCCTCCACCGCCGCGAAAGCTTTCGCCTCCTGCTCCTTGTCGGGGAGAATGTGCGCCGCGCAGAACGGCACGAAATCGAGTGTCCTGCCGCCGGAATGGAAGTCGAAGACAAGGTCGGCGCGCGGCAGGAGTTCGCGCTGGAAATAGTCGGCGATCTTTGCCGTCACCGTGCCGTCCGGCTGCCCCGGAAAGGCGCGGTTCATGTTGCCCTTGTCGATCGGCGAGGTGCGCGTGCCGGCGCGGAAGGCCGGATAGTTCATCGCCGGCACGACGATGACGGTGCCGGACACGTTTTGCGGTTCCAGCGTGCGGGCAAGCTCGTAGAGCGCCAGCGGGCCTTCGTATTCGTCGCCGTGATTGGCGCCGGTGAGCAGCGCGGTGGGGCCGCTGCCGTTTTTGATCACGCAGATCGGGATCATCACCGAGCCCCAGGCGGAATCGTCGCGGCTGTAGGGCAGGCGCAGGAAGCCGTGCTGCACGCCGTCGCGGTCGAAATCGACGGTCGGAGAAATGGGCGAGGGGCGGAGATTCTTGTCGATCATTTTACGTTCCATTCCGATGGGTATCCCCTCTCTGTCTCGGCTCCGCCGAGCCACCTCTCCCCGGAGGGGCGAGGAACCCGAGCTGGAAAAGCGTCGGCATCACGGCAGCGGTTCCTCCCCCCGCTTGGGGGGAGGTGGCGCGCGAAGCGCGACGGAGAGGGGTTTTCCGCTCCCCTCAATCCTTCACCGTCAGCTTGCGCGGCACATTGGCCAGGCATTCCACGCCGGTCTCCGTGATGAGGATGGATTCGGTGATCTCCAGCCCCATCGTCTCCAGCCACAGGCCGGTCATGAAATGGAAGGTCATGCCGGGCTTGAGTTCCGTGCGGTCGCCGGGGCGCAGGCTCATGGTGCGCTCGCCCCAGTCCGGCGGATAGGAAATGCCGATCGGGTAGCCGGTGCGGTTGTCCTTGACGATGCCGTACTTCTTCAGAACCGCGAAGAAAGCGTTGGCGATATCCTCGCAGGTGTTGCCGGGCTTCGCCGCCGCCAGCCCTGCCTCCATGCCCTCCAGCGTCGCCTTCTCGGCATCGAGGAACGCCTGCGTCGGACGCCCAAGGAAGACGGTGCGCGACAGCGGGCAGTGATAGCGATTATAGCAGCCGGCGATCTCGAAGAAGGTGCCTTCGCCGGCCTTCATCGGTCTGTCGTCCCAGGTCAGGTGCGGCGCCGAGGCGTCCGCCCCGGAAGGCAAAAGCGGCACGATGGCCGGATAATCGCCGCCGATTCCATCGACGCCGCGCGTGCCGGCGTCGTAGATCTCGGCGACGAGATCGCATTTGCGCATTCCCACCTCGATCTTGTCGACGATGCGGGCGTGCATCGCCTCGACGATGCGCGCGGCCTTGCGCATGTAGTCGATCTCGGTCGGGCTCTTCACCGCGCGCTGCCAGTTGACCAGCGCGGTGGCGTCGACGAAGCGGGCGTTGGGCAGGTGCTGCTGCAAGGAAGCGAACGCCTTGGCCGAGAACCAGTAATTGTCCATCTCGACGCCGATGCGCTTGTTGCCCAGCCCGCGCTCGGTCAGCACGGTGGACAAGAAGTCCATCGGGTGGCGCTCGGTCGACTGCACGTAGTGGTCGGCGTAGCCGACGATGTTGTCGTGGGCGAGATAGGCGGTGCGCTTGGCGCCGTTGGCGTCCTGCCCGCGCCCGTACCAGATCGGCTCGCCGTCCGGCGGCACGATGACGGCCTGGTGCACGTAGAACGACCAGCCGTCATAGCCGGTCAGCCAGGCCATGTTGGACGGGTCCGAGCAGATCAGCACGTCAACGCCCTTCGCCTCCATCGCCTTGCGGGTTTTCGCGAGGCGGTCCGCATATTCCTCGCGGGTGAATTTCAGATTGGGCTGCATGTCGAAATCGTTTCCTCGTTGTCCGGGCTCCCCGCCCGCTGTCAGCTTTCGAAAGTGGTTCCGGCGCCGGCTATCCGCGCCCTGTCCCGCGCGAGCGTGGCGATCGCCGTGTCCTGCACGCCGGTTCCGGTGAGGTCGGCTATCGTGATGTCGGAGGCGGCACGGCGGCCATGCGCCTTGCCGGCAATGACGGCGCCGAGTTCCGTCACCTCGGCCTCTGCGGAAAACAATCCGGCGTCGATGGCATGATGCAACTCGCCGAGGCGCCGCGTCTGCTTCGCGCTGTCGGCGACATAAAGGTCTGCCAGCTTCAGGATCGCCGGCGCGATCTCGTTCTTGTGCTCGGCGTCGGAGCCCATGGCGGTGATGTGCTGGCCGGCGGTGACGAAGCCGGCATGGATGAGCGGTTCGGCGGAGGGCGTCGTGGTGACGAGAATGTCCGCGCCGGCGGCGGCCGTGGCGGCGTCGCTCTCCGCCCGCACCGTGATGCCGAGCTTTTCGCCGAGGTCGGCGGCGGCCTTTTCCGCCTTGATCGCATCGCGGGCCCAGATGCGCGCCTCGCGGATCGGGCGCACCAGCGTCAGCGCTTCCAGTTGCAGGCGCGCCTGCATGCCGGCGCCGAAGATCGCGGCGATAGACGCATCCTGCCGCGCCAGGTGTTTTGCCGCGACGGCTCCGGCTGCGGCGGTGCGCACGTCGGTCAGGTAGCCGTTGTCGAGCAGCAGCGCCTCGACCAGCCCGGTCTTCGCCGACAGCAGCACCATCATGCCGTTGGTCGAAGGCAGGCCGAGCTTCGGATTGTCGAAGAAGCCGGGGCTGATTTTTATGGCGAAGCCGTCGAGGCCCGGCACATAGGCGGTCTTCACGTCCACCTCGCCATGATGCTCGGGAATGTCGAGCCGCAGGATCGGCGGCATCGCCACCGGCAGGGTCGCAAGGGCACGAAAGGCGTTTTCGACGCAGGCGACGGCGTCGAGATCGAGTTTCACGATCTTGCGCAGGTCGGCTTCGGTGAGGATGGTCATGCGGGGCATGGCAAGGCTTCCTCTCGATGACGCTCACTCCCAAGGAAGGCGATGGACAGCTTTGACCTCGCCCTCGTTCTACGACGGGCATCCCCCTCTGGCCTGCCGGCCATCTCCCCCTCAAGGGGGGAGATCGGCAGCTTCAGCCTCGCTGCTTCTCCTGCGCCGTTGGCGATCGGCGAAAGCCGACGCGACGGCTGATCTCCCCCCTTGAGGGGGAGATGGCCGGCAGGCCAGAAGGGGGTGAGCGCTGACGAATAAATGCTCACGCCGCGCGCTCCTGACGGTCGCGCCATTCTCCGCAGACGACGGCGCGGTGCAGGTCCATGGCGATGTTTTTTCCCGACAGCACTGCGACCGTCGGGCCGGTCGGCCTGATCTTGCCGGCAAGCAGGGCTGCGATGCCGACCGCGCCGGCGCCCTCGACCACCTCGCGTTCCTCTGCGTAGGCATGGCGGATGCCGGCGGCGATTTCGTCTTCCGAAAGCAGAATGAGATCGTCCAGCAGGTCGCGGCACATGGCGAAGGTCAGCCGGTTCTCCAGGCCGACGCCGCCGCCGAGCGAGTCCGCCAGCGTTTGCTTCTCCTCGACCTCGACCGGACGGCCGGCGTCGAGGCTCGCCTTCATGGCCGCGCCCCGCGCCATGGAGATTCCTATGACGCGGGCATTGGGACGCAACGTCTTCACCGCCATGGCGACGCCCGCCGCCAGCCCACCGCCGGAAACCTGGATCAAAACGGTTTCGACATCCGGCGTCTGCTCGACGATCTCCAGCCCCAGCGTGCCCTGCCCCGCGATCACCGCCGGATGGTCGAAGGGCGGCACCATGGCAAAACCCTCGTCCGCGACAAGCCGCTCGGCCTCGACCTGCGCCTCGTCCTGGCTCGCCCCCACGATGCGTGCTTCGGCGCCCAGCCGGCGGATTTCCGCCAGCTTGTTTTCCGGCACCAGCCTCGACATGCAGATGACGGCCGCGATGCCGCGCCGTTTCGCGGCGAGCGACAAGGCCCGGCCGTGATTGCCGGTGGAAGCGGCGGTGACGCCGCGCGTGCCGGCCGGCAGCAGCGCCACCGCGTTCGAAGCGCCGCGCAGCTTGAAGGAGCCGGTCGTCTGCCGATGCTCCAGCTTGAGCCGGACCGGCACGCCGAGCCTTTCGCTGAGTGACGGCGAATCGACGGTCGGCGTTGCCACGATGTCGCCGGCGATGCGCGCCCGCGCGGCCTCGATGTCGGCAAGGGTGACGAAGTCATTTCGCATCGGTTCGCGCCGCCCCTCACCTGCCTGCCGGCACCCTCTCCCCGTGAACGGGGAGAGGGCAGCGGACCTCGACCTCGCGGCCTGTTCTGCGCCGTTGCTCATCGGCGAAATCGGTGGCGACAGCGCGCCTCTCCCCGTTAACGGGGAGAGGATGCCGGCAGGCAGGTGAGGGGCGGCGCCGGCGTCTCATTTTACGTCACCTTCCGATGAAAGCGGCAGCGTCATCAGCCGGACCC
>NZ_JAFKID010000036.1 GCF_017306545.1 Mesorhizobium sp.
CGAATCGTTGGCCAGCGCCGGCGCGCCCGTCGCCGCCAGCAAGGCGGCAAGAAAAAATCTCTGCACGGTGACGCCCCCTTTGCATCGCCGACCCTACCCGGTTCGCCGCGCGCCGCAAGCCTTGGCCGCAACTGCGGCGGCATCAGGTCGGCGGTGTCGCCAAGCCGCGTTTGCGGCGTCCACTCCGCTCTGGACACCTTTGCCGGCATCGGGCAGGAAATCGGCCATGCGAAAAATCCTCGTCGTCGGCATCGGCGCCGGCAATCCCGAGCACCTGACCATCCAGGCCGTCAATGCGCTGAACCGCGCGGACGTGCTGTTCATCCCCGACAAGGGTGAGCAGAAAAGCGAACTGGCCGAGCTGCGCCGCGAAATCTGCGACCGCTTCGTCACCAACCCGGCATCGCGCCGCGTCGAATTCGCCGTGCCGGTGCGCGCCAGGCCGACCGATTCCTATCGCCAGACGGTGGACGACTGGCACGCCGCGATCGCCGAAATCTACGAACGGCTGATGCGCGACGAAATCCGCGAGGACGGCTGCGGCGCCTTCCTGATCTGGGGCGATCCTTCGCTTTACGACAGCGCGCTGCGCATCCTCGAGCGTGTGACCAGGCGCGGCAACGTCGAATTCTCGCTGGAGGTCATTCCCGGCATCACCGCCATCCAGGCGCTCGCGGCAGGTCACAGGACGGCGCTGAACCGCATCGGCGACCCGTTCCTCGTCACCACCGGGCGGCGTCTGGCCGAAGAAGGAATGCCGGACAATGCCGGGACCGCGGTCGTACTACTCGACGGACAACAGGCGTTCCGGTCCGTCGCCGACAAGGACACGACGATCCACTGGGGTGCCTATCTCGGCACGCCGGACGAAATTCTCCTGTCCGGCCGGCTGGGCGACATCGAGGAAGAAATCGTGCGCGTGCGGGAAGAGGAGCGCCAGCGGCACGGCTGGATCATGGATACGTATCTGCTGCGGAAGGCCGGCAGCTAATTTCCACCCTCCGCGCCGACCTTCACCCCGCGTCGATTTCCGCCTGCAACGCTTCCATATGCGCCGCCGCGGCCGAGGCGGCGGCCCGCTCGATGGCACGGTAGCGGCTGACGACGGCAAGCCCCACGGCCGTGAGTTGCGCACCGCCGCCTTTGCGCCCGCCGGTCTGCGCCGCAACCAGCGGCTTGCCGAACACCCGGTTCATGTCCTCGACCAGATCCCAGGCGTGCTTGTAGGACATGTCCATGCCGCGCGCCGCCGCCGAGATCGAGCCGAAAGCGGCGATCTGCTCCAGAAGCTCGATCTTGCCGGGGCCGATACGGCCGTCCGGATCGAGATTGATGCGCAGGCTCAGCGACGGCATGATTTTCTCCCCTGCGCACCATAGCGGCATTGACGGAGGACCGCTATTCGATAGCGCAATAACGCGCAACGGCTTCTCACATATCGGCCTCTTCGCGCAGGCCGGCGGCCGTGTTGGCGCTGTCGAAGCTCACCGTCTTGACCACGGCGAAAACTTCCCGCCCCGGCTCCAGTTCCAGCGCCTGCCTTGACTGGCGGGTGATGCGCGAAACGATCGTCGCGCCGTCACAATCCAAATGGACGTCCACCGAAGCGCCCTCGCCCGTCCCGATGGAGACGACGCGCCCCGCCAGCACGTTGAGCGCCGACAGGCCGTGCGGCCGCTCCGTGGCGATCATCACGTCGCGCGCGCGGATGCGCAGCCTGACCGGCGCTCCCACGGCAAGGTCGAGACGCGGCACCCGGACCTCTCCGGCCGCCGAGGCCAGCACCGTCATGGCGAATTCCGCGTCCTGGCGGGCCACGGCCGTCTCCAGCAGCGCGCCACCCTCGCCGCGTTCCTCGTCCGGCAAAAGGTCGAGCCGTTGCAGGATCGCCGCCGCCGGCCCCACCGCCGTGACCTTGCCGGTGGAGAGCACGACGACCTCGCTCGCCAGCCGCGCCACCTCGGCGACGGAATGGCTGACATAGACGATGGGGATTTTCGTCTCGTCGCGCAGCCGCTCGATATAGGGCATGATCTCGGCCTTGCGCGCCTCGTCCAGCGAGGCCAGCGGCTCGTCCATCAGAAGCAGCCTCGGGCTGGCCAGCAGCGCCCGGCCGATCGCCACGCGCTGCTTCTCGCCGCCGGACAGGCCGGAGGGGCGGCGGTCCAGAAGGGCGCCGATGCCGAGCAGGTCCACCACCGCGTCCATCTCGGCGTAACGTTCGGCCGCCGGCGTGAAGAAGCGGCCGTAGCGCAAATTCGCCGCCACGCTCATATGCGGGAACAATCGCGCGTCCTGGAAGACGATGCCGACGCGCCGCCTGTGCCTTGGCACGAAAACGCGCTTTTCGGTGTCGACCAGCACGCGCCCGTCCACCTCCACACGGCCGCGCGCCGGCCTCGCCAACCCGGCGATGATGTTGATGAGCGAGGATTTCCCCGAGCCGGACGGCCCGAACAGCGCCGTCAGCCGCCCGGCGCTCTCGAACTGAGTCTCGAGCATGAAATTGCCCTGCCGGTGGGCGATGTCGACGGAGAGCGTCATGCCAGGTCGAGCCTGCGGCCGACGCGCCGCGCCAACGCCTCCGACACCACCAGCGCCGCCATCGAAATGATGATGGAGATCAGCGTCAGCCTCAGCGCCCCCTCGTCGCCGCCCGGCACCTGGGTAAACGTATAGATCGCCGACGGCAGCGTCTGCGTCTCGCCCGGAATGTTGGAGACGAAGGTGATGGTGGCGCCGAACTCGCCCATCGCCTTGGCGAAGGACAGGATCATGCCGGCGATGATGCCGGGCAGGATCAACGGCAGCGTGACGGTGGCGAACACCCAGCCGACATTGGCGCCGAGCGTGCCGGCGGCCGCCTCCAGCCGCCGGTCCACCGCCTCGACGGACAGGCGGATGGCGCGAACCATCAGCGGAAAGCCCATCACCGCACATGCCAATGCCGCGCCCGTCCAGCGGAAGGAAAAGACGATGCCGAAATGCTCGGCGAGAAACGCGCCGGCCGGTCCGCGCCGACCGAAGGCGAGCAGAAGCAGGTAGCCGGTGACGACAGGCGGCAGCACCAGCGGCAGGTGGACGACGCCGTTGAGCAGCGTCTTGCCCCAGAACCGCCCCCGCGCCAGCAAAAGCGCGATCAGAATGCCCGGCGGCAAGCTCGCCAGCATGGCCACGGTCGCCACCTTGATCGACAGCCTGACCGCGTTCCATTCGTCGGGAGTAAGGTCGGTCAGCCAGTTCATGCGCGGTCCGGAAATTGGTCAGGGCGACTGCATACCACACCCCCGCTCCGGTTTGCTTTGCAAACCACCTCTCCCGCTCGAAAGGGGAGAGGAAAGGCGCCGGGCTTACCGTCGCCAACGCCTCTCCCCGTCGATCGGGGAAGAGAAGCCGGGCAAAGCGAGGCGGCCTCGCCTCAGTTGCTCGGCGCAAGCACAGTGAAGCCCTGCCCTTTGAATATCTCGGCCGCCTTGGCCGATTGCAGGCATTTCAGGAACGCCGGCGTCTCGGCGTCCTTGGAATCTGTCGTCTGCGCGACCGGATAAACGATCGGCTTGTGCGAATCTTCCGGGAAAGTGCCGATCACCTTGACGCCGGGCTCGGCCACCGCGTCGGTGGCGTAGACGATGCCCGCCGCCGCCTCGCCGGTCGCCACCAGCTTGAGCGCCGCGCGCACGTTCTCGGCCTGTGCCAGCTTGCCCTCGACGGATGCCCACATGCCGAGCGATTCGAGCGCCTCCTTGCCGTACTTGCCGGCCGGAACGGACTTCACCTCGCCCATGGCGAGCCGCCCGTCACCGAGCAGGCCTGCAAGGTCGAAGCCCTTTTCGAGCTTGGCCTCGGCCTTGGAATCCTTCGGCGCGACCAGCACGATGGCGTTGCCGAGCAGCTTCACCTCGGTGTCCGGGTTCACCAGCTTCTTGTCGGAAAGATACTTCATCCAGTCGAGATCGGCGGAGAGGAAGACATCGGCAGGCGCACCGGCCTCAATCTGCTTGGCCAGTGCCGAGCTTGCCGCATAAGAGATCGCCGCCGCCTCGCCGACCTCGGCCGCGCACGCCTTGTTCACCGCATCCAGCGCGTTCTTCATACTGGCTGCCGCAAAGACAGTCACCTTGCCGTCGTCGGCACGCGCGGCCGACAAGCCCGCCGCAAGCGCCATCGCCAAGCCACCGGCGGCCAGCAGGGCCGCCACCGAAACCTTGCCTACGTTCATCGAACCTCTCCCTGTCTGTCGAAACGACGCGGCCGAATGCCTGACAGCGATATATTCACATGAACATAACAATGAAAAGCTTCTTTGCCGCTTCAACCGCACAAAGCGTTGAAATAGGGCGGCAGAACAGCATACGATCGGTCTCGCTGGAAAGAACGAACACGCAGGAGACCAACCGTGAAGATCAGCGCGCGCAACACGCTCAAGGGCAAGATCATCGAGATCACCAAAGGCGCCACCACTTCGCATGTCAGGATCGACATCGGCGGCGCCACCGTCACCGCCTCGATCACCAACGAGGCGGTGGACGAGTTGAAACTCGCCACCGGCAAACAGGCCTATGCGGTCATCAAGGCGTCGGACGTGATGGTCGGGGTGGATTGAGGGACGGCGTTTCCTTCGCCCCGTAAACGGGGCGAGGAAAGCTCTCAAACCGCGATCGGCGCCTTGATGCTGGCGTCGGCGACGTAGTTGTCCAGCCTGAAATCCTCGAAACGGAAGGAAAACAGGTCCTTCACTTCCGGGTTGATCCACAGCGTCGGCAGCGCCTTCGGCGTGCGCTGAAGCTGCTCGCGCGCCTGCGCAAAGTGGTTCGAATAGAGGTGCGCGTCGCCCAGCGTGTGGACGAAGTCGCCGGCCTTCAGCCCCGTCACCTGCGCGATCATCATGGTGAGCAGCGCATAGGAGGCGATGTTGAAGGGCACGCCGAGAAAAATGTCGGCCGAGCGCTGGTAGAGCTGGCAGGAAAGCCGCCCGTCGGCGACATAGAACTGGAACAGGCAGTGGCACGGCGGCAGCGCCATCTCGTCCACCTCGGCCGGATTCCAGGCCGAGACGATCAGCCGGCGCGATTGAGGATTCCGCCGTATCTCGTTGAGAAGATTCGCGATCTGGTCGATCGATCTGCCCCGCCCGTCGGGCCAGCTGCGCCATTGCTTGCCATAGACCGGGCCGAGTTCGCCTTTCTCGTCCGCCCACTCGTCCCAGATGGTGACGCCATGGTCGTTGAGATACTTGATGTTGGTGTCGCCGGCGAGGAACCAGAGCAGTTCGTAGATGATCGACTTCAGGTGCAGCTTCTTGGTGGTCAGCACCGGGAAACCGCGGCCGAGATCGAAGCGCATCTGGTGGCCGAACACCGAGCGCGTACCCGTGCCGGTGCGGTCGCCGCGATCGGCGCCGTAGTCGAGCACGTGCTGGAGAAGATCGAGATACTGGCGCAACGGGCGGCTCCGATTCGGGATCGTCCCATCATAGCGCAGCAAGTCCCGACTGCCCACCGAAGGCAGCCGTAGACCTTGCGATACCCGCTATCCACAGGCCGGCCGGCCACCCACCGGCCTGTCGGCGAAGGAAACCTCAGAGGGTCTGGAGCTTGCCCAGCTCCTTGGCGACCAGATAGTAGAAGGTCACGCGGCCCTTCTGGTGCTCGCCGTGCATCGTCTGGGCGACTTTCGCGACAGCAGCCTCGGCCTTGGCGGCATCGACACCGAGCTTCTTGACGCCCCAGCTGTCGCGCACGCGCTCAAGTTCCTTCGGGTCGGTCGCCGACACCAACGAGGAATCGCGGTTCCTCAGCGCGATACCGAGGTGCTTGACGATCTTGTCCACCACGGCGGCATCGGCGCCGGCATCGTATTTCTTCACGTTTGCCAGATAATCGGACATCGAAACTTCCCCTCGTCGGAGCCATCATTGACTGACGGAGTCCGGCCGGCGGCTCAGCACCGGAACGGAATCTCCATACGAGCGGAGATTCCGGCGAGACCGTTCCCGAGTCAACCCTGCGTGGCATTTTTGCCATGCGCCGCCGCGGCCGCCTTTACGGCCTTCCCTTTTGCCCGGCACGTCCCTATATTCGCCGCGTCGGCTCGTCCGACTATGGCGATAAACAGGCGATGAAATAAACCGTTCGGACCCGGGGGCGGTACCCGGCGCCTCCACCAAAAGCCGCCGCTTCATTCGGCGGCTTTTGCTGGGGGCGAAACAGGATCGACGAAGGTGTAAAGATCGTTCTTTTGCCCGGCATTGTACCACCGTTATCGGGCTAAACTTATAGTTGCCAACGACAACTATGCGGAAGCTCGTCTCGCTGCGTAATGCGGCGCGAACGCTTCAAATCAAGTCCTAGCGGTTCGCACTTCTAGGCGGGGTTCGGAGGCACCTGGCAACAGAAGCCTCCACTTCTCTCCCCTCCCCGACCGTTCTCGCCGCAACGTGCCGCCAACCGGCGCGACGCGTGAATTGCAACGAAGGTCTCTCACATGGATTCCGATCGCTTCTTCGTGCTCACCGGCGGGCCGGGCGCCGGCAAGACGACGCTGGTCGAGGCGCTGCACGCCGAGGGCTTTGCCACCACCGAGGAGGCCGGGCGCGGCGTCATCCGCGAGGAAATGGAAGCCGGGGGCGAAGCCCTGCCCTGGATCGACCGTCAGCGCTTCGCCGAGCGCATGTTCGAGTGGGAGCTTTCGTCCTATCGGCAGGCGGAACGGGAAGCCGGCGCTGTCTTCTTCGACCGCGGCCTGCCGGACACGCTCGGCTATCTCACCCTTGAAGGGCTGCCCGTGCCGCCATGGATGGAGGAAGAGGCATGGCGGCTGCGCTACCACGCCCGCGTCTTCGTCGCTCCGCCCTGGCGTGAAATCTTTGGCCACGACGAAGAACGACGGCAGAGCTGGCAGGTCGCGGTGCGCACCTATGAAACGATGGTTCGCACCTACACGGATTTCGGCTACGACCTCGTCGAACTGCCCTGCGCCCCCGTCGAGCAGCGGCTCGCTTTCGTGCTGAAGCAAGCCGGTTTGGTCGAACGAGGACAGATAAGGGAATAGGGGAATAGGGCAGCAAGGCAGTAGGGAAGAAAGAACCGGCTCCTTCTCTTCCCTTATTGCCTTATTGCCTTATTGCCCTACTCCCCTCCCCTGTTTACTCCGCCGGCACTTCCACAATTCTCGCCGTCTCGCGCGCGCCGGCCAACGTCAGATGCGCCAGCGCGAAGGAAATCACCGCGCACAGCGCGATTCCCGCGACCATCGGCAGCGGCGTGCCGTCGGCGAACAGGCCCGCAACCGCCATCGCCACTGCGCCGATGCCGAGTTGCAAGGTGCCGAGCAGCGCCGAAGCCGTGCCGGCGATGTCGCCATGGTCGTCCATCGCCAGCACCGAGGTGGAGGGGATAACCAGCCCGACGAAGCCGTAGCCGAAGAACAGCAGCGTCGCCAGCACGCCGAGGCTGTCGAAGCCCGACGCCATCAGCGCGAACAACAGCACCATGACGCTGGCATAGCCCGTCACCGCATAGCGCACCACGCGGTTGAGGCCGAAGCGGTCGGCCAGCCGCCCCGTCAGTTGCGACATGGCGAAGAACGACACCGCGTTGATCGAAAAGAACAGACTGTAGACACGCGGCGTCAGGCCGTAATGGTCGATCAGCAGGAACGACGAGTTCGACAGGTAGACGAAGAAGGACGAGATGGCGAAGGAGCCGATCGCCGTCAGGCCCAGAAAGCGCCCGTTGCCCATGAGGAACCGATAGGCCTTCAGCGCCTCGCCGAACGAGCTTCCGGCGCGTTCTTCCGGCGGTCGCGTTTCCTTGAGCGAGGTCGCAAGCAGCACCACCGCGACCGCGGCCGCCGCCGTCACCGCCCAGAAGACGCCGCGCCAGCCGAAGCTTTCGCTGATGAATGAGCCCGTCAGCGGCGCGAGAATGGGCGACACCGAAAACACCAGCATCAGCAGCGACATCAGCTTGGCGGCCTCGTTGCCTGTGTAGAGGTCGCGCACGACGGCGCGCGGCACCACGAGACCGGCGGTCGCGCCGAGGCCCTGAAGGAAGCGGAACGCCACCAGCCATTCGATCGTCGGCGAAAGCGCGGCCCCGACGCTGCCTGCCAGAAACAGCGCCAGCCCGACATAGAGCGGCCCTTTGCGGCCGTAGATGTCGGCGATCGGGCCGACGGCGAGCTGGCCGATGCCCATGGAGATGAAGAAGGCGAGCAGGCTCATCTGCACCCCCACCGGCCCGGCATGAAGGTCGCTGCCGATCGACGGCATCGCCGGCAGGTACATGTCGATGGCGAAGGGGCCGATGGCGGACAGCAGGCCGAGGACGACCGCGAGGCCGAAAAATCTGGAATTCATGATGTCGCTCTTTCGGATTCGGTACACCGTCCGGCTCACTGGCCACACGGCACGGCCCGCCGGACAACCCCGCAGGACAATCCAAGGACGTTTCGTTACGCGCGGCGCCGACTCTCCGGCGCCTTGTTCCTCAAAAAATTAGACAGACTTGTCCAAATTATCAAGCAGGTTTATATGAATTTCATGACGACTGCGATCACTCCTGACACACACCCGACAACAGTCATCGATCCGCCCGCGCCCCTGCGCGGCCATGAAGCCAAGCGCGCTTCCATACTCGATGCGGCCGGTTCTGTCTTCTGCCGGGAGGGGTTTGCAGGCGCCAACATCGATCACATCGCCGCCGAGGCCGGCGTTTCGCGCCAGACCGTCTACAATCACCACGGCGACAAGCAGAAGCTGTTCATCGCCGTCGTGCGCGAACTGACCGAGCGCTCCAATGCCGGCATCTTCGCCACCCTCGCCACCTTCCCCGACCGGCCGACCGATCTCGAAGCCGATCTTGTCGCCTTTTGCGTGCGGCTGAACCGCAACTGCGTGTGCAACCGCGAGGGCCGCTTCCTGCGCCGGCTCATGCAGGCGGAAGGCGAGCGCTATCCGGAGCTTTTCTCGGAATGGCGCGACCACGGCCCGGCAAAGACGTGGTCGGCGCTGGCCGCCCGGCTGGCGCGGCTGGCACATGCCGGCCATCTCGATATCGACGACCCCGACATCGCCGCCCGTCAGTTCCTGGCGCTGGCCAACGCCGACCTGCACATGACCTTCATGCTGGGCGGCACGCCGAGCGAGGCCGAGATCCGCTCGTCGGCGGTCAACGGCATGCGCGCCTTCCTGCGCGCCTACGGCCGCCAGCGCACGACATCCGCCGCCGCGTGACCGAAAAGCCGCAACCGGCCGCCGACTGACACACTTTCTTTGTCATGCCCCTCGCCGTTGCGCGCCGGCTTTCCATATTCGGTTTACGCGGCCTTCAAGCTTGATTACAGCTAGGCACACGATTCAAGGGAAACCCGGCGCGCCACATGGCAGACGACCAGATCCGCTACGACATACTGGCCCAGGAAGCCCTGCGCGGCGTCATGCGCAAGGTGCTGGCAGAGGTCGCGCGCACCGGCCTGCCCGGCAACCACCATTTCTTCATCACCTTCCTGACCGGCGCGCCGGGCGTGCGCATTTCCGGCCGCCTGCGCGAGCGGTATCCCGAGCAGATGACCATCGTCATCCAGTTCCAGTACTGGGACCTGAAGGTGAGCGACACCGGCTTCGAGGTCGGCCTGTCCTTTTCCGACGTGCCGGAAAAGCTGGAAATCCCCTTCTCCGCCGTGCGCGGTTTCTACGACCCGTCGGTGAACTTCGAACTGGAATTCGACGTCAAGACCGAGGCCGATGGCGAGGCGGCCCCGGCCGAGCCGGTGACGCTGGAGCCGGAGAAGAAGGCCGAGCCGAAGAAGAAGCCGGCGGCCGAGAAGGAAAAGCAGCCCGACGCCTCCGAACCGGCGGCCGGCAAGGGCGCCGACGTCGTTTCCCTCGACGCCTTCCGCAAGAAATAACCGCTCGCCGATGGCCGAGATCGTCAATCTTCGCCATGCCCGCAAGCAGAAGGCGCGCGCCGACAAGGAACGCGCCGCGACGGAAAACCGCGCCACCTTCGGCCGCACCAGGGACGAGCGCGAACGGCAACGCCGGCTTGAGGATCAGGCCGCGCGTTTCATCGACGGCCACCGCCGCGAGCCGACGCCGGGCGAGACGTGAGCCGCGTCGAAAAGCGCTCGGTCAGCATCCGCGGCCACCGGACCAGCTATTCGCTGGAACAACCTTTCCATGACGAACTCGCGGCGATCGCCGCCGTCCGCGCCATGCCGCTCGCCGCCCTCATCGCCGAAATCGACCAGAACCGCCCGCGCGAGACGAACCTGTCCTCGGCGCTGCGGCTGCACGTTTTGGAATGGGTGAAAAGGCCGGGAAACGGCGGTCAACTTTAAGGGCAGCAGAACACACCCTGCCCTTCACAGCTTTGCCTCACCGCTGACGGTGCCGTCGTTTGGCCCCGCCAAGCCAGGCCCCTATTGCAGCGTGTCGAAGAAATCGTCCATCTTCGACGGAGAAAGCCGGACCGGCGGCTGTGCCGGTTTCACTGCCGGCAGCGGCGTCCGCTGTATATCCGGCTGCGGCTCGCGTGCCTTGCGCTCGGAATCCTGCCGCGCCTTTTCAGCCGCCTGCGCCGCCTCTTCGGTCTTGCGGCGCTCCAGTTCGTCGGCTTCGGCTTTGGCCTTCGCGGCTGCCTCCGCTTCCGCCTTGGCATCGGCCGCGGCCTTGGCGTCCGCCGCCGCCTTCGCGGCGGCTTCCGCCTCAGCCTCTCTTTGCGCCTCTGCGGCCGCGGCTTGCGCGGCGGCGGCAGCCTTCGCCTCCTCTTCCGCCTTCCGCCGCTGTTCCTCGGCGGCACGCTCGCGCTCGTCTTGCAGGGCGGCGTAGTAGCGCACCTCGCGCCGCAACCGCTGCTTCTCCAGCAGCGAGGCCTGCATGGCCTCGACGCGCCGCTGCTCCGCCTCAAGCGCGCGTTGCGTTAGGAATTGCGCCAGCGGGTCGGTATCGAAGCTGCGGCTGGACGCACCGATCGGCCCGGCGACGGCGAAATTCAGCGTCGGCTCGGAACCGACCAGAGCCTCGTCGCCGGGCTTATAGGCGACGCTCCCCTTGGCCGAAACCGTCCCGGCGCCGAGATCGGCCGAAAGGTCGGCCGTCAGCGTCGCCGCCGGATTGGCGAGACTGACCGGCGGCGCCCTGAGCACGCCGCCTGCCACCGTGAAGGCTATGTCGGCCGGTCCGGCGGCGAAGCTGCCATTGCCGGCGATCGGCGGCGCGAAGGCCGCGACCTTGCCGGCATCGATATCGCGCCCGACGGCATCGGCGCGGGCGATGAAGGCGGGAAAGGCATCCGGATTCAGATTGGCGATCGTAAGCCCGGTCAGCGAGGCGGTGCCCGAGCCGCCCAGTGCCGCGATCATCGCATCGACCGACTTGCCGCTGGCCGAAACCGACGCCGAGACCGTGCCGGAACCGCCGAGGCCCGCAGCCGGCAGAACCTTGGCGAGATCGGCGCCGGTCAACGTCATCTGGCCGTTGAACAGACCGGTACCGCCGTTGTTCTTCAGTTCGAACAGGCCCGCCAGATCGCCGCCGAACAGTTTTGCTTTCAGGTCGGACACGCCAAGGCCGTCCGCGTCGAGCTTCAACGTCAGCGTGGCGTCGTAGGCGGTGGCGAACGGCCCGGCTGCGACCGACCCGGCCGTCACGTCGATATCCGCGCTGAACGGAGCTGACGAGCGCTCCGAGAACGGCGCCGTCGGCCATCCCCTCTTGCCGCCGACAGGCTCGGCGCTGGCAAAGGCGGCATCGCCGAACAGCATGGCGGCGACCGGATCGAGATCCAGCTCGTCGAGCGCCAGCGCGCCCGTCACGTGCGGCCGCCCGTCCTTCATCTCGACATTGACGTCGCCCGACACGGCTGCCTCGTTCACCGCCCCCTCGAGGCCGGACAGCACCAGCAGCCCGTTTGCGTAATCGGCGTCGCCGGTCAGCGTCGCCGCGGTTCCCGTGCCCATGCCGGGCAGGCCGAAGCCGGTCGTCATCAGCCACGGCTCTATGTCAGCGGCATCGACGGCCAGGGTGCCTTTGGCCGTCGGCCCCTGCGCCGTTTCGGCCGTCGTCCCGTCGAACGTCGCCTTGAAATCAACGCCCGTCAGGCTGAATTGCGTCGCCAGCCCGCCCGCCAGCGTGCCCTTGGCCGAAAGCTCCGAGCGCGCCTCGCCGACCAGCCCGAGCGGCAGCGTCGGCAGGCCATAGAGAGCCAGCAGCGCCGTGCCGTCGCTGTTATGGGCGTTGAAGGTCGCCGTCAGCGGCGCCTCGTCCGGCTTGTCGACGGCCCCCTGCCCCGACAGCGAGGCCGAGAAAGCCGAGCCGCCCGCCGTGCCCTTGGCCGACACGGCAACGCCGGTCGTGCCGTCGCCGTTATCCGCCGCGCTGGCAACAAGATCGACCTGTGCGTCGGCGAAAAGGCCGGGATAGGCCTTCGCCCGCGCGGACAGCCCGTTCAGTAAGGCGTTGCCGGGGTAGCGCGCGGCGGCGACGTCGATCAGCGGCGCCAGGTCCACGGCCACCACCGAAGCGTCGAGATTGCCCGTTGGGCTGTCCGGAAAATTCCTGATGCGCCCGGTGGCGCTCACCTCGGCCCCGGCCAGCCCGCTGAGCGAGAGCCGGTCGATCTCCAGCGTGCCGGCGCGCAGCCGAAGCGCGGTATCCACGGTATCGGCGCTGAGGCCGGCGAGATTGACCGGCCCGGCCTTGACCGCGATGTCGAGGTCGCGGTCGGCAAAGCGATTTGCCCCTTTGTCGGACACGAACAGCGACGCGAAGGCCGCCAGGCCCTCCACGTCGAGGGCGTCGCCCTCCAGCTTCACGGCGACGGAGGGACGCGCGTCGTCCGGCTCCGCCGCCTCGACGCCGCCATGAAACTTCGCCTTGCCGAGCACCAGTTCGAGATTGGAAAAGGTCTGGCGCGCATCGGTCAAATCGACGGTGGCGTTGAAACCCGCCGCCGGAAGCCGCCGGATCGCCTCGTCCACGTCTTTCGATAACCAGGCGGCGAAGCCGGACGGTTGCGCAACCGCCAGAAGCAGCGAGCCGGTGAAGCCGATCGGCCCCTGCGTGCTCAACAGCCCTTTCGCCTCCAGCGTCGTGCGGCCGGGCAGCGTGGCCGCAAGCGATTTCACAGACCAGCCCTGCGGCGCAGGTTCGGCCGAAAGCGCAACATCGCGGATCGTCGTGTCGCCGGCCACCACCGCCGGCAGCCTGACGTCGACGGTGCCCGGAATGGACGGTTTCGGCAGGGCGGCGAGTGCGGTTTCCAGCGCCGCCACCCGCTGCCCGAGCGTCAGCCCGCCGCCGGCCTGATCGCCCGCCACCGCCTCGTCGAACTGCACCTGCGCGCCGCTCGCCTGGATCGAGAACCGCGGTTCGGTGCCGAGATCGACCTCGGCCTTGCCATCGGCCGTATAGGGGTTGTCGGCCGGTCCCGTTTCGAAGCGGAACTGGTCGATCGCCAGCCGGCGGTGGTCGAGCCGGAACGTGCCGTCCAGCCGGTAGGCCGGCTCGGCCTTGCCGGTGCTCACCTTCACCGGTTCGCCGTCGCCGCCGCGCAAGGTGGCGCTGTTGCGATCCTCGCCGGCGATGCGAAGGCGCCCTTCGTAGGCGAAAGCCCCCTTTTCGAGGCCCGCCGTACCGTCCGTCTCGATGGCGAGCGGATAGGCCTGCGGATCGAGCTTCAGCCTCAACCCGATCTTGCCGTCCGCCCCCGCCTTGCCGGTCGAAAGCGCCAGCCGGGTATTGAGTCCGTCCACCCTGGCGGACCCGTCGAGCCGCCACGGCCCGGCCAGCGACCTGGCCGAAACGGTGGCGTTGATGTCAGTCAGCACATGGTTGCGCCCTCCGGCGGCGTGGGCCAGCGCGATCTCGCCATTGTCGATGGTCAGTTTCTCGATGGAAACCTGACTGGCATCGAAGGGCGAGGACGGTCGCACCGTCCAGTCGACCGTGCCGTCGGCCGCCACGGCGATCGCCGCCTTCGGCCGCACCAGCCGCATGTCGAAGATCAGCACCTCGCCGCGCAGGAACGGCGCAAGCTCGGCATCCATGGAAAACGTCTCGACCGTCATGGCCGGCTGGCCGTTCGGGCCGCCGGCGACGGAAACGTCGGAAAAGGTCACGGAAGGAAAAGGCAGCAGCCGCGCGCTGGCGGCGCCGTGCACAGTGACCTTGCGGCCGAGGATGGCGCTCGCCTCGCGCTCGAAATCAGCCTTGTAGTTCGTCCAGTCGACGAACGGCGGCACCACCAGCGCCGCAAACAGCACCAGCACGACAAAACCGCCGACGATAACGAACAGGCGAGAAAGCATTACCCCGATCTGGTTCCCACACGCCGCCGCACTCTACCCGCATCGCCGTGTCGATAAAGTGGCAATTGTGCTGAAACTGCTCTCCTCGCCCCGTTTACGGGGGTGAGGAATGGTGGCCGAAGGCCATGAAAAGCCAATTGCTTGGCTTTTCAAATGACGAACGCCCGGAGCCGTAGCGAAGGGCGGTGGCCTGAAGGGCCGGATGAGGGGCGGCGCGAACGGCAAGGCAGGCACCGCCCCTCACCTGCCTGCCGGCATCCTCTCCCCGTAAACGGGGCGAGGAAAGCTCTCACCCAACCGGCAAAATTTTCCCCGGATTGAGAATGCCCAGCGGGTCGAGCGCCTGCTTGATCTGCCGCATCACCGCGACGCCATGGCCGTACTCGGCCAGCATGAAGCCGGCCTTGCCCTGGCCGATGCCGTGCTCGCCGGTGCAGGTGCCTTCCATGCGAATGGCGCGCTCGTTGAGCCTTGCCACGAACGCCTCCACCCGCGCGATCTCGGCCGGATCGGCCGGGTCCATCAGGCACAGCGTATGGAAATTGCCGTCGCCGGCATGGCCGACGATCGGCGCGATCAGCCCCATCTCGGCGATGTCCACCTCAGTTTCCGCCACGCATTCGGCCAACCGCGAAATCGGCACGCAGACGTCGGTGGAAAGCCCCTTGGCGCCGGGCCGCAGCGTCAGCGAGGCCCAGTAGGCGTCGTGTCGCGCCTTCCACAACTTCGCCCGCTCCTCCGCCACGCTGGTCCACAGGAACGGCCCGCCACCATTTTCTTCGGCGATAATGCCGAACGTCTCGGCCTGCTCGGCGACGCCCGCTTCCGTGCCGTGAAACTCCACGAAAAGGCACGGACTCTCGGGGAAATCGAGCTTGGAGTAGGTCTTCATCGCCCGCATCTGCAAGGCGTTGACCAGTTCGATGCGCGCCACCGGAATGCCCATCTGGATGGTGGCGATGACCGCCTTCGACGCCGCTTCCAGCGTCGGGAACGGGCACACCCCGCCCGAAATCGCCTGCGGAATGCCCTGAAGCCTGAGCGTCAGCGACGTGATGATGCCGAGCGTGCCTTCCGAGCCGACGATCAGCCGCGTCAGGTCGTAACCGGCCGAGCTCTTCTTCGCCCGCGCGCCGGTCTCGACGACCTCGCCGTCGGCCATCACCGCCGTCAGCGACAGCACCGCCTCGCGCATCGTGCCGTAGCGCACGGCGTTGGTGCCCGACGCCCGCGTCGCCGCCATGCCGCCGAGCGAGGCGTTGGCTCCGGGGTCGATGGGGAAGAACAGGCCGGTGGCGCGCAGGTGGTGGTTCAAGTCCTCGCGCGTCACGCCCGGCTCCACCGTGCAGTCGAGGTCCTCGGCGTTGACGGCAAGGACACGGTTCATGCGGCTGGTGTCGAGCGAAATGCCGCCGCCCGGCGCGTTGACGTGCCCTTCCAGCGAAGAGCCGACGCCGAAGGCGATCACCGGCACGCGATGCGCCGCGCAGGCGCGCACGATCTCCTGCACCTCCGCCGCTGATTCGGGAAAGACGACGCCGTCCGGCGCCTGCGTCGGGATATAGGTGGTGGTGTGGGCATGCTGCTCGCGGATCGACCGGCCGGTCTGGAAACGCTCGCCGAAGCGCTGCTTCAGGATACCCAGCACCGCGGCGATGCCATCCTCGTTGCGTTCCACCCGCACGACGTCGCTGAGAGCCATGCTTTCCTCCGCCAATGGGCCAGCGTGGCCCTTGTTCTTCGCCTATCGGTGCGTAGTCTCACCTCCGGCACCTGTCCAGCAAGACTTGAAAGGCACCCATGTCCATTCCCGCGCCCTTCCTCTCCCGCCCCATGACGATTGAGAAGGGCTGGATCGACTATAACGGCCACCTCAACATGGCCTACTACAACGTGCTGTTCGACCGCTGCTCGGACGATGCGTTCGAGGCGATGGGGCTCGGGCCGAACTACGCGAAGGAGCGGCGGCTCACCATCTACACGGCCGAGGTGCATGTCTGCTACGTGCAGGAAATCCACCTCGACCACCGCCTGTCGATTTCCTTCCAGCTGCTCGACCATGACGAGAAGCGCCTGCGTTTCTATCAGGAAATCCGCCATGCCGAAGAAGGTTGGCTGGCCGCGACCTCCGAGCAGCTTGCACTGCATGTCGACATGGCCGGGCCGAAGGTCGCCCCCTTCCCGCCCGACATCCTCGCCAAAGTCGAGGCGATGCGCGCCGCCCATGCCGGCCTGCCGATGCCCGAGCGCGCCGGCCGCGCCATCGGCATCCGCCGCAAGGGCGGCTGACCGGGCGCGATTAACCTTAATCGACCGTAAAAGCGCAAAGCCTGTGGGTTCAACGAGCGGGTGGTTGATCGAATCAGCGCTTGCCCGGACAACGGACCAGGGTTGAGGCGCGGAGCGATGGGCAGGCGAGCGGGCCGGTTTGACAATGACCACGCAGATCGACATCGAGGCGACATCGGACAGGCTGGCAGCCGATGAGCGCATCAGCGACTACGAGTTCTGGCGGTCGCTGAAGAACCTCAACAACGAAATTTTCGAGATCGCCAACAGCAACGAGCCGATCCCCTTCGAGATGGTCCGCTGGCGCGCCATTCTCAAGCAGGCGCGCTCCAAGCGCGGTTACGCCTGACCGCCGGACAGAAACCCGCGCCATCCGACTGCATGGCACTATAACGGCCGATGCAGCGGGCGCGAAAGGAAGCGCCCGTGCCCTTCCGCTCAGAACACGTAAAACAGCGTCGACGCCACCGCCATGATCGCCGAAATGCCGACGAGTACGGCATAGGTCCTCGGCAGGTCGAACAGGATCATGTGGCCGGCGATCCAGGCCGCGAACGCGGCGCCCAGCGCGAACAGGAAGCCGTTGCGGTCGCCGACGGCAAGGTTCGCGGCCATCAGCCCGGCCAGGATGAGCGCGCCGAATGCGATGATGACGGCGATGGCCGCCTTGTCGAAATTGTCGTCCATTCCTCAGTCCTTGCGGTCCGCATGATCGGGCCATGCCAAACGGTCCGGGCCCGTTGCGCCACAGACTTAACCGCTGGCGCCCCACGGGCAAGACCAAACTGGTGGTGCAGGCGACAAGATTCCCGCCGGTGTGGATTTCGGGAAACGCCCCTGCCCTTTTTCGTCCCGTCTGGCGCGAACAGATGCGTCTTGGCAGTCTTGATCAGGCAAGCTTCTCTTTCAAAAAGGCGATGGTGCGACCCCAGGCCAGATCCGCCGCCTTCTTGTCGTAGCGCGCCGCCGAGGTGTCGTTGTTGAAAGCGTGGTTGGCGCCCTCGTAGACGTAGATCGTGTATTCCTTGTGGTGCGCGTCCAGCGCCTTCTTATAGGCCTCGATACCGGCGTCGATGCGCTCGTCGAGCCCGGCATAATGCAAAAGCAGCGGCGCATGGATCTTCGCGATCGCCGCCTCGTCCTTCGGCTGCGCGCCGTAATAAGCAACCGCCGCGTCGAGGGCGGGCGCATTGACGGCCAGAAGGTTCACCTGCCCGCCGCCCCAGCAGAAGCCGACCGCGCCGACCTTGCCGTTGCCGCCCTCGATGGTTTTCAGATAGGCGACCGTCGCAATATCGTCGGCGATCGGCTGCTCGGGCGCGAGCTTGGCGATCATGTCGCGCGCCTTGTCTTCGTCCGCCGGCGTACCGCCTTCGGAAGACAGGAGATCGGGCGCCAGGGCGATAAACCCTTCCAGCGCCACCCGCCGCGCCACGTCGCGGATATGTTCGTTGAGGCCGCGATTCTCGTGGATGACGACGACGGCGCCGAGCTTGCCGGAGCTTTCCGCCGGGCGCACCAGATAGCCTTTGATCTCGCCCTTGCCGCCCGCATAGGCGATGTCCTCGCCCTTGATGCGCTTGTCGTCGGCCGCCACCTGAGCAGCGCTGGCGGAATTGGCGCCAAGCAGCGGCGCGATCGTGGCGGCGGCCGCACCCGAACCGGCAAGCTTGGTCAGCCTGTCCATGAAACCGCGTCGGTCGAGCGTCAGGTGCGTGTACTCGTCATAGGCGTCGATCATCGCCTGAGTGATCCGTGGCGTATCCATGCCGGCCTCCTTCGCTATCGGAAAGGAAAAGGATAGGCGCCGGGTCCCGTCGTTCCAATCACGACGAAGTGAATGGTCGCCACTGCATTGCAACCTAAAGCTTATGTCACCGGACAGCGTGCAGCGAGGAACGGCTATGGACATGCAGGACATCATCAACACCATCTCCAACAAGGTCGACATCGACCCGATGACCATGGAAAAGGTGGTCGGAACCATTCTGTCCGTGCTCCAGCACGAAACGGACGGAACCAGCGCACAGGCACTGTTCGACAAGCTGCCCGGTTCGCTGGAACTGGCACAGAAATACGATGTGATGGCTGCTGGCGCCGCTTCCGGCGGCGGCTTGCTAGGCTCGCTCACCTCAGCACTCGGCGGAGCCTTGGGCGAGAAGACCGGCGCCCTGGTCAAGGGTTTTTCGCAGCTCGAGGCGTCCGGCCTATCGCTCGATCAGATCCAGAAGGCCGGCACGGAACTGATCGAGCAGGCGAAGGCCGCCGCCGGACCACAGGCGGTCAATCAGGCGCTGGCGCAGGTGCCGAGCCTGAAAAGCCAGCTGGGGCTGTAGGAACGCCGGTTCGCGCCGATCCCGCTAATGGTGCTTGAAATACTGCACTTCGCGCTCGTGCTTTTCCGCCGCTTCCCTCGTCTTGAATGTGCCGAGGTTCCGGCGCTTGTGCGTCTTCGGATCGACCTTGCGTGAATAGAGCCGGTACTCGCCGGATTCCAGCTTGCGGATCATGGCAACCTCCTGTGTTGCCAAAATCCCTGGAAGCCGATCCGGTTCCTGGCCCTACTTCGGTAAGGTCCACGCCATCACCTAGTCACCAGCCTTGGTGCCGACCGAACCATGCCGCCGGCGACGATCAGCACATGTGAGAACAAGGACGAGGGCGGTGACGAGGACGGCCAAGGCAAGCCTCCTTTGCTGCGGATGCGCGGATGGGACTTCAATGGTCCGCCCGGCTGTTCCGTTCCCGCCGCCGATAAGGTTTTCCGCATGGGCCGGCGCTGTCAAGCACGACTGGCCGGTGGAAGGAAGTGCAAGGGGATCGTTTGCTGCCGCCGCTCGCCCTTCTGCTGGCAAGAGGCCGCTGGATGCGCCGACTGGCCGCCGGCCTCCAGAGCCTCTTGCGCCCATCCCCGTGCGACACTGCCGCGCCGGCACTATGCTTCCGCGCGGCGGTGAAAGGCTCTACGATAAGGCCTATGCGGTTTTCCATATCGATGACGGCGCTGGGTTTCCTGCTGGTGGCGATCGCCGCCGGCATGTGGCCGTCATGGGCGCTGGCCTCGTCGCTTCGGACAGCGCATCAGCAAGTCACTGTCGAGTCATCGGCCACCGGCCATCCGGCTTTCAAGCCCTGCTACAGCGCGGCCAGGACAGCCGGCATATCCTGCTTCCCGCAACTCGCGCCCCCACAGGACACCGCAGGATCTGCGGCAAGCCACCGGCACTGCATTCCAGCCACGGCACCCCACGCCGTGAAGATTGCCGTATACGAGGCGGAACTGAGACCTCCCCGGCCAGTTGCTTTCATCTGACATCATCGCAGCGGGGCGTTTCCTCGCTCCCGCGCATCCTTCACAGGGCGGCCACGCCGCTCCAGAGGCCATTATCATGCACAATGAAATTTCGATCGGGCGCAGGCGCTTCCTGCTGGGCGCCTCCACCCTTGCGGCGGGTGCCATGCTCCTGCGGTCCGGCTCCGCCTTTTCCCAGGAAGGGTTGACGCCGCAGCAGGTACTCAACGATCCGGACATGCCGTCTATCGGCCCGAAGGATGCCGACATCGTTATCGCGGAGTTCATGGACTACAACTGTCCCTACTGCCGCAAGAGCCATCCGGAACTGAAGAAGCTCCTGAAAAGCGACGGCAAGGTGCGGATCGTCTACAAGGATTGGCCGGTCTTCGGTCCGGTTTCCGACTATGCCGCGCGCATGGCGCTCGCGGCCAAGTGGCAGGGCGGATACGAAACCGCGCACGACGCGCTGATGACTGCGCCAAAACGCTATCAGCAGGACAAGGAGGTCGTCGCCGTTCTGAGAAAAGCCGGCATCGACATGGCGCGGCTCGACAAGGATGCCACGGCACACAAGGCCGATATCGACAAGCTGCTGGCGCGCACCAGCTTGCAGGCGGAAACCATCGGCCTGCAAGGCACGCCGTCATGGCTTGTGGACTCCTTCATCGTCTTCGGCGGCCTCGATCACGAGCAACTGACGGAAGCGGTGGCGGAGGCGCGCCGCAGAAAGAAAGAGGCCGCCGGTACCAAATAGGCGGCACCGCTTCGCACCGGAGCTGTCGCGCCATCCGCGCGCGGCAGTCTCCACCTCCCGCCGGCAACGGCCAGAACGGAATTCGGGCGCCACCCCTTGCGGCGGAACAAAACGGCGACAACACTGGCCTTTCGGGGGCGAATCACTACATGCGAAGGAAATGTCCGGCTTTCCCGACGATATGCCCTTCTTCGACGAGGACGACGCGCCGCGCGGCATGCCCGCGCAACCGGCCGCGCCTGCCGCGGGTTCCGGCATCGCCGCCGCGCGCGCCATGGCTGCGCGCCAGGGCGCCAATTCGGTCCCCGACTACCTCAGCGGGCTGAACCCCGAGCAGCGGCAGGCGGTGGAGACGACCGAAGGCCCCGTCCTGGTGCTGGCGGGCGCCGGCACCGGCAAGACGCGCGTGCTCACCACCCGCATCGCCCACATTCTCGCAACCGGCCGGGCATGGCCGAGCCAAATCCTCGCCGTCACCTTCACCAACAAGGCCGCGCGGGAAATGAAAAGCCGCATCGGCCTGTTGGTCGGCGAGGCGATCGAGGGCATGCCGTGGCTCGGCACCTTCCACTCGATCGGCGTGAAGCTGCTTCGCCGCCACGCCGAACTTGCCGGCCTGCGCTCGGATTTCACCATCCTCGACACCGACGACGTCACCCGCCTGATCCGCCAATTGATCCAGGCCGACGGCATCGACGACAAGCGCTGGCCACCCAAGCAGTTCGCCCAGATGATCGACGGCTGGAAGAACAAGGGCCTTGGCCCGACCGAGATTCCCGAAGGCGACGCCCGCGCCTTCGCCAACGGCAAGGGCCGCGAGCTCTACGCCGCCTATCAGGAGCGGCTGAAGACGCTGAACGCCTGCGACTTCGGCGACCTCCTGCTGCACCCCATCCGCATCTTCCGCCAGCACCACGACGTGCTGGCCGAATATCATAAAAAATTCAAATACATACTGGTGGACGAATACCAGGACACCAACACCGCGCAATATATGTGGCTGCGCCTGCTGGCACAGCGGCCGGAAGGTTCGTGCCGCCCCTCACCCCCTGCCGGACCCTCTCCCCGTAAGGACGGGGAGAGGGAGGACGGCCGGAACGTCGATGCCCCCCTCTCCCCGTCCTTACGGGGAGAGGGTAAGGGTGAGGGGCAGCGCCAAACTGTAAATATCTGCTGTGTGGGCGACGACGACCAGTCGATCTACGGCTGGCGCGGGGCGGAGGTGGACAACATCCTGCGCTTCGAGAAGGATTTTCCCGGCGCCACCGTCATCCGGCTCGAACGCAACTACCGCTCGACAGCCCATATCCTCGGTGCCGCCTCCCACCTCATCGCCCACAACGAGGGACGGCTGGGCAAGACGCTGTTCACCGACCGGCCCGCCGCCGACGACGCCAAGGTCAATGTCCACGCAGCCTGGGATTCGGACGAGGAAGCGCGCTCCGTCGGCGAGGAGATCGAGGCGGCGCAGCGCAAGGGCCATGCCCTGAACGACATGGCGATCCTCGTGCGCGCCTCCTTCCAGATGCGCTCCTTCGAGGACCGCTTCATCGAGATCGGCCTGAACTACCGCGTCATCGGCGGCCCGCGCTTCTACGAGCGGCAGGAGATCCGCGACGCGCTGGCCTATCTGCGCGTCGTCGCGCAAGGCGCCGACGACCTCGCCTTCGAGCGCATCGTCAACGTGCCGAAGCGGGGGTTGGGCGAAGCCGCCATCGGCCAGATCCACGCCACCGCCCGCGCGCTCGGCACGCCGATGCTGGAGGCGGCCGCGAACCTCGCCGAATCCGACGAACTGAAGCCGAAGCCGCGCGCGGCCCTGCGCGAGATCGCCGCCAATTTCGCCCGCTGGCAAAGCCTGATCGACACCACCCCGCATGCCGAGCTCGCCGAGACGATCCTGGAAGAGTCCGGCTACACCGACATGTGGAAGAACGACCGCAGCGCCGAGGCGCCCGGCCGGCTCGAGAACCTGAAGGAACTCATCCGCTCCATGGAGGAGTACGAATCCCTGCGTTCCTTCCTCGAGCACGTCGCGCTGGTGATGGATGCCGAGCAGAACGAGGGTATGGACGCCGTCTCCATCATGACGCTGCATTCGGCCAAGGGGCTGGAGTTCGAGACGGTCTTTCTCCCCGGCTGGGAGGAAGGCCTGTTCCCGCACCAGCGCGCGCTGGACGAAGGCGGCCGCTCAGGTCTGGAGGAGGAGCGCCGCCTCGCCTATGTCGGCCTCACCCGCGCCAAGAAGAACCTGCACCTGTGGTTCGTCTCGAACCGCCGCATCCACGGCCTGTGGCAGTCGACCATCCCCTCGCGCTTCCTCGACGAACTGCCGGAGGCGCATGTCGAGGTGGCCGAGGGCGGCAACAGCTACGGCGGCTACGGCAACCCCTATGGCGGCTCCAGCTTCGCCTCGGGACGCGGAGGATTCTCGGCCGGCCGCCAGAACCCCTACGGCGCCTCGCGCTTCGACAGCGTCGGCTCGCCCTCAGGAGCCCGCGCCGCCAGAGGCGACCAAAGGGGAGATCAATCCGGTTCGGGCGGCGGCGCCTTCTCCAACACCTACGCCACCCCCGGCTGGCAGCGCGCGCAGGCCAACCGCACCGAAGCGACGAGCCGCAACTGGGGCACGCGCAGCGGCCACCAGGTTGAGCGCATCGGCTACGGCGAGCCGGATTCCGGCTACGGCGCCGGCAGAGGCTCGGTGAAGGGCCGCGTCATCGACGGCGAACTGGTGGCGAAATCGGTCGCCGACACCCCCTCCCCCTTCGCAGTCGGCGACCGCGTCTTCCACCAGAAATTCGGCAACGGCAACATCGCCGCGATCGAGGGCAACAAGCTGACGATCGACTTCGATCGCGCGGGGCAGAAGAAGGTGCTGGACGGGTTTGTGAGTGCGGTGTGAGGGGGTAGCGCTTGTATAGTAGCTTGAACCACTTCAAGTCATATACAACATACAAGCTTTTGGTTGTTCCCGCCGATGAGAATTATTATACCGCCAGATGGTGCAGGATTAATCGCCTTTACGCAGAATTTTTCTGGCAAGCCCAGCAAGCGATTGAAAAATACTTGAAAGCTGGCCTGGTTGTGAATGACGTTCCCGTACAAGGGATAGGTCACGACCTCTCGAAGGCTTTCGAAAAGCATAAAATCGCTTTTGGCGATTTAGCTTTTCACACGTTTAAGAAACCTAGCCGCCTGTCAGACCGGCTTTGGCGTCCAAAATCGCCGGAAAATTTCCTTCAGAAGATCGAAACGCAAGGTCATCCTGACAGTCGTTATCGATTGATCTCGTGGAGCAACTCGCCAACAGATCTTTTCATGTTGGATCAGTTGGCATTTGCGCTTCGCCGCCTAACGATTGGCGTGAATTGGACCATAGGTGCCGATTGGAAGGTCCCATCCTCTCATAAACGTTACGTCGGAATGAAGTTCGCGGATGTTCTCCGGTCGCGTCCTCAATATCAACCTCGCGGCAGGATCAAGACAATCAGCGGCCCGACCGACATCGCCGGCGGCAAGCTTGAAGATAGCTTCTACGCTTGGAATTTTCCACATATCCGTTCACGTGGAGATACCGACAAGAGAGCACCAGCTTCCGTGGCATCGATTATGGGAGCAGCCTCGAATTCACAGACATACCTTATGTACGAAAGACTAGATCCGGCTTCACCCACACCCGATCCTATACTGCTCGACGGAGTCCTGTGGTTCATCAATCATTTTCATCTCGACAAAGGCACCAAGGCGGCATTCGAACAACGGTTAGCAGAGGCTATCCGACGTCTTTAGTCCACATTAGATGCAACACCCTGCACTACTATCCTGATCTGCCGATGTATTCCTTCCCCCGCACGTCTCGATCACCGGCACCCGCGCCGTCAGGAAGTTCATTCGGACTCCAGTGTGGTGTCGAAAGATTTTGACAGCCTGAGAGCTGTGTCGGGCGTCACGTCAATCTCCTCCTTGACGATCCGCCCGATGCCTGCGCGCGCAGGAAAGCGCCGACGCCGAAGCTGCCCTCTCGCCCCGTTTACGGGGAGAGATGTCCGGCAGGACAGTGAGGGGCAGCGCCTACCTTTCGAAGGCTCGCACC
Organism: Mesorhizobium sp.; assembly: GCF_017306545.1. Taxonomy (GTDB): domain Bacteria; phylum Pseudomonadota; class Alphaproteobacteria; order Rhizobiales; family Rhizobiaceae; genus Mesorhizobium. The sequence continues at coordinate 24,745 of NZ_JAFKID010000036.1, forward strand.
GCCCCTCATCCGTCACTTCGTGACACCTTCTCCCCGTAAACGGGGCGAAGGAAGGGTTTTCCCGCCCACCCCTGTCGGCGTCCCCCTTCCCGGAACGTCCTATGCCTGGCCGTCGTTCAGGACGCGCAGTTTGAACAGCGAGGAGTTCCGCCCATGCCTGCCCCGAAAAACCAGATATGCCTGTGGTACGATCACGACGCCGAGGCCGCGGCGCGGTTTTATGCGAGCGTCTTCCCGGACAGTAAGGTCGGTTCGATCTGGCGCTCGCCCAGCGACAATCCGGGCAACAAGGAAGGCGACGTGCTGGTCGTCGAGTTCACCGTCTGCGGCATCCCCTGCATCGGCCTCAACGGCGGGCCGCAATTCCCGCACAGCGAAGCCTTCTCCTTCCAGATCGCCACCGACGACCAGGAAGAGACCGACCGCTACTGGAACGCCATCGTCGGCAACGGCGGCCGGGAGAGCGAATGCGGCTGGTGCAAGGACCGCTGGGGCGTCAACTGGCAGATCACGCCGCGCACGCTGACGGACGCCATGGCCGCCGGCGGCGGCGAGGCCAAGCGAGCCTTCGACGCGATGATGACGATGCAGAAGATCGACGTCGCCGTGATCGATGCCGCAAGGCGTGGTTGAGGACCGGCGCGCACCTGACATCGCGGGGCGTCCGGCACAGTCATCAAAAAGCCGAGGAATCGGCTTTTTGAATCTCGAACGGTTAAAGCCACGACAAAGGAGCGACGGAAGATCGCGCCCGACCCGGCAGGCACGGTCCTTGCACGGCATCCCGACCTCGGCCGTCCAGTTTCCACCTTCGATAAGGATCAGACAGGCGAGAAGCCGGGTCTGGCGGCAACAGGTCCTGGCCGCGCGCATCTTGCTTCATCTGTTCAACTTTTAACGATCTTCTGTGACGAAAACCGCCAACAACTTGCATTTGCTTGACTTTATCGAAAAAAACAGGCAGCAGAGCGTCGGGGACTGGCGATCCGGCCATTCCGGAACCAAGCATGCGGCCAAGCCTGCAAAGGGCACGGGCAAAAAAGAAGGGGACAGACAAAGGGTTGGTTAACCATCTTTGTCCATCTTTTAAGTCAATCGGCAACAAACGACGGGCGCGGGGGCGCGCTGGAAGGTCGTACCTGACATTCGCAGCGGCTGCTGTCGCAGGCTGGAAGGCCGATTGAAAGAAGATTGGTTCGGCATGGCGTTCTTGCGTAAAAACACACCGCTTACCTCATCCGTCGGCGATAACCGCCATCTCTCCGCCAGGTCCGTCACGGTCCTGCGCTGGATCGGTATTCCCGGCGCGGCCACGGCACTCGCCCTGTGGTCGGTCGCGACCCTGTCGGGCGCCTATTCGGCGACCGCGCCGCTCACGTCCGCCACCTCCTTCATGCCGCGCCTGCCGGCCAGCGCCGGTGACGCCGCCCGCCCCGCCGCGATCGCGGACCTGAAGGGCAAGGCCGGCCGCGTCGCGGTCGCGCGGCTGGAAGCGAAGGCCAACGTCTCCGTCTTTCCCCGGCGCACGCTGAACGACCGTTTCGAGACGGTCGTCGCTTCGGTGGACCTGTCGCCGAAGAAACTCGCCGGCATCTTCGCCCGCGCCGGCCTGGTGCAGCAGAAGACCGCGCATGTCGCCCCGGCGCGCGAGCGCTTCGAAACGCCGGCCAAGGCTGTTGCTTCGGCCACCCATGCCGTGCCGGTCACGAACCGCTTCGGGCCGGATCCGGCCGAAACGGTGCGCGCCTCGCGCCTGGCATTGGCGCTGTCCGGCTCGTCCAACATACAGCTTGCCTATGCCGACCCGTCGCCCGTGCCGGCCACGTCCGCCTTCGACGCCGTGCTGGCAACGCCGCAGGATTCCGCGCTCGACGCCGCCCTTGAGCCCGATCGGCCGCTGTTCAGCGAACTGCCGGACAACATTCCCCTGCCGATCGAGCGGCCGCGCCTGGCGGCGAAGCCGGCTGCCCCTGTGGAGGAAAAGGCCACCGTCTCGAAACAGCCTGTCGAGGAAAAGGCCATCGCATCCCGGCCCGTTCCCGAAGAGGCCCCGGCCAAGCGTAGCCAAACCAGCCGCATGGTGGCTTTCGCCAAGCCGGAGAACCCGACCGACAGCGGCGGGCTGGCGGGCGCGTTCAGCAACCTGTTCTCGCCCAAGCCCAAGCGCCCGCGCTCCGGCGTGGCGATCTACGACATCAGCGCGGCCAAGGTCTACATGCCCGACGGCTCGGTGCTGGAGGCGCATTCGGGCATCGGCAACATGGCCGACAACCCGCGCTATGTGGACCAGAAGATGCGCGGACCGACGCCGCCCGACACCTACAACCTGACCATGCGCGAATCCCTCTTCCACGGCGTGGAAGCGTTGCGCATGACCCCGGTCAGCGGCAAGGTCGGCTACAACCGCAGCGGCATTCTCGCCCACTCCTACCTGCTGCGCGGCGGCCGCGCGGAATCGCACGGCTGCGTTGCCTTCCGCGATTATTCGAAGTTCCTGAAAGCCTTCAAGCAGGGCAAGATCAGGCAGCTCGTCGTCGTTCCCGGCTCGCGCGGCGGCAGGAAGGCACCGTCCACGGCGGTGGCGCAGAACGGCCGCGGCGCCTGACGGCCGTAATCCTGAATTTCAGCCGGGCGGCCTGTCTGCCCGGCGCATGGCCTGCAATTTCTCGGCGACCGCAGCAGCCAGATCGGCATAGCGCTCCTCCAGCCGCTCCGCCGCCTCGATGACCGGGAAGTCGTGGCCGAACGTCTCCAGCGCCATGCGCAACTTTTCGGCGAAATCGGCCTGCGTTTCCAGCGCCGAGAACAGTGCCCGCACTTGACCCTCGCCGATGTCGGGATTGCCGAGCATGGCCGAGACGTCGCGCGCCATAGCCTCGCCCGTCACGGTCTGTTCGTCCAGCAGCGCCAGCCAGTCGGTCATCAGGCAACAATGCGCAGCCGCTCCCGCCGGGTCAACCGCCGCAGCCCGTGAGGGTAATGCTCACGTCCGCTTGCGCGCCGCATGCGTATGCTTCAGCACTTCGTGCGCGGCCTCCTTCGCCACCCGCTTTTCATGCCGTTCGACGGCTCTCTCGCAGGTTCGGCGAAACTCCTCGACTTCGGATTCGGTCAGATGCTCGATGCCGATGAAGCGGTTGCGGCCCTTGCTGACGCGGATCAGTTCGTCCAGCTTGGCCTGCATAGCGGCGCCGTCGCGGTTCTGCGTGTTCTGGATCAGGAACACCATCAGGAAGGTGACGATGGTGGTGCCGGTGTTGATGATGAGCTGCCAGGTGTCGGAAAAGCCGAACACCGGCCCGCTTATCGCCCACACGACGACGATCAGGCAGCAGAAGCCGAAGGTGATCGGCAGGCCGGCCAGATGCGCAACCCGGTTGGCGATCCCGGTGAAATATCTCTCGATCATCGCAGGCCCTCGGATACGGCCAGAGAAACACCGACGACTGGACTTCGGTTCCGCCGAAACCATGCAACCGGATACAACCAAAAAGATAGTGGAATTATATGAACAACTTAAAATGGATTTGAGAGAGTCGTCGTGCAGGCAAGAGAGCCTGTTCCTTCCGCCCAAGTGCGGTACCTCCGGCCCCTTCCGCCTCGCCACCCCCGCACGGCGGAAGGGGCTCATGACCCCAGGAAGGGAACGATGGGTCGGAAACGGCAAGCACCGGTGTTACGGGCAAGACACCTGCCCGTCCTTCCCAAAGTGGCGATCGGCCTTCTGCTTTCCTGCGCAACGGCGGCGCCTGCCCTGGCGGATGCCGGAGCGCCGGCCACGTTTACCGGCGCCGTCGAGCGCCATTACACCACCAACGCGCTGGACAGCGACCATGCCGTGCCCGACTGGTACACGCTGCTGCGCGGCTCGCTGCAACGGCAACTCGGCGACGCCGACGCCAATGTGGCGCTTGGCGCCGAATTCCAGGCGACGCGCCACGATACCGTCTCCATCGAGGATGACCGCGCGCTGGCGCTCTCCGTCTCGGCATTCCGTAAGCTGGAAAACGGCCTGGAATTCAGGGGAACGCTGAGCTATCGCGCCTCCAGCGACGGCGACGACCTGCCGCTCGGCCCGGTGACGCTCGGCATGCGCACGCTCAAGCAGGTGGTCGCGGCCGAGGGCCAGGTCGGCGTCGACCTCGGCAATGCCACGACGCTGGTCCTCGATGTCAGTGACAGCATGGAAGAGGTCGGACCGACGCGCTTCGAGAGCAACCTCCTGCCCGCGGTCCAACTCGACCCCGACACCAACCGGCTGCAATCGACCGCTCGGGTGACGCGGACGTTCGGTCGCCTGGCGCTCGGCGCATCGGCTTCCGCGCTGCTGGCAACGGTTGCGCGCCTCGGCTCGCCCCCGGTCGGCGTCTCGTTCCGGCAATTCGGGTTGCGCGCCGAGGCCGCCTATACCGGCGCCGGCGGCCTGACGGCCGGCGCCGCCCTGGGCGCCGAACTGATTGAGGCTGCCGACGGTCTTTATCGCCGCGTGCGGCCCGCATGGCAGCTTGCCGTCGTCGCGCCGCTGCCGCACGGCTTCGAGTTGCGCGGCACCTATTTCGGCCGCTACGAGAACGCCGACAGCGACGATCCGCTGGCTTCCTGGCTACAGCGGGCCGAGATCGAGGGCGGCGCGAAGCTGCGGCCAGACCTGACCTTCACCGCCGGGCTTTTCCGCGAAGTGAAGGAAAACCTGCTGTTCGAGAACCGGGAACGCAGCCGTGGCTTCTACGCGGAAGCGGCCTATCGCCTTTCGCCTGCGGCGGAAATCGTCCTGCGCGTCGACGCCACCAAAACCGACAAGACCGTCATCGACGTTCGTGAAAGCACCGTCGACACCTTCATCGGCCTGCGCGCCAAGCTTTGAAAACTTAGCAACTTGGCCCTGCGCGAATACGGGCAGGGGGCCTGTGAGCCCCCTGCCCGCCGATCCGGGCGCGGACGCCCGGCATCACCCGTTCAGTGCCGGCGGCCGAGCTTGTAGGAATTGCCCTGCGAGACGGCGTTGCCGACCGTGCCGAGGATACCGCTCAGCACATTGGTGTTGTTGCCGTTCAGGATACCCGAGACGGTGTTGCCGCTGAGGATGGCATTGCCGCTCAGCACGTTGTTGAGCGCCGTGACATCACCCAGGCCAACCGACGGCGAGATGTTGATCAGCCCGCTCGAAACGCCAGTGTTGCCGCCCGAACGGAAGACGTTGGTGCTGCCCTTGTGGCCGAAGCCGCCGGCATAGGCGCCCGCTGCCGAAAAGGAACAAATCGCGACGGTCAGAACAAATGCGTACTTCTTCATGACTTCTCTCCTGTTGCTGATGTTTCCATCCGCTTCCGGTCAGTATCTCCGCCATCAGTACTGCCGCAGGTATCAAAATTATTCAACCTGAAATTGCTACAATAGATATGTACAACCAATTTTCCATTTTTTAACGCTAATGCTTTACCTTAAGCGGAATGGTTAGCGTACGGGCCGGCGCGCGCCGCCGACCGAGGCTTTTGTCGACGCAAACCCCTGCCGGCTCCATGTCCACCGCAAATGCCGCTGAGGTTTTTGACAGCCGCCCGCCAAGCGGATATCGAGGCGCAACCCAATCGGATGCGGCACGGATGGCGCGTTACAGAAACCTGTTTTTGCTGCTGGTCGGCTTCACGCTCGCCATTCTTGCGGTCGAAGCGGTCCTGCGCATGGCCGGAGCGCCGTTCTCCGTCACCGACAGGAAGGGGCCGGGGCAGATCATCGTCTTCGCCATCGCCATCTCCGCCATGACCTGGTTCTCGGTGGCGATCGGCGGAATCAACCCTCTGACGTGGTTCGCCGGCTATTTGCGCGACTGGCGACGCATGCTGCGCGGTTTCCTCACCACGTTCCTTTTGGCCACGGCAACGATGATCGTCATCTACGCCGTGCTGATCATGCTCGGCAAAGTACAGTGGTCGCACGAGGCGTGGGAAAACCTGACGCCGAAGATCTGGTGGCGCACGGCGGTCGCCCTGCTGGTCGTGGTCATCCTGGCGACCACCGAGGAAACGATCTTCCGCGGTTTCATCCTGCGCTATCTGCGCTGGAAGGCGACCCCGGCGGTGACGCTCTCGGCCCTGCTCGTCTCGTCTGCGATCTTTTCCTTATCACACCTCATCGCGCTGCTCGGTTCGGTGAACCAGCCGGACTATCTGCCGCTGCTGTTCGGCCTGTTCCTGTTCGGCTTTCTGATGGGCACCGTGTATCTCGCCACCGGCTCGCTCTCATGCTCCATCGGCCTGCACGCCGGCCTGCTCGGCTTCAAAGTCTTCCTGCGGCGCACCGATCTCCTCATCCAGCCTGAAAACTGGCTGACCGGCGGAGCCGACCTGCGCACCGGCCCGGCCATGTGGGTGCTGCTTCTGCTCGCGGCGCTGGCCTTCTTCGCTTTCCGCGAATGGCTGTGGCCACGGCTATGGATCGAAAAGGGCGTCTCGACACGCGAGAATTCACCCGAGGGGCTGGGCTTTCGCCTGGACGGCTAAACCTGCCTCTGCTCTTCCCAGCGGACGAGAAAATCCTCGATCCGAAGGGCCTGCATGTCGGGGATCGCCTCCGCCAGTGTCTCGAGCGGCCAGTGCCACCAGGCCAACGCTTCGATCCGGGCCGCGATCTCCGCGCTGAAACGCCGGCGCAGCCGCCTCGCCGGCACGCCGGCAACGATCGTGAAAGGCTCGACGTCGCGCGTGACCACGGCATTGGCGCCGACAACGGCACCGTTGCCGATCGCAACGCCGGGCAAGACGACGGCGCCGTGGCCGATCCAGACGTCGTGGCCGATCGTCACCGGCCGGCCACGACGCCGCTCCAGAAAGCCGCTGTCGACGCCCAGGCCACGAAAGAATTCGTTCGGCCGATAGCTCACCTTGTGGGTGGTGATGCGCTCGAGCGGATGCTCCAGCGCGTTGAGCCGCGTGTTGGCGGCGATCGAACAGAATTTGCCGATGCCAGTGTAGGCCGCCTCGGCGTGCCGTTCGAAATAGGAAAAGTCGCCGACCGTCACGTCTCGCAGGATGGCCCGCTCGGCAACAACGCAGTACCGCCCGAGCCGGCAGCCTTTCAGCTCCGCCGTCGGATGAATGCGCGGTTCGGGTTGCCTGAGAAGCAGATGCGGGTCCATGGAGCGGGCTTTACGATGACAGGCGCAGGCCGGCAAGCCGGTTCCGGCCTCGCCTCATCGCTCGGGCCCATCCTACTGCGGCTTGCCCTTCGTCCACGTCACCTGCTGCCCGTAGAGCGGCACGCTGGTCAGCGCCATTTTGGCCGAGCCGTCCTGCACCTGCCGCGAATGCGACAGATAGATCAGCGTGTCGTTGGCCTTGTCGTAGATGCGGTTCACCACCTGCTTCTTCCAGATCAGGCTGATGCCCTGCTTAAACACCTCCTCGCCGCCCTTGCTCAGATCGATGTCGCCGATGGTGATCGGGCCGGTCTGCTGACAGGAAATGGCGCTGTCGGAAGGGTCCTCGAACCAGTTGCCCTTGCGCAGCCGATCGATCACGCCGCGGTCGAAATAGGAGACATGGCAGGTCACGCCCTCCACCTTCGGGTCCTTGATCGCCTCCACGATGATGTCGTTGCCGGTCCAGTCGACGCCGACCTTGCCGACTTCCTGCGCCAGCGCGGCGCCGGTGTAAAGGACGAATGACGCCGCAGCCAGCCAGCCGATTCGTTTCAGCAAAGGAGCCTCGTGTGGAAATGGGTGCTGGCGTCAGGTGGGTGGGCGGCCGGTTTTTTGCAAGCTGTCGTCTGCGACAATGGCTGCACGGCCCCCTCCTTTGCGCAGCTTGCCCGAACGGATAAGATCGCATCATGAAACCCGACCCGCTGCCTCGGCCAGTCCCATCGCCCTTCGCCCGCCGGCCCCTTTGAGGTCGCGAAATGCGCGAAGCCCAACCGGATAGTATTCCATGATGCGTTCCATCCTGATCGGCATACTCGTGCTCATGGCCGCCGGCATCGGCTGGCTCACCTTCGACTGGTATCGCGGCCACTATGGCGGCGAGCCGTTCGGCGCACCTTTCGCGCTGACCGACCAGAAGGGCCAGCCGATCACCGAAGCCGCCTTCCGCGGTCATCCGAGCGCTGTCTTCTTCGGCTTCACGCATTGCCCTGAAGTCTGCCCGACGACGCTGTTCGAACTGGCCGGCTGGCTGAAGACCATCGGCGACGACGGCAAGAACATCCATGCCTATTTCGTCTCCATCGACCCGGCACGCGACACGCCGGAAGTGATGAACACCTATGTCAGTAATTTTTCCGACCGCATCGTCGGCATCTCCGGCGCCCCGGACAAGGTCTACGCCATGGCCAAGTCCTTCGGCATCTACTGGAAGAAGGTGGACACCGGCGACGGCGACTATACGATGGACCACACCGCCTCCGTCCTGTTGCTCAATGGCAAGGGCGACTTCGCCGGCACCATCGCCTACGGCGAAGACCCGAAGACAGCCATGACCAAGCTGAAAAACCTCGCCGCCAAGGGATGAACGGATTTCTCCGATGGGCCAGACCCGCCTTTACCTGACCGGCTCGAAGGCCGAAGCCGACCGCATCTATGCGGCGCTCGATGTGGCCTTCGAGGACGACGGACTGCCGCTCGCCGTCATCGAGATCGACGAGGACGACGACCTTCACGAAGTCTCGCTCTACGCCGAGGACGACGCCGAAACGGTCGAGAACCGCATCCGCGACGTGCTGGCGGGGCTTTCGCTGTCGCGCGCGGTGCAGCGCGAGGAATTGCCCGATATCGACTGGGTGGCGAAATCGCTGGAAGGGTTGCAGCCGGTGCGCGCCGGCGGCTTCTTCGTCCATGGCGCGCATGACCGCGACAGGATCGCGGAAGGCGATATTCCCATCGAGATCGAGGCGGGGCTCGCCTTCGGCACCGGCCATCACGGCACCACCGCCGGCTGCCTGGAAACCATCGCCCGCGTCGTTGCCGAGGAAAAGCCGGCCAATGCGCTCGACCTCGGCGCCGGTAGCGCGGTGCTCGCCATCGCGGTGGCGAAACTGGCGCGCATCCCGGTGCTGGCGACCGATATCGATCCGGTGGCGACGGACGTGGCCGAGGCGAACGTGCGGTTGAACGGCGTCGGTGAACTTGTCGAAACCGTCACCGCGACCGGCTTCGACCATCCCGTCTTCGCCGTACGCGGCCCGTTCGCCCTCGTCGTCGCCAACATCCTCGCCGGACCGCTGATGGAACTGGCCCCCGACATGGCGAGGCATATGGCGCCGGACGGTACGCTTATCCTCTCCGGTATCCTCGACCGGCAGGAAGACGCCGTGCTCGGCGCCTACGCCGCGCAAGGGTTCCGCCATATCGGCACGCTGCACCGCCAAGGCTGGGCAACGATCCGCATGAAGCGGTAGGCACTGGCCCAGCGCCGCGCGATTGTCAGCCGCAACGGCTGCGGCTACGGTCGCGGCCTCTCATCCAGCGAGGCAGCGGCAGCATGTTCCAGACTTTCGATTCGGCCGGCGACCCGTCCGTCGGCAAGCCGCGCGTGGCGAAGCTGCGCGCCTGGCTGGCGGCGCACGACCTCGACGGCTTCATCGTGCCGCGTGCCGACGAACACCAGGGCGAATACGTGCCGCCCCGCGCCGCGCGGTTGAGATGGCTGACCGGCTTTTCCGGTTCCGCGGGCGCGGCCGTCGTGCTGAAGGACCGCGCGGTGATGTTCGTCGACGGCCGCTATCAGTTGCAGGTGCGGCAGGAAACCGACCCGGCCGTGTTCGCCGTTGAAAACCTGATCGACAATCCGCCGGCCGCCTGGCTGAAGGACAACATCGGCAAGGGCGCGCGCATCGGATTCGATCCCTGGCTGCACACCATCGCCGAGGTCAAGGCGCTGAAAGCTTCCGCCGCCAAGGCAGGCGCCGAACTGGTGCCGGTGGCTGAAAACCCCGTCGACGCCATTTGGGACGACCAGCCGGCGCCGCCGCTGGAACCGGTCGAGATCCATCCCATCGCCTTCGCCGGCGAACTCGCCAGGGACAAGCTGGCCCGGCTCGCGGCAGCGATCGAAAAAGACGGCGCCACTCACGCGATCCTGACCGATCCTTCCTCCATCGCCTGGGCCTTCAACATCCGCGGCAACGACGTGCCGCACACGCCGCTGGCGCTCGGCTTCGCCATCCTCGCGGCCGACGACAAGCACCAGCTTTTCATGGCGGGGAAAAAATTCTCGCGCACCGTCGCCGCCTACCTGACCCAGCTTGCCGACCTGCGCGAGCCGGCCGACTTCGAGCCCGCCGTGACGGCACTGGCCAAGGCCGGCGCAAGGATCGCGCTCGATCCCGCGCTGGCGGCGGAAAAATTGCGGGCGCTGATCGCCGACAGCGGCGGCACGGTCGTCGAGGCTCCCGACCCCGCCCGCATCCCGCGCGCGGTGAAGAACGCGGCCGAAATCGCCGGCAGCCGTGCCGCCCACCGCCGCGACGGCGCCGCGGTGGCGAAGCTGCTCTGCTGGCTCGATCGCCAGAAACCCGGCACTACCGACGAGATCGCCGTGGTGACGAAACTGGAGGAGTGCCGCCGCCAGACCGGCGAGGAGACGCAGATGCCGCTGCGCGACGTCTCCTTCGACACCATTTCCGGCGCCGGGCCGAACGGCGCCGTCATTCACTACCGCGTCTCGCGCGCCACCAACCGGCCGCTCGCCGACGGCGAGCTGTTCCTGCTCGATTCCGGCGCGCAGTATCAGGACGGCACCACCGACATCACCCGCACCGTTCCCGTCGGCCGGCCGAGCGACGAGATGCGCGAGCGTTGCACGCTGGTGCTGAAGGGCCTGATCGCGCTTTCGATGCTGCGCTTTCCCGCCGGCACGCGCGGCTCCGAGATCGACGCCATGGCGCGCATGGCGTTGTGGCGGCACGGCCTCGACTATGCCCACGGCACCGGCCACGGCGTCGGCTCCTATCTCGCCGTGCATGAAGGCCCGCAGCGCATCGCCAGGAGCGGCACCGAGAAGCTGCTGGAAGGCATGATGCTCTCCAACGAGCCCGGCTATTACAAGGAAGGCGCCTACGGCATCCGGCTGGAGAACCTTATTCTGGTCACGCCTGCCGAGCCGGTCGAGGGCGGCGACATCGCCATGCACGCCTTCGAGACGCTGACACTGGCGCCGTTCGACCGGCGGCTCATCAAGCCGCATCTCCTGACGCGCGACGAGTTGCACTGGCTGGACGCCTACCACGCCCGCGTGCTGGCCGAGATCGGCCCGATGCTGGACGGCGAGACGCTGGCCTGGCTGGAAGCCGCCTGCGCGCCGTTTCCGCAGGAGGCGAAGGGGTGAGGAGTGGTTCGCGCAGCGAACGAAAAGCCCCAAAATGGGCTTTTCGAACGACGAACGCCCGAAGCGAAAGCGCAGGGCCGGGGGCGGCCAAGCCCATCACCCCATAAACTGCCTAAGCGCGATCAGCACGGCCGCACCTGCCAGGAACATCGACATCAGCCCACCGCGCAAGGCGACCAATGCCGCGACGATGACGGCGGCCCATTCGGCCGGCCCGGCATCCAGCATGGCCGGCGCCACCAGCGTGGTCAGCACGGCCGCCGGCACGGCGTTCAGCCCGGCCTCGACACGCGGATGGATATTCTCGAAGCGCGAGATAACGAGATGGCCGCCGATGCGCGTCAGGTAGGTCGCCACCGCGGCGGCAATCGTGATCCAGAAGATCGTGCTCACGGCCGCGCCTCCCGCTCGCCCGAAGACGGCATCAGCGCGGCGAAGACGACGCCGGCGAAGGCGCCCACGGTGACGTGCCAGGGCGAACCGATGGTCTTGTAGGCGAGGATCGAGGCGGCGGCGCTGGCGATCACCACCGGCAGCCACAGCGGCCGCTTGCGAAAACCCATCACCAGGCCGAGGAAGTAGATCGGCAACAGGAAATCGATGCCCAGCGCATGCGTGTCGGGGATCATCTGGCCGAAGAAGGCGCCGAGCGCCGTCAGGATGTTCCACGACACATAGACCGGCAGCGCGGCCCCCATATAGAAGGCGAAGCCGACCTTGCGTCCGCTCTCGGCCTTGCTTTCGGCGATGGCGTATTGCGGGTCCGTCAGGATGAAGTAGCCTACCGCCTGCTGAAACAGCGGCCAATGCGCCAGATGGCGGCCGATGGCGGCCGAATAGAGCACGTGGCGGAAGTTGACGGCGAAGATCGACAGCACGATCAGCCACGGCGCCACGTGCTGGCCGAACAGTTCGATGCCGACCATCTGGCTGGCGCCGCCGAACACCGTCGCGCTCATGAGGAAGGCCTCGAAGACGGTGAAGCCGTTGCCCACGGCCAGCGCGCCGAACAGCATGGCGAAGGGGCCGGACGCCACCACGACGGGAATGCTCAGCCTGAAACCTTCCCAGAAGTCGCCTGTTGCCGGCGAGCGTTCGGCGGTAGCCTGCGATGACATTGGATATCTTCCTTTGGGAGCGCCGTATGTAGGGACGGCGGCCGGCCGTGTCACACGAATTCGCTTGAGCCAAACGATCAGCGGAAGTGATGCCATGTCGGGAGCGGCGTCAGGATCGGGGCACCCTGCCCTCGATCGCCCGGCCCCAGTCGAGCAGCGGCCGCGCGCGCAGGACGAAGGCGAAAAGCTCGTCGGCAAGTTCCGGCGAATGGATGCGCTCCGGCTCGATCTCATGGCGCACGACGAAATGGCGGTTGCGCACGGCCGCCGCCAGATCCGGCTCGGTCACCGCCTCGAAACCGCGCGGCGCCCGCTTCAGTCGCCCTTCGGCGCCGATCTCCAGCCCGTTCTTCTTCAGCGCTGAAATCATCGCCCGAAAGACCTTCGGCTTTTCCACGACAGCAGCGCGCATGGCCTGCAGCAGCGGCGGCGCCGGCTGCCACCATGCCACGGCTGCGAAACAGCGCTCCAGCCCGACATGGACGAAGAACACGCCCTGCTCCATCTTGGTGCCGTCCGGCGACAGGATCGCCGAAACGTGGTCGGTGTAGGGTCGCTTGTCCTTGGAAAAGCGCACGTCGCGATTGATGCGGAACTGCGATTTCTTGCGGTCACCCTTGAGGGCAATTCCGGCCTCACCGAAACGCTCGCTCAGAACGTCGATCAGGTCGCCCAGCGGCTCGCGCAGGTCCTGCTCGAACAAAGCGCGGTTTTCCTGGAACCACTCCCAGCTCTGGTGGAAATTCAGCGCCTTGAGGAAGGGAATGGCCTTCTCGCCGAAGCCGTTGAAGACGGCCGTCATCAGGAACTCCGTCCGACACGCTCGAGCCAGGCGTCCTCGTCGATCACCTCGATGCCGAGTTCGGTCGCTTGCTTCAGCTTGGAGCCGGCGCCCGGCCCCGCCACAACAAGGTCGGTCTTGGCCGATACCGAGCCGGCCACCTTGGCGCCCAGCCGCTCGGCCATGGCTTTCGCTTCCGAGCGCGTCATCTTCTCCAGCGAGCCGGTGAACACCACCGTCTTGCCGGCGACGACGCTCTCCGCCGAAACCGTAACGACGTAGGGCTTCGGGCGAACCTCGGCCAGCAGCGCGTCCAGCACGACATCGTTGCGCTCGTTGCCGAAGAAATCGCGCAGCGCCCCGATCACCGTGTCGCCGATGCCGTTGACGGAGGGGAACACCGTATGCGGGTCCTCGGCGGCCGCCGTCTCCTTGCCGACGCGGATCCATTCCTCGACGGTCGAGAAGGTGCGGGCGAGCACCGCCGCCGTCGTCTCGCCGATATGGCGGATGCCGAGGGCGAAGATGAAGCGGTCAAGTTCCGGCTCGCGGCGCGCGTCGATTGCCGCAAACAGCTTGTCGAGGCCTTCGAAATTGCGCTGGTCGGCGCTGCGCACATTCTTGCGCTCCTTACCGGACGCCGCCTCGCGCAGCCGCGCCTGCTCTTCGCGGCGCTCGGCCAGAGCCTGCTGCGCCTCGGCGCGGCGATTCCTCAGGGTAAAAATGTCGGCGGCGGTCTTGATCAGCCCGGCATTGAAAAACAGATCGATGTTTTCGGCACCCAGCCCCTCGATATCGAAAGCGCCGCGCGACACGAAATGGCGCAGCCGCTCAACAGCCTGCGCCGCGCAGATCAGTTCGCCTGTGCAGCGGCGGCGCGAATCCTCCTTGCCCGTCTTCTCGTTGATCTCGCGCGTCGCCGGCGAACCGCAGACCGGGCAGGTATGCGGCATCCGATAGGGCTCTGCCGTCGCCGGGCGCTTGTCGAGCAGGACATCGACGATCTGCGGAATGACGTCGCCGGCACGCTGGATCACCACCGTATCGCCGATGCGAATGTCCTTGCCGTCGCGGATCGGCTGGCTGGTGGAATCGATGCCGGCGATATAATCCTCGTTATGCAGCGTGACGTTTTCGACCGTAACGCCGCCCACCGTCACCGGGTCCAGCCGTGCGACGGGGGCGAGCGTGCCCGTACGGCCGACCTGGATGTCGATTTCCCTCAACGTCGTCGTCGCCCGCTCGGACGGGAACTTGTGGGCGATGGCCCAGCGCGGCTCGCCGGTGACGAAGCCCCAGCGCCGCTGCAACTCCAGCTGATCGACCTTGTAGACGACGCCGTCGATATCGTAGCCGAGCGACGAGCGCTGTTCCTCGATCAGCCGGTATTGGGCGATCAGCTCGTCCACCGATTTCGCCCGCACCATCAGCGGATTGACCTTGAAACCCCAGTCGCCGAATTTCTGCACCGCCTCATATTGCGTCGGCGCCGGGTCCTCTGTGGTGAGGCCCCAGGCATAGGCGAAGAACTTCAGGTTGCGGCTGGCGGTGACGGACGCATCCTTCTGGCGCAGCGAGCCCGCCGCCGTGTTACGCGGATTGACGTAGTCCTGCCCGCCAGCAGCCGCCGAGCGCGCCTTCAGCGCCTCGAACTCGGCATAGGTCATGTAGACCTCGCCGCGGATTTCGATCACCTCCGGCCAGTCCGAGCCTTGCAGCCGGTGCGGAATGTCGGCGATGGTTTTCAAATTGGCCGTGATGTCTTCGCCGACAGTGCCGTTGCCGCGTGTTGCCCCTTGCACGAACACGCCGTTCTCGTAGCGCAGCGAGGCCGACAGACCGTCGATCTTCGGCTCGGCGGTGAAGGCGATATCGAAATCCTTGTCGCGCTCGAAGAAGCGCCTGGCGCGCTCCAGGAAATCGACCACGTCCTGGTCGGTATAGGCCTTGGCGAGGCTCAGCATCGGCACCGCGTGGCGCACCTTGGCAAAGCCCTCGGCGGGCGCGGCACCCACCCTCAGCGCCGGCGAATCCTCGCGCACCAGATGCGGGAACCGGTCTTCGATGGCGTCGTTGCGCCGCCGCAGTGCGTCGTACTCGGCGTCCGAAATCGTCGGCGCGTCTTCCGTGTGGTAGCGCCGGTCATGCTCGGCAATCTCGGCCGCCAAACGCTCCAGTTCGGCGGCGGCTTCGCTTTCGCTGAGGTCTTCGACGGGCTTTGGAGACATGGCGCTACTTCCTCGGATATCCGGCGCCACCATAAAGCAGGATCGCTTCGCGCGGGAGCCGGAATTGGGGAAAACACCACGCAAACAGCGGGATGGCTCCACCTGCTGACTCACGCTGACAGAGGCCGTTTGGCGGCAAAGCTGTCAGGATACCGCCGTGTTCTCGCGCAGCAGCCGCTCGGCGGCGGCGCGCGCCTCGTCGGTAATGGTGGCGCCGGCCAGCATGCGCGCGATCTCCTCCTGCCGCGCCGCCCGGTCCATCTCGGCGATGCCAGTGGCCACCCGGTCGGCGCCACCGGACTTGGAAATCAGGAAATGCGTGCCCGCGCGCGCCGCCACCTGCGGCGCATGGGTGACGGACAGCACCTGCACCCGCCCCGCCAGCCGCGCCAGCCGCTGGCCGATGGCATCAGCCACCGCGCCGCCGACGCCGGTGTCGATCTCGTCGAAAACAAGCGTCGGCGCCGAGCCGCGATCGGCCAGCGCCACCTTGAGCGCCAGAAGGAAACGCGAAAGCTCGCCGCCGGAAGCCACCTTCATCATCGGCCCCGGCCGCGTGCCGGGATTGGTGCGCACCCAGAACTCGACCTGGTCGATGCCCTCTTCCATGCGACTGCCCGGCTCGCTGGAAAGCTCGACGATGAATTCGGCACGCTCCAGCTTCAACGCCGGCAGTTCGGCCATCACCGCCTTGGCAAGCCCCGTCGCGGCACCGTGGCGCTGCGCCGAAAGCTGCGCGGCGACGGTATCATAGGCGTGGCAGGCAGCAGTGGCCTGCTTCTCCAACCCTTGCAGCCTCTCCTCGCCGGCATCGAGGTCGGCGAGGTCCGCAGCCATGCTGTCGCGAAGCTGTGCGAGGTTGTCGACCGCGACATTATGCTTGCGCGCGGCAGCCCTGAGGGCAAACAGCCGTTCCTCGGTCTTTTCCAGCCGCTGCGGATCATATTCGGTCGCCCGCAGCGCCGCCTCGACGCCGGACTGGGCGGCGTCGAGCGAGATCATCGCCTCGTCCAGCGACTTCACCACCTCGTCGAGCAGGCCGGGCACCTCGCCGGCCTTGCGCTGAAGCCGCCGCAGCAGCGTGGCAAGCTGCGGCAGCGGCGAGGCAGGACCGGACAGGACGTCTTCGGCATCCTTGATTTCGGCGGCGATCTTTTCCGAACGCATCATGACGGCGCGCTGTTCGGCGAGATTCGTTTCCTCGCCCGGCTGCGGATCGAGCTGGCCGAGTTCAGCCACCGCTGCGCGCAGATAATCCGCCTCGCGTGCCGCCGCCTCCACCCTGGCCCGGTGACGGGCAAGCTCCCCTTCGCAGCCGCGCCAGTGCCGCCACGCCTCGCCGACGGCGCGCACCGAGCCGAAATGGCCTCCGAAAGCATCGAGCAGGTCGCGATGCGCGGCTGGATCGACCAGAGCCCGCTCGTCGTGCTGGCCGTGGATTTCCACCAGCGCATGGCCGATATCGCGCATCAGCGTGACAGAGGCCGGCTGGTCGTTGACGAAGACGCGCGTGCGCCCGTCCGCCGTCTGTACCCGGCGCAGGATGATGTCGCCGTCGTCCTCGATGGCGTTGTCGGCGAGGACCGTGCGGGCCGGATGGTTGGACGGCACGTCGAAGACGGCGATCACTTGCCCTTGCGTTGCGCCGTGGCGCACCAGCGAGGCGTCGCCGCGCGCGCCGAGCGCCAGAGACAGCGCATCGAGCAGGATCGACTTGCCGGCGCCCGTCTCGCCGGTCAGCACCGACAGGCCGGGGGCGAAGTCGATGTCCAGCTTTTCAATCAGGACGATATCGCGAATCGACAGTCTGGAGAGCATCGGCGCTCTATACCATCATCCACGGCCGCCGTGATGCGGCCGGTCCGCCCGCGGCGTCAGGCGTTGCCGCCCAGGAAAAGCTTGCTCGCCTTGGATATCCACGAGCCGGTATTCTCGCGCGGCTGCAAGCCCTTGCTCTCCAACAGCTTGTAGGAATCCTTGTACCACTGGCTGTCGGGATAGTTGTGGCCGAGCACGGCGGCGGCGGTCTGCGCCTCGTCGGTCAGACCCATGGCATAGTAGGCCTCGACCAGACGCGACAGCGCCTCCTCGATATGGCGCGTGTTGGAATAGTTCTCGACCACGGTGCGGAATCGCTTGATGGCGGCGATATATTCGCGGCGCTCCAGATAGTAGCGGCCGATCTGCATTTCCTTGCCGGCGAGCTGGTCGTTGGCGAAGCGGATCTTGGCCTTGGCATCCTCGACATATTGCGAATCAGGCCAGCGCTGCACCAGGTCCTGCATCGCCTGGATGGTCTGGCGCGCCTCCTTCTGGTCCTGCGTCACGTCCTTGATCTGCCGGTAGTAGGACAGGCCGACGATGTACTCGGCATAGGGCGCGTCCTCGGTGGACGGATAGAGCTTCAGATACCGCTTGGCCGCCGAAATGGCGTCGTCGTAATTGCCCTGCCGGTAGTTGGTGAAGGCGCCCATCACCATGGATTTGCGGGCGTACTCCGAATAGGGATGCTGGCGGTCGATGGCCGCGAACTTCTTGCCGGCTTCGTCCAGCCGGCCGGCGTTCAGGTTTGCGAGCGCCTGGTTGTAGAGCACGTCCGCCGGGTCGGTCTGCTCGACATAGGTCGACAGGTCCACGTCCTTTTCCGACATGCAGGCGGACAGGAGAAGCGGCGCCGCCACCGCCAATGCGATTGCCAGGGGCTTTGCCGGCGCGGTCGTCTTGTCGGCCTTGTCAAACAGCATGATCGATTTCAGCCCTCTCGGCGCCATGTCGCTCGTCGGCGAGCAGCCATAGACCATAACCGCATCGCGCGGCAACGCTATCGGCCGGCAATCGTGCATTTTTGTGGCTTTTTGCGGCGCACAGGACCCGAGGCGATTTCACCCGCGCGGTGATGCAAGATGGCAACAGCACCCAGCCGCGACGCCGAAGACGGAAGGCGATCAGAGCACCCAGGGCGCGTGCAGCGGTGCGCTGACGGCGTTCATTTCCGCGCCGCGACCGCGTTCGCGCCGCGTCGTCTCGACGATCTCGAAAGCCGAGCGGTCAGACAGCAGCCGCCGCAGAGCCGCAGCGTTCAGCCGATGACCGCCGCGATAGGAGCGGAAGCAGCCGATGAAGCAGGCGCCGGCCAGCGCTAGGTCGCCCATCGCATCCAGCGTCTTGTGGCGCGCGAATTCGTTCGGGAATCGCAGGCCGCCCATGTTGATGACCTTGTGGTCGTCACCGATGACGAGCGAATTCTCCAGCGAGGAGCCGAGCGCGTAGCCCGCCGCCCACAGCCGCTCGACGTCCTTCATGAAGCCGAAGGTGCGCGCCCGCGCGATATCCTTGCGGAAGACGTCGGCATTGATGTTGGAGGCGAATTTCTGGCGGCCGATCGCCGGGCTCTCGAAATCGATCTCGACCTCGAAGCGCGTGCCGTCATAGGGGCGGAACTCGGCCCAGGAAGCCCCGTTCTCGATGCGCACCGGCTTGACGATGCGGATGAAGCGGCGCTTGACCGGCAGCACCTCGATGCCGGCCTGGTCGATCGCCTCGACGAAAGGCATGGAACTACCGTCGAGGATCGGCACCTCGCGGCCGTCGATCTCGACGACGAGATTGTCGATGCCGAGGCCGAACACAGTGGCCATCAGGTGCTCGACCGTGGCGATGTGGGCGCCGTCCGGCCGGCCGAGCAGGGTGCACAGGTCGGTGGCGCCGACTTCCGAAACCAGTGCCCGCAATTCGTGCGTCTGGCCATCGTCGTCGGTGAGATGAAAAACGATGCCGGTATCGGCATCGGCGGGGAGGAAATGGACCGAAACGGGTTTGCCGCTATGGACACCGATACCCGAAAGGGTCGCACGCGATTTCAGCGTGGTTTGATAGTCCTGCAAGATAAACCCCGTATGCCCGTTCTGCGGTCGGCCGTACCGATCCCGCCCGTCGTCTTTTTTCGATGCTTTCGGCAATCGGGCCTACACCCCAACGAAGACCATGCCGCCTGCATAAACTGCGGCGAAGATAAGCATCCGGCCAATCACCTCCAAATCACGCTTTCTTACTTTCTGTAACGGCGAAGCGCGTCTCGGGACGTCGGATTAAGCATATGATTTATCGAGAAAATAAAGCGAAGCAGGCAAGCGATTTCTCGCTTGCCTGCCTTCGATCGTTACAGAGTTGGGCGGATCAGTTCGCTTGCCGGCGCAAGAAGGCCGGAATCTCGAGCTGATCGTCCTCGTGAGTCGCGCGCGGCTGCGGCGCAAGACGGCCGTGATCGTCGAGCTGGCCACGGCGCGGCGCGTAGAGCTGCGCGTCCTGCGGGGCGAGACGGCGGACTTCCGGCGTCGCCTGCCGCAGCTTCGGCTCGCGCGGCTGGGCCGGCTGCAAGCGGGCCGGCTCCTCCTCGCGGCGGGTCAGCCCCGTCGTCAGGCGCTTGAGCAGGCCCATCGGGCCGCGTTCCTCATGGTCGATCGGATGCGACTTGGCTTCGACCTCGGCCTTCACCACCGGCGGGAAATCCTCCACGCGCGGCATGCGCTGCGGCGCTGCGGCGACCGGCTGCGGCGCCGGTTCCAGGCGCGGCTGCATGGCAGGCTGCATGACCGGGGCGGCCATCGGCTGCGGCTGCGCCGGCGGGGCCTGGAAGATCCGGTTCTGCGGGCGCAGGTCGTCGGCCGGATGGTGTGCCGGCACCGGACGGGCCTGCGCCATCGCGGCGGCGTTGGCTTCGGCCTGCTGGATCGCCTCGGCGACCGGATCGGCTGCGCGCGGCTGCGGGATCGCGGCCTGCTGGACGGCGGGACGCTCCTCGGCGGTCGCCGGCCGGCCGGCCGGCTTCGGCTGGGCAGGACGGATGGCGATCGGCGCGGCGGCAATCTGCTCGGCCGACTTGTCGATGCCGGTGGCGACCACCGACACGCGGATAACGCCTTCCAGTTCCTCGTCGAAGGTGGCGCCGAGAATGATGTTGGCGTCCTGGTCGACTTCCTCGCGGATGCGGGTCGCCGCCTCGTCCACCTCGAACAGGGTCAGGTCGCGGCCGCCGGTGATCGAGATCAGCAGGCCCTTGGCGCCCTTCATCGACGTTTCGTCGAGCAGCGGGTTGGCGATCGCGGCCTCGGCGGCGGCCATCGCCCTGCCCTCGCCGGACGCCTCGCCGGTACCCATCATGGCCTTGCCCATCTCGCGCATGACGGAGCGCACGTCGGCGAAGTCGAGGTTGATGAGGCCTTCCTTGACCATCAGGTCGGTGATGCAGGCGACGCCGGAGTAGAGCACCTGGTCTGCCATGGCGAAGGCGTCGGCGAAGGTGGTCTTGTCGTTAGCGAGCCGGAACAGGTTCTGGTTCGGAATGACGATCAGGGTATCGACGCACTTCTGCAATTCCTCGATGCCCATGTCGGCCGTCTTCATGCGGCGCTGACCTTCGAAATGGAACGGCTTGGTGACGACGCCGACGGTGAGGATGCCCTTTTCACGAGCCGCGCGGGCAACGACGGGAGCGGCGCCCGTGCCGGTGCCGCCGCCCATGCCGGCGGTGACGAAGCACATATGGGTGTTCGACAGGTGATCGATGATCTCGTCGATGCACTCTTCAGCGGCGGCGCGGCCGACTTCCGGCTGCGAACCGGCGCCGAGGCCTTCGGTGACATGGGCGCCCAGCTGAATCAGCCGCTCCGCCTTCGACATGGTCAGCGCCTGGGCGTCGGTATTGGCGACGACGAACTCGACGCCCCGCAACCCGGCGGTGATCATGTTGTTGACCGCGTTGCCGCCGCCGCCGCCGACACCGAAGACGGTGATGCGGGGCTTGAGCTCGGTGATGTCCGGCTTCTGCAAATTGATTGCCATAGTTCCTCGTCCTTTGCCTTTCCCGCCGCTTCGCCGCTGCGGCCGCCTATGGGGCTGTCCCCGTCAAACTTAAAAACTGTCTCTCAACCACTGACTTACGCGCTGCAACCGTCCCCCGGTTCCCGTCATCCTGAAGCGGACGCCGCCGAAAGCCGCCTGGCTTTCGAAGCTTGCCATCTGCTGCGGATAGATGAGCAGTCCGACCGCCGTCGAGAAAGCCGGCCCCTTGGCCGCTTCCGGCAGGCCGGCCACGCCGAGCGGCCGCCCGACGCGAACGTTGCGGCCGAGCACGCGCCTGGCGGCTTCGGGCAGGCCGGCGAGTTGGCTGGCGCCGCCCGTCAGCACCACGCGCTTGCCGACCGCATTGCTGAAACCGGATTTGTTGATGCGCTCGCGCAGCATCTCCAGCGTCTCGTCGATACGGGCGCGGATGATGCGCGTCATTACGGAACGCGGGACCTGCAAGGGCGCCTCGCCGTCCTCGCCGATCGGCTGGATGCTGATGACGTCGCGGTCGTCGGCGACGCCGGGCAGCGCCGAGCCGTGCATGACCTTGAGCCGTTCCGCCGCCTCCAGCGACGTGGACAGGCCCTTGGCGAGATCCAGCGTGACGTGGTTGCCGCCGACGGGAATGGCGTCGCCATGCACGAAGCGGCCTTCGGAGAAGACGGAAATGGTGGTGGTGCCGCCGCCCATGTCGATGCAGGCCGCCCCCATCTCCAGCTCGTCGTCCACCAGCGCCGCAAGCCCGCTGGCATAGGGCGTCGCCACCATGCGCTCGACCGACAGGTGCGAGCGGTTGATGGCGAGTTCGATATTGCGCAAGGGTGCGGCGTCGCCGGTCAGCACGTGCATGTCCACGCCGAGCGTCTCGCCGACCATGCCGCGCGGATCGCGCACGCCGCGCTCGGCGTCGAGCGAAAAAGCGACCGGCAGCGAATGGATGACCTCGCGCTCGGCCCTCAGCGCTTGCTTGGCCCCGGCACCGAGCACGCGCCGGATATCCGTCTCGTCGACCTCGTGGCCGCCCAGATTGATGGTGGCGCAGAACGTCTCGCTCTTCAGCCGGCCGGCCGTCATGTTGACGATCAGCGAATCCACGGTCAGCCCCGCCATGCGCTCGGCCGCGTCCACCGCCAGCCGGATGGCATGCTCGGCGCGGTCGAGATCGACAACGACGCCGGACTTCACGCCCTGCGACTTCTGATGGCCGATGCCGATCACCTGGGCGCGATGCGAGCGGCCACGCAGCAGCTTGCCGTCGTCGCACGGCTTCAGCTTCGCCACCACGCAGCAAACCTTGCTGGAGCCGACGTCCAGTACCGTCAGCACGCCGGAGCGCCGCGCCGAGGCATCGCCGTGACCGCCGAGCAAGTTCATGTCCGTGCCTCCGGCTTGCGCTTGACGGCCTTCGGCTTTTCCTTCAGCGCAGCTTCGCGCGCGCTCGCCGCCTCGGGCGTGAGTTGCAGGACCAGCCGGTCGGGAATGCGCATATCGACCGCGGCGACGTCGCGCTCCAGCAGACCGTTGTCATGCTCCATGCGCACCAATGCGGCCAGCGCCCGATCCTCGCCCTCTTCCGGCAGTTTCACGGTGACCCCGTTGTCGAACTTCAGATCCCAGCGCCGCTCGCCGACGCGGATGTAACCTTTGACCCGCGACGCCAATTCCGGATAACGGGAGACCTTGGCGACCATGTCGGGAGCGAATTGCGGCGCCCCGGTGCCGACGATGAGCGGCAGCTCCGCCTCCTTGCCGCCGGTATAGGGCGCGATGATGCGGCCCGACTTCTCGATGACCGAAAGCTTGCCTCCCTGCTGCCAGATGGCGAAGGCCTGGCGCTCGTCGATGCGCACTTCCAGCGTATGCGGATAGATTTTGCGCACGGCCGCCTGCTCGACCCACGGCAGCGAAGCGATGCGCTCGCGCGCATCTTCCGCGTTGAAGCCGATCAACGAAGTCCAGCCATCCAGCTCCAGCTTGTCGAGCACGTCGATTTCGGACGTCTGGCGGTTTCCGACCACCTTGATCTGGTCGACGGCAAAGCCGGTGCGCGCGGTTACGCCCTGTACGAAGCCGTCGAGATGACCGCCGAGATAGCCGCCGTAGGCGAGGCTCGAAGCGAACAGCAGCGCCGACAGAGCCACTGCCGAATAGGGCGGCGCCTTCAGGTCATCGTCGCCCAGCCGCGCGATCAGGCGCACCGGCCGGCGCAGCCAGCGCGGCAGCACGAAACGCTCCAACGAAGGGAACACTGAGGAAGCCGAGCGACGGCCCGCAGCCCTCCTGCTGTCCTGTCCCCATCTCAACGCAGACACGAAGCGTCCTCCACCATCCAACTCAACAGATCGCCGAACGAGTGTCCCGCTTGCGCGGCGATTTCAGGCACCAGAGACGTCGGCGTCATGCCCGGCTGAGTATTGATTTCCAGCCACACGACCTCGCCATTTTCCGAATGGCGGTCGTCGTAGCGGAAGTCCGACCGGGAGACGCCCCGGCAGCCGATAGCTTGGTGAGCCTTGAGCGCCAGTGTCTGTATTTTTTGGTAAATATTCGGTGAAACTTTCGCGGGGCATTCGTGTTTTGAACCGCCGGCGACGTATTTTGAGTCGTAATCGTAGAAGGAATGGCCGGTCGGGACGATCTCGGTGACGCCGAGCGCCACATCGCCCATCACCGCACAGGTCAGCTCGCGCCCATGAATGTAGCGCTCGACCATGACCGCCTCGCCATACTTCCACTCGCTCGACGAGATCACCTGCGGCGGATGCGACTGCCCTTCCTTGACGATGACGACGCCGAAGCTCGATCCTTCGTTGACCGGCTTGACGACATAGGGCGGCTTCATCGGATGCTCGCTGCCGATGGCGAAACGGTTGACCACCTTCGATTCGGCGACCGGAATGCCGGCCGCCTTCGCGACCTTCTTGGCCTGTTCCTTGTTCATGGCGAGCGCCGAGGCCAGAACACCCGAATGCGTATAGGGAAGACCGAGATATTCGAGGATGCCCTGGATGGTGCCGTCCTCGCCGAACGGACCGTGCAGCGCATTGAAGACCGCATCAGGCTTCAGGCCGGCCAGCACCTCGCCGACATCGCGACCGACATCGACGCGCGTGACCCGGTAGCCCACGGCCTCGAGCGCATCGGAGCACGCCTTGCCGGACGACAGCGACACGGGCCGCTCGGAGGAAAACCCTCCCATGAGGACAGCTACATGCTTCGTCATACGCCGGTGATCCCCTCTCGCGGCGACCTGCAACCAGTTTCGAGATCAGAGTCCGAGTCTTCCGGCAGGTGCCCCTTCCGGACGGAAAACGCGCCGTACGCGACGCACGACTCAAATCAGGAAACGCTTCAGGGCAGAGAATCAGAGAGTTGATTCCGTGGCAAGTGCCTAGGATTCCGAGAGATTCACTTTCTGATAAAACTTTGAATAAAATCGTCCGAACGGGTTATCGCGGCAACTGTCGAGACAGGCCGCGCAACCGCTACAAGAGCTGCCCGAGGAACTCCTGCACCGCATGCCCCGGCCGGAAATTGCCGATGCGCTTGATCTCCCAATGCAGCCGGATGCCGGAATTCTCCATCACCCGCGCGCGCACCGTTTCGCCAAGATACTCAAGGTCGTAGCCGGTGGCGCTGCCGGTGTTGATCATGAAGTTGCAGTGCATCGGCGACATCTGCGCCCCGCCCACCATCAGGCCGCGGCAGCCGGCTTCGTCGATCACTTTCCAGGCCGAATGGCCTTCCGGATTCTTGAAGGTCGAGCCGCCGGTCTTCTCGCGGATCGGCTGCACCGTCTCACGATGATGCTGGACGGCGTCCATCGCCGCCCTGATGGCGTCTTTGTCTTCCGGGTAGCCCTCGAACACCGCCGAGGTGAAGATGAAATCGGCCGGAGCGGAGGAATGCCGGTAGGCGTAGCCCATCTCGGCGTTGGACAGCACATGCAGCTTGCCCTGCCGGTCGAGCGCGCGAACCTCGACCACACGCTCGCGCGTTTCGAGGCCGTTGGCGCCGGCGTTCATCCTGAGCGCGCCGCCGAGGGCACCCGGAATGCCGTGATAGAAATGAAAACCGCCGATGCCGGACTCCAGCGCCACCGCCGCCAGCCGCTTGTCGGGAAGGGCTGCGCCGGCGCGGATGCGTATCGGCGAAACGACGTCCGCCTGTCCGAATCCCTTCGCCGAAAGCCTGACGACAAATCCCTCGATGCCGCCGTCGCGCACCAGGAGGTTGGAGCCGATGCCGACGATGGTGAGCGGGATTTCCGCCGGCACCGCTTTCAGGAAGGCGGCGAGATCGTCCTCGTCGGCCGGCTGGAACAGGGCGTCCGCCAGGCCGCCGGCACGGAACCAGGTGATCTTGTCCATCTCGGCGTTTGGCGTGACACGGCCGCGCAGGCCGGCCAGCCTGTCGTCCAGCGAGGCAAGCAGCTTTTCGCCGCGCGTCGTCATGGTCAGTGCTCCAGCATGGGAACGGCAGCGCTGCCCCTCACCCTTACCCTCTCCCCGTGAAGGACGGGGAGAGGGAGGCGCCGACGTTGGCGATCCCCCGCTCCCCGCTTGCGGGGAAAGGGCAAGGGTGAGGGGCGCTTCTTCGCAGACGAATGCAGGAGCACGGTCACTCAGGCGCTCCCGACCCGTTCAGTTCCTTCGGCAGCGCATAGGCCCACTGGGTGATGTTGCCGGCGCCGAGGAAGACGACGAAGTCGCCGGGTTTTGCGATTTCGCGCACGATCGGCGCGATCGCCGCCGGGCCGTCGATATAGCGCGCGTCGCGATGGCCGCCCGAGCGGATGCGCGAC
The DNA here is from genome assembly GCF_017306545.1 of Mesorhizobium sp. Classification (GTDB taxonomy): domain Bacteria; phylum Pseudomonadota; class Alphaproteobacteria; order Rhizobiales; family Rhizobiaceae; genus Mesorhizobium. The sequence goes on from NZ_JAFKID010000036.1 coordinate 50,841, forward strand.
ACCAGCGCCTCGCCCGTCACGCCCTCGATCGGATCTTCGCCAGCCGTATAGACCGGCGCAACCATCACGGTGTCGGCGTCGTTGAAGCAGGCGGCGAACTCGTCGAACAGGTCGTGCAGACGGGTGAAGCGATGCGGCTGCGCGATGGCGATGATGCGCCCCTTGGTGGCGTCGCGCGCCGCCTTCAGCACCGCCTTGATCTCGACCGGATGGTGGCCGTAGTCGTCGAACACCTCCACCCCGTTCCACGAACCGGTGTGGGTGAAGCGCCGCTTGACACCGCCGAAGGACGACAGCCCCTTGCGGATCGACTCTTCCGAAATGCCGAGTTCGTTCGCCACGGCAATCGCGGCGGTGGCGTTGGAGACGTTGTGGCGCCCCGGCATCGGCAGGCGCAGGCCGGCGATGGTCTTGTCGGCGCCGGTCTTGCGGTTGCGGATGGCGACGTCGAAGAGCGAGGCAGCGCCATCCATGCGATGATTGACGAAGCGCACGTCCGCCTGCGCGTTGCCGCCATAGGTGACGACGCGACGGTCTTCGATGCGCGCCACCAGCGCCTGCACTTCCGGATGGTCGGTGCACATGACGCCGAAGCCGTAGAACGGCACGTTCTCGACGAATTGGCGGAACGCTTCGCGCACGGCATCGAACGAACCGTAATGATCGAGGTGCTCGGGATCGATATTGGTGACGACGGCGATGTCGGCCGGCAGCTTCAGGAAGGTGCCGTCGCTCTCGTCGGCTTCCACCACCATCCAGTCGCCGGCGCCCATGCGCGCATTGGTGCCGTAGGCGTTGATGATACCGCCGTTGATGACGGTGGGGTCGAGCCCGCCGGCTTCGAGCAGCGTCGCCACCATGGAGGTGGTCGTCGTCTTGCCATGCGTGCCGCCGATGGCGACCGCATTGCCGAAGCGCATCAGTTCGGCCAGCATCTCGGCGCGGCGCACGATGGGCAGGAGCTTTTCGCGCGCGGCCGCGAGTTCCGGATTGGATTTCTTGATGGCGGTGGAAACCACCACAACTTCGGCATCGCCGAGATTCTCCGGCCGGTGGCCGACGAAGCACTCGATGCCCTTTTCGCGCAGGCGCTGCACATTGGCGCCGTCGGCCTGGTCCGAGCCCTGCACATGGTAGCCGAGGTTATGCAGCGCCTCTGCGATGCCGCTCATGCCGATGCCGCCGATGCCGATGAAATGCACGAGGCCTATAGTCTGCGGCATTTTCATGCGCGCTCTTCCTTCCTGAATGTCTCGATGGATTTGCGCGCCGCAATAGCCTCTGTGAGATCGGCGAGCAACCGGGCGGCGTCCGGCTTTCCGGCCGATTTCGCCGCCGCGGCCATTGCCGAAAGGCGCGGGCTGTCGTCCATCAGCGCCCCGACCAGCTCGGCGATGCGCTCCGGCGTCAGCGTCGATTGCGGATGCACTTCGGCTCCGCCCGCCGCGGCGAGTGCCGCCGCATTGGCCGCCTGATCGTGGTCGAGCGCATACGGATAGGGCACGAACAGCGCCGGCCGGCCGATGACGGCGACCTCGGAAACGGTGGAGGCGCCGGAGCGCGACATCACAAGATGCGCCGCCGCGATGCGCTCCGCCATATTGGTGAAGAAGGGCGAGACTTCCGCCGCGACGCCCAGTTCGGCATAGGCTGCCTTGACGCGCCCGACGTCGTCGGCGCGCGCCTGCTGGGTGACGACGAGCCGCCCGCGCTGCTCCGGCGAAAGCAAGGCGATGGCGGTCGGCACCGCATCGGAGAAGAATTGCGCGCCCTGACTGCCGCCGAACACCAGGAACCGGAACGGCTCGCCGGCACCGGAGGAGGCGTAAGCCGTCGCGGCGGCCTCGATCACGGCGGGGCGCACCGGATTGCCGGTCGTCACCGTCTTGTCGCCGAAGGCGCCCTGCCCTTGCGGCAGGAACCCACCGGCAATGGCGTCGACACGGCCGGCCAGCGCCCGGTTGGCGCGCCCCATCACCGCGTTCTGCTCATGAACCAGCGTCGGCACCTTGCGCCGCGTCGCCGCATAGACAGGCGGCAGCGTCGGATAGCCGCCGAAACCGACGACGGCCTCGGGCTTGATACGCGCGATGAAGGCGGACGCTTGCCTGACGCCGCGCCAGATCGCCCACAGCGCGCGCGCCAACGCCAGCGGGTTTTTCGAGCCGATGGTGGCCGAACCGACGGTATGGATGGACGAGGCCGGAAAATTACCGGTGAAGCGGCCGACGCGGTCGTCGGTCGCCAGATGCACGGCCCAGCCCCGCTCCTTGAGTTCATGCGCCAGCGCCTCGGCCGGAAACAGGTGTCCGCCGGTCCCCCCGGCCGCCAAAAGAATGATGCCCTTTGCCATCTCTGCCTTATCATTCCGCCGGCAGACTGCGCTGCACGAAGTCGAGCATGCCGATCTGCTTACGCCTTTCAGGCTTGCGGCGCGTCAGCGCCAGAACCATGCCCATCGAGATGGCGATGGCGATCTGCGAGGAGCCGCCGTAGGAGATGAAGGGCAGCGTCATGCCCTTGGCCGGCATCAGTTGCAGGTTCACGCACATGTTGATCATCGATTGCAGGCCGAAAACCGTCACCAGTCCGCCGATGGCATAGCGGGTGAAATCGTCATGCTCCTTCAGCGCCGTGTTCAGGCCGCGCAGCACGATAAAGGCGAAGATCGACATGATGAAGAAGCACATGATGAGGCCGTATTCCTCGCCGGCCACGGCGAAGACGAAGTCGGCGTGGCTGTCGGGGATGACCCGCTTGATCGTGCCCTCGCCCGGCCCGACGCCGAACCAGCCGCCGTTGATGAGCGCTTCCTTGCCCATGTCCACCTGGAAGGTATCGCCCTCGCCGGTGAGGAACTTGTCGATGCGCAGCGCCACGTGCGGAAACACCGAATAGGCCGCGAAGATGCCGCCGACGCCGGCCGCGCCGAGAAGCACGATCCAAAGCCACGACAGGCCGGCCATGAAGAACATGACGCCCCAGGTGCCCGTTACCAGCATGGTCTGGCCGAGGTCGGGCTGCGCGACCAGCAATGCCAGCACCAGCACAAGCAGGATCATGGCGAGCACGTTGCCGGGAATGTCGGCCTGACGCTTGTGCTCGGAAAACAGCCAGGCGCAGATGACGACGAAGGCCGGCTTGAGGAATTCCGACGGCTGGATCGACAGGCCGGCGAGCGACACCCAGCGCCGCGCGCCCTTCACTTCGACACCGACATAGAGCACCGCCACCATCAGCACCAACATCACCGCCAGCATGACGATGGCCATGCGCCGGATCTGGCGCGCGTCGAGGAAGGAGACCGCCAGCATCGCGCCGAGCGCCAGCACGGTGAAGACGATCTGACGGGTGGCGAAGTGGAACGGATCGAGGCCGATGCGCTGCGCCACCGCGGGGCTCGCCGCAAAGGACAAAACGATGCCCAGACCCATCAGCGAGAGGAACGCCGCCAGGAACCAGCGGTCGATCGTCCACCACCACATGGCGACGGGGCTTCTGTCGAGGCGGCTTGCCTGTGCCATTAGACCTTACCTCCGATGGGGGTCACGCCATCAATAGTCTGCGCAGCTTGCCTGAAGGCTTCGCCGCGCACTTCGAAATTGCGGAACTGGTCGAAGCTGGCGCAAGCCGGCGAAAGCAGCACCACGACCTCGCCGCTGTCGTCTCTCGCGGCGTCGGCCGCGGCATGCTCGACAGCCGCCGCAAGCGTGCCTGAAATCTCGTAGGGCACGGCATCGCCAAGCGTCGCCGAAAAAGCGGGCGCCGCTTCGCCGATCAGATAGGCGCGGGCGATACGCGGAAAGAAGCCGCGCAGCGATTCGATGCCGCCTTCCTTGGGCAGCCCGCCGGCGATCCAGTAGACGCGCGGGAAAGACGACAGGGCGGGTGCGGCCGCATCGGCGTTGGTCGCCTTGGAATCGTTGACGAACAGCACATGATCCTTGCGACCGACCTGCTCCATGCGGTGCGCCAGGCCGGGAAAGCTTTCCAACCCGGACTGGATTTCGCCGAGGTCGAGTCCGACCTTCAGGCAGGCGGCCACGGCGGCCAGCGCGTTCTGCGCATTGTGCTGGCCGCGCAGCGAACCGATGCCTTCGAGGAAGCCGATGCGCTCGTAGCGGCCGTGCACCGCCTCCATCAGATTGGTACCGTCGGCGAAATAGCCGTCCGTCAGCGGCAGGCGCTTGGAGATGCGCACGACGTCCTTGCCGGCGCGCTCCAACCGGTCGGCGATCTGCGCGCAATAGCTGTCGTCGACGCCGACGATCGCCGTGCCGCTGCCGGCCACCAGCCGCTCCTTGATGTCGGCATAGTGCTGCATGGTGCCGTGGCGATCGAGATGATCCGGCGTGAGATTCAGCAGCACGCCGGCGCTCGGGTTGATCGAGGGCGCGAGGTCGATCTGGTAGGACGAGCATTCGACCACGTAAAAGCGGTCCGGCGACGGCGCATCGAGCGTCATCACCGCGCGGCCGATATTGCCGCCCATCTGCGCATCACGGCCGGAAGCCTTGATGATGTGCGCGGTCAGCGCCGTGGTGGTGGATTTGCCGTTGGTGCCGGTGATGGCGATGAAGGGCGCGGCGGGCGCCCGCAGGTTGCGCTCGCGCACGAACAACTCGATGTCGCCGATGATCTCGACGCCGGCGGCCCGTGCCAGTTCCACCGTCCAGTGCGGCTTGGGATGGGTAAGCGGCACGCCGGGCGACAGCACGAAGGAGGAAAAGCCGTTCCATTCGGCGCCCCGCAGGTCGCCGATCGCAATGCCCTGCGCCTCGGCCTTGGCAACGCTTTCAGGGTTGTCGTCCCAGGCGAGCACCTCCGCGCCGCCCTCGGCCAGCGCGCGCGCCGTGGCGAGGCCCGAGCCGCCGAGCCCGAACAGCGCGACCTTTTTGTCCTTGAAGGCGGTGGCGGGGATCACGGAAATGCCTATCTCAGCTTGAGGGTGGAAAGGCCGATCAGGGCGAGCATGACGGCGACGATCCAGAAGCGGATCACCACCTGGCTCTCGGTCCAGCCGAGCTTTTCGAAATGGTGATGGATGGGCGCCATCAGGAAGACGCGCTTGCCCGTCATCTTGAAGTAGCCGACCTGGATGATGACCGACAGGATTTCGACGACGAACAGGCCGCCGACGATGACCAGCACGATCTCGTGCTTGGTGGAAACCGCGACGGCGCCGATCAAGCCGCCCAGCGCCAGCGAGCCGGTGTCGCCCATGAAGATGGCGGCGGGCGGCGCGTTGAACCACAGGAAGCCGAGGCCGGCGCCGATGACGGCGCCGAGGATGACGGCGAGCTCGCCCGTGCCTGGCACGAAATGGATTTGCAGATACTCGGCGAACACCGCGTTGCCCGACAGGTAGGAGATGACGCCGAAGGAGGCGGCCGCGATCATGATCGGCACGATCGCCAACCCGTCCAGCCCGTCCGTCAGGTTCACCGCGTTGCCGGCGCCGACCATGACGAACGCGGCAAACGGAATGAAGAACCAGCCGAGATTGATGATGAGTTCCTTGGCGAACGGAAAGGCCAGAGACGAGGAGAACGGCTCGAGCCCGGCGCGCATGATGACGAGAGCGGCGATGCCGGCGATGAGGAATTCCAGCGCCAGCCGCGCCTTGCCGGAAAAGCCCAGATGCGACTGCTTGGTGACTTTCAGATAGTCGTCGTAGAAGCCGATGCCGCCGAAGCCGATCATCACGAAAAGCACCACCCAGACGTAGACGCTGGTGAGGTTCGCCCACAAAAGCGAGGAACCGATGATGCCGGTGAGGATCATCAGGCCGCCCATGGTCGGCGTGCCGGCCTTCTTGAAATGCGTCTGCGGCCCGTCGGCGCGGATCGGCTGGCCTTTGCCCTGGCGCACGCGCAGCGAATTGATGATCGCCGGGCCGAAGATGAAGACGATCAGCGCTGAGGTGATCAGCGCCCCGCCGGTGCGGAAGGTGATGTAGCGAAAGACGTTGAACACTGTGTGATGTTCGGCGAAATCGACGAGAAGCGTCAGCATTTGACCCCCGGCCGCCTCAGGCCCGTTTCTGGGCTTCGGCGGAAAACCTGTTGAGCAGTATGTCCACCAGCTTCGCGAAGCCGATGCCCTTCGATGACTTGACCATCACCACGTCGCCGGGCCTGAGCGCCTCGAACAGAACGGGTTTCAGGTCCTCGGCCGTCGCTTTCAGCGTCACGGCCGTTCCGGCCGGCAGCGCGGCGGCGAGGCTCTCCATATGCGGGCCGGCCAGCAGAACGAGATCGGCGCCGGCGTCCACGACCGGTTCGGCCAGTGCGGCATGCAGTTTCTGCGACTGGGCACCGAGTTCCAGCATGTCGCCGAGCACGGCCACGCGCCGCCCGCCTTCCGGCACGGGCGTCGCCTTGAGCAGCGCGAGCGCGGCCCGCATCGAGGCGGGATTGGCGTTGTAGCTCTCGTCGATCAGCGTGATCGGTCCCTTCGGGTGCGGCAGGACATGGCGCCGGCCCCGCCCCTGCTCGGCTTCGAGGTCGCCGAGCGCGAGCGCCGCCTTGGCGACGTCGGCGCCGACGAGATGGGCGGCGCCCAGTACGGCCAGCGCGTTCTGGACGATGTGACGGCCCGGCGCGCCGACCCGCGCGACGATCTCCTTGCCGCCGATCCTGGCGGTCATGATCGAATGGTCGGCTTCCAGCGCACAGTTAACCAGCCGATAGGTCGAGCGGGCGTTCTCGCCGAAGCCGTAGACATGCTCGGCGCCTGCGGCCCGCGCCATCTTCTCCAGCATCTTCCAGCGCGAATCGTCGCGGTTGAGAAGTGCGGCGCCGCCCGGCTCCAGCCCTTCGAAAATCTCGGCCTTGGCCTCGGCGATCTCGTCGAGGCTGCGGAAGAAGCCGAGATGGGCGGCGGCGATGGCGGTGACGATCGCCACATGCGGGCGCACCATCTTGACCAGCGGCCGGATCTCGCCCGGATGGTTCATGCCGATCTCGAACACGGCATAGGCGCAGTCGGCCGGCATGCGCGCCAGCGTCAGCGGCACGCCCCAATGATTGTTGAACGACGCCGCCGATGCATGCACCGTGCCGACGGCGGACAGAACGTGCCGCAGCGCTTCCTTGGTGGTCGTCTTGCCGACGGACCCGGTGACGGCGACGATCCTGGCCTGGTTGCGCTCGCGCGCCGCCAGTCCCAGCCGCTCCATTGCGGCCAACACGTCCGGTACGACGATCATCGGCGCGGTCAGCCGGCCGAGCGCCGGCAGCTTGCCTTCGGCCACCACCAGCACCCCCGCCCCTGCCTTGACGGCGGCGGTGGCGAAGTCGTGACCGTCCATCGCCTCGCCCTTGATGGCGAAGAAGGCTTCGCCGGGCTTCAGCGTGCGGCTGTCGATGGAGATGCCGGAAATGCCTGCCGGCATCGACCCGATAGGCCGTCCGCCCATCGCCGCGATCATCGCATCGGAGGTCCACAGATGGCTCATGCGGCGCGCTCCGCCAGCGCCGCGCGCACCTCGGCATGATCGGAGAACGGCAGGGTCTGCGCGCCGACCGTCTGGCCTTCCTCATGCCCCTTGCCGGCGACGATGAGGGTATCGCCGGCCTCCAGCATCGCCACCGCCTCGTGGATCGCCTTGCGGCGGTCGCCAATCTCGACGGCGCCGGGCGCGGCGGCCATGATGGCGGCGCGGATTTCGGCCGGCACTTCGGAGCGCGGATTGTCGTCGGTGACGATGACGACGTCGGCCAGCCGCGTCGCGATCTCGCCCATGATCGGCCTTTTTCCCCGGTCGCGATCACCGCCGCAGCCGAAGACGACGACGACGCGGCCGGTGGTGAAGGGGCGCACCGAGGCCAGCACGTTCTCAAGCGCGTCCGGCTTGTGCGCGTAGTCGACATAGACCGGCGCGCCGGCAGCGGTAGTGCCGACCAGGTCGAGCCGGCCCGGAGCGCCCTTGAGCTTTTCCAGCGCGGCAAGCGCGGCGCCGGCCGGCGTGCCGGCGGCAATCGCCAGCCCGGCGGCGACAAGCGCGTTGGATATCTGGAAATCGCCGGCCAACGGCAGATCGATCTCCGAAATCAGGCCGTCATGCTCGATCTCGGCGCGTTGGCGATGGCGTTCGTGCTCGACGCGCTTCAGGGTAAGGAAAGCGCCATTGCGGCCGACCGTCAGCACGGCGAGCCCTGCTGCCTTCGCCGCCGCAATGGTCGGCGCCGACCACGGATCGTCGGCAAAAATCACGGCCGGCGCGCCCTTCGGCAGCAAAGTGTCGAACAGGCGCAACTTGGCGCGGTGATAGTCCTCCACCGTGGGATGGTAGTCCATATGGTCGCGGCCGAGATTGGTGAAGGCGCCGGCGGCGAGTTTCACGCCGTCCAGCCGGCGCTGGTCGAGGCCGTGGCTGGAAGCTTCCATCGAGGCATGGGTGACGCCCGCGTCAGCCAGTTCGGCGAGCAGCTTGTGGAGCGCCACCGGGTCGGGCGTGGTCAGCGAGCCGTATTCGTTGCGGCCGGGCGCGACGACGCCGGTCGTGCCGATGGAGGCTGCGGAAAAGCCCGCCTGCTCCCAGATCTGGCGGGTGAAGGCGGCGACCGACGTCTTGCCGCTGGTGCCGGTGACGGCCACCATCGTCCTGGGTTGCCGCCCAAAGAAGCGTGCCGCCGAAAGCGCCAGCGCCAGACGCGGATCGGCGGCGTGCAGTACAGGGATCGTCAGGTCGGAAAGGACGGCTCCCGCGGCGGCAGCCACCGCCGCTGCGCCGCGCCGCGCGGCATCCGCGGCATAGCTGCCGCCGTCGGCCTTCGTTCCATGCAGCGCGAAGAACAGGTTGCCGGGCTGGACCTGGCGGGAATCCGACGACAGTCCGGTAATCGCGACGTCGGCAAACCCCTCGACAGGCAGGATACCGGCTAGATCTTTGAGCTTCATGGAAATCGCAAACTCACAAATTCGCTTGAACAAGGCGCCGGCGGTCCCCTCCGCGCCCGCATGTCTGGATATTGAGAATCACTCATCCATCGAAACCAGCGTTGCACCGTTTTCATGGCTGAAATCTGGCTTCACGCCAAGCATGGCCGCCGAGCGGGCGATGATGTTGTGGGCGATGATGCCGGCGTTGGAAGCGGCGGTATCGCCCATGCCGGGCTTTTCCGGTTTCGGCTCGTCGGCAACGGTCAGCACGATGTATTGCGGATCGTCCATCGGGAACGCCGCCACGAAGGCGTTGAAGTTCTTGTTCTTGGCATAGCGGCCGTTGACGACCTTTTCGGCCGTGCCCGTCTTGCCGCCGACCCTGTAGCCCGGCACCCGCGCGTTGCGGCCCGAGCCCTTTTCGGCGTTGAGGGCGTAGAGATAGCGCATAGCCTCCACCGTCTTGTCACTGACCACTCGCTTGGCCGTCGCCATCGCTTCGTCCGCCGACCGGACGAGGAACGTCGGCTGCATCAGGAAGCCGTTCATCAGCGCCGCGCAGCCCACGGCCGTCTGCAACGGCGTGGTGGAGACGCCGTGGCCGAAAGCGATGGTCATGGAATTGACCTGCTTCCACACCCTCGGTTCGGTCGGACGCGCCACTTCCGGCAGTTCCGTCTGCATCTTTTCGAGCACGCCGAGGCGATGCAGAAATTCGCGATGCCCGTCTATGCCCACCGCAAGCGCCTCGCGCGCCGAGCCGATGTTCGAGGAATAGATGAACACCTCCGGCACCGACAGGACGCGGCCCTTGCTGTGGAAGTCGTGGATCGTCTGGCGCCCCACCTTCAACGGATGCGAGGCGTCGAAGCGGCTGTCGAGGCTCACTTTGCCTGAATCGAGCGCCATCGCCGTCGTGAAGCTCTTGAAGGTCGAGCCCATCTCGTAAAGGCCGGCCGACATGCGGTTCAGCCGGTCCTTGTCCTGAGCGTTGTAGGGATTGTTGGGATCGAAGTCCGGCACGGAATCCATCGCCACCACTTCGCCGGTCTTGATGTTGAAGACGACTGCGCCTGCGGCAATGGCATGGAAGCGGTCCATGCCGGTGGTGATCTCGTCGTGCACGACATGCTGGACGCGCAGGTCGACCGCCAGCTTGACAGGTTTCAGGTCCTTCGGATCGGCAAGGCCGGACTGCTGGAGATCGGCCAGCCCCTGCTGGTCGATGTATTTCTCCATGCCGGAGATGCCCTGATTGTCGATGTTGGTCAGGCCGACGATGTAGGCGGTCGTCGAGCCGGCCGGATAGAAGCGGCGCTTCTCGGTGCGAAAGCCGATGCCAGGAATGCCGAGCTGGAGGATTTCGGCCTGCTGCTTGGGCGTCAGCTGCCGTTGCAGCCAGACGAAGCCGGCGCCACTCTTCAGCTTGTGATAGGTCTGCTCGTAGTCGATCTCCGGCAGGACCGTGGACAACTTCTCGATCGCCTCGTCGGCATCGACGATGTGGCGCGGCTCGGCATAGAGCGACGCCGTCTTGATGTCGGTCGCCAGGATCTCGCCGTTGCGGTCGACGATGTCGGGCCGCGAGGCGGTCACACGGCTGGCCGGCGGACCCGAACTGTCGGGGTCCTGGAAGCCCAGCCAGACCAGGCGGCCGGCGATGGTGGCGTAGATGCCGAGGAAGACCGCCATGGTCATGACCACGCGCGTCCTGGTGCGGCCGCCGGTCGCCTTGCGTGCCCCGTCCATGACGATGGCGCCGCCGTCCGCGACCTTCGGCCTACGCCTGAAAGGAAAACCGATCATTGCACCGCTCCCGTAACGGTCCGGTCCGTACCGGCGGCGGCCATGCCGTCAGGACGCTGCGCGGACAGGTCCTCGATCGTCAACGGACGCACCGGAACGGCGTCCAGCGTGACGATCTGGCGAGCGTCGGTCGGCTCGAGCCCAAGCTGCGCCTTGTAGAGTTCGGCGAGCCTCTGCAACCGCGCCGGCTGGGTCAAAAGGCTCCAGTCCGCCCTCAGCAGGTCGATCGTGTCTCCTTCGGTCCGGATTTGCGCTTGCAGGCGGTGCACCTGCATCTGCTGCGTCTCGGCGTCGCTCTTGATCTTGTAGGTCATGGCGGCGGCCGAAACCATGACGGCGATCAGCACAATGTCACTCGTACGGAACACGCTTTTTCACCTCTCTGCCGGCCGGGAGGCGCCGGGCAATCTGGGAAGGTCGAAGACCGAAAGATCGTCGGACCGCGGTGCTGCGGCGGTCCGCACAGCGGCGCGCAGGCGGGCCGAGCGGGAGCGCGGATTGACCGCGAGTTCGGCTTCGCCCGGCGTCACCGCGCGCACCGGCTTCTCGAAAGTGGCGGCTTGCGCCTGTACCTGCGGCATGTGGCGCGAACCGGCCGGCGCGGCCGAACGATCGGCAAGGAAGCGCTTGACGATGCGGTCTTCGAGCGAATGGAACGTTACCACCGCCAGCCGCCCGCCGGGTTTCAGCACGCGCTCGGCCGCCATCAGCGCGGCCGCCAGTTCGCCCAATTCGTCGTTGACGTAGATGCGCAGGGCCTGGAACGCGCGCGTCGCAGGATGGATCTTGTCGCCGGGCTTGCGGCCGACCAGCGTTTCGATGGCGTCGGCCAGTTCCAGCGTGCGCTCGAAGGGACGCTTTTCGCGGCGCTTCTCGATCATGCGGGCGATGCGGCCGGCATGGCGTTCCTCGCCCAGCAGGCCGAAGATGCGGGTGAGATCGCCCGTCTTGAAGGTGTTGACGACGTCGGCCGCGCTCAAGCCCGCCTGTGCCATGCGCATGTCGAGCGGGCCGTCGGCGCGGAAGGAAAAGCCGCGCTCGGCCTGATCGAGCTGCATCGACGAAACACCGATGTCGAGGACGACGCCGTCGGCGCTTTCAACGGCCTGGTCGAGAGCGGAGAACGGCGCCTCGACCAACCTCAGTCGGTTAACCGAATCCCGCTCCAGCGCCCTGCCCGCCGCGATGGCGTCGGGATCGCGATCGATGGCGACCACGGAAGCGCCGGCGGCCAGGATCGCGCGCGTATAGCCGCCCGCCCCGAACGTGCCGTCGACAACCGTCTCGCCCGGTTTCGGCGCCAGCGCCTCGATGACTTCGGCGAGAAGAACCGGAATGTGGCGGGCCGGTCCGCCAACGGCGTCGAGGTCATCGCCGTGGCCCGCCATCATTCCGACTTCTCCGTCCCCTGCCGAAGCTGCAAAAGCCGTGCCCGCACCTCGGCGCCGTAGGCGGCCAGCCGCGAAGGCTCCCATATCTGGAAGAAATTGCCGCGCCCCACGAAAGCCACCTCCGAGGAGATGCCCGTATGCTCGCGCATGGCATCCGAAACCGTGATGCGCCCGTCCTGGTCGAGCTTCAGGAACATCCCGTCGCCATGGCAGAAGAACGACATGTCGTCCGCCGTCCGTAGGAACGGATCTTCCTGCGCGATGCGCTGCTCGTAGCGGTCGAGCAGGTCCGGCCCGCCGACGTCCAGCGCCGGAATGTCCAGGCAGCGCAATGCATAGAGGTCCGAATAGCCGCGCTTCTGCACCACCGCGCGGAAATACGCCGGCACCGACACCCGCCCCTTGGCGTCGATCCTGTTCACCGCGCTCGACAGAAACCGATCCATCAGATTTTCCGGTTGCAAGGCCTCGCGACGCTCCCGCGCCTCTTGAAGCCAATGCCGCCGCACCCCTTTCCATCGTTGCGTCCGCGCCGCCGCGGCGCGGCTCCTTCCCGCAAAAGCCGTCGTTCGCGCGGGCGGGAATCGGCAAACGGACAGCCGGCGCGACGGCCCGTTCGGCGTACGCTTCACCCTGACATGGAACGAAGGCTTGATTGTTCGAATGGGATAACATGGGGTACTATGGGCGTCAACGGGAACAGACTTCACCTGGCACGGTCCAAGGCTGTTTCGGGCGATCTTCCGGGCCATCGCCCGTTTATCCTCCATTAAGCCTAATGAAGTGTTTAAGCCGCCCGCCGCACGCATCCGGCTCTTGCCGCGCCGGGCCGACGGTTCTAGGACCGGATCGGCATTCCAAGAAAGGCCTCCCCATGTCCCTGTCGTCCAAGGATCGGTCCTCGCCCAATCGGTCGTCCAAGGCGCGCGCCGCCGACCTCGTCCACCTGCGCGACAAGGGCCTGAAGCGCGGCGACGCCATCCCGCTGCCGCTGACGATGGCCTCGATCTTCCATTCGCCCGGCGATTCCGCCGGCTTCCATCAATATGGCCGCTTTTCGAACCCGACCTGGACGGCGGTGGAGGAGATGCTGGGCTATCTGGAGGACGCGCCCTGCGTCGGCTTCCCCTCCGGCATGGCGGCGATCTCGGCGGTGCTGTTCAGCCTCGTCAAAGCCGGCGACAGCATTCTTCTGTCGTCGGACGGCTACCCCACCACCCGCCTCGTCGCCGAGCGGCTGCGCAGCTTCGGCGTCCATTTCGACATTCGCCCGACCGCATCCTTCCTCGACGGCGGCTTCGACGGCTATCGGCTGGTCTATGCGGAGACGCCGGCCAATCCGGGGCTGGATATCTGCGATATCGCCGCCGTGGCGAAAGCGGTGCATGCGGCCGGCGGCCTGTTCGTCGTCGACAACACGACCATGACGCCCTTCGGCCAGCGCCCGCTCGATCTCGGCGCCGACATCGTGCTGGCCGCCGACACCAAGGCGCCGAACGGCCATTCCGACGTGCTGTTCGGCCATGTCGCCAGCCGCAGTCCCGAAATCGTCGCCGCCATCCAGGACTGGCGCAAGACGACCGGCTCGATCCCCAGCCCCTTCGACGCATGGCTGCTGCATCGCGGCCTGGAAACGCTGGAGATGCGCTTCGAGCGCATGTGCGACAACGCCGAACTGATCGCGCCTCGCCTGAAGGCGCATCGGGCGGTCGGCGCGATCCGGTTCCCCGGCCTGCCGGACGACCCTTCGCACAACCTTGCCCGTGTCCAGATGGAACGCTTCGGCTTCCTCATCAGCTTCGTGCTGGAGAATGAGGACAAGGCAGAGGCCTTTATCCAGGGCTGCGCGCTGATCCACTCGGCCACCTCCTTCGGCGGCATTCACACCTGCGCCGAGCGCCGCACCAAGCGCGGCGACGCCGTGCCGCCGGGCTTCGTGCGGCTTGCCGTCGGCTGCGAGCCCGGCGAGGAACTGTGGCAAGCGATCGAGGCGTCGCTGGACAGACTCAGCGGCTAAGTTTCCTACCCGACCTGAACCATGGTCCAAAAAATGATTCGAAAAGGCAGCGCATCGGCGCAAGCTTTTGAGAAGACGGCATCTTTTTCTCAGGGAGAAAAGCACCTTAGTCGGGGAAAAATGCCAGCCGGCCTGTAAGCCGGGTTCTGTATGGCCCTCCGCCTTGCGGCGCGAGAACGTGGCGGCCATTCATCTTGGACGCATGTTGCCATGCGCCTCACGCAACCTACCCGGACGGTGGGCCGGAAACAGCCCTCGAAGGTTTCCCCTCGCACCGCCCCTATTCGGTCTTGCTCCCGGTGGGGTTTGCCGTGCCGCTTCCGTTGCCGGTCGCGCGGTGAGCTATTACCCCACCCTTTCACCCTTGCCACGGAAACCGTGGCGGTTTGCTTTCTGTGGCACTTTCCCTGGGGTCGCCCCCGCCGGCCGTTAGCCGGCACCGTGTTTCCATGGAGCCCGGACTTTCCTCACCCGCGGCCTTTCGGCGTTTGCAGGTGCGGCCGCCCGGCCGGCTGGCACAGCGTATAAAGGGGTTCGCGCAAGAAAACGCAAA
>NZ_JAFKID010000037.1 GCF_017306545.1 Mesorhizobium sp.
GGTGTTGGCGACCATGCCCGGCCCGCCATGGCCGGGCCCGCAGATGTAGATCATGTCGAGATCGCGGGCGCGGATGACGCGGTTGAGGTGCACGTAGACGAAATTGAGGCCCGGCGTGGTGCCCCAGTGGCCGAGCAGGCGCGGCTTGACGTGCTCCGGCCGAAGCGGCTCCTTGAGCAACGGGTTGTCGAGAAGATAGATCTGTCCGACCGAGAGGTAATTTGCTGCCTGCCAGTAACGGTCGATGAGGTCGAGTTCCTTCTGGTCATATGCGTCGGCCACGATCCTTCTCCTCGATTATCAGTCGCTGGAACGGAACAAGTAAACTAGGTCCCCTGGCGATCCGTACCACCCCAGAGCGTCTCAGCCGATCCTTGGGTCCGATGCCAGCGATCCGATCAGGCCCGGCGGCTTCGGATCCTAACGCCGCTGCAATGACTGCACATAATCGGCCAGTTGAAGGATGCGTTCGGTCGTGACGGCCTCTCCGCCCTTCGGTCCGTATTTTTTGGCGTCGCCTTCCAGAAACCGTTCGCCCCATACCGGCATGTCGCGATAGTCCAGCTGGTTCGCCGTATGCCGGCCGTCAATGGTGGCGAACACCAGCCAGTAGGGAAACTCGCCGCCGTTCCGCTCGGACAATCGCGTAAGGTTCGCCGGAGCCTTGTAGAGGTCATGGGCCAGAGGGCCGTCGCCTTCGCCGGATTCGCCGTGGCACATGGCGCAGGAGTTCAGATACTCGGCCTGGCCGTAGCTCGTTTCCTGGCCGGACGCCGCAGAGCAAACGCACAGGAGGGACACCGTTGCCGCCAACGCCCATTTCATCTCCATGCTCCTTTCGGCGTTCCAAAGGCAGCATGGCTCGAAAACCGAACCTTTCCTTGACCGGCGTCAAATCGTCATGCGCGGCACGGCTATTCCTTCGCCTCTCGCCCCGAGATTTGATCAATCGAGATACGGAAAAACACGTGCGACATTTCGTTCGAGATCGGTGGCAGAAGCGGCTTCAGCGCGCCCGGCTCCCACCAGTCGTTGTACTTGCTCAATATCGACCAGGCGTGGTCTCTGTCGCGCTTGTGGCCTATCTCGTCCGGCAATTCTTCGCACCTGCCGTCGACGACAACGCTCTTCCACTGCCGGTGTTTGCCGTGTTCTTCGACAACCACCGACACACATGGATTCGCCCGCATGAATTCGATCTTCTTGCCAAGCATCGAGAACATGAAGAGGTGGTTCTCGGCATGAACGAAATAGGCAGGCACGACGTAGGGCTGATTGTCTTTGGCGCAGGCGATTCTGCACAGCCGGTTGCTATCCAACAGTTTCGTGCATTCTAGCGTCGTCATGGTTCTGATCAACATGCCCGCCTCCTTTCTATCGCTTCTTTTTCGCGTCGGCTGTGTGGGGATTTTCCACAGCCGCTTTGCCTCGTTTGCTGGTCGCGGCGTCCCTGCCCTCTCGGCCGCGACCCAAGGCGGCGAGCACGTCCTCGTCGTCGAGCTGTTCGAAATTGCAATAGTAGTAGCCAAGCGCCCGAAAATGCGGCGGCTGCGCCAGGCACACGATACGATCCGCCTCCTGGCTGAGTTCTGCCACGGTCTCCGGCGGGGCAATCGGCAGCGCCACGACGATTGCTGTCGGCGATCGCCGTTTGAGTGCGCGTATGGCCACCTTCATCGAGGTGCCGGTTGCCGCGCCATCGTCCACGAGAACCGCGGTTTTTCCGGCAATCGAAAGCGGCGCCCGGCTGCCTCGATAGAGGGTTCGTCGGCGTTGGAGCTCTGGCCGCTCGCGTTTCACCAGCGTCGCCAGAGCCGCGTCGTCGAGATTGTAGGCTTCCACGATTTCTCGGTTGAGGACGACGTCCGGCGGATCGCCGTCGACAATCGCCGCCACCGCAAGTTCAGGATTGCCTGGAGCGCCCACCTTGCGGACGATGACCAGGTCGAGAGGCGCCTTCAGCACGGCCGCGACCTCGGCGGCCACGGGCACGCCGCCACGCGGCAGAGCAAGGACGACGGGTGCGTGAAGCGATAGCCCGGCGAGTTCGTTCGCGAGCATCCGTCCTGCTTCCTGGCGATCGCGAAACATGACTCAGTCCGCCGGCCAAAGCTGCCGGAGCGCTTTTCTCATCGAGTTGCGAACCTGATCGATCTCTCCGGCCGAGATATGGCGATCGAGAAGATGAAAAACAGCCCCGATGGCACGATCGAAATCAACCTCCGCTTCGAAGCCGAATTCCCGTCTCACGGCTATGATGAAATCGTCCTTGCGACGTTCGTGGCCAAGGCCGTTGAGAGGACGCCAGCCTTCGAAAAACACGCCGCGGATCAGGGTAGGCAATTGCGCCGCCAGATCGCTCATTTCTTCCGGCGGAAACCAATCACGGAGCGCGTGCAAGACCGCCTTCAGCAGCCGATAGGCGCGCGGGACATCCCAGTCCAACTCGCCGGCGACTTCATTGGCCCAATGTTGCGCCTGTTGTGCTGCCTGCGAAAAGTTCGAGATCGTGGTTTTGGTCACGGCTGCGGCTCCTCCTTGGGCTCGATTTGCCGCACGTCCGGTCGTTTCGACCAAGGTAGCGGCAGGTGAATAACGAAGGTCAACTCTCTGAGCACCGCGTTGACCCGGATCAAAGCTCGAATTCTCTCATGTCGGCTCATGATAGATCCTTGTCCGTGGCTCAATCGATCCTCAGCCGCTGCTAGCTCAGCTCTTTCTTCGAGCCGGTACTCTTCCATGCCCGCCAATGCGTCGGTGATACGTCAAGCCTTTCATGGGTCTTTGACGCGATCCATCCGGTCAGGATACGTTGGCAGGGAAACACTAGCGCATGAGTGCCGTCCCGGTCTTGAACCGCCAATTCGAGATCGCGATTAAAGGGTGCGGTCGCTATCGGGTACCACATGTATTTCCCCGAAGATTTCCGGAAGTCCGGTAGAGCCTGTCCGCGCCTGCTGATGACAGCTGCTCATGCAGCCATATCCTGGAGCGTCTGCAACTTGACGATCTCCACGCTCCGCAGGCTTGGCAACCGGATGACTCCCTTGCTTTTCAGCTTCGAAAAGACCCGCGACACGGTTTCGATCGTCAGACCGAGATAGTCGGCGATATCCAATCGTGACATCGGAAGCTCGACCTGACGCAGACCGCCTTGACGTTCGGACATCTCAAGGAAGAAAGCCGCGACGCGTTCCACGGCATTCTGGCGACCCAGCACCAGAAGTTGCTCCTGCGCACGCACGAGGCTTTGAAGCGCCATGGGCAGGAGTTCGGCTACGACGTGGGCAGCCGAAGGGCTGAGGACGCGAATGCCGGTGCCGCAGATTGCCTCGGCGAAGAAGTGATGGCTCTTGTCGACTTCGAAACCGAACATCTCGCCGGCCAGGTGAAATGCCGATATCTGACGTCGGCCATCCGACAAAAGACGGTAGATGCGGACGGCGCCGAATTCCACCTGGTAGAGGTTTCCGCACGTCTCGCCCTGGGCGTAAATTTCCGAGCCTGCCGGGAAGAATGTGGCGGGATGACCGCTTCCCAGCGGCGTGTTGGATTCGTTGCGCTCGAGCAGGATGCTGCCTAGCTGATGGGAATAGCGCGATTGCTCAAAGTTCGTCATGGATCGTCCCTCGATACCGATGACGAAACAATCCACCCAAATCCGAAGGATCGAAATTCGGTTGTATCCGTACGGGTTTCTACGTATCAGGGTCAGGACTTACCGACGATCGCGTCTTGAACAGCCTGCAGGAGCGGTTCGCCGAGAAACGGTTTTGCCAGGCATCTCGCATAGGGCACTTCCTGCGGCGAGCGGTATTGGTCAATCAGCAGAATGACGGGATGCCTGAAGCTCGCGAACAGGCCCTGCGCGTATTGCCAATCATGAATGGCGTCATCGTCGACAACCGCGCAACCGACATGTTGAGCTTGTGGCGATCCGAACGCTGGACCAAGGGCGTCGTAAGACAATACCGCGACGCCGCTGCTTTCAAGCACGAAAGTGAGCGAGTGCCTGAAAGCCACGTCCGGGGTCACGACGATTACTTGAGCCATCCTTCCGCACCCACCGAGTTGATCCAGCGCAGATCGTGCGTACTGGACCACGTCGCCTCAGATCGGCGCATTGCTGTGGATCAAACGGACGTTACCCAGGCTTTCGACAGTGAGTTTATGAAGACAGGCCCATCGCTATGCTCATGCGAACCAGCTCAGGCAGGTTCCTCGCTTGCATCTTCGACATGATATTGGCGCGATGAACCTCGACCGTGCGAGGGCTGATGCCGAGATCGAAACCGATGGTCTTGTTGGGCAGTCCCGCCACGACGGCGGACAACACCTGGCGCTCGCGCTCCGAAAGGCTGTCGAGCCTTGCACGCAGCGTTGCCGTGTC
This sequence comes from Mesorhizobium sp., assembly GCF_017306545.1. Classification (GTDB taxonomy): domain Bacteria; phylum Pseudomonadota; class Alphaproteobacteria; order Rhizobiales; family Rhizobiaceae; genus Mesorhizobium. The sequence continues at coordinate 4,391 of NZ_JAFKID010000037.1, forward strand.
CACTATCGCTGCCGGGCTTTCTTCCAGCTGGCTTGCGGCTCGCTTGATCGCCTCGACCAGCGCTTCGTCTTCGAACGGCTTTTCTATGAAATCGAGGGCGCCGGCCTTCATCGCTGCAACTGCCATCGGAACGTCCCCATGGCCCGTGATGACCACGGCGGGGATCGAGGCGCCTGTTGCCTTCAGTTTTTCCAGCAGTTCCACGCCGCTCATGTCGGGCATCCTCAAATCCGTGATAAGGCAGGCCTTGCCGACGGTCTTTGCCGCGGCAAGGAAGCTGCTTGCGGAATCGTGCACCCGAACCGTGAAGCCCGTCATGGTCAGGAGGAAGGCCAGCGATTTGCGAACTGGCTCTTCGTCGTCGACGATGTGGACCACGTAATTGTCAATCTGCATCCGACACCTCCTTTCCCGCCAGCGGGAGCGTAAACCTGAACGTCGCCCCGCCGCTGTTGTTTCGACTGGCCGAGATTTCGCCGCCATGCGCTTCGATGATCCGCCTGGAGATGGAAAGCCCGATCCCCATACCACTCGCCTTGCTGGTGACGAAAGGCTGGAACAGGCGCGCCGCCACCTCTTCGGAGATACCCGGGCCGGTATCAGCAACCTCGACCACGACATCGCCGTCTTCAATGATCGTGCGGACGACCAGTTCGCGTTTCTCGCTTTCGCGCATGGCTTCTATTGCATTGCGCATCAGATTGATCAGCACCTGTTGGATCTGGACGCGGTCGACAAGGATATCAGCGCCCTTCGGCGCAAAGTCGAATACGGAGCGAATCCCCAACTCACGCGATCCGACGAGCGCGAGAGCGCCGGCTTCTTCGATAAGCTTGCGCATGGTCTCCCGGGTAACATCCGTTTCGCCGCGCGTGACGAATTCCCTCAGATGCCGGATTATCCCGCCTGCGCGCAGCGACTGCTTCGTCGTCTCCTGGAGAGCGCCCCGAATGCGATCGGCGGCGGCGTCGTCCAGGCTGTTGAGGAAGTGGACACAGCCTTGTGCGTAGTTAGCAATGGCGGCAAGAGGCTGGTTCAGTTCATGCGCCAGCGTCGAGGCCATCTCTCCGAGTTCGCTGAGGCGGGCAAGCCTTGCGAGCTCGCTCTGGATTTGCTGCAAACGGGCCGCGGACTCCTCGCGCTCGGTCAGATCCCGGATGAATCCAGTGAAGAACCGCCCGCTTGCCGATCTCATCTCGCCAACGGCCAGTTTCATGGGAAAGGTGGACCCGTCCTTCCTGCGGCCAACCACGACGCGGTCGATACCGATGATCCGCTTCTCGCCGGTCGCAATATATCGCTGAATATAGCCGTCATGCTCGCTGCCATAAGGCTCGGGCATCAGGATGTTAACGTTGCGGCCAAGCACCTCGGCTTCCGTATAACCGAATTGTCGGACGGCAGCCGCGCTAAAGGAAGTGATAAACCCTTCTTCGTCTATCACCACGGTCGCGTCGGGCACCGTATCCAGGATCGAACGCAAATGATCCTGTTGAGCTCTGAGCGTTTCTTCGGTTTTGTCGAGGGCGCGACGCGCATGATGGAGCATTTCCCCCATCCAGGCGATGGCAAGTCCGACTACGGCAAAGACCGAACTTTGCACCCAGGAAGAGGCATCGGAACCCGCGAGGTAAAGCGCGCCCAGAAGGGAGAGGACGAGGGCAAAAAGCCCGGGACCGATGCCACTCGCGATAGCCGCAAGAAGAATGGCAGGAACGAAGAATATGAAGGTTATGGCACCGCCCAGGACGCCCTGTAAGGACAACCGAACGACAAACATTGCAGTCACGGCTCCCGCAGCGAGCAAATAACCGACACGCCCCTCGAATCGGGCCGAGAAAACCGCCTGCAGGAAGCGGCCTTGTAAGCCGCGGATGTCTCTTGCCGGCACCGGAACGCTCCTCGTCACATCGCCTCGAAAGGAGGTTATCACAAGGTCGTGATTTGTCGGAGCGGAGTCACCACTGAGACATGTGAACTCGACCAAAGAAGTATGCGCGCGCTTGGAAGAGAAAGGAAGGAAACCACCATGTGTTTCATGACGGTACCGAGATCCGGTAGGTTTGTCGGTTCTTCGATCTTACGCCTGCTCCTGTCTTCCTTTCCAGATGTGGCGCGCCTTGGCGCCTTTGTTCCACATCGGGTTGGTACGTTCTTTGAGCGAACGCAAGGACCCGCGAATTGGCTGACACGATATCACCGGCGTGCTGTCAGCGGCACGCCGGTGTTCGCATGAACGGTCAAGCCGCCTTGACCGCAATCGTCTTCTCGCCCTTCTTCGCCTCGGCCGTCTTGGGCAGCTTCACCGTCAGGACGCCCTTCGCGAAGTTTGCGTCGATCCTGTCGGCCTCGACACCCTCGGGGAGCTGGAAGCTGCGCTGGAAAGACCCGTAGCGACGTTCGGACAGGTAGTAGTCCTTTCGCTTGTCCTCCTTTTCCTCGCTCTTCTCGCCCTTGATCGTCAGGGTGTGATTGGAAAGCTTGATCTGGACGTTCTTGTCGCTCAGCCCCGGCAACTCCGCCGTGATCTCGTAAGCGTCGTCCGTCTCGATGAGATCCATCGCAGGCGCGATCTGCCATTCCGAGCGGGCGATGCGCGGGACCTCAAAGCCCAGAACTTTCGACGGAAGACGCCAGTCGAACGGACGGAAATCGTCGAACAGCCGGTCGATCTCCCGGCGCAGGCTCTCGAACGGCGCCCAGTCCTCGGATTTCGCGGGTGCAGTGGATTTCTTGACGGGCAGTTTGGTGGCAGCCTCGGCCATGGGGAATCTCCTTCGATTGGACAAATTCACCAGATGCCGCCGCCTCCGCTCTTCCACCTTTAGGTATCTCCAGGAGGCGCTAGAGCCGGAGGACGGCGGATCCGCTTGCGAGATGTCATCGCCGATCTGGCCCATCGCTCGGCCGATGACGTTTGCAAACGCCGCGTTCGCCTCGCTTCGCCTGATCCAACTCGATCCAGCAAGGATTTCAGCAAACGATATCTCGTCGGCTCTCTCATTGACGCGGATCAAACCGTGTCCGTCATGCGCTTTTCGACGCATGTGCTCCTGTTCAACGCAAAACGAAGTGAACGGCCGAGAACGCCCTTGATCCTGGCCAGTGCGCATCGTCGACGCATATTCGTCGCATGCTGCTGCCGATTGACGCTGATCAAGGTCGCCGCGCCCTGCTCCGGTTTTGATGCCGACAGATTGCAGGCAGCGGAGTTGCGCGATGGACGATGTCGCCATGGACCCTCGACAGATCAATTCCTTCGACGTGCGTGGTTGGTTTGATCGGGGGATCGATCTTCCGCTTCGACTCGGCAACGCTGATGGCGCCTTTCCCGGCATCGGGCAACCTGACCAGGCGCCACGCGGCCGCAACGGGACCTGGAAATGACGCCAGGGCGGCGTATCTGGCTCACGGTCGGCGTATTGGCGGTGCTCGCCGCCGGCGGATACTTTGCCTGGCAGAGCTCCCACAACGGTGCGTTGCCGGAAGGACTGGCGAGCGGAAACGGCCGCATCGAAGCGGTCGAGATCGACGTCTCCGCGAAGTCGCCGGGGCGCATCAAGGAGATTCTTGTCGACGAGGGCGATTTCGTGAAGGCAGGCGATGTACTCGCCCGCATGGACACGACGCAGCTCGAAGCCCAGCGCCGGCAGGCCGAGGCACAGCTCCAGCGCGCAAGGATCGGCGTCGATACTGCCAACACGCTGATCGTCCAGCGAGAGGCCGAAAGGACCGCGGCGGCCGCCGTTGTCACGCAGCGCCGGGCCGAGTTCGACGCCGCCGAGCGGACGTTGAAGCGCTCGGAGCAACTGGCGGCCACCAACACGATCTCCCAGCAGGTGCTCGATAACGATCGCGCGGCTGAGCGTAGCTCGGCAGCGGCAGTCGCGGCTGCCGAAGCCCAGCTTGCAGCCAGCGCGGCGGCCATCAACGCCGCCAGAGCGCAGGTGGTGGATGCGCAAGCTGCGGTGGATTCCGCGCAAGCCGCAATCGAAAGCATCGACGCCGAAATAGACGACGCGACGCTCCGCTCGCCACGTGACGGACGCGTGCAGTATCGGGTGGCCGAGCCGGGCGAGGTGCTTGGCAGCGGCGGCAGGGTTCTGAACCTTGTCGACCTGGGCGACGTCTACATGACGTTCTTCCTGCCGACCGCGCAGGCCGGCCGCGTGGCGATCGGCGCCGAAATTCGGCTCGTCCTCGACGCCGCCCCCCAATATGTCATCCCCGCGAAAGCGACGTTCGTCGCCGACGTCGCGCAGTTCACGCCGAGGACGGTCGAGACCGAGGAGGAACGCCAGAAGCTGATGTTCCGCATAAAGGCGCGGATTTCGCCCGAGCTGCTGCGAAAGTACATCCGGCAGGTGAAGACCGGCCTGCCCGGCGTCGCCTATGTCCGGATCGATCCCGATGTCGAATGGCCTGCCGCCCTGCAGGGAACGCTGCTGCAATGAACCATGGAGCAGCGGCAGCGGCCCAGGTGGCACGATTGGAAGGCGTCAGCCTTTCCTATGGAAAGACTTCCGCCCTCGAGGCGGTTACCCTCGACATCCCGTCCGGCTGCATGGTCGGTCTGATCGGCCCGGACGGCGTCGGCAAGTCCAGCCTGCTTTCGCTTATCGCAGGCGCCCGGACGATCCAGGCCGGCCACGTCGAAGTCCTTAGCGGCGACATGGCCAATGCCGCGCATCGGCGGGGTGCCTATCCGCGCATCGCCTATATGCCCCAGGGGCTCGGGCGCAACCTCTATCCGACGCTTTCCGTGTTCGACAATGTCGACTTCTTCGGCCGCCTCTTCGGGCACCAAACAGGTGAACGCGAGCGCCGCATCCGGGAGCTTCTGGAAAGCACCGGGCTCGCCCCGTTCGCCAGCCGGCCGGTTGCCAACCTTTCAGGGGGCATGAAGCAGAAACTCGGTCTTTGCTGCGCGCTCATCCATGACCCTGACCTCCTGATCCTCGACGAGCCGACCACCGGCATCGATCCACTCTCTCGTCGGCAGTTCTGGCAATTGATCTGGCGGATAAGGAGCAGCCGCGAAGGCATGAGCGTTGTCGTGGCCACGGCCTACATGGAGGAGGCCGCCCGCTTCGACTGGCTTGTCGCCATGGACGGCGGGCGGGTGCTCGCTTCCGGCACTCCGGCCGAACTGCTGGAACGTACCGGGACTGTCGAACTCGACGCAGCCTTCATTGCCCTGCTGCCAGCCGCAAAACGTGAAGGATACCGGAAGATCGTCATTCCGCCGCGGCCGACGGACGCCGACGGCGAGGCGGCGATCGAGGCCGAGCACCTGACCAAGCGCTTCGGCGACTTCACGGCCGTCGACGACGCCAGCTTCCGCATAGGCCGCGGCGAGATTTTCGGCTTCATCGGATCGAACGGTTGCGGCAAGACGACCACCATGAAGATGCTTACCGGTCTTCTGGACGCAAGCGATGGCCGGGCGATGCTTTTTGGTCGCGAAGTCGATCCGCGGCACGTCGAGGTCAGGCGGCGCGTCGGTTACATGTCGCAGGGATTCTCGCTCTACTCGGAACTGACAGTCCGCCAGAACCTCGAACTCCATGCCCGTCTGTTCGGCCTGCCAGCCGACAGCATCGGCGCGAGGATCGACGAGGTCGCGCGACAATTCGAACTGACGGGAATTCTGGATGCATGGCCGGAGGCGCTGCCGCTCGGCAACCGCCAGCGCCTGTCGCTGGCGGTTGCCATGATCCATGCGCCGGATGTCCTCATCCTCGACGAGCCGACGTCCGGCGTTGATCCCGTAGCCCGGGACGGGTTCTGGAGAATCCTCGTCGATCTGTCGCGACGCCTGAACGTGACCGTCTTCGTCTCCACCCACTTCATGAACGAGGCGGAACGCTGCGATCGGATCGCCCTGATGCACGCAGGCAAGGTCCTCGTCTGCGACACGCCGGTCGCCATCATGGCCAGCCGCGGCATGCCGACGCTGGAGGCAGCCTTCGTCGACTATCTGGAGGATGCCGCAACCGGCGGGCAGCCCCCCGACATGGCCGCCGAATCCCTCGCGCAACCTCCCGGCGCCTCCAGAGGCGGCACACGCCATCTTTTCGATTTGCGCCGCATGTATGCCTATACGCGAAGGGAGACGCTCGAACTGCTGCGCGATCCGATCCGCGCGACGCTCGCCACCGTGGGCAGCCTCATCCTCATGTTCGTGATCGGCTACGGCATCAACATGGATGTCGAGAACCTCACCTTTGCCATCCTCGACCATGACGACACGGCCATCAGCCGGGACTACGCCTTGCAACTGTCCGGCTCCCGCTTCTTCACCGAGAAGCCTCCGCTCGCCGGATACGCCGATATGGACAGGCGGATGGCAAGCGGTGAGATCGCGCTGGCACTGGAGATCCCGCCGGGCTTTGCGCGTGATCTGGCGCGCGGTCGCGAGATTTCCGTCGGCGCCTGGATCGACGGCGCGATGCCGGCGCGGGCCGAAACGGTACGCGGCTATGTCGAGGGTATGCATGCGGGCTGGCTCGCGCAGAAAGCCCGCGAGCTCTATGGCGACGCCGCCGCGCAGGGCGATTTCCAGCTTGAGGTGCGCTACCGCTACAATCCGAATGTCCGCAGTCTGGACGCCATGGCACCGGCCGTCATCCCGATGCTGCTCCTGATGATCCCGTCCATGCTCGCGGTGCTGAGCGTGGTGCGTGAGAAGGAGCTCGGGTCGATCGTCAATTTCTACGTCACTCCGGTAACCAGGATGGAGTTCCTGCTCGGCAAGCAGATCCCTTATGTCGGGATCGCCATGTTGAACTTCCTGCTGCTGACGGCCTTTGCTGTCTTCGTGTTTCGCGTGCCGCTGACCGGCAGCCTGGCGACGCTGACCGCGGCCGCTTTCCTCTATGTCGTGGTGGCGACGGCCATGGGCCTGTTCCTCTCCACCTTCATGCGCAGCCAGATCGCCGCCATCTTCGGCACCGTGCTGATCACCATGATCCCGGCCGCTCAATATTCGGGAATGATCGATCCCGTATCATCGCTGCAGGGCGTCGGCGCCTTCATCGGGCAGATCTATCCGGCGACCTACTTCATGGCCATTTCGCGCGGCGTCTTCTCGAAGGCGCTTGGCTTCGACGATCTGTCGGGAGCGTTCGTTCCGCTGCTGATTGCCATCCCCGTGCTCATCGGCCTCAGCGCCGCTTTCCTCAGAAAACAGGAACGCTGATGCGGCTTGCCAACATCTTTCATCTGGGCGTGAAGGAACTGCGGGGGCTCGCCCGGAACGCCATGCTGCTGGTGCTGGTCGTGTATGCTTTCTCGGTGGCGATCTATGTCGGGTCGAAGGCCATGCCCGAAACCTTGAACCGGGCGCCGATCGCCATCGTGGACGAGGACCAGTCGGCCGTATCCTCGCGCATCGCCGGTGCCTTCTACCTTCCCTATTTCATGCCGCCCAGACTTATCGCGCAGCCTGAGATGGACCTCAGGATGGATGCAGGCCTCGACACCTTCGCCCTCGATATTCCTCCGAACTTTCAGCGTGACCTGCTGGCGGGTCGTTCGCCAACCCTCCAGCTCAACATAGACGCGACACGCATGTCGCAGGCGTTCACCGGCGGCGGTTATGTCCAGTCCATCGTTACCGGCGAGGTCGAGGAATTCCTGGCCCGCCACAGGACCGAGAAGCGCTTGCCGGTGGAACTCGATCTGCGCGCTCGCTTCAATCCGGAACTGAACAAGGGATGGTTCGGCGCCATCAACGAGATGATCGAGGCCATCACGATGCTTTCCGTCATCCTCACGGGCGCCGCGCTGATCCGTGAGCGGGAGCACGGCACGATCGAACACCTGCTGGTGATGCCGGTCACCGCCTTCGAGATCATGGTCGGCAAGCTTTGGTCCATGGGACTTGTCGTACTGGCTGCGACGGCATTCTGCCTTTTTGTTGTCGTCCGGGGTCTGCTTGCAGTACCGGTCGAAGGATCGCCGGTCCTTTTCATGTTCGGGGCTGGGCTCGACATACTTGCCATGACCTGTCTTGGCCTGTTCCTGGCGACCGTCGCGGGGTCAATGCCCCAGTTCGCCTTGCTCGTGATGATGGTGCTGATGCCGCTTCAGTTGCTGTCGGGCGGCGTGACGCCACGCGAGAACATGCCCGAGATCATCCAGGCGATCATGTACGCGGCCCCGAACACGCATTTCGTGATCCTGGCCCAGGCCGTGCTTTTCCGTGGCGCCGGGCTTGCTATGGTCTGGCCGCAACTTGTCGCGCTGGTGGCCATAGCCGGCATGCTATTCGCCTTTTCGCTCCAACGTTTTCGCCGGTTTCTGCGATAGCGGCCACATCATCGCGATAGCACGTGGTTGGAGAGATCGAGGCGGAAACGTTTCTTTGATCCCGCGCAAAGCGTGTTCGAGGAACGCGGGCGATGGTGGGCTCCGTATAACAGTTAGCCTGGAGGAGAATGCCAGTCATGCGCAAGGAATTGAAAACCGATCTCCTTTCGCTCGTTCCTTCCTTGAGGGCATTCGCATTCTGTCTTACGCAAGACGCTGCGAACGCCGACGAACTCGTTCACTCGTCCTTGACCGAGATATGGTCCGTCCATGCCGACAAAAAGGGCGTTGCCCTGAAGATCGGAGCCTTCAACGCCCTGCGCCGTCATTTCTTGCGGCAGGTGATTGTCGATCCGGTGTCGGCGCAGGCGTTCGCTTGGCAATGGATCTCGGGAGACGACAATGCCTTCAAGGCTTGCTTCGAGCGTCTGCCACGAACCGAAAGGGAAGCCCTGTCATTGGTCGATGCGTGGAGGTTCGACCCATCCGAGGCGGCCGAGATCTGTGACTGTGACCGTGAGACGATCGATCAGCGCCTCGTCATGGCCCGTAGCCATTTGACCGGCGATCGCCGTAAACAGTCCCGATTGAAGCGTTCGGGACTGATGCCGCCTCAATTCTGCCGGCTGCAGGCTGATTCTCGCGAAGCGCTTCGAATGCCGAGGTGACGGCCGGGTTATAGTTGGGGCCTTCGCACTCCTTCTGGTCAGCGAGAATCCCCAACTTTGCCGGGACAAGGTGGCGAACTCTGCGTACGGGGCTTTCACGCCCCGCCACGGCGGCTTCGATCATTTGACCGAGATCAATAGATGTCGCGGGTTTGGAGCTAGTTTCGATATCAACAGGAAAGGCGACGCGGGAAGAGCGCGGAAACGAAGGCAGGTCCGGAGCGTGTCAGCATAGGGGATGTATCCGTGAACTTTCAGGACCAGAGGGAGACGATTGCTTTCCTCTCCGAACCGTCGACTTTCGAGGTCTCAGCCCCCGTGGAGGCCATCGAGACTCACATCTCGCGCATCTTCCTGGCGGGGGACCGCGTCTTCAAGATGAAGCGCGCGGTCAAGCTGCCCTATGTCGACTTCTCGACGCCCGAACTTCGCCTCGCGGCGTGCCGCAAGGAGGTGGAGCTCAATTCCACCACTGCTCCGGATCTCTATATCGGCGTAAGGCGGATCACACGGGAAGCAAGCGGCCGCCTGCTGTTCGACGGTGAGGGGGAACTGACCGACGCAGTCGTGGATATGAAGCGCTTCGAGCAGTCCGCCCTGTTGGATCGCATGGCGGAAGCCGGCGCCCTTACACCCCACCTCATGACGCGGACAGCGCTCATGATCGCGCGCTTCCATCGCCAGGCGCCGGTGATGCATGTCGGAGGAGGCATGGCGAACCTTGCGAGAGTGCTGGACATCAACAAGGCCGGCTTCGCCACCAGCCACGTGTTCAGTGAAACGGAAGTCGAGTTTCTCGACACCGCTTTCCGAACGGAGTTGGCGCGTCACGGTGACGTGTTGAACCAGCGCGAGTCGGCCGGCAAGGTGCGGCGCTGCCATGGCGATTTGCATTTGCGCAACATCTGCCTGTTCAATGGCGAGCCCTGTCTTTTCGACTGCATCGAATTCAATGACGACATCGCGACGGTCGACATGCTTTACGATTTGTCGTTCCTGCTGATGGATCTTTGGCATCGCGGCTTTCCAGAGTTGGCCAACCTCGTAGCAAACCGCTATCTTGATGAAACCGACAACGAGGACGGCTTTGCCCTTTTATCTTTCCTGATGGCAATCAGAGCCGCGGTTCGTGCTCACGTCATCGGTACTCAGGTGGAAGAAGGCGGCGACCCCGCTGGCAATCTGCGGGCACAGGCTCGCGCCTATTTCGACCTTGCCGCGGAGCTTCTGAATGAGCGTCCGGTCCGGCTCATTGCGCTCGGTGGACTGAGTGGTTCGGGGAAGACCACCATAGCGGAAGCACTTGCCGCGCATGTGGGCTCGCCGCCTGGCGCGCGTATCGTCGAGAGCGATCGTATCCGCAAGGCTATGCACGGCGTACCGCCTGAAACACGCCTGCCGGAAAGAGCCTATCGACCCGAGATATCCGAGCGGGTTTATCGAGACATGGCATGGCGATCGAACCTCATATTATCTGAGGGCGGCTCTGTTGTGGCGGATGCGGTATTCGAACGACGGCAGGATCGTGCGCGCATCGAGCAAGCGGCGGCGGTTCGAAAACGGCCTTTTCTCGGCGTTTGGCTGGACGTCGCTCCCGACGTGTTGTGGCGCCGTGTCGAACAGCGGCACGGCGGCCCGTCGGACGCAACTGTCGAGATCCTGTCGCGGCAGTTGGAGAGGGACGTGGGAGAGATCACTTGGCACCGCATCGACGCCGTGCGACGGCCGGCCGCGATCATCTCCGATATCCTGGCCCTGCCGATCGCTCGAAGTTCCACAGAGGCAGGATGATGCTTTGATCCCTGTCAATGCCCGACCGATATCGCCGTTCATCCTGAACGACGACCGCGATGGAGAGTTGGCTTGGGAAGCGGCCTGCGTGCGTTTGGAGAGGAAGCGCCATGAGCGGTAGGATGATCGTCTGTGGCCACTGCGGCAGCACCAATCGCTTGTTGCAGGAACGTTCCCCCCAGGCAGCGAAATGCGGGAGGTGCGGACGCAAGTTGTTTGCCGCCATTCCGCAGGACGTAAGTCGCTCGATATTCGAGCGCCACCTGACACGTACGAGTGTGCCTCTCCTGGTGGACGTATGGGCTCCCTGGTGCGGACCTTGCCGCGCAATGGCGCCGGCCTACGAGGCAGCCGCGAAAGAATTGGAGCCGACCATTGTCCTGATCAAGCTCAACTCCGACAAGGAGCAGGCTCTATCGACAGAACTCGGCATCCGGAGCATTCCGACGATGATCCTCTTCCACCGCGGCAAAGAGATCGCACGGACATCCGGGGCTATGTCCGCTGGCCAGATAATCCAATGGGTTCGCGAGCGGCTACCCGCTGCCGCCATCTGAAACACGCATGGATGCGCTTCTGCCACGTCTCGGCCTTGCTCTGGCCATCGGCCTTCTAGTCGGGCTTGAGCGCGGCTGGAGGGAGCGTGACGCTCCCGATCGGAGCCGCACCGCGGGCATTCGCACATACGCAATCTCCGGTTTGCTGGGCGGTGTCTTCGCCGCGCTCGCCGAGTCGCTTGATGCCGTTTCCGTCCTTGTTGCCGGGTTCCTGGGTTTCGCGGCCGTTTTTGCCTCCTTCAAGGCACGCGAAGCCGCATTTGACGACGACTTCAGCGCGACGGGCGTTATCGCGGGGCTTGGCGTTTTCGCGCTCGGCGCGCTCGCTGTCTCTGGCGATTATCAGGCCGCTGCCGGTGGGGGCGCCGCGCTTGCCGGCATTCTCGCCAGCCGTGAGGTTCTACACGAACTGCTGAAGCGATTGACTTGGGTGGAATTGCGCTCGGCGCTTGTCCTGTCCGTGATGACAGCGATCATATTGCCACTCCTTCCAAATCGCCCCATTGATCCATGGGGCGGTCTCAACCCGTGGGAAATCTGGTTCTTCACCGTTCTGGTCGCGGCGATCTCCTATCTCGGCTATATCGCCGTGCGCGTATTCGGGACCACGCGTGGGTTAATCGTCAGCGCGCTCGGCGGGGCACTCGTCTCGTCGACGGCGGTTACGCTTGCCCTTTGCCGCGCTGCAAAATCGGGTGGTGATGCATATCCGTTGGCAGGTGCGGCCTTGCTCGCTGCCATGATTTCCGTCGCCCGCGTCTGCCTCGTCGTGGCGGTCGTGGAACCAGGCGTTCTTGCTTCCGTGGGGCCGGCAGCGCTTGGGATCGCCCTTGGTTTCGGCCTTTACGGAGCGCTTCTCATAAAAAGGCAACGCCCTCACGCGGAAGTGGACATGCCGGCCCGCAGCCCCTTCGATCTCGCCGCGCTGTTGATGTTCGCCCTGGCGTTCGCGATCGTGGCGACAGTAAACGCTGCACTGGCCACACTGATCGGCGCTCAAGGTCTAGTGGCCACCTCTGCCGTTTCCGGTCTGTTGGATGTCGATGTCGCCGCACTGAGCGCCCTGCGCCTCGTAGGAACCATAACCACACCGGTCGTCGCCGGGCATGCCGTACTTGCCGCCATCCTCGTCAACTCTCTCGCGAGGGTCGCTCTGGCGATTGCGTCTTCCCCGTTTCGCTTCTGGATTTCGTTTCTGCTGGGAACAGCATTTGGGATCACCGGTGGCGCGACGGCTTTCATCCTTGTCCCATCGCTTTGAGACGTGTCTCGGTACCAAGGCTCCGCGCCTGAGTAACGATAGCTTCGGGCTCATGTCCTCATGGCCTCTATGTCGGACCAATTCCCTCGCCTGGACAATACGCTTCATGGAGGGCCTCGACCACGGTCAGCACCTCCGGGCGCGCGATGCGGTAATGGACTGTCGTTCCTTCCCGTCGCGATTCCACCAGGCCGTCGGCCCTGAGCCGCATGAGTTGCTGCGACATCGGTACCTGCTCGATGCCAAGTTCCTCGCGAAGCTGCGCCACTGATTTTTCCTGCCCGCCCAATGCGCACAGCACCAGCAGCCGCTGTGGATGCGACAGGCTACGCAAAAGCTCAGCGGCTTTGCCAGAGGCCGGGATCATTTCTTTTACATTCATATTCTTGAATTTATATTCTTTGAATGTTAGATGCAAGGCGTTCATTCGCGAATGCCCCCCGCAGCGGATTTGAGCCGGATCAAGGCGCGGGGCCACGGAGACGCCACAATAGGCCAAAGGCGAAAAGAGGGAATGCCCATGTCGCACATCGTTATCCTCGGCGCAGGTCTCGGCGGCACCATCATGGCCTACGAAATGAAGGAGAAGTTGCGTCCGCAGGATCGGCTGACCGTCGTCAACCAGGGCAGCACCTATTCCTTTGTCCCGTCAAATCCCTGGGTCGCGGTCGGCTGGCGCGAGCGCAATGACATCGCGGTCGACCTTGCGCCGGTGCTCGCCCGGCGTGGAATTGAGTTCCGGCCGGAGGGCGCGCGCCGCGTCCATCCTAAGGAGAGCCGGATCGAACTCAACGACGGTTCCTTTCTCGACTACGACTATCTCGTCATCGCCACCGGTCCCGACCTGGCGTTCGATGAAGTGTCTGGTCTGGGACCGGAGGCCCATACGCAATCGATCTGCCAGGTCGACCACGCCGAGCAGACCAGGGTGGCCTTCGACGCATTGGTAAAGGCGCCTGGACCGATCGTGGTGGGCGCAGCCCAAGGAGCCTCCTGCTTCGGGCCGGCCTACGAATTCGCGTTCATCCTCGATACCGCGCTCAGGAACGCGAAAAAGCGCGACCAGGTGCCGATGACCTTCGTCACGCCCGAGCCCTATATCGGCCATCTCGGCCTCGACGGCGTGGGCGACACCAAGGGTCTGCTCGAAGGCGCCCTGCGCGAGCGGCACATCAAATGGATCACCAACGCTCGCGTCGTGAAGGTCGAGGCCGGGCGGATGACGGTCGAGGAAGTCGACCAGGACGGCACGGTCAAGGCCACGCACGACCTGCCCTTCGCCTTCTCGATGATATTGCCGGCGTTCCGCGGCGTGCCGGCCGTCGCCGGCATCGAGGGACTGACCAATCCCCGCGGCTTCATCGTCATCGACAGGCACCAGCGCAATCCCGCCTACCCGAACGTCTTCGGCATCGGCGTGTGCGTCGCCATCCCTCCGGTCGGCAAGACGCCGTTGCCGGTCGGCGTGCCGAAGACCGGCTTCATGATCGAATCGATGGTCACCGCGACGGTGGAGAACATCGCCGCGCTGCTGCGCGGCGAACAGCCGCGCGCCGTCGCCACCTGGAACGCCGTGTGCCTGGCCGATTTCGGCGACGAGGGCATCGCCTTCGTCGCGCAGCCGCAGATACCGCCGCGCAACGTCAACTGGTCCTCGCAGGGCAAGTGGGTGCACGCCGCCAAGGTCGGCTTCGAGAAATATTTCCTGCACAAGGTCCGGCAGGGCAAGGCCGGGACCTTCTACGAGAACCTGACGCTCGATCTGCTCGGCATCCGCAAACTCAAGGACATCCATCTGGAGCCGACGGAATAACCCGCCGGCCGCACACAAGGAGAATGAAATGACCATCGACCGCGCCGTCCTGATGTTCGCCGGCTTCATGGTGCTGGCTTCGCTGGCGCTCGCCTACTTCGTATCGCCGTGGTGGTACCTGCTCACTGCCTTCGTCGGCCTCAACCTGCTTCAGGCGTCGGTGACCGGCTTCTGCCCGGCGGCCATCGTCTTCAAGCGCCTGGGCTGCAAGGCGGGCGTGGCCTTCAAGTAGCGCCGGCGGTTCCGTGCCTCGCCCACGGGACCGACCAGGCCCAGATTTTCCAGCTTTCCGGGTTTTCCAATGTTCCGTTGCTTTCTCACGGTCGCCCTGGCGGCTGCGACTGCCGCCGTTCCGCAAGCGGCCTTCACCGCCGAATTCGCAGTACACGCCATCACCATCCCCGAGATGAAGGCCGTGTTCGGTCAGGTTGAAAGCCGAACCGTCGTGCCGGCGCGCGCCCGCATCGGCGGAACCATCCGTGAAATCCGCGTCAGCGAGGGCAGCGAGGTCAGGGAAGGCGACGTCATCGGCGTGGTGGTCGACGACAAGATCGCGCTCCAGCTCGCCGCCGCCGACGCCAAGATCGCGGCACTGAAGTCCGAGTTCGCCAACGCGCGCACCGAACTGGAACGGGCCGAGCAGCTCGTCGCGCAGGGCGTCGCCACTCAAAGCCGGCTCGACGCGGCGAGGACCGCGCTCGAAGTCGCGACCAACCAGGTCGCGGCGGCGGAGGCCGACAAGGCCGTGATCGCGCAAGGGGCGAAGGAGGGCGACGTGCTGGCGCCGGCTACAGGCCGAGTGCTCACCGTCCCCGTTACCGCAGGCTCGGTCATCATGGCCGGCGAGCCCGTCGCCCGCATCGCCACCGGCCCCTACTATCTTCGCCTGTCGCTGCCGGAGCGGCATGCCGCGGAAATCGCCGAGGGCGCCATCGTGGAAGTGGGCGTGCGCGGCCGAGCACAGGCTTCCGGGGCACCTGGAGCCACGGCGCAAGGCAGGATCGTCAAGGTCTATCCCGAGATCGCCGACGGGCGGGTCATCGCCGATGTCGATGTCGCCGGCATCGGCAGCTATTTCGTCAACGAACGCACGCTGGTCTCGATCCCGGTCGGCAAGCGTTCCGTGCTTGCGGTGCCGCAGAAGGCGGTGACCTCCCTGCACGGCATCGACTACGTTCGGCTTGCTGCGACGGACGGGCCGATGGACGTCGCGGTCATCCTCGGCGAGACCTTCGAAAGCCAAAGCGGGACGCTTGTCGAGATCCTGACCGGCCTGAAGGACGGCGACCGGATCATGCTGCCATGAAGGGGCCCGGCCTCGGCATCGCCGGCGGGTTGACGCGCGCTTTCATCGCGTCTTCGCTGACGCCGCTCTTTCTCCTCGCCGCGCTCGCGCTCGGACTGATCGCGCTGGTCACGCTGCCGCGTGAGGAGGAGCCTCAGATCTCCGTTCCGATGGTGGATATCCACGTCGCCGCCAACGGCCTCAAGGCGGAGGACGCCGTCAAGCTGGTCACCGAACCGTTGGAGACCATCGTCAAGAGCATCGACGGCGTCGAGCATGTCTATTCGCAAACCGAGGACGACGGCGCGCTGGTGACGGCTCGCTTCAAGGTCGGCACCGATGCCGACGCGGCGGTGCTCAGGGTGCGCGAGAAGATCGGCGCCAACATGGATCGGATTCCGGTCGGCATCCCCGAGCCGCTGATCGTGCGGCGCGGCATCGACGACGTGGCGATCGTGACCGTCACCCTGCACCCTGCTCCGGAAGCGGCGGCGCGCTGGACCGCCAACGGCCTGACCCGGCTGGCCCGCGAATTGCAGGTCGAGGTCTCGAAGCTTCCCGATGTTGGGCTCACCTACATCGTCGGCGAACAGCCGGAAGCGATCGAGGTCGAGCCCGACCCCGAGAAACTGTCGCTCTACGGCATCACGCTGCAACAGCTCGCCGCCAAGATCGACGGCGCCAACCGTTCCTTCCGGGTGGGCACGGTGCGCGAAGACGGCCAGCAGCGGGCGATCGTGGCCGGCCAGACCCTGCGCGACCTGCCCGAAATCAGCAATCTTCTCCTGACGGCGCGCGACGGCCGCCCCGTCTACGTGCGCGACGTGGCGAAGGTCGTGCTGGCGACGTCGCCGGCGGAAAACCGCGTCACCAACATCAGCCGGACCGATGCCGGCCTCATGCGGACTCCCGCGGTCTCGCTCGCCATCGCCAAGCGGCCCGGAACCAACGCCGTCGTCATCGCCGACGAGATCGTCCGGCGCCTGGAGCAGGCGCGCGGCGAGATCTTTCCCAAGGACGTCGAGATGACGGTCACGCGCAACTACGGCGAGACCGCCAACGAAAAAGCGAACGAACTGCTCTTCCATCTCGGCCTCGCCACGATCTCGATCGTGGTGCTGGTCGCCGTGGCCATCGGCTGGCGCGAGGCGCTCGTGGTGGCGGTCGTCATCCCGACGACGATCCTTCTGACGCTCTTCGCCTCGTGGATCATGGGCTACACGCTCAATCGCGTCAGCCTCTTCGCGCTGATCTTCTCGATCGGCATCCTCGTCGACGACGCCATCGTTGTCATCGAGAACATCGCCCGCCACTGGGCCATGCGCGACGGCCGCTCGCGCGTGGCGGCGGCCGTCGACGCCGTGGCCGAGGTCGGCAACCCGACCATCGTCGCCACGCTGACGGTGGTAGCCGCGCTCCTGCCCATGCTGTTCGTGTCGGGCATGATGGGGCCTTACATGAGCCCGATCCCGGCCAACGCCTCGGCGGCGATGCTGTTCTCCTTCTTCGTCGCCGTCATCCTCACGCCGTGGCTGATGGTCCGGATCGCGAGGACCGACGCATCCGCCGGCCATGGCCATGCGCAAGCCGCGGACGGCGGCCGGCTCGGGCGACTCTACGTCGCGGTCGCGCGGCCGATCCTCAGGAGCCGGGCGCGCGCCTGGACCTTCCTGCTCCTCGTCGGCGCGGCCACGCTCGGGTCGCTGGCCCTGTTCTACACCCAGAACGTGACGGTGAAGCTCCTGCCGTTCGACAACAAGGCGAACCTCCAGGTCGTGCTCGACCTGCCGAAAGGTTCGTCGGTGGAGGACACCGACCGGACCCTTCAAGACATGGCCGGGCGCCTGGAGAGCGTACCGGAGATCGTCTCGTTCCAGACCTATGCCGGCACTTCCTCGCCCTTCGACTTCAACGGCCTGGTGCGGCACTACTATCTGCGCTCCGGCCCCGAGCAGGGCGACATCGCCGTCAACCTTCTCGCCAAGGGCGAGCGTAAGCGCGCGAGCCATGCCATCGCCCTCGACATCCGCCAGCGCCTGAAGGGACTCGCGCTGCCGAAAGGCGCCGTGGTCAAGGTGGTGGAACCGCCGCCCGGCCCGCCGGTGCTCGGCACGCTGCTGGCGGAAATCTACGGCCCCGACCCCGAAACCCGCCGCGCCGTGGCCGAGAAGGTGCGCGAAGCCTTCGCCAGCGTGCCGTTCATCGTCGATGTCGACGACAGCTACCACAACCGGCCCGAGCGCGTGCGTGTTTCCATCGACCAGGACAATATGGAATTCTACCGGGTCGAGCAGTCGGACGTCTACGATACGCTGAACGCACTCTATGCCGGCAGGACCGTCGGCTACTCGCATCGCGGCGGCGGCCGCCAACCGATCCCGATCCGCATCGCGCTCGCCAAGGGCGGTTCCGTGGTCGACGAGCGCACGCTGACGACGCCGGTGCCGGCCAACGCTTTGCCCGGCGGGCGTGACGTTGTCGAACTTGGCGACGTCGTCTCGGTTTCGCGAGAGCCCGCTTCCTGGCCGATCTTCCGCCACAACGGCCGCCCGGCGGAAATGGTGATGGCCGAGCTGGCAGGCGCCTACGAGGCGCCGATCTACGGCATGCTCGCGGTTGACGACGCCATCGCCAGAGCCGACTGGGGCAATCTGCCGAAGCCGGCCATCGCGCTGCACGGCCAGCCCGACGACGAGAGCCGGCCTACGCTACTGTGGGACGGCGAATGGGAGGTGACCTGGGTGACCTTCCGGGACATGGGTGCGGCCTTCATGGTGGCGATCCTTGGCATCTATATCCTGGTGGTGGCCCAGTTCGGCTCCTTCAGGCTGCCGCTAGTCATCCTGACGCCGATTCCACTCACCTTCGTCGGCATCATGTTCGGGCACTGGCTGTTCGACGCCGCCTTCACGGCTACCTCGATGATCGGCTTCATTGCGCTTGCCGGCATCATCGTGCGAAACTCGATCCTGCTGGTCGACTTCATCCGACATGCAAGCGGCACCGACCGCTCCCTCATTGATGTGCTGCTGGAGGCTGGAGCGATCCGCTTCAAGCCGATCCTTCTCACCGCACTGGCGGCGATGATCGGCGCGGCCGTGATCCTTGCCGATCCGATCTTCCAGGGTCTGGCCATCTCGCTGCTTTTCGGTCTCGCATCCTCCACGGCCCTTACCGTGCTCGTCATCCCCGCCATCTATATCGCATTGCGGGGCGAGCGCCGTCAGGATGATGGGATGCACCCGCTGCCGGCCGCCAGCTCGGTTCACAACATTCTTGAACCCGCCGCAACCAGGAGTCTGCCATGAGCTATTATTTCTCGAAAGTTCTGACCTGCGATTTCGACAAGGCCGTGGAACGCGTCACACTGGCGCTCAAGGGTGCCGGGTTCGGCATTATTACCGAGATCGACGTAAGAGAAACCTTCAAAAGGAAGCTGAACGCCGATTTCCGCAACTACCGCATTCTCGGCGCCTGCAATCCGACCATGGCGCGCGAGGCGCTGGAGATCGAGGACAAGATTGGCACCATGTTGCCCTGCAACGTCGTCGTGCAGGACATGGGCGACGGCCATGTCGAAGTGGCTGCGGTCGATCCCGTGGCGTCGATGGCCGCCGTCGGGAATCCAACTTTACTGCAGGTTGCCGGCCGCGTGCGGGAGATGCTCAAATCCGTGGTTGAAAGCCTCTGAACTTAACGACAGCGCCGTTTGACCTCCTGACATTGCTCGTCCGACCGGAGATGCTCGCTTCGATCGGGCGAGCGTTAAAGATCAGCCGCAAGACCGATTTCACACTACCTCCCTATGAATTGACGTCGATCAAGGCCGGCCTGGCTCGGACATGTTCGACTGAACGCACAATCATTGGAGGTCCAGATGTCAAGATCGTGGATTGGAGCAGTGCTTGCGACTGTGGTGACCGCCACCGTGATCAGCGGCCCAGCTGCCGGCGACGATCGCGGCTGGTGGCCGCACTGGGGCTGGGAGCACATGACGAGCGACGGCTGGGGCCCCGGCATGATGGGATGGTGGGGGCGGCCGGATGGCATGGTCGAGCGCGTCGACGGGCGACTTGCCTACATGAAAACCGAACTCAAGATAACGCCCGAACAGACAGCGGCATGGGATGCGTTTGCCGCAGTCGTTCGAACCTCGGTCGAGGCACACAACGAAATGATGCGCTCGACTACCGAGGAATTCGACGATGGAACCATATTCGACAAGCCCCTGCCCGAGCGGCTCGCATCGCAGATCACGCGGATGGAGGCGCGCTTGGCGCAGATCAAATCCGTCAAGGTAGCCGCCGACGATCTTTACGCCGTTCTCACGAACGAACAGAAGGCAGCCGCCGACGATGTCGTTCTCCCGTTGACGGGTCTGGGAATGGGACGCAGCCAGGGCCGGCACATGATGCGCTGGTGAGAGGCCGCGTGAGCGGAAGGGCGCTAGGGTACCGTTTTGAACTCTGACTTTGGATGCCCACCCCATCGACGGTAGCGTGGATGATTACGTAAGTTGTCCGTATGTGGACGCTCATCGTCACCCATTGGCCTCATATCCTCGCGGTCGTCTCAACGTTGATCGCGGCGGCGGCCGCGGTGCACGCCGCGATGACAAAAGACGAAGTACGCGCAGCCATTGGCTGGGTCGGCGTCATTCTCCTGTCGCCTTTCATCGGCGCGCTACTCTACGCCGTAGCCGGCATCAACCGTATCCGCCGCGTCTCGATCGCGGCGGAGCGGTCGGCGGCCGGACACGAAGTGCTGGAACATCCGCGCTTCGATGCAACTTCCGAAGCAGTCGCCAGCCGCTTCGGCAGGCGGTTCGCCGCACTGAAGATCGCAGGCGACAGGATAACCCATCACGCGCTGACGACGGCAAACGCCATCACCGATTTGGATACCGGCGACGAGGCCTACGCTGCGATGATCGCGGCGATTTCCGCCGCGCAGCGCAGCGTCGTTCTCGAAACCTATATTTTCGACCGCGATCCGATCGGGCTGCGTCTTGCAGATGCCTTGGTCGATGCCGCACGGCGTGGTGTCGCCGTGCGCGTGCTGATCGACGCGGTCGGAGCCCGCTACTCCGTGCCCAGTATCGTCGATCATCTGAGCGAGGGTGGTGTCACCACCCGCGTGTTCAATGGGCGCATCATCAGCGGGCTGCGGCTGCCCTACGCCAATCTGCGGACGCACCGGAAGATTCTCGTGGTGGACGGCGCCGTCGGCTTCGTCGGCGGGATGAACATCCGGCAAGGCTTCACTGCGGAATTCGCCGGGGCGGCCATGGCGCACGACACGCATTTCCGTATCGAAGGGCCGGTGATCGCAGATATCTTCTCGGTCGCCGCCGAGGATTGGTATTTCGCCAGCGGCGAGCGCCTCCATGGCGATGCCTGGCGTATCGCCATGGAGGCGTCCGGCGAGCCCGGCTCGCCCATGTTCATGCGCGCACTTCCTTCAGGCCCCGATGCGAGCCTCGAAGCCAACCACAAGATGCTGATGGCCGCCTTCTCCATTGCACGCCGCTCCATCCGCATCATGTCGCCCTACTTTCTGCCCGACCGCGAACTGATCAGTGCGCTGACCACTGCTGCCCGGCGCGGGATCGACATCGACATCGTGGTCCCGTCAGCCAACAATCTGCTGCTCGTTGACCGCGCGATGACAGCCCAGTTCGACCAGGTCGTCAGGAGCTATTGCCGGGTCTGGCGTGCGCAGGGACCTTTCGACCATTCCAAGCTGCTCGTCGTCGATTCCATCTGGGCCTTCGTCGGCTCCTCCAATCTCGATCCGCGCTCGCTGAGGCTGAACTTCGAGATCGATCTCGAAGTGCTGGACGCCGGCTTCGCGACACGGATCGAGCGGCGCATCGACGCCGCGATCGGCTCGGCTGTCGAGGTGACTCTGGAAAGCCTGCGCGCCAGACCGTTCCTCGAACGCCTGATCGACCGTATTTTGTGGCTCGGATCGCCTTACCTTTGACGCACCAACTATGCGTCGTCTATCGATTGCAGTGGAATTCACCGGTACCCAGATAACAGAGGCGGCTTGAGATTTAGGCGCGAAATCGACAGAAAGACGAGAATGATCATGCACAGGTTCGGCCCGGGTTTCCCCACAAAGGTCCTCGAACAGCTTCGAATGCGTCGGCAGCGCGCCGGACAATCGACGACGGCGGAAGGCATGGAACAGCCGGGCGTGCTAGTGGCTTCCTACAACGTCCACAAATGCGTCGGTACCGACGGAAGGTTTGATCCCGAACGAACTTTCCGGGTCATTCATGAAATAGATGCGGACGTCATAGCCCTGCAGGAAGCTGATAAGCGTTTCGGCAATCGCGAGGGCCTGCTCGACCTCGCGCGTCTCGAGCGCGAGTCTGGCCTGGCGCTTGTGCCGGTATCGGGAAACATGCGAACGCATGGCTGGCACGGAAACGTCCTGCTTTTCAGGCGGGGCGTTATCCGCGACGTGCATCAGATAGCCCTTCCGGGGCTGGAGCCGCGCGGCGCGATTGTCGCAGAAATCGAACTGGAAGCCGGCGGCGCCGTCAGGATCATCGCAGCGCATTTCGGGCTTCTCCGCCGCTCTCGCACCCATCAGGCGCATTTGATCCAGCAAATCATGAACGCCAGAGACGAAGTCCCGGCATTGCTGATGGGCGACCTCAACGAATGGCGACTTAACGGCCGTTCCGCGCTCAACACGTTTAATGCCGCATTCGGTCCGTTGCCAGAGCCTGTTCCCAGTTTCCCCTCCCGATTGCCTCTCCTGGCACTCGACCGCATGATCGCAAACCGTAGGGACATTCTCTCGCCGATCATGGTCCACGATACGCCGCTGGCACGTCTGGCCTCGGACCACCTGCCGATCAAGGCGTATGTCAGCCTCGCATCCGCGCACTCGACGGCCAAACCCGATCTCGAGGCGGCCTGAGGCAAGAGACGGCTTGTTCAGAATCGGAGCCGGTCGCGCCAGATTGACTTGGCGAGTTCGAGTACGATCAAAGCGATCATCGCCGCTGCCAACGCAAGGCCGATATCCTCCCCATGTAGCGGGCCGAAGCTGAACAGCCTCCGCACGGACGGCTCCAGCAGGCCGAGCGCGAGGACGAGCGCGACCGCGGCGAAAATCCACGCAAGCGCAGGGTTGGGCCTTCGGATCGCCACGATAGGCGACGAACTGAAGGAGCGATTGACGAGGACGAGGCTGGCTAGGCAGAAAATCAAGGCAACGAATGTAAGTGCCCGTACCTCGTCTGCCGGCGTGCCGCGCCCAAGGGTGTAGATGAAAATCGTGCCGGTCAGCGCCAAGACCAACGCACCCTGGAGCACGCTCCAGAAGATCAACGACCAGGAGAACAATGGCTCCGATGGTTGCCGCGGCGGGCGGCGCATGACATCTTCTTCCTCGCCTTCCGCCTCGAAGACCAGCGTGCATACTGGATCGATCACCATCTCGAGGAACGCAATGTGAATCGGGCTGAAGATGATCGGAAAGCCGAAGACCAGCGGTAACAACGCCAGGCCCGCGATCGGCACGTGAACGGCGAAGATGAAACCCATAGCCTTGCGGATGTTATCATAGATGCGCCGCCCGAGCCTGATGGCTGAGACGATCGAGCTGAAATCGTCATCGAGGAGGACTATGGAGGACGCTTCGCGCGCCACGTCCGTACCGCGGCCGCCCATGGCGATGCCGATATGTGCGGCCTTCAGCGACGGTGCATCGTTGACGCCGTCTCCGGTCATCGCAACGATTTCGTTGTCCGCTTTCATCGCCTGGACGATGCGAAGCTTCTGTTCCGGCATGATGCGGGCGAACACCGTTGCGCTCCGGGCACGTTTCCGCAGATCTTCGTTTCCGAGCTTCTCCATCATTTCGCCGGTGACCGCGGCGGCACCTTCAGCGAGGCCTGCACGGTGCGCAATGGCGCAAGCCGTCGCCGGGTAGTCGCCGGTGATCATGACGACGCGGATGCCGGCGGAGCGGCAGTCGTCGATCGCCTGCGGGACGCTCTGCCGCAACGGGTCGGCCAGCCCGACGAGGCCGAGGAATGCGAAGGCGAAACCATGCGGCGTGTCCGGTAAAGCCTCGCCTTCATGGGCCGCTTTAGCGACACCCAGGACGCGGAGCCCTTCCGCGGCCATTGCGTCGACTGCCTGACGGACCATGGTACTCTCTGCCTCTCCGAGATTGGAGATCTTGGCGATTGCCTCCGGGGCGCCCTTCGCTGCGACGGTGAATTTCGGCTTCGCTGCGCCGTCGTCGCGCCAGACGTTGGTGACGGCGAGGAGTTCCGGACGCAGCCCGTAGCTTCGGACCAGCGTCCAAGCGGTTCTCGAGTGGCCTGCGATCCGCTCCTTGGCGAAGTCGTGGAAAGCCTTCTCCATCGGGTCGAACGGCTCGGGCGCGCTGGCCAGGAGTCCTTGGAAAGCCAGGTTCTGTGCGTCTTCCGGTGCCGGGGCGTCGGAGACTTCGTAACGGCCGAGCCCGTTGTCGCTCCTCGGACGCAGTTCGGCGACGGACATGCGGTTCTCGGTGAGCGTGCCCGTCTTGTCGGTGCACAGCACCGTTGCTGAACCGAGCGTCTCGATGGCCGCCGCCCGGCGCGTCAGGACGCGAGCGCGTGAGATCCGCCATGCGCCCATGGCCATGAATACGGTGAGCACGACCGGAAATTCTTCCGGGAGCATGGCCATGCCGATGGTGATGGCGGCGAGTACCGCATCCAGCCAGCCGCCGCGCAGCATGCCGTAGAGCACCAGCACGACGAGGCTTACCAGCCCTCCGCCGATGGCCGAAAGCTGCACCAGCCGCAAGATTTGAGCGCGAAGGCGCGGCGGTTCCGCCTCAAGGCCGTGCAATGACTGGCCGATCTTGCCGATCTCGCTTCGCGGTCCGGTGGCGAAGACCTCTGCGACGCCGCTGCCACGCACGATCAGCGAGCCGGAATATACGTAGGGAAGATCGTCGCCCCCCGGCCTGACGCCGGACGAAGGCCGGCCAACCGTGACGGATTTGCGGACCGGCAGGGACTCTCCCGTCAGCAGCGACTCGTCGGCTTGAAGGTCGCGGCCCTGCAGGATCGTCGCGTCGGCCGGCACGCGATCACCTTCGCCGAGGATGACAAGGTCACCGCGCACCACCTCGCGGCCCGGAATGCGCTGGTGGACGCCGCTCCGTATAACCAGGGCTCGCGGACTTGTAAGATCGCGCAACGCCTCCAGCACGCGCTCGGTGCGCGTTTCCTGGATCACGGTGATGATGACCGACATGCTTGCGAAGGCGAGCAGGATGAGCGCTTCCTCGCGGTCGCCCAGCAGGAAGTAGATCACTCCGCCCGCGAGCAGCAGCGCCAGCATCGGCTCGCGCAGGACCTCCAGCACGATCGCGAGCGCGGTCCGATGCTCATGTCTCGGAAGCTCGTTGTAACCTTCTGCCTTGAGGCGGCGGGCCGCTTCTTCCTCGGCGATTCCCTGGAAACGAGAAGGCTCGGGCGGTTTCATCGTCCAACTCAGGCTCCTTGCGGGCGGCGGAACGCTCGACCTCCCGAACTGACCGGCCGAAACTTGTCGGCTACTTTCCGCAGCATCTGTCTATCATGGCATCAGGATGGCCTTTGCCAGTTCTTCTCATTTGCCGGGGATGAATCTGGCTTCGAAGCCGTCCTGACGCCCTTCGCGCGGAGAGACCAGTTCTATCCGCCCACCGATGCCCGAAGCGATCGCCTTGGCGATGGCGAGCCCGAGGCCGGCGCCTTCCCCCTGCGCGCCGCCTCGCTCGAAAGGCTCGGCCAGGCGGGCAAGCATGTCCGCCGGGACTGCGCTTCCCGCGTTGAAGACCCGCAGCACGCCGTCCGCCGACAAGGCGACACGCACCGGCTCGTGCCGCGAGCCATGCTTCAGCGCATTCTCGATGAGATTCCGCGCCAGGATCGCAAATGCGTCGGCGTCGATGTCTGAGAACACCGGAGCGTCAGCCAGAACCAGCTCGATCCGCTTCGGATCGTCCATCGTCATCTCATCGACCAGCACTCGCAACACGGTCGCTACGTTCACCGGCTGGGCCGCCTGAAGCCGCCCCCCTTCGGCCCGTGCAAGCTGCATCAGTTTCTCCGACAGCCTGGAAAGCCGTCGCAACGCCGTCTCGATGTGCCGCGCCCTTCTGCGGGTGGCCTCGTTCGGCGCCTCGGCGATCAGGCGCTGCGTCTGCGCCAGCGCCGCAGCGACTGGCGTACGCAGTTCGTGCGCGGAATTGGCCGTAAAGCTTCGCTCTGCTTCCAGCGTGCGCCTGAGCCGCTCCAGCAAGTGGTTTACCGCCATTGCTATCGGCCGGATTTCGGATGGCAGGCCATCGGCCGCGACCGCCGTCAGGTCACCGCCGCCGCGGGCCTCTATACCCGAACGGAAGGTCCTTATAGGCGCCATTGAAAGTCGCACGACCGCCCAGACGCCGAGCAGGCTGAGAGGGATGACCAGGCCGAGCGGCAGTGCCAGGCCGAGCAGAACCTCCTCGGCCACCGCGCGCCGGTGGACGAGGGGCTCGGCCACGGCGATCGTCACCGTACCGCGCAACGCGGCGTCGAAATAGATTCGGTGGGTCGAGGTATCGGCGAAGCCCGTGCCGGCGAAAGGCGGAAAGACGGCCAGATCGGCATTGTGTGATCGCAACAGGACCTTGCCCTCGGAATCCCTCACGACGTAGGTGAAATATTCGTCGTGCCGGCGCAGCGTAGCCACGCTCTGCTCCGCATCGTCGTCGCCATCATGATCGCGGCCGATGATGTCGAGAACGGCCAACGGCAGGATGCGTTGCGCCGTTTCCTCCAGTGCGCTGTCGAACACCTCGTTCATCTCGTGGCGCAGCTTGTGCGCCGTCACCGTGGCCGCAACCACCCACAGCAGCGCCACCCCCAACCCGAGCCACAGCGAAAGCCGCCATTGCAGACTTCTGGGCAGCATCATCTGGCATTTCCAAGCCGGTATCCGATACCGCGCACGGTATCGATCACTGAATGTCCCAGCTTCTTGCGCAGGCGACTGACATGGACCTCGATCGTGTTGCTTTCCACCTCGGCGCCGAAGGCATAGAGCCGCTCCTCAAGCTGCACCTTGGACATGATTTGGCCGGGGCGCTGGACGAAGGCCTCGAACAGCGCCCATTCGCGCGCAGTCAGATCGATCGGCCGGCCGCCGCGCGCGACAGTCCTGGCCGCGAGATCGATCTGCAGGTCGCCGATCTCGACGAGCGGGTTCGGATTGCCGCTGTAGCGCCGTGCCACGGCGTTCAGCCGTGCCGAAAGCTCCGATAGGTCGAAGGGCTTGGTCATGTAGTCGTCCGCCCCGGCGTTGAGCCCCTGGATACGATCGGAGATCTGGTCCAGCGCCGTCAGGATGATGACCGGCGTAGCGCAGCCCTTCATGCGCATGCTGCGCAAAAAGCTGATGCCCCGCCCGTCCGGGAGCATCATGTCCAAGAGGATAAGGTCGTAAGCCGCACTCTCGAGGTAGGTTGTCGCAGCGTCGAGTCGCGTCACCCAGTCGACCGAATGGCTTGACGCGACGATGTGGTCACGCACGGCCGCGCCCAGGATCGAGTCGTCTTCCACCAGCAGGATTCTCATGAAGGGACCGTCCTGTTCCTTACCGTGCGATTGCCATCGAATCCTGTCAGCAAGCTGACGGGTATGTCCACTCAGCTTCAGGTGTTCGTCAGGCAAGACTGCCATGGTCACCGCGACCGAACGTCGAGCAAGGACAAACAAATATGAGGAAGCATACACTGGCAGCGGCTGCATTTCTCGTATTTGCCGGATCGGGCGCCGCGATGGCCGACGACGACTGCCACCTTCCGATGGACCAGTGGCAGCCGCGCGCGGCTGTGCAGAAGATGGCCGAAGCCCGCGGCTGGACCGTCCGCAGGATCAGGGCCGACGACGGCTGCTACCAGATCAGTGGCACCGACGAGAATGGCCGCGGCCTTAAGGTCAAAGTGGATCCCGGCTCGCTGGAGATCGTCAAGATGAAGCGAGAAGGGCAGGATGAAGACGATGACGACAATGGCTCCAGCCGATTGCAGGCGGCGCCCGCCGGAATGGTCGCGCCGCCTTCCAACGGACTCTTCGGCAAGGGCGCCCCGAAAGCCGAAGTGAAATGACGAGCCGTCTCACCCCAGTCACGACGACGAATTTCCAAAGGTGAACAAGATGCAGGAAGAACGCGTGAGAACCCGCAATTCCGCCCGCTATTCGAAAAGCATGATCGTCATCCACTGGGTGACCGCTCTGGCCGTGCTGGGCGCGTGGCTGACCTCGGAAGGTGGCCGGAACATAGCCGAAGATCCGCCGCTGCTGCATTTCTCGCTTGGGCTGGCGGTGCTCGTGCTGGTCGTGCCCCGCCTGATCCTGCGCCTCGCGGGTGGAGCGCCCGACGTGGAACCCCAGGGCGGCTGGCTTGGCGCGACCGCCAGGGCCGGCCATGCGGTGCTCTACCTGTTCCTGATCGCCCTGCCTCTGACCGGCTGGTACGCCGCTTCGCGCATGGGCGTGCCCGTATCATTTTTTGGCCTGCACCTGCCGGCCATCGCCGAGCAGGTCCAGGGCCAGCCGGGCCTGATCGCCGATCTCCATGAAAATGGCGGCACCGTGATCCTCTATCTCGCCGGCCTGCATGCCCTGATGGCGATCTGGCACCAGTTCGTCCTGCGCGACGGAACGCTCCAGCGCATGATGAGTCCGCGCTGAGGTTTTTTCTCACGCCAAGTGGCTTCCTCCGCTTGTCCACGGCCCCGGCGCGACAAGGCTCGCGCCGGGTCTCAATGCGTCAGGCTGCGTAGGATTCCTCGAAAACCTCACCGACCGCGACTTGGCTAAGGGTATCATCCGACCTTAGGATGAACAGCGCATCCAGACCGTTGCGCCGGGCCAGTTCTCGCCCTTCTCCCTGCCCCAGGACTAGAAGCGCCGTCGCCCATGCATCGGCTTCCATGCAAGCTGGGCAAATAACGGAAACCGACGCAACATCATTGATCACCGGCCCACCGCTCGCCCGATCCATCGTATGGGAAAGGCGGCTCCGCCCGATCTCGATCCAGTGCCGGTAATCGCCCGAAGTCGCGATGGCTGCATTGTGCAACGCAACTGCGCCGAACGGCGCGCGCATGTCGTAGTCCGGCTTTTCCACGGCGACGATCCATGGCGCTCCGTCCGGCTTGGTGCCTGTCGCCTTCAGCTCGCCGTCCAAGGCGACGAGGGCACTGTCGATACCGAAATCCCGCATAACTTCCGCCATCGCATCCACGGCAAAGCCCTTGGCGATGCCCGACAGGTCGAGCGTCACCGGCGCGTGCTTGCGCGCCCGGCTGCCCGAAGGGTCCAGCTCCAGCACCTCATGGGCAGGCGGCCGCCCTTTGCCGACCCAGCGCCGGACGGCCTCCTCGTCTGGTGCCTTGCCGGAAGGACCGAAGCCCCAAGCATTCACCAGGTCTCCCAGGCCGATGTCGAAGGCTCCGGCCGAAGCCCTGCCGATCTCAATGCCCTTTTCGAGCACGAGCATCAATTCGGCAGGCATCGCAACCCATTTTCCCGGCGCCGCCGCGTTCAGGCGCATGAGGTCACTGTCGGGCTTCCATGTCGACATCTGGCGGTCGATGTCGGCCACAGCGCGGGCGAGCGCAGCTTCCGGCGCGACCAGCCCGAAGGTTTCGGGGGCATAGAGCAGCACCGACCACCTCGTGCCCATAACGGGACCGCTCAGGGTGCGGCGAACCGGTTCAGTAGACGTCTTCGACATATTTTCCCTGCGCCTTGAGGGCCTGTGGTGTCAGGCCAAGAGGTGAAATCACCTGCGCGAGCGCCTCCATGACGCCGGCCGCCATCTCACGGCCGCCGCACACCATGATTTGGGCGCCGCCGGCAATCAGAGTGCGCAGGCACTCGGCGTCCTCACGCAGCAGGTCCTGCACGTAGCCACCGCCCGCGATGCGCGAGAAGATAGCGCTGATGCAGGTAAGCCGCCCGTCGCCCAGCCAGCCCGCGATCGCATCCCGGTAGAGGAAATCGGATGCCGGATGGCGTCCACCGAAATACAGGTGCATGGGGCGGGCCTTTCCGTTCGCCCGGATGAAGCCCGCCAAAGGGCCTATTCCAGTGCCGGCGCCAACCAGGATGACCGGCATGCGACCGGGCAAAGGGCGGAAACCGGAATTGCGCCTGACGAAGGCCCGGATGCCGTCGCCCGGACGAAGGGCGTGGAGCAAGGTCGAACAGGCGCCGCCGGGCTGTTTGCGCACGCAGATTTCGACGGCTCCGTCGCAGCTCGAGCTCGCCAGCGAATAGTATCGCGGGGTCATACAGCCGGGCGCTACGACGCCGAGCAGGTCGCCCGCCGCGAACCGGGGCCAGGCGCGCCCGGAAAGACGGGCCATCAGCCCCGCGTTCGGCATGGAAAAGCGCAGGATGGCGGTGGGCGCCTGCACGTCCGCGCCGTAGTCGACACGCTCGATCAGCGTCAGTGTCTGCGTGCGCGGAACCTCCGCTACATGCGCCAGCCTGATGGTCTTGCCCATGACGGCGGACAAAACCTCTCCCCAGCGGGAGAATTCCTGCGCGGACTGGCGGTCGATCGCCGCGAGCGGCATCAGCCGCTTCCAGCCCTTGCTGCGCAAGGCCCTCTCCACGTCGCGGGCGAACCGGCAGAACGCCGGGAACTGCCGGTCGCCGAAGCCGAGAACAGCCACCGGGAAATGCGGGGGCTCCATCCGATCGATCCGTCTCAGGAAGGAATCGGCGCCGGCAGGCGCCTCGCCGTCGCCGTAGGTCGCCGCAAGCACGAACATGCGCCTGGCGGCGGGGTAGCGGGCGGCTATGTCGTTCATGGGTGCGGTGTGGACATGGTGGCCGAGGGCGGCGAGCGCCTCGTGTAGAGTGCGGGCGAAGCCCCAGGTGCTGCCGCTTTCGCTGCCCACCAGGATCACCGTATCCGCCGCCGCCGACGCGGCGTTGCGGGCGATGCGGACGCGGCCCCGGCGTTGACTCCACCAGATCGCTGTTCCAGCGCCGCCGAGCACGGGCACGCCGAGGGCGCTGGCGCCCAACAGCAGCCCGAGCCACCACAAGCCCTGGCCGGTGTGAATCATGTAAATGAACTCATAGATCTGCCTGGCGGCGCCGCTGTCCTGCCAAGCCAGCATCTGTCCCGTCGCCGGATCGACAAACCCCTCTCCCGTCGCAGTGCTGAGTTCATACACATCGGACGGGATGGATCGATCGGGAAAGGTGAGTTCGCGAAGCTGGCCAAGGTCGATATCCTGCAATGCCGCGAGCCGGTCAGCCGGCAGTGCCGGCCCGGCACCCGCCGCGACCTGCAAGACAGGAGCGGCCTGCGAGCTACCGTCAGGGACCAGTCCGAACGTGGCAAGCGACATGTAGAGCGCCGTCACGGTGGACAAAAAAACGCCGAGAGCGGTCAGCTTCCCGAGGCCGATGTGCAGCCGTTGTGCGCCGGTGCCGCGGGCGCGGCCGAGCATGCGCCGCCAGCCGCCCGCGCGCCGGGCGGTCATTTGCAAGCCCGACAGGGTCAGCAGCAAAAGGGCCAGCGCACCGATCGCCCCAGTCGCGCGGCCGCCATCGCCAAGAAAGAGCGACCGGTGCAGGTTCTTCACCCAGCGTTCGACCGCCGAAGGCGCGACTTCACCGATGGCCCGGCCGGAAGCGGGATCGATCACGCTGGAAACGGCGCGGCCGTTCTCCAGGTAGGAGGCGACGATCCCGCCCGAAGGCGAACGCACGATCTGTTCGACATCCGGATAGGCTCTTTCGATCCGACCGGCGACCTCGGCGACGCTGAGCCGGCCGGAAGCGGCGACCGTTCCGGCCCTTTCCAGCGCGGGCAGGACCGACAGATACGTCCCACTGAGCGCCAGGATGGTGATCAAGATCGCGGCGAAGAGGCCGAGAAGCCTGTGAAACAGACGCATCTTGCAGACCCGAACCGGCCGGGCCTACATGTCGTAGGTGAAGGCGCTGATATAGCGCCGACCGGCCACAGGTTTCCCCGCCCCGCCGGACGTGAGCGGAGCCACCACGTCGGAGGGGCTGTCGCGCATATCTTCGGCAGCCGCGTCCACATGAATTTCATAGCCGGCGTCGAAGAGGGCATCGGCGAGGTCGAGGGAAATCTTCAAGGAGCGTCCGGAGCCGACACTCGCGCCGGTGATGCCGTTGATCTCGCCAAGGTTCCCGCCCGATCCCCGCAGCCAGCCGCCGAGGTGGCGGTAGTATTTCGACCTGCCGCCGGCCATCCAAAGCGTGCCCTTGTAGGCTCCCGCCGCATCGGTGACATAGAGCGCCAGATAGGCGCCGTTGCCGCCATAATCATTGAGGGTCGTGGTCAGTGTGACCGGACGAGCCAACGCCAGCGCGGGGAAAGTCAGCGCCGTAGTCAGGGCCAGCACGGCGACAAGCGATTTCATCGGCAAACTCCGCAGCGGATTTTCACTGCGCCGAAGCTGCCGGCTCAGTCTGACGCATTCCTGAAGAGGCGGGAAAAAGCTCTTAAGGTGGCCGTCAGCTTGAAACGTCACAGGCATTACAGATAGGATTTCGCCGCTCCCGATCCGTAACGTCGGACGTCCGCATTGTTCAAAGCATTTGCCCTGCCGTTATCGCAAGCTTGGCAGGGGCAGCAGCCATTCCCGGAAGTCCGTTTTCGCTTCATCATCCCGGAAGCCTGCAACCGCGAGCAAAACCTGCAAGGAGACGTCGCGTCGTGCCCCCGCATATGCATCCGGAGAACCATCTCGTAAAACGTATCGGCTGGCTGCGCGCCGCCATATTGGGCGCCAATGACGGGATCGTCTCGACTGCAAGCCTGATCGTGGGCGTCGCGGCTGCTTCATCCTCGACATCCGAGGTCCTTGTCGCCGGTATCGCCGGGCTGGTTGCCGGCGCGATGTCGATGGCCGCCGGCGAGTATGTTTCGGTCAGTTCCCAATCCGATACGGAACAGGCCGATCTCGCGCGCGAACGGGCAGAGCTTGCCAGTCAGCCGGATTTCGAACGCGATGAACTCGCACAGATCTACATGCAACGCGGCCTTGATTCTAAACTCGCGTATGAGGTCGCGGATCAACTCATGGCCAAGGACGCGCTCGGCGCTCACGCACGCGATGAACTCGGCATGTCCGAGGTGACGGCGGCGCGGCCGATCCAGGCCGCAATCACATCGGCGGCGACGTTCGCTACCGGAGCGGCCTTGCCCCTGCTCACGGCTCTTCTCCTGCCGCGCTCCATCCTCATCCTCGGCGTATCCGTCGCTTCCCTTTTCTTCCTTGCCCTGCTCGGCGCGATCGGAGCACAGGCCGGCGGCGCGAACATAGGCAAGGCAACGGTGCGGGTGACCTTCTGGGGCGCGATAGCAATGGCGCTGACGGCAGGAATCGGGGCGGTCTTCGGAACAGCGGTCTGACGACCCGCAATTTTTGCAAGACTATCTGCCGACATGGCCGAAGGGTCCGCCATCACGCGGCGGGGCCGCACAGGCATATCCTGATCCCAACCGGTGCCTTTTGACGCAAGGGAATCCAACACGGCCTCGCGACGGCATAGTACGGGTGACAATTGATTCAGATCAAGGCGGTGCGGCGGCGGCAGTTCCAGTCTTTGGCCGGCAGCCGCACGCTCGGATATGGCGATGAAAAGGGTCATAGCAGCGTTGTTCATTGGCTTCAGCATTGCCGGCGCAGTTGCCGGCGAGCGGATGAGCTATGGCGAAGCCGAATATCTGAATTTCTGTGCAACCTGTCACGGTGTCGAAGGCAAGGGTGACGGGCCGCTGAGGGATTTGCTCGTCAAGCCTCCCGCCGACCTCACAAGCATCAGCAAGCGCAATGGAGGCAGGTTCCCATATGCCCGCGTCATCGCCGTGATCGATGGACGATATGACGTGCCGGGTCACGGCAATCGCGACATGCCTGTCTGGGGACGTCAGTTCCTTGAGGATGACCAGCGCCTGTATGGTCCAGCCGGCGGAGAAATCGTCACGACCGAGCGCATCAACGAGCTCGCAGGCTACGTCCAGTCATTGCAAAGATAGACGGATCTTTCGAGGTCCGATTTCTGCCTGCAACGATCGGGCAGACCGTAGAGGCCGATGCATTTCAGGGGTCGCCGATCGGACGGTGGTGCGAGGTTGACCTCTTCAGTCTGCCGTCGAATCCTGGCACAAGTCAATTTCCACCGCCGGCAGGTAGTGTCTCAGTTTGAAATTTGACGCCCCGCTTGTCGCGATCCGTGCTGAACTCCTATATGCTTACCGGAAAGCATGGAGGCCAAAATGGGTGACGAGAGACGGGCCACGCGTGCAGCACGGAAAGCTTCAGAGCTGGCCCAAACTGGCCTCTATGCCGATCACAAAGCCATCCTCGAGACGATCGGACCGGAGTATCCGGATATCGAGAAACTTGTCGGTGACGCTTTGAAACGGCAGCTTGATGAGACATGTGCGATATTAAAGGACACAGATGCCAACCGGACCTAAAGGCCAAAAGCGCCCCGCCGATGTGATCGGCAACGCCGTCAAGATCATGCGTATTGCGACCGGCGAGGAAGCCGATGACGTGCAGGACGACGGCAAAGACCCTGCCGCCAAGGTGCTCGGCGCAAGGGGTGGCAGGAAGCGCGCGGAGAACATGACGCCAGAACGGCGCGCTGAGATTGCTAAGAAAGCTGCCGAAAAGCGGTGGAGGTCATAATGTTTGCATAAAAACCGTTGCGTTTGGGAAAATCCCATGTCACTTTGCTGAACGACCAGCCGGGGACAGATTCGCTATGACTGAACAAGACAAGGTCCGCTCAATCCTTTCCGATTTTGAGTTTCGGCTGCACTCAATTTTGCAGAAGGCATGGGCGGAATGGCAGGAGATGCCGAAAAAAGGCGTCTTGTCTGCCCGGTCTCGGGCGTCAATCATTTTCGACTTCATAAAGCGCTTTGCCATCGAAGAGTTCGACGGTGACGAGGATATTCACGCTCTGCCGAAAGGGCAGACGGTCAAGTTCTTGTTCCAGGATCAGGTTCTCATCCGGTTCAAGAAAGCCAATGCCAAGGGCATTGGGTCGAACATCGAGACTCAGGCCGTTCTGGAGTTCGTAGATCCACAACTGAAAATCCCCGACATGCTGCCGGAGATTTTTAAAGTGGAGGTTTGCTATACGCTCGACAAATTGGCGACGAAGGTTGAGACCGTAGCGGTAACGAAGCGTGACCGGCATCAGAAGCTCTGGAGCTACCCGATATTCGGTGGCGAAAGTGGCGAGGTTGTTCCCATGCCGACGCGCGCGCCGGACCCGGAGATGCCTCCGACTGTTCGCCCGAGAAAGCCGGCAGAAAAGCCCGAAACCGGCGAGTAAGCAGATGTCAGCCAATGGTTCCATGCTGCGCCTTGCGCGGCAGCGAAAGGGAATCCAGCAAACCGATGCCGCATCCCGTCTAGGGATAGACCAATCGCTGCTTTCTCGAATCGAGAACGGATTCGTAGAGCCGAGGGAGGAAGTCATATTGCGCGCTGAAAGCGCGTACGACCTGCCGAGGTCTTTTTTCTATCTGACCGATCCCGTTTACGGAGCGCCGGTGAGCGTTCATCCCATGTGGCGCCGGAAGGCAGACGTAACTATCCGTGAAATGGACGCAATCGTCGCGGAGTTGAACATTCGCGTGATGCATCTTCGGCGCTTCCTTGACGGAGCGGAGTACTCCCACGCGAACGATCTTCCCCGCCTTGATATCGAAGACTATGGCGATGCTGAACATATCGCCGGGCTGGTTCGAGCGCATTGGAAGGTTCCGCGCGGCCCTATCAAGGACCTGACTTTATTGGCGGAGCGCGCGGGCGTTCTGGTTTCTCTTTCTCGGCTGACCGGTGCATCAGTCAGCGGCGTCACTTTCGCTACTCCCGGCCTTCCGCCGCTGGTCGTGCTGAACAGTGAGCAGCCAGCCGACCGCCGGCGCTTCACCTTGGCACACGAACTCGGCCATTTGGTCATGCACCGGTTTCCATCACCGACGATGGAAGAAGAGGCAAACGCCTTTGCGTCTGCGCTCCTGATGCCTGCCGCAGACATCAGGCCATACTTTGTGGGGCGGAGGATTGACCTTGCTCTGTTGGCCTCGCTCAAACCAGAATGGAAGGTGGCGATGCAAGCGCTGCTGATGCGCGCAAGTTCGCTGAACCTGGTTACGAGAAATCAATCCCAATATCTCTGGAAGCAGATAAGCGCGCGCCGA
Source organism: Mesorhizobium sp. (assembly GCF_017306545.1). Taxonomy (GTDB): domain Bacteria; phylum Pseudomonadota; class Alphaproteobacteria; order Rhizobiales; family Rhizobiaceae; genus Mesorhizobium. Next base: position 40,361 of record NZ_JAFKID010000037.1, read on the forward strand.
CTTCGTTTGCGTGAACCTCCCGAACTCGACTTCGAGCCCGAGCGGCCAACTGTCATTGACACGATGCTACGCGTTCACATCGATGCACTTGGATACTCGCAAGGCGAGGTAGCCCAACTGCTTCATCTCGGTGAACATGGGCTGAGAGAGTTCTACGATCTTTCGCCGCCCGCTTCCGCGCGTCCAAAGTTCACGGTTATGAAATGAACTTCTATGCTTGACACTAAGCATAAAAGTTCAGATATTAGGGGCATGAACAAGCTGCCCCTGAAAACCCGCATCCAAATCCTCACCATGCTTTGCGAGGGGTCGTCCATGCGGTCGATTTCTCGTATTTGCGACGTGTCGATCAACACGGTTTCAAAGCTGCTTGTCGATGCCGGTAAGTTCTGTGCCGATCTACACGACCGCGAAGTGCGGAACGTGCGGGCGAAACGGGTGCAGGCAGACGAAATCTGGTCATTCGTCGGTGCGAAGGCGAAGAACGTAGCGACCATGAAGCAGCCGGTCGATGGTGCTGGCGACGTGTGGACTTGGACGGCCTTGGACAGCGACAGCAAGCTTATCGTTTCGTGGTTTGTCGGCGGACGCGACAGCGAATGTGCGCTGGCATTTATGGAGGACGTTCGCGACCGCCTCGCCAACCGCGTACAGCTTACGACCGATGGACACCGCGCCTACCTCAATGCGGTCGAGGAAGCGTTTGGAGCGGATATCGACTATGCAATGCTGGTGAAGCAGTACGGCGAGCCGGAAGGCAACAAGTCGCCGGAGCGTCGCTACAGTCCGGCCGTATGCACCGGAGCGAAGAAAACCCGCATCGAAGGATCGCCCGATCCGGCGCATGTCAGCACGTCGCATGTTGAGCGCGCCAATCTTACGATGCGGATGGCGAACCGTCGTTTTACGCGCCTTACCAATGCGTTCTCAAAGAAGTTCGAAAATCACGTCCATATGATCGCGATCTACACGGTTTGGTACAACTTCATCAAAATGCACAAGACGCTACGCATGACGCCTGCAATGGCCGCTGACGTTGCCGATAAGCTCTGGTCGATGGATGATCTTTGCCAGATGATGGACGCAGTTGCGCCCAAGCCCGGCCCGCGCGGGCCATACAAAAAGCGCACAGCCGCTTGAATTATGCTACTCTTTCGCTGATTTGTAACGCGAACGCAGCACTACACCCGTTCCAAAGGAGGTTGATATGACAGTGCCTGTCCTTTCAGCCGCTAGGCGGCTGGCCGAGCGTTCTGGATGGAGTCTATCCAATCTGGAACTGCAAAAGATTTTGTACCTCGCGCACATGTTCTATCTTGGCCGGCACGGCGGCGAGCCGCTTGTGCCAGGTTACTTTGAGGCTTGGGATTACGGTCCGGTGCATCCGAGCCTCTACCACCGGGCGAAAATATTCGGTTCTGATCCAGTCGGGAATGTGTTTCACGAAGCCCCGGAACTGCCGGCCGGGCCGGAGCGCGAAATTCTAGACGAAGCATATGACAGCCTCGGCAAGGCTGGCCCCGGCCGGTTGGTAAATGCCACCCATCGACGCGGCGGCGCTTGGGATACGCATTACGTTCCGGGTGAGCGTCACTGCATCATCCCGAACGCCGATATCCTGCGGGAATATCAGGGACTGGGAAATGCCGCCTGAAAAACCGGGCGGCACAGAATACCCGTTCAAGGGTAAGCGCTGTCCCGTTGGCACCTTTCGCGCGTTGTCGTGAGCGACGATGCTCGGAGCCTTTGAGGGCTTCGACACATGACGATTTCAGAGCTTACGCTTAAGTCCAGGGACGAGGAGCCGGTTCGACGGCTTGAGATATTCACGGGTTCTGGACGGCGGCGCGAATGGTTGCCGGAGGAGAAGGCGCGGATCGTGGCGGAAAGCTACGATGCTGGCGAGACCGTGAGCGCGGTGGCTCGGCGACATGCATTGTCCCCGCAGCAGCTGTTCGCCTGGCGCCGGTCCGCGCGGGTGCCGTTGGCGAATGCGCCGGCACCGGAGCCGTTGTTTGTTCCAGCGGTGGTCGCGGCACAGGAGCCCGAACCGGCGGGGAAGCGCGCGAGATCGACACGGAAGCGGAAGGCCGCGCGAGAAACCGGCGTGATAGAGCTGGAGATTGACGGCGTCGCCATGCGGGTCGGTCGTGGCGCCGACGCCAGGACGGTGGCGGCGGTGATCCGTGCGCTGAAGGCGCCGTCGTGATCGGGCCGACGGGTGTGGTCAAGGTGATGGTCGCGACGAAGCCGGTGGACTTCCGCAAGGGGGCCGAGGGCCTGGCGGCGCTGGTGCGCGAGACGATGGGCGCCGATCCGTTCTCTGGCGCGGTCTACGTCTTCAGGGCCAAGCGCGCCGACCGGGTCAAGCTGGTGTACTTCGACGGCACCGGCGTGTGCCTGCTGGCGAAGCGTCTGGAGGACGGGAAGTTCTGCTGGCCTGCCATCACCGATGGCGTGGTGAGGTTGTCGGCGGCGCAATTGCAGGCGCTCCTGGAAGGGTTGGATTGGCGGCGCGTGCATGACACCCGCGAGACGCGCGCGCCGGTCGCGGCAAGTTGATTCCATGGGAGGCTAGAGGCGCTGGCAAAGCATTGGAATGCATGATTGAATCGGCCTTGTGAGCAACCCGGCCGAGCCTCAGACCAACGATCCGATCGCGCTTCAGGCGATGCTCGCGGCGGAGCGCGCCGAGAACGAGCGGCTGCGCCAGATCATCAAGGAACTGCAGCGCCACCGCTTCGGCCGCAGAGCAGAGAGCCTGCCGGTCGACCAGCTGCTGCTGGGCCTGGAAGAGGCCGAGCAGATCGAGGCTGAAGGCTTCGCCGCGGAGGACACCGCCGATACTGCCAAGCGCGAGGCTCGCGCCAGGAAGCGCCGCGCCAACCGTGGATCACTGCCCGCGCATCTGCCGCGTATCGAGCAGATCATCGACATTCCCGACAAGATCTGCCCGTGCTGCAAGGGAATGCTGCATGTCATGGGCGAGGATCGCTCCGAGCGCCTCGACATCGTGCCGGCCCAATTCCGCGTCATCGTCACGCGCCGACCGAAATACGCCTGCCGGAGCTGCGAGGAGGTCGTGGTGCAGGCACCGGCTCCGCCACGGCTTGTCGAGGGCGGCATCCCGACTGAGGCGACCGTCGCCCATGTGCTGGTCTCCAAGTACGCCGACCATCTTCCCCTGTATCGCCAGGCGCAAATCTACGCCCGCCAAGGCGTGAACCTGGATCGCTCGACGCTTGCCGATTGGGTCGGCAAGGCGGCTTTCCTGCTCCGCCCCATCCACGAGCGGTTGTTCGAGCGGCTGAAGGCGTCCGGGAAGCTCTTCGCCGACGAGACCACGGCGCCGGTGCTCGATCCCGGGCGCGGCCGCACCAAGACGGGCCAGCTGTTCGCTTATGCTCGCGACGATCGCCCCTGGGGCGGGATCGCTCCACCTGGCGTCGCCTATCTCTATGCACCCGACCGCAAGGCCGAACAGCCACTGCGGCACCTTCAGGGCTTCGTCGGAATCCTGCAAGTCGACGGCTACGCCGGATACCGGGCGTTGGCCGAGCGCAATGCCGTGAGCCTGGCGTTCTGCTGGGCGCATGTCCGTCGACGCTTCTACGAGCTGGCCCAGTCCGGGCCCGCGCCGATCGCCACGGAGGCGCTCCAGCGCATCGCCGAGCTCTACAAGATCGAGAACGAGATACGGGGGCGCTCGCCCGAAGAGCGGCGCACCGCGCGCCAGGAGAGAAGCCGCCCCGTCATCGATACCCTCCAGCCATGGCTGCGCGAGAAGCTCGCCCTGGTCAGCCAGAAGAGCAAGCTCGCTGAAGCAATCCGCTACCCGCTCTCGCGCTGGGCCGGACTTGGTCGCTTCCTCGACGACGGCCGCGTCGAGATCGACTCCAACGTCGTCGAACGCTCGATCAGGCCAATCGCCCTCAATCGGAAGAATGCGCTCTTCGCCGGTTCCGACGGCGGTGGCGAGCACTGGGCGACCATCGCCTCGCTCGTAGAAACTGCATTATGCCGTGCGCGGCATAAGCAGGTTTATGCCGGACGACGAACTATGCCGAGCGGGCAGTTTTTCTCCAATGTTTTCAAGATATAGCGGTAGCTGGATCGGCATAGTTTAGGGTCTCTCCGTCGCAATTGACGCGAAGGAGA
>NZ_JAFKID010000038.1 GCF_017306545.1 Mesorhizobium sp.
TTGTTCCTGATTGTTTTCAGAAGTCCGCGCGCATCGCCGCGCCGATAGCGGCACGACGGTGCGGATCGTTCTCCCCGGCAAGGAATGCAGCTATGTCGCCGCCAGCAATGGCCGCGCGAACCAGTTCGTCGCGCTCCATCTTGCTCAACGGTTTCACCGGGACGTAGGAGCAATGCCGCTCCAACCGTCCAATGCGTTCAGATAGTCCGCTGCGCATCGGCACCTCCTACCAAAGCCCTGAGGCAGACTGAGGTTTGAAAAGCCCGAAAAATCCACCGGGATTGGATGGCGGCAGGACCGCACCCGTCGAGGCCAGCACGTTCCCTGTCATGGAACTGGTCGGTGAAGAAGGAATCGACGTGTTTTCCGCCCCGAAGACGCTCCCCATCATTGGTGCCGAGGCGGCGCTGGGCGTGGGTGAGATTGACGGTAATTGCCTATCACCCTGTCGAGGCGAGGTCATGACGGGTGCGGCGACGTTCGATGCTATTCCGGGCTGTGAGGGAGCAGCCGGAAACTGCCACGGCATCCGATTGCCGGAAACAGTCTCAAGGATATTCTGAATAGGCGGCTTGCTGGGCGACCCATAGCCGCCGTTGAGAACTGGAGCCGGCGGGAATTGGCCGCCGCCATTGCCGGATAGCATCCGCGTGGCAATATCCCGGGAGGCAGCCGCATTGGCAGCCTCTGCCTGATCGGCGCGATATTCGCCATATGCTCCGGCAGCAGCGTTGGCGACACGCGCAAGGCCTTGCAAGGGACTGGCAATGGGCGAGAAGTCCACTCCTCGCCGAAGAAGGGCAGCCGCCTCCTCACGATCCCGCGCTATCTGCTGAGGCGTCTTGCGAGTACCGCCCGCGCCCCAAATAAAATTTTGAGAAGTGTCCGAAGGTGCCATCACGTCAGTTCCTAAATCAGCCTAGTTTAGGGCGTCCGCCTCGCCTGTGAATCCTTCGGCCCCCAATCCTGTTTCCGCCTCCAGAACGCCAATGGCACGATGCAGAAACGTCAGTGCCAAAATGGCGCTGAGCCGTGCAGGGTTCTTCCCTTCCAGGTCCTCGATCAGGATTTCGCCTATGGTGGCAGCGAGCATCCGGCGCGATACGGCCGCCAGTGCCAAGGCGTCAGTCATGGTGACGGCGGGAGCATCGCAAAGGCTGCAAACCATTTCGTCCAGGAGAGCCGTGGAGGGCTCTCCGCTCGCTCTCAGCGCACGAACCTCATGTGCTATCGATGTGCAAATCTCTGCTGCCGCTTCATCTGTCATCGAACTTGCTCCATATTGGACGGCATGAGCCGATATCTGGTCCCTACCTTGCTGTCCGCAATCCTCATCGCCGTCCTGATGGGCGTGAACAGAGGGCTTTGGTGGGCAACCTCGCTTTTTTCGACCGAGGCGCTTGCCGGATTCCTGGCTGGGTGCGTTTTCATGGGGGCGCTGGTGGCGTTCATCATGTGGATCGATCCCGCTTCACGGCCTCGCGGCAGCGGTGCCACCGCCGACCAGCAACGCCCGCGCCACCGCATCGATTGACCTGTCGTTGACCGACTTGCCCTGAGAGGCCGCCAGCGCTTCCGCGATAGTCCGATAGTCCTTCCGGCTGATGGCTTCGGCCAATCCCGAGTTCCGGGCTTCACGTCCCGCCGAAAGCAGCCCGGCAATGATACGTTCCGCCGTCCGCATTCCCGCCGAACGGGCCGCGCCCAGCATGCCGCCGGACATGTAGCCTTCCCGGACACCGAACTGCGGGCCGTTCTCACCCGCAATCTCGCGCATGGCGGCGGAACGCGCGGCGGTTTCGGAATTGCCAGACACAACATGCTGGGTGCGGGTGAATGTCGTCTCAGCGTCGAGCGTCCGAAGCATTCTGGCGGCCTCGTCCTTGCCAACCAGCATTTCCAGCTTGTCGCGGTTATATCCCTTTTGGAATGTCGAACGAGCCGCAAGGGCATCGTTCCGGGCCGTGCCCATGACATCGGCTATCTGTGCGCGAGCGCCCTGAGTGAAAGCCTCTTTCTCGGCATCGTTCATCGTGGCGAGCTTCTGCCGCAGTTGGCCGGGCGTGTAGCTGTTGTGGAATATACTCTGTCCTTCCTCCATCGCGTCCAGAATGGCTGACGGGCCGGAATAGGCGTCTCTGGCCGCCTTGTAGGACGGAACAGCGGTATCGAGTTCATTGCGCAGTCGGGAAGCCAGATTGGTCGCAATGGACGCCTGTTCGGAGCGTCCGGCGCGTTTTGCCTCGCCCGCGATGTCATCGAGATTGCGCTTTACGTAATCCCAGTACTGCAGATCGGGATAGAGCGGCGAGCCGCCGGCTTTCGCCTGGTTGAAGCTGATCCGGCCATCCTGCGAAATCGACACGCGCGGATTGAAAGACCCGAAGCCGTCAAGAATTGCCCTGTCCTGGCCCGTGGTTGCCGCTCGGCGCATCGCATCGGCAAACATGGGACTGCCGGCCATACGCTCCAGTTCGGGCGACCAGACGCCGCCGGAGCCTTCCTCATAGGCTTTCTGGTAGAGAGGCTTAGCGGCGTTAGCACGGCGAGCAACGATATCGTCGGCCAGCGCCAGCGTGTCTGCTGGCTGACCCAAGGCATCATCAAGGGCGCTTCCAATCCTGCCGCCTGCCCCGGCCTGTCGGCTGGCGATTGCCGAGCGAACGATTTCCTGTCCGCGCCCCGGCATGGCCGCCAAGGCTCCTGCCTGGCGCTGGAGGTTCGGACCTAGATCCATCATCATGGCATCGGGGCCAAGTTCGCCCATGCGCTGCCCGATAGCGGCTGGATCAAGCCCGTCATCGCGAACGGCGCGACCGATGGTGGAGAGCGTGCCGCGATCAACGCCGGACGCCTGAGCCGCCGCCTTTGCCGCCCGGAAATCACGAAGACGCTGCCAGCCCGCTCCTATTGCCTTGCCCGCGAGCGGAGCAATCAAGCCCGTACCGCCGCCAACAATTGCCCCTCGTATCGCCGCGCCGGCATCCCCATCCGAACGAACCGCACTATCGGCCCCGCCAATGGCCGCGCCAGATGCACCACTGGCGAGAATACGGGCAATCAGGCCGCCGCCACTCGCGCCGAAGGCGGTAGGAGCGGCGATGACGGCCGGAACCATCCCCCCAACCGCGCCGGCCACGTTCAGGCCGGTATCGACATAAGGATGCTCGCTTTCGAATGCCGAATCCTTGGCGTTCTGAATGCCGAGCGCCCGCTGGTAGCGCTCATCCCATGTCTGGCCGGGCAACTTCTGGAAGCCATCGGGCAAAAGCGGATCGATGATCGGGGCGAGTGTGGCATTGGTGGCTGCGTCGAGCTTGTTCAGCATTCCCCCGATAATCGGAACACCTGTCGCGGTGGAACGCACGGCGTTTTCGGCTGAAAGGCTCCCGTCCTGCCGATCCGTCCCGCCCAGATGCTTGCGGAGGGCGTTCAACGCGCCTTCCTGGCTCGCCCCGGTGATGCGATACTTCTTCCCATCCGGAGCGGTGATTTCGAACGTCTTGCTACTTTTATCGCCACCCTGGGGCAGGTCGAACTTATCGAACGGGTTCGGCGGTTCGGCATCGAACTGGTCAAAGGGGTTCGGAGGGGCGGCGACAGGCTGCGCAGCCTGCATCCCAAGCTTTGCGTCAAACTGATCGCGCGGCATATCGGAATAGAATTTCCGATAGATAGCATCGGCCAAGGCTTGGTCGCTTAAATCCTGATATTGTGGATAGCGCGCGCGAATGTCTGCAATCGACGCCATCAGGCCGCCGCCTTTCTCATGGCGGCGAGGGCCGCGCGTTGATTGACTACGGAAAACCCAATGCCGGACGGCAACGGTTCGACACCTGGCAGGCGACCAGCCCGTGCATCGGCTACAATGCCGCCGATCCCACGACATTCGCGCTTGTGAAGCCGCCAGAACTGCATGAGGGTGATGGGAGGGGCGTAGGTGACCATGACTAAGCCGCTACCCTCCGGGCGGCGTCCGACGCCACACCACGCAATAGGTCAGAAATGGTCACGCCGCGAATACGGGCAAGCTCTGCCAGGCGACGCTTTTCATCACGCGCGACTCGGACCTGAATCGTTTCGCTCATCCGCTCGGGAAATCGCATAACTGCCTCCGTTCTCTGCGAAGCAGTCTAGCATGTCCGTCAATATTCTGTAAGGACAAAGTATAATAAAATCAGTATGTTAAATGGATGTACGTCATTGTTCGTATCTGTCCGCAAGCGTTCACACTTGCGGGTTTGTGCCTTACGCGCAATTCTACCGAAGCTCTGGGGAGGGCTTGGAAAATGAAGCACTTTGCAGTCACGCTGGCGGTTGCCGCATTGTGGGCTTCGGCGGCGACGGCACAGCAAACGTTCGGCGATAACGAATGCACAGAAGACTGCTCGGGTCACAAGGCCGGCTATGAATGGGCCGAAGAAAACGACATCTCGGACGCCGCCGATTGCACCAGCAACAGCCAGTCATTCAATGAAGGGTGCGAGACGTACACCGAAGACCCGTATCGAGGTGCTGACGAAGACGACGACGGCAACGATATCGATGACTGATAGCAGCCGCGACCATTTCGCCTGGCAACTCGAAGACGCCGTCGACTAGGTTGGCGACATTCCGCAGCGTGGATCGTGATGGTCGCACGGCAGATGGAAGGGGCTGAAGGGGAAGCGATTGAGGGTTATTTGCCACGCTGGCGGAAACTTTCTGACCTTCGTTCCATTAATGCACCGATATGTGCTATCTTCGCGCCGCAATCGTCGGATAGGGGTGACGGATGCAAGCTTGGTACAACTCACGGAAGGCCGCCCAGATCGCGGCGTTTTTCGCCTTGCGTGAAGGCGGGAATATCCATGTCCTCAAGGTAGTAAAGCTGATCTACCTGGCCGAACGTGCGTTTATGGCGGCATATGACGCTTCAATGCTCCGGGATCAATTGGTGTCGATGGAGCATGGCCCTGTCAGTTCGATTACCCTGAATAGGATAAACGGCGCCGGTGACGATGGCGGCCAATGGGCGGAGTTCGTAAGTGACCGTGCTGACCACAAGGTCGGAGTGTCCTCACCAAACATCAACGACGACGACCTTGATGAGCTTAGCCGTGCTGAACTGAAGACCCTTGGCGAAACATGGGAAAAGTTCGGCCATATGACCCAGTGGCAGATTCGCGACTACACGCATGACCATTGCCCGGAATGGGAAGACCCGAATTTTTCCTCGTACCCGATCCCCTACAGTCGGGTGTTCAAATTCCTGGGTAAGCGTGACCCCGAGGAATTGGAGCGGCAGATACTCCGCGAAAGAAAACTGGCCAGCATTTTCGGGTCGTAACCGTGCCGTATATCGTCGCGAAGAAGGCCACGCTTCTTGTGCCGTCCGGGCCGGGCGAAAACGGGCAGCACCTTTATGTGATCGTCACCAATCCTTGCGCTGAGCAGCAATGTTTGATGGTCACCATGTCATCCATCAAAGAGGGTCGGTTCCACGATCCCGCGTGCATTTTGGCTGCCGGTGAACACCCGTTCATAACCAAGCCTTCATTCATCGACTACCGTCTGTCTTGGCAAGTGCGCTGCGATCACGTCGTGAAATGCGTTGATGGCTGGGTCTATACATCGAAAACGGACGTGACGGACGAACTGTTCGGGAAAATATGCGGCGGCATCCCGGCCTCTGATTTTATGCCAGTCCGCCTGTACAGATACTTCGAGGGGAACAAGCACCTGTAACCTCTCGTCGCCTACCGTTTCTTTCGCCACGGCTCAGGCCGGGATTTTCGTTTCGGGGCAAAAAAGCCCGTCAACCGGCTCCGGCGGGTGAAATGCAGCCTCGCCCAGTCGCATAGCCCGATGTTCGACCTGATGCCATCAATCGATTGGCTAAAACCGCTGGGCAAGGTTCTCCATCCGTTGCCGGGACGTGATGCGAACAAGCAACGGGGTGATCCGGCGCCGGTAAATTAAGTAGACATCGAGGGCGAAGAAGGCGCAAAAGTACCTCGGGCTTTCGGGGGACTTCATGAAAAATAGAGCGTTTCTACTCGCATTCTCGTGCGTGCTAAGCGGCTGCACGACCAACGGTCAATCAGCCAAAGTTGATCTGACAAGCAAGAGCACGAACGCACTCTGTCATGTCGTGTTGACGAATCCCGACCAGGCAACGAAGCAACAGGCTGTCGACCTACTCGTGCGCCGTGGCGCAACAGTGGAGAAGTGCCAGCGGCTCATCACGTCCGACAACCAAATCATGACCGGAATAGCGGTAGCTGGCGTCGCAGTCGCCGCCGGAGCGGCGGCGAAGAATGGATATGGAGGATACTACGCTCCTCACTCGTACGGCTCAGCCTGGGATGCCTTCTACAACTACGGTCGGGTCGAATGGCGCTGCCGTGATCGAGCCACTGGCCGTTTCGTACCAGACTACATGTGCGCCGGCTCCCCGATGAACGACTATACTTGGCCGGGGCCTTACATCTGATCGGATGCCAAACCCATTGCTCCAGCCGCTCGCGAGCTGATCGGCGTTTGAGCCTGGAAGAGGATGCGCACCCGGTGTACGAAGGTAAGTAGTCAGATTCCCGCATCGTCATCCCCCTCCTCTCCAAAGGTCGATAACCCCGATAACCCGGTAACCGGATCATCTTCTGCACCGTGTTCAGCCTCTCGGTTATCGCGGTTATCAGGGTTATGAGGGGCTGACGAATAGCGACCGTTTTCCCTGAAAATCTCCCCGTTTTTCGCCATTTTGAAGAGAAGTTGCTTGGTATTATTGGGTTTCCAGCCCAATGCGGCCGCAAGGTCGGTCGGGGTTATCGGTTCCGGGTTATCGGCAAGGAAATCGATGATAACCGAACGCTCGGAAGATCGACGCACAGCAGCGGCATCGCCCTGAATGCTCCAGATGCCCGCCGTGAAGGTCATGGCGGTTTCCTTCTCGTCCACGTCACGCCCACGGACATAGAGCGTGACGCCGTTGCCGTCTCTGTCGAGCACCAGCGTGGTATCTGCACATGCCGACAGACCGTTGGAGCCGGAAAGGGCCTCCAGCGGATCATCTGCACCACCTTTCTTCGTATGGTGAAGGCCGAGAACGGCAATGCCATGCTGGGTCGCCCAACTCTGGAGCGGGGACCAGATGCTGTAATCGTTCTCGTAGGCGTTGCGGGTGGCGGTTCCGGCCGGTTTGATGCGCTGAAGCACATCGATGACGACGAGGCGGGGATTTCTCACCGACCGCCGCCAGTCGTCTAAGGCGTCGATCAGCCCTTTGTCGAGCGACGGGGCATCCGTGGCCCATTCCAGCCGCGAGAGGTCAGGGCGGCCCCGGCCATCAGGATAGAGGGCATCAATGCGGCGCTGAATGCGGCGCTCGCCATTTTCCATGTCGATGTAGAGAACGTCGCCCTGCTCACATTCGATTGCGCCCATGGCAACACCGCCGCAGGCGACGGCAAGGGCTATGTCGATCGCCAACCAAGTCTTGCCGAGCTTCTGGCGGCCCGCCAACACCGAGAACCCTTCCGGCAGGTAGCCTTCGACAATCCAGCGGATCGGATCGAAGTGCTTCGCCATCAAGGTCGTGGTGCTGGTGCGGACAAATCGCGGCTTCTTAGCCGGCCTGTCCATGATGGTATCGAGCGGCACGACGGTTGCGCCAGCAGCGCGCAAGCGGTCTTCGGGAGAAGGATAAGCGTCCATCAGGCGGCTTTCCTTTCCACCAGATTGTTGAAGTCGGAGCCGATGCGGGGCGGCAGCCAGATCGACGCCTCCCGATCATCGGCCAGCCAGCGAGCGGTACAAACCTGTGCGGCCTCATTCCCGGCTTGATGCAGCCGGCCGCCGTGCAGCTTGGGCAGGTCGTTGTTGGCGAAGATTGCCAGCGTCTCGATGCCAGGCAGCACAGGGAACGCCTTCATGGTCCCGCTGGTCATCGTGGCCCAGATCGGTGCAATGCCGAAATTGCCGAGAACGGTCAGGGCGTCCTCGATGCCTTCCGCGATGTTCAATCGGATCGTCACGTCCTCATCGGGCGTGAGTTTCACGACGGCGCCGCCGGATGGCCCGAGCATCTTCTTGGCGCTGGCCAGTCCCGCCACCTTGGCCTTGCCGGAGCCGTCCGGTTGCAGGGCCGTGCGATGCACTCCCTGAAACAGGTTCGTCTCGGCATTGAGCATCGCCGCCAGCATGGCCGGCAAGCGGATCGTCTCGCCGCTACCCAACCGGAAGGGACAGGTCGGATGGAAGCGCAGCACCTTGCCAGTGTATAGGTCGCCCGGAACGTCGATGCCGCGACTGTGCAGGTAGGTTTCGGCTGGGGTGCCGCCGATGGCCTTCGCCTCCTGCCACAGGGAAAAAGCGAACTCGACGCGCTTGCCTGTGTCCGGATCCTGACGGGGAACGAAAGAAGGGCGTCGCCGCCGGTCGTCCTGTCGGCGCGACTCGAACGATCCGAAGCCGAGCAGATAACGCACATGGTCACGGCAGGCGGCGAAGTCGTCACCGGCGAAGCTGTTGACCAAGAAGCCATCCGGCGCGTTGTCGTCAAAGGTGACGCTCAGGCTGCGGTCATTGCGACCATGGCCGGGGCCGGGACAGGTCAGACATCCACGGCCAGCAACATCGCCGCCAAGGGCCAGGGCGAGAGAGCGGATATCCATCACAGGAGCCCCCGCTTTTTCGCCTCGTCCAGGGCCTTGGTTACTGCTCCCACGAATTCGGGGAGGAGTGAAACCCGGAAGGCAATCCCCGACCTGCCGGGGCGCTTATCCCCTTCATTGCTTTCGAACCAGACGCGGGCGCCGAAAACGTCGCGGCCGTTGTACTTGTCGAGCGAAAGACGGATTTCTTCCGTCTTCGTCTTGGGGATCGTGGCGATGATGGTATCCATCTAGGCCGCCCTCCCCATCTCGCGGAGGATTGTCACCTGAGAACGCAGGACATAGCGGGCATGTCTGCCGGCGAACGGGCCGCCATGATCCTCGTGCACGGTTTCGATGATGAAGCCCATGCCTCGCAGCTTGAAGACGTAATGCGACCAGCGCGGGCCGGGACGATCAATCGGGGTGCAGCCCCGCTTGCCAGCGTCCATCAGGTTCTTGAGCGCCCAGGCGTCGCGCCCAATGACTTCATGGGTGCCGCCATCCGGCTCGATCTTGGCGATAAGGCGAAGTTTGTCGCTCATGCGCGCAACCCTCCGATGCCAGCGAGTTCGCAGATCAGCCGGGCGGTTGAAATGGAAAGACGGAAGCGGCGCGAGATGATCGACGCAGCCATATCCGTTGCGGAGAGGGACGGATTGCGGTATTCAGAAGGGGTCAACGCATTCTGGAATACCGATCCGCCGTTCCTGACGATTGAGCCCGTCAGGGCCGGCGTTTCACTATGGAATGACATGACGGCACCTCACGATGCCGCCGGCAGGTTTTCGACGTAGCGCTTGAGGTCATCAACGAGGATGAGGGTGCGCTTGCCGCTCTTGCGCGGGGTAATCTTTTTTTCCTTGAAGAGTGCGTAGAGCGAGGAACGCCCGATGCCGATCATCTCGGCTGCTTCGGGGATTGTGACAGAAAGCTTGATCATGGGGGCGGCTCCTATTTCGGAACCACTGGCGTCCGGCCAGTTCGCCACCTGTGCAGGCGTGCATCAGGGCATCCACCATTCTTCACATGTGTTCCCGCACATCACGGGACAATCATCATTTTTTCCGCGACGTTTGTCCTGTGGTCATAGCTCGATCCCATGCCTTTCGGATTCCATCCGGTGACATAGGTTCCCCCATCTCTCCCGTTACGGCCTCAACGAAGCGGACGAAAGGCCCAGCAGGCTCGCGTTCATTCGTAAACTTTATGGACGGCGGCCGCCCGAAACCCTTCTCAAAGGCCTTGCCCATGCCTGAAATGAAAGAATTTCCAGGCGTCGCTAGGGACGCGGTTTCATCTTCAATATGAGAAAGTGGGGCAATCTCGTGCAAATCCGCGCGCTTAAGACGTGCCCTCTCATGGTCGGCTGCGTTCTGCAACTGCTCTAGGCCGACCATGAGTTGAGAGAAATCCACGACGTGGAACCCATGCTCGTCGGTCGCGGGAAAGCATGATGCCAGAGACAATGAAAGCGGCAATTGGTCATCGTGGATTATCGCAACCAGTTCCCGCGACATGCGATGCACTCGCCCCAGCGCTTCATATCTGCGTTTTGCACGGCTATCGCTGGTCCAGTCAGCATGCACTTCACGGCGAGTGTACGCCCAAGCGATGGAACCTGCTAAATCGCTTCGTGCGTTCCGAACCCTGTTCCAAGCCTCCGGATCGTCTGTTGCAGGCAAAGCGAATGCTGCACCCAAGCTAGTATCTGCTTGGCGAACTTGGTCGACCACACGCCCGATTGCCTGAAAATCCAGAATGCCCGATGGTCTGGTGTGTGTTCCAGACGGCTGCATACGCGCACCTCGCGATGCACCCTTGAAGGACCGCAGGGAAACCGGGAGGTGCACCCCGGCTTGTCGGCTGGCCGGCCTATCCCTGCGGGTTCTGTCAGGCGGCTGCGCGCCGCCGTTTGGGCAAGCGATGCAGGTTTTCAGCCGGCGAGGTCAGCGAAAGCGCTGCCGGCGCGACCATTTCGTCAATGGTATCGACAATCGAGGCGCTGTAGTGCCGCTCGATCATCGCCGTACTGGTATCGTGCAGCGCGGCAACCACGCGTGTAGGAATGCGTTGCTTGAGCATTCGCACGATCGACGAATGACGCAGCGCGTACATGACAATGGGTTCGCCCTCTGCCGTCACCAGGCCCGTTATCTCCCGAATCTGATCCCAAAAGGAGTTGAGCTGAGTCGACGTGCGCCATGCATCTCGCTCGACGCGCTTCCAATGAGGCCTACCGTCGACATTAGGGAGTTGCTCACTATACCAGCGTTCCAGCAGCGGGGCGCCCATAGCGCGCCCCGCAATCACAGGCAGAAGGGCGTCGATTGTCGCCTGGTCGACAGGAAATGGGACGTGGGTGCGCTTCTTTTTACTTTTGCCTTTTCTGCTCGGCGGAACCATGACGCGACCCAAATCTGGCTGAACGTCGCGCACCTTCATCCGAGCAATTTGGGAAAAACGCGCGCCTGTCGCCGCAAGCAGAACAAAGATGCGATGCAGATCACCTTCAAACTGTTCGCGATCATCAACGTCGGCCGCCGCCGCAAGGACAGCTCTTACTTGATCGTCAGGAAGCGCTTGTCCATCGCGCGCCTCTGGCTCGTCGTCCCATTCGACGGCCAAGCCGTCTTTAATCTGCATCCGAAAGTCTGCCGAGAGGCGGTGCCTGCTATCCTTTGCCACAAAATTCAAAGCGGCCTTGAAATCAGTTGCGATACGCTCCTTTGACGACGCCTTTAAGTCGGAGGGGAGACGGCCAACCCAGTCAGAGAGGTCTTCCTTGGTGACCGTATAAAGCCGCCGTTCTGCAAATTTCGTGTCACTGAGAACATGCAATTTCAATCGATTCTCAATGTCAGTCCTCGGCTTTCCTCCCGATTTTACCGCCTCCGAGGTCTTTTTCTCGACGTACGCGTTAACCGCACCTCCCACGGTGATTGGCGCGCCGCGCTCTTCCATGAGGGCTTCGTCGCGACGACGAGTGGCGACCAATATGGCGTATGTGACGGCATCATTGAATTCGAGAACATCTTCCCCGTCTTCTGGCAGCAGATCATCCGCTGTTGCAAAACGCTCCTGGCGATATTTCCCCTCTCCCAAGTACCAACGCACCAGCCATTCACCCCCCAATTTCCCCTTGCGATACCCGAGATGCAGGAACTTATCGATACCGCGCCAATGAATGCCGATGGGAAGCTTGGCGCGAGTTTTCCGTGTGGTGAGCGGTGAGTCCTTTACGATCCGCGCCATTGCGATTGACCTCGTCAAAAACCCGTCAAATATACGGTCTCAAACGAGAGAGCACGCAAGGGGACAAAAGTCAATGAAACGCAAGGGTTTCAAGGACGACAGCAAACACCCATGGATAGCGGATACATCAATTTTCTTCCCTCTCACGGCGCAAACAGGGGTTCGATTCCCCTAGGGCGTACCAGTTTCATTTCAGCAGGAAACGCAGGCCGGCGGCGCGGCTCAGGGTGCGACGCGGAACGCGATGCCCGTTGCCAGAAGAGCCGGAACGAGGCCGCAGCCGTCGAAAAGGCCGGCCGGCTTGTACTCCGCCCGCAATATGGCGGTGGCGCCGATCGCGGCCGCCTTTTTCTTCAGCAGGGGCAAGGCATCGGCCTGCGTCGGCGCGGGCGAACTCATGGACGGCGCGCAGGCTGCAACCGTAACGCGCTTGAGCATCACCGGGGTGCCCTGGATATGGTCGACCACGGCGACCGAATCGGCACCCGGCACGTCCGATGCAGAAGGCTGGCTGGCACAGGCGCCCAGTACCACACAGAAAAACGCCGAACCCGTCTTCAAGCGCATCGCCAGTCCTCCGCACTTCATCGCCGTAACGACAGATAACGGCGATTTATGGTCTGCCAGCCCAGCGGCCGGCCTTGCATCCGCTCGTTGCGCGGCTGAGGGAGGAGGGTGGATGCCTCGCCCCGGATTTGAACCGGGGATGCACGGATTTGCGGTCCGCCGCGTTTCATTCCGCCACGAGGCACGAGGATCGTGCCGGTCATCGATTAATAAATGGTTTCCGTCGCGGTCTGTCGCAGGATGCTGCCGACAAATCCTGACATCGATTGGGGTGCGGCGCGGTGCCATGCGGACCTCGCTGGACAACCTTTATTGGCAGACGACCCTGGCACGCTCTCCGGCGTGGAAGTCGTCGTGGCAGGTGAGCGGCCTTGCGGGCGGGGTCTTGCTGCGCGCCTGCCTGCGCGTCTTGCGGTGGGAGGAATGCGCCGGCTTTTGCCAGCCAGTGGCCGGCGCGACGGGAAACACCTCGGTTCCGCTCTGTACCGGCGGCGTTTGCGGCGGTGCGGGGGGGCGGCGCCAGTATTGTCCCACGTCCCATTGGCGGGCCACGGCGACGGTGCCGTCGTCGGTGCGCATGCAGCCGGCGGTCGCCAGCATGCAGCCGGTCATCAGCAGGGCCGCGGCCATCCGCGGAATCGCGCCGCCGAACGGCGGGTACTGTTTGATTTTCATGCCTTGCGATTCATCCGCGCGCCAGGCGGCGCGTCTCTCCGGTATGGTGCTCCGCCGCCCAAATTCAAGCGTAAGTGCGGCATGACGATGGCGATGTCGAGGCGTTTCGCGCCGGTTAAGGTTAGTCGATCATTAAGGCCTGTCATGCACAGTGGCGAGCGGGTCGCGGGGAGGCCCGGACGGGCTTTGGCGGGGACGATATGACGAAGGCGGACGATACGGTTGCGGGAGGCGCCGCCCCGGCGGACCGGACCGGGCAAGGCGGGTTGCCGGTGCGCGAGACACCGCCCGAGCAGGCGCTGCGCGAATTCCTGGAGGCCGGCTGCGACTGGCTGTGGGAAACCGATGAGGAGCTGCGCTTCTCATGGCTGTCGAGCAATTACCAGGTTGCTACCGGCATCGATCCCGTGCAGGTCCTCGGCCGCTTCCGCTTCGATTTCTTAAAACACGTGCTGGCGGGCAACCGCAGCGCAGCGCTCCATCTCGAGGATTTGCAGGCTCGCCGGCCGTTCCGCGATTTCGTCTACGAACTCAAGGGCGGGCGCCCGCAATGCCGGTGGATTTCGACCTCCGGCGTCCCCCGCTTCGACGATGAAGGCCGCTTTGTCGGCTATCGCGGCGTCGGCCGCAACGTCACCGCCATGGCTGGTGCCTTCGGCGCTCTCGGCGATGCGCGCGATTCGGGATCGGTCGCGGATGCGCGCAGCGGCGAACTGCTCTACGACCTCCAGCGCACGATCGACGCCATGGCGATGGGCGTCGTCATCCTCGACTCCGACCTGAAGGCAGAGCTTATCAACCGCGCCTTCTACGATATCTGGAAAATTACCTCGCGACAGGTCGGCGTCGGCGATCCGTTCCGCGCGCTGATGGATGTCAACCGCCACAACGGCATCTACGACGTGACCGACGAGCGCTGGGAAAGCTATGTCGCTTCGCGGCTGGCGGAAATCCGCGCCGGTGACGTCGCGCCGTGCGAGTTTCGGCGCGCCGACGGCTGCGTGATGATCTATTCGGTGACGGCGCTGTCGGGCGGCAAGCGGCTCGTTTCCTATTACGACGTCACCGAGATGAAGCAGCGCGAGGCCGAGATCGCCGCCGCCAACAGGCGCACGGAGGAAACGTTCCAGAACCTGCGGCTGATGGTCGACCAGATGCCGATCGGCATCGTCGTGGTCGATGCCGACATGCGCACCGAGGTCATCAATCACGCCTTCTACGATTTCTGGAAGGTCGATCCCGCCAGGTTCGGCGTGGGGGTGGGCTTCCGCGAACTGATGGAGGCCAGCCGGGGCATCGATTCCTTCGACACGGACGAAGCCGGCTGGCAGGCGCACATGGCGCGGCGCGAGGCCGAGATACGCGCCGGGGTCGCCGAGCCCAGGCAGATGCCGCACAAGGACGGCCGCACGCTGGTCGCCTCGCTGGCGCGACTGGCCGGCGGCAAGCGACTGTTGTGCTATGTCGACGTCACAGAGCTGAAGAACCGCGAGAAGGATGCCGAGGAAGCGCATCAGCGCCTGACCAGCGTGCTGGAATCGCTGCCGGCGGCGGTGCTGATCTACGACCGCGACGACAATTTCATTTTCGCCAACCGCCAGCTTCAGGATTCCATGCCGGTGCTCAAACCGGCCTGGCAACCGGGCAAGACGTTCCGCGAATCGCTGACGCTCGGCCACCAGCACGGCTGCTTCCGCTCCAGCGGCGATCCGGAGGTCGACAAGCTCTACGACGTCGACCGCGACCGCTGGCTCGACGGCATGATGGCGCACTGCCACAAGCGCAGCTCGGTTTTCGAGCGCACAAATCCGGACGGCCGGTGGTACCAGGCGCACGACATGCGCACCGAAGACGGCACCTTCATCGGCGTGCGCGTCGATATCACCGAGCTGAAGAACCGCGAGGCGGCGCTGCGCGATTCCATGCGCCAGATCGATCTCTACCGCCACGCGCTGGACGAACTGCCGGTCGCCGCCTTCATCAAGGCCGATACGCTCAAGATCGAATTCGTCAACAAAGCCTGGTCGGCGATGACCGGCGTCGCCAAGGAAGCGGCCGTCGGGCGCACCGACCGTCAGATCTTCGGCGCCGAACAAGCCGAGAACTTCGGCCGCGAGGACATCGAGGTGTGCGACACCGGCGCCGTGCTGGAGGCCGAGGATACAATTGTCCATCGCGACGGCAGCGAACGCCAGGTGATGACGCGCAAGAGCCGGCTGGCCGCCTTCGACGGGACCGTGCATGTGGTCGGCTCCTCCACCGACATCACCGAGGTCAAGGCGCGCGAAAAGGCCTTGCAGGAGTCCCTGCGCGAGAACGAGGTGTTTCGCTCGCTGATCGACAACGTGCCTGTGTCGATCTACGCCAAGCGCTCGGATCTCAAGCTGTTCTATGTCAACCAGGGCTGGTGCGACCTGACCGGCATCGCCAAGGAAGACGCGATCGGCCGCACCGATATCGAGGTATTCGGCCCCGAGGGCGAGGCCTTCGTCGGCGGCGACATGGCGGTCCTGCGCACCGGCGAAACGCAGGAGGTCGAGGAGACGGTGACGGCGGCGGACGGTACGGTACGCCACCAGTTCGCCCGCAAGGGGGCGATGATCGCCTCCGACGGTTCGCTCTACCTGATCGGCTCGACCACCGATATCACGCTGCTCAAGCAGCGCGAGGCGGAATTGCAGGAAGCCGAAAAACGCGCGGTGCTGGCGGATCGCGCCAAATCCGAGTTCCTGGCCAATATGAGCCACGAGATCCGCACGCCGATGAACGGCGTGCTCGGCATGGCTGAACTGCTCGCCAAGTCCGATCTCGACGCCAAGCAGCGCACCTTCACCGACATCATCGTCAAGTCGGGCAATGCGCTGCTCACCATCATCAACGACATTCTCGACTTCTCGAAGATCGATGCCGGCCAGCTCGTGCTCGATCCTGCGCCGTTCAACCTGGCCGAAGCGATCGAGGACGTGGCGACGCTGGTTTCGACGCGCGCCAAGGAAAAGGACCTGGAACTGATCGTGCGCGTCGAGCCGGGGCTGGAAGGCCTTTATGTCGGCGATGTCGGGCGTATCCGCCAGATCGTCACCAACCTGCTCGGCAATGCGGTGAAATTCACCGACGAGGGGCATGTGCTGGTGGACGTCACCGGCCGCCGGATGCCGTCCGGCACGCAGTTGTCCATTTCCGTGACGGATACCGGCATCGGCATCCCGGAAGACAAGTTGCGGCTCGTCTTCGAGAAATTCAGCCAGGTTGACACGTCTTCCACCCGCCGGCACGAAGGCACCGGGCTCGGGCTCGCCATCACCTCGCGGCTGGTCGAGATGATGGGCGGCGAGATCGGCGTCGAGAGCGCCGAAGGCAAGGGTTCGACCTTCTGGTTCACTGTGACGCTGCCGAGCGCCGGCGAACAGGGCGCGCGGCGCATCATGCCCATCGACGTCACCGGCGCGCGCGTGCTGATCGTCGACGACAATGCCGTCAACCGCTCGATCCTGAGCGAGCAGATGATGTCGTGGGGGTTCGATTCCTGCGCAGCCGAAAGCGGGGCGGAAGGCCTCAAGGTGCTGATCGCGGCGGCCGCCTACGGCGTGCCCGTCGATTGCGTCGTGCTCGACTACCAGATGCCGGGCATGACCGGGACGGAGATGGCGCAGATCGTGCGCGCCACGGAGGGGCTGGCGGGAACGCCGATCATCCTGCTCACCTCGGTCGACCAGTCGCTCGCCAATGCCAGCTATCGCGAACTCGGCATCGACGCGCAGCTCATCAAGCCGGCGCGGTCGTCAGCTTTGCTGGAGACGCTGGTGGCGACCATCCAGCGCCACCATGCCGTCTCCACCGGTGGCCAGAGTGCGGCTCCCGCGCCTGTCTCGACCGAGCCGCAACCGGCGCCGCGCCTGGCGCCGGCAGCCGAGCGGGCGATGCTCAGCCCGCCGCCAGTGCGCCAGCGCGCCGTCGCCGCGGCCGGTGCCGACGACGCAGGACTGGACATTCTCGTGGCGGAGGACAACGAGGTCAACCAGCTCGTCTTCACCCAGATTCTT
Organism: Mesorhizobium sp.; assembly: GCF_017306545.1. GTDB lineage: Bacteria > Pseudomonadota > Alphaproteobacteria > Rhizobiales > Rhizobiaceae > Mesorhizobium. Next base: position 17,174 of record NZ_JAFKID010000038.1, read on the forward strand.
GGCGAAACCGGCTACAGTTTCGAGATCGTCGGCAACGGCCGCAAGGCGCTGGACGCCTGCTTCAAGCTGAAACCGCGGATGATCCTGATGGACGTCTCGATGCCGGAAATGAACGGTCTGGAGGCGACCGGCGAGATCCGCCGGCGCGAGGAGATCGACGGCACGCACGTTCCCATCGTCGGCGTCACCGCCCATGCGCTGAAAGGCGATCGCGAGCGCTGCATCGAGGCCGGCATGGACGATTACCTGCCCAAGCCTATCAGCCCGAAAGCTCTGGCCGAAAAGGTCGAGCGCTGGCTGGGCGGCAAGGCCGACGCGCTGCGCAGCGCCTGACCAGAGTCTATTCGCGACGCGGAAACCGGGCGGGGCGACCCGCGCGGGGCGCTTGTGCGGTGTCAAAACGCCGACACGAAACTGTCATGCGACTGTAACACAGCGGGTCTATGGCCTCACCGGGCGCCGCCAAAAGGCGTCGAGAGACCCATCCGAACAGGAGCAGGCCAGATGAGACATTTCACCCGCGCGACGGCCGCCGCGATCGCCATCGCCACCGCATTCGCCGTTTCCCCCGCCCTGGCAGCCGACATCTCCGGCGCCGGCGCGACCTTCCCCTATCCGATCTATGCCAAGTGGGCCGACGCCTACAAGAAAGAGACGGGCGTCGGACTGAACTACCAGTCAATCGGTTCGGGCGGCGGCATCAAGCAGATCAAGGCCAAGACCGTGACCTTCGGCGCCACCGACGCGCCGCTGAAGGGCGACGACCTCGAGGCGACCGGCCTCGTGCAGTTCCCGATGGTGATGGGCGGCATCGTGCCGGTCGTCAACATCGAAGGTGTCAAGCCGGGCGAATTGGTGCTCGACGGCGCGACGCTGGCCGACATTTTCATGGGCAAGATCACCAACTGGAACGATCCGGCCATCGCCAAGCTGAACCCCGACGCCAAGCTGCCCGACATGGCCATCGCCGTCGTGCACCGCTCGGACGGCTCGGGCACGACCTTCAACTTCGCCAACTATCTCGCCGCCACCAACGGCGAGTGGAAGGACAAGGTCGGCGTCAACACGGCGCTGGAGTGGCCGGTCGGCATCGGCGCCAAGGGCAATGAAGGCGTCGCCAACAACGTCGCCCAGACCGGCGGCGCCATCGGCTACGTCGAATACGCCTACGCCAAGCAGAACAAGCTGATCTACACCGACCTGATCAACAAGGACGGCAAGAAGGTCGAGCCGACCGCGGCTTCGTTCCAGGCGGCCGCCTCCAATGCCGACTGGAGCTCTGTCCCGGGCTACGGCGTGATCCTCGGCGACCAGCCGGGCGCCGAATCGTGGCCGATCACGGCCGCCACCTGGATCGTGCTCTACAAGCAGCCCGCCGACGCAGCCGCCACCTCGGAAGCGCTGAAGTTCTTCTCCTGGGCCTATGCCAAGGGCGACGATGCGGCCGCCGAGCTCGACTACGTCGCCATGCCCGACTCGGTGGTGAAGAGCGTTGAGGAAACCTGGACCAAGGACATCGTCGGCGCGGACGGCAAGCCGCTCTTCGCTGCGACCAACTGATCGAGGACGCGGACGGGGCCGGCTTGCCGGTCCCGTCCCTTCCGCCTCCATCTTCAATCCGCACTGGGACTGGCTGGATGACACTGGCAGCAACGACGATTTCGTCGAGTGAGGATCGTGCCTTGCGCGAGCGCGAGGCCACCGTGCGGCGCTTCGCGCTGACCGATCTCATCTTCCGCAGCGTCGCCAAAGGGTCGGCCATCCTTGTGCTGCTGATCCTCAGCGGCGTCGCCGTCTCGCTGGTCTTCGGCGCCTGGCCGGCGCTGTCCAAGTTCGGCCCGGCCTTCCTCGGCACCGAAAGCTGGAATCCTGTGACGGAGAATTTCGGCGCGCTGGCGCCGATCTACGGCACGGTCGTCACCTCGGCCATCGCGCTCCTGATCGCCGTGCCCATCGGCATCGGCATCGCCGTCTTCCTGACCGAACTTTGCCCACGGCCGCTGCGCCGGCCGATCGCCATCGCCGTCGAGCTTCTGGCCGGCATTCCGTCCATCATCTACGGCATCTGGGGCCTGTTCGTCTTCGCTCCGTTCCTGCAACGCACGGTGCAGCCCTTCATCATCTCGGCTTTCCATGACGTGCCGGTACTGAACTCGCTGTTCGCCGGCCCGCCCTACGGCATCGGCATGCTGACCTCGGCGCTGATCCTGGCGATCATGGTGCTGCCCTTCATTACCTCCATCACCAAGGACGTGTTCGACACGGTGCCGACGGTGCTGAAGGAATCGGCCTATGGCGTCGGCTGCACCACCTGGGAGGTCATGCGCCGCATCGTCATTCCCTATACCCGCGTCGGCATCATGGGCGGCGTCATGCTGGGCCTCGGCCGCGCGCTTGGCGAGACGATGGCGGTGACCTTCGTCATCGGCAACGCGCACCGGGTCTCCGCTTCGCTGTTCGCGCCCGGCACGACGATCTCGGCCACCATCGCCAACGAATTCACCGAGGCCGACGGCGAGATCTACACCTCCTCGCTGATCGCGCTCGGCCTGATCCTGTTCGTCATGACGTTCATCATCCTCGCTGCCGCACGAGCCATGCTCATGCGCATCGAGCGGCGTGCCGGAGCCTAACACGATGTCCGCTGCCTCTTCTTCGCTCTACAGCCGCCGCAAGGCCCGCAATTCGGTGATGATGACGCTGTGCGTCGTCGCCGCCGGCATCGGCCTTGCCTGGCTGGCGCTGATCCTCGGCGCGCTGCTGTGGAAAGGGCTCGCCGGCCTCAACCTCGCCGTCTTCACCGAGATGACGCCGCCGCCCGGCGAAGCCGGCGGCCTGCTGAACGCCATCGCCGGCTCGGTCGCCATGACCGTCATCGCCGTCGCCGTCGGCACGCCGGTCGGCATCCTCGCCGGCACCTACATGGCGGAATACGGCCGCTTCTCGAAGCTCACCGTCGTGGTGCGCTTCATCAACGACATCCTTCTGTCGGCGCCGTCGATCATCATTGGCCTGTTCATCTACGAACTGATGGTGCGGCCGATGGGCCATTTCTCGGCGCTGGCCGGCGCGGTGGCGCTCGCCATGCTGGTCATCCCGGTGGTGGTGCGCACCACCGAGGACATGCTGAACCTGGTGCCCAACGCGCTGCGCGAGGCGGGTACCGCGATCGGCGCGCCGCGCTGGATCGTCATACGCTCGGTCGCCTACCGGGCGGCGCTTTCGGGCATCGTCACCGGCGTTCTCCTGGCCGTCGCCCGCATCTCCGGCGAGACGGCGCCGTTGCTCTTCACCGCGCTCAGCAACCAGTTCTGGTCGAGCAATCTCAACGCACCGATGGCGAGCTTGCCCGTCACCATCTTCCAGTTCGCGCTCAGCCCCTACGAGGAGTGGCAGCAGCTTGCCTGGACCGGCGCGCTCATCATCACCTTCACCGTGCTGGGCTTGAGCATCTTCGCCCGCAGCCTGACCGGACGCAGGATCTAAAGGATCATGAAACCCATGCTCTCCAACGAAATCATCACGGCCGACGTCATCAATGCGGCGACGCCGAAGACCAAGATCGAGGTGAAGAACCTCAATTTCTACTACGGCGAATCGAAGGCGCTGAAGGACATCACGCTTTCCCTGCCGGAGCGCAGCGTCACCGCCTTCATCGGCCCTTCGGGCTGCGGCAAGTCCACGCTGCTGCGCGTCTTCAACCGCATCTACGAGCTTTATCCGAAGCAGCGCGCCGACGGCGAGGTGAGGCTCGACGGCGAAAACATCCTCGACCGGTCGCAAGACCTGAACCTTTTGCGCACCAAGATCGGCATGGTGTTCCAGAAGCCGACGCCGTTCCCGATGTCGATCTACGAGAACATCGCCTTCGGCATCCGGCTCTACGAGAAGCTTTCCAAAGCCGAGATGGACGAGCGGGTCGAGCAGGCGCTGAAGCGCGCGGCCCTTTGGACCGAGGTCAAGGACAAGCTCGACGCCAGCGGCACCTCGCTCTCCGGCGGCCAGCAGCAGCGCCTGTGCATCGCCCGCACTGTGGCGGTGAAGCCTGAGGTGATCCTGCTCGACGAGCCGTGCTCGGCGCTCGATCCCTTGTCGACGGCGCGCATCGAGGAGCTGATCGACGAGTTGCAGGCCGACTACACCATCGTCATCGTCACCCACAACATGCAGCAGGCGGCGCGCGTCTCGGCGCAGACGGCGTTCATGTATCTCGGCGAACTGATCGAGTTCGACAAGACCGAGAAGATCTTCACCTCGCCGCGTGAAAAGCGCACGCAGGACTACATCACCGGCCGCTTCGGCTGACCGCACGAACGGAGACGGAAACAGCACCATGGCGGAACATACGGTCACTTCCTTCGACGACGATCTCGCTCATATCAGCCGGCTTGTCGGCGCGATGGCCGAGCTCGCCGGCGCGATGGTCGGCGACGCCACACGGGCGCTGATCGAGAGCGACACCGGGCTCGCCCAGCGTGTCGTTTCCGACGATGCGCTGATGGACGCGCGCCAGCGCGAGCTCGACAACCGCGCCATCACCGTCATTGCCAAGCGCCAGCCGATGGCCGACGACCTGCGTGCGGTGGTCGGCGCCATCCGTATGGCCGGCGACCTGGAACGCATCGGCGACCTCGCCAAGAACATCGCCAAGCGCGTCGGCGCCGTCGGCCAAAGCGGCATGCCGCGCGATCTTTCGCATTCCATCGACGCCATGGCGCAGCTCGTTCTGATCCAGATCAGGGGCGTTATCGAGGAATACGGCGCCGGCGACACGGCGGCGCTGGCACGGCTGAGGGACGACGACGAGCGCATCGACGTGAAATACACTTCCGTCTTTCGTGAACTGCTCACCTACATGATGGAAGACCCGCGCAACATCACCGCCTGCACGCATCTGTTGTTTTGCGCCAAGAATCTGGAGCGTATCGGCGACCACGTGACCAACATCGCGGAAAATGCCTATTATGTGCTGACCGGCGAGCAGTTGCCGGCGGCGCGGCCGAAGACCGACGAGACGGCGATGCCGGCACCAGCCGCGTGAAGGCACAGACGGGATGGTTGCGATGATCGCTCCGCGCATCATGGTGGTGGAGGACGAGGAGCCCTTGGGCGTCCTGCTCCGCTACAATCTGGAATCGGAGGGCTATCAGGTCGAGGTGGTGACGCGCGGCGACGAGGCCGAACTGCGTCTTCAGGAAAACGTGCCCGACCTTCTGGTGCTGGATTGGATGGTTCCGGCGGTGTCCGGCATAGAACTCTGCCGGCGGCTCAGGATGCGGCCGGAGACGGAGCGGCTGCCGGTCATCATGCTGACGGCGCGCGGCGAGGAAAGCGACCGGGTGAGGGGGCTTTCCACCGGCGCCGACGACTATCTGGTCAAGCCGTTCTCGACGCCGGAGTTCATGGCGCGCGTCAAGGCGCTGCTGCGGCGCGCTAAACCCGAGGTGCTGTCCTCGACGCTGAAGGTCGGCGACATCGTGCTCGACCGCGAGCAGCACCGGGTCTACCGCAAGAAAAGCGAGATCAAGCTCGGGCCGACCGAGTTCAAGCTGCTGGAGTTCATGATGCGGCATCCCGGCCGCGTCTTTTCGCGCACGCAACTGCTCGACAATGTCTGGGGCGAGACGGTCTATATCGACGAGCGCACGGTGGACGTGCATGTCGGGCGGTTGCGCAAGGCGGTCAACAACGGCCGCATGCACGACGTCATCCGCACCATTCGTGGCGCCGGCTACGCCATTCGGGAAGATTGACGTCCCGCGCCGGCCATGCCCGCCGCCTGGAGGCCGCGCGCCATGATCTCGCGGTCGACGAAGGTCAGCGCGCGCATGGCGCTGCCTTCGCGGATAAGCGCCAGTTCGTCAGCCGCGATGCCGAAGGAGATGGCCGCCGAGTGCTGGCCGCCGGCAGTCCGGGCGAGTGCCGCACACAGCGCAGGCTCGACCAGGTCGAAGGCGCCGGCGCCGTCGCCGACGATGGCCACCGGGGCGGGATCGATCAGCGCGAACAGGCTGCCCAGCGCATAGCCCAGCGCCTCGCCGGCCTTGGCGAAAGCCGCCCGTTCCGGCCCGGCGCCGGCGCGCGCGGCGGCAGCCAGGGCGGCCATTTCAGCGTCGTCGACGTCGGCCGGCGGCGCCGTTTCGGCGATGCCCCTGGCGCTGCGCCAGATGGCGTAGCTGCCGGCGTAGGCTTCGACGCAGCCGCGGCGGCCGCAGCGGCACAGCGCGCCGCCAGGGCGGTGGATCATGTGGCCGAACTCACTGCCAGAGGACTGCGTGCCGCTGAACAGTTCGCCGTTCAGCACCAGCCCCATGCCGATGCCGCGCGACAGCAGGACGGCGACGAAATTGTCGCGGTAGCGCTGCGGATGGCGCCAGCGCAGCGCCTCCGCCATCATGTTGCAGTCGTTCTCCACCGTCACCGGGACGGCGAACGCCTGCTCCAGCACGTCTGCGAGGGCGATTTCGCTATGCGGCGTGATCGGCGACCACAGCAGCGCGCGCGCCTTGGCGTCGGTCACGCCCTGGACGGCGAAGGCGATGCGCAGAACGTGGCGGCCGGCGCGCGCGGCGGTGTCCAGCCGCCGGCGGACCATCTCCACGCAGTCCGCGACAAGTGCTGCGCGGGTGAGCCGCGTCGTGTCGAGCTTGCGGCTTTCTTCGCTGATGAGCGCGCCGCGATAGTCCATCAGGGCGGCCGACAGCGCGTTGAGCGAGAGCACCACCGTCATCACCGCCACGGCGCCGGGCGCGAGGCGTATCGCCACCTGTGGGCGCCCGCGCTTCGGTGCGGCCGGTCCGCCGCGGCTTTCGGTCAGGATGCCTTCGGCAATGAGGTCCGACGAAATGGTTGAGATGGTGGAGTGGCTCAACCCGGTGATGGCGGCGATTTCGGTGCGCGAAGGCTGGTCCGAACGGCGTACCGCCGCAATCACCATGGCGCGGTTGCGCCGGCGCAGATCGTCATGACGCATGCCGGCCGTCACCATGCAGGTCCTCCTCATGCGGCGCCGTCCGCCCGGCGCCGCGTCCCGCATATAAAGCAAGTTTTGTCCGGGCGTCATCGTGGCGCGCCGGCTGGATCGGCGAATTCCGGGACGGCATCGCGGCTGGCCCGCATGCTCTTCCTTTGTGTTGACGCAGGGACTTGCTAGAAGGAGACGGCACATTTCGTGCCGGTGGCGACCTGTATTTGAAAAAGCTCTTTCCCATCATAGCCTTCGTGGCTGTCGCGCTGGCCAGCCTGGTGATGGCGGGCTTCGCCTACTTCGCGACGCAGGAAGCGGCCCGCATCAAATTCGCGGCGACGGCGGACGATGCGGTGAGCCGCATCGAGAGCCGGATCGACCTGCACCTTTCGTTGCTGCGCTCCACGCAGGCGCTGTTCGACGCCCGTGGCGGCGTCATCTCCAGCAGCGAGTTCAAGGCCTTCTTCGACGCGCTCGACGTCGACGGCAACTTCGCCGGCCTGCGCGGCATAGGATTCCTGCGTCTGGTCAAAGCCGGCGACGAGGAAGTGGCGGAGCGTGCCATCAGCCGCGATCACGGTTTCGACCGCGCCATCTATCCGGCTTCGGCCGGGCCGTGGCGGGCGCCGGTCGTGCTGTTCGAACCGATGGACGAGGCAGGCCGGCAGGCGATCGGCTACGACATGATGAGCGATCCGGCGCGGCGTGTCGCCCTCGACAAAGCCATGAAGGACGACGAGCAGCATGCCAGCGGGCTGACCATGCTGGGCGGCCAGACCGGCGCTGCGCAGAAATTTCCCGGCTTCGTCGTCTTTGTGCGGCTGAACGTGCGCACGTCGCCCGACGCCGTGGACGCCAACGGCAAGACGACGGCCGGCTTCCTGTTCGCCTCCTTCCGCGCGCAGCAGCTTTTCCAGGCGGCGCTCAGCCGGACGCCGCTTTTACCGGCCAATATCGAGGTCTACGACGGATCGCCCGATCTCGAACGGCTGCTCTACCGCTCGGAAACCCCGCCGGTTTCGCTGTTCGGCGACCGGCTCCTGGTGCAACGGACGATGACCGTGGCAGGCCGTCAATGGACCATCCTGTTTCGCCCGACCAGCGCCTTTACGCCGCCGTCCTCGCGGGCGATTCCAGTCATGCTCGGCCTGTTCGGCCTTCTGCTGGCCGGCGCGATCGCGCTGATCGCGCGCTATCAGGAACGGGCCTACGATGCCGTGTCCGAACTGCACGAGGCCTCGGAAAAGAACCTTGTCGAAAAGGACCTGATGCTCCAGGAAATGAAGCATCGCATCAAGAATTCCATCACCCGCGTGCTGGCGATTGCCCGCCAGACGGCGTCGGGCGCCACCGATGTCGGGGAGTTTTCCGCCTCTTTCGCTGCGCGGTTGCAGGCCATGGCCGCCTCGCAGGACATGCTGACCCGCTCGCGCTGGCAGAAAGCCGATCTCGGCGACCTTTTGCGCATCGAACTCGGGCAGGTGTTCGGCAAAGACCTGCCGGACGAGATCCTCACCGGCTCGCAGGTGCTTCTGGACGAGAAGACGACCCAGGCGCTCGGCCTGACCTTTCACGAACTGGCGACGAACGCCCTGAAATACGGCGATGCCAATGCGATCGGGGCGCTCAGGATCGACTGGCGCCTGCAAGGGGTGGGACGCGACCGCAAGCTGGCGCTCAATTGGCGCGAAACGGGCCAATCGGCGTTGACGGCACCTGCCAAGTCGGGTTTCGGCACCAAGCTGATCGATCTCAACATCACGCGCGAACTGCGGGGCACGATCACGCGCGATTTCCGGCCCGACGGGCTGAAGGTCGCCATCGCCATCCCGCTGCCAGGGTGAGACGATGAAAAAGGCGGAAACCGGGATTGCCGGTTTCCGCCTCTGTCGCGTGCCGCCGGCTTTAGTTGCAGCGTGCGGTGTAGATGCGGCCCGTGCGCGGGCTGCGATACTGGCAGTAGCCGTTGCGCAGGTTGCGCACCAGCAGGCCCGAACCGGCGCCGACGACGGCGCCGATGGCCGCGCCCTTCCAGCCGCCGATGGCGCCGCCGATGAGCGCGCCCGCACCGGTTCCTACGCCGACGTCCTGTTCGGTCGTGGTGCAGCCGCTCACCATGCCAACCATGGCCAAGACCACCAAAATCTTGCGCATAAAAATGCTCCTCTCGCCTTTGAAACAGTCCCTCGCTTTGCAGCGCAGCCGATCTTTAGCACAACCGATCGGCTTGCGCCTGCCCTGCTTCCATCTTGCCTAAGAGAGTCTTTTTCAGGGCGCGTTGGCAGCGAGCATGACGGACGGACGGCCGAACGACGCCGTCAGCCTGCCGGCCGGCGTGACGGTCCAGTCGATCTCGCCGTTTTCTTCCTCGTCCGCCGGGTCGACGGCGATGCAGGTGGCCAGCACGCGCGGCGCGCGGCCGGCCATATCCTCCAGAGCGAAGGGCTGCTCGCTGGCACAGTCCTGCGCCGTTTCGAAGATCGGCGCGGGGGCCGGCAATTCGTGGCATTGGGCGAGGTCGGGCGAGCAACCGACGATGAAAAGCACGGCGGCGATGTGTTCCATGGCGGGCACCTCCGCCGCGAAAACGTTTCCGGACGCGACAAGGTTCCCGCCATGGCGGCCGCTATCAGGCGGAGGCTATTTCTTCAGCACGTCGGCCCATTCCGGATGGCGACGGAACTGCGCGGCGGCGAAGGGGCAAAGCGGGATGATCGATTTGCCCGCCGCGCGCGCATCCTCGACCGCGCGGGTGACGAGGCGCAGGCCGACGCCCTGGCCACGGAAGGCGTCCGGCACGCCCGTATGGTCGATGATGAATTGGTGCATGCCGACGCTGGTGAAGGTCATTTCCGCCTCGGCGCCGTCCGGACCGTGCACGACGTAGCGGCCCTTGCCGCCGCCCAGGTCTTCCAGTTCGATTTCCGATGCGGTGTCGCTCATGGTGTCGCTCCTTCAACTGGTGCAGCCGGCAGGAATGTCCGGGCCGCGGCGATTTCGTTGGGCCGCAGTTCGTGGCCGCCTTCATGCCATTCCACCGTGACATCGGCTTTTGCCGCGCGCAAATAGGCGTCGAGCCGCACGGTCAGGTCCGGCGGACAGATCGGGTCGCGCCGGCCTGCGGTGACGAGCACCCGCTTGCCGGCGAAACTGCCGACGATTTCCGGTTCGAACGGGATCAGCGGGTGCATCAGCACCAGCGCGTCGAACAGGTCCGGCCGGGCGAAAGCCGTCGCGGCCAGGATGTTGGCGCCGTTCGAGTAGCCGAGGCCGTAGACGGCCGACGGTTTCGCGGTCGCTCCGTGGGAGGCGACGAAATCGGCCATCTTCGTGGCGGCGCGAGCGAGGTCGTCCATATCGTAGACGCCTTCGCCAGTGCGGCGAAAGAAGCGCGCGGCGCCGAATTCCGACACGTCGCCGCGCGGCGACACGATGGTCGCGCCCGGCACGAGGTCGCGGCCGAGCGAGGGAAGCTGGTTCTCGTCGCCGCCGGTGCCGTGGAAGACGAACAGCAGCGGTCCGTCCGGCGTGCCGGGCAGGACTTTGTGGATGTAGCTGTCGGTGCTCATGGCCGTCTCCTCAATCGTCCAGCGGTTGCAGGTGCTGTTCCAACCAGGGCCGCATATGCGCGTGCTGGCTGGGCAGTTTCAGCGCTTCGCCGAGATGGGCGGTGTCTTCGTCGCGGTCGAAGCCGGGTTCGTTGGTGGCGACCTCGAACAGCACACCGCCCGGCGTGCGGAAGTAGATGGCCCAGAAATAGTCGCGGTCGATCACCGGCGTCACCTGGTAGCCGGTGTCCATCAGCGCCTTGCGCACCTCGAGCTGCTTTTCGCGATTCTCGACCGCAAAGGCGACGTGGTGAACCGAGCCGGCGCCGAGGCCGGCGAAATTCGCGCCCGGCAGCGTCTCGATATCGACGACGTCGGCGCCGTTACCGTCCTTGATCGCCAACCGCCTGGTGTTGTCGCTACGGTCCACTTCCTCGTAACCCATGAACTTCAAGAGTTCCTCGGTGGCGCCGCCGTCGCGCAGACGCAACGATACGGAGTGGAAGCCGCGGATGGCGTCGTCGTCCGGCACGCCGCCCTTTGCCCACGGAGCGCGGTCGTCGCTCTTGGCTTCGACCAGCGCGAAGCCGTCATTGTCGGGGCCGGTGAAGGCCAGCCGCTTCTCGCCGAATTTTTCCCCGCGCGACAAGCCTGTCACGCCCTGCTCCGCAAAGCGCTGCTCCCAGAAGGGCAGGGTGCCTTCCGGCACGGAAAACACGGTGGTGCCGACTTCGCCGACGCCGGGCCTGCCCTTGCCGATGTTGGGGAAGGGGAAATAGGTCATGACCGAGCCTGGCGTGCCGAACTCGTCGGCATAGTAAAGGTGGTAGACGTCCGGCGCGTCGAAGTTGACGGTCTTCTTGACCCGGCGCAGGCCGAGCTTGCGGGTGAAGAAATCGTTGTTGGCGCGCGCGCCGCTGGCCATCGAGGTGACGTGGTGCAGGCCTTTGATCTGGTCGAGCATGGTCTCGCTCCTTTCCGGGTTCGTGCGGCCCTGGCCGCTGTTCCCCGCAAATATGAGGCCGATGCGCGCTGCGGCACAGATGGCAAACACAGAATGGACCGTGCTGAGAAAGTGAACGATGAATGGACGATCGTTCACTCATGAGGCATGTCAAAAGGCCCGCGCGTTGGCGGCGCGGGCCTTCGCTTCGGTTCGCCGGGCCGATCAGCGCACGATCATACGCTGCTCGTCGCGCTTCTCAGCATAGCTGCCCTTGTCGTAGGCGGCCTGCGCCTGAAGCTGGTCCTTGGTGAAGCTGGTGTAGAGATAGGTCTTGCCGTTCTTGTCGGTCATGAACTTCAGGTTATCCATGCCCATCGCCACCGATTTGGCGCCGATGCCGAGGAAGCTGCCGACATCGACAACGACGGCGTCGACCTTGTTGTCGGGCGTCAGCACGATGTCGCCGATCTTGCCGATGTCGGCGTCGTCGGCGCCGTAGACCGTCGTGCCGAGGAGATTGTCGGCGCTGATCTTGTCGGCCGGCATCTCGGTCAGCGTCGACTTGTCGATCGCCGCCGTTTGGGTGTCGTCGGTCGCGGTCGTGTCGGCGGCGGTGGGCGCCTCGGCGGTCCTGTCGGTCACGGCGTCACCCTTGGCGTCGGCGGCGGCGGTGGTGGTTGCGGGCGTTACCTGAGGCGGTGCGTCCACCGCTGCGGCGGCGCTGGCAGGTGCAGGGTCATAGGCCTTGCGGTCGAAATCGGGCAGGGCCTTCAATTCGTCCTTGCTGACGCCCTCGACCACGAACCAGCGGTCGCCGTTCTTCTCCGCCCACTTGGCCTTGGCATAGTCGAAGGCGACTGCCTTTTGGCCGAGGCCCAGGAAGCCGCCGACGCCGATCACCAGCGATTCGGCCTTGCCTTCCTTGTTCAGCACCATGTCCTTCACGTCGCCGATCTTCTCGGCATTATCGGCGGTGCCGTTGTAGACGCTTTCGCCGACGACCTGGCTGGCAAGGGTGCCGTCAGGCTCGACGATCTTGGCCGGCGGGCTGGGTGCCATCGCGGTGTCGGCGCCGGGCGCCGTCGTCGTGCCATCGGAAGGGGCCGTCGCGGTGCCGCCCGAGGGTGCCGCAGCCGGCGGCGGGGCGGGTTCGTACGGCGTGCGGTCGAACGCGGTCCGGGCGGTCAGCTCTTCCTTGCTGGTTTGCGCCACCAGCCAGCGGTCGCCGTTTTTCTGCGCCCATTGCAGCTTCGCGTAATCGAAGGCGACGTCCTTGGCACCGACGCCGAGGAAGCCGCCGACGCCGATGACGATTGATTTCGCCTGGCCGTCCTTGTCGAAGACGACGTCCGTCACCTTGCCGATGCTTTCGGCATTGTCGCCGGTGCCGTTGTAGACGCTTTCGCCGACGATGTTGCTGACGAGGCTGCCGTCGGCGCGCACCACAGGAGCGGTCGGCGCCGCGTTCTCGGTTGCCGGAGCCGTCGGGGAGGCGGCCGGCGCGGCGGTGTCCTGGGCATAGGCACCCGTGGCCACCAGCGTCGCCAGTGCGGTCGTAGCCAGAAGTTTGCGGAACATGATGTGTCTCTCCTCGTGCCTGATTTCACGCGCGCCGCGTTCGGCCGGACCGTCGCGAGGGGCCGGGTGCGGCGCCTTACGGGTTCACAACGTCGTGATCCCGGTTCCGTTCCGCCGTCGCAGCGCGTCGCCGCTGGCGCGACAACCAGTATGTCGAGATCCGCCAGGCGGACCGGGTGATGCTCGCCGTCCGTGCTGGCCGGCGCAAGCCGCGCGCGGTGATGGACGGCGAACTGGTGGCGCTGGAGGCCGAGACGGTGTTCGAGATCCATCCCGGCGCGCTCACCGTGCTGGTTCCGGCATCGCAAATCTGAACCCGCGACGTCGGGCGCGCTCAGCCCTGCGGGCGCTGGAAGCGCAGATAACGGGGCCGCTCGCCGGCCAGGCTGACGGCGGGGCGTATGGTGGCTGTCGCGTCCTTCGGCACCAGGAAGGTTTCGCTGATCTTCAGCGTGTCGCCGTTTTTCGCACCCGAGAACATGGCCGAGTTGCAGCGCTGCACGTCGTCGGGCTGCTTCAGCGATACGGCGCCGCTGGGCAGCCAGCGGCGGCCGGCGGCGTCGATCAGCATGACCATGCAGACCTTCCAGTGGCCTTGCAGATCGGCGTCGCCGACGCGCACCGTGAAGTCGGCGAGGACTGGCACGGCGTTCGGCGGCAGGCCCGGCACACCGCTGGCGGCGCGCAGGTTGGCCAGCCGCCATTCGCTGCCGCCGAACTCAGCCGCCTGTCCCCATGCGACGTCGCGAGCCAGCCGGTCGCTGTTGTTCAGCAGCGTCACGACGCTCTCGTAGCTCTGCTCGGCCAGCGCCAGCGGAACGAGCAGCAGCAGCGCCCACAGGCAGCGGCGTCGCCAGCGCCGTTCGTCCGGCGTCGCGTCCGTCTCGACTGCGCTGCCGTGCGCGGTCATGCTCATCGGCACCTCACAGGTCTTTAGACAGGTCGAACGTCTCGACCGTCCCTTCCGGCAGGCCGTCCGGCCGGACGGCGATGGGGCCGAGGGCGATATGCGCCTGCGAATCGAGCGCGAAATAGCGCGCTTCCGACACCAGCAGCGTCGCCTCGCTCGCCTCGTCGGGGCGGATCTCGAAGACGAGGCGCCCCTTGCCGGGCAGGCCCGGCTGGACCGTTACCGGCGGCATGCCAGGCGCCAGCGAAAGCCGTTCGGTGGTGTCGTAGAGCAGACCGCCCGGCCCTTTCCAGGTGGCGGCGGCGATGGTTGTGGTGCTGTCCTTCGCCGACAGCGCGACCGTGACGATGGCCCAGACCCCGCCGGTCGTCAGCAGCCGGCGACGGCCGAACTGCTCGATGGCGAGCGTGCAGGCGAAGGTGACGGCGTCGGCCCGAACGGTGAAGGTGCGCAATGCTACGTCGTCCTTCAGGTTGCCGTATACGGGAATCGGCGCGATCAGGTCGGCGTAGTGCGGCCTGGTCGTCTGCAACCCGTAGCAGAGGACGGCGGCGGCCAGCAGCAGGCCGATATTGGCGAGCCGGCGCATCATGGGCGTAGGTCCGGGGTGGTGGCGTCGGCGCCGACCGGCATCGTCAGCGTGCCGAGTTCATGCCGGTTGAACCAGCCCGGCGTGCCGTAGAGATTGTCCTGCGCCTTGTAGACCTTGCCGTCGATCGCCAGCGTGACCGCCTTCGGCGGCGTGGAGCCGTCCGGCATCGCCCAGACATAGGCCATGCGTTCGGGCAGGCCCGGTTGCAGCGCCGGCGACATCGTCTCGTCGCGCGTCAGCACCACGAAGGGCTTGGCGTCCGGTTCGCCGATCGGCGTGAGCGGCCGCAGAAGATCGAAATAGTCCTTGCCGGATTGCGCCGTCCGGTTTTCCAGCTCGATCTCCACCACCAGCGCCCTGTCGCCGGGTTTCAGCGGCAGGCCGTAGGCGCCCTCGCCGCTGAGATAGGCGCGGCGCGGCGTCGCCAGCCATTGGCCGGTATCGATCGGCTGGCCCGGCGCCAGCACGGCCGGCGGCCTGTGCAGCGCGCCGAATGCGCCCATCATGCCGGCGACCGCGATGGCGGCGGCCGAACCGGCGCCGGCGGCGATCCAGGCCTTGATGCGGGAGCGGGCGGTGGCGAACATCGTTTTCTCGTCCGTGCCCATCACCCGCGCGGCAAGTTACTGTAAAATCGCTCGTTTTCAACCACCCGAATGCAGGTGACGGAGACAAAGCGATCCTTTCGCCCAACCGTTTCTTAAGGGGTGGCGGACTAGAAGCAGGAGACAGGGGCAGACGGAGAACAAGGGTGCGTCTTTCCGCGGCGACCACGGCCGAACGGTTGCTGCCGCAACGCCTGGCGTTGCGCGCGCGTCCGCTGCTCGGCCGCGTCGACGCGCTGCTGTCTGCCGCCGACGACCGCGGCGAGGCCGGCCGCATGTCGGTCATCGCCTTCGCTACCCGCGTCGTTTCCGCCGTCATCGCCTTCGCCAGCCAGGTGCTGATGGCACGCTGGATAGGCTCATTCCAATACGGCATCCTGGTGCTGGTATGGACGACGATGATCATCGTCGGCGGCCTGTCCTGCCTCGGCTTCCATGCCTCGGTCATCCGCTTCATTCCCGAATATCGCCAACTCGGCAGGCTGGCGGAACTGCGCGGCGTGCTTGTCTCCAGCCGGCTGTTCGTGCTCGTCGTCTCCAGCGTGATCGCGTTGGCGGGAGCGCTCGGCGTCTGGGCCTTTTCCGGCCGGATCGAGAGCTACTACGCCGTGCCGTTCGTGCTCGGCATGACCTGCCTGCCGATGGTCGCGCTGTCCGATCTCCTGCAAGGCATAGCGCGCGGCCATTCGTGGCCGCTGTCGGCGATGCTGCCGACCTATATCGTGCGGCCCGTGCTGATCCTGGCCTTCATGGCGCTGATGCTGGCCGCCGGCCTGGCGCCGGATGCGCGCACCGGCATCCTGGCGGCCATAGCCGCGACCTACGCGACCAGCATCGTCCAGCTTCTCGGCATCACCCAGCGCATCGACGCCGGGCTGCCGGCGGGGCCGATGACGATGCGTTTCGGCCACTGGTTGGCGGTGTCGCTGCCGATCTTCCTGGTCGAAAGCTTCTTCTTCCTGCTCACCAATGCCGACGTGCTGATGGTCGGCTACTATCTCAGGCCCGACGACGTCGCCGTCTACTTCGCCACGGTCAAGACGCTGGCGCTGGTGCATTTCGTCTATTTCGCCGTCAAGGCGGGGGCCGCCACGCGCTATGCCCAGTTCACCCACGGCGAGCCGGAGAAACTCGCCGCCTTCGCCCGCGAAACGGTTTCCTGGACGTTCTGGCCCTCACTGGTGATGGCGGCGGCGGTACTGGCGCTGGGCGAGCCGATGCTTGTCCTGTTCGGGCCGGAATTCTCCGCCGGTTATCCGCTCCTCTTCCTGCTGGTGGTGGGCGTGGTGGCGCGCGCCGCCGTCGGCCCCTGCGAAAGCCTGCTGACGATGAGCGGCAACCAGAACGTCTGCGCTGCCGTCTACGCGCTGACGCTGGCCCTCAATATCGGCCTCAACGTCATGCTCATCCCGCATTTCCACCTGTGGGGCGCGGCCATTTCGACCGCGCTCGCCATGGTCTTCGAGGCCGCCGCGCTCTCTTTCACCGTCTGGCGCAGGCTCGGCATCGTCATGGCGATCTTCATTCCCGCCCGGAGGCCAATCTGATGGCCGCCGTTCCGCTCATCGAGGAAAACAGCAGCGGGCCTGCCGGCGCCATGGTGTCGGGCCTGGCCGGGCTGGCGCACGACGCCGCCGACGCCGCCCAATTGGAACTCGTCGCGCACGGCCGGCCGCAGCGCCGGCTCGCCATCTATCCGGCCTCGGCCGGCTTCGATCTGGTCGAGGAACTGGATTACCTCGGCGCCCGCACGGTCGAACCCAACGTCTTCTTCAATCCGCGCTTCCTGGCGCCGGCGATGCCGCGTCTGGAGGATCGCGAGGTCAGGCTTGCCGTCATCCGCGACGGCGACGAATACCGCAGCCGCCTGCGCTTCCTGGTGCCGTTCTCCGTCGAGCGGCCGGTCATGCCGCTCGGCGTTCCCATCATGCGCACCTGGTCGAGCCCGTTCGGCCCGGTCGGCACGCCGCTGCTCGACCGGGACGACCCGGTCGGCGTGCTGGACGATTTCCTCGGCATGCTGTCCAGGCCGCACCTCAAGCTGCCGGACGTCTTCGTCTTTCCCGACGTGCCGCTGGACGGCGCCGCGGCGGCGCTGCTGAGGACGGTTTCCGAGATGCGCCGGCTGCCGCTTTCCGTCACCGGAACGGTCGAGCGGCCGATGCTGAAAAGCGATCTGGACGGGGAGGCCTATCTGCGCGGGGCGCTGAAGGCGCATCACTATCGCGAATTCCGCCGCCTCAAGCGCCGTCTCGCCGATCTCGGCAAGCTGGAACACGCGGTGGCGCGCGGACCGGAGGAAATCCGCCATGCGATCGAACGCTTCCTGTCGCTGGAGGCGTCCGGCTGGAAGGGACGCGAGCGTACCGCCATGGCGGTCGACCGTTACCGCGCGGCTTTCGCGCGCGAGGCCGTGTACCGGCTGGCCGAGCGCGATATGTGCCGCATCCATGCCCTGACGCTCGACGGGCAGACCGTCGCCAGCCTGATCGTGCTGGTGGAGGCGGGCGTCGCCTATACCTGGAAGACCGCCTATGACGAGGCCCTGTCGGCCTATTCGCCCGGCGCGCTGCTGATGGTCGAGGTGACGAAGCAGCATCTCGACGATCCTAATATCGAGCTGACGGATTCCTGCGCTGTGCCGGACCATCCGGTGATGAGCCGCTTGTGGAGCGAGCGGCGGCCGATCGGCACGTTCGTGCTCGGCCTCAGGCCCGATGCCGACCGCGCCACGCGGCAGGCGGCCTCGCAACTGCACCTCTATCGCGAGACGCGCAACATGGCACGGCTGCTGCGCGACCGCGTCAAGAGCCTGCTCGGCCGGCGATAGAGCGGGACGGCGGGCGCCGGGGAAAACGCCCGCGCGGACGGATCGGCCTTAAAATCGACGCGTTTCGATCTCTTCGGACGCCGGCATGATCGATCACCTCACCCTTACCCGCCGCGATGCGAACAAGGCTCTCCTGGCAACGGCGTTCGCCGTTCTCGGCGGGCGCGTCGTGGCTGCGCGCGCCTCGACGCCGCTGTTCGATTTTGCGATTGCCGGCGGGAATTATCACGGACTTAGAACAGCCGTGAGGCACATGGAACCGGGAATGAAACTGGCGTTGGTCCGCGAACCGGCGAACCCTTACGACGCGAACGCCGTCGCGGTCTATATGGACGGGCTGAAACTCGGATTTGTGCCAAGGGCAGCCAATCGCCCGGTCGCGGCGTTGCTCGACCGCGGCCAGCAGGTGAGGGCGGAAGTCGTGCGGACGCTTGACGTCCAGCGGGCGAGCAACGTGCCGAAGGAATTGGTTTTCACCGGGTTTTCAAGCGGCGATCCTGTGGTCCGGCTTACCACCGAAGCCCAAGCCTGACGCATCCGGAGACGGTGCGCCGTTCGCCGGCCGGTCTGGCCGCCTCGTCGCAGGCGTGAGCGAAGCGAACTGCCGTGAGATAAGAAAATGGTGCCCCTAGCCGGGATCGAACCAGCACTCCTTGCGGAACTCGATTTTGAGTCGAGCGCGTCTACCAATTCCGCCATAGGGGCACGGACCGGGTGGGTCCGGATGGCGCGGACTATACGGTCCGGGGCCTGTTCGTCAACTGGGCGCGTCGTGCTGTCGGGCGACGGCGTGGCGCACTGCCGATTTCGTGAAGGGGGCGCCATTGTGCCGCCGCATAAATCTTCCTAAAGAAGCGGCGCATCACGAGGGGTTCCATGCTTCGCGGACTTTACGACTGGACCTTGTCGCTCGCGGCAAGGAAATCCGCCGAATGGTGGCTGGCCGCCATCGCCTTTGTCGAGAGTTCGGTGTTTCTGGTGCCGGCCGACGTGCTTTTCCTGCCGATGGCCCTGTCGCGACCGGATCGCGCCTACCGTTATGCGCTGATCGCCACGGTCGCCTCGGTACTCGGCGGCATCGCCGGCTGGTTCATTGGTCACTACGCCTACGAGGCGGTCGCCGTGCCGATCCTGCAATTCTACGGCAAGTACGACGAGTTCGAGGCGCTGCGCACCTCGTCGGGCGTCGGCTTCATCATCCTGATGCTGATCACTTCGGGCGCGGCCCACCTGCCGCCGATCAAGGTGGTGACGATCCTGTCGGGCGTCATCGGCGTCAACCTCCTGCTCTTCACCGGGCTTGCCATCGTCGCGCGCGGCGCACGCTTCCTGTTGCTCGCCTGGCTTTTGCGCCGCTATGGCGAGCAGATCAAAGACTTCATCGAAAAGCGCCTCGGCATGATCGCGGGCGCCGCCGCCGTTGTCCTTATTTTGCTTTATATCCTCGTCAAATGGGTAATTTGACCAGCCTGCCACGGATGATCCTGCCATGACCCACGCCGCCACACCGTCCGAGCCGAACCGTCGCGCGCAGATCGCCGGCTTTCTCGCCGTCGCTATGGCCGCCACGGTCGGCGGTGCACTCGCCTTCCAGTACATAGGCGGCTACATCCCCTGCAAACTCTGCTACGAGCAGCGTATCCCCTACTATGTCGGTGCGCCGCTGATGCTGGTCGCCTGTCTCGCTTCGCTGCTGCGGGCGCCGGCCTGGGCGGTGCGCAGCCTGCTCGCCGTCGGCGGGCTTCTGATGCTCTACGGCCTCTATCTCGGCGTCTATCATTCCGGCGTCGAATGGGCGTGGTGGCCGGGGCCGACCGACTGCACGGACGTCGCCGGCCCCGTCGATACCGGCGGCAACGGCGTGCTCGATGCGCTCAACAAATTCGTGCCGCCGTCCTGCGACAAGGCGGCGCTACGCATCCTCGGACTGTCGCTGGCCGGCTGGCAGGCCATCGCGGCGCTCATCCTCGGCACGGTGGCGTTCAAGGGCGCGCTGGGCAAGGATTGAAAGCCTCTTCCTTCTCCCCGTAAACAGGGCGAAGAGGACTGAAGCGCCTTACGGCTCCAGTTCGACATCCCAATAGAGATAGTCGATCCAGCTTTCGTGCAGGTGGTTGGGCGGGAACAGGCGGCCGTTGTTGTGCAGGTCGTGCACGGTCGGCTTGTAGGGTTTCTGCAAAGGCCACATCTTGGCCTGCGCAGGCATCATGCCGCCCTTCCTGAGATTGCAGGGCGAGCAGGCGGCGACCACATTGTCCCACGTCGTCGCGCCGCCGCGATGACGCGGGATCACATGGTCGAAGGTGAGATCCTCCCCCGTGCCGCAATACTGGCAGCGGAAGCGGTCGCGCAGGAAGACGTTGAAGCGGGTAAAGGCCGGATGCCGCGACGGCTTCACATAGGCCTTGAGGCTGACCACCGAGGGCAGCTTCATGGAAAAGGTCGGCGAGGAGACGGCGTGCTCGTATTCGGCGACGATGTTGACACGCTCGAGGAACACCGCCTTGATCGCGTCCTGCCACGACCACAGCGACAAGGGATAGTAGCTGAGCGGGCGGTAATCCGCGTTCAGCACCAGTGCTGGAAGCCCATCCGGAGATACGGCAACCGTCACGTTCCTCGTCTCCTCAAGTTTCGAACCGTACGGTGCCGATACTGTAAGCCCGACATGACAGGGATGTGAAGCGGATTGTGGGGCGCAAGGGGGCCTGAAAACGTGCGGTTCTCATGGTTTTTCGCGACTCAGGCGACCGGAATCGCGTCGCGGCCCTTCATTTCCCGATAATAGGCCCAGAAAAGCCGCGAGGCGACGCCGCGCCAGGGGGCCCATGATTCGGCTATCCGGATGAGCGCCTTTTCGGGCGGCCGGGGCTCGATGCCGAGCGCGTGGCCGACGGCGCTTTGCAGCGCTACGTCGCGCGCCGGGAAGACGTCCGGATGGCCGGCGGAGAACAGGAGATAGCACTCCGCCGTCCACGGGCCGACGCCGGGCACGGCGGTGAGTGCGGCGATGGCCTCCGCGGCGTCGAGCGAACACAGGTGGTGCAGGTCGAGGCCGTCGGCCACCGCCTGCGCCGCGGCCAGCAGCCCGCGCTGCTTCGGCCGCGACAGGCCGGCCTCACGGAACACCGCCTCGCCGGCGCCGAGCACCGCCTGCGGCGTCAGCGGATCAAGCAGGCCCGTCAGCCGGCCGAAGATGGCGTCGGCGCTGGCGCGCGACACTTGCTGCGAAACGATGATGGAGGCGAGGCTTTCGAAGCCCGGCTCGGACAGGCGCAGCGGCACGGCGCCCGCCCTGTCGCGCACCGGCAGCAGGCGCGGGTCGAGCGCGACGAGCGCATCCAGACCGCGCGCGACGTCGTCCAGCGTGGCGATGCGCTGCATGTTCCCTCCATGGCCGTCCGCGATACTCGACCGACCGGCTTGACTTCGACGGCCGCACGGTAGCAATCGAAAGCCATGCCGCACAGCCCGACCGTTGCCGCATCATGACGCTGCTGACATTCCGTTTCGCGCCAAGCCCGAACGGCGCGCTGCATCTCGGCCATGCCTATTCGGCGCTGCTCAACCAGAAGCTGGCGCGGACGACCGGTGGGCGGCTTCTGCTGCGCATCGAGGACATCGACACGGCGCGCTGCACGCCCGAACTGGAAGCCGGTATTTTCCAAGATCTCGAATGGCTGGGTATGGAATGGGAGACGCCGGTACGCCGGCAGTCCGAGCATTTCGCCGACTATGCGGCTCTGCTCGACCGGTTGGTGGGCGAGGAACTGGTCTATCCGGCCTTCATGAGCCGCGGCGAAATCCGCGCCTTCATCGCCGACAGCGGCAAGGCAGCCGACTGGCCGCACGATCCCGACGGCGCGGCGCTCTATCCGGGGGCCGACAAGGCGCTGCCGGTCAGGGAACGCAAGCGCAGGATCGCCGAAGGCGCGCCGTTTTCCTGGCGGCTCGATATGGAGGCGGCGGCACGGGCGGGACAGAGGCTCTGCTGGATGGAATTCACCGACGAGACGCTGACGTCGGTTCGTGAGGTCGAGGCCCGGCCGCAGGATTGGGGCGACGTGGTGATCGCGCGGCGCGACGTGCCGACGAGCTATCATCTGGCGGTCGTTGCCGACGACGCCGTGCAGGGCGTCAGCCATGTCGTGCGCGGTCTGGATCTTTATCACGCGACCGGCGTGCAGCGGCTGTTGCAGGAATTGCTCGGCCTGCCGGCCCCACGTCATTTCCACCACCGGCTGATCCTCGGGCCGGACGGCCGCAAGCTGTCCAAGAGTTTTAGCGATACCGGGCTTTCGGCGCTGCGCGAAGCAGGCGCCACGCCCGACGACGTGCGGCGCATGGTGGGGTTGGAGTTGTAGGTGGGGGCAGCGCCCCTGCGACCGCCGCCGCGAACCAGGAAGCTTGGGCAGCATAACCGCCGGGTTTCCCCTGAAGCCTTCAACTCCCCTTAGCCTATGAATCAGCGGTTTCGTTTTGCCAGCCGCGACAAACCGCATTACATCGGCGCTTCCGATTCCTCCGGACAAGGTTTCCCGGCAATGCAAGGGCTGAAGCGGCTGGTTCCGGCCACGTTCGTCGTCTTGTGGGCGACCGGCTTCATCGGCGCGCGCTATGCCATGCCGTGGGCGGAACCGTTCACCTTCCTGTCGCTGCGGTTCGTCTTCGCCGGCCTGCTGCTCGCCGCACTCGTGCTGGCGCTGCGGGGGCGGCGCCTGAGCGGAGCCGAGGCGTTCCATGCGGCTGTCGCCGGCGTCCTGATGCACGGCGTCTATCTAGGTGGTGTCTTCTGGGCGATCCATCGCGGCCTGCCCGCCGGCTTGTCGGCGCTGATCGTCGGCCTGCAACCGCTGATCACCGCCGTCATCGCCGGCAAGCTGCTCGGCGAAAAGATCCTGCCGCGCCATTGGGCCGGGCTGGCGGTCGGCTTCGCTGGCGTCGTCATCGTGCTGTCGCCGAAGCTCGGCGCGCTGGGCAGCGGCGTCACCGCCGCCACGCTAGCCGCCTCGGTGATATCGGTGATCGGCATGAGCCTGGGCACCGTGTGGCAGAAGCGCTTCGCGTCCGGCGGCAACCTGATGGCGGCGACCTTCTGGCAGTATGTCGGCGGGCTGGCGACGGTGCTCGCCGGTTCGCTGCTGTTCGAGACGCGGCAGGTTACGGTCAACGGCGAACTGATCTTCGCGCTGGTGTGGCTGGTGCTGGTGCTGTCCTTCGGCGCCATCTTCCTGTTGATGCTGATGATCCGCGAGGGGGCGATGGCCAAGGTCGCTTCGCTGTTCTACCTGGTTCCGGCCGTCACCGCGCTGATGGCCTGGCCGCTGTTCGGCGAGAAGCTCTCTCTCGTGCAGATCGCCGGCATGGCGATCGCCACGCTGGGCGTCGGCCTGGCGACGGCTCAGCCCGTCACCTTTGCCCGCGCTTCCAGATAGCGGCTGATGGAGGCGTTGAGTTCGCCGCCGAGGATGAAGATCGCCGAGACGATATAGAGGAAGACGACCGCGATCATGATCGAGGCGAGCCCCGCATAGGTGGTCACGTAGGACGAGAAGTGGTCGATGTAGCTGGCGAACACGGTCGAGCCGACCAGCCAGCCGATGAGCGTGAACAGGATGCCGGGAACCAGCGAGACGAAGCGCCGCTTGCCGGCCGGCAGCCAGAAATGCACGGCGAACAGGCCGCCGACAATGACCGCCGAAGCGACGACGAAGCGCCAGACGGTGATGGTGCCCATATAGGGCTTGATCCATTCGATATGGGTTTCGGCCAGCCGCGCCAGGATGGGCGCGAAGACGAGCAGCACGGATATGACGAGGATGCCGGCCGTGGCGATCAGCACGAAGACGAGGCTCTGGGCGCGCCGATAGAAGAAGCCGCGTGTTTCGGTGACGCGATAGGCGCGGTTGAGCGAGGTGCGCAGCGCCTCGATGCCGTTGGAGGCGAAGTAGGCGGCTAGCACCACGCCGTAGGTCAAAAGGTCGGTGCGCTGCACGGTGAGCACGTTGAGCACCTCGCGGGCGATCGGCTTGGCGATCTGCTCGGGCCAGGTGTCGAAGACGATGTGCACGGCTGTGTCCGCGAAGGCCTGGGCGCCGAGGAAGGAGGCCAGCGTGGTGGCGAAGATCAGGAAGGGAAACAGCGCCATCAGCGCGGTGATGGCGAGATGGGAGGACATCGCCCAGCCGTCGTCGTTGTTGAAGTGGCCGAGCGCGTCGTAGAGGACGCGCTTTACGGCGACGATGTTGCGCAGCAAGAGACGGCATCCCGCGATTGTATCCCGGTTGCGAATATGGGAAGGGTTTGCCGCAAATGGCAAGCCTTGCAGCCACCGATCGCGCGGCCGAGCCGCCGTCCATCATCGTCACCGGCGCATCCTCCGGCATCGGCGCCTATTGCGCGCGGGCGCTGAAGGCCGACGGCTGGCGTGTCTTCGCCACGGCCCGCAAGCCGGCCGACATCGCGGCCCTCGAGGCGGACGGCATCGAGGCGTTCTTCATGGACTACCGCGACGCCGCTTCCGTCGAGGCGCTGGTCGGCGCGGTGCTGGAACGTACCGGCGGGCGGCTGGACGCGCTCTACAACAACGGCGCCCATGCACAGGCCGGCGCCGTGGAAGACCTGCCGGTCGAGGCGCTGCGCGAGCAGTTCGAGGCCAATGTCTTCGGCTGGCACGATCTCACCCGCCGGGTCGTGCCGGTGATGCGCCGGCAGGGCCATGGCCGGCTGGTGCATTGCGCTTCCATCCTCGGGCTGATGCCGGCGCCGTTCCGGGGCGCCTACTGCGCTTCCAAATATGCGGTCGAAGGGCTGATGCTCAGTCTGCGGCAGGAACTGCACGGCAGCGGCATCCATGTCTCGCTGATCGAGCCGGGGCCGGTGGCCTCGAAGATCCATGCCAACGGGACGACGTGGTTCCTGAAGAACGTCGATTATGCCGGCTCCGTCCACCGCAAGGGCTATCGCAAGCAGATGGAGGCGGTGCGCGCGCAGGAGGCCGGTGGACGCAGGGCGGACCCCGGAGTCGTCTATGCGGCGCTGAAACATGCGCTTCTGTCGCAACGCCCCAGGCCGCATTATGTGGTAACGATGCCGGCGCGACTCGGCGTTATCCTCAAGCGAGCGCTGCCGGCGGCGCTGCTCTACCGTATTCTCGCCCGCACGACCTGACCTGCGATCGGAAACGTCATGGAAACCTTCGTCAAAATCCTCGCCATCGTCGCCATGGTCGCGGTCGTCGCCGTGCTCATCCGCGGCCTCGTCAACATGATGCGCGGCGGTTCGGGCGTCACCTCCAACAAGCTCATGCAGGCGCGCGTGATGCTTCAGTTCGTCGCCATCGTGCTGTTGCTGATCGTCGTCTATTTCACCCGCAAGTAGGTGCCCGATGGTCAAGCTCAACAAGATCTACACCCGCACCGGCGACAACGGCACCACCGGCCTCGGCTCCGGCGAGCGCCGCCTCAAGAGCGATCTTCGGGTGGAAGCCTACGGCACCGTGGACGAGGCCAACGCCTGCGTCGGCCTGGCGCGGGTGCATACGGGCGCGTCGCATCCGGCCATCGACGCCATGCTGGCGCGTATCCAGAACGACCTGTTCGACCTCGGCGCCGACCTCGCCGTGCCCGACACAGGCAAGAAGCTGGACTACGAGCCGCTGCGCATCGTGGCTTCCCAGGTCGAGCGGCTCGAGAAGGACATCGACTTCCTCAACAAGGACATCGCGCCGCTGAAATCCTTCGTGCTGAACGGCGGCACGCCGGCTGCCGCCGCGCTGCATCTCGCCCGTACGGTGGTGCGGCGGGCCGAGCGGCTCACTGTCGCATTGGCGCAGGAGCCTGCCGAGCACGTGAACGCCGAGGCGGTGAAATATCTCAACCGCGCGTCCGATTTCCTGTTCGTCGCCGCGCGCGCCGTCAATGACAACGGCAAGGCGGACGTGTTATGGGTGCCGGGCAAGAACCGCTGACGGCAGGCTGAGAACGGCAGGGCCGGGCGGAAGGCACCGGGACGCCGCCTGATGTTCATTCCGCTCTACGATTCCAATCATCTGCGCTCGATCAGCCTGCAATATGTCACGTTCGGCCTGATCGCGGCCAACGTGCTGGTCTATCTCGCCACCAGCGTCGGCGGCGAGCCGTTCACCAACGCGGCCGTGCTCGGCCTCGGCTTCATTCCCTCGGTCGTGCACCATACCGCCGCTCTCGACCCGCAGTTCGTCGTCATCCCGGAAAGCCTGAGCTACCTCAGCTACGCCTTCCTGCATGCCGATATCTTCCACCTCGGCGGCAACATGCTGTTTTTGTGGGTCTTCGGCGACAATGTCGAGGACGCGCTCGGCCATGTCCGCTACCTCATCTTTTATCTGGCCTGCGCCGCCGCCGGCGCCCTCGTGCACGGCTTCGTCGCGCCCGATTCGCAGGAGCCGCTGATCGGCGCTTCCGGCGCTATCGCCGGCGTCGTCACCGCCTATCTGATCCTGTTTCCGCGCGTGAAGATCTGGATTCTCGCCTTCGCCCGCATTCCACTGCGCATTCCGGCCTTTATCGTGCTCGCGCTGTGGATTCTCCTGCAAGTGGTCATGTTCCTGACGGGCGGCGCGGACCAGATATCGTGGGCCTGTCACATCGGCGGCATCGTCGCTGGCGCCGTGCTGGTGCTGGTGCTGCGCCGCCGCAATGTGCCGCTGGTCGACGAGGAGGTCGTCGTGCCGGCTTCCGCCGATGGCGGCGCGCCGGCCGCAGTCGAGCCGCCGGCCGCGCCGGCGCCGCGCTGGGGGCGGCAGTAGCGCCATGTTTCAACCGATTTGGTGTGCGCTGCGATATTGACGGTGGGGGCAGGCGCCACTAGGGTCCGCGCGCCTTCGGCAGCCTTTCCGACACCGTCGAGGCGTTGGAAGAACGGAATTTTCGCCGCGAATGTCGGCATTCGACAAATCCCGCCGGGCTGGTGCTGCTAAGAGCCCATCCGGTCATCCTTGAGAGGTGAGAGAGACAGATGAAACTTCTGGTACCCGTGAAGCGGGTTGTCGATGCCAACGTGAAGGTTCGGGTGAAGGCGGACGGCTCGGGGGTCGAGCTTGCGAATGTGAAGATGGCGATGAACCCGTTCGACGAGATCGCGGTGGAAGAGGCGATCCGGCTGAA
>NZ_JAFKID010000004.1 GCF_017306545.1 Mesorhizobium sp.
GACCCCCACCCCTAACCCCTCCCCTCAAGGGGGAGGGGGACTTGGGCGCGGCAGCTTCCCCTCCCCCTTGAGGGGAGGGGTTAGGGGTGGGGGTATCTTGGCCGCGACTAGCGAGGCTCTCCCATGACCGTCACTCTCGCCCTTCCCTCGAAAGGCCGGTTGAAGGAGCAGGCGCTGGAGGGTCTGGCCAAGGCCGGACTGGCCGTCAGCCTGCCGGAAGACGAGCGCAAGTACCACGCCCGCATCGAGGCCTGCCCCGGCGTCGAGGTGGCGTTCCTGTCGGCGTCCGAAATCGCCGGCGAGATCGGCTCCGGCACGGTCGACCTCGGTGTCACCGGCGAGGACCTGGTGCGCGAGAATCTGGCCGACTGGGAGGCGCGTGCCGAAATCGCCGTTCGGCTCGGCTTCGGCCATGCCGACGTCGTGGTGGCAGTGCCGGAGATCTGGCTGGACGTCGATACCATGGCCGACCTCGACGACGTCGCCGCCGATTTCCGCCAGCGGCACGGAAGGCGCCTGCGCATCGCCACCAAATACTGGCGCCTCACCCAGCAGTTCTTCACGGCCAAGCACGGCATTCAGGTCTATCGCATCGTCGAAAGCCTCGGCGCCACGGAAGGCGCGCCGGCTGCGGGTTCCGCCGATATCGTCGTCGATATCACCTCGTCCGGTTCGACCCTGCGCGCCAACCATCTCAAGGTGCTCTCGGACGGCGTCATCCTGCGCTCGCAGGCCTGCCTGGTGGCGGCGCGCAAGGAGCGTTCGCCGGCGGATGAGGCGCGGGTCGCCGAAATCGTTGAGAAAGTATCGAAGACGGTCGGCTGACGCAGACGCCGCCGTCAATTCCGGCCGGCGCCGACCCGACAGGAAAAGCCTTCCTACCATAGCGGCATTGCGCGCGCGTCTCCCGGTGCTAGGGTCCACTCCCCCGCATGTGAAGGAGGAACCCATGGCAACCGGAAACGCGGCCCAGATAGGCGCAACGACCACCAGCGCAAGGACCGCAGACGAGGCGGCCGAAGCCTTCATCGAACCGAGGAGCAGCGTCGCGCATGTGTCGGGCGACCGCTCCGTGCCGTTGCTGCACAAGACGATTCCCGAACAGTTCGCCGAGACAGCGCGGGCCTATGCCGACCGCGACGCCGCCGTCTTCGTCGGTCAGGACCGCCGCTTCACCTGGGTCGAACTTGCCGAGACCGTCGATGCCTTCGCCGCCGGCCTCTTGGCGCTCGGACTGGAAAAGGGCGACCGCATCGGCATCTGGTCGCCGAACCGCTGGGAATGGCTGGTCACGCAGTTCGCCACCGCCCGCATCGGCCTGATCCTGGTCAACATCAATCCGGCCTATCGGCTTTCCGAACTGGACTATGCGCTGAACAAGGTCGGCTGCAAGGCGCTGGTCACGGCCGCGAACTTCAAGAGTTCGGACTATCTCGGCATGCTGGCGACGCTGGCGCCGGAACTGGCCCGGGCCACGCCGGGCAAACTGGCCGCCGTCAAGCTGCCGTCGCTCAGGATCGTCATCCGCATGGGCGAAGAGGCTTCGCCCGGCATGCTCAACTTCGGCGACGTGCTGGCGATGGGCGGCCGCGACGAGCACGAAAGGCTGGACGCGATTTCCGCGACGCTGAAGCCCGACGACGCCATCAACATCCAGTTCACCTCCGGCACCACCGGCGCGCCGAAGGGTGCCACGCTGACGCACGACAATATCGTGAACAACGGCAATTTCGTCACGTCCGCCATCAAGCTGACATCGGAAGACCGGCTGTGCATCCCGGTGCCGTTCTACCATTGCTTCGGCATGTCGATGGGCTCGATGGGCTGCGTCACCAAGGGCGCGGCGATGATCTTTCCGGGCGAGGGGTTCGAGCCGGGCGCCACCTTGAAGGCCATCGAGGCCGAGCGCTGCACCGGCGTCTACGGCGTGCCGACGATGTTCGTCGCCATGCTCGACCATCCCGACTTCAAGTCATTCGACCTCACCAGCCTGCGCACCGGCATCATGGCCGGCTCGCCATGTCCGATCGAGGTGATGAAGAAGGTCATATCGCTGATGAACATGCGCGAGGTCACCATCGCCTACGGCATGACGGAAACCAGCCCCGTCTCCTTCCAGTCGAGCACCGACGATCCGCTGGAAAAGCGCGTCTCAACGGTCGGCCGCATCCAGCCGCATGTCGAATGCAAGGTGGTCGACGCCGAAGGACGCACGGCCGCCGTCGGCGAGGCGGGCGAACTGTGCACGCGCGGCTATTCGGTGATGAAAGGCTATTGGGAGGACGAGGACAAGACGGCCGAAGCCATCGATCCTGAAGGCTGGATGCACACCGGCGACCTCGCCACCATCGATGAAGAAGGCTTCGGCAACATCGTCGGCCGCGTCAAGGACATGGTCATTCGCGGCGGCGAGAACGTCTATCCGCGCGAGGTGGAGGAATTCCTTTATCGCAACCCCAAGGTGCGCGAAGTGCAGGTGTTCGGCGTGCCGGACAAGAAATACGGCGAGGAGCTTGCCGCCTGGATCGTGTTGAAGCCCGGCGAAAGCGCTACCGAGGACGAGATCAAGGCCTTCTGCCAGGGCCAGATCGCCCACTACAAGATCCCGCGCTACGTCCGCTTCAAGGACAGCCTACCGATGACCGTCACCGGCAAGGCGCAGAAGTTCGTCATGCGCGACGCGATGAGCGAGGAGCTTGGCCTGGCGGAAGAAAGGACGGCTTAGAGAGCCTTTCTTCCGGCATCCGTCGGCGCCGCCCCTCATCCGGCTGCCGCCACCTTCTCCCCGTATAGTGACGGGGAGAAGGGGTCTCTTGTCCGATTTCGCCGACCGCCAGCGTTGCATGTGAGGCATGGGGTCGAAGGGGCGTCCCTTCTCCCCGTTTACGGGGAGAAGGTGGCGGCAGCCGGATGAGGGGCGGCCCAAGCGAATCTCGCAGCCAGCCAAAGAAAAAGGCCCCTCGCGGGGCCTTTCCCGTTTGCCGTCAGATACCGGCTCAGTCCTTCTCGAACACGCCGGTCCTGGCGACGATGCCGGCAATGGCGCCGCCGACCAGCGGGGCAACGATGTAGAGCCACAACTGGCCGATCGCCACGCTGCCGGAAAACAGGTTGGGGCCGATCGAGCGTGCCGGGTTCAGCGAGTTGCCGGTGATCGGGACGAAGCCGAGATGCAGCGCCGCGAGCGTCAGGCCGATGATCAGGCCGGCCAGCATGTTCATATGCTTGGCGCTGGTCGAGGCCAGGATGACGATGACGAAGGTGAAGGTGGCGATCATCTCGGTCAGGAAGATCGAGGAGGTGCCCCATTTCGCCGGGTCCCACGTCGTCGCGCCGAAATTCGTCACCGGGTCGCCGACCTTGCCGGACACCATGATCCACAGCGCTACGGTCGCCAGCACGGCGCCGACGATCTGCGCGACCCAGTAGGTGATGACATCCTTCGCCGGCAGCCGCCCGGCGAGAAAGAAGCCCAGCGTCACCGCCGGGTTGAGATGCGCGCCCGAGATCGGCCCGATGGCATAGGCAGCCGCCACAAGACCCAGGCCGAACGCCAGGCCGATGCCGATCTGGCCAATCGGCAGCGCGCCGCCGAGGCCGCCCGTCACGATGGCCGCGCAACCGATGAAGACAAGCAAGAAGGTGCCCAGCACCTCCGCAAGAAACAGCTTCATTTTCCCTCTCCTCGTAAATGCGTTCGCCACCTGCTCTTCGGCGGCGAATCACGAGCGCTAGAGTATGGCCGCGCCTGAAAGTTGCAAAGCGTGCGCATTGCGCGGACGCCGCCGCTTGTGCGCGGCCGTCGCGCCCTTTAGAGCAGGCGTGAAATCAATCGGCTGTGGTGCGCATGCGACTGGGCGGACGACTGGCTGCGGCCATCGAAGTGCTGGAAGATATCGGGCGGCGGCACCGGCCGGCGGCGGAGGCTTTGCGCGATTGGGGCCTATCGCACCGCTTCGCCGGCGGCGGCGATCGCGCGGCGATCGGCAACATCGTCTACGACGCGCTGCGCCGCAGGCGCTCTGCCGGCTGGCTCATGGACGGCGACACGCCGCGCGCCGTCGGCTTCGGCGCGCTGCTGCTCGAATGGGGTGAGACGCCGCAAAGCCTCGACGCCGCGTTGGCGGGCGACAGGTTCGCTCCCGAGCCGCTTTCAAAAGCGGAACTGGCGGCGGCATGCCGTTCTCCGGCGGAAGCGCCGGATGCGGTGCGGGCCGACTGTCCCGATTGGTGCGCGCCACTGCTGGAAGGCGCCTTCGGCGCCGATTGGGTGGCGGAAGCGGCGGCCCTTGCCGGTCGCCCGCCGCTCGACCTGCGTGCCAATACGCTGAAGGCGAGCCGTGACAAGGTGCTGGCCGAGCTGGCGCTGCCGGAAGCCAGGCCGACGACGCTGGCGCCGGACGGCGTCCGCGTTCCGCCGATCGAAGGCAGCGGCCGCCATCCCAATGTGCAGGCCGAGCCGGCTTTCCAAAAAGGCTGGTTCGAGGTGCAGGACGAGGGCTCGCAGATCGCCGCGCTGCTGGCGGGCGCCGCGCCGGGCATGCAGGTGCTCGACTACTGTGCCGGCGCCGGGGGCAAGACGCTGGCGCTGTCGGCGGCAATGGAGAACCACGGCCAGATTTTCGCCCACGATGCCGAAAAGCAGCGCCTGGCGCCGATCTTCGAGCGGCTGCGGCGGGCCGAGTCCCGCAATGTGCAGGTGGTGGCGAAGCCGGCCGAGCTTGCGCCGCTTGCCGGCCATATGGACATCGTGCTGATCGACGCGCCTTGCACCGGCTCCGGCACCTGGCGGCGACGCCCCGACGCCAAATGGCGGCTGACCGACAGGCAGCTGGAGGCGCGCCGTGCCGAGCAGGCGGCGATCCTCGACACGGCCTCGGGTTTCGTCAAGCCGGGCGGGCTTCTGGTCTACGTCACCTGCTCGGTGTTCGAGGCGGAGAACGGCGGCCAGATCGAGGCCTTTCGCGGCCGCGACGGGGCCTTTTCGGCCGTCGATCATGCGGCCTTGTGGGAGGCGCATTTCCCCGCCCGCACGGCGGCGGCCCGCATCGACAGAGAGCGCGGCATCTCGCTCTCGCCGGCCCGCAGCGGCACCGACGGCTTCTTCTTCTGCGCACTGCGCCGGGTGGGTTAGGCGAAGCGCCGTTTCCCCCTCCCCCTTGAGGGGAGGGTGGCCGCGAAGCGGCCGGGAGGGGTCCTCTCAATCGCTCCAACGCAAAAGCGAAACCTCGCTCTACGGCGAGCGACCTCTCCCACCATCCTGCGGGCGGCAGCCTCCCCTCAAGGGTAGGGAAGTCGGCGTATCGTGTTGCACCGCACAATTCGCGATTGCCTGCCGTCGCGGCCTCTGCGATAACCGCGATCGTCAGCAGCGAAAGCACCCTTATGGCAGCCAAGATCGTTCCGGCCCCAGACTACGAGGAGCGCGTGCGCGCTTCCTTCGCCCGCCAGCAGGCGATGGCGACCATCGGCGCTGAACTCACGCTGGTGACGCCCGGCATCGTCGAGATCGAAATGCCCTACAGCGAGGCGCTGACCCAGCAGCACGGTTTCCTGCATGCCGGCGTCATCTCCACTGCGCTGGATTCGGCCTGCGGCTATGCCGCCTTCTCGCTGATGCCGGAAGGTGCGGCCGTGCTGACCATCGAATTCAAGGTCAATCTGCTCGCGCCCGGCAGGGGAGAGCGCTTCCTGTTCCGCGGCTCCGTCACCAAGCCCGGCCGCACCATCATCGTGGCGGACGGCCAGGCCTACGCCATCGCCGACGACGGCGAGGCCAAGCTGATCGCCACCATGACCGGCACCATGATGACGGTGACGGGACGGCAGGGCATGGAAGGCTGACATGGCGGTCACGCGGATCGCCGGCAAATCCATGCTTTTCGTCATGGCGGCGGAGGCCGAATACGGCCCGCATCTGAAGCGTCTTTTCGTACCGCTGATGACCGGCGTCGGCCCGGTCGAGGCCGGCGTTGCCACGGGCGCCGGACTGGCGAGGCTGGAAGCCGCCGGCACACTGCCGGATCTCGTCGTCTCGCTCGGCTCCGCCGGCTCGCGAAAGCTGATACAGGCCGAAATCTATCAGGTCGTTTCCGTCAGCTATCGCGACATGGACGCCTCGCCGCTGGGTTTCGAGAAGGGCGTGACGCCATTCCTCGATCAGCCTGCGACGGTACCCTTGCCGATGCGTATTCCCGGCATCGCGGAGGCGACGCTGTCGACCGGCGCCGCGATCATTTCCGGCAAAGCCTATGACGCCATCGCCGAAGACATGGTGGACATGGAAACCTTCGCGGTCCTGCGTGCCTGCCAGCTGTTCTCCGTCCCGCTGGTCGCCCTGCGCGGCATTTCCGATGGCGCGGCAGAGCTCAGCCATGTCGGCGACTGGACGGAATACCTGCACGTCATCGATGAAAAACTGGCGGCTGCCGTCGAGCATCTTTCCGAAGCGCTCGCGACAGCTACGCTTATGCCTTGACCCTCCGCGCGAAGGCGCTGACCCGACGCATGAGGCGCCTGAATCGGACTGTCTGTTCCGCGTGCCAACCCATTGCGCCGACTCGACTTTGTCTTTAAAGGCCCGCCATGACGACACATCCCGACACCGTTCTCATCATCGACTTCGGCAGCCAGGTCACGCAGCTTATTGCGAGACGGGTGCGCGAGGCCGGCGTCTACTGCGAAGTCGTGCCGTTCCAGTCGGCTGCCGAGGCTTTCCAGCGCGTCAGGCCGAAGGCCGTCATCCTCTCCGGCAGTCCGCATTCCACCGTCGACATCGGCAGCCCGCGTGCGCCGGACGCGGTGTTTTCGGCCGGCATTCCGGTGCTCGGTATCTGCTATGGCGAGCAGACCATGTGCGCCCAACTGGGCGGCAAGGTCGAAACCAGTCACCATCGTGAATACGGCCGCGCTTTCCTCGAGATCGACGGCGATTGCGCCTTGTTCGACGGCATATGGGCCAAGGGCACCCGCCATCAGGTATGGATGAGTCACGGCGACCGCGTCACCGCCATTCCGCCCGGCTTCAAGGTGGTCGGCACCTCGACGGGCGCGCCCTTCGCGGCAATCGCGGACGAGGAGCGGAAGTTCTACGCCGTGCAGTTCCATCCCGAAGTCGTGCACACGCCTGACGGTGCCAAGCTGCTTCGGAATTTCGTTCACCACATCGCCGGCCTGCGCCCGGACTGGACGATGGCCGCCTATCGCGAGCAGGCGGTGGAGGCGATCCGCAGGCAAGTCGGCAAGGGCAAGGTGATCTGCGCGCTCTCGGGCGGCGTCGATTCCTCCGTCGCGGCGCTGTTGATCCACGAAGCGGTCGGCGACCAACTCACCTGCGTCCTCGTCGACCACGGCCTGATGCGCAAGAACGAGGCGGCCGACGTGGTGGCGATGTTCCGCCAGCATTACAATCTGCCGCTGATCCTGGTCGACGCTTCGGACAAGTTCATCTCGGCGCTGGAAGGCGAGAGCGACCCGGAAAAGAAGCGCAAGACCATCGGCCGCCTGTTCATCGAAGTGTTCGAGGAGGAAGCGAAAAAGCTCGCCAAAGACGGGGAACGGGCCGATTTTCTGGCGCAAGGCACGCTCTATCCCGACGTCATCGAAAGCGTCTCCTTCACCGGCGCCACCTCCTCGACCATCAAGTCGCACCACAATGTCGGCGGCCTGCCCGAGCGCATGAACATGAAGCTGGTAGAGCCGCTGCGCGAACTGTTCAAGGACGAGGTGCGGGCGCTGGGCAAGGAACTCGGCCTGCCCGAGAGCTTCATCGGCCGCCATCCTTTCCCCGGTCCCGGCCTTGCGATCCGCTGCCCCGGCGGCGTGACGCGCGAGAAGCTGGAGATCCTGCGCGAAGCCGACGCGATCTATCTGGACGAGATCCGCAAGGCCGGCCTCTACGACGCCATCTGGCAGGCCTTCGCCGTGCTTCTGCCGGTGCAGACGGTGGGCGTGATGGGCGACGGCCGCACCTACGATTCCGTTCTGGCGCTGCGCGCGGTGACGTCGGTGGACGGCATGACGGCCGATTTCTACCACTACGACATGGATTTCCTCGGCCGCACCGCCACCCGCATCATCAACGAAGTCAAGGGCGTAAACCGCGTCGTCTACGACGTCACCTCAAAACCCCCCGGCACTATCGAGTGGGAATGATTTTTGCCTATCCGAGCGTATCCAAATGTACGCTACTGTGCGGCATAAGCGGCTGATATACCACAATAAATACCCCTGTATCTATCGCCGTCTATCGCAGGGCAAGCCTTCTGGATGACGGTATAGTAGGCGGTATGGCCGACTCTTGATCGGCCTTGAAAATGCTTATACCGTCAAGTTCAAGAGAGCCGTGACGGTATATTTTTTGCCATTATCCAATTGAAAAATAAGCAGTAAATGCGTTTAAGAAGAGGCCATTTTGGGCTTGACGGTATAATTCGGGGCTCTCCCCTGAAAACCTTTGTTTTGGAGGGAGCACATGCTGACGGATGCTGGCATTAAGAATTTGAAACCTAAAGAGAAATTATACAAGATCGCGGACCGTGACGGTATGTACGTTGTGGTCCAGCCGTCGGGTGCGATCGTGTTTCGCTACGACTACCGCCTCAATGGTCGGCGGGAGACGTTGACGATTGGACGCTATGGCGCCGCTGACCTCTCACTAGCTCGGGCGCGGGAGAAGCTCGTCGATGCCAAGCGGGCGATAGCGGAGGGACGCTCGCCCGCCCATGAGAAGCAGCGCGAAAAGCGTCGCCTCAAGGAGGCGAAAAGCTTCGGGGAGTTCGGAGAGAGCTGGCTGAAAGAAGCGAAGATGGCCGATAGCACCAGGGCGATGCGCCGAGCTATCTACGAGCGGGACATCCTCCCGACTTTTCGCAATCGGCTTCTGACGGAAATTGGCCCTGACGATCTACGTGCAATGTGCACAAAGGTGAAGGAGCGAGGAGCTCCGGCCACGGCCGTCCATGTCCGTGACATCGTGAAATTGGTCTATGCCTTTGCGATCCTGCACGGGGAGAAAGTGCCCAATCCGGCCGACGAAGTCGGGCCGGCTTCGATCGCAACATTCGTGCCGAAGGATCGGTCGCTATCAGCCGCAGAGATCCGCATCATGCTGCGTCAGCTTGAGCACGTGCCTACTCTGCCAACAATCAGGCTTGGCATGAGACTCTTCCTGCTCACGATGGTCCGCAAGAGCGAACTTCAGGACGCCACTTGGGACGAGGTCGACTTCGAGAATGCGGTCTGGTCGATTCCGAAGGAGCGGATGAAGCGGTCTAAGGCTCACAACGTTTATCTTGCCCAGCAGGCGATCGACATTCTGATCGCGCTGAAAACCTGCGCTGGCAACTCGAAATATCTCCTGCCGTCGCGCTACGATGCAGACGCGCCGATGTCACGTGCGACGTTCAACCGCATCACAGCAGCTGTTGTGGTCCGTGCGAAAAAGGAGGGACTGCCGCTCGAGCCCTTCACTGTCCATGACCTCCGCCGGACGGGATCGACGCTCTTGAACGAACTCGGCTTCAACAGCGATTGGATCGAGAAGTGTCTTGCGCATGAGGATGGGCGGTCATCTCGCGGCATCTACAACAAGGCGGAATACGAGCATCAGCGGCGTCATATGATGCAGGAATGGGCGAACCTCGTGGACGCGTGGGTGGTGGGTCAGAAGTATGCACCGACCCTTTACCCGCCTTCGATGGATTTGCTTGTGCCCGAACCTAGTGTTTGACGGGCCGGGTCTTCCGCTGATGCACGTCAGGCGACGGAGCACGATTGATAGCTTTGGCTCTTGAGGCTTGGCGTCGCTTTTCGACCCAAGCCTCGACTTCAGCTAGATCCCAAACGACGCATCGTGACGTCAGATAGAAGCGCTGTGGGAACTCACCACGTTGCTCCATATCGTAGATGGTTGTGTCGGCAAGAGGGACGATTTCCCGGAGTTGGTGTCGTCGGATAGTACGTCGAGTTAAAGCGGCGGCAGGGCGGTTCATCGTTTGCTCCTCAGCATGGGCAAAGCGATACAAGCCGATAGACGGCGCAAATTGGAATACTCTGCGGTGCTTCGTGGTAGAAACGGCGGTGATGGCGTGTAAATAGGACGGATGTATTCGTAGCTCGGCGCCGGCAGTGGCTCGCCACGAGGGACCACGGACGAACACTGGCGCAGGTCGAACCGCGGACTGCCGTCATGTGGCTAAGCGTTCGCTATGAGGACGCGTGCGCCGCGGACTCGCTGTGCACGACAACAGCGTTCTTCTGTTCGGACGAACATCCCTCCTGCTGGCACCGCGAATAGGCTCCGGAGGAGACCTGGATTTCGGCTGTCGATCGACGAAGGGTTGGAAGCTGGCCGCGCTCTTTTCGGGCGAGCCTCGCAGGCCTCGCTAGGGGGCCGCGACCATCGATCAGCGCGACATCGAAGTTCGGCTCATTGGCAGACCGCCCGCTCCGCGCGAACGTCACAATGGTGGCACCTACGATCTCGTCCTCATAGGCGCCTTGCTCGGCCGGCTTCTCGGCCTCGATCTCAGCCACCGATCAGGGCGGCGCGCAAGTGGCACTCGTCCGCAGCGGCAGGATTGGCGGCGAGTGTTACCTTGACGCAGGCGCGGCGAACATCTGGGCGAGCTCCGCCCCAATAAAGCTCGCGCGGATCGCCTTAGTCTTCGAAATACCTCGTCAGCACCGTGCCGATCTCGAGCTTAGCCTCGGCGAGCAAACGGAATCGGCACAGGCATCAGTGTGGTCTCCGGCATCGCCTACCATGCTATCCGCAAGACTGAGAACGGCATTGCTCTGGATGTTTCGCGCGAGGGCCAGAACACGACGATCGATACCGATCAGGTGCTGATCACTACCGGGCGCACGCCCAACATCGAAGGCCTTGGGCTGACCGGGCGCGGCGTCGCCGTCTCGCCGAGGGGCGGCATCATTGCCGATGACCGCATGCGCGCGACGGGCCCCAACCACCGTTCACGACCTCGCCGATATGATCTTTCCGTACCTCACGACCGTCAACGGGCTGAAGCTCGCGGGCCTCTCGTTCGACAAGAACGTCGCCAAGCTGTCCTGCTGCGCCGGTTAAACTACAGCTCGGACATCCATTCCGAGCCCCGGTCGGTAAATTCCACGGTGGTGGAAGGTTTGCTTGCGGGCCTGGCTGACTTGCGAGTGCCTTGACCAAGCCAAGGTGAAATTAGCGGTCTGCGGCAGCCTCGAACATCAAGAGAAGTTAGACGCGAACGGTCGCTGAAAAGCGGCTTGACTCTGGAGTTAACTCCAGGGGGTAGCGTCGAGCGATCACGGTATGACTCGGCCGCGAGTTGAAGCGTTCAGCGCCCTCACGCCGGTCGTCAAGAATGGAGCAACAGATGAAGACCGTCATATTCAAAATCGAAGGCATGAACTGTTCTGGTTGCGCCAACACCATCAAGACCTTGATCGAAGGCGAACCCGGCGTGCAAGCGACGACCGTCTCGTTTGATGAAGGTCAAGCACGCATCCTCTTCGACCCGAACATTGTCAGCGAGGATCGCCTCGTCGCCGCAGTCCAGAAGCCCGGCTTCCGCGTGGTGGAACGACAGTGATCGGTATCAGCACCCAAGCACCGTTCCGATCGTCTGATGAAAGCACCGGCGCCCAATCGGCGATTTGCTCAACGAGCGCGGTGAGGAGGAGTTTGCGATGAGCCTTGAGACAACAGCCCCCTCCGCCTTCCAGCCGTGGAGCGAGGAGCCGTCGACCCGTGCCGACCGCCGGAAGATCCGCGCCCGTATTGGGGGGCTCCATTGCTCGCTCTGCACCGGCACGATCGAAAAGGCTCTGGGCCGAATGCCCGGCGTCGACAAAGTGGCTGTAAGCCTGACGCACGAGCAGGCGCTTGTCGAGTACGATCCGGATATCGCCCGTCCCGAGGAACTGCTCCAGACCCTGCGCGACATCGGCTATACCATCTCCGATCCTCGCAAGCTGCGGGCTTTCGAAGAGGAAGAGCTTGATCTCGTCCGCGAGGCGCGACGTTTCGTCGTCGCGGTGGTCCTCAGCGTTGCCTCCATCCCCATCATCGCGGATCCGACGGTCGGCTGGATCGGCTTTCTGCCAGCTTTGGTTTGCCTGAGCCTCGGCGGATTTGTGTTCTTGGTCCTGAGGTCAAGCGGGCTATGGACCGCCATCGGTGCCGCTGGCGGGCTCACCGTCATGGCGCTGAGCCTGCTCTATCTCAACCTGCAAGGATATCTGACTAATGTCGCGCCATGGCTCGCCGGCGCGCTGGCTTTGGCCCTGGTCTTTGGCGTCGGCAGGCATATTCTCTACATGGCCTTCCAGGCGCTGCGACGCGGCATCCTCAATCAGCATGTGCTTCTCGAAATCGGCGCGTTCGCGGGCATGGCCGGCGGTGTCATCGGGCTCGTGCTCGATCAGTCCGGCTATCCGACCGCGGCATTCTTCGCCGTCTCGGTGATGGTTGGCACCTACCACATCTTTTCGGAATGGCTCTCGCTCATTGTCAAGACGCGCAGCTCCCAGGCGGTGAAGCGCCTTTTGGACCTGCAGCCGGAGACCGCGCGCGTCGTGCGAGGCACTCAGGAGGTCGAAGTGCCGATCGAGGATGTCAGAGCTAACGACCTCGTGCGGATCCGTCCCGGTGAGCGCATTCCCGCCGATGGGACCGTGGTCGGTGGCCATTCGGGCGTCGATCAGTCTCTCGTGACCGGGGAGTCTGTTCCAGTTGAAAAGGCCGAGGGCGATTCTGTGATCGGCGGCTCGATCAACGGCACAGGCACGCTTCTGGTGAAGGTCGCAGCAGTCGGCGAAGGCAGCTTCCTGAACCAGGTGATCAGGCACGTCGAGGACGCACGAGCGCTGAAGCCTGGCCTCCTACATCTCGTCGACCGTGTGCTGCGCGTCTACACGCCGACGGTTCTTGTCGTCGCAGCCATTGCTGTTATGGGCTGGCTCGTCGGGTCCTGGCTCACCACCGGGCAAATCGACGTGGAGCGCGCCGTCTTCGCTGGCCTCAGCGTCCTCGTTATGGGTTATCCGTGCGCAGTTGGCATCTCGGCACCGCTGTCCATCGTGCGCGGCGCCGGCCAAGCCGCCGAACGCGGCATCCTCATGCGGACCGGCGAAGCCTTCCAAGGCTTTCGGCTAGTCAAGCAGATCGTGCTCGACAAGACAGGGACGCTCACCGAGGGCCGGCCCGTCGTCCGCGAGATTAAAGCCGTCGAGGTCAGCGAGGCTGAGCTTCTCGCCATTGCCGCCGCCGCCGAGGCGTCGTCCGAGCACCCGCTCGCCCAGGCCGTCGTCAAGGCCGCATTCGAGCGTGGGGCGACACCCCCGGACGTCGTATCATTCGAGGCGTTTCCCGGAAAAGGTGTCGTCGCGCGCATCGATACTGGCGACATTCTCGTCGGAAGCCCGCGGTTTCTTGCCGATCGGAACATCGACCTCACGCATCTTCACGAGAGCATTGAAGCTCTCGAAGCCGCAGGGCGCACGGTGATTTCCGTCGCGCGGGACGGACGTGCACTCGGTGCTCTCGCCCTAGGCGATACGCTTCGACCTGACGCCATCGCTACTGTCGCGACATTGCGGAAGGCCGGTCTCAAGACGATTCTGGTCACGGGCGACAACAGCCGGGCAGCGCAACGGGTCGCAAGCGATGTCGGGGTCGACGAGGTGCATGCCGGCGTACTGCCGCAGGACAAGGCCGGCATCGTGCGGGGGCTGCAGGCGAACGCCCGAGTGGCGATGGTCGGCGACGGCATCAACGACGCGCCGGCTTTGATGCAAGCCGATATCGGCATCGCCATGGGCGCGGGGACGGACATCGCGATCGAGGCGGCAGACATCATCATCTTGTCGAACCGCTTGGCTGCCCTTCCGGAGGCCCGCGACATCAGCCGCCGGAGCTACGGAAAGATGGTTCAGAATGTCACGCTGGCCTTCCTCTTCAATGGGGCCGGCATCCCGCTCGCAGCCACCGGCCTGATCCACCCTGTATGGGCGATGGTGGCGATGGCGGTCAGCGTCACGGCGATCTTCTTCAACTCGCTGTGGGGAAGCCCACGGCTCTTTTTCGAAGCGATCCGCAGCGTTGGGCGTCCGATCGCTCTCTCCTCATCGAAGGCCGAGCAACATGCTACAAAAGGATCTGGCTAGAATGCATCAAAGTATACCAAGAGCTATCGACGATCGCCAGCGCGAGCGGCTCCTCGGAATGCTCGCGCTGGCGACCTTCATCATCTTCTTTCAAGCGTATATGGTGGCGCCGATCATACCGGCGCTATCGAACGCCTTCGGAACGTCGGCCGAGACGGTCGGACTCATTGTGCCGGCCTATTTGATCCCCTATGGAATTGCGACCATTGCATACGGTCTTCTGGCGGACCGAATTGGCATCCACCGCGTGATGTTCGTGTCCCTGGCGGCCTTCGCGGTGCTTACGATCCTGACTGCGACGGCACAGTCCATCGGACAGCTTGTGCTGTGGCGGATGGTGACGGGGATCGGTGCAAGTGGGGTCGTTCCGCTCGCGTTGGCGCTGGTGGGCCGGCTGTATCCTTATGAGCAACGAGGCCGACCGCTTGGCTGGCTGTTCGGCGCGATGGCCGGCGGCATGGCCTTCGGTTCGCCGCTGGGCGCAATGGTCGTCCCGTTCGTTGGTTGGCAAGGGCTGTTCGTCGTTGTCGGGGCAGCCGGGGCGGCACTCCTCCTCGTCCTTTTGCCTTTCCGGTCCATCATTGCTGCCACGGTTCAGCCGGTGACCGGCACGCTCAAAGATCTGTTTCGTGGTTACAGGGACTTGCTTGGAGCGCCGCGCGGGCAG
Organism: Mesorhizobium sp.; assembly: GCF_017306545.1. Classification (GTDB taxonomy): domain Bacteria; phylum Pseudomonadota; class Alphaproteobacteria; order Rhizobiales; family Rhizobiaceae; genus Mesorhizobium. The sequence continues at coordinate 14,831 of NZ_JAFKID010000004.1, forward strand.
CGTACCTATGGCTATGTTCTAATCAATTCAATGTTTCATTCCGGCGTTTTCACCTGGCTCGGCGTGTATTTTGAACGGCGATACGGCCTCGGGGCCACTGGCATAGGCTTGGCACTCCTGGGTTACGGCGTCCCCGGCTTCCTGCTCGGGCCATTGATCGGCCGGGTGGCCGATCGGTGGGGTCGCGCCAAGTTGATACCAGTTGGCCTTTTTCTGAGTGCTTTCGCAGCTGCAGCTTTGCTGCTCGGCTTCCCAGTGATGCTTGCCCCCGTGGTCGCGATGATCCTGTCCTTGGGCTACGATATGACGCAGCCGCTCTTCGGCGGAATTGTCACCTCGCTCGGCGGAAAGCGTGCCGGGCAGGCGATGGGCTTGAACGTTTTCACGCTCTTTGTCGGCTTCGGTTTGGGAAGCCTCATCTTCGGCGAGCTGCTGCGCTTCGGGTTTGGGATGGCGTTTGGACTGTTCGCGGCCATTGAGCTGGTTGCCGCCTTATTGTCCTTCGCTTTGTTCCGTTCCGAAATCACGTCGCGGGCCGTTCCATCCACCTCTGACGCGACACTGGACGCCCGATCCAAGCTTTAGAGTGGCGAGCGGCCTAACATCCCTCAAAAAATCCTTGACTCTGGAGTATACTCAAGGGTCGAGGATCAGGTTAGGAGGTTGAGATGTTGAAGATTGGGAAGCTCGCCGCGCTAGTGGAGGTCAGCATTGATACTCTGCGATATTACGAGCGGGAAGGTTTGATCGAACCGGTTGACAGGAGCGAAAGCGGCTACCGGGTCTACGACAAGGAGTCCGCCCGGCGCATTCACTTCATAAAGCAGGCCCAGCACTGCGGCTTCACGCTCGCTGAGATACGCGAACTCCTTGTTTTACGTGGTCGCGAAAAGGCTTGTTGCGGCGACATTCGTTCGCGGGCGATCGAGAAGAAGTTGCAAATCGAGCACAAAATTCGAGTGATGAGGGCGATGTCAAAGGCGCTTGATCAATTGATCGCCGAGTGCGCGGACGAGACACAACCGGTGAAGGAGTGCACCATCATCGCCGCATTGGAACGAGCCACAGTCTCGACGCCGGTGCCCGGGTCATGAAAGTTGAACTGTTTTATTCACCAGGCTGCAGTCAATGCGCCGCTGTGCGAGAGGATCTGAAGGCGACCGCCGAACGAACAGTCGCAGGCATCGAGTGGCGCGAACTGAATGTCCTTGAAGATATAGACTACGCGGTCGAACTGGGTGTGCTGAGCCTTCCTGCAATCGCCGTTGACGGCGAACTCCTGTTCTCGTCGTTACCGACCCCCCATCAACTTCGCGACGCTCTTATTCGCCGCAGCAGGCCAAGGAATTGAGATGGAAGCCGATGCACTCCGACAGGCGGTTGAGCAAGCGGGTATAGCCGCCGTTGGCGTCGGCTTCCTCACAGGCTTGGTCTTCAGCTTCAATCCGGTGGCCCTGGCCTCTATTCCCGTTTCGCTCGCCTACGTCACAAGAGCCCGTGAGAGGAAACAGGCGATCCTCTTCGGCGCGATGTTCATCCTCGGCATGCTGATCACGCACGCCGCGCTGGGCTTCACTGCTGGACTTGGTGGTCGCTGGGTGGCGTCTCTCATCGGACGAGAGTGGGGACTCGTGGTCGGCCCTCTCCTGATTTTTCTCGGACTGATGTGGGCCGGATGGATTCGGCTGCCGCTGCCGGCTTTCGCGTTAAGAGCGAAACGGCCTACAGCCTCCTGGGGTGCGTTCGTTCTCGGTGCCATATTCTCGATCGCGGTCTGCCCGTTTTGCACGCCTGCACTTATCGTGCTGCTTGGAGCGACAGCAGGGCTTGGCTCACCGTGGACTGGCGCCGTTCTGCTGCTCGCATTCGGAATAGGGCGTGCCCTGCCAGTTGCTTTTGGCGCCGTCAGCGTTGGCTGGCTCGAGAATATGCACGGCTTGGCCCCATATCGCTGCATTTTCGAGAAGGCAGGTGGCGTGACGCTTATTGCGTCCGGCCTCTACATGCTAAACGCGTATTTCTTTTGGATTCCGGCATTGGCGATTTGAGAAAGGTCACCCATGGCAAGAGCGCGACAATCAGAATTGGGAGTTCCTGACAACGCCTAACTGGCGCTAGTAGGCACTCCCCCGGTAGGGAGATGGCTATTAGTCGTGCACTCCAGAATGCGGACAGAAAAGGGTTACATGCGGCAAGTCCCTGCGTGCTGGCGGTCCGGTTAAGTGGAACCAGACGAGCAAGCGCCGACGGTGCGGTCGCGGGCCTTAAAGAACAACATCCGCCATGAGGTAGATCATGAGCACGTTTGCCCTTGCAGACGCGGAATATCAGCCGTTTCTCGCACAGTCGCCCACGCGTCTGTTTGCTGACGATTTGGGCGCTGCGTTGCCGTGATTACTGGAAGCGCCAGAGTGTGCCCTCGTGCCAGATCTCGCGCTTGATCTCCGCTACCTGAAGTACGCGATCATCGTGGCCGAGCATGGCAGTTTTCGGCGTGCCGCCGACGTCCTTAACCTCTCGCAGTCTACCGTCAGCCGCCGCATTCAACTGCTCGAAAGAAGGCTCGGCGTACCGCTGTTTGAGCGCAACAGGACTGGGACACGGCCGACGCTCGCTGGCGAGCGCTTCATTCGCGAAGCGGCCTTTGGCGCGGAGCATCTTCGCCAGGCGGTCAACGAAATGGCGTTGGCACGACGTGGCGACGTGGGAGAGCTGAGGATCGGCCTCATGGCCTCCTTGGCAAGCGGATTCCTCGCTGATCTGCTCGACACCTATCACCGCCGATTTCCCAACGTGGACGTGAAGGTGGAAGAGGCTACCTCGCAGGCGAATGCCGCCGGCGTTCTAAATGGGCGGCTCGATGCCGCGTTCATTCCGGGCACGCCGCGTCTGCCCGGCTGCGAAGCGAAGCTCCTGTGGGACGAGCAGATCTTCGTCGCCGTGCCGGATCAGCACCGTCTTGTGGCGCGCCCCGGCGTTGACTGGGAGGATCTGCGCGATGAGACCTTCTTGGTGTCTGCTGACGCCGCTGGGCCCGAGGTCGAAGGCATTCTCGTCCGGCAGCTCTCCGGCTTAGGTTTTCACCCGAAGATCTCGGTGCAGCGCGTGGGCCGGGAAAATCTTATCAACATGGTGGGCAAGGGATTCGGGCTCACTCTCGCGGCTAACTCTACAGTCGGGGTGAGCTACCCCGGCGTCACGTTTCTTCCGGTCGGCTGTGGCAGCGAGTTGGTCAGCTCAAGTGTCGTATGGTCGACGGCCAACATGAATGCGGCGCTAAAGCAGCTGCTGGAGCTGAGCCTGTCTGTCGCGGGCCAGCATCAACAACCATCTGGGCGACTCGCTAAATCTGCATCAGACCGGCAAGGCGAAGAGAGCGAAAGCTTACGTCGGCCGCGTCGGTAATCCGGCTGAAGATGCGTGGCGGGCTTTCGCGAAGCCGCGGTCTGTCGCGATGAAATGCTCCAGCATCGGAACGATGAGCTTGATTGGGTCGGGGATCGTCTGGCTCTGCTCCCGGCCAAGCGCCTTGGCGTAGGCAGTGAGATCGCGATGCAGCGACGCCGGCAACTCCACCGTCACCTTCACGGGCTTGTCGTCGGCGATCGGGCCGAGTTTCAGCTTCGCCATTACGATGCTCCGTAGGGTTCGAGAACAAGGTCGCGCGTGACAATGACACGCACCGGGAATCCTGGTCGGATGGTCAGTGTCGGCGCGATGTTGAGCTGGCGGCGGACGATCTGCTGACCAGCGTCGTTGATGGTGTCCTGGCCGCCATTCCGTATCGCCTTGACAAGGCGGTCGTCGTCGTTCGTGGCGAGTTCGGCTCCAACGCTGAGCAACGTCGACAATCCCGCGGCCTTAGCCAGGGCCCACCAGTGATAATCGACTCCATCCTGGAGGCCGGCATAGCCCTCGGCGTCGGCGCCGGGCTGACGCTCGAGCACGATGCTGCGCCCGTTTGGAAAGATCAGGCGGTTCCAGACCAGGAGCACGCGGCTTTGGCCAAACTGGACATTGTTGTCATACTGACCGACGACGCGCGTGCCCTGCGGTATGAGGAGAATGCGTCCGGTCGGGCTGTCATAGATGTTTTCGGTGATCTGGGCCGTGATCTGGCCCGGCAAGTCCGACCGGATACCGGTGATCAGCGCGGCGGAGATGACTGCGCCTGCCTGAAGGATGTTTGGCGACGCCGGCGCGGCGACCCGGTCCGCCGCGACGGTGCGCCGGTTGACCGGCGCATTGAGGAAGGCCTGCTGGCGGTCCTGGGCGGTGGGCGTCGCCGGCGGCGGCGCAAGCCCGAGGCTTGCGAGGTCCGGCGGCGCCTGGTTCGCGGCGTTCGCCGTGACCGGCGCGTTGTTGCGCGCCTCGGCGGCAGCAAACAACCGGCTGGTTCGCGCCGTCTCGATCTCCTGAAGCCTGCGCTGCTCCTCGGCCGTAAGCCCCGGTTGCGGCTGCGCGACACTCGGGTTCGGGATCGGCTGGCCCCGGTTCTGGGCGCTGAGGATGGGCCGGCCGAGGTCGCCCGGCAGCGGCGGGCCGAGCTGGGGCACGCCGGTGTAGTCGCGCGGGAGTCCCGCCAGGCCGTCAGCCGTGTTTCGGTTGTCGGTGGAATACAGCTCCTCCGGCGCGCGCCCGCTATTACGGGTCTGGAGCGCGTAGACGAGCGCGCCGCCGAGACCGAGGCTCGCGACGAGTCCAAGGCCGGCCAGGACCTTCCGAGAGAGCCGTGTAACGCGCGGAGCATCCGCGCGCAGGCGCATCGGCGCAGCCGCCTCCGGTGCTGATCCCGTGAGCGGCGCGCCGGAATCCTCTTCCTTGTTCCGGTCATCGCTCACGACGCGGGCCTCCCGTCGGTGCGGGTGATCCGGACGCGCTTCTGGTTGTCGCCGGAGCCGAAGCGCAGCTCCGCTGCGGCGAAGAGCCGGTCGACGATCATGTAGTTGTTGCGTACGCGATAGTTGACGAGTTCGGAGGTGGTGCCCTCGGCGCCGACGACGAAGAGCGGCGGCATCTCGCCCTGGCCGATGCCGCGCGGAAACTCGATGAAGACCTGCCGGCCGTCGTCATAGGCGCGCAATGGCCGCCACGCCGCGCGATCGCCGGTCACCTCGTAGCGGAAGTTGATGCGCGCGAGATCGACGCCGGTCGCCACCGGCTGGGTCGTCTGCGCCTCGGCGTTCTGGCGGCGGAGCGCGATGAGCTGATCCTGCGGATACTGCCAGCTCACCGAGGCCATGTAGGTGCGCTCGGTCGAGCGCAGCTCCATGTGGTAGGTGCGCAGGTTGGTGTTGATGACCAGATTGGTCATCAAGTCGGCGCGCGTCGGCTTGACGAGGATGTGGACCTGAAGCGTTGCGCCGGAACCGCTCTGCGTGTCCCCAATGATCCAGCGCACTGTATCGCCGGCGGCCACCGGCCCGGAGCCGACGAGCTGCTCACCCGGTTGAAGGGCGACGTCGGTGATTTGCCCGACGGCGGTGTAGACTTGATAGAGCGCCCCTTGTGTAAAGGGATAGACCTGCATCGAGTTGATGAATCCATCGCGCACCGGCTGAATCCGGGCGGCGGCGTTGGCCTGGTTCACCCGCGCCGTTGGATCAGCCGGCTCGGGTGCCCGGCGCGACTGCTCGACAGGTTTCATCTGCCCGGGCAGCGGCAGCGGCCTCGGTAGCTCAACCACTTGGACTGGCGCCGGGGGATCGACGGTCTGCACAGCAGCCGGCGCGTCGTCGTAGCTGATCTCCGGCGGCTTTTGCGTTGTTGCGCAGCCGGCGAGCGCCGTTGCGGAAAGCAGCAAAACCGCGAGTGTGTGAGTACGTAAAGCCGGTTCTCCGGCTTTACGGAAAATCGGCATCTTCATTGCCCCAGCTCCCGTGACCAAGAAATTGCGTTGACGTAGATTCCCAGCGGATTGGCGCGTAGCCTGTCGGCGTTGCGCGGAATCTGGACCACGATGGTGAGGATCGCCGTCCATCGGGTCGTGTCAGCGAGCTGGCCGTTTTCGTAGCGGCGCTCGGTCCATGCGACGCGGAAGCTGTCCGGCGAAGCGCGGATTACGCTGGAGACGTCGACGGCGATCTGCTGGCGACCGACTTTGGTGAAAGGATCGTTGGAGCGCGCGTAGTCGTTCAGCGCGGCTGCTCCCCGATCCGTCGTGAAGTCGTAGGCTCGCAGCCAGTTCTGACGCACGATGATCGCGTCGGCCGGAATCGAGCGAACCTGTTCGATGAAGCGAGCGAGATGGAACGCGATCTGGGGATCGGTCGGCTGATAGTCCGCCGTTGCCGGCGCGATCGCCTGCGCCTGGCCGAGTCGGTCGGTCTGTACCACCCACGGCACGACGGTCCCACGGGCCGATTGCCAGACCAACGCTGCAGCGAACCCCGCCGACAGAAGGAGCGAGCCGAACGCCATGTAGCGCCAATTGCGCGCTTGGACGCGGGCCGAGCCGATGCGGTCGTCCCAGACCTGCGCGGCGCGCTGGTACGGCGTTTCGGGTTCGGGAGCTTTTCCATAGTGCGTCGAGGGTCGTCGGAACATCAGCGGTCGCCTTCGGATAAGTTGATGGAGGAGCCGCCGCCGTGGCTGTCGCCGCTGCGCACGGCATGGGCGGTCGTCGAGACGGCGTGGCTCATCTGTTGGGAGCGGCGCATGCGGCGGGCCCAGCCCGGCGGCTGATCGCCGCCCCCGGCAGGGGTCGATGCGGCGTCATTGGCTGCTTCGCTGACAGTCCCCATGGTCGAGGAGCCGCCGGTTGCCTCGAATGCGGCTCGGGCTCCGCCGGAGAAGCTGGAATGCATACTGGCGGCCGAGCGCTCGGCGGCGCGCCTCAGCGGCGATGACGCAGCGGAACCAGCGGCCCGGGCGATGCCGCCCAAGCCGCTGGCCACGCCCGAGGTGCCCGTTTGCCCTGCGGCGCCCAGGCTGTATGCGGTGGATGCGCCGCCCGCGAGCGCAGCGCCGCCACGAGCGGCGGCGGCCGCGCCGCCTGCCAGGGCAGCACCGCCCGCAGCGACGGCGCCGACCGTAGCTGCGCCGGCTGCGACCATGCCGCCAGCGGCGAGCCCGGTGCCGATCGCGGCGCCCGCGCTGAGCTGCGGTCCGCCGGAGACGAGACCGTTGGCAATGCCGGGGCCAAAGATGCCGAGGCCGAGCAGCGTCAGCGCCGCGAGCACGATCGCCATGGCTTCGTCGATCGTCGGCGTGCGTCCGCCGAAGCCGGCGGTAAATTCGGAGAAGAGGCTTGATCCGATGCCGATGATGACGCCGAGGACCAGCACCTTGATGCCGGACGAGATGACGTTGCCGAGCACGCGCTCGGCCATGAAGGCGCTCTTGCCGAACAAGCCGAAGGGAATAAGGACGAACCCGGCGAGCGTCGTCAGCTTGAATTCGATCAGCGTCACGAAGAGCTGGATGGCGAGAATGAAGAAGGCCAGCAGCACCAGCGCCCAGGCGAGCAGCATCACCGCGATCTGAAGGAAGTTCTCGAAGAAACTCCAATAACCCATGAGATCGGAGATCGAATCGAGCAGCGGCCGCCCGGCGTCGAGGCCAGTCTGCGCGACGCGGCCGGGTCGCATCATGTCGGCGACGGTGAAGCCGGTGCCGGAGGCCTTCAGCCCCAGTCCGGCGAAGCTTTCGAAGATGATGCGGGCCAGATTGTTCCAGTTGCCGATCAGATAGGCGAAGACGCCGACGAACAGCGTCTTCTTGACCAGGCGCGCCATGATGTCGTCGTCGGCGCCCCAGCTCCAAAAAAGGGCTGCGAGCGTCACGTCGATCACGATCAGCGTGGTGGCGATGAACGCCACTTCACCGCTGAGCAGGCCGAAACCGCTATCGATGTAGCGGGTGAAGACCTCGAGGAAATGATCGATGACGCCCGTGCCGCCCATGATCTCAACGCGCCTCGTTGGTGTGGGAATCGATCACCGGTGCGGTCTCGTTGATGCCCGGCTCGCGCACGGTTGGCGGGTTCTGCGGCGTGCCTTGCGGTCCCGGCGCTTGCAGCGCCGGCTGTGGTTGCAAGGCCTGCGAAGGCTTCAAGAAGCGGTCGCGGTTGTCGGCCCAGGCCTGGAGACAAGCGGGATCACGGGTCCCGACCTCGCCGAGCTGCTGGCAGCGCCGCAGCTCGGCTTTCAGTGGGTCAACGGTCGTCTCGGGCGTTGCGGCGACGCTGCGATAGAGCGGCGGCTCCTCCTTGCGGGAGAGTTGAATGGCCGTCGCCGTGATCGCGAGGGTCACGAAGAAGATGGCGCCGACGCGTGCGAGAATCTTTCCGTCCATCGCCGCGCCCTCAGTTGCGGCCTGGGAACATCTGCGCGTTGCCGGGCTGATAGCCGGCGCCCGGCGTCAGGAAGCGGCGGCGCTGCTCGCGGCCCTGTTCCGCAGCGGCGGACCGTTCGGCGTCGGCGAGCGCCTGCGCTCTGCCGTTCGCCGAAACGACGGCTGTGAGATCGGCGAGCTGTTGGGCCTGCAGCGCGAGGAGCTGATTGCCCGCCTGCGTGGCCTGCAACGCGCCGGTTGCGCCCTGGCTCTGACCGACCAGCGCCGACATCTGCGTCCGGTTGGTGTCGATATTGCCGACGACGCCAGCCTGAACGCGCATGGCGTCCTGCAGGCCGGAGACGGTGTTCTGCCATCGCTCGCGCGCACCCGCGACGAGCTGTTGGTCGGAGGCCGACATCGACGCGTTGCCGTAGGTGGTGCGGAACGCCTGGTCGATGTTCTGGACGTTGTAAGCGATGCGCTGTGCTTCGCCGAGGAGCTGCTGGGTCCGCTGCACCGACTGTTGGAGCTGCTGGAGCGAGGAATAGGGCAGGCTCGCGAGGTTGCGCGCCTGATTGATCAGGGATTGGGCCTGATTTTGCAGCGAGGTGATCTGGTTGTTGATCTGCTGCAGGGCCCGGGTCGCCGAGAGCAGATTCTGGGCATAGTTGGTCGGGTCGTAGACGATCCATTGGGCCGATGCCGGCGCGATCAGCATCGGCGATACCGATAGCGGCATGGCGAGGATGGCGGCGGCAAGCGCCGCGCGAGGGACACGCAGTTTCATGGCTGGCTCTCCAGGTTGGTGAGGTTGGGAATGAGGTCGGCCGCCCAATCGACGCCGCGATGGCGCAGCCAGGCCGGGAGGAATCCCTCGCGCCCGTGTTCGGCAACGATGCGGTCGATGGCGGCCTGGTCCGTCTTGGAGGACGCCGCGCACAGCGCGAGCGCGACGTCCGCGAGGCCCAGCTCGAAGAGCCGGTTGCCGCGGCGGCTCTGGCAATAATAATCCCGCTTGGGCATCGCGCGCGCGAGGATCTCGATCTGCCGGTCGTTGAGGCCGAACCGGCGATAGATCGCGGTGATCTGCGGCTCGATCGCACGCTCGTTCGGCAGCAGCAGCCGCGTCTGGCAGCTCTCGATGATGGCCGGCGCGATCGCCGAGCCGTCGATGTCGGAGAGCGACTGGGTGGCGAAGACCACGCTGGCGTTCTTCTTGCGTAGCGTCTTCAGCCATTCGCGAAGCTGTCCGGCGAAACCCTCGTCATCGAGGGCGAGCCAACCTTCGTCGACGATGATCAGCGTCGGCTCGCCGTTCAGTCGGTCCTCAATGCGGTGGAAGAGATAGGCGAGCACGGCCGGAGCCGCGGCTGTCCCAATCAAACCTTCGGTCTCGAACGCCTGGACAGTGGCGATACCGAGATGCTCGCTTTCGGCGTCGAGCAGCCGACCGTATGGACCGCCGACGCAATAGGGCCGCAACGCCTGCTTCAGATCGTTCGACTGGAGGAGAACGGACAGGCCCGTGAGGGTCCGCTCGCCGATCGGTGCGCTGGCGAGCGAAGACAGCGCCGTCCAGATCAGCTCCTTCACCTCCGGCGTGATCTGCACGCTCTCGCGCATCAGGATCGCGACGATCCAGTCCGCGGCCCAGGCGCGCTCGGCCGCCTCGTCGATGCGGGAGAGCGGCTGCAATGCGACGCTGTCGGGAGACCCCTCCGTCAGGCCGCCGCCGAGATCATGCCAGTCGCCGGCCATGGCGATCGCCGCAGCGCGGATCGAGCCGCCAAAGTCGAAGGCGAACACCTGGGCCTGGGGGTAGCGACGAAACTGCAGCGCCATTAGCGCCAGCAGCACGGACTTGCCAGCGCCTGTCGGGCCGACCACCAGCGTGTGGCCGACGTCTCCGACGTGGATAGAGAACCGGAACGGGGTGGACCCTTCGGTCTTGCCGTATAGCAAGGGGGGTGCCCCGAAGTGCTCATCCCGTTCCGGCCCCGCCCACACGGCGCTTAGGGGGATCATGTGGGCGAGATTGAGCGTCGAGATCGGCGGCTGACGCACGTTGGCGTAGACGTGCCCGGGGAGCGAGCCGAGCCAGGCGTCGGCCGCGTTGATCGTCTCGGGCATCGCCGTGAAATCACGGCCCTGAACCAGCTTCTCGACGAGACGGAGCTTTTCGGCTGCTACTCGCGGGTCGACGTCCCAGACCGCGATCGTGGCTGTCACATAGGCCTGGCCGGCATAGTCGGCGCCCAGCTCCTGCAGCGCGAGATCAGCGTCGGCCGCCTTGTTGGCCGCGTCGGTGTCGACGAGGACGCTCGCCTCGTTGGTCATCACCTCCTTGAGGATTGCGGCGATCGACTTGCGCTTGGAGAACCACTGTCGCCGGATCTTGGTCAGCAGCTTGGTCGCGTCGGTCTTGTCGAGCAGGATCGCGCGAGTCACCCAGCGATACGGAAAGGCCAGCCGGTTGAGCTCGTCGAGGATGCCGGGCGTCGTCGCTGTCGGGAAGCCGACAATGGTCAGGATGCGCAGATGCGCTTCGCCGAGTTGCGGCTCCAGCCCGCCGGTAAGCGGCTGATCGGCGACCAGCGCATCGAGATACATCGGCGTCTCGGGCACGCGGACGCGATAGCGCTTGGTCGAGACTGTCGAGTGCAGAAATGTCAGCGTCTCGACGTCGTCGAGCCAGGCGCATTCCGGCATGAAGGCTTCGACGAGCTGAAGGATACGGTCGGTGCGGTCGACGAAGCCGCGCAGCGCCTCCCATGCATCGACGCCGCGATCCGCCTTGCCCTCGTAGAGCCAGCTCTCGGCGCGGGCAGCGTCTTCGGCCGGCGGCAGGAACGTGAAGGTTAGGAAGTAGCTCGACTCGTAGTGAGCGGCGTCCTCCTCGAAGTCCGCCCTGCGTTCCGCATCAACCATCGCCGAGGCTGGATCGGGAAACCGGCTGGTCGGATAAGCGCCGACGGCATGGCGCTGCGCTTCGACGAAGATCGCCCAGCCGCTGCCAAGCCGGCGGAAGGCGCTGTTGAGGCGGCCGGCGACTGCGATCAGCTCGGCCTGTACCGCGGAGTCGAGGTCGGGCCCGCGAAAGCGGGCGCTTCGCTGGAAGCTGCCGTCCTTGTTCAGCACGACGCCTGGTGCGACGAGCGCCGCCCACGGCAGGAAATCAGCGAGGCGGGTCGAAGTCCGGCGATATTCGGCGAGGTTCATCATGGCCGCCTCAGACTCCGAGATGGCCGGGGATGCGCAGATGGCGGCGACCGACGTCGACGAACTGCGGATCGCGCTTGGCCGCCCAGACGGCAGTGAAATGGCCGATGGCCCAGAGCCCCAGGCCGACGAGCCAGAGGCGCAGACCCAGACCGAGAGCGGCAGCGAGTGTGCCGTTGAGGATCGCGATGCTTCGCGGTGCGCCGCCGAGCAGGATGTGTTCGGTCAGGGCGCGGTGGACCGGGACGCCGTAGCCCGGCACGTCACCGCCGCTCTCGATCAGGCCCGCCATTAGACCAGGGCCCCGCCGCCGAACGAAAAGAACGACAGGAAGAAGCTCGACGCGGCGAAGGCGATCGACAGGCCAAAGACGATCTGGATAAGCCGGCGGAAGCCGCCCGAGGTGTCACCGAAGGCCAGCGTCAGGCCGGTGACGATGATGATGATCACCGCGATGATCTTGGCCACCGGGCCTTCGATCGACTGAAGGATCTGATTAAGCGGCTGCTCCCACGGCATCGACGAGCCGGAGGCGTGGGCGGCGGGCGCCAGCATCATGCTGACCATCAGGACGGATGCGGCGGTCGCGACGTGGCGACGAAAATGCAGGGCACGGCGGATCATGCAGGGTCTCCTTCGGGGGGCTGGGTTGCGGGACGGACGCGGTAGTCGCCGTCAGGGCTGAGCCCCTCGACGCGGCCGAGCTCGGCCAGCCGTCGCGTGGAGCCGCGGCCGGAGAGCACGGCGACGAGGTCGATCGTCTCGGCGATCAGCGCGCGCGGGACGGTGATGACGGCTTCCTGGATGAGCTGCTCGAGGCGGCGCAGCGCGCCGAGCGCAGTGCCCGCGTGGATCGTGCCGATCCCACCCGGGTGGCCAGTGCCCCAAGCCTTGAGCAGATCGAGCGCTTCGGCCCCACGCACCTCGCCGATCGGGATGCGGTCGGGGCGAAGGCGGAGCGACGAGCGAACGAGATCGGAGAGCGTCGCGACGCCGTCCTTGGTTCGCATGGCGACCAGGTTCGGCGCGGCGCACTGAAGCTCGCGGGTGTCCTCGATCAGCACCACGCGGTCGGATGTTTTGGAGACCTCGGCGAGCAGCGCGTTGGTCAGCGTGGTCTTGCCGGTTGAGGTGCCGCCGGCGACGAGGATGTTGCGACGGTCGGCGACCGCGTGGCGCAGGATCTCGGCCTGTTCGGCGGACATGATGCCCGCGGCGACGTAGTCCTGGAGGGTGAACACCGCGACGGCGGGCTTGCGGATCGCGAAGGCCGGCGCGGCCACCACCGGCGGAATCAGGCCCTCGAACCGCTCTCCCGTTTCCGGCAGCTCGGCCGAGACGCGCGGATTGCCGGCATGGACCTCCGCGCCGACATGGTGGGCGACCAGACGGACGATGCGCTCGCCATCGGCCGCCGAGAGGCGCTCGCCTGTATCGGATAGACCCTCGGAGAGTCGGTCGACCCAGAGACGACCGTCGGGGTTGAGCATCACCTCGACTACGCTGGCGTCCCCGAGAAACCCGGCGATGGCGGGGCCGAGAGCGGTTCGCAACATGCGAGCCCCTCGAAGTATCGCCTCAGATTTCTCGGAAGAGACGGCCACGTTGTCCCCGTTCTTTGCGGGACCGCATCAGGCCGCCCCTGGATCGGGGACGATTAAGAGAACCGGAAACTTGCCCTCTGCAACAAGCGTCAGGGCGTAGTAGTAGCGTGGCGTAGAGAAACAGGTGTTCGGCGGAACGGACGAATACTTGAGTTGCTGTAATCGGTGCTTATTGCGCGTCGCGCGCGGGGGCCATGCGATTCAATGCTTTCACGACATACGTGCCAGCGGGAGGCCTTTGGCGGGCAGGTGCGGATGGCTTGCGCATGCGAGTGTCGGGGGGTAACGGGGACCGAACGCCCTGATTGGAACCCTCCGGATGAATCTGCCAGTCCTGTATCAGCCGCGCGTCGGATCAGACGTGCTGAATATGATGCTCTTGGCGTTCGATATTTCGCGCACAGCGAAGAGCGGAAGCGGCGGGAAGAAGCTCACCCTCGCGGACATGGACGAATATTGGGATTTCTGCCGGGCGGCCGCAAATATTCGGGTTCGAAGTCAATCTGCTTGACTGACGATCCAAGCAACTGAGCTTTCGGATTGGCTGGCGTTTGAGCCTAGCCCTATTCATCGGCTCCGTTTCTGCGAGGGTCGATAGACGGGGACACATCTTCGGAAATCTCCTGGCGCAGCTTCGGCCCCTTGGCGAGGCGGCGTCCGAGCGCGGCGACGAAGGCGTCGTAGCGCTCGCCCGCCTGGGCACGCGCTGCGGCCTGGGCCGGCTCAGGCAACGGCGGGTTCGTGGTGAGCCAGAAGCGCACGAACACGGCTAGCATCTCCACAGAGATTCCGAGGTCGCGCTCCATGCGGGTCATGCGACGGTCGAGCTGATCGAGGCGCTTTGTCGTCGCTGCCTCCTGGCGCTCGGCCGCATCTGGCGACAGGAAGGACGCGATCGCCGCCTCGGCGATCAGCGAGCGCGATTGGTCGCGCCGGGCAGCATGAGCGGCCAACGCCTTCATCACCTCGGATTCGAGGTAGACCGACAGGCGCTGCTTCTTCGGCGGCTTCGACATCAGCGCCTCACAGTTCCATGCCGTCGTCGGGATCGAGCGAGACCTGGCGCGCCACGCCCTGCATGATCTGAGTGGCGCGACTGATGCGGACCGCATCGTCATCGGCATTATCATCGAAGCTGCCATCGAACTCGTTCTCGATCGGCGCCTTATTCTCGGCCGGTATGGCGCGCGCCAGTTCGGGTTGGCGGCGCTGCTCCGATCCGGTCGGATCTTCATCGTCGGCGTCGGCCGCGGCCAAGCCCTCGGCGATGGCTGTCATCGGACGGGCCGGAAGCGGCAACCGGCTCCAGTCGTCGGTGCTTGCCCGCGACGGCTTGGTCGCGGCCGGCGGCGGCATGATCCGCTCCCGGAATCGTCGGTCCTCGAAGTAGCGCGCCTTCTTCGCCCGGATCGGCGCTGTACCCGCGACCATGACGATCTCGTCGGCCGGCGGGAGCTGCATGATCTCGCCGGGGGTGAGCAGCGGCCTGGCCGTTTCCGAGCGAGAGACCATGAGGTGGCCCAGCCAAGGCGACAGCCGATGGCCGGCATAGTTGCGCATGGCGCGCATCTCGGTCGCCGTGCCGAGCGCATCCGACACGCGCTTGGCGGTGCGCTCGTCGTTCGTCGCGAAGCTGACGCGGACGTGGCAATTGTCGAGGATCGAGTTGTTTGGCCCGTAGGCCTTCTCGATCTGGTTCAGCGACTGCGCGATCAGGAAGCTCTTCAGGCCATAGCCGGCCATGAACGCCAGCGCGCTCTCGAAGAAGTCGAGGCGGCCGAGCGCAGGGAATTCGTCGAGCATCAGCAGCAGTCGATGGCGATTGCCCTTCGCGTGCAGGTCCTCGGTCAGTCGCCGTCCGATCTGATTGAGGATCAAACGGATCAGGGGCTTGGTTCGGGCGATGTCGGATGGCGGTACGACCAGGTAGAGGCTGGTCGGCTGGCGACCTCCGACGATGTCGGAGATCCGCCAGTCGCAGCGGCGCGTCACCTCGGCGACGACGGGATCGCGATAAAGGCCGAGGAAAGACATCGCGGTCGAGAGCACGCCGGAGCGCTCGTTGTCGGATTTGTTGAGCAGCTCGCGTGCCGCTGAGGCGATGACGGGATGCGGCCCGGCCTCGCCGAGATGGGCGGTCTTCATCATCGCGGCAAGTGTCGACTCGATCGGCCGCTTCGGATCGGACAGGAAGGCGGCGACGCCGGCGAGCGTCTTGCCCTCCTCGGCGTAGAGGACATGGAGGATCGCGCCGACCAGGAGCGCGTGGCTGGTTTTCTCCCAGTGGTTTCGCTTTTCCAGTGAGCCCTCGGGATCGACCAGGATGTCAGCGATGTTCTGGACGTCGCGCACCTCCCACTCGCCGCGGCGCACCTCGAGCAGCGGATTGTAGGCCGCCGACTTCGCATTGGTTGGGTCGAAGAGCAGCACGCGGCCGTGTCGGGCTCGGAAGCCAGCCGTCAGCGTCCAGTTCTCGCCCTTGATGTCGTGGACGATGGCCGAGCCTGGCCAAGTCAGCAGCGACGGCACGACAAGGCCGACGCCTTTACCCGAGCGGGTCGGCGCGAAGCACAGCACATGCTCCGGCCCGTCGTGCCTGAGATAGGCGCGATCGAACTTGCCGAGCACGACGCCATCCTCGCCAAGCAGGCCCGCGCCACGCACCTCATCGGCGCGCGCCCAGCGCGCCGAGCCGAAGGTCTCTGCGTTCTTCGCCTCGCGGGCGCGCCAGACCGACATGCCGATCGCGACCCCGATCGAGATGAAGCCGCCCGAAGCCGCGATGTAGGCACCCTCGACGAAGATCGGTGGCGCGTAGGCGTCGTAGAAGTACCACCACGGAAAGAAAGACCACGGATAGTAGATCGGCCAGTGGCCGAGCATGAACCAAGGTGGCCCGAGCTGCGGCTGGAAGCCGAGCTTGTAGGCGGTCCATTGGGTGGCGGCCCAGGTCGTCAGCAGGACGATGGCGAAGACGGTGAGGATCTGCCCCCACAGGATCTTGGTGGCGGACATGACGGGGTCCTTTCGGTTGGGATGGTGGTCACAGGCCGAGCCCCCGTTGCCGGCCGAAGCTCCAGTCGACGCCGCCGTCGCCGCGGGCGACGCCAGAGACGTGTTTGCCGAGCTGCCTTTCGAGCGACGGCGACCACGGGACGAGGCTGAAGCCGAGGCCCTCGTCCAGCATCGCGAAGCGGCCGGTCGCGAGCGTGAGGCGTCGTTGGTACGTGCCGGTCACGTATTCGCCGGGTTGGGGTTTGACCTGCGGCCGGCCGGTCTCGGCGGCGATCTTTTCCGCAACCGCGTCCAGTTCGCGGCGGCGAAGCGTATCGACCAGGCCTGGCTGAAAGCTGACACCCCGGTTCTGGCGCTCAGCGAGACCTTGGCCGACCAGATGCTCGGCGCGGCGATCCATGGCGTCACGCACCTCGGCGCCGAAACCGCCGCCAAGCGCGACGGGCTCGCGCGCAATGTTCTGCCGGTCGAGCCAGGTCGCGCCCGTGGCGGTGACCTGCCGTTCGATGTCGAGGTCGGAGCGGACCGCAATCGCCACCCGCCGCTGGCCGCGCGCATCATCGAATTTCCGGAGCTCGACGATCGAGCCCGGCGCGCTGTCGCCGGCCGCGTCGAGGTCGGGCAGCTTGATGTGATGGGTGCGGCCATCGACGCCGTCGACCACGGCGAAGGCCGTGCCCTTCAGCTCGTCGTCGAGACCACGGGCGACCAGGCGGCCGATGACCGGATCGTTGAGGCTTTCCGAGGCGAGTACATAGCTCGCTGCGCCACGGGCGATGCCGCGCGCGGTCAGGCCATGGTGGATGCGCTTGATGATGTCGCCGCGCTCACCAAGTTCGCGCAACGTCGCCTCGGCTTTCTGCGAAATCGTCCACTGGCTAGGACCGATCTCGTCGGCGAGCCCGAGCCCTTCGAGCTTGCGCAGCCGCCCGATCTTCAGCGCGTGGAATTCATCTGGCTGCCGGTCGGCATGCGGCGCGAGATCGATGATGCCGGTGCGATAGGCGTCGCGGGCGAGCTGGCGATCGAGATTGGTCCAGCGGTCGGCGTCGATCTGGCGCTCGAGGGTCTGCCGGATCTCCTGATCGGTGCGCGGTCCCAGCTCCTGGGTGATGAGGTCGCGCGCCCGATCGCGCATGCCCTCTTTTATATAGTCGCGCGAGATGACCAGGTTCTCGCCGTCATCTCGCACGCCGCGGACTATCAGATGGACATGCGGATGCTCGGTGTTCCAGTGATCGACCGCCACCCATTCGAGCCTCGTTCCGAGATCCTTCTCCATCTGGCCGACCAGCTCGCGGGTGAAACCCTTCAGGTCGGACATCTCCAGTGCGTCGTCCGGCGAGACGATGAAGCGGAAATGGTGGCGGTCATCCTCGGCGCGCTCAGCGAAACCCTTGACGTCGACATCATCCCCTCCCGGACCGAACAGCCGGGCCTTCTCCCCGTCACGGGTGACGCCATCACGGCGCAGATAGTCGAGATGTGTTGATAGCGGCGCGGAGCGGCCACCGTGACGGACGACGCGGGCCTTGATCACCGCGCCGCGCGAGCGCGCGGTGATGAGGCGGTTCGCCTGGATCGAGGCGCACTGGCCGCGTCCGAACCGGGACCGCGCTCCGGACCCGATCTTCCCTTGCCGGGAGACGCTGCCGCCGGCGCGCTGGGCCGCCGCCAGCGCCTGGGCGATGAAGGGCCGTGCGCGCTGTGCGCTGGTCGAGCGGATGCGACCTGGCCTGACGCGGAAATCGCGCTCGTCGCTCATAGCCGAGGCTCCGCACATCGCGCAAAGCCGATGTTTTCATTGACCAAAGCGCGAGCGCGCAGGCTGCGCCGGTCAGGCGCACCTCGCGAAAGCGCGGTATAACCCATTGAAAATGCACAACCGAACCGAAGCGCACATCGCGCCCCTTTATCCTGCCATCGTGCGGTTGTGCTTGCGGTCCTCCCTCCCGATGCCCTCCAATCTGCGCCGGGGTTCGCCATGCTGCGATTGACGGGTGAGGCGGTCATCGCGGGCCTGCAACCTCGCGCCGGGAGACGAACAGGCCGCCTGTCGTGTTCGCGTCGGCCGAGACATCGCGCGGATGAACCGTCGGCTCACTGCCGCCCGGCTGCGCATCCGATGGTGCAGCCGCTGCACCGGGAGCGCGCTCGGACCCGCCGATAAAGAGCGGCGCGCGTGTCCAGGCCAGCGGGTCAGCGGCCGCGACATTGACGACGGCAGCAGACGGTTCGCCGCCGACAAGGGGCGCGAGCTGAGCGACATAGGCGCGCGTCTCCGCCGGCAACGGGCGGCCGTTCGCGAGGTACTCGTCGTACCGCCCAGGCCCCGCATTGTATGCCGAGAGAAAGCCTGGCGCGCCGTAGCGATCATAGAGTTCGCGCATGTAAGCCGTGCCCGCGATGATGTTTTCGCGGAGATCGAACGGGTCGCTTCCAAGCCGGTAACGGGCGCGCAGATAGGCCCAGGTGTCGGGCATGAGCTGCATCAGTCCCATCGCACCCTTGGGCGAGACAGCGCGCGCGTCGTTGGCGCTCTCAACGCGCATGAGGGCCCGAATCCACGCGACGGGAATGCCGAACCGCTGCGAGGCCTCTGCTACGAAGGCGGCGAACGGCGTGCTCGCCTCGGCCGGAACCGGCGGCACGGTCTGAGCGTACCCCGGCGACGTCTGGGCGGCAGCCAGGGACAGGCCGGAAAGGAGAAGGAGGAGCAGCCGGGGGGCGGCACGGTGTTTCCTCGCGCCGCCCTGATGCTGCTGTGATCGATGCGAGGCGCGCACCGATCAGTCCTCCTTGCGCGGCTTGGCAGGCCGCGACCAGTGCAGCCCCCAGGCGGCATTGTCGTCGCCTGAACGGAAAAGATTGGCGCGTAGCGGGCGTGGAAACAGCGGGCTGTCGAGCTGCACGGAGACGTAGTCGCCGGCGCGCTCGCCGATATGCTTCCAACCGGCGCCGATCTCGATTCCCTCGTCGCCGCCAAGCAGGACGCGGAAGTCCGGCGCGTTCTCGGCTTCGGACGGTTCGGCCGGAACGAAGGCGAGTTCGGCGTCGATGCCGAGCGCCGTGAGCCGCCCGAAATAGCCGGATTTAGTGCGGGTGAATTGGCCGATCTGAGTCATGGTCGTCTCCTTGTTGGTGGTTGGAAGTGGCAGTTCAGCGGGTCGGCGCGCGCCAGACGTAGCGGCCGTCGCCTTGCTCATCGGTCCAGAGCGGCGTCGCTCGACCGATCACGGTGTTGGTCGGCAGCGGGCCAAAGTAGCGGCCGTCGAGGCTGTCGCGGACCGACCAGTTCATCAGGAAGAGTTCGCCCTCGGCGATGCGGCGGCAGCCGTGCCAGACCGGCAAGGAACGGCCGAGATGGTCGCGGTCCAGCGCATCGCCCATTGGCACGCCGTCGACCGTGATGACGTGATCGCGGCGGCAGACTTGCTGGCCGGGCACGCCCGCAACGCGTTTCATCAGCGGCACGCCCTGGCCGATATAGCCGCGCGCTACCATGAAGGCGGCGAGTGGCTCGGGCGCGCGGACGGCGACGAGGTCGGTGACCTCGAAGCCGTCGCTAGGCGCGATGCTGTAGAGACCGATCGGCGTGCTGGCGGAGGCGTTCCAAACGAGCTTTGTCGGGAAATGGACGAACGTGGCGATCGCCATTCCCATGGCCACGACGTAGGTGACCATGACGTAGCCGAAGCGGCTCATGATCCAGCCCTCCGACGCAGGAAGGCCCTATGGTGCTGGGCCGTGTAGGATCGCGGCGGCTCGCCGGCGGTCATGCGGTTGTGAACGTGGCGCCAATGATCGGGCGACACCTCGCTTGGATCGATCCCAATCGCCTCGATCGCGTCGATCATCTGCAGGACGCGTTCGACCTTCGGCCAGCCTTCGACCTTGAGCAGGATGTCGCCGCCCGGCCACACGAACGGCACGGTCTGCTGCGGTTCGGCAGCACGCGTGGCGCGCAGCACGTCGAGGTGCGAGGAGATGGTGCCGTGGTCGTTCGCCGCCCAACGGACGAAGCCG
Source organism: Mesorhizobium sp. (assembly GCF_017306545.1). Classification (GTDB taxonomy): domain Bacteria; phylum Pseudomonadota; class Alphaproteobacteria; order Rhizobiales; family Rhizobiaceae; genus Mesorhizobium. The sequence goes on from NZ_JAFKID010000004.1 coordinate 34,972, forward strand.
AAGACGCTGTCCGGCGCGAAGCGCAGCACGCGCCGGCGGCGGTCGAGGATCTGCTCGCCGACCTCGCGGCCGAACCTGATCCAGTTCTCGACGCGCTTCTCGATCCAGGTGAGTTCGACCTCCGTCAGGTCGTCCGGTGGCGGTGCGGCCGGTCTCGACGCGCCGCGCGCATGGATGGCGGCGGCGCCGGTCATGTCGCGTCTCCATTGCCTTCGGGGAATTCGCGCGCGAGCAGCTCGCGCAGCATGTCGGCCACGGTGACGCCGCGCTGGAAGGCGGCGATCTTGATTCTGGCCCGCTGGTCGGGCGTCACATCGATCGTCAACCGCGCTGAGTAGACGACCGCGTCGGGCACGCGTGGCGCAGGCGCGTCGGCCGCCCTGATCCAGTTCTCCGCGTTACCAGGGCGGGTGGCGAAGGCACGCTTTGGAGGCGTCGCGGTCATGGCACGATCCTCCCGATCTCGGTCACGAGCGCGGCGATCTCGCGCGCGGCGGCGCTGTCGCTGTCGATTTCACCGACAAGCCGGCCCGTCTGTGCGGTATCGGCGAAGGCGACGCGCTGGCCGATGGTCGCGGCGAGCAGCGGCGGATCGTGGTCGGCGAGCGTCTCGGCCGTCTCGCGGGCGATGACGGTGCGCGCGGCGCAGCGATTGAGGATGAACCGCGCCGCCAGCTGCGGGCGGTAGATGCGCGCCTCGACGAGCAGCGACAGCATCTCGGCCGACGCCCAACCATCGAACGGCGAAGGCTGCACCGGGATCAGCACCAGGTCGGCCGCGAGCAACGCCGAGCGCATCAGCCCGGCGACACGCGGCGGCCCGTCTATGATGACGTGGTCGACGTCGCGAGCGATCTCCGGCGCCTCGCGATTCAAGGTGTCGCGCGCCAGGCCGACCACCCCGAAGAGCCGAGGCAGGCTTTCACGCGCTCTCTGCTGCGACCAGTCGAGCGCCGAGCCCTGCGGGTCGGCATCGATGACGGTGACGCGCTGGCCACGCTGAGCCCATTCGCCGGCGAGATGGAGCGCAATCGTCGTCTTGCCGACGCCGCCCTTCTGGTTGAGCAGCGCGACGATCATGACGGTCTCCCGGCGATCGGGGACTCGTCCACAGCGGACGAAAATGCGGTTTGCGTTAGAAAGATTCCGAAGGAATCTAGGTTAGAGAAGTTACGGGGCTCGCAAGTTGCTGATTCAGCGAGCGGAATCGACGATTTCGGTCCCCGATAGCACGAGGATCGCGTCCTCGATGGCACGATGGGTCCGGTCCCTGATAGCACGAGACGATTCACAGCTTATCCCCGGAGCGCGTGGTTGAGCGACGACGTTGGCGTGGGATGCCGAGCGCATGCGGATCGATGGGTTTGAAGGAAAGGATTTCGGGACCGCCGACGCACTGCTCGATGGTTAGGCGGTAGCCGGGCAGCGGCTGGCGGCGGACGATGTCGCGCAGGTCGTAGGCGAAGTGCTTGAGCGGCGAGAGGCTGCCGGACTTTGCGTGCAGATGCGGAAAGTCGAAGCTCCAGCCGAACTCCTGTTTGCCGCCGTGTTTGCGCACCAGGCGATAGAGCCACCGCTCAAGTCCACCCGTCAGGCCGAAATATTCGCGGTCGATCGTCAGCACGAGCGCGTCGTCGAGGACGGCTGCATAGAACCAGTCGGGCACGATCAGCTCGAGGCCGAGCGGCCGGCCTCTGGCATCGGCGCGCTCTTTCCATTCGTTTATCCACGAGAAGCGGTGCTGCCGCCGCTCGGTCGGTTGGCGGATGGATGTGGCAATCGTCGTGGACTGGAGGCGGTCGAGCGCGGCCTTTAATCGGTCGTAGTCGCGCAGGCTCACGCCGCGCCCAATGAACTGCAGAATCTCGTAAGGCGTGGTCGCCATCAGGCGCGACGGCCGCAGGCCCGCGTCACGCGCCTCGACGATCTGGGACGCGGCCCAGATAAGCACGTCGGCATCCCAAATGGTGGCCATGCCGTGCTCGGGTACGGCTTCCACGCGGATGACGATTGAGCCGGTCTTGAAGTCGATTGGGGCCAGCCGTTTTGACTTCCCGAGCGCGAAGAACGGGTACGCCATCAGATCCTGCGCGTCGCGCGGCGCGAGATCCCCAGGCAGCGCCCGGAAGAGATCGAGCTGCTCGCGTTCGCTGCTGTGATGGCGCGCCGACATCCGCAATCGGCTCAGCGCTGCGGCGCGTGGCTGCCTGCCGCGCCGGTTGTGTCATGACGCTTGGCTGGCAGGACCGTGTTGCTGTCGGCGGTCGAATTCTTGGTGCCGCGATTGGCCCAGGCCTGCAAGTCGGCGATCGCGTAGACGACGCGGCCGCCGAGCTTCTTGAAGGCCGGCCCGGTGCCGTAGGTGCGATGCTTTTCGAGGGTCCGGCCTGACAGGCCGAGGAAGCGCGCCGCCTCCGGCGTGCGTAGATAGCGGGGAGGGACTTGAACGGTCGCGCTTTCGGCCATGATCGAAGCTCCGCGTGGTGCTGGGGGCCGCCGGATGTCGGCGGCGGTTCCAGCGCACGGTCGTTCGTTCGGGCGCGATCCACGATGTCGAAGGTTTCATGAAATAATCGACACCCTCGGCGGGGTGTGCGGCGCTAGGGTTTGCGCGGGCGTTTGAGGAGGTCGCGATAGCCGCCGAGGATAAGCTTCATGCCATCGCGAGTGAGACGGATGGTCGTCTCGCGAAGAGCGTCGCCCGCCCAGGAGGCGGCTTCGATCCGGTGCTTCGGGAAAAGCGCCTTCGCGATCGCGCGATAGGTCTCGCGTTCGAACCGCGCATCCACGGCGCGGAGCATCTGGCGCAGGCGTTGCCGCCGCAGAGGCGTCACGCGGGGATCCGGCGGCGCCGGCGGGGCGTGCATGCCGCGCCAGTAGCGGGCGAGCGCTTCCAGACGATCTGGAGTGGCTTCGTCGAGAAGCACGAGCGCCGCCGGCTCAGACGCCCCAACATCGCCACTCAACAGGTGGGCGCGGACGATCTCGTCGCCGACGTTGATGCGCTGGTATATGGCGCCGAGCAGCGACCCGTTCGTGCTGCGGTCACCCGGTGGCGGTGGTGCGCTCCAACTCGGCAGCGCTTGCAGTATCAGGGTCCAGGGATCGGCTGCTGGAGTGCACGTGGGGTTTGCAGTCGGTGCCGACAGTTCGGGATTGGCCGCGAAAGGATAACCCCCATCTGTCGGAAAGTGCGGCGGCTAACTTGCCGTCGTCGCCTTCGACACTTAGTCGTGCGTAATCTTGCTGATACTCGGGATTACGCCGCAGAAATTCCCAGGCCAAGTCCGGAGCGTCGAGATCATTTACATAGTCGTAGGCGGTCGAGATCCGCCATGTGCCTTGCTCCGGCATCATTGGCCTCCCATCCCTCGCACATAGCGAGGATTGCAAAGCGAGGACGATGCTCGGTTGAGCGACTATTTGGGAAGCCCGAAGACCAACACAGGTGATGCAAGAGCTGCATCACCGAGCGCAAGAGAGTTAATGAAGACTGGACCTTATAAGATCGCGGAATCCATTTTGGGTCATCCAATGCGCCCGCGCGAGATGACTTTGGTACACGACTTCGGCGCGCGCACGATCGCTCTTCGGGTCGATGCCAAAGATGATCTGAGCCACTTCTTGCCAGCAGGCGCCTTCGTTTTCCGCATCGAGCAGGCGGAGGTAGGTCGCGAGATGTGCGCGATCATAGTCGGTCAGCCGCGCGTCCGTCGGCGGTCGGTCAAGAAAACTGGATTCAGCGCTCATAGTTAACATCCCCACCGGGGCATTATCCGAAACGGATCGATTTTGCACGACGCTGGTAGCGTAAAGACGGCGGCGTGTTGGCGTATTGTTGAATTTAGGCCCGCCGTGTCTGTCGCTGGCGATCTTTCCGGACAATCATCACCCCTTCACCCTGATCGGAGTTGAGGAAGACGATCCCGGCTTCCTCAAGCGCTCGCCGGACTTGGTCGCGCGTAGACTCATGCACAGCGAGACCGCTTTCGGACTCGACGCGCTTCAGAGCGGTCAGCGATACCAGGGCCTTGTCAGCGAGCGTCTCCTGATTCCAACCAAGTAACGCGCGGGCGGCCCGCGACTGTCGGGCGGTGATCATGCATGACCACCTCCTACAGTCCGGACTCCGCGCGCCACGAAAACGACTATAATAGTCGTCTTTTGTGAGTTTGGCGAGCCAAAAGCCGCTCGGTGGCTCGGTACCTTCGAGCCCATCCGTAGAACTGATTCGGTCGCTTTAGACGCGGAAGACCCCGGCCTCTCGGCCGGGGCCTTTGCGCGGGCCTCAGTCGCCGCGCCGCCCGTTGGGACGGGACCAGATCAGCGAGAAGGTTTCTCCTTCCTCGTCGTCGAAGAGGTTGGCGTAGATGGGGGCATTGAAGCTCGGATCGTCGAGCTTGAGGCCCAGATAATCGCGGCCCTCGTTGGAGCGCTTGGACCAGGCGGCGCCGATCTCGGCGCGGCCGACCAAGACCCGGTGGCTGGGGGCGTTCTCGCCGGTGGCGCGCTGGTCGGGGACGATGCGCACGTTCTTGGCCTGGACGCTGAGGGTGACGATTTCGCCGGTGAACTCATTCGAGCCGGTCTTCTTGAAGGTGCCGATGGTCGCCATTGTAAGTCTCCGTTTTCCGTTCCCGAGCCCGCACCATTGCGGCCTCGATGGCGATCGGTTGGCTGGAGGCGATCGACGGCGCACCCCGAAGGGGCCTGACAGCTAAGGAAGACTTTCTTGTCTCGCGAGGAATGACGGCGCAGCCGGCAGGGGAAGAAAGTTTGACGCGGCTGTTGCGTCATAGGCGATCGAGGCGCAGCCGGCCTTCGGCCAGATCAGGCCATTGAAGAGGCCGTTTGGAGCGGTCGAGGTACGGTCAGATAACGGAGAAGATGGCGGCCGTCCCGCATCGGCACACAGGCATCACCGCATGCTCACCGGCTTCGTCTCCTCCCGGCGGGCCTACGCCGCTGCATCCTGGCCTTCCACGCCCTCCGGAAGATCGCCCCACACTGTCCGTTCGGCCGCCGAGACATGAGCCTGCCCAGGCAGCGCTCCAGCGACCACGGCTTCTCCGGGCCGAGCGTCGATCCCGCCGCACACGCCCATCGCAACAGCGTGAGACGACGGGGGCCAACACGCCCACTGCTGCTTTGACCCTCCTGACGGCGATGACGAAGATTAAGCCCGTGCAAGGTCCCGGCCGGATGGGCCCGGGGCCGCCGCCATTCCCGCGACCCGCACGAAGGCGGTGATGCCGACCGCGATCGCGCCGATGACGGAGAACGTGATCTGCCAAGCGTCAGACGGCATGAGGTGCTTCACGATGCCATGCGTCGCATGGAAACCGGCGATCGCCGCCGGCGCGATGAAGACAGCCGCCACGATCAGCTTCAGCCACGTAGGCCGAACGAAGGTGATGAGCAGATGCCCGGCCGCGAGTGTGACGGCGGCCGCGACGGCGCCGACCAAGATGGCGCCGGGAAGGCCGGCGCCCGTGCCATGCGCCCAGGCGCCCGCGGTCACGCCGACAAACGCCGGCAACGCGAAGACGGCGAGCGTGAACAGCAGCCAGCAAAGCAAGCCGATCGCTGCGAGGGATGCAAGTATTACGAGGATGATCATGGTGGTGGCCTCCGTAAGGACAAAGTCTGACGGTCGCGCCTTCCACCACCACCACGGCGCACCCGAAATATAGCGCAAGACCGGCAGCACCGGGAGCGAAAATCTTCGGTGAATTCCGCTGTGCCGGCCGGCGCGCAAGCATCAGGTGGCGAAGGGATCGATCTCATGGTTATGCCCACCTGCGCATAACCACGATTATGATCCGTGGGAGATTATGGATAGTTGAGCGGCGCTGCTCAGTGCTCGGCCCAGCCGACAGCGGTGGCCGAGCGCCTGTGCTTCGCCACGAAACCGAACAGCACGATCACCAACAGGACATTGACGAGGGCTACCGCGAAGAGCGCGCCGAGGGCTCCGTTCGCGCCCAGCCGCTCGATCAGTATCGAGCCGAGGGAAGGCGACGCTGCCTGCATAATGAGGCTTGGCATCGCGATACGGCCGACGATCGATGGATAGCGGTGTTGACCGAATACAGCGAGCGGCAGCGTGCCACGCGCGATCGATTCAATGCCGATGCCGCATCCGTAGAACACGAGCGCTGCCGCGACGATCGGAAATCCGATCCAGAGGAGACCGACTCCGGCGGCGACGAAAACCGTCGAGGCGAGCTTCGTCCAGATCGGATGATGGAACCGGCTGATCAGCATCTCGATTGCGCGAGCACCGACCTGGCACGGCCCAACAATCGCGCCCAGCGCAACGGCGGCCGCAAGAGCGATGTCGCGGGCCTGAAGGATCGTCAGCAGGTGAACCGAGAGTAGCGCTGAAATCATCGAGCTGATGGTGATGACGAGCGCGATCAAGGCGAACAGCAGGCGCTCGCCGTGGCGCACCGGCCGATTAACTCGGTCGCCGGAATTACCGGCTGCATGCGCGGTGACATCCGCCACCCGCTTCGGTTCTCGGGGAAGCGCAAAGACATACAGCGGCAGCAGGACTGCGAGGTGGATTCCCGCATAGATCAGGCAAGCGTCACGCCAACCGAAATGCGAGACCAGCATGGCCGAGAGCGGCCAGCATACAGTGCTGGCAAAGCCGCCGAACAGGGTCAGCGTTGTGATCGCCGTGCGTGCCTGTTGACCGAAAAAGCGGCCGAGCATCGCGAAGGCCGCATCGTAGAGGCCGGCGCCCATGCCGATGCCGAGAACGATCCAAGAGGCGACGTAGATGGGCAGGCTGGGTGAGAGCGCCAGACCGATCAGGCCGAGCGCGAGAAACACGGCACTCGTCGCCAGCACCAGGCGCCCGCCGAGACGCTGGATGGTATCGCCGACGCGAGGCGAGACGACGCCGGCGACAAGCAAGCCGAGGGAAAGGCCGCCGACAATCCAGCCGAGCGGCCATCCCGTATCGTCGGCGATCGGCTTGGCGAGCACGGCGAGGAGGTAATAGGACGAGCCCCAGGCAAGAATCTGCGTCACCCCGAGCACCGGGATGATGCTCCGAAGACGTGGTGCTCCCTCGGCTGTCCCAAGCGGCTCGATGGCGGTACTCGTCACGCCGCCACTCCGCAGCCGCAGCCTTTCTTGCCGGCATCCTTCGCCATCGCATCGGCGAGGCAGCAGGCGTCGGCCTCGACGGGCGCGGGCCCGCCGCAGCACCCCGCGGCGGAGCCAGGTTCCGAGGAGAACGCTGTGGTGCAGACGCCCGTCTCCGGCAGAATAAGCTGCACCTTGTCGGCTGCAGCGAGGTCGCCGGCGAGCGCGGCGGCGATCGAACGGACCTGCTCATAGCCTGTAAGCAGCAGGAAGGTCGGCGCCCGGCCGTAACTTTTGATGCCAACCGTGTAGAAGCCGCGTTCCGGGTGTGCCAGCTCGCGATGGCCATGCGGTGGCACGGAGCCGCAGGAGTGTTCGTTCGGGTCGATCAGCGGTCCGAGCGCCTTGGCGCTTTCGAGCCAGGGGTCGAGATCCAGGCGCAGTTCGCCAGTCAGCGACAGATCGGGCCGCTGGCCGGTGGCGACGACGACCTGGTCGACGGGTCCGATCAGCCGCGGCCCTTCCGCCGTCTCGCCTTCCACGACGATCCGGCCGCCTTCGCGTCGCAGGGCGGTTGTCGAAAACCCTGTGACCAGCGGCACACGACCGCTCTCGACCAGTTCGCGCGTTTCGGCGCCCAGTTCACCGCGCGCTGGCAATTGGTCGGCGTTGCCGCCGCCATAGACACGGGCGAGGTCGCTTCCGCGTGTCGCCCAGATGGCGCCAGTCGAAGGCTCGGCCTCGGCGAGGCGCGCCAGGTCGAGCAAGGCATTGGCGGCTGAATGGCCCGCGCCGACGACCAGCGTCGTTCGTCCCGCGTAGATGGCCCGGTGCCGTCCAAGGACATCGGGGATGCCATAGGCGATGTAATCGGAAAACTCGTCCTCCCCCTCCGCCGGCAGGCCGTTCGCGCCGAGCGGGTTGGGTGTCGTCCAGGTGCCGGAGGCATCGATCACCGCCCGCGCAAGATCGCGGCGAACGCCGTCGGCGCGCTGGACGATCAAGTCGAAGGGGCGGTGGTCGCGGCCGCGGCTAACGACTTTGTCCAGGCCATGCCGTGCGACGGCGGTGACGCGCGCGTTGGTCTCGATCAGCCCGGACAGCTCAGTCGTTGCGGCCAGTGGCTCGAGATAGCGGGCGACGATCTCGTTCGCGGTTGGAAATACGTCCGCCGGCGGCGTCTGCCAGCCAGCGCGCGCTAGGAGAGCCGTTGCCGCGGCATCCATGCAGTAGCGCCAGGGCGTGAAGACACGGACATGACCCCAGTCGCGCATGTTCGCGCCGACGGCCGGTCCTGCCTCGTAGACCTTCACCGGCAGGTTATGGGCAATGAGATGCGCTGCGGCCGCTAAGCCCACCGGCCCGCCGCCGATGACGGCGATAGGGAGAGATTCGAGCAAGGGCCTCTTCATATTCGATCTTTCCAGTATCATGGAAATTATAGACAAATAGAGAGGCTCAGGCGGCGGCCACTCCGTTTTGATCGGCGGCGCAGGACGCGTCCACGCAACACTCGTCGACGAGAAAGCCGACCAGGCTGTTCATCGCCAGGTAGTTCGCGCGGCAGATCAGCGTCGTCACCTGACGCTCCTGCGTCACGAGCCCCGTCAGGATTAGCCTGTGGAGGTGATGCGACAGCGTGGAGGCGGCGATCCCAATCTTCTCTTGCAGGCGACCGACCGGCAGCCCGCAATCGCCGGCGCGAACCAGCGTCCGGTAGACCTGAAGCCGCGTCGGGTTGCCGAGCGCTTCGAGTTGCTTTGCTGCTTCTTCGACATTCATGGAAATAGCTCTACCGCCGGCGGTGGGCGCCGTCAATTGCTATTTCCACCATCCTCGAAATAGAATGACAGGGTCAGATCGCGCTCAGCTTGACGCGCGCACTGAGCTTCTCCGCCGCCTCCTTGCGCTCGCTATACCGGCTGGTGAGGTAGGCAGCCGGGCCGCGTGTCAGCAGTGTGAACTTCACCAGCTCCTCCACAACGTCGACGACCCGATCGTAATAGGGAGATGGCTTCATTCGGCCGGCTTCGTCGAATTGCTCATAGGCTTTGGCGACGGAGGATTGGTTCGGGATCGTGATCATGCGCATCCAGCGGCCGAGGACGCGCATCTGATTGACCGCGTTGAACGACTGCGATCCGCCGCTCACCTGCATGACCGCGAGCGTCTTGCCTTGAGTGGGCCTCACCGCGCCGAGAGACAGGGGTATCCAGTCGATCTGAGCCTTCATGATGCCGGTCATGGCCCCGTGACGCTCCGGGCTGCACCAAACCTGCCCCTCCGACCAGGCCGACAGTTCGCGCAGCTCAGCGACCTTCGGGTGATCGGCGGGCGCATCGTCGGGAAGCGGCAGGCCGCTGGGATTGAAGATGCGGGTCTCGGCGCCGAAGGCCTCGAGCAGACGCGCGACCTCCTGGGCCTGGAACCGGCTGAAAGAACGCTCACGCAGGGAGCCGTACAACAGGAGGATGCGAGGTGGATGCGTCGGCGCTTGCGGCAGAAGGTCGGCCGTCGTTGGCGCTTCAAAGGTGTCGGGATCGATGTTCGGCAGGTCCGACAGATCAGGCGCCTCCATCAGCGCGCCTCTTTGGCGACCTGCGGCACTGTCTGACCGCGCTCATACCAACCCTTGGAGCGATTGACGATCCAGACCACGGTCAGCATGACCGGAACTTCGATCAGCACGCCGACCACGGTCGCAAGGGCCGCACCCGACTGGAAACCGAACAGGCTGATCGCGGCAGCAACCGCCAGCTCGAAGAAGTTGGAGGCGCCGATCAGGGCGGAGGGGCCGGCGACGCAGTGCTGCTCGCCGGAAAGCCGGTTCAGCAGGTAGGCGAGCCCGGCATTGAAATAGACCTGGATCAGGATCGGCACCGCGAGCAACGCGATGACGAGCGGCTGCGCCAGGATCTGCTCGCCCTGAAAGCCGAACAGCAACACCAGGGTCGCCAACAATGCCACAAGCGAGACCGGCTGTAGCCGATCGAGAAAGGCCTTCAGCCGCGGCTCCCCGCCGCTCGCGAGCAGATGCCGACGCAGGAGCTGAGCGGCGATCACGGGCACGATGATGTAGAGGCCGACCGAAAGGACGAGCGTGTCCCAAGGCACTGTGATGGCCGACAATCCCAGGAGCAGTCCGACGATCGGTGCGAACGCGAACACCATAATGGAGTCGTTGAGCGCGACTTGGCTCAGCGTGAAATGCGGCTCGCCTTTGGTCAGGTTGGACCAGACGAACACCATCGCAGTGCAAGGCGCGGCTGCGAGAATGATAAGCCCGGCGATGTAGCTGTCGATCTGGCCGGCAGGGAGAAGCGGGCGGAAGAGATACCCGACGAACAACCAGCCGAGCGCGGCCATCGAAAACGGCTTCACGGCCCAGTTGACGAACAGGGTGACGCCGATCCCACGCCAATGCTCCTTCACCTGGCCGAGCGCGGCGAAGTCGATCTTGATCAGCATTGGCACGATCATCAGCCAGATCAGCGCCGCGACCGGCAGGTTGACCTTAGCGATCTCGGCGGCGCCGATCGTATGAAAGACGCCCGGCATGAAGTGGCCGAGCGCGACCCCTATGGCGATGCAAAGAGCGACCCAGAGGGTGAGATAGCGTTCGAATGTGGACATGGTGCTACCTCACGCCGTCGCCACGGGGCGGCCGTGCTCGTCCACCACCCGCTCTCCGTCTTCCTTGACGAACTTGCCACGCTGCGGCGGCAGCAGATCGAGCACCTGTTCCGAAGGACGGCAGAGGCGAACACCCTGGGGCGTGACGACGATCGGCCGGTTGATCAGGATCGGATGCGCCATCATGGCGTCGAGGAGCTGCTCATCCGTCAGGTTCGGATCGCTGAGGGCCAACTCCGCATAGGGCGTGCCCTTCTCGCGCAGCAACGCGCGAACGGAGATGCCCATGCGGGCGATAAGCTGCTTGAGCATCGTCCGCGAAGGCGGTGTCTTCAGATACTCGATGACGTGTGGCTCGATGCCGGCATTGCGGATCATCGCCAGTGTGTTGCGCGAGGTGCCGCAGTCGGAGTTGTGGTAGATGATGACGTCCATGGTGCGCCTCATGCCGCGCTTGAGCGAGAGGATGTCGAGCCCTCGCTCTGGCCGATCTCCCGCAGCTTCGTGCCGAGTGCGATGTTGTCGAGACTCTTCAGCGGCAGCGCCGTGAACACGCCAATGCGGGTCTTGAGATAGCGGAAGGCCGTGACGAAGGCGGCTTCCTTCTGGACGTCCGTGCCTTCGACGGCGGCAGGATCTTCGATGCCCCAGTGCGCTGTCATCGGCTGACCGGGCCAGATGGGACAGGTCTCGCCGGCTGCGTTGTCGCAGACGGTGAACACGAAATCCATCACGGGTGCATTCGGTCCCGCAAACTCCTCCCAGCTCTTCGAACGAAAGCCAATGGTCGGATAGTCAAAGCTCTCAAGCACCTTCAGGGCGAATGGGTTCACTCGCCCCTTCGGCTGGCTGCCTGCCGAGAATGCGCGGAAGTGTCCGGCTCCATCCTTCTGCAGGATGCTCTCGGCCAAGATCGAACGGGCGGAATTACCAGTGCAGAGAAACAGCACGTTGTAGATACGGTCAACCATGGGCGACCTCCTTGGATGACGGTTTTTGTGGTGGGCAACAGGGAGAGAGGTCGGCGATCAACGGCGCACAGAGTTCCGGCCGGCCGCCACAGCAATCCTTGACCAAGAACCCAGCGAGGCCACGCACAGCTTCGAGCTGGGCGCGATAGACGATGGATCGACTTTGTCGCTCGGCCTCGATCAGACCGGCTCTGGTCAGGATGGCGAGATGCGTCGACATGGTGTTGTGGGGCACGTCCATGCGGCGCGCGATCTCGCCGGCAGGCAAGCCGTCCGGCTCGTGCTCCATCAGGAGCCGGAACACCTCGAGACGGGTCGGCTGGGCAAGCGCCGAGAAGGCAAGAATGGCTTGATCTGCGTCCATATGTCGAGACTACTCGACATATGGAGATAATGCAAGCCCTTCGCCCTGACGGGCGAAGAGATAGCTTTGTCCAAGCTATCGTTGAACTGCACATAATCCGGAGTCCTGCTCGAAATCCCCACAATGGAGATCGGGCATGCCAACACCTTTACGCCTCCAGCTCAGGATCGAAGATCCGGACAATGTCCTCTGGCCTGTCATGGGCCACTTTACGGATTACCTCAGGCAAAGCCGCTATGGGCCAAGCGCCTTCGCCGGTACACCGCATCAGTCCTCCACTTTGGGGATTGGTTGCTCAGCCAGTCCGCCGGACCGAGCAACATAGACGAAACTCTGATCGGTCGCTTCCTCGATGAGCATCTGCATACCTGCTCGTGCGATCATCCGACCCTGCACGGCCTGATCCTCAATAGAGCGGCGCTCAATATTCTTCTGCGTGTGCTCCGCGGGCAGAACATCGTCGCGCGCCCCGCGCCCGATGTTATCGAGCTGGAGCTTGCCGGATTTGATGCCAAAATGAGAGACGTCTGGGGGCTGACCCAGGGCACGCGAGATCATCGCCGTCGCATCATCCGACACCTTCTCCGGAAGCAGCTTGATACAGGATCGGTTGACCCTGCTGCGATCAGCCCCAGCGCCGTCCGGGCCGGAGCACCAGCACCATCCGAGTCATGGCAGGCGCTGTTCGCTGCTATCTCCGTTATCGTGCGCTGGTCGGTGACGATGTCTCTCATCTCCGCAAGGCGGTGCCGCGGCCCGCGTTCTGGCGAGATTCAGAACTGCCGGAGGCTCTGTCGGCCGACGAGGTGCAACGACTGTTCTCATCGTTCGATGATCCTTGTCCCTCTCGTCGGCGAGGCTACGCCATCGAGCGCTGCCTGGCCGATCTCGGCCTGCGCTCGAGCGAGGTTATTCGGCTCACCCTCGATGATATCGATTGGGCGAAAGGCATCGTGAGAGTCCCTGCCGGTAAAGCCCGGCGCTCGGACATCCTCCCGCTCTCACCCGCAACCGGCGAGGCAATCGTCGATTACATCCTCAAAGAGCGGCCCGACACAACTCGGCGCGAGGTGTTCGTCCGTCATGTCGCCCCTCTCGGCGAGCCTGTTGGGAGGCGGGTCGTGCAGAAGACGCTGCATGCGGCCTACGCGCGGCTCGGATGGGACCGAAGTCGCGTCCACCTCCTCCCGGTCGAGCGTGACGCAGCGGCTCTCACAGGCTGTTGCACAGGCAACGTCCAAGATCCCAGCACTCGCCGACCGAGCGATCTCTCCTCACACGATTCGTCACACCACGGCGATGCACCTGCTGCAATCAGGCGTGGACATCACCGTGATCGCGCTGTGGCTCGGCCACGAGCACCCCAGCACGACACATATCTACATGGAGGCGGACCTCGCCATGAAGGAGGAGGCATTGAGCCGGCTCCAGCCGATCGCAAGTGCGGCCGCGCGGTATCGGCCGCCCGATCAACTCCTGGCCTTTTTGCAATCGCTATGATTATGCGCAGCCCGATCCCGGTCGGCTGCGCAAATCCAAGCGTCCTCAATCCTGCTCATAATCTCCCGCGGATCATAATCATGGACGATGGCGGCGATATCGCCGTCGTACTCGCTGGCGGGCGTAATCGAGAAGGTGCCGTCACCAGCCTGGAAGATGATGATGGCGGCCATGAGCGTGGTGGCGAGGCTGAAGGCGAAGGCGTGAGCGTCGTTGAGGGACATCGATCCGGCTCCTGTTCGAGCGGAGGACCATCCCCCGCTGACAGGCGCCCGAAGTGTCAGACTGAGCGCTGCAATCACCGCGCAGGCGCAGCCGAAGCGGCGGCATGCTCGCATAGCCGACCCTTTACGGGTTGATGGCGTCAAGCGATCAGTCGGACCAAGGATCAGTGCAGATAAGCGGGGGTGGTTTGCTCAACGTGGAGGCATTGATCAGTCCGTAGACCTCATGCGCTTCGCCGTGCGAAGTCGTTGCGTGTCGGCTATTCTTGCACTGGCTGACTCGGCGTCTGTGCCTGGAGCCCCGAGGTGGTCGCGGCGACGCCTCAGCATAACAAAGAGGATATACGGCATGGGAGAGATCACCATCCCACGCGATGAACAGGTCGCCATCGCGGCGATCGACGCCAGCGAGTTGGACAGGCTCATCGATCAGGCGATCCGAGAGGAAAGATCGGGTGATCTGCACCGTCTGCGTCTCGGAAATTGCGGCACCTACATCGCAACGAAATTCCATGCCTTCGAACGGGCCTTGGCGAGACACCGCGAGGCCAAGGCGCCGCGAAGGCGCGCGCAAACGGGAGACGCTCTCCACCGCGCAGGGCATGATTTGACCTTCGCAGTCGGGGCCATGAAGCGCCGACTGGCAACCGAACAGAAAGAAGCGCAGCTCTTCATCGTCGATGACCAGATCATGCCGCCCTATCGCTTCAACAAACATCTGAATGTCAGGGTGAGCTATCGGTGGCGCGCGACGGTCGACGACGAGTGGAAGTTCGGCCACATAACCTTCGTCCATGACGTCGATCTGCGTCCGGACTATACGAGGTCGACCTCCAAGCGAAAGCCGAGCGCCGCCAAGCAAGAGCAGGACCTGCAAAACGCGCTCTATCAAACTTGGGAGCACCTGATGAGAGGCGCGCTCTATTCGGTCAGGGACTATTTCAGGGACGGCGGCGATGGAGACAATATCCCGGACACCTTTCAGGCGACGGTGGACGCTCATAGCCGTGAGCTGAACAATTACAGCACGCAGTTCTGGCGCCAGCAGCCTTGAACGCCTTCGCCTGTCAGGACGGTTGGAGGTAAGAGATGGCGGCGCTTATGCGCCGCCGAATTTCCAGACCGGGATGCCGAGCTTCTTGGCCTTGTCGGCGAGGTTGTCGTTGATGCCCGTGCCGGGGAAGTGCATCACGCCTTTCGGCACGATCTGCAACATCTCGTCGTTGCGCTTGAAGGGCGCCGCGCGGCCGTGTTTCGTCCAGTCGGGCGCAAAGCCGATCTGCGGCACGTTGCGATTCTTTGCCCAGAGAGAGGCGATCTTCTCGGCGCCCTTTGGTGATTTGCCGTGGACCAGCACCATATCGGGATGCTTCTCCTGGACCTGGTCGAGCTTGGCCCAGATCAGGCGGTGATCTTCGAAGTCGAGCCCGCCGGTGACGACGATCTTGGGACCGGGCGGAAGTAGCACTTCCTGATCGGCGCGCTTCTTCGCCATGAGGAAGTCTCGGCTGTCGATCATCGCCGCGGTGAGATTGCGATGGTTGACCTTCGATCCGCTGCGCGGGAGCCAAGCCTTGCCGACGTGGCGTTCGTAATGTTCGGCGGCCTGGTCGCGCATCAGCTCGAAGGCGTTCTGGCGCTCGATGAGCGTCATACCCTCGGCGATTAGGCGCTCCAGTTCGACCGACTTCACCTCGCTGCCATCCTGTTCGCGCTGCGCGCGCTTCTGAGCCTGCTCGTTGTCGTCCAGTTCCCGGCCGATCCGGTCGGTGGCGCGGTGGAAGACGTTGACGGTCGACCAGAGTAGATCGTCGAGGTCGGGCTCGAGGCGCGTGTCCTCCAGGGTGCCGATCATGGCGTCGAAGATATCGGCGACGGCGCCTGCGACCTGGTTGCCATCGGGCAGAATCCGTTGGTCGGGCTCGTCGGCGAAGGGTCGGTAACCGTGAAGCTGGAGTTCGTTGAGGACATGGTCGGTGGGTGAGGATAAGTGGTGCGGTTCGTAGTCGTCGTGCTCGCGCATGGGATGCTCCGTCGGTTGGACCGCGACCGTCGCGGCCTTCATGGCGACGAAGCCCACAAGCCGGACGGCCGGGCACCCGGAGCGCAAGCGCAGGGCTCGATGGCTAAGGCCGGCTATTTTGTCTCGCGATGGAAAGGCGCGGCACGCGCCGCCGGAAAATAGTCGGCCGCCGCCATTGCCTGGTTGGCCGGCTTGTGGGCCGATCGCCCTCTCGAAGGCCGAGGCGCGGGCCTCTCCGACGGCTGGTGCATCCTGCGGGCATGGCGAAGCGCACTACACCGGTCTCCCTGCCGGCTATGCCGTCAGCGCCATGAAGCGGGCGACGTCCTGCGGTGCGACCTGGAGCCGAGCCTCGGTGCGAAGCGCCTGAATGCCAAGGGTGCGGAGATCCTCGTTGAAATCCCCCAGCTCTGGCGAGATGACGATCGCCTCGATCCCGGCCGCGTTGGCCCGTTCGATGAGGGTGTCACGCGCCCCGTCACCGGCCGGATCGTTATCGCGGACGATGTAGAGCCGCCGCAGTGTGTCGGCGAACAGGATTGCTGCGAGATGCGCTGCGGAGAGCGCCGCGAGCATCGGCATATCGGGGAGGACCTGCCGGATCGACAGAACGGTTTCGATACCTTCGCCTGCCGCCATCACCTCGCCACCGATGCCGAAGCGGACCGCGTTGCCGAGAAGATCGCCCATTGCTCGCCGCGGCGTGTCGATCGGAGCCTTGTCGAGACGGCGCGGATCGAGCCAGGTGCGATGCGCCCCGGTGATCTTGCCGTCGAGGTTGGTGACGGCTGCAATCATCGCGGGCCATGTCTCGGTCGGCGAATGCTCGTCTGGGCGATAATAGCAGCGCGGATGGTAGTGCAGGCTTCCGGTTCCGCGTAAATCCGTAATGCCGCGTTCTCGCAGATACGCTTGTACGTGCGTGCCGAAGATAGGCTGCGACATGCGAATGAGCCGCCGTGCCGCCTCGGGTGAGCCGTGCGGCGCCGGGCTTTGGCGCTGTGGCTCACGAGCTTCCGGCTCGGGTGGCGGCATGCTGAGGAAAATCCGCGCCTCGTTGGCGACGTCCTTGAAATCCACCAGGCCGCAGCTCTCGCGGATAACGTCGAGGAGATCGCCATGCTCGCCGGTCGCGGCGTCGGTCCATTTGCCGGCGAGACCCTTCGGCGTGTCCTTGAGGCGGACATACATCGAGCGGCCCGGTGTGTTGCGCACGTCGCCTACGAGCCAGTAACCGCCTTCGCGGCGGCCGCTGGAGAGATAGTGCCGGCACACCGCCTCGGCCTGCCGGCCGAGACGATGGGCGAGATCGGAGGCGTCTTGGCGTGCCATCACGCGGCCTCCCGCTCGGAGATGCGCGCGACCGGGAAGGTGTCGAGCAACTTGGCGAGCACGTCCGGCCCGGCGGTGTCGGCCGGCACGAAGAAGCGGAGCTTCCAGGAGATGATCTCGCTAAACAGGCCATAGGCGCGCAGGCGGTCACGCATGGCCTCGGTGAATCCCGTCAGCTCCAGCCGATAGGCGCTCATCACGCGAGCGCGGCGGAGCTGGAGACCTTCGGTCAGGTCGAGGATCGTGGTGCCGTCCATCAGTGCCGCAAAGGCCTCGTCCGGGGTAAGCGCGGCGGTTCCCGTCGTCACGGCGTTCGTGGCCCAGGCCGACGAGACGCGGCGGCCTATGATGCGCTCGCCAGCATCGGTCTGGAGCCGATAGACGCGGGTCGACTCGTTCGGCAAGCGCTTCCAGATTGGCAGGAGCAGACCGGCCACGATATGAATCGTGCTATCGGAGAACTCCGGCACCTCGGCGAGTTCAGCCTCCCATGCGCTCGCGAAGGCGGCGCGATCGGCTTCCTCCCAATTGCTCTCGACCATCATGCGCAACGGCGCATAGTGCTGCTCCATCGGCCGGATCAGGCAAACGCGGCGCTCGATCTCGCCATCGTCGAGCATCATCGACGGTGCGGGAGCCTGCACGGCGGCGCGACCGGAGCGGCCGTTGATCAGCAGCCGTGCCCGTGGATCGGAGAGATGGTCGAGCGCGTCGGCCAAGGTCGTCGGCCGATTGCGCTCCCGGCGGGTGATGGTGAGCAGCCGCGTCTCCGCGCCGGTGCCCGCATGGGTGTGGATCACCTGGCTGTCGGTGACGACGAAGCTCTCGGCCTGCAGCGTCTCCAGCCCGATGTCATAGACGCCGCTGCGGATCGCGCCCTCGACCTTGGCGGTCAGGAGCTGCTCGAATACCGTGAAGAGCACACCCTGCAGGTCGATGGTGAGCGCCAGCAGGCGATTGAGGAAGGTGGTGATCGGCGGCAGCTCGTCCTTGATGCCGTTGTCGTCCATGAGCTTCAGGCCGGTGGCAGATTCGAAGCGGTCGAGCGAGCAGCCTTCGACCTTGCCGCGGACCAGCAGCAGGTAGAGCTGGCGAAGCGCGTCGCGGGCGTATGGGCTTTCCAGATTGTCCTCCGGACGGAACAGGCCCTGGCCACCGGTCTGGCGCTGCCCGCGCGTGATGGCGCCAAGCGTGTCGAGCCGACGCGCGATCGTCGAGAGGAAGCGCTTCTCGGACTTCACGTCGCTGGCGATCGGCCGGAACAGCGGCGGCCGCGCCTGGTTTGTGCGGTTGGTACGGCCGAGCCCCTGGATCGCGGCGTCAGCTTTCCAGCCGGGCTCCAGCAGATAGTGGATGCGCAGGCGCTGGTTCCTGGCGGCAAGGTCCGCGTGATAGCTGCGGCCCGTGCCGCCGGCGTCTGAGAAGACGAGGACGCGCTTCTGGTCGTCCATGAAGGCGGCTGCCTCGGCGAGATTGGCCGACGCCGCCCGGTTCTCGACGGCGAGACGTTCGCCCTTGCGCACTACGCGCCGCGATCGGCCGGTGACCTCGGCCACGACATCGGTGCCGAAGCGCTGGACGATCTGGTCGAGCGCGCCGGGCACAGGCTCAAGCGATGCGAGCCGCTCGATCAGCTCGTCGCGGCGGGCGACGGCCTCCCGGCTCTCGACGGGCTGGCCGTCGCGATAAACCGGCCGCGACGACAGATTGCCCTCGCTGTCCGAGAACGGCTCGTAGAGCTGCACCGGGAAGGAATGGGCGAGATAGTCGAGGACATATTCCCGCGGCGTGATGTCGACGCGCACGTCGTTCCATTCCTCGGTCGGGATTTCTGCCAGGCGCCGTTCCATCAGGGCTTCGCCGGTCGACACGATCTGGATGACGGCGGTGTGCCCGTCGACCAGGTCCTGCTCGATGGAGCGGATCAGCGTCGGGGTCTTCATGCTGGTCAGGAGATGACCGAAGAAGCGCTGCTTGGCGCTCTCGAAGGCTGAGTGCGCGACCGACTTCGCCTGCCGGTTCAGCGTGCCGCTGTCACCGGTGATGTTAGCGGCCTGCATCGCCGCGTCGAGATGATTGTGGATGATGGCGAAGGCGCCGGCATAGGCGTCGTAGATGCGGGTCTGCTCGGGCGTGAGCTGGTGCTCGACCAGCTCGTATTCGACACCGTCATAGGAGAGCGAGCGCGAGGTGTAGAGGCCGAGCGAGCGCAGATCGCGGGCGAGCACCTCCATGGCCGCTACGCCGCCATTCTCCACCGCCTCGACGAACTCGGCGCGAGTGGCGAAGGGAAAATCGTCGCCGCCCCACAGGCCGAGCCGCTGGGCGTAGGCCAGATTGTGGACGGTGGTCGCGCCCGTCGCCGAGACGTAGACGACGCGGGCGTTGGGGAGCGCGTGCTGGAGCCGGAGCCCCGCACGGCCCTGTTGCGACGGGGCGACATCGCCCCTTTCTCCCGTGCTGCCGCCGGCGTTCTGCATCGCGTGGGACTCGTCGAAAATGACCACTCCATCGAAATCGGAGCCCAACCATTCGACGATCTGCTTGACGCGCGAAAGCTTCTCCCCGCGGTCGTCGGACCGTAGCGTGGCATAGGTGGTGAATAGGACGCCGTCGTTCAGCCGGATGGTCGTCCCCTGCGGGAAGCGCGAGAGCGGCGTGACCAGCAGGCGCTCCATGCCGAGCGCCGACCAATCCCGCTGCGCGTCTTCGAGCAGCTTGTCGGACTTGGAAATCCAGACCGCCTTGCGGCGTCCCTGCAGCCAGTTGTCGAGGATGATGGCGGCCGATTGGCGGCCCTTGCCGGCGCCGGTGCCGTCGCCGAGCATGAAGCCCCGGCGGAAGCGGATGGCGTTCGGTGCGCCATCGGGCGCGGCGGTGACGAGGTCACCGGTCTCGTCCACCGACCATGCCTCGGCGAGAAATTCGGCATGTGCCTCGCCGGCATAGATCACCGTCTCGAGCTGGGCGTCGGACAGAACGCCGTCGGTGACGATCGTGGCGGGCAGGGTCGGCCGGTAGCTCGGCTTCGGCGGCGCCACAGAGGCCATGGCCGCTGACTGTACCAGTTTAGTGGGATGGGGCTGAGCGCCGGGAATGCGGATCGACTGGAGTGCATAGGGCTCATAGATCGAGTCCGACAGGCGTCCGCTCTCAGGCGGTGTCCAGTCCATCGTCTCATAGTCGAGCGGCACGCCGTCGAGCCGAGCGATGCGACGCGCGGGCGCTGCCGACGTGGCCCGGGTGGGATAGCCGCGCACGGTGCGCGGCATCGCTGTGTCGGCTGGGACCTTCGGAAGCGTGGCGGTCATCCGAGCCGGGACTTGGCTTTCGATCCAGGTCAGCAGCGTCGCCACATCGGGCGCCACGCCAGCGGAATCCGGAAAGTGACCGGTATCGTCGGCCGGCGCCTTGTCGATGACGGTCAGGCGCGTCTCGATGGTTGTGCCATGCTTCGCATAGACGGAGCCCGCGATCGCCGCGGTGAACACGACGCGCCCGCGCTCCTGCAGGCGGACGAAACTGTCCCGCCAGGCCGGCAGCTCAGGTGAAAAATTCGCCCCGGTGATCGCGACAAGCCGTCCGCCCGGAGCTAGGCGCGCCAGCGCCGAGGCGATGTGGCGATAGGCGGCGTCGGCCACGCGCCCGGTGACATTCGCCATCACGGAGAACGGCGGGTTCATGACGACGACGCTCGGGATCGCCGCGCGGTCGAGATAATCGTCGATCTGGGCGGCGTCGAAGCGTGTTACGGAAGCGGCCGGAAAGAGAGAGGTGAGCAGATCAGCGCGGATCTCGGCGAGCTCGTTGAGGGTGAGATGGGCGCCGGCGATTTCCGCGAGGATCGCCAGCAGGCCTGTGCCGGCCGAGGGTTCAAGCACGCGGTCGGCGGGCGTGAGCGACGCGGCGGTCAACGCTGCCAGGCCAAGCGGGATTGGCGTCGAGAACTGTTGGAAGGTCTGCGCCTCCTCGGACCTGCGCGTGTGGGTCGGCAGCAAGCCGGCGATCTTGCTCAGTGCGGCAAGCCGGGAAGCCGGAGACGCGGCTTTGCGGAAAACCGCCTTTCCGTATTTGCGCAAGAACAGGACGGTCGCAGCCTCGCAGGAATCATAGGCCGTCTTCCAGTCCCAGGCGCCGGTGGCGTCGGACGAACCGAAGGCCTGCTCCACGGCGGAGCGCAGGGTCGCCGCATCGACCGGGCGGCCCTGTTCGAGATGCGGTTGGAGATGCTCGGCGGCGGAAAGGATGGCCACCGCCCGGGGTGTCTTGAGCGCAAGCGGGAGCGCCGCCGCCTCGTCGGCTGGCGGAAGCTGAGCATGGAGCATGGAGGATACCTCGGAGAGCGGGAGATGGACGAGCCGGCCCGGCGCTCTCTCTCTCGACCGGACGGGCTCAAACCCGTCCCGACCGTCCTCTCACTCTGGCGTGGACGTCGCCCGGTTCATCGCCCTGCCTTCCGGCGGCGGCGATAGGGCGCTAGTCTTTGGGGGAAAAGAAGCTGCGGCGTCTCCTCTCTCGGGCTCGTCGCGCCGGACGAGCAAGAGGCAGACGGGATGAAGGGAAGCGCGATCGGCATCATTGCGGCGGGGTGCCTTGCAGTCGGATTCGGCGCGGGCTTCGTACTCCGGCCAGTGATTTCGCCGGTTGCGGCATCGCCCGCGGCGTCGCCGGCCATGGCCGCCGGTGTTGCACAGCCGAGCGAGGAAGAAGCGACGGCGGCCGTCAGGCGGTATCGCCGCTTCACGGGCACGTCGCTGGAACATGCCACGCTGAAGCTTGGCGACTGCTCGCCGGGCGGTGTTGGGCCAAGCGTAACTTGCATGACGCAGCTCGTCATGGACCCGAGCAAGGCGGGCGCGGCCCCGCAGAACCGGCCGATTGGCTTCGCGCGAGTCAACGGTCAGTGGGAGGTGGCGGTCTGGTAGCGGCGGTCAGCGAGACCGGGGACGCTCATCGTGCGCCTCTCTCGGTAAGGCGATCGACAAGCCAACGGCCGGTGCTGATCCACTCCACCGTTTGACCAGTTGCGAGATCGAGGACATGGGCGCCGCCGGAGAAACCGTCGACGATCGCAAGCTGCTGATCGGCGCTGCCGGGATCGCGGAGCCAAAGGCGGGCCGGCCCGTGCTGGGGCGTAAGCGACAGCAGGAACGCCTCAGCTGGCGGGTCTTCCCGCGCGTTCTCGGCGATCAGCGCCGAGTAGATGTCGAAGGCGAGCGCGGCGTTTGCGGCCGTGCCGACGTCGAGCAGGCACGAAAAACGGGTGAGAAAATCGGTCACGTCGAGACTCCCGAAACGAAAAAGCCCGGCACGGGGGCCGGGCTCGGAGGGGGGCGGGGTACGGGTTGGCTAGTAGTCGAACTGCCAGGACGGCCAAGACTGCGCGTCGTGGGCGGCGCGCACCGCTTCGTCGAGATAGGAGGGATCGCCCTCGACGATGGTTGGGTGTCGGACCGGCGTCTCGTAGATGACGGTCACGCGGGCCACAAGGTCATCCTCGACCTCGACATGCACGGGCACGAGATACTGGAAAACGACGCACTGGCGTGCTGGGTGAGATTGCGACATGGCGCAGCTCCTTCGGTGATAGGGAGGGGCGGAGCGGCCGAGGCCGCTCCACGATGCGCTCACTCGGCCGCAACGAGGTGGCGTTCTTCGTCGTCGCCGTCGGCGGTAACGTCCTCGTCGTCGCCCGCGAGGAAGTCAGGCAGCGCGGCGCCGTCGTCCTCGATGCCGGTCTGGACTTCGGCTGCAGGCGCGTCGGCGTCGTCGACCAGCCGCAGCGGTTCGGGCAGCCAGCCGGTGTCGGCGAGCAGGCGTTCCGCCTCCTTTGCCATGTCACCCTTCTTCAGATGGTCGATGAGCTGCGCGGCTTGTTCGCCGGCGCCCTCGCGGACCGCCTGAAGGATGCGGGGCTTGGTGACCCGACCGAGATAGTTGCCCACGGTCGGACGCCAGCCGACGTCCACCATGTCGAGGCCGGTGGCGCGGGCGAGCCGGTCGGCCTGGCCGAGCCGCATGTCGAGACCGTGCTGCGAGACGCCGCTGCCGCCATAGGGGTTCGGCTTCTCGTAGAGCGCGTTGACGCCGTAGCTCACGCAATGCGCCAGCAGTGCCATGCGGCTGGTGTCGTCGAGCGCCGCCAGCCAGTCCCAAAGCGCGTCGTCCTCGGCGGGAATGTCGCCCGCCCAGCCCTCGTGACGCTCATGCACGGCCCGCGCCGACGGGCTGTCCTTCAACGCGTCGTCCTGCACCGGGAAGAAGACGTGGCTGACGGAGGCCTCCATAGCGCCCTTGTACATGCAATGCTGGAAGGCGTCGGAGACCATCTTATGCAGGAGCGCCGTCATCGCGACATGCGGGTTGTCGGCCAGCGCATTGCGGAGCGCCAGGGTGCGATGGGCCGTCAGCTCGGTGACGAGGCGATCCGGCAGCGGCTTGATGGCGTCGTCCTCGTCGTCCTCTGGCTCGGCAGGTTGGCCGCCGATCGTGATGACGGCCCGCGGCACGACCGGTTCGGCCAGATCGCCGCCGGGCTCCATGCCGGTCTCACCCTCGGGAACGATCGACGTTTCGTCCTCGGCCCGAACGTAACCGCGATCGATATCGAGCTGGCCATCATGCGCGATGCTGATGAAGACGCCTGCGCGAGCGATATCCTCGGCCTCGAAGCGGACGGGTCGGGTCTCGAAGGCTGCGAGCGCCGTTTCGATCTCCCCGAGGCGCTGGTCGACTTCGTCCGGCAGCTCGTCGGCGCCTTCATATTCGGCCTCGAGCTTCTGATACTCACGGTTGAGCGCGTCGATCGTCGCCTGTTCCTCGGACGTGAGGTCGAGCGGTTCGCCCTGCAGCTCGCGCAGGCCTCGCGTCGCGTCGTAGGGGTAGCTGACGGCCACCTCGATCCACTTCCAGCCCTCGGCCGCAACTTCCTCGGCCGCGGTCTTCAGCTTCTCGGCGACCAGGCGGTCGAGGAGCGGCGGGTCCTGCAGCCAGCCGCCGTCGTCGGACTGGAACAGATCGCGCATGGTAACGCCGCCGGCCGCCTCGTAGGCGTCGACGCCGACGAAAACGGCGCGCTTGTCGGAGGCGCGCACCGTGGTCTCGGTGAGCATGCGGCGGATCTGATACGGCTCCTTCGACCAGGCGCCCTTGATCGCCTCCCAGACCTGTTCCTGGCGAGCATGGTCAGCCGACACCGTGAAGGCCATGAGCTGCTCCAGCGTCATGCCGTCCTCGGCATAGACGTCGAGCAGCGCCGGCGACGCGGAGGCGAGGCGTAACCGCTGCTTCACGACCTGGGTCGGGACGAAGAAGGCGGCCGCGATGTCTTCCTCGCTCATGCCCTTGTCGCGCATGTCCTGGAAGGCGCGGAACTGATCGAGAGGATGGAGCGGCGCCCGCTCGATGTTCTCGGCAAGGGAGACCTCCTCAGCGAGGATGCCGCCGTCACGCTCACGAACGACGCAGGGAACTGGCGCGACTTTGGCGAGGCGCTTCTGCTTGACCAGCAGTTCCAGCGCCCGAAACCGGCGTCCTCCGGCGGGCACCTCGAACATGCCGGTCTCATTGCCTTCTGCGTCGACGACGGGGAAGACGCTCAGGCTCTGGATCAGGCCGCGTCGAGCGATCGAGGACGCTAGGTCCTCGATCGAGACGCCGGCCTTCACGCGTCGGACGTTAGACTGGCTGAGCACCAGCTTGTTGAACGGGATGTCGCGCGAGGACGACAGGGTGATCTTCTGAACGGCAGTAGCCATCGGGATGTACTCCGCGACGGGCGGCCGAGAGCCTCTCTCTCGACCTCCAACCCGTCACGAAATCCCGTCCGCTCTCTTCCTCTACTTCCGGCGACGCCCACCACTGACGCCGACACGAAGCGAAAGCCTCTGCCGCGCGTCATGGAGGTAGTCTCGATAGGTCACGGACTGCGAGACCGATCGCCGATATCCGTTGCTCAGCGCGATCGCGATGAGGCCGCGCGGGGGCTTTAATGTCCCACTGGCCTGCGCTTGGGCAAAGAGGCGCTTCGCGAGCGCAATTTCTGCATCGGTATAGGGGGCTGACCTACGTGGCATGATATTTCTCCAAAGGTTGAAAGTGGCCCTCGGAGAAAACTGCCGCACACGACGCGGTAGCTTACGGTTGCGGCCGTCGTCGGCGCTATCCCCGTTCTTGCATTCATCGCGATTACCCAGCTAGCGCACCTGCTTGACCGATCGCATCACGCTCTGAGCCGTGCTGAGACCTAGTCCCATATCCAAGCAGAGCTTGAAAAACTCCTCCGGTGCATCGGCGATATCCAAGCGGTATCTCCGCGTCAGCTCACGCGCCGCTTTGCCGATCGGAACGATGTCGCTCGAAGAAACCCATTCAGGGTTGCCCACCTTCGCCTCGAACTCTTTGACAACGGGCTCCGGCAATTCGGTCCCGAACAGAAAATAACGCAGATGCTCAAGGAAATGAGGATGCGTGTAGATATCGGAGCCGGTGCATCCATTCCGCTCAAACAGGCCCTTGCGTGAGCCCTTGAGGCGGCCGGTTCGATAGTTGGGATCATTCCAATAGCTGAGGCGCACCTCCGGCACAGCCTTCCGCGCGCTCAGCAACTTGAGAAGTGCTAGGATCGGCTCCTGGTTATTCAGATATGCTGCACGACCATCGTCATGATGGGGATGATGAGAGCGGAGGTCGATCTTCGATAAAAGCTCGGCCTCCTCTTTCGTAAGTTTGATGTGGTACTTCTCCATTGGCGCACCGTCTCAGCTTCGATTCCTAATTACCCCAGGAATTACCGGAAGTTGCGAGCAAAAATAGACGTGCCCCGAGGCAACACACCGATATCCACCGAAGCTTCCTCACGCCGCCTCGCGTTCATCGTCCGGCTCCGGCGTTCGCAACGCGAGATCGGGGGCGAAGCCGAGCAGCCAGTCGGCCGCCTTGCTCGCCTGCGAGGCTGCGCGGACGATGGCGCGGTTATCTTCCCGTAGCACCTCAAGCCACGAACCGATGTAGTCGGCATGGCGCACGGTCGGAACGATGCCGAGCGAGGCACAGCAGAAGGCGGCGTTCATCTCGGCCACCAACTCCTCGAACGCGTATTTCTTGGAACCGAAGCTGCCGGCCATATCCCGGCCGAGACGTGACGGATGGCCTGTCGCGTGGCCGAGCTCGTGGAGCGCCGTGCGGTGCCAGTTGATCGGTTCGAAATAGGCCTGGGGCGGCGGGACCTGAACATAGTCGAGCGCCGGGACGTAGGAAGCACGGTTGCCGCCGATGCGGAAGTCGATGCCGGTCGCGCGGACCAGGGCTTCGACCTGGGGCTCGATCAGGTCTGGCGGCGGCGGTGGCACGACGATGGCGAGATTGTCCGGCAGGTTCTCACACTGCGCGGCGTTGAACACCGTGAAGCGCTTGAGGAACGGGATCGCCTGAGCTTCCTCGCCGGTCTCGCGGGCGCGCCGCTTTTCGTCGTCGGGTACGAAGCGGTCGGCATAGACGACGGTCGTGCCGCGCTCGCCCTTGCGGACATTGCCGCCGAGCGCGAGCGCCTGGCGGAAGGTGAGCCAGCTCTGGCCGGGAAAGCCGTGTTCGATGACCGCGCCCCAAAGGATCAGAACATTGATTCCGGAATAACGCCGACCGGTGGCGGCGTTCCTTGGCATCGCCAGCGGCGCCTTCGCCGCCGCCGTTCCCCAAGGTTGGACCCAGGGAACGCGCCCGGCTTCCAGCTCGGCGATGATCTTGCCGGTGATTTCGTCATAGAGGCTCGCCCGGTCCTGCCCGGCGCGAGCGGATGTGGTCTTTTTGGACATCGCGGATCTCCGCGACGGGCGCCGGGAGCCTCTCTCCCAGCCCTCAACCCGTCACGGCAAAGCCGGTCCGCGCTCTCACTCTAAGGGGGTGTTGCGGGGTCTCCCCGCAGAAGGGGTCGACCGAGACGTGAGTCTCGGGCGCAGGGGAAGGCTTTCCCCTCAAAAGCGTAAAGCCGGAACTGCGTCTATCAGGATCGGCGTATTCCCGCTTTGCGGTTAGCTCAACAGAATGGATCTGCCGGCTCAGCCCATCGCAAGGTGGGTCTATGCCTTAAGTCTCCGGAGGCTCGTCACGCGGATCGAGCTCAGAAAAGTCGGTCAGCGTGTCGCACCGGATGCAATAGTACATCTGTGAGGTTTCCTGAAAATGCATGCCGCACAGGCATCCGCAGAACGGGCAGCACTCGTCGATTTCCAGATCGGCCCATTCCCACACGCCGAGATATTCGGGAATGGCGTCGCGATCATAACCGACGATCTGGAAAGCATCGGCGTTCTTGGCGACAAACCCATCGCGGCCGGCGCGCTTGAGAATAGTTAGGCTGTCACCCGGCTGGATGTCGAACCATTCTCCACGCACGTGGATCGATCCAAAATGTTTGTGCAATTCTCGTTCAAGCTGGAAGGCGTCGGTCGCTTCGATCCACCCCAGCAGCCGCAGCTCCAATGGATTCCCCGTCTGAAGGTTGCGCTGGCGTGCCTCGATGTTCTTCGCCACGCCGATCTTGATCGGGGAGCATCCGTTTTCATCTTCGCCAATGAAATAGACCGGCACGTCGCGCTCCTCGCTGGGTCAACGGAGCCGGTCGAGCAGGGCCTCGACCATTTCCTGGTTTGAGGGCGCGACGATGTCGAGCGGCCGGTTCTCCTGCCTCATGAGCGCAATCATAAGGCAGGCCGTGAAGGGCCAGAAGGACGAGCCGGCGGGCAGATTGTAGCCCCCGATCATCGCTGTCAGCCGCTCGGCGATCGGCGGATATTGCCGATTGCTTCAATGCGCGTGGGTCGGAGTCATCGCATGGATGATCACGGCGGCCAGCGCTATTCCCATCGCGCGCTTCTGCTGGATTTGGGCGTAGTCGCGCCCATGCTCCTTCGCGTAGGCGGCGAGACCGCTCGTCATGAACTCGCGAGCCCAGGAGATAGGTCGGCAAAGCCTCGCGGCTCCAAACCATTGAGCCGGATTCATGGAAGTCGGCGATCGCCAGAGCGAAGGGCATCCCCTTCACATGATCCAGCTCATGATAGTTGCGCTGAAGCTTACCGCGCAGCGTCTTGGCGAAGCGCTCGGCTGGCGCGCCAGTTAGACGTTCATTCCGATCGACCGGAGCATGCACCCAGTCGCCGATCCCGCCGGAGCGGGGCGTCTCGGAGTTTGCGGTCACTGCCTCGATCCAGCAGGCGGTGCCATCGTTCTCGATCAGGAAGTCGGGTGAGACATGCTCCTGCCGGACGATCAGCCCTTGCTCGCGGAAGCAGGCAAGAAGGTAGAGTTCGAAGAGGCGGGACGCGAAATTGTTGGTCTGCAGATCGGTGACGAAATTGGCATCCGGGTTGGGAAGCGCGAGGTAGCATTCGCCGACTGCCATCAGCGCCGGGAAATGGCTGATCGTGCTCGTCAGCAGGTCGAACTCCGGCGATGTCCCTCGCGACCCGGTCTTCAGCAGAAGCGACCGCCGCCGCGCGCCTGGCGGCAATGGCTCGGGCGGCTCGCCGGCGCGCATGCTGATGCTGAGGTGATCCAGCGCGGCTTCGGGAGTGGGATAGGGGCCGCCTTCATCGACGCGGACCCAGCGATGATCGACACGCCTGCGTAGGGCCAGGGTGGTGAAGGTCCCAACCTCCGGATCGAGGAGGATGCAGCCGCTCGTACTGCCGCGCCCCGCCTGATAGCTCCCAAAGACCTGCGCGGGATCAAAATTGGGCCCACGTTCGAGCGACAGCGCATAGAGTTCGAACTGCCGCTGGCTGATCGGCGTGATCAGTCGCTGCTCATCGCCGACGGCCATGGTCATGCGTCAACATCGTCGAAAATCGTGCCGCTATCCGCTGACGTAGCCGACGGTGTCATGTCCACCTCAGTCGGCGTTGAAGGTTGCCAAGTCGACGCAGGCGGATCCGGTTTTCTATCCTCAAGATCAGAGATGTGAGCGTCGAGCTGTGCATATAAGTCCGGTAATTCGTTCCCAAGACTTTCGTCATCATAGAACCGCTCAGCACTTTGGAGGTTTTCTTTGAAATCCTTGTAAAGAGTGATTTCATCGTCTGATGAAAATCGTCCTCGCAAATCATCGAACAGGTTGGGTATATCATGCAGCCATTCTTTTCTGAACTTCTGTGTAAATGCTTGAAATTCGCCTGCGGTGAAAATCTGCTGGAGTATCTTGTCTTGAAGAGGATTGGCATCGAGCCAAGTCATGGAGTGGTCGCAGGTTCGTTCGACGATCCTGGCCCGACTTGCTTCAGGCAGGAGGCCGTATGACGTAAGCGCAGCCAGCAGCAGCTTACTTCCAGAAGACAGGTCATTGGTGTTCGTCTCCGCCGCCCAGACTAAAATATCGGCGCGAGCTTCGAGGATCAGGCGGAGGAATGCTTTGTCGCACCTTGCGCCAAGAAACGACTTGAGGCCTTCGTCCAAGGGAAGCAATTGCAGTCTGACAATGAGCGAGGGGTAGAGCGAGATTGGGACGCGGAGTCTCGCGCGCTCGATCTTCATCGCACCGCAGACGACCTCGCGGATGAGGCGATCAAGTTTGGCTCCGTGAATGTAGAGCTCAATGAGCTCCGGTGAACCCGACACGAGTTCGGCGAAGGCGTCAGTCACCGTCGGATGCCGAAAGATCCACCGATCGCCATCGTCGTGCGAAATCAGGCGCGTCAGGCTATCGTTCAGATGCTGCATCGCCTTGGAGACATCCGCCGGCTGAACGCCCAGCAGACGATTGACCATTTCCAGCGCCGGACTAGACGCGATCGGTGACGGAACACCCGTTTCCGAGTTCAGAAAAATCAAGGCGATTGCGGCGCGGGACGGGTCGTCGAGCTGGGCAAGTATTTCAGTCAGGAATTCCACAGGATGTTCGACGAGGACCATCAGCCGCGTTTCCGAAAGCTCAAGTTTGTTGATGAAAATGGGATCGCCCAGTCTACGCGCGGTCTCTGGCAGGAAGGCCTTGTTGTTGGATATGGCCGGCAGAAACGGCTTCAGACGCTGGCGCGTATCGCGCGGATGCGCCCGGCGCACATGATTATAGAGCATCTGGGCGCGTTCTTCACTGCTCAGGGCGTGGACATTGACGACGACCTGGCTCTCCCTAAGCAGGGGGAAGGCGCTCGACTTCAAATGAGACTTCGCAGCTTCCCAGATATAGTTCCTGGACGTGAATACGACGCGTGCGCCGCCCTCGATCGCGGCGCGTAAGGTCCCGAGTTCCGCATTCCAACGGCTCATCCGCGCGACGTCGAACTGATTGGGGCCGAAGGCGTCATCAACCCAAAGAAACTGTCTTTCGCCGGGATGCCAAAGATTCAACTGATCGGGCGCATTGATCTTCAGTGCGCCGAGGCAGCCATCGTCGAGGGCCCCCAAGGCCAAAATCGCTGCGATAGTGGACTTACCGGAGGCTGGGTCACCCAGTAGGATTACAAAGCTGTGGTCATGCAGCGCCGATAGAGCTTGCCGATACGCGTCGGTCGGCACAAAACAGCTAAGGTCTGACCCCATGCTGTCGAGAATTGCCTTGGCCTGTTTGTAGCCGTGGCCGGTGATGATATGAGACAGGTCACCGATCCCATAGACCCTCGGTACAAGCATCCGGAGACGGGGGCTCTCCGCCAGTTGCTGGATCATCCACGATCCGCCAAACACACGGCACTTCGTCACACCGACCGCTTCGAACGCGGCGCAAATCTGCTGATCGGCGTCGCCGGATACTCCGGCGTTGGTGAGTATAACGTAGTCCTGCGCAAGACCCTGTTGCGCAAGGTTCGCCGCTTTGGGCAACTCGTCTTTCAAGCCGGTGAGCGTAAGCGTAGCGCCCGGCTTTCCTATGAACTTGCATTGGATCGCCGACTTGAGCGCCGCGCCCTCGGAGTCCTCCCACGTTCCGACGAACGCGCCGTCGCGCCCCCCGTCATTTGATCCGAGGAAGCTCTGTACCGGCCGTCTGAGCACTTCGGCCGTCACGGCACATGCGAGGTCCTGGAAGGCCTTCCAGCCAAGCTTGCTCAGGTCATAGGTCACGAATGCTCACCAAGTTCCCGGATGCATCGCCTCCGACATTGGGCGGTATGGGGTGATGCATCATCATGCGGCTTTGTCCTGACGGGTCCGAATGTCGACGACCCACTGTGCCAGCGCTTCGATCTCCGCTTCGATGGCCGATGGCGCGGGCAGCCGCGGATTGATCTCACCGGGCTGACTGTGAAGGAGCGCCGAGCACCGCCCGAACGCTTCACGCATGGCGGTGCAATCAGCGTCGGTCAGCACGGTGAGCTTGATGAGGCCCGTCGTGTCGACCTTGCGGGATAGGCGGCGGATCACCGGCCCGACAACCTCCTCGACGGCGCGCTCCCAGGTCGTGCGGAGCTGGTCCTGGAAGGACGTCACCTCGCGCAGCCACTTCGCCTGGTCGCCGCGTTCGTGATGGATTTTAACGTTGGCGAGGTGCGCCTGCATTCCGTCGATCACCTTGTCGAGCGGCATGACGTTGGCGGGTGGGTCCTGATGGCAATAGCCGGCATTGTCAGGACCGCGGCTGATCAGGCGGTACGCCACCGGCGTCGCGTCCCGGTCCTTGGTTGGCCGACAGGCTTCGTCGAGGAGAAGCAAGAACGCCATGTCGTGAGTGAAGACGATCACCTGGCGGGTCTGCCCGGCCTCGGCCAACCGGGCGGCGACTTTGTCGCGGTGCAAATGGTCGAGCGAGGAGACGGGATCGTCGAACACGATCGCCGGCTGCGCATCGATGGTCGACAGCTCGGCGAGAAAGGCAGCGAGCGCGACGCACCGATGCTCGCCTTCGCTCAGCACCTTGCCGACCGGCTCGCTCGGCTTGTTGATGAGCCGAACCTGGAAGAATGGGACCCCGGCGCTGGTCTTTGCCTGCTGGAGTTCTATCGCGAGACCGGCAACGCCGAGCTTGTCGACCTCTTTCGCGAAACTTGCACGCAGGCGATTGGTGACCAGTGCTTGGGCGATACGCGCGCTCTGCGTCGTGATCTTGTTCGTCGCCGTATCCTTGCTGGCTTTCTCGATCGCTTCGGTGGCCTTGAGCCGCTCGATCTGGGCCAGCACATCGGCTTTCACCACGCCGAACCATTTGCGATCTGCAAGGCCGTCGCGCTCGGCGATGAGCGCGGCGCGTTGCGGGGAGCTCGCTTCCGACTGCAGACCTTCGATGCGCGTGGCGATGCCGCTGAGGGTCGTGCGCAGCGGATCGAGCGAGATGTTGGCTGCGGGCGGAAGATCCGGCAGGACCGCGAGGCTGTGGGTGCGCAGAATGGCGCGCAGCCACCAAGCCAGATGGAGGATTTCGCGGCGAAGGGTGCTTGCGACTTCCTCCTGGCCGACATCATCGCGGATCGTCGTGACGATCGCGGCGAGATCCTTCATGGAGATGGCTTGCGATGAGACCTCCTCGAATTTCTTGTCATAGGAGTCTGCGGCCTCTTGTTCGCGGCGCGTGCTCTCGTCCTGCACGAAAGCCTCGAAGCTGCTGAGCCGCTTCGAGGCTTCGTCGCTGAGCGGCTGTTGGCAAAGGACGCAATGGGTGCCAATCCCGGTAACGGGAAACGGCTGGTCGGGATAGACGGATGCGCGGGAATAATCTCGGGCCGCCTCCCACAGGGCCTTCCAGACGTCCGAGCCGATGTCGGGCAGCGGCTCGTCGGCGAACAGGTCGGCGGAGGCGGCCGCGGCGGCGGAGCGCGCGGTTGCTAGGTGCGTATGGGCATCGCGTAACGCTGCCCGGCTCTCGTCCGTAGCGGCGGCCATCAGCCGCTCGAGCTGTTCGATAGCCGATTTGATGCGGGTTTCCTGGCCCTGGAGCTGGCGAACCGTGCGCGCAGGGTCGCTGGCCAGATCGGTGTTGAGCGTTTGGAGCCGGGCCTCTTCCTCCGCCGTCAGGCCGGCGAGCTTCTCGACCGCTTCCTGCTTTGTCTCGCCCGACAGGCCGGCGATCAGCTTGCCGACCGGCGTTTCCGACTTGCATTCGGGCTTCGACAGGATCGCAGGTGTTTGCTCCTGGAGCGCCTTTATCTCGGCGGCCAGTTTGGCCTTCACATCCTGGCACGCCTGCGCGAGGCCGGCGAGGATCCGGAGCGGCAGCGGCGTATAGGCCAGATCGTTGGTGTTCTCGACATGGACGTTGGCGGTGCGCGAGTCGAAGACACTAACGGCGGAGAGCATCGGATCAGGCGCTGAGCCCTGGGTCCAGGATGTGCTCCGCTTCTGTCCGCCGATGAAGAAGTCGACGCTGGCGGAAGGCGTGCCCGATGAGGCCGCATAGATATTGGGAAGGATTGCGTCGCCCTTCGGCGAGCGCGCGCGGCAGAGTTGTTTCAGGACGCGGGCATAGCCGGATTTGCCGGCACCGTTGTCGCCATAAATGACGGTGAGGCCCGATTTGCCGAAGGACAAACGCTCGCCTGGCGCCAGCGCGTTGACATGCGACAGGCCGTAGAGGGCGCCGAGGCTGACCACGGCGTGGCTGGCCGCGGGATCCCGCACATGGCTCGCGTCGAGCGGCGCGCCTGCGGCGTCGCCTTTGCAGATGCCGACGAGGGCTGTGATGTCGGATGCCTCCAACTTGGTCTGGCCGCAGAGCCGCCGCAGCGCGTCGCGCTGCCAAGCCGGTAGCTCCGCCGACCATTTGAGAATGTCGGCGAGCGCTGCTGCCTCATTCGAGAGATCGTTCTCCTGCGCTTCCATTGTTTCGCCCCCTAATCGTGCCGCGTCTCTGTGTCCGGCTGTTTCCCATTGATGCCTATGTTCGGTGGCCGCTGGTTCAGGTGCTGCCGATGATGCGGCGCTCCTCACCCAGTGGGACGATCCAGCCGCCGGCGCGATCTGGTCGCGCAAATTCATCCGGGCCAACTATCTGCGTCAGGCGGGTACGAACGGTTTGCAGCTCCGCGTCGATGGCGGCACGGACGAGATCGCGCTCGATCCCGACGAAGACTGGCCGGAGGTTGAGGCGAGCGAGCGCCTCCTGATCGACGGGCGCGACGTCCGTGTCAGTGACGGGCCCGGCACGGGTGACGATCCCTCCGATCAGTCCGCCCATGGCCGTGGCTTTTTCCACTTCTCTTACCGGCACGGCATCCAGCAGTGTCCGGGCGCGTTGGAGGTCCCCTTGGAGCCTCCGCGCGAAGGGCTGGTGGGTGAGGCCGCGGAGGGCGCTGGCGAGCTCAGCGTGCCCGAGCGACTTGATGAGATTGGCGATATGGAGGCGGAAAAGCCCGATGTAGAGCGCGTCTTTCTCCTCCGGTTTGATCGGCTCGCCTTCGTCGACCGGATCGCGGACCGAGAGGTGGGCGTCGGTCGGACTTGGCGCCGCCATCCCCCAGCGTGTCGCGATGGCGATGCGCTTCACTGTGACCTTGCTGCCTCCGGCGGTGATATCTATCCGTCCGGCCTGAGCCCAGGCGCGGTTCAATGCTTTGGCCGGGCCGCCATTATCATGGCAACCCTTCGCCTCGGCCACGGTCAAGGAGGACAGGTCGGACGCGCAGGCGATCCAGTCGGGCAGGTCGCCACGGGACAAGCGCGTGACTTTGACCTGCCGGCGCCGATCCAGGTCGATGATGCGGCTGCCGAGATGCGCGAAGATCGAAAGGCTGAAGTAGCGTTCGAGATAGGCACGGGCCACGAAACGGCCGAACAGGCCGGATAGCGCGACCTTCACTTCGCGGGCCTGTCCGAGCGGTTCCCGGAAGATGAAGGGTGTGCCCGCGCCGGTTGGCGTCAATAGCGCGTCCAGGATGGACCACGCGCCATATGCAGCCCCTGGCGTCTGCAACACTTCGCGAATCCCGGCGTCCTCGATCTCCGAGACGTCGAGGTCGACGGTCGCGCCCGTGACAGGGCTGGATCCTGGCGGATCAAAACTGTGCAGGAAGGTCCTTGTCATAGCGCCAGCGCCCGTTTGAGATCGTCATGCTCGAAAGCGCTGGCCATGCGGTTGATCTCCGCCGATCGAGCGCCGACCATCTTGGCTGTGTCCCGCCATATCGCGGTCACTGACGCGACTTCTTTGATGACGGTGCGCGCTTGCGGCAGCGTGAGTGCGAAGAACTCCGATGCTGCCTCAAGGAGATCGACGGAGCAGGTGCCCTCGTCGAGATCGATGTTCGTCGTGAGTATCCGTGCCTTCAGATCGGTTGGAACTGGATTGAGGTCGTAGGCCGGCGAGAGCGACCATCCCGCCTTTCCCAGCCACAGGAAGCCGTGATTGCGCAGGTGATCATCGACATTCGAGATCAGGACGTTGAAGACGACGCGCCGATAGAGAGCATGGGCGTCGGTCTTTCCCTGGGCGCCGTGCTGCGCGAGGGCGTCGACGATCTCCGGGTAGCTGCCGCGCTCGCCATCCCTGGCGCCCATCATCGCCATCGCCGACAGGAACGGGATGCGGGTCGCGCCATCGCGATCGAAGCGCCGCGAGAGCATCACCGCCTTGCCGGCGACATCGATCAACTCGTGGTCGGGAGTGGCGATACCGGCCTGACTGGCAAGCCGCAGCGCGATCTCCTCCCAGGTTTCCATGCTGTAGTCGTCCGTTTCCTTCGGGAACTTGGCGATGGAGAGGCGACCATGTTGGTCGATGACCGACGCCTTCGGACGCGCGCCGCCGAGGGAGGAGCCGGGGGCAAAGATGAGCTGGAGATCTTCGTCCGTTTCCTCGTCGCGGAGGATCCGCTCGGTGATCTGGAGCAGTCGGCCAAGCTCAATCAGGGCGGGAACGCCATCGCGGATCGGCGCCTGAAAAACTTCGTCGCCGACCCAGCGGAAGCGGAGCGCACCAAGCCTAGTCTCATCAGCGACACCGAGCAGATAGTCGCTTTCCGCGAGAGTGCGAATGGCGCGAGCTTCGCGCCCCGCCAGGCGGCGTTCGGCGCGCTGCATCAGGCGGCGACCCCAGGTATCGGGCGCCGAGTCGCCGATGGACCCGAAGGTTGCCAGTCCGGCAGGAGGGGCGAAGGCGCCGCGGGTGAGAGCAAGGGCCGGCTCGAGAGAGAAGCGGTCCGGGTCCTCAAGCCACGTATCGTCATACTCGAAGAGGATCGTTTCCGTGCCGCGGACGCGATTGCTTCTCGCCAGTCCAATCGGGCGTGTCCGGCCCTCCAGATCGATATGGACCTCGAAGTCAGCCATCGCGGGACGATCCGGATGGCCGCTTGAGATGGATGTGCTTGGGCAGATCGGCGCTGGCCAGCGCTTGTCCGACGCTGTCGTTGCTAATGTCGGCGACCTGGCTCAGGCCGTCGAGCAGGCCGAGAGCCTGCAGGACGCCGGCATAGATGCCGATGCTGACATTGGTGTCCCCGGCTTCGACCCTTTGCAAGGTCGAGCGAGACGTGAAGGCGCGCTCAGCTACGACCGCCATCGGCAATCGGCGCCGTCGACGTGCATCGTGAATATCCGCGCCGAGCTTGCGCAAGGCGCGCCGCACGGCAGCAGGCGGATTATGTGGGGTCGGCATATGACACCTTCGCACTACAGATTGAGCCAATATGTAGCACGAAGTTTACAATTTTCCTAGACCCTTGGCCCCAGCAGTGACCGAAGGTTTGATCTTACCGCCGTCGCGGCGGTATCGACCGGAAGGCTCCGCACGGCAGCGATCGCAGCGACGGTGGTTTTCACGTCGGCAGGCTCGCTAGGACGGCCGTCGATCTGAGTGAATGGGCCATCCGTCTCTGTCAGGAGCCGATCGATCGGCAAATCGGTGACGACGGCGCGGCCCCGATCCGAGCGGGTCATCTCGGCGTTGACGGAGAAGTAGCAGCCGAGCGCCACCGCTCGTCGGGCCTCGCTCTTGCTTCCGGTGAACCAGTGAAGCACGACGGTGCCGCGGTCCGCGGGAAGATATCGTTCGACCATCTCAAGGACCGCCGGAACGCTCCTCACACTGTGGACCGTGAGAATCTTGCCGCCCGCTTCTGCACACCGCTCGAGGACACTGCGGAACACATGCTTTTGGGTGTCTAGCGACTTGTAGAAGCGCGGACCCGCGTCGAGGCCGACTTCGCCCACATAGCGTGTCTCAGCGAGGTGACGCTCCCATAGCGGCAGCTCGCCGGCACGCTCTGCGACGAGTTGCGGGTGCAGGCCGAGCGCGGCGCGCACGAAGCGGGTATGACGCGTGAGTTCGTGATTGCGCGACCAGGCCTTCGGCGTCGTCGTGACGGCCAGCGTGTAGATCCGAGCGGCTTCAGCTCTTGCGATGGCGGCCTCATGGTCGGGATAGAGGTCGAGATGGCAGTGGAAATCCACGCCGCTAGCTTGAGCGGTCTCGGTCATCCTGGGTGGGTCCTCACGCCCGTCAGCAGCGCACCGACCTCCTCAAGGCCGCGCCGGTAGACGCCTGCGAGGGCTGCTTGTCGGGCCGGCGATTCATCGAAAAGCGGCCCCGGCTTGTGGATGAGGATCGGCGCCAGTGCCGGCCGGGCGCGAAGCCGCTCGATCGCGAGCTGGAAGGAGCGGATCTGGACGCCTTCTGATTGGCGTGTGTCGAGCGCGCGGGCGGTGAGGTCGTCGACCGTGTAGACGGTTGGATCTGGATCGGGGCGGAGGCCGGCAACGAGCGCTGCCCGTCGGATGAGACAGGGGAGGCAATAACCGCAATGTTGTGTGCCAAGCCCCTGCCAGCGTCCCTTGGTCGGGGCTGCGCAGGATAGCGATGAGGGAACGAGGCGGCGCAACAGCGTGCCGTTGGCACAGGCCTCCGCCATCTCGCCCTTGGTTTGATCCCAGTAAGGGTTTTCGATCCGCCCATTCACACCGAGCCCATGGAGCGCATCGTTCCAGCGGCCGATATAGAAAGGATGGGTCGTTCGCGTGCTCAGCGCGCCCAGGCGCAATGGATCGAGCGGCACGTTGACGGCGATGAGGCCATTCTCCGGCACTTTGAGAGTGAAGGGCGCCTCAAGTCCGCTACCGGCAAAGATGCCGAGTGCGAAGAAGAGGAACGATCTCCCGCGCGTGGTATTTTCTCCGCCGGAACCGGGGACGAAGCCGTCCGGGAATGCCATCCAGAGGCGCAGCCGATTGAAGGCACGGCCGCGATAGTGCGTCTTCAACGCCTCGAAGAGGGTGGACTGTGCATCGCTGGTCGCACCTTCGCCGGCGTGGCTGATCAGAAGCGGCGTTCGACCATTTTCAAGCGCGTCGATGGCGCCGATCAGGCTGTCGAGACCACCCGAGAAGAGGGCGAGGTCATCAAAGGGCGGACCGATAAGCCGGGCGGGTGGTGCCGATGCGACCCTGGCGAAGCGGCGTGGTCGCGCACGGAACGCGAGCGACCAGCGGTCACCGGTGAGGAAGTTCAGCATCCGAACGAAGATCGGCGCGACAGCGGTCCATCGATCGGGGTCGGCGACGGGAACGATCAGCCGGATTTCGCGGGTCCAGCCATCCTGCGATTCAGTTGTTCGCGAGATGCGGGTGTCGGCAGCATGGACGTGCGCGGCCAGGACCAGGATGTCCACTCCGACTTCGGAAGGATGAACGCCGAGCCGCGACAGATCGGCGATGGCGCGGCCGATCCCGTGATCGAGTGTTCGCTCGCCGACCACCAGGTCGAGACGGGTTTCGACTTCTCCATCGCCATTTGGAAGGCGGCTGCGGTCGCCGGGGCCGTATCGGCCTATGATGACGTGTCTTCTCATGCGCCTTCGGCCTCCGCGTCGCCCATGATCTGCAAGATCCCGAATGCCTGCTCGTAAATGCGCCCGACAAATTGGAGCACGCGATCGGGCGTGAGCGCGGCAGCGGCAGCACGGGCTGTCGTGAGCGCGTCGGCCACGCCGCGCCGGATGAAGTCGTTCAATTGCGCCTGGACGCGCGCTGCTTCGCGGCTATCCGGCGGCAGGGTGATCGTCTTCGCCCCGATATCATTGCAGAGCCGTGCCTCGATCGCGTTGGTCGCATAGAGCTCGAACACCGTCTGCATCTGGTCGGCGGTGAGGCCGTCGAGGTCGGTGATGCCGGCGCCAGCGAGGTCTGTGATGGTCTCGATAAACGCTTCGCGTGCGATGCCTTCATCGATCGAACCGCCGTCTGGACATACATAGTCCGCCAAACCGAGAAAGATCTCTTCGATCGGCCGACCCGCGAGAGCGCCGAGGTTGAGCGCCCGAAGGGCTTCGGTGGCGCCCCGCGCAACAGCGTCCGAAAGGAAGCCGAGCAGACGGCTGCCTGCGCCACGCGCCGATCCCATCCTTGCGGCTGCCGTGCGTGCCCCGCCAGCCGATGAGCCGACATAGTGCGACACTGCACGGCCGAGGCTCTTGCGGTCGCTGCCGCCAGAACCGGCGAAACGCGAGAAGTTGTTGCGAGCCGCCGAGAAGCGCGTGGGATCGGCCGCCGGCGGTATGGGCGGGCGCACGGGCGGCGCCGGAGGCGCTGCTGGTGGAGCACCGTCCGCTGGCGGGCCGTCTGGCGGTGCGCCATCGGCTGGCGGTCCGTCCGGAGTTCCATCCGGCGAGGCAGGCGGTGCACCGTCATCGCCAAGCCAGCTTGGGACAAGGGGCGTCCTGCCGCCCTGACCGCCAAATGCACTGGAGGTGCCCATTAGCGCGCTCCCTGGCGAGTTCGAAGAACGCCGGTGGCTGCCGCCTTGAGCATCGCGCCGCCTTCCTTGCCCCAGGTCTGAAGGAGGCGATCAAAGCGCTGGGTCGCATCGCCGTCCTTCAGAACACCCTCCCAGCCACCACAGACCCACGGCCCGAGACGGTCTCGTGGGAGCGCTTCGAGGAAGTCAACGAGACTGCTTTGCAGGGTCGGATGAGCCTTCACGAGAACCGCCAAACCTGCCGCGCCCGGTGGCTCGGTGTCGAAGCTGTCACCACCGACGATCCGGCCGCGCACGGCTTCGAAGATTTGCGCCGTTTCAGGTGGAGCCAGGCGCTTGAGATCTGCTTCCAGACCCTGCACCGCGAACTTGCCGCCGAAGAGCTGCTCGACCACGGCCGCCAAGTGGCCAAGGACAGAGGCCGCGCCGAAATAGTCCTTCCGGTCCTTGGCGACGAACAGGTAGGGACGAAGATCCTCTCCACCGATGACTGTTGGCACCGCTGCCCAGGCTTTGATGGCCGGCGACGAAAGCCATTCGCTCAAGAGCGCGCTTTCGGTCGCTTTCACGGCCTCCAGTTTGGGCGCGGGCTTCACGGCGTCGTCGCCCTTCGCTGAGGGCTTCTCCGGCTTGGCCGCGGGTCTGGTGTCTTCCTTGGCGGTTGCCGCAGCCTCAAGGGCCGAAAGGTCGGGGCATTTTCCATCCGCTGCCGCCGCGGCGGCCGCAGCAATCTGGTCGAAGAGACGTGGGAGAAAGCGCTCGGCAAGCATCAGCTTCGCAAGCACCGGCAGCTTGACGTCGTCGCCGAACCCTCTCGCTTCGGCAGTGCGCTGCCGCAGCACAAGCGTGTTGAGAAACCGCTTGATCTGACGCGGGTTGCCCTTGGTACCGCTTGCCAGGATCGGTCCGATCTGATCGCTGAGCGCCAACGCGTTGTTGGCGCGCGAAGCCTTGTCGCCGAGTGCAGTTCTTACCGTGGCCGCATCGAGCGCTCCCGAGGTCCAGGGGCGCTTCAGCCGTTCACGAGCGACCTTGATCAGGGCGTTGAATGCGGCGTCGTTCTCGCCGAGTTCTGCGCCGACGAGGAGGAGCGTTACGTAGATCCGGGTTTCCGTGTCGCCTAGCGCCGGGATGCGGAAGGGCACCTGGATGAGCTTTTCAAGATAGTTCCGGGCGTATGTCTGCGGGCCGGTGGTGTCCGGCAGATCGGGGAAGTGCTTGCGCACCGCATACTCGATCATCGCCTCGTCGGCGGCGACGACGAAGGCGGTGCGCGACGTGAAGACGAAGAGGCGCACAGCCTCCAACGTCTCGATCGCGGTATCTGGAAGGCAGCGATCCAGGTCATCAATCAAGACAACGAGCTGCTCGACGCCGGCTTTGTCGAGGAGATCGTCGAAAGCCTTCCGGAAGGCGTTGATCTCCTCGGGGACATTGGTCGAGTCGCCTTCACCCTTCGGCTTCAGCAGGCCCTTCACGCCTTCGACGGCGGCTTCGAGATTATCCTTGGTGGCGAGTTTCGCCGGATCGGCGAGGAAGCCCTCCAGCGTACCCACGATGGCCTGAATCTGATCGGGCGTTGGAATTCCTGTGAAGGCGGTGAAGGCGAGCCCGCCGGCCTTCTTTGCGACCTTGAGCCAGTCGATCCGCCGAAAGACATCCTTGACTGCTTCGCCGGCCTTGGTGAGAGCGGGGCGCTTTTCGATGAGGCCGGTGACGATGCCCTCGATGAGGGCGATTTTGGCGTCTTCAAATCCCTGGAAGCGCCAACCGTTGAACTTCAGGCAGAGGACCTTCGCCTCGCCATCGAAGCCCGCCTCGATCATTTCCAGTACGCTGGATTTGCCTGCGCCCCAATCACCGTGGACACCGACGGTGACCGGTTGATCCGGTCGGTCGCGTAGAAGCTTGATGATGGTTGCCGCGATCGCCTCGTTGTTGAGGAGGTCAACCTTGGTTTCATTGTCCGTCAGGATCACCGCTCAGCCCCCCAGCTTTGGCAGCCGGAGGACCTCGTCCTAGCGGCCGCCGCCCGCAACAGCAGCTAGCCTGCCTTCTTCGTGCTACGGATCTCCAGGTTGTGTAGCATGAAGCTTACAATGTTGCTAGATTAGGATTTCGTCACGTGACTTCTACGACAACATGGGGCACCTCGTTCGCCCGCTCTTGGCGCAATGAGTTGCTGGCGACCCAGCAAGATGCATTGGGCACGCTTTTCCATTCCTAGATGAACGTGAGGCGCGGATGGAGGAGGCCGAGGGCGGATAGTCTATGATGTCATTTCGTGAAGCCCAAGCAGTCGAAGACCTGGCGGACCTCCTCTACGATTTCCTCCCCGGCAGCGGAAACAACCGGACTGCGTTTCCGCTCGCGGCCGCACAGGCTGGCGTTGGCGATCTATGGGTCGCAGGTAGTAAGCGGCCCGCGATCGTGCAGCTCTTGACCGCGACGCTCGAACATCGGCGGTCGTGCTTTACGAAATTGATCGTGGCGATCGTCCGCCAGGCGATGACCTACCGGCGTGGGAAGGGCAATCCCCTGAGTCGCGAAGAGATTGATCGGCTCAACAGCCTTCTTCCCGGCGTGCAATTCAAGATCCCAGAGCTGCTCGATCCAAGTTTCCTCAGCAGCTTCGGCTCGCCGAAGGCCGCAGAGCCTGGGCCGCAGGCATCGTCGACGCTGAGCGCGGAGAAGGCGCAGGAGCTTGCCGCGCTCCTTATCGAGATCACCAAGCTCGATCCGCAGGCACGAGGCTTGCGGTTCGAGGGCTTTCTCAACGAGCTCTTCGCCGGATTCGGGCTCGCGCCACGTGGCTCATTCCGACTCGTCGGCGAGCAGATCGACGGCAGTTTCAAGCTGCAGGGTCAAACCTACTTGGTTGAAGCGAAATGGCACGGGCCTCAGATCGGCTTTGCCGACCTGATGACCTTTTCGGGCAAGGTCGGTGGGAAGGCGTCCTGGTCGCGCGGCCTGTTCGTTAGCAATTCCGGCTTTACGGCCGACGGGCTGGAGGCGTTCTCGCGTGGACGACAGACCAACCTCATATGTGCTGACGGGCTGGACCTCTATGAGGTGCTCTCGCGCAAGGTCTCATTGATAGCGGTTTTGGAAGCCAAGGAACGCCGTGCCGCCGAGACGAACCGGGCGTTTGTCGCCGTGCGAGATCTGAATCTCTGAGGGAGTCGAATGGCTTTGGGCGGCGATGACGGTATAGCCCGCGAGGTGTGGGTGATTACGCATCGTACCGCAGCGTACAGACGGCGGGGCGGGCTTGATCGATGTTGGGTGAGCTTCCTCGACCGTGTTCGGCGATAGATGGTGAAAGGTGCATTTCACGAAAGCAGCCGAAAAATCCAACGTTTTCAGGAGCGCGAGTTTTTGACGGATTGGCTGACGGTATGGCGAGCCACGAAATTTTTTTTGACGAGCAATTTCAATGCGTTATGAGGGCAGGAAATAATCGAGTGGGAATGATTCGGGCGGCCTTCGGCGGCGGCGCACATTGCCGCTGCACGATGTGTCCGATCACCTGACCGGCCGTTTTGGCGTCTCGGCTGGAACCGAATTCGTCCGGTCGGCTCTCCTGTGCCGGAAATGCAGGCTAATCCGTTAGCGCAACGGCGTCCTGCGGCGCAAATCGGGCGGTTACGCGCTGTCCCGGTTCGAGGCGCTGGCGCGGCGGCGGGGTGGCGACCAGGCTGACCGCGCGTCCCCTCATTTCGTAGCGGCGCATGTTGCCGGCGAAGGTCGCGGCGGAAATTTCCCCCTCGATGCCGTTGAGGCCGTCCGGACCTGCCGTGCCGGCGGGCGCCAGTTCCACCGCCTCCGGCCGCACTGAGATAGAGACGGTGTCGCCGTTGGCGATCTGCCCTTCATGCGGTGGCCGGCATTCGACCGACTGGCCGCCGTCCAGCCTGACGACAAGCGTGTCGCCGGAGGCTCCGGTTCCCGCCACGGTGCCTTGCAGCAGGTTGGTATTGCCGACGAACGCGGCGACGAAAGTGTTCTTCGGCCGGAAATAGATCGTTTCGGGATCGCCGAGCTGTACCACCTGGCCCTTGTTGATGACGGCGATCCGGTCCGACATCTCGAAGGCTTCGGCCTGGTCGTGGGTGACGTAGACGGTGGTGACGCCGATCTGGCGTTGCAGGCGCTTCAATTCGCGGCGCATCGAATCCCGCAGCGCCGCGTCGAGATTGGAAAGAGGCTCGTCGAGCAGCAGCAGTTTGGGCTCCCGCACGATGGCGCGGGCGAGCGCCACACGCTGCTGCTGGCCGCCCGAGAGCCGGGTGGCCGAGCGGTCGGCGAAGCCGTCGAGGCCGACGGTGGCGAGCGCCTTCTGCGTCAGCGCGCGAACCTCATCGCGCGCATAGGCGCGGTCGCGGGCCACCCTGAGCGGAAAGGAGACGTTCTCGAACACGCTCATATGCGGCCAGATCGCATAGGACTGGAAGACCATGCCGAAGCCGCGCAGGTTGAGCGGAACCGAGAGCCCGCGCGCGGCGTCGAAGAGCACCTCTTCGCCCACCTCGAT
Organism: Mesorhizobium sp.; assembly: GCF_017306545.1. Lineage (GTDB taxonomy): Bacteria > Pseudomonadota > Alphaproteobacteria > Rhizobiales > Rhizobiaceae > Mesorhizobium. The sequence goes on from NZ_JAFKID010000004.1 coordinate 79,260, forward strand.
GCGGCCGGTATCGGGCTGCTCCAGCCCGGCGATGCAGCGCAGCGTCGTCGTCTTGCCGCAGCCGGACGGTCCGAGCAGCGTGAAGAAGGTGCCTTCCGGCAGGTCGAAATCGGCGGCGTGTATGCCGCCCGCGGCCTGCTCGGTGCTGGCGTAGATCTTGCGTAGGTTTTCGACCCGGAGCCCGTTTGCCTGCATATCGCTATCCAAAGGTTTTCCTGGCGCTGCGTCGTTCGACGAACTGGAAGAGGCTTGCCGCGACGACCATCAGCACCGTCCACAAAAGGCCGAGCGCGCTCAGCTCGCCGGCCTGTCCGTTTTGCCAAAGGTCGAGCATCGCAACCGCGATAACCTGGGAGCGGGGCCCCGACAGGAGCACGGCGATCGACAGTTCGCGCGAGGCGATGAGGAAGATGAAGAGCCATCCCGCCATCAGCGCCGGCGACAGCAGCGGCGCGACGATGCGCAGGAAGGTTCCGATCAGGCCCGCACCCGACACCGCCGAGGCCTCCTCCAGTTCCTTGTGCAGTTGCAGCACGCCCGAATAGGCGTAGCGCATGCCGTATGGCATGTAACGGATGAGGTAGGCGATGCCGATCAGCCAGATGGTGCCGTAGAGCGCGAAGGGAAGCCGGAGCGAAAGGTCGATCGCCGCCACGCCGAGCACGATGCCGGGAAAGATCAGCGGCGCGGTCGCCAGCTGGTCGATCAGCCGGCCGCCGAACTGGCGCCGCGCCGCGAGCCAGCCGGCAACACCGGTGATGAGCATCGCCGCCGTCGCCGCGAAGATCGAAACGGTCAAGGTGTTGGTGACGAGCGTCAGGTAGGTCGGCGCCGTCAGTACGGCGCGGAAGTTGGCGAGGGTCATATTCTTCAATGCGGCGACCGAGACAGGGCCGACGAACGGCGTCGCCGCCATCCAAATGAGCGCCATCAGCGGCAGCGCCAGCACTAGAAGGAAGATGACGAGGATGACGGCGCCGGCGACCGCCCGCCCGGCACCGAGATCGAAGGGACGCGGACGATAGCCCTTGCCGGTCACGCTCGCATAGCGGTCCGCGCGGCGCGCGATGCGGCCGTAAAGTGCGATCAGCCCGGTGATGAGGACCAGCATGACGACGGAGAACGAGGCGGCATGACCAAGCTGCGGCGGGAATTCCTTGACGGCGAGGTAGATGTCGGTCGTCAGCACCCGCACATTGCCCGGAATGCCGACGAGCGCCGGCACCTCGAAGGATTCGACGTTGCGGATGAAGACGAAGATGGCGAGCGCCAGGATCGCCGGCCAGGCGAGGCGCAGCGACACCAGCCAGATCGTGTCGAGCACGGTAGCGCCGTTCACGCGCGCCGCTTCCTCCATCTCGGCATTGGCCATGCGGAAGGTCGCCGCCATCAGCAGGTAGACCAGCGGCGACCACAGGAAGCCTTCGACGATAATCATTCCCGGCAGCGTGTAGGGGTCGAAGAGAACGCCGGACGATCCTGTCAGCGCCCGGTAAAGCTGATTGACCGGGCCGGAATGGCCCAGAAGGTAGAGCCAGGCCATCACGTAGAGCACGTAGGGCGTGCCGAGCGAAACGATCGCGGTCAGTGTCGCCAGCCGCTTGAACGGCGTGTTCGTGCGCTCGACCAGCCAGGCGAGCGTGCCACCGACCAGCAGCGAGATCAGCGTCGCCGAGCCGGCGAAGACGACGGTGTTGAAGACAACGGCAATGAAGCTCCTGTCCTGGATCAACTCGGCGTAGTGGGCGAGCGTAAGGCCGCTCGCCGCGCCGTCGCTCCCCGTATCGGAGAAGCTCATGGCGATCAGCGACAGGATCGGCGGAATGACGAGCAGCGCAAGTACGGCGGCCAGCGCGATGGCCAGCGGGCGCAGGCCCGCGGCCGGCCGGACCCGCTTGCGGCGCACGGTTGCCGCGGCGGCGGCTGGCCTTGCCGCCGCAGTTTGCGTGGGCGTTCCGCCGGCCATGTCTATTGGAACAGATCCTTGTAGATCTTTGTCCATTTCGGCAGGTCCGCCAGTGCCTCCTCGTTGGTGATGACCGTGACCTTGAAGTGCCCCGCCTCGGGCTTGAGCGTCGGTTCTGCCGCCGGAACGCCGGGGTGGGCGGGCAGGTAGTTCGCCGCCTGGAACACCTTCTGGCCCTCCTCGGAGAGAATGAAATCGACGAACAGCTTGCCGGCGTTCGGATGCGGGCTGTTCTTCAGCAGGCCGACGTAGTTGCCGGTGCTGACCAGCGGTTCCATCTTCAGCCAGACGACGGGCGCGCCCTTGGCGGCGCTGATCACCGAATGGTGGTTGAAGGTCATCAGGCCGAGCTGGTGCTCGCCGGCGATCACCTGGTCGAGCACGACGCGCTGGCTGGCCGGCACCTTGACGACGTCCTGCCCGGCCAGCTTCTTCAGGTAGTCCATGCCCTTGTCTTCGCCGTAGACCTTCAGGATGTTGCCGATGAAGCCCGGCGGGCCGTTCGGCGTCAGGTCGGTGGTCCAGGCCATCTTGCCCTTCCACTTCGGATCGAGCAGGTCGTCATAGGTCCTCGGCCATTCGGCTTCCGGCACGAGGCTGGTGTTGACGGCTGTCGTCAGGATGGCGAGGTTGATGGCGTGGAAGCGGCCGTTCGGGTCCTTCAACTCCGCAGGGTAGGCCGCCGCCGCGTCCGGCGAATAGGCGACGAGATTGTCGAGCGGCATCACCTGGAAGAAGGCGGAATTGCCGTCGAAGGCATCGGCCTGCACGCTGTCGGCCTTGATTTCGTTGAGCAGCTTCAGGGCCATCTCGCCCGCCGGCGTCCGCGAATATTCGACCTTGATGCCGTATTTCGCCTCGAACGCCTCGGCGACCGGGCGCACGAGCTGGTTGACGATGAGGGACGAGTACCAGACGACCGTGCCTTCCTTCCTGGCGGCGTCGATCAGCGCCTGGTCCGCGGCCGTGGCGCTGCTGGCGGCAAGTCCGGCGGCAAGCAGCGTGGCGGCGATCAGGGTCCTGCGCGTCAGTCTGGCGGTGTGGCCATGGCTCATGTTCTCTCCTCCCTTTTTTTGATTGTGTCCCGGTCAGTCCCCGGTCCTGGCGGCGAAGGGCGGCGAGAACGGCGCCACCCGCATGATCCGCGATTCCTGGGCCACGAACGAGCCCGTGTTCATGCCGCGGAACTTGATCCAGTCGGGGTCGGCTTCGAGCTTGGCCCGGCGCGTCTCGCGGTCGGCCAAGCTTTCGTAGGCCCACAGGAAGACGACCTGGTTGAGCGGGCCGATCTCGCTGACGAAGAAGCCGTAGATCTTGCCGAGATAGCGCTCCTGTACCGGCAGCCCGTATTTCTCGTAGCGCTGCATGTATTCGTTCATCCGGCCGTGCGGCAGCGTGTAGGTGCGGTGCTCGATGAGCATTATTGTGCCTCTGTCCTGTCAGGTTCCGATTTCGGATGGCGGGCGGCCGACGCCGCCGGAGCGCGCCTTGCGGCGGTCTGCGCCGGGCGTTGGCCGACCGCGTTGTCTGTTGTGTGCGCCCTCATTGCGCCGTCAGCCCGCCGTCGACGACCAGGCTGGAGCCGGTGATGAAGCCGGCGTCGTCGGAAGCCAGGAAGACGATGGCCTTGGCGACGTCCTCGACGGTGCCGAAACGGCCGATCGGGTGATTGGCGAGCGCGATCGAGCGCGCCTCCTCGACGCTGCCGGAGGAAAGCTTCTTGGCCCGCGCGGCGAAGGTCTGCCTGCCCTGGGCGGTTTCGATAACACCGGGATGGACCGCGTTGACACGGATGCGGTAGCCCTGCCGGCCGAAGCCGACGGCGGTCGCCTTGGTGAACAGCGCGATGCCGCCCTTGGTCATCGAATAGAGCGGATCGATCGGCGAGCCGACAAGGCCCGACACCGAGGACAGGTTGACGATCGACGAGCCTTCCGGGCTCGTTCCGGCATTCTTTCTCAGTAGCGGCAGGGCGTATTTGGTGCCGAGGAAGGTGCCGGTCTGGTTGACCGCCTGCATCTTCTGCCAGTCGGCGAGGCTGGCTTCCTCGACGTTGCGGCCGAACAGGATGCCGGCATTGTTGACGAGAATGTCGAGGCCGCCGAATTTCTCTTCGGCCACCGCCATCGCGGCGGTCCAGTCGGCTTCGCTCGACACGTCGAGGTGGACGAAATGCGCCGTGCCGCCGTCGGCGGCGATGCCGGCGGCGACCGCGCGGCCTTCCCCGTCCAGTATGTCGCCGACGAGCACCTTCGCTCCGGCGCCTGCCATCATGCGCGCCGCCGCGGCGCCGATGCCGATGGCTGCCCCGGTGACGAGGGCGGCCTTGCCGTCGAGACGGTTCATGCGGATGCTCCCGGTGCCTTGCCGGCTCGGTATGGTCCAGCCAAGTTTCGGGCGATCTAGCGGCGTTTTTCGCTATGTTTCAAAGACAATAGTTCGATGGTTTCCATGCCTGAACGGCATGGATTGCGAAAGCGATGGCGGTTGGCAGCGCCGCTTTGGCCGTTTGTTGCCTTGCCGCGAAGCGGTTCGGCCGATGCCGTTTCCTCGCACGATCGATGCCTGGAGCAATGGCAAGCTATGCTTTATCGGTATCGTGACGATCAAAAAATTGTCTTTGAATTATAGCTTGAAACCGACCTAGATCGCGGCCTGCGAATGCAGGGTTGCGGGCACGGTTCGGGAATACGCCGGGCGGCCGCATCGCCCTGACCCTGCGGGGAAGGCAGCGTCCGCTACGGTGGCGATACCGATGGAGAGACGACGGGGCGCCGCATGAAATCCTATTCGCATTTCGACATAACCGGCCTGCACTATTTTTCGGTCGTGGCCGAGGAGCGCTCCTTTTCGCGCGCCTCGGCACGGTTGAGGATCGCCCAGCCGGCGATCAGCCGCAAGATCAAGGCGCTGGAGCAGGACCTCGGCGTTCAGCTCTTCACCCGCCACACGCGCGGGGTCGATCTGACCGAGCCCGGCGAAAGCCTGCTCAGGAACGCCTACGGGCTGTTTCGCCAGATCGAGAACCTGCGCGACCATGCCGTCACGTCCGGCGAGACGCCGCGCGGCGTCGTCACGGTCGGCGTCCTGCCGACCCCCGGCGAATACATCGTGCCCAAGCTGGTCGAGCAGGCGCGCAAACTCTATCCGGAGATAAAATTCCGTATCGTGGAAGGCTATTCCGGCGACCTGCATGCCATGCTGGTCAACCAGGAGATCAACATCGCCGTCATGCACGCGCCGATGCCGCATCCCGACATCGTCGTGCACGACCTGCTGGTTGATTACCTGTGTCTCGTCGGCAAGGCCGGCACGCTGAAGAAGACGACCTATCCGTTCGCCGAGGCGGCCGCCTTCCCGCTGATCCTGCCGGCGGCGCCGAACCTGCTCAGGCTGCGCATCGACCAGATCGCCGAAAGCCGCAACATCGGCCTCAACGTCAGCCATCAATGCAACGGCTTCTGGCTGACCAAGGCGCTGATCCGCAACGGCGCCGGCTACACCATGGTTACGTTCGGCTCGGTCGTCACCGATCTCGAAAAGGGGGATTTCGACGTTTCGCTGGTCGCCGACCCGAACGTTCCCTGGCCCCTGGCGGTCGCCATGCGGGCCGACCAGCACCGGCGCCTGTCGCTGGTGGTCATCAAGGGGCTGATCGAAACCATTGTCGCCGAACTGCGCTCGAAGCAGATCTGGCAGCAGATTCCGCAGGCGGCCCGCCTCAAGGGAGAGATCGAAGCATGAATGTCGAAGTCGCCGTCGCCGCCGCAAATACGCTCGGCGAATGCCCGCTCTGGTGCGACCGCACCGAAAAGCTCTACTGGGTGGACGGGCGCGCCCCGGCGCTCCACACGCTCGACCCTGCAACCGGCGAAACAGCGGGTTTCCCGATGCCGGAAACGATCGGCTCCATCTGCCTGACGAACGACGGCGGCCTGCTCGGCGCGATGATGACCGGCGTGTTCCGCCTGTCGCTGAAAGGGAAGGTCGGCGAGGCGGTCGCCTGGCGCGAGCCGGACCAGCCCGACAACCGCTTCAACGACGGGCGCTGCGACCGCCGCGGCCGTTTCTGGGTCGGCACCATGAACGACAAGGCGCGCATTCCGACCGGCAACCTGTGGCGCCTCGACGGCCGGGACGCGGTCCGGATGGCCGGCGACATCATCGTGCCGAACTCGCTCGCCTTTTCGCCGGACGATCGCACCCTTTATCTGTCCGACACCTATCGGCACGAGATTTATGCCTACGACTTCGACCTCGACGACGGCGCCATCTCCAACCGGCGGCTGTTTTCCGACCTGCACGACCGGCCGGGCCGGCCGGACGGTTCGGCCATCGACGCCGAGGGTTGCTTGTGGAATGCCGAATATGCAGGCGGCCGCGTCGTCCGCTACCGGCCGGACGGCCGCATCGACAGGGTGATCGAAATGCCGGTGAGCCAGCCGTCCTGCTGTTGCTTCGGCGGGCGCGATCTCGACGAACTCTATATCACCTCCGCCCGGCAACGCCTGTCGCCGGGAGAGCTTGAGGCCCAGCCGCTCGCCGGTGCGCTGTTCGTCGTCCGGCCGGGCGTCAAGGGGCTGCCCGAAGCCCGTTTCGCCGGTTGAGGCAGGCGATGCGGCATCACATCCTTCTCACGGCGCCGGTCGAGCCGAGGCTGATGGCCGGCCTCGACGCCGTCTATACGGTTCATCGCCTGTGGGAAGCCGAAGACCCCGGCGCGCTGCTTGCCTCGGCCGCGGCTTTCGTGACGGGCGTCGTCACCCGCAGCGTCGTCGGGGCGGACGCCGCGCTGATGGCGGCGCTGCCGAAGCTCGAGGTCATAGCGCTCTTCGGCATCGGCGCCGACGCGGTCGATCTGGCGGCGGCGAAGGCGAGGGGCATCCGCGTCGCCAACACGCCGGGCGTGCAGACCGAGGACACCGCCGACTACAGCATCGCGCTTCTGCTGGCGCTGGCCAGGCGCATCGTCGAGGGCGACCGCCACGTGCGCCAGGGGCGCTGGCAGCATGGCCTGCTGGCGAATTCGACGCGGGTGAGCGGCAAGACGCTGGGCATCGTCGGGCTGGGCCGTATCGGCTCCGGCGTGGCGCGGCGGGCCGAGGCCTTCGCCATGAAAATCCTCTATACCGGGCCGACTGCGAAACCGGACGTGCCCTGGACCTATGTCGACACCGTCGAAGCGCTCGCCCGCGAGGTCGATTTCCTTGTTCTCACCTGTCCCGGCGGGCCGGCGACCAGGGGAATTGTCAACGCCGAGGTGCTGAGGGCGCTCGGCGCCGACGGCATGCTCGTCAACATCGCCCGCGCCTCCGTCGTCGACGAACCGGCGCTGATCGCGGCGCTTCGGGATCGCACGATCAAGGCGGCCGCGCTCGACGTCTTTCCCGACGATCCGCATGTCTCGCCGGCCTTTCTCGATCTGGAGAACGTCGTCCTCGAGCCGCATATCGCCTCGACCACGGTCGAGACGCGCATGGCGATCTGCGATCTGGTGCTGGAAAATCTTGCCGCGCACTACGGCGGAAAGGTTGCGCCGGGACTGCTCGGATAAGGCCACCGCCGGCTCAGGACGCGGACGCATCCTCGTCCGCCCAGCGCGGGCGGCGCATCTGGAAGGTTTCGTCGATCGCCAGATAATCCATGTAGCCCAGCCGGGCGAGGTTGCCGGCCTTCTTCTGGTCGAACAGCCCGTCGCTCAGCATGGCGTCGTCGATATGGATGCCGACCACCTCGCCGGTGACGACGTAGACGCCGGCCCAACGGCCGTCGAGGCCCTTGGGCTCGAGGATTTCGGTCAGCCGGCATTCGAGCACCGCCGGCGCGCCGGCGACATGCGGCGCGCCGATCAGGCGGCAAGGGGCCGCCTCGATCCCGGCATAGGCGAACTTGCTGGCGCCGCGCGGTGCGTCGACCGATGTGGCGTTCATCTGGCGGGCGAATTTTTCTCCCACAAGATTGACGGCGAACTCGCCCGTCTCGCGGGCGAAGACGACGCTGTCCTTCTCCGCGTCGGCCGAAAACCAGACGAGATAGGGCTCGACCGACAGTGCGTTGAAGAAGGAAAAAGGCGCGAGATTGACCGCGCCGGATTTGCTTCGCGTGGAAATCCAGCCGATCGGGCGCGGCGCCACGATCGCCTTGAACGGATCGTGGGGCAGGCCGTGCCCGTCGGACGGACGGTAAAACACCGTTGTCAGTCCTGGCGCGCGGCGATGACGTCGGCCTCGACCTTCCAGGCTGGGTTGGCCAGCCCCGAGACGACGACGGCCGTCGTTGCCGTCTGCACGCCGGCGAAGTGGCGGTTGCGGATGCCGGCATAGGTGATGATGTCCGCGGCCGACATGCAATAGGCGTTGAACTTGACGATGTCGGCGAAGTCCATGCCGGCGGAAGCGAGGATGGCGCGGATGTTTTCCATCATCTGCTCGGTCTGCTCCTCCAGGCTTTCCGGTACGGTGCCGTCGGGACGCACGCCAACCTGGCCGGCGACGTAGAGATGCCGGCTGTTCTTCGCGGCTTCGACGCCGTGGGCGTAGAGGTTGCGCGCCGGCGGTGCGATGGTGGACGGATTGTGCAGCTTGTTGGCCATTTCGTTCTCCGTTGAAATCCGCGGGGTCCGCCGTTTCGCGGCCATGCGGCACTGGCTGAAATATCTTGAAACGTTATGTTGGTTGTCGAAATGAACTAGTTGGTTGACATTGTCAACTAGTTGACGGCAAGGCTCTTCCACAAAGGAGTGGATTTTCGACAATGGTTCGGGTTGAGGTGAGAGCGAAGTTCGCGTTTTTGGCGAATCTGGGCCGAGACAGGCAAGGGGCGAGCGCGTGAACAGGCTGGGGACGATGACCGAGGACGCCGAGGACTCGGCGCAGATGATCGCCGCGCACGACGCGCGTGATCTTTTCTCGTTTCAGTTGCAGCGCCTTGCCGCGCTGTCGAGCCGCATCGCCTTCCTCTCCATCGGCCCGCGTTACCGGCTGACGGTGCGGGAATGGCGCGCGCTTGCCGTGCTCGATTATCTGAAGGAGGCGCCGCTTCAGCTTCTGGCCAACCACAGCGGTCTGCTGAAAAGCCAGATGAGCCGCGTGGTGTCCGGCCTGATCGAGCGAGGCCTTATCAGTCGCTCCGAAAATCCCGAGGATGGGCGCAGCATCCTGCTGCGCCTGACTGGTGACGGCCGCGAAACGGTGGCGAAGATCCTCGCCGATTCGGAGCATCGCAACGAGATGATGCTTTCCAGCCTCTCGCCGCAGGACCGCCAGCACCTGCAAGATTCCTTCAAGGCGGTGTTTAAGAGCTCGATCGCCTATTACGATCGGCTCCGCCGCGAAGTGGCGGCCGCCGGCGGCGATCTCGGCGACGACGAATAGCACAGCCGCGCGCCAGGTGAAGGGCGTCGCCCGATCCGGGCAGCGCGTTGATTCGAACAAAATCAGCCATTTGATCGTTAGCGGGCAGTCGGTCGGCACGGGTGTGGATTTCGCACGCAAGATAGTTGACGATGTGAACAATATAGTTTACGAAGTCAACCAAATTACAGGATGGAGACGTGCCCTTATGGAAATGGCGAAGCTGTTCATCGACGGCGAATGGCGTGAGGGAAGCGCCGGCCGGTCCGGCAAGGTGATCGACCCGGCCACCGGGGAGGCTTTCGCCACAGTGACCCATGCCGGGCCGGCCGATCTCGACCGCGCGCTCGCCGCCGCGCAGCGCGCGTTCCTCGAATGGCGGCTCGTCTCGCCCTATGAACGTTCCAAGCTGCTGCGCAAGGCCGCCGATCTTCTTCGCCAGCGCGCCGAGACAATCGCCGCGTTGATGACGCGCGAGCAGGGCAAGCCGCTCGCCGAATCGCTCGGCGAGACGATCGGCTCGGCCGACCACATCGATTGGTATGCGGAGGAAGGGCGCCGCGCCTATGGCCGCCTCATCCCGGCGCGCGCGCCGGGCGTGCGCCAGATCGTCGTCAGGGAACCGGTCGGCCCGGTCGCCGGCTTCTCGCCGTGGAATTTTCCGGTCAGCCAGGCGGTGCGCAAGATCGCCGGTGCGCTTGCTGCCGGCTGCACCATCATTATCAAATGCCCGGAAGAAACGCCGTTCTCGGCCATCGAACTGGTGCGCTGCTTCGCCGATGCCGGTATTCCGGCCGGTGCCGTCAACCTCGTCTTCGGCGTTCCGGCCGAGATCTCCGAATACCTCATTCCGGCGCCGCAGATCCGCAAGATTTCCTTCACCGGCTCCATCCCGGTCGGCAAGCTTCTCGGTCAGCTCGCGGCAGCCCATGTCAAGCGCGCCACGCTCGAACTCGGCGGCCATTCCCCGTTCATCGTCTGCGAGGACGCCGACCCGGAAGCAGCCGTCAAGCTCGGCTTGCTCCTGAAGTACCGCAACGCCGGTCAGGTTTGCGCCGCGCCGTCGCGCTATTTCGTCCACGAGCGTCATTACAAGCGCTTCGTCGATGCCTTCGTCGCCGGTTCCGAGGCGCTCAAGGTCGGACCCGGCACCGAGCCCGGCGTGCAGATGGGGCCGCTCGCCAATTCCCGCCGGCTCGACGCCATGAACGCCTTCGTCGCCGACGCCGAAAGCCGCGGCGCCAAAGTGCTGACCGGCGGCAAGCGCATCGGCAACCAGGGCAACTTCTTCGCCCCGACCGTGCTGGTCGACACGCCGGAGGACGCGAGGCTGATGGTGGACGAGCCGTTCGGCCCGCTGGCGCCGATTGCCTCCTTCGTCAGCCTCGACGATGCCATCGCCCGCTCCAACGGTTTGCCCTACGGCCTCGCCGCCTTCGCCTTCACCAATTCCGAGCGCACCTCGACGCTGCTCGGCGAGCGGCTGGAATCGGGCATGGTCTCGATCAACCATTTCGGCATCGCCGCACCGGAAACACCGTTCGGCGGCATCAAGGAAAGCGGCTTCGGCAGCGAGGGCGGCGTCGAAGGACTGGACGCCTTCCTGCAAACCAAATTCATCAGCGAACTGGGGCTCAAGGACGCGGCGGCCTGAGTGGCGGCGGCCGGGAGGGCCGCCGGCAACGTCAAATGCGTGTCATCAATGGGAGAGAGACGAGCATGCGCAAATCCATGAAACAGGGCATCATCGCGGCGATAGCGGCGGTCGGGCTGTCCACCACGGCGATGGCCGCCGATACGCTGACCCTCGCCGGCCTTGGCGGCAAGGTGCAGGAAGACCTGACCAAGACGCTGTTCAAGCCGGCGGCGGAAAAGGTCGGCGTCGAACTGCGCGGTGAATCGCATGACGGCCTCGCCGCCGTGCGCGTGCAGGTGCAGTCCGGCGCGCCGGGCTGGGACGTCGCTCATCTCGGCGCCGAGGATTGCGCCATCGGCGCCGCCGAGGGCCTGTTCGAGCCGATCGACTATTCCGTCGTCAATGCCGACGGCATTCCTGAGCGGGCTCGCGGCAAGGACTGGGTCGGCACCAACACCTATTCGGTGGTGCTTGCCTGGCGCACCGACAAATACGGCGACAATCCGCCGAAGGACTGGAAGGATTTCTGGAACGTCGAGAAGTTCCCCGGCCGCCGGGCGATGAGCGTCTATCCGCAGGAGATGATGGAAATTTCTCTGCTCGGTGACGGTGTTCCGCGCGACCAGGTCTATCCGCTCGACACCAAGCGCTCGCTTGCCGCCATCGCCAAGATCAAACCGAATATCTCGGTATGGTGGTCGTCCGGCGCCCAGTCGGCGCAACTGCTCAAGGACGGCGAGGTCGACATGGAGGCGATCTGGGGTAGCCGCATCGCCGGCGTCATCGCCGACGGCGCGCCGGTCAAGTTCACCTATCAGGACGGCGTCATCGGCTTCGGCTGCGTGGCGATCCTGAAGGGCACCAAGCATCTGGCCGAGGCGCAGAAGCTGGTCGCCAACATCGTCTCGCCGGAAATCCAGGCCCGCATCCCGACGATGATGGGCTATTACGGCCCGGCGAACCAGAAGGCCTTCGAGGTCGGCAAGTTCCCGCCCGAGGTACTGGCCCAGTCCAACCAGTCGCCGGAGAACGCGGCCAAGCAGGTCATCATGCAGCCGACCTGGTGGGCCGAGCACATGCAGGACGTGCAGGAAGACTTCAAGAACCTGATCACCCAGTAGGGGTTTTCGCCTGCAAAAGCCGGGGAGGGGCTTGGCGTCCCTTCCCGCGACCGGAACGCCGCATGCGGCGGCGCCCGTGCGCACCCATGCCTTTTTGAGTGACCGACGATGATGCTGCCTGCGATATCGCGCGAGAAAACCATGTTGGACCGCGTTGCCTCCACGGCATTCGACGCCTGCCCGCCGCTGCGGCACAATGGTCTTTTCGTCACGCCCGCGCGCCGGGCGCATGACGTCCAGGCCTGAGGAGAAGTGGCTATGCCGGGCAAAGTCGAAATCCGCAACATCAGGAAGAGCTACGGCAGCTTCGTTGCCTTGGACGACGTTTCGCTCGACATCGCGCCGGGTGAATTCCTGACGCTGCTCGGCCCATCCGGATCGGGCAAGACGACGCTTCTCAACGTGCTGGCCGGGTTCGTGCGGCCGGATTCCGGTTCGATCACCATCGACGGAACCGAGTTTCTCACCCTGCCGCCGCACAAGCGCAATCTCGGCATGGTGTTCCAGAACTATGCGCTGTTTCCGCATATGAGCGTGGGCCGGAATGTCGGCTATCCGTTGCGCCTGCGCGGCGTCTCCGCCGCCGAGATCGAGCGGCGCGTGCGCGATGCGCTCGACCTGGTGCAGATGGCGCATCTGGCCGACCGCGGCGTCGATGCGCTGTCCGGCGGCCAGCGCCAGCGCGTGGCGCTCGCCCGCGCCATCGTCTTCGAGCCGTCGATCCTGCTCATGGACGAGCCGCTGTCGGCGCTCGACAAGAAACTGCGCGAACATATGCAGCTCGAACTGAAGCGGCTGCACGACCGGCTGGGCACCACCACCGTCTACGTCACCCACGACCAGCGCGAGGCGCTGACGCTGTCGGACCGCATCGCCGTCGTCAACGGCGGCCGGATCGCGCAGCTCGGTACGCCCGACGAGATCTACGACCGACCGAGGAACAAGTTCGTCGCCGACTTCATCGGCGAGACGCGCTTCCTGCCAGTAGAGCACGGCGCGTCCGGCCTTTCGCTGTATGGCCGTCCGCTCAAGGTGCGCGACGAATGGAAGAGCCTCACCGGCGACACGCCCTGGCTGGTGGTCCGGCCCGAGCGGCTGCGCTGGCACGGTGAGGAAACCGACGCGGCCAACCGCATCGATGCCGAAACGACCGGCGTTATCTATCAGGGCGACAGCTATCTGGTGACGGTGCGCATGCCGGACGGCGTTGAGATCGATCTGCGCCGCGGCCCCGACATCGCCGGCAAGGAATTGCCGCAGCGCGGCCAGCCTGTTCATCTGTGGCTTGACCGGGAACACACCATACTGGTGTCGGACAAGCCATGACGATGACCCTCGACCATCCCGGCACTTTGCCCGCCGCCGCGCCCAACGCCGACGCATTGCAGCGACAGGGCGCGCGCGAGCGCCGCGCGCTGGCATCGCTGACGCTGCCGGGCGCCGCCCTGATCTTCGTCGTGCTGATCCTGCCGATCGGCTGGCTGTTCTGGCAGTCGTTCTTCGGCGCCGCCGGCCAGCCGACGCTGGAGAATTACGCGCGCATGCTCAAGCCCGTCTATGTGCGCACCTTCGTCACCACCTTCGAGGTTTCCGGCCTGGTGACGCTCGCCTGCGTGCTGCTCGGCTATCCCGTCGCCTATCTGCTGGCGCAACTGCCGGAGCGGCTGGCCGGCCTGTTGATGATCTTCGTCATCCTGCCGTTCTGGACCTCGGTTCTGGTGCGCACCTATGCCTGGCTGGTGCTTCTCCAGCGCACCGGCATCATCAACACATGGTTGGTCGATGCGGGGCTGATTTCGGAGCCGCTGCCGCTCGTCCACAACATGCTCGGCGTGGTCATCGGCATGGTGCATGTCATGCTACCGTTCCTCATCCTGCCGCTCTACGCCTCGATGCGGGCGATCGATCCCGTCTATATGCGCGCCGCCGCCAATTGCGGCGCCACCCCGGCGCAGGCCTTCCGCCAGGTCTTCCTGCCGTTGTCGCTGCCCGGCCTTGCCGCCGGCGTCGGCCTCGTCTTCGTGTTGTGCCTGGGCTTCTACGTCACGCCGGCGCTGCTCGGCGGCGGCCGCGTGTCGATGTGGGCCATGCAGATCGCCGACAACATATCCGTCTATGGCAACTGGGGCGCCGCAAGCTCGCTCGGCGTCGTGCTGCTGATCGTCACCGGCATCATCCTCTACGCCTTCAAGCGGCTGTTCAGGACGGAGAATTTCGGGGGGACGCGCTGATGCTCTCCCGTCCGGCGACCCAGACCCAGATCACCCATCTGCAAAGACTTTGGCTCTATGTGCTGGTGGGGCTGGTGTTCCTCTTCCTGATCGTGCCTTGCCTGATCGTCATCCCGATGTCCTTCTCGGGCAGCAAATATCTGGAATTCCCGCCGCGGACCTGGAGTCTCCAGTGGTACGAGGCCTATCTCGGTTCGCCGGAATGGCGCGCCGCGACCTTCGTGTCGCTCAGGGCGGCGCTGCTGACCACGCTCTTCGCCACGACGCTCGGAACCATCGCCGCCTACGGCATCGCCCGCGTGCACGGCGCGGTATCGTCGCTGGCGCGCGGCGTCTTCATGCTGCCCATGCTGGTGCCGCTCATCCTGCTCGCCATCGGCTGCTTCTTCGTCTACGCCAAGATCGGCCTGAACGGCACGACGACGGGCCTCGTCCTGGCGCATACCATGCTGGCGCTGCCCTTCGTCGTCATCGCCGTGCTGTCCGGCCTGGCCAGCTACGACATGAATCAGGAGCGCGTCGCCCAGAGCCTCGGCGCCTCGCGTCCGTGGGCCTTTCTCACCGTCACCCTGCCACAGATCCGTCTTTCGGTGTTGTCCGGCGCGCTCTTCGCCTTCGTCACCTCCTTCGACGAGGTGGTGATCGCCCTGTTCATCACCGGCGGCCAGAACGCGACGCTGACCCGGCTGATGTTCGCCAACATCCGCGACCAGATCGACCCGACCGTGGCGGCGATCTCCTCGCTGCTGATCGGCCTGTCGATCCTGCTGCTGGTCGGCTCTCAGCTCCTGCTCCGCAAAGGCGCGCGCAAATGAGCGACCGCGTCGTCATCTGCGAATGCTTCGCCCGCGACGGGTTGCAGCACGAACCGGCGGTCGTCTCCACCGCCGACAAGATCGCGCTGATCGACGCCTTCACCGCCGCCGGTTTCCCGCGCATCGAGGCGACGAGCTATTCGCACCCTGTCAAGGTGCCGGCCTTCGGCGACGCCGGCCCGGTGCTGGCCGGCATCACGCGGCGGCCGGGCGTCTGGTACAAGGCGACGACGCCGAACCGCACCGGCGTCGAGCGCGCCGTCGCCGACCTTGCCGCCGGCCATGGCGCCAACGAGGTGAGCCTGCTCGCCTCGGCGACCGAATCCCACACCGAACGCAACCTCGGCACCTCGCGCGAAGGCCAGTGGCGGCGCATCGAGGAGATGATCGCCGTCGCCGGTGATCGTTTCAGGCTGGTGGGCGTCATCTCGGTGGCGCTCGGTTGCCCGTTCGAAGGCGAGGTTCCGCCCGAGCGCGTGGTCGAGGACGTGCTGCGCTTCGTCGGGCAGGGTGTGAAGATCGTTACCATCGGCGATACGACCGGCCTCGGTACGCCGGCCAAGGTCAGGCGCCTGTTCCGGATGCTCGCCGAGGCCGCGCCGGACGTCGCCGCCGTCGCCCATTTCCACGATACGCGCGGTATCGGCATCGCCAACTGTATGGCGGCCTACGAGGCCGGCTGCCGCCATTTCGATTCGTCCTTCGGCGGCGTCGGCGGTCATCCCACAAACATCCGCTACGGCTCGGGCCGGGCCGGCAACGTCGCCACCGAGGACCTCGTCAATCTGTTCGAGATGGAGGGGATTTCCACCGGGCTCGATTTCGACAGGGTGATGGCGGCCTCGCGGCTTTGCGAAAGCGTGCTCGGCCGTCCGCTCGACAGCAAGGTCGCGCGCGCGGGTTTCGCCGCCGCGCGTTATGAGAATGCGTGAAAGGACGGACATGCCCGACTGCGTCGTCGTCGAGAACCGGGAAGCGGTGCGGATCGTCCGCATGAACCGGCCCGACAAGCTGAATGCGCTCAACACCGAGCTGACGCAGGGCCTGCTTGATGCGCTCGTTGCCGCCGATGCGGACGAGACCGTGCGCGCCGTCGTGCTCGCCGGCGAGGGCAGGGGCTTCTGCGCCGGTGCCGACCTCGCCGAATTCAAGGACCTGACGCCGGAGCACCAGCACCGCGTTCTGGCCCGCGCCGACCTGACCTGCCGGCTGCAATCGAAGCTCCAGGAGATGACGAAGCCGGTCGTCTCGGCGGTGCAGGGCGCCGCCATCGGCGGTGGCGCGGGACTGGCGATTTCCTGCGACATGATGGTGGCCGGCGCCGATCTCAAGTTCGGCTACCCGGAACTGAAGCACGACATCGTGCCGGCGCTGGTCATGACGGGATTGCAGCGCCAGCTCGGCCGCAAGGCCGCCTTCGAGATGATCAGCCTCGGCCGGCTGGTCGGCGCCGAGGAAGCGCAGGCGCTCGGCCTCGCCAACCGCGTGGTCGCGGCGGATGTCGTCATCGATGCGGCGCTGGAGATCGCCGGCCAGTGGGCGAAGGCCAATCCGATGGCGATGGCGGCGGCGAAATCGCTGTTCTACCGCGTCGCCGACCTGCCGTTCGACGCCGCCATGGCTGCCGGCCGCGACGTCAACGCGCTGATGCGCGGCTTCCGGAGGCCGGCCAGGTGAAACCGCTCGACGGCATCCGCATCCTCGATTTCAGCCGCGTGCTAGCCGGGCCGATGGCGACGCAGATACTGGCCGAACTCGGCGCCGAGGTCATCAAGATCGAGCGGCCGGGCGCCGGCGACGAAACGCGCTCCTTCGAGCCGCGCGTGGAAAGCGGCGACAGCGGCTATTTCTTCGCCTTCAACCGGGGCAAGAAATCCGTCACGCTGAACCTGAAATCGCCGCGTGGGCAGGAGATTGCGCGCCAACTCGCCCGGCAAGCCGACGTCGTGGTGGAAAACTTCCTGCCCGGCGAAATGGCGGCCTTCGGGCTCGGCTATGAAGTTCTGAGCGCCGACAACTCCAAGCTTGTCTACGTTTCCTGCACCGGCTTCGGCCAGACCGGCCCCTACAGCGACCGCAACGGCTACGACACGATCTTCCAGGCGCTGTCGGGCGTCATGGCGCTGACCGGCCATCCGGACGGTCCGCCCGCCAAGGTCGGCGTGCCGTTCGCCGACCTGACGTCCGGCCTGTGGATCGCGATCTCGGTGCTGACCGGCCTTGCCGGCCGTACGCAGGCGGGACGCGGCACTCACATCGATCTGTCGATGCTCGACGTGCAGGTGTCGATGTTAACCATCGCGGCGGCGCGCTGGTTCCTGCTCGGCGAGGACCCGAAGCGCACCGGCACCGAGCATCCGGGCCGCGTGCCCTCCGCCGCCTTCGAATGCGCCGACGGCCGCTGGCTGCACATTTCAGGGTCCGACCAGCATTGGTCGGCGACCTGTTCGGTGCTCGGGCTCGATGCGCTGGCCGCCGACCGCGCGCTCGATCGCAATTCGCAGCGCGTCGTGCAGCGCGAGCGGGTGATGGCGGCGATGACGGCGGCGGTGGCGCGGCGCGGCCGCGACGAACTGGCCGAGGCGCTGCGCGCCGCCAGCGTCCCTGCCGGGGAGGTCAACAGCGTTGCCGAAATCCTTACCGATCCGCATGTCGCGGCGCGCGGCATGGTCGCCGGCTTCGAGCATCCGAAAGCCGGCAGGGTCGGGGCGCTGAAAATGCCGGTCAGGCTGTCGGGCTACGACGATATTGCGCCGGGCGTGCCGCCGGTCCTGGGCGCCGACACCGCGGCCGTGCTTGCCGGCCTGCTCGGCATGCCGCCTGCCGAGATCGACCAATTGCGTGGCGAAGGAGCGATTTGATGGCGGAGAAGAAACCGGTCGAGGTCAGGCGCGAGGGGGCGATCGCCCGTGTCGTCCTCTCGCGGCCGCAGGCCCGCAACGCGCTCAACCTGCCGATGTGCCACGGGCTTGCAGAAGCCTTCGCCGGGATCGACCGCGACGCCGACATTCGCGCGGTGCTCGTCGAAGGGGAAGGCCCTGTGTTCTGCGCCGGCGCCGACCTCAAGGAGCGCAAGGGCCATGACGCTGCCTGGATTCGCCAGCGCCGCCTCGCCTCCTTCGCCGCCTATGCCGCGATCGAGCGCTGCACGCGGCCGGTGATCGCGCTGGTGCAGGGGCCGACGGTCGGCTCCGGCGGCGAGATCGCCATGAGCTGCGATTTCATCGTCGCCGCCGGCGACGCCAGCTTCCGTTTTCCGGAAGCGCATTGGGGAACAGTGGGCGCCACGCAGCGCCTGCAGCGTGTCATCGGCGTGTCGCGCGCCAAGGAACTGCTGTTCACCGCGCGCGAGATGCCTGCCGGGGAAGCCTATGCGCTGGGCATGGTGGCCCGCCTTGTCGAGCCGGCGCGGCTGAAGGAGGAGGGAATGGCAATGGCGCTCAAGATCGCCGAGGCGCCGCCGCTTTCCATGGCGCTGACCAAGCAGTCCATCGATCTCGGCTCGCGCACGGACCTCGAGTCCGGCATCCGCGTCGAACTCGCCGCGATCGAGCGCGTGCTCGCCGACGACGGCTGGAAGAGCGGCATCGATCGCTTCCTCCAGTCCGTCGGCACGAACGGCAACGAAGCGGGCGAGGCCCGAACGGTTTGAAAACGTGGACGCGGCCTGAGACAAGCGCGAGGACGCTTTTCAGGATCGCATCCGGACAAAGGAGAACGCCATGACCATGCTCGCCAATTCAGCCGCCGCCCGCGACATCCTCTATCAGGTGCATTCGCAGACCAACATTAGACAGCACGAGAAGGACGGGCCGCTGATCGTTACGCGCGGCGAGGGCGCCTACATCTACGACGACAACGGCAACCGCTACCTCGACGCCATGTCGGGGCTGTGGTGCGTGGCGCTCGGCTATTCCGACACGGCGGTGAAGGACGCCGTGAAGGCGCAGATCGATGACCTCCCGTATTTTCATCTCTTCGCCCACCGCTCCAACAATCCCTCGATCGACCTCGCCGAAAAGCTGATCCAGAATTCACCGGGCATGGCCCGCGTCATTTTCCAATGCTCGGGCTCGGAGGCCAACGACACCGCCGTCAAGCTCGTCTGGTACTACTGGAACGCGCTCGGCAAGCCCGAGAAGAAGAAGATCATCGCCCGCAAGCGCGCCTATCACGGCACCGGCGTCGCCTCGGGAAGCCTGACCTTCCTACCCAACATTCATCGCGAGTTCGATCTGCCGCTCGACCGCTTCCTGCATGTGACCTGCCCGCATTACTATCGCGAGGGCCTGCCGGGCGAGAGCGAGGCCGATTTCGTCAAGCGGCTGGCCGACGAACTGGAACAGCTCATCATCGCGGAAGGACCGGACACGGTCGGCGGCTTCTTCGCCGAGCCGGTGATGGGCACCGGCGGCGTTGTCGTGCCGCCTGAGGGCTATTTCGAGGCGATCCAGGCGGTGCTGAAGAAATACGACGTGCTCACCGTATCCGACGAGGTGATCTGCGGCTTCGGTCGTGCCGGCACATACTGGGGCGCCGAGGCGGTCGGCTACAAGCCGGACATGATCACCTGCGCCAAGGCGCTGTCTTCGGCCTACCTGCCGATCTCGGCCGTCCTCGTTTCGCAAAAAATCCTCGACGCGATGCGCGAACAGTCCGACAAGGTCGGCGTCTTCGGCCACGGTTATACCTATGGCGGCCACCCGGTCTGCGCGGCGGCAGCACTCGCTACGCTCAAGCGCTACGAGGAACTGGGCACCACCAGCAATGCCCGCGAGGTCGGCGCCTATTTCCAGAAGCGGCTGGCGGAACTGAAGGATCATCCGATCGTCGGCGAGGTGCGCGGCATCGGCCTGATGGCCGGCGTCGAACTGGTCGGCGACAAGGCGACGAAAGCGCCGTTCGACGCTTCGGTGGGCGCTGCGGCGGCCTGCTCGCGTTTCGCGCTGGAGCGCGGGCTGATCACGCGCGATCTCGGCCAGACCATGTCGTTCTCGCCGCCGCTCGTCGTCACGCGCAAGGAGATCGACTTCATCGTCGACACCTTCCGCGCCGCGCTCGACCAGACGGCGGACTTCGCCCGCGCCAAGGCGGCGGCCTGAGCGGGCGCGGCCGTCATGCAAGCCAGCACGCTCTTCACCAACGGCGCGATCCACACGATGGACCCGGAGCGCCCGCGCGCCGAAGCGCTCGCCGTCGATGCGGCGGGCCGCATCATGGCGGTCGGTTCCGCCGCCGAATTGAAACCGCTTGCCGGCGCGAACACGAAGACGGTCGACCTCGGCGGCCGGTTCGTCATGCCCGGCGTGTTCGATTTCCATCTGCACGTCATCTCCGGCATGACGACGCGCTTGCGCTCCTTCGCCATCGATGCCGGCGACGATTTCGCCGCCATCCTCGATCATGTCAGGGCGGCCGCCGCCGGCAAGCGCGAGGGCGAGTGGCTGACCG
This sequence comes from Mesorhizobium sp., assembly GCF_017306545.1. GTDB lineage: Bacteria > Pseudomonadota > Alphaproteobacteria > Rhizobiales > Rhizobiaceae > Mesorhizobium. The sequence continues at coordinate 99,832 of NZ_JAFKID010000004.1, forward strand.
GCAGCGCCTACGGCGCCCGCGCGCTGGCCGACATCGAAAGCCTGGGTCTCGACGCCAAGCGGCGGTTGAACGAGGCGAGCGGCGGTCGGCCGGTGCTGCTGATCCACGGCAGCCTGCACGGAGCCTTCGCCAACGAGGCGGCGCTGTCGCGTGCCGGCATCGATGCGGCGACCCCCGACCCTACGGGCGGGCGTATCGTGCGCATCGGCGGCGAGGCCACCGGGCTGCTCGAAGAGAATGCGATGTGGATCGTCGACGGCGCCATCCCGGCCCTTGGCGACGGTGAGATCGTCGATGTCGCACAGGCGGCGGTGCGCTACTTCAATTCGGTCGGCGTCACCGGTTTCGTTGACGCCATGTCGACGCCTGAGATGATCGCCGCTTTCCGGGCATTGGACGATGCGGGCGATCTTTCGACCTGGGCCGGCTTCACGCTCTCGGCCAGCCGCACCTGCTCGTCATGGTCGCCGGAGGCGGAAGCCTTGCTCGCGCGCCGCAAGCAAGCCTGCGGGCCGCATATGGTGGCCGAAAACGCCAAGATCTTCCTGGACGGCGTGCCGTCGCTGCGCACGGCGGCGATGCTCGATCCCTATCCCGGCACCGGCGGGCACGGCGAAATGTACCTCTCGCCGGACGATCTCTTCGCCGAGATGGCCGCCTTCGACCGGCAGGGCGTCGGCGTCAAGGTTCATGCGGTCGGCGACGCCGCCGTCGTACGCGTGCTCGACGCGGTGGAACGGGTGCGCGCCGAGAACGGCGACGGCGGGCCGTGGCACCACATCGCTCATGGCCAGTATATCCCGCATAAGGATATTTCCCGCATGAAGCGGCTTCGGGTCATCGCCGACCTCAATCCGCCCATGTGGTTCGTCACTCACGCCAGCCTCGCGCATGAGCGCGTCGTCGGCAAAGAGCGCTATGCGACGGTCTGGCCGATCCGCACCATGTTGGAAGCCGGCGTCACCGTGGCGCTCGGTTCCGACTGGATGACGATCTTCCCCGAACTCGATCCGTGGCAGGCCCTTGCCGGGCTGCTGACGCGGCGCGACCCGTCAGGGAAGCTCGAAGGCGTCCATGGGGCGCACGAGGCGATCACGCTCGACCAGGCGCTGCCGCTGATGACGCGCAACAGCGCCGCCGGCATGGGGCTCGGCGACCGGACAGGCCGGCTGGCGCCTGGCCTGTCCGCCGACTTCATCGTGCTCGACCGCGACCTCTACGCCGTCGCACCGGAGCACATTGCCGGGACGAAGGTACTGAAAACGGTCTTCGAGGGCAGGGAAGTTCACGCCGCGCCGGCGTGAGCAAACTCATACCGTTTGCCAAAAAAGCCCCGCCGGCTGTCCGGCGGGGCTTTTCGTTTTCGGTATCACCCGACCGACGCCAGCGCTTTGTCCAGCGCGTCGACCAGCAGGTCGGCGTTTTCGCGCGAGAAGACCATCGGCGGGCGGATTTTCAGGAGATTGCGGCCGGCGCCGGTGACGCCGACCAGAACGCCGCGCTTAAGCAGGTCCTCGATGACGGCGCGCGCCTTGGCCGGCGCCGCCGCACCGTCCTCGACGATCTCGACGCCGGCGAACAGGCCGGTGCCGCGCACGTCGCCGATCGCCGCATGACGGCTCATCAATCCGGCAAGGCCGGCGCGCAGATAGGCGCCGACCTGAAGGGCATTATCATGAAGTTTTTCGCCTTCCAGCACGTCGAGCACCGCATGGCCGGCGGCAGCGGCCACCTGATTGCCGCCGAACGTGTTGAAATAGCGCTGCGTTTGCAGGAAGCCCTCCACCAGCGCGCGGCGGGCGACGACGACGCCGAGCGGCATGCCGTTGCCCATAGGCTTGCCCATGGTGACGATGTCGGGAACGATGCCGGCGTGCTGGAATCCCCAGAAATGCGTGCCGGTGCGGCCCAGCGCCGTCTGCACCTCGTCGGCGACGACGAGGCCGCCGGCGCGGCGAACCTCGGCTACGGCCGGATCGAGATAGGCTTCCGGCACCGGATAAAGGCCGTCCGAGGCGAAGACCGGGCACACGAACAGGGCGGCGGGCCGATGGCCGCGCTGCTCCAGCCCCTTGATCGCTTCGCTGTATTTTCCGGCATAGGCGGCCGGCGACGGGGCCTTGCCGTTGTCGCCGGCCGCGCCGGCGATGGCGGGAGCTGGAACCACGCCGACCCACGGCTGGAGGCGTTCGGCCGGAATCGTTGAAGTGTCGAACGCGCCGATGATCGTGGAATTGCCGTGGAAGGCCGAGGCCGTGACCAGCGCGCCGCTGCCGCCGCTGTTGGCGGTGGCGATGCGCCAGGCGAGTTCGTTCGCCTCGGTGCCGGAGCAGACGAACATCGCCGTGTCGAGATGGTCCGGCAGGGTGGCGAGCAGCCGCTCGGCATAGGCGACGACGATCTCGCTCGGATAGCGGGTGTTGGAGTTGAACGTGCGCGCCTGCTTGGCCATCGCGTCGGCCACGCGCGGATGGCAATGGCCGACATGCGGCACGTTGTTGTAGGCGTCGAGATAGCGCTTGCCGTGCGCGTCCGTCACCCACACGCCTTCGCCCTTCACCGGCATGAAGGGCTGCTGGTAGAATTCCTTGTAGATCGGCCCCATCGCCTTGCGGCGTCGCGTCAGCAGGTCCTCATAGGTCTTGTCGGTCGAGGCGGGACGGGAAACGGCGGGAGCGTTCATGGCTTTCTCCAGTGTGGCGGTGGCGTGGTCGGGGTCGATGGCGAAGGCGCGGGCAAGCGCCTCCCAGCCGAGTTCGGAAATATCGGTGCGGTAGGGCGAGACGCCGCCGGCCAGCGCGGTGCGCCAGGCGACGATGATCTCGCGCATGGCGAGGCGCGTCTTGACGAGGCCGAAAAGGACGGCGATTTCCTGCCGCTCCAGCGGCATTTCGGCGGTGTAGGCGGACAGGAACTGGCCGACGACGCCGAGCAGGTCCGGCTCCCCGTAGAGCTGGTGGGCGACGGCGATCGCCACCTCGTTGACGAGCTGGGTTTCCACCATGTCGCCGAAGTCGATGAGGCCGGTGATCGCGCCTGAGCGCGGATCGCGCATGATATTGTTCTGGTGGGCGTCGTTGTGAACGACCTGCCGCCGCAGCGACGACAGGGCGGGCAGCGTATGCCCGCGAAAATCCGCCATCGCCCGTTCGGCCAGCGCGCGACGCGCCGGATCGGCGATAAAGCGGATGCGGTCGGCGAGGTCGGCCGCATGGCGCAGGTCCCAGATCATGCGGCTCGGGCCGCCGCCGTGGCGAAAACCACTCAGCGCCCGGTCCAGGCGGCCGACGAGGCGGCCGGTCGCGCGGCGGAAGGCCGGCGTGGTGCGGAATTCCAGCGCCGGCTGGCCGGGCAGGTGCGTGACCAGCCGTGCCGAGAACAGGATGCCGTCATGCGGGGCCGGCACGATGGCGCTGCCGTCGCGAGCGGCGATGGTGCGCGGAACCGGCAGTTCCGGATCGACCTTGGCGATGTGGTCGAGCGCGGCGGTCTGGAACGCCAGCGCCTCGGGCGGCTCGGCGGCGTTGGCGATCTTGAGCACATAGGCGCGGCCATCGAAAGCGCTCACCATCAGGTTCTGGTCGCGCTCGCCGGAAAGCGGCTTCAGCGTGCCGCGAAGGCCGTAGGCCCGGTCGAGCAGCGCTTCGAGTTCGCCCGTCGTCAGCCGCGGCACGCGGGCGGTGAGGATGCCGTCCGCGTCTGCCGCCTCGACGCTTGCTCCTGTCGTCTTTGCGGTCACGCCTCAGGCCCCCGACGCGGCGCGGAAACCGTTCATGAAGCGGATCAGGTTGTCGCCGAGGATCGGCGACGGATAGCCGCCCTCCTGGATGATCGCCGTCGGCTTCTTCATCGCGCCCAGCATTTCGCCCATGCGCGCAAAACCCTCGCTCGTCACTTTCATGCAGGCGAAAGGATCAGCCTCCGAGGCGTCGAGGCCCAGCGCCAGCACGACGACGTCGGGCGAGAATTTTTCGGCTGCCTCGATGCCGGCCTTGACGGCGGCGAGATAGACGGCGTCGCCGGACCCGACATCGACCGGCAGGTTGAGGTTATAGCCTTCGCCGGCGCCGCTGCCTCGCTCGTCGGCATAGCCGGCATAGAAAGGATAGGTGGTGCGCGGATCGGCGTGTACGGAGATCGTCTGCACGTCGGCGCGGTCGTAGAACAGGGTCTGCGTGCCGTTGCCGTGATGGACGTCGACGTCGAGAATGGTGACGCGGCCGGCGGCGCGGCGGGCGAGTGTCGCGGCAAGCGCGCCGTTGTTCAGGAAGCAGTAGCCGCAAGCCATGTCGCGATAGGCATGATGGCCGGGCGGGCGGCACAGCGCATAGGCCGCGACCTCGCCGTCCAACACCTTTTGCGTCGCGGCAAGGGCGCTCGCAGCGCTTGCGACGGTCGCTTCCCAGGTATCTTCCAGAAGCACGCTGGCGCCGTCGGCGATATAGTAGCCGGCCCGGCCGAGCAGGTCGTCGGTGAGGCGGCGCATATAGGCGTTCGGATGCAGGCTCGGCCTGAGTTCGAGCGAGTCCGGGAAGCGCTTTTTCCAGGCGGCATAGCCTGTCTTGAGGAAATCGAGGTAGCCGCTGTCGTGGACCTCGGCAATGACGCCCATGTCGGCGGGCGCGGGCTGCACGAATGCGTCGGTGCATAGCTTGGCGGCGTCGTGAAGGGCTTTGAGCCGGTCGGGAATCTCCACGGCTTCGATCAGCCCGCCGCCGTAGAGCCGGGTGCGGACATGGTGGCCAAGCTCGGCGGGATGAAAATAGGTGATCATCTTGTCCTCCTCGAAATGCGCGATACGATCAGAGTTTCCGGATCGGGCGGGTTGAAACCGGTGCGCCGGCCTGGCAAGCGAGCCGGCAAGATTGGGCTCCAGCCCGCCCCGAACGACCAGGTGAGACGATATGAACGAGAACCGGACCGTGCTGGTGAGCGGCTATGCGCAGGCGCCGCGCGGCACCGGCATGTCGCAAACCCTGACCTGGCTCGGCGTGGTGCTGGAGATCGATCTCAAGACCCATGCGATCGTCGCCGCCGACGCCACCTTCGTCACCGAACTGGCGCGCGATTTCTTTCGCCGCACGGTGACGGGCTATTGCCTGACCGACGGGCTCGAAGGCCTGCTTGCCTTGATCGACAACCATCTCCATACGCCGTCAAAGAACTCCTTGCAGACCGCGACCCAGGCCGCCTTCCAGCGCTATGTCGAGGCCAGACAGGCGGGCAAGGGCTGAGCGGTATTCGGCGATCAGCCGCAGCGTAAGCTCGCCGGCGCCCGGCAGGTCGTCGACCAGCCCGGCGCTCTGGCCGGCCTCGATCTTGCCGTTGGCGACGTCGCCGTCGAGGGCCGCGAGTTTCAGCGAGCTGCCGGAGAAGATGGCGCGCCGCGCCTCGATGTCGGCGCCGGCGGCTTCCGCCTCCAGGAAACGGGCGGAAAAATCGTTGGCGATCATGCGGATCGGGCTCATGCCGCGCCCGACCAGCGCCGTGCCGAAAATGCCGGTTTCCAGCACCTTGTTCTTGTACGCCTCATGCACGCTGGCTTCCTTCGTCGCCAGGTAGCGCGTGCCGAGTTGGGCCGCGTCGGCGCCGAGCGCCAGCATGGCGGCGATGCCGGCGCCGTCGGCGACGCCTCCGCCGGCGATCAGGATGGCGTCCGGCGCGGCCTTTGCGATGGCGCGCACCAGCACCAGCGTCGAAACCTGGTCCGGCGGCGGATGACCGCCGGCCTCGCCGCCGACGGCGATGATGGCGTCGACGCCGGCCTCCAGCGCCTTTAGCGCGTGCGTCTCGGAGGCGATGACGTGGATGCAGCGGATGCCCGCCGCCTTGAAGCGGCCGAGATATTTCTTCGGCCCACCTTGCGAGGCGACGAGGATGGGCGCTTTCTCCTCGATGGCGATGTCGAGGATTTCGTCTACTTGGGCCCGGTAGAGAGGCACGTTGACGGCGAAAGGCTTGTTGGTCGCCGCCTTCAGCGCGCGTAGCGCCGCGCGAAAATCCTGCGGATACATAGGCCCGGCGGCGAGCACGCCGAGCCCGCCGGCGTTGGAGACGGCGGCCGGCAGCGCCGGGTTGGAGGACGCCCAGCTCATGCCGGCCTGGACGATCGGGTGGGCGACGCCGAAGGCCTTTGTGAAGCGCGTCGTCACGATGCCGTCTCCTTTTCCTCGAGCCCGAAATGCCGCATGGCGTGCTCGATCAGCAGGCGCTTCGGCACTTTCGAGGAGGCCGTCAGCCCGACGACATCGAAACTGTCGATGACGGCGAGGTACTTCGGCAGCTTGAAGCCGGCGAGCCGGGGTTTTGCCCAGGCCAGCACCTCGTCGGCCGTCACCGTCTCGCCCTCGCGCGGCACCACATAGGCGCCCGGCACCTCGATCAGGCGCGGATCGGGCAGGGCGAAGACCTGCGCCTGGCGGATCTTCGGATGGCCGATCAGCACGTCCTCCACATCGGCGGGAGCGACGTTCTCGCCGCCGACACGGATGATCTCCTTCAGCCGTCCGACGAAGGTGACGCGGCCGTCCTCGCGCATCACGCCCATGTCGCCGGTCTTGAGGAAGCCGTCGGTCGTCATCGTCTCGCGCGTCGCCGCCTCGTCGCGGTAGTAGCCCTTCATCACGCACCAGCCGCGCACGCGGATTTCGCCTTTCTGGCCCCGCGCCACTTCGGCGCCGGTCGTCGGGTCGCAGATGCGCACATCGAGCCCCGGATGCGGCCGCATCCAGCCGCCGATGCGGTCCTCGACGGGGTCGCCGTGGTCGGAGGCCATGATGTTGGGCGAGGCTTCGGAGAGCCCATAGCCGGTGACGGTCCGTGTCGCGCCGAACTCTTCCACGGTGCGGCGCATGATCGCCGGGCTGATCGCCGCCCAGCCGCCGCGCAGCGTGTAGGAAAGCGGCTTGAAGTCGGGGCTGCCCAGCATCATCAGGTACATGGTGTCGTTGCCGGAGGTCAGCGTGCAGCGCTCTTCCCGGATCAGTTTCAGCGCCTCCTCGCCGGAGAAGCGGTGCATGGTGACGAGCGTGATCGCGTGGACGGCGGAAAGCACGACGGCCAGCGTCGAACCGGCGACGTGGAAGAACGGCCGCGCCGAAAGGTAGCGGTCGCCTTCGCCGGCGCCCATGCGCATGCCGAGGAAATAGGCGTCGGTCGCCATGTTGGCGTGGGTGAGCAGGACGGCCTTCGGAAACGAGGTCGAGCCGGAGGTGAACTGGATCAGCGCCACGTCGTCGGGTTCTGGCGGGGCGGGAAGCTCAGCATTCTCGCCCGCCGTCAGGAAGTCCGCGAAGGTCCGGCAGGCGGCAGGCGCCGTCTCGCTGATGACGACGACGTCGGTGAGGTGCGGCAGGTCGGTCGAGGGGAGGGTGTCGTCCACCGCCGGGCAGACCTCGCGCAGCACGGCGACGAAGTCGATCTTCAGCAGGCTTTCGACGGTGATAAGCAGGCGGGCGTCGGCCCGTTCGAGCTGCATGCGGATTTCGCCCGGCGTCAGCCGTGTGTTGACCGGCACGCAGACGGCGCCGATACGCACGATGCCGTGGAAGAGGATCGCCCATTCGACGCTGTTGCCGGCGCAGATGGCGACGTGGTCGCCATGCCCCATACCCGAGGCGATGAGCGCGCGCGCCACCTTCAGGCTCTCCGACCGGAGCCGCTCGAAGGTGATGCGCTCGCCGTTGCCCACAAGGGCCTCCGTCGAAGGTCGCAAGGCGGCCGCGCGGTCGAGCGCTTCGCAGATGGTCGGCAAAATGTCGGGAAAGCCCTGCAAGCGGCTCTGCCGGTCCTGCGTCTCGGTCACGGACTTGTCCTCCAAAACGAAAAACCGGCGGCTGCCGGGGCCAAGGCCGCGACATCCGCCGGTTTGAAATCCTTGAAATCCGCGCCTGCGCCTTGCGGGCGCGGCGCCAGAAAATCTCCTAGCCGCCGTTGAATGCTCTCCGGGTATGCGAATGTCAAGCTTGTGGTGGCGCGAGAAGCCGCGCGACCGGCTTCGGCATGCCGTGCTGCCGTTCGCCTTGTCTGTCATGGACATTTGCGGTCGCTGGCTGGTTCCCTTTGCGCGCCGATATCGGCTAAAGGCAGGTAACGTCCAAGGAACGCCTGCCTCATGACCTCGTCCGCACCCGCCCCTGAGCGCCTTTCCGCCTCGGGTCCTCTCTTCTTAGGTATCGATACCGGCGGCACCTATACCGATGCGGTGTTGTGGACCGAGAGCGGCGGCGAAAGAGGCACGGTGCTGGCCAAGGCCAAGGCGCTGACCACCCGCCATGATCTTGCCGTCGGCATTTCCGGCGCGGTCGATGCGGTTCTTGCCAAGGCAGCGTGCGATCCGGCCGCGATCAAGCTCGTTTCCATGTCCACCACGCTCGCCACCAACGCGCTGGTGGAAGGGCAGGGCGGGCGCGTCGCGCTGGTAATGATCGGCTTCGGCGAGGACGATCTCGCCCGCGACGGCCTGAAGGGCGCGCTGGGCACCGATCCGGTTGTCTTCTGTCCCGGCGGGCATGACGTGCACGGCAACGCCGCCGACCTCGACCTTGCCACGCTGGAAGCGGCGCTGCCGGAACTGGCGGAAACGGTTTCGGGCTTCGCCGTCTGCGCCTATTTCGCCACCCGCAATCCTGAGCACGAGCTTGCCGCGCGCGACCTGATCCGCGAGCGCAGCGGCCTTCCCGTGACCGCCAGCCACGAGCTGTCGGCCAAGCTCGGCGGGCCGCGCCGGGCGCTGACCACGCTGCTCAATGCGCGGCTGATCTCGATGATCGACCGGCTGGTCGCGGCGACGGAAGGCTTTCTCGAAAAACGCGGTGTCGCCGCACCGCTAATGGTGGTGCGCGGCGACGGCGCGCTGGTGTCGGCCGCGTTCGCCCGCCAGCGGCCGATCGAGACGATCCTGTCCGGGCCCGCCGCCTCGCTGGTCGGCGCCCGCCACATGACCGGACTGGACAACGCCGTGGTGTCGGATATCGGCGGCACCACCACCGACGTCGCCGTGCTCGACCATGGCAGGCCACGGCTCGATCCCGAAGGCGCCACCGTCGGCGGCTTCCGCACCATGGTCGAGGCTGTCGCCATGCGTACCTTCGGCCTCGGCGGCGATTCCGAAGTGGCGTTCCAGGAAGGCGTGCTCGACCCGCGCCTGGTGCTTGGCCCCCGCCGGCTGGTGCCGCTGTCGCTGGCCGCCGTCAGCCACGGCGCGGTTGTCATCCGCGAACTGGAGCGGCAGTTGCGCGCCCCGAACGCCGGCCGCATGGACGCCCGCTTCGCTTTCCGCACCGGCATTCCCGAGCGCTTCGCCGCCGGGCTGGGCAAATCCGAGGCCCGGCTCTTCGAGGCGATCACCGCGATCCCGCAGCCGCTCGACCTGCTGCTTGCCTCCAACGCCCAGAACGCGACGCTGAAAAGGCTGGTGCGGCGCGGGCTGGTGCATATCTCCGGCTTCACGCCTTCGGATGCCGCCCATGTGCTCGGCCGGCAGGCGAACTGGAACGCCGAGGCCGCCCGCCTCGGCGCCGAGCTTTTCGCCCGCAAGCGTGACGGGCGCGGCCAGGCCGTCGCCGACTCGCCGGAAGCCTTCTGCGCCCGCGTGCTCAGGGCCGTCACCCGCTGGTCTGCCGAGTATATATTGGAGACGGCTTTCTCCGAGGACGGGCTGGACGGCGCCGGCACCGTGGCGCATGCGCTGGTGCAGCGCGCCGTCGATGCCTATCCCGGCATCGCCCGCCTGGCTGTTTCGCTCGACCGCCCGGTCATCGGCCTCGGCGCCTCGGCGCCGCTGCATTATGCCGGCCTAGCCGCGCTGCTCGGTAACGCCTGCATCGTGCCGGAAGACACCGACGTCGCCAATGCGCTGGGTGCCGTCGTCGGTCAGGTGCGCGTCACCGTCGAGGCGCGCGTCAGCCAGCCGAAGGTGGGGCAGTTCCGCCTGTCCAGCGACAGCGGCATCGTCGATTTCGAGGAAGAAAACCCGGCCGTCGCCGCCGCCGAGGCCGAGGTGCGATCGCTCGCCGAAAGCCGTGCCGCCGAGGCCGGCGCCGACGAGGTCGAGATATCGGTGTCGAAGGAGTTCCGCGTCTCGATCGTCGAGGGGCAGCGCATGTTCGTCGAGGCCGAGATCGTCGCCGTCGCATCGGGCCGGCCGCGCATCGCGGCGTGAGCGCGGCACTGACACGATAGGATGAATTGACCCCGGACCTTGAGCGTGTCAAAGGCCCGGCACGACCTGCCGCCTTCCGCGGGCGGCCTTCTTGGAGACTTTTTGAAATGACCGAACGCATCGAGATCGCAGGCCTGCGCATCGCCCCGGAACTGCATGATTTCGTTGCGAACGAGGCGGCTCCCGGCACCGGGATCGACGCCGCCGCTTTCTGGAACGGCTTCGCGGCCATCGCGCACGACCTGGCGCCGAAGAACCGGGCGCTGCTGAAGACGCGCGACGAGATCCAGGAAAAGATCGACGCCTGGTACAAGGAAAACGGTGCCCCCCTCGACCTGGCCGCCTACAAGGCCTTTCTGAAGGAGATCGGCTATCTGGTGCCGGAAGGTCCGGCCTTTACGGTGAAGACCGAGAATGTCGATCCCGAGATCGCCATCATCGCCGGCCCGCAGCTCGTCGTGCCGGTGACGAACGCGCGCTATGCGCTCAACGCCGCCAACGCCCGCTGGGGCTCGCTCTACGACGCGCTTTACGGTACCGACGCCATTTCCGACGCGGACGGCGCGGAAAAGGGCAAGGGTTACAACCCCAAGCGCGGCGAAAAGGTCATTGCCTGGGCCAAGGCCTTCCTCGACCAGTCGGCGCCGCTGGCGTCCGGCTCGTGGAAGGATGTGACCGGCATGTCGGCGTCGGGCGGCGCGCTGGCCCTCCGAACGGCGGCAGGCACGGCCACGCTGAAGGACCCGGCGCAGTTCGTGGGCTACCGCGGCGACGCCGCCAATCCCACTTCGGTCCTTTTGGCCCGCCATGGCCTGCACGTCGAGATCGTCGTCAACCGCGAAAGCCCGATCGGCAAGACCGATCCGGCCGGCATTTCCGACATGATCCTCGAGGCCGCCATCACCACCATCCAGGACTGCGAGGACTCCATCGCCGCCGTCGATGCCGAGGACAAGGTCGTCGCCTATCGCAATTGGCTCGGCCTGATGAAGGGCGATCTCGCCGAAACCTTCGAGAAGGGCGGCAAGACGATGACGCGCCGGCTGAACGCCGACCGCACCTACACCGCGCCGGACGGTTCGACGCTCACGCTGCCCGGCCGCTCGCTGATGCTGGTGCGTAATGTCGGCCACCTGATGACCAATCCGGCCGTGCTGCTGGCCGACGGTTCGGAAGTGCCGGAAGGCATTCTGGACGCCGCCATCACCGCGCTGATCGCGCTGCACGACGTCGGCCAAGGGGGCAAGTCGAACGGCGCGCGCAAAAACTCCCGCGCCGGCTCCATGTATGTCGTCAAGCCGAAGATGCACGGGCCGGAAGAAGTCGCTTTCGCCGCCGAGATCTTCGCCCGCGTCGAAAAGCTGCTCGGCATGAAGCCCAACACCATCAAGATGGGCATCATGGACGAGGAGCGGCGCACCACGGTCAACCTCAAGGAAGCCATCCGCGCGGCGAAGGATCGCGTGGTGTTTATCAACACCGGCTTCCTCGACCGCACCGGCGACGAGATCCACACCTCGATGGAAGCCGGTCCGATGATCCGCAAGGGCGACATGAAGCAGGCCGCCTGGATCGCGGCTTACGAGAACTGGAACGTCGACACCGGGCTGGAATGCGGGCTGGAAGGCCGCGCCCAGATCGGCAAGGGCATGTGGGCCATGCCCGACCTGATGGCGGCGATGCTGGTTGAGAAGATCGCGCATCCGCAGGCCGGCGCCAACACCGCCTGGGTGCCTTCGCCGACGGCCGCCACGCTGCACGCCACGCATTACCACAAGGTCGATGTGCATGCGGTGCAGGAAAAGCTGAAGGGCCGCGCCAAGGCCAAGCTCGACGATATCCTGTCCGTGCCGGTCGCGGTGCGGCCGAACTGGTCGGCCGAAGACATCCAGAAGGAACTGGACAACAACGCGCAAGGCATCCTCGGCTATGTCGTGCGCTGGATCGACCAGGGCGTCGGCTGCTCCAAGGTGCCGGACATCAACGATGTCGGCCTGATGGAAGACCGCGCCACGCTGCGCATCTCCTCCCAGCACATCGCCAACTGGCTGCATCACGGCGTCTGCAAGGAAGCTCAGGTGATGGAAACGATGAAGCGCATGGCGGCGGTCGTGGACCGCCAGAACGCCGGCGATCCGCGTTACCGGCCGATGGCGCCGAGCTTCGACAAGTCCATAGCCTTCCAGGCCGCCTGCGACCTCGTCTTCAAGGGCCGGGTGCAGCCCAACGGCTATACCGAACCGGTGCTGCATGCGCGGCGGCTGGAGTTGAAGGCGAGGGATCGGGGCTGAGATGCGCCATCGCTTTCCCTCCCCCTTGAGGGGAGGGTGGCCGCGAAGCGGTCGGGAGGGGTCCGTGCGGCAGTGCGCCGACTTCTTTTTGCGTCGGCGTGGCGGAGGCGACCCCTCCCGCCTCGCTACGCTCGGTACCCTCCCCTCAAGGGGGAGGGGAAGGTCGGTGCCATGATCCTCGCCATCGATTGTTCCGGCAATCTCTGCGCGGCCTGCGTCTATGACGCGGAGGTTGGCAAAGAACTCGGCCGCAACGTGCTCGATCTCGGCAAGGGCCATGCCGAGCACCTGATGGGCGCCATCGCCGGTGCGTTGGGAGAGGCCGGCATCGCCTACGCCGATCTCGCCACCATCGCCGTCTCCGTCGGCCCCGGCTCCTTCACCGGCCTTCGCGTCGGCGTGGCCACCGCGCGCGGGCTGGCGCTGGCGCTGAAAATCCCGGCCATCGGCGTCACCACGCTGGAAGCGCTGGCTGCGGAAGCACGGCAAGCTTTCTTCAACCGTCCGGTTCTCGCCGTCCTCGACGGCGGGCGCGGCGAAATTCATGCCGCCCTTTACGATGAATTGGCGGTTCTGCGTTATGGTCCGGCCGTGACCACGCTGGAGGGGGCTGCGGCCATGGCATCCGACCGGGCGGCCGTTCTTGCCGGCAACGCGGCCCAGCGGGTCGCCGAAGCGGCTGGTGGAGCGTTCGACTTCGGGCCGTTGGCTCCCACCGCCGATATCGCCGTCTATGCGCGCCTCGCCGCCGAAAAGCAGCCGGGCGAAAAACCCAAGCCGCTTTACCTGCGCGACGCCGACGCCAAGCCGCAGGCCGGCTTCGTGCTGCCGAGGGCGCATTGATGCGCATTCCCTTCCTGCCGCAGCGCTCGAAAGACTATGCGCTGGAGCCGCTGACGGCGGCAGACAGCGCCTCGGTTTCGCTGCTCCACCGCGAGGATTTCGTCCGGCCGTGGACCGACGGCGAGTTTGCCACGTTGCTGGACCAGGACACCGTCTTCGGCTTCGTGGCCAAGGAGGTCGGCAATCCGCGCGCGGGCATCGTCGGCTTCGTGCTGGCGCGGCTGGCGGCGGGCGAGGGCGAAATCCTGACCGTGGCGGTCGCCCGCAGCCATCGCCGTCACGGCATCGGCTGGCAGCTGATGGACGCGGTGTTGAGGCAACTGCACGGCGATCGCGCCGAAGCGCTGTTCCTGGAAGTGGATGAGACGAACGCGCCGGCGATCGCGCTCTATCGGCGGCTCGGCTTCCGCCAGGTGGGGCACCGGGCGAATTACTACCGCTCGCCGGAACATGGCCCGACCGGCGCACTTGTCATGCGCCGCGATCTCCGCTAGCCGGCAAAGACGCCCGCCTGGGCGCACAAGGGTGCGATGATCGCGAAAATCCGAAACGGCCTTATCCTGCTTTTCGTCGCAGCCATCACGACGGCGGTAGCGGTTTCGCAGCCCATGGTGCTGAAGACGGGATGGGGCAATCCCGCACTGATACCGCGGTTGTGGCACAAGGCGATCCTCTGGGCACTGGGCTTCCGCGTCCATGTCATCGGCGCGCCGGCTACGCAGCGGCCGTTGCTGGTTGTCGCCAACCACATTTCGTGGACCGACATTCCCGTTCTCGGTTCCGTTGTCGACGTCTCCTTCATCGCCAAGGCGCAGATGCAGGGTTGGCCGCTGATGGGTTGGCTGTCGACCTTGCAGCGCACCGTCTTCGTCGAGCGCGAACGGCGCCAGAAGTCCGGCGACCAGGCAAGCGAGATCGGCGAGCGGCTGAAGGCCGGCGAGGCGATGGCCCTGTTCGCCGAGGGCACGACCGGCGACGGCAATATGATGCTGCCGTTCAAGAGCACGCTGTTCGGCGCCGCCACCATGGCGATCGACAAAGGGGCGATTGACAAGGGCGCGGCAGACAAAGAGCGCGCCGGGCAGGGCGGCGTCCGGGAAGTCACCATTCAGCCGATGGCCATCGCCTATGTGCGCCGCCATGGCATGCCGCTTGGCCGCGCCGGGCGCATGGCGCTGTCGTGGATCGGCGACCAGGACCTCGTGCCGCACATCGCGGGCCTGTTGAAACAGGGCGCTGTCGACGTCGAGGTTCGCTTCGGCGAGCCGGTGACGTTTTCGGCCGGGTCGAACCGCAAGGAGGTGGCGCGATTGGTCGAGGCGCGCGTCAAGGCGATGGCGCAGGCGGCGCTCTACGGGTCGAGGCCGGACTGAGCGGGAATCGGTTGTTCTCCCCTGCCAAAACGCGATAGAAGCCCGCCCATGGATGCACTGACGACAGAACAGGCGCCGGATCGCGCGGCGGCGGATAGCGGGCAGCAGGCGAAAAAGGTCTTCGTCAAGACCTATGGCTGCCAGATGAACGTCTACGATTCCCAGCGCATGACCGACGCGCTGGCGGCGGACGGCTATGCGGAGACGCAGAGCATGGAGGATGCCGATCTCGTCCTGCTCAACACCTGCCATATCCGCGAGAAAGCAGCCGAGAAGATCTATTCCGAACTCGGCCGCATCCGCGACCTCAAGGCCGAACGCGCAGCCGCCGGCAGCGAATTGCTGATCGGCGTCGCCGGCTGCGTGGCGCAGGCCGAGGGCTCAGAGATCATCCGTCGGGCGCCCGCCGTCGATCTGGTCGTCGGCCCGCAGACCTATCACCGCCTGCCCGACGTGCTGGCTCGCGTGCGCGGCGGCGGCAAGGTGGTCGAGACGGACTATGCGGTGGAAGACAAGTTCGAGCACCTGCCGGCGCCGAAGAAGGCCGAGGTCATCAAGCGCGGCGTCACCGCCTTCCTGACCGTGCAGGAAGGCTGCGACAAGTTCTGCACCTTCTGCGTGGTGCCCTATACGCGCGGCTCGGAAGTGTCGCGGCCGGTGGCGCAGATCGTCGCCGAGGCCGAGCGGCTGGCGGAAGCCGGCGTGCGCGAGATCACCCTGCTCGGCCAGAACGTCAATGCCTGGCATGGTGAGGGGCCGGACGGCAATGACTGGGGCCTGGGCCGGCTTTTGTTCCGGCTCGCGGAAATCCCCGGCATCGCCCGGCTGCGCTACACCACCAGCCATCCGCGCGACATGGACGACGAGCTGATTGCCGCCCATCGTGACCTTGAAACGCTGATGCCCTATCTCCATCTGCCGGTGCAATCGGGCTCCGACCGCATCCTCAAGGCGATGAACCGCAAGCACAAGGCCGGCGAATATCTGAAGCTGATCGAGCGCATCCGCGCGGCACGGTCGGATATTGCCCTGTCGGGCGATTTCATCGTCGGCTTCCCCGGCGAGACCGATGCCGATTTCGAGGACACGATGAAGATCGTGCGCGAAGTGGGATACGCCTCGGCCTTCTCGTTCAAATATTCGCCCCGCCCCGGCACGCCCGGCGCCGAGATGGACGGCCATGTGGCGGAACAGGTTAAGGACGAACGCCTTCAGCGCCTTCAGGCGCTGCTGGTGGAACAGCAGCAGGCTTTCACCGTTTCCATGGTCGGCAGGACGATGCCGACCCTGATCGAAAAGCCCGGCCGTCAGGCGGGCCAGCGGGTCGGCCGCTCGCCCTGGCTGCAGCCGGTGATTGTTGATGAAAAGGCCGGTGGAATCGGCGACATTATCGAGGTGCGAATCACGGAAGCGGGCTACAATAGCCTGCATGCCGTGCCGGCCTGAGCGCCGGCGGACAAGGAGAGACGGTTGACCGCAGCCGACCTGAAGGCAGTTCCCCCACTCGCACCCTTGACGCCTTCCGGGGCGTCCGACATGGCGCACATCGTCCTTACCTTCGACAACAACAAGCTCGCCAGCGCGCTCTACGGCCAGTTCGACGAGAACCTGGCCCGGCTGGAGCAGAAGCTCGGCGTCGACATCCGCTCGCGCGGCAACCAACTCACCATCAAGGGCTCGCCCACGGCGGCCGAGCAGGCGCGGCAGGCCCTCGACAGTCTCTATGCCATTCTCCAGAAGGGCGCCGACATCGGCCAGTCGGACGTCGACGGCGCCATCCGCATGGCGGTCGCCGCCGACGACCAACTCACCCTGCCGACGCTGGAGCGCAAGGGCAAGGTTTCCGCCGCGCAGATTTCCACCCGCAAGAAGACCATCTACGCCCGCTCGCTCAACCAGGACGCCTATATGCGGGCGCTGGAGCGGTCGGAACTGGTCTTCGGCATCGGCCCGGCCGGCACCGGCAAGACCTATCTGGCGGTGGCGCACGCGGCCATGATGCTGGAGCGCGGCATGGTCGAGCGCATCATCCTGTCGCGTCCGGCGGTCGAGGCCGGCGAACGGCTGGGCTTCCTGCCCGGCGACATGAAGGAGAAGGTCGATCCCTATCTTCGCCCGCTTTACGACGCGCTCTATGACATGATGCCGGGCGACAAGGTGGAGCGCGCCATCGGCGCCGGCGTCATCGAGATCGCGCCGCTCGCCTTCATGCGCGGCCGCACGCTGGCGCACGCCGCCGTCATTCTCGACGAGGCGCAGAACACCACGCCAATGCAGATGAAGATGTTCCTGACGCGGCTCGGCGAAGGCTCGCGCATGATCGTCACCGGCGATCCGACCCAGATCGACCTGCCGCCGAACACCCGCTCCGGCCTTGTCGAGGCGTTGCGCGTGCTGGACGGCGTGCCGGGCGTCGTTACCGTGCGTTTCACCGACACCGACGTGGTGCGCCATCCGCTGGTGGCCGAGATCGTCAAGGCCTACGACCGCGACGGCAAGGTCGCGCGCGGGCTGGGCGCGGAAGGGTGAGGACCAGCGTTTTCCCGGTGCCTTCAAAAACTTCCATGGCAGGCCGCCATGCCCGCTGACGCTACGCCTCCGATAGATATCGACCTCACCGTCGAGGCCGGCGAATGGCCTGGCGAAACCGCTCTCACCACGCTGGTCGACCGTGCCGTCGCGGCCACGTTCGCCGAGCTCGGCTCCTCGCGCCCCGGCGAATCGGAACTCGGCGTCGTCTTCACCGACGATGCGCGCATCCGCGAACTCAACGCCGGCTGGCGCGGCAAGGACAAGGCGACCAACGTGTTGTCCTTTCCGGCCTTCCCCGAGACGAAGGCCGGTCCGCTGCCACCGATGCTGGGCGATATCGTGCTTGCCGCCGAGACGGTCGCCGCCGAGGCGGCACTGGAAGGCAAGCCCCTGGACAACCATATCAGTCATCTTGTGGTGCATGGCCTGCTGCATCTTTTAGGGCATGACCATGAAACCGAGGCCGAGGCCGAGGAGATGGAAACGCTGGAACGCCGGATACTGGCGAGGCTTGCCATTCCCGATCCCTATGCGTAACTAGGCTGTCAAACCGACCGGACGACGATGAACGACAAGCAAGAAGCCGCCCACGCCGAGGCTGGTGGCGCGGCAAAGCCTTCCGAGAAGCAGGAAGACCCTTCCAGTCCCAGTACAGTGACCGGCGCCGCCGCGGTTGAAACGGCGCCTGCCGGACCGTCGCTTTTCGACCGGATGCTGGGCCTGTTCAGACACCGCAACGGCACCAGTCTGCGCGAAGAGATCGCCGACGCGCTGGCCGAGACGACCAGCGAGCCGGGCGCCTTCTCGCCCGGCGAACGCGCCATGCTCAACAACATCCTGCGGCTGCGCGAAGTGCGCGTCGAGGACGTCATGGTGCCGCGCGCCGACATCGAAGGCGTCGAGATCGGCACCACGCTCGGCGAACTGCTCGGCCTGTTCGAGCAGTCCGGCCATTCGCGCATGCCCGTCTATGTCGAGACGCTGGACGATCCGCGCGGCATGATCCACATCCGCGACGTGCTCGGCCACATCACCCGCGCCGCCCGCCCGAAGAACGGCCGTGGCCGCAAGAAGGCGCAGCCGACGGTGGCCCTTGCCCTTTCGGAAGTCGATCTGACGCGCACCATCGGCGATCTCGACCTGATTCGGCCGGTGTTGTTCGTGCCGCCCTCCATGCTGGCCTCGGATCTGATGGCGCGCATGCAGGCCGGCCGCACCCAGATGGCGCTGGTCATCGACGAATATGGCGGCACCGACGGACTGGCCTCGCTGGAGGACATCGTCGAGATGGTCGTCGGCGACATCGAGGACGAGCACGACGAGGATGAGCCGCTGGTGACGAAGACCGGCGACGGCGTCTTCCTGGTCGACGGCAAGGCCGAGATCGACGAGGTCGCCAACATGATCGGCGACGGCTTCGCCGCCGGCGAGCACGGCGAATCGGTCGATACCATCGGCGGCATGATCTTCAACACGCTGGGCCGCGTGCCGGCGCGCGGCGAGGTGGTGCAGGCCATTCCGGGCTTCGAGTTCCATGTGCTCGATGCCGATCCGCGACGCGTCAAGCGGGTGCGCATCGTCGAAGTCGCCAAGGGCGACCGCCGCCGCCGCGCCGTTCGCGCCGAGCAGGCCTGATTCTCGTCGATGGACTGAAAAGCAGGAGGCGGCCGAAGCCGCCTCCCGCCTTTCCTATTTTGGTAAGTTAATACTTACAAATTAAGTCTGCGGCTTCCGGGTAGTGCCGGATTGGCTGCCTACGAGGTCATGCCGTCGAGGAAGCCGACGACGTTGTCGATGCGTCCGTCCGTGTCCAGCGTCACCACATCGGTGCCGCCGGCGACCGGCGCGCCGCCTTCAGGCGCCAGCGACCATGAGAAGCGCACGAAACGGCCGTGGCCGTCGGGCGTGCCGCGCAGCGCAAAACCATGACCTGGGAATTGCGCCCTGGCGCCTGCGATCATGGCGGCGATGCCGTGTCGGCTCTGTCCCGTCATGAGCGGATCGGCATAGCGCGCATCGGACGCCCAGCCTTCGGCGAGCGCGGCCTTGCGCCGGATATCGTCGGCTTCGTTCCACAGGTCGATGTAAGCCTCGGCGACGGCCAGCGGGGTGGGTGTGGTCATTTGCTTTCTCCTTGTTGATGACCCCTCTACCGTCGCGGCGATCCGAATCGATATCGATTACCTTCGAGGTAATGCTTTCCGCTATGGCCCCGGTTATGATGGCGTCCATGACGACAGACAGCATCGAATCGGTCGGCGGCCTGCTGCGCGAGTGGCGCCAGCGCCGGCGCTTCAGCCAGTTGGACCTTGCCGCGGAAGCGGACGTGTCGACGCGCCATCTGAGCTTCGTGGAAACGGGCCGGGCCGCCGCCAGCCGCGATATGCTGATGCGGCTGGCCGAGCAGCTCGATATGCCGCTGCGCCAGCGCAACCGGCTGCTTCTGGCCGGCGGTTTCGCGCCGGCCCACGGCGAACGGCCGCTCGCCGCGCCCGACATGGGCGAGGCGATGGCGGTGGTCGAGGCCGTGCTGGCAGGTCATGCGCCGTTCCCGGCTCTGGCGGTGGACGCCCACTGGAACCTGGTATCGGCCAACGATGCGGTCATGGCCATGGTCGCAGGCGTCGCGTCGTTCCTGCTGGAACCGCCGGCCAACGTCCTGCGGCTGAGCCTGCATCCCGAGGGCCTTGCGCCGCGCATCGATAACCTGGCCGAATGGCGCCACCATTTGCTGGAGCGGCTGCGCATGCAGGCCGACCAGTCCGGCGATCCATGGTTGCTGACGCTGCGGAGCGAGCTGGCCGCCTTTCCGTTCCGCGCCGGCAGGACGCCGCCGCGCCCCGTCAACCCCGTCGCCGTGCCGCTCAGGCTGCGCGTGCCGGAGGGCGGCGCAATCCTGTCCCTTTTGTCCACGACGACCGTCTTCGGCACCGCCACCGACGTCACGCTGTCGGAATTGGCGCTGGAGTGCTTCTATCCGGCCGATGCCGGAACCCGCGCCTATTTTCTCGGTGACTGAGGCCGTCCGGCCTCAACAAAACGTTTGAAGCGGACGGCATGCCTTCGTTTGGAACCGCCTGTCCGTCCTGATAGAACTTGACCGCATGATTCGACGGGGCTGGGCCATGGACGCGCTTGTTTGCATCGGTTCCCCTTCATGAGCGCCGGGCAGCCCGGATTGCGGGCCGGCGCGCCGGATGCCGTGCCTGTCGCCGACAGCCGCTTCCTTGAGCGGCTGGCCGGCCGGATAATCCTGTTGTGGGGGTGGCGGCGGGCTTTGGCCGCCTTTCTGGCCGGCGCCTTCGCGGTGCTCGCCCAGGCCCCCTACGATTTCTTCGCTGCCGGCTTCGTCTCCTTTCCGATATTGGTATGGCTGCTCGACGGCACCACGCTTGACGGCCCCGGCGGGCTGTTGCGCAGGCTGAGGCCCGCCTTCGCCATCGGCTGGTGGTTCGGCTTCGGCTACTTTCTTGCCGGCCTGTGGTGGATCGGCAGCGCGCTTCTGGTCGAGGCCGACGAATTCGCCTGGGCGCTGCCGCTCGCCGTCGTCGGCATTCCGCTGGTGCTCGCCTTCTTCTACGGTTTCGCCTGCGCCGTGGCGCGGCTGATGTGGTCGAGCAACATCGGCCGCATCGCAGCCCTCGCCTTCGGCTTCGCGCTGGCCGAGTGGTTGCGCGGCTTCCTGTTCACGGGCTTTCCGTGGAATGCCGTCGGCTATGCGGCGATGCCGGTGCCGCTGCTCATGCAGAGCGTTTCGGTGGTCGGCATGAACGGCATGAACGCGCTCGCGGTCTTCGTCTTCGCCGTTCCGGCGCTGCTGGCCGGCCGCCGTCATGTCCGCTTCGGCTTTGCGCTGGCGGTGCTGCTCGCGGCGGCGCATGTCGGCTTTGGTTACGTCCGGCTTACGGCTCCGGCACCCGTTGCGGACAAGACGCTCGACGTGCGTATCGTCCAGCCCTCGGTGGATCTGGCCGAAAAGTGGGACGCGACGGTGCGCGACCGCATTTTCGCCACCATGCTTGCCCTGTCCTCGCAGCCGCCTCAGGCGGGCCGCCCGAAGCCGCAACTCATCGTCTGGCCGGAAACCTCGGTGCCCTTCCTGTTCACCGAGCGGCCGCAGGCGCTGACCGCCATTGGCGACATGCTGTCCGACGGCCAGATGCTGATCGCCGGCGCCGTACGTGAGGAGGGCGCCGCCAGCCAGGCCTCCGACAGCCTTTACTACAATTCCGTCGTCGCCATCGACGATCATGGCGAGATCGTCGACGCCGTCGACAAGGTCCATCTGGTTCCCTTCGGCGAATACCTGCCTTTCGCCGGCCTGCTGCGGCGCCTGGGCATCGAACAGCTGGTTGCTGGACCGATGACCTTTTCCGCCGGCAACGAGCGCCATGCCATCACGGTGCCGGGCGGCATCCGGGCGCTGCCCTTCATCTGTTATGAAGTGATTTTCCCCGATATTGTTTCAGTTGACGCAGCGTCAAGTGAGCTTATTGTGAACGTCACCAACGATGCGTGGTTTGGGGACACGCCCGGTCCGTATCAGCATTTCCGGCAGGCGCAGGTTCGCGCCGTCGAAAACGGAATGCCGCTCGTCAGGGCGGCCAACAATGGCATCTCGGCGGTGGTCGATCCGTTCGGCAGAACGGTCGATGCCTTGGCCATTGACGCGCGAGGGGCGATGGATGTGCGAGTGCCGATTGTCAGGCAAGCCGTGATCTCTGCGGGCCAGCGCCGCATTAACGGATTCGTCGTCATGATTCTGTTCGCGGTGGCGGCGGCGCTGTTTAGCGTAAGGCGAAGGCTACCGGCGAATTGACATGTGATATATTAGAACTTCATACTGGAACGCCTGATGGCTGCGGAGGGCAGGTCGGTCGCGCCCGCCGGTACGCGATTTCGGCCGGCCTTGCATGGGCGTGAAAAAGACAGAAGCCGGGCTAATCGGCGAGGAAAAAATGGTAGAAGAAAACAAGAAGAAGCCAAACCCGATCGACACGCACGTCGGCAGCCGCATCAGATTACGCCGCAACATGCTGGGCATGAGCCAGGAGAAGCTGGGCGAGAATCTGGGGATTACCTTCCAGCAGATCCAGAAATACGAGAAGGGCACCAACCGGGTCGGTGCCAGCCGTTTGCAGGCGATTGCCTCGATCCTCGGCGTTCCGGTGGCCTTTTTTTTCGAGAACGCGCCGGGGCAGGAAACTGCCCACGGCGGCTTTGCGGAAGAACAGTCATCCACCGCCTTCGCCATGGAATTCTGTTCGACGCCCGAAGGGCTGCAACTCAACCGCGCCTTCTTTCGCATCGCCGATCCGAAAGTGCGCCGCCGCATCGTCGACCTTGTGAAGTCGCTTTCCGACGACGGGGCCGACTGATCGATCTGCCGGCGGGTACTGCCAGTTCGGTGGCCGCGGCATCGGATTTTTGTTCCCCCCGGCGTCTCTGGATTGGCACAACATGCCATCTGGTCGTCTTGACGCGGGGTAGAGGAGGCCGCTAACAGGTTCGTCGCCAGGCTGGCGGCGTGCCGGCCATCTTTCCAGTGGGGACACCCGTGACGCGGCAGAATTATCTCTTCACCTCGGAATCCGTCTCCGAGGGCCATCCCGACAAGGTCTGCGACCGCATTTCCGACGAGATCGTCGATCTCGTCTATCGCGAGACGCGCAAGGTCAAACCCGAAGACGCCAAGCACTACGCCGACGTCGCCGTTTCCGATCCTTGGAAGGTGCGCGTGGCGTGCGAGACGCTGGCGACGACCAACCGCGTGGTGATCGCCGGCGAGGTGCGCGTTCCCCATACGCTGTTGAAGAAGGACAAGGAGGGCAACGTCCTGATGGACGCGGCCGGCCATCCCGTCGTCAATCCGTCGAAGTTCAAGTCGGCGGCGCGCAGGGCGATCCGCGACATCGGCTATGAGCAGAGCGGCTTCCACTGGAAGACGGCGAGGGTCGACGTGCTGCTGCACGGCCAGTCGCCGGATATCGGCCAGGGCGTCGACAACGCGGCCGACCGCCAGGGCGAGGAAGGCGCGGGCGACCAGGGCATCATGTTCGGCTATGCCTGTCGCGAGACGCCGGACCTGATGCCGGCGCCGATCTACTACAGCCACAAGATCCTCGAACTGCTCGCCACCGCCCGTCACGAGGGCAAGGGCGAAGCCGGAAAACTCGGCCCCGACGCCAAGAGCCAGGTGACGGTGCGCTACGCAGGCGGCGAAGCCGCCGAAGTGACGCAGATCGTGCTGTCGACGCAGCACCTCGATGCCGGCTGGGATTCGAAGAAGGTGCGTCAGGTGGTCGAGCCCTATATTCGCGAGGCGCTCGGCGAACTGAAGATCGCCGCCAACTGCAACTGGTACATCAATCCGACGGGCAAGTTCGTCATCGGCGGCCCGGACGGCGACGCCGGCCTGACCGGCCGCAAGATCATCGTCGATACCTATGGCGGCGCGGCGCCGCATGGCGGCGGCGCCTTCTCCGGCAAGGATACCACCAAGGTGGACCGCTCCGCCGCCTACGCGGCGCGCTACCTCGCCAAGAACGTCGTGGCGGCCCGGCTTGCCGATCGCTGCACCATCCAGCTTTCCTACGCCATCGGCGTCGCCCAGCCGCTGTCGGTCTATGTCGACCTGCACGGCACCGGCAAGGTGGACGAGGCCGTTCTCGAAAGGGCGCTGCGCGAGGTGATGGACCTGTCGCCGTCGGGCATCCGCCGGCATCTCGACCTCAACAAGCCGATCTACGCCAAGACCACCGCTTACGGCCATTTCGGCCGCAAGCCCGGCCGCGACGGCTCCTTCTCGTGGGAGAAGACCGATCTCGTCAAGGCGATCAAGGATGCCGTCTCCAAAGAGCAGGCGATCGCCGCCTGACGACGTGTCGGTGAAGGCGTCGGACCTCTCGGCCGTGGAGCGGCCCAGCCGCTCCAGCGAGGCCTTCTTCGGTCGCCGCCACGGCAAGGGCTTGCGCCCCGCGCAGGCTGCGGCGCTGGACAGCGGGCTCGCGCGTTATGTCCTCGACCTTGCCGAATCGGCGCCGGCCGATATGCGGGCGCTGTTCGGCGCCGAGGTTTCGGCGCTGCGGCTGGAGATCGGCTTCGGCGGCGGCGAGCACCTGCTGCACGAAGTGGCCGCCCGTCCGGCCACCGGTTTCATCGGCGTCGAGCCCTTCGTCAACGGCATGGCCAAGGCGATGACGGCGGCACAGCGTGAGTCGCCGGCGAACCTGCGCGTCTACGACGACGACGCCACCCGCCTGCTCGACTGGCTGCCGCCGGCCTCGCTCGACGGCATCGATCTCTTCTATCCCGATCCCTGGCCGAAGAAACGGCACTGGAAGCGGCGTTTCGTCAACGCGGCGAACCTCGACCGTTTCGCCCGCGCGCTGAAGCCTGGCGGCCGCTTTCGCTTCGCCTCTGATATCGACAGCTACGTCAACTGGACTCTGCTCGCCTGCCGCGCACATGGCGCTTTCACGTGGCAGGCGGCCTCCTCGCGCGACTGGCACGACGCCTATCCGGGTTGGCCCGGCACGCGCTACGAGGCCAAGGCGATCCGCGAAGGCCGCCGCCCTGCCTACCTGACCTTTCTTCGCCCTTGATCCCATACCGCCCGCAACGGGAACGCGGTAGGCTTGCCGGCATCAAAGGCAATGCAGGCCCAAGGCAATGCAGGTAAGGAGAAGCGCTATGGCACACAGGGTCAGGATCATCGAGGCGGAGAACGTCACCCACAATGTACGCCGGTTCCGCATCGAACGGCCGGGCGGCTACGCCTTCGTTCCCGGCCAGGCGACCGATGTTGCCATCGACCAGGATGGCTGGCGCGAGGAAAAGCGGCCCTTCACCTTCACCGGGCTGAAGGAATGGCCGGACCTGGAATTCACCATCAAGACCTATTCGGACCATGACGGTGTCACCAACCGTCTGGCGACGCTCGGGCCGGGCGATGCGCTGCTGATCGACGATCCCTGGGGCACGATCGAATACAAGGGCAAGGGCACCTTCATCGCCGGCGGCGCCGGCATCACGCCCTTCATCGCCATCCTGCGCGACCTTGCCGACAGGAAGGCGGTCGCAGGCCATCGGCTGATCTTCGCCAACCGTACGGAAGCCGACATCATCCTGCGCGACCTGTGGGAAAAGATGCCGGGCCTGGAGCACCTGTTCGTCGTAACGCGCGGCGACGGCGTGAAATTTCCCGCCGGCCCGGTCGACAAGGCCTTCCTGCGTGACCGTGTCGGCGATTTCAGCGGACACTTTTATGTGTGCGGGCCGGACAAGATGGTCGCCGACATCAATACCGCCCTGGCGGAACTGGGTGCCAGCCCCACCAATCTGGTGTTCGAGCGGTAAGGCTCAATAATAGCGACGGATATTGGCGAACGCCTTCGGTTCGATGCCGAGATTGGCAAGGTCGCGCGCCCTCGGGCGGCGGCCGGCTTCGGCGGCATGGGCTACGGCGATTGCGCTGCCGACGGTCGCGATCACGTCGCCGATCACCGTGAATGTGTTGCGCCTGCTCATGATCTCTCCTTTTACGGTGGGTGCAACAATCGGGATGTTGCATCGCAACACAGATAGGAACCCGCCGCCTATGCCGGTAGGGCGTCTCTCGCATGGCCGGCCTGCGCCCGGCGCGCGGCTCGGCCATCGGCCTTTCGGACTTGAAACGCCGGCATGGATCGTCTATATCGGCATCAAATTCTTGGTCGGTATGACGAAGAGTGGGTCCACCCGGTCCCGCTCTTTTTTGTTACCGGCCGCCCGCAAGACGACCGACAGGACCTTATGACGGCAAGCGTAACCGACGGCGACGATCGTATCATCCGCGAGAGCGGCATCGATGCGCGTATCGCCATGATCGTCGAGCCGGTGCTGCGCGGCATGGGCTTCCGCCTCGTGCGCGTGCGCCTGTCCGGCCAGAACGGCCTGACCCTCCAGATCATGGCCGAGCGCAACGACGGCACCATGACCGTCGAGGATTGCGAAGAGGTCAGCCGCGCCGTCTCGCCGGCGCTCGATGTCGACGATCCCATCGAGAAGGCTTATCACCTCGAAGTCTCCTCGCCGGGCATCGACCGTCCGCTGGTGCGCAAGTCGGATTTCTCGACCTGGGCCGGTCATCTGGTGAAGATGGAGACGGCGACTCTGGTGGCCGAGCGCAAGCGCTTCAAGGGTCGCATCGCCGAGGCCGGCGAAGATGCGGTGGTGATCGAGCGCGAGGCCGCCTATGGCGAGGAGCCGCGCGTCAGCGTGCCCTACGACGCCATTGCCGAGGCACGGCTGATCCTCACCGACGATCTCATTCGCGACGCATTGTCGAAGGACAACCGCGCCCGCAAGGAAGCCAAAAAACATCGCGGCGAGGCTGATGAAGCCGACGACGCGGCCGACGAAACCGAAAACGAAAGCTGATCGAGCGACCGCCAGCGAAGTGCGGTCTTGTCAGGGAGAAAGAAATGGCTGTCAGTGCCAACAGGCTCGAACTCTTGCAGATCGCCGATGCCGTCGCGCGCGAAAAGTCGATCGACAAGAGCATCGTCATCGCCGCCATGGCCGACGCGATCCAGAAGGCCGCGCGCTCGCGCTACGGCCAGGAAACCAACATCCGCGCCGACATCAACCCGCAGACCGGCGAGATGAAGTTGCAGCGGCTGATGGAAGTGGTCGAGACCGTCGAGGACTACGCCACGCAGATCGCGCTGGTCAGCGCCCGCGAGCGCAACCCCGACGCCCAGTTGGGCGATTTCATCGCCGAGCAGCTTCCGCCGATGGACTTCGGCCGCATCGCCGCGCAGTCGGCCAAGCAGGTCATCGTCCAGAAGGTGCGCGAGGCCGAGCGCGACCGCCAGTACGACGAGTACAAGGACCGTATCGGCGAGATCGTCAACGGCACGGTCAAGCGCGTCGAATACGGCAACGTCATCGTCGACCTCGGCCGCGGTGAGGCGATCATCCGCCGCGACGAACTGATCCCGCGCGAGAACTACAAGTATGGCGACCGCGTGCGCGCCTACGTCTACGACGTGCGCCGCGAGCAGCGCGGCCCGCAGATCTTCCTGTCGCGCACCCATCCGCAGTTCATGGCCAAGCTCTTCACCATGGAAGTGCCGGAAATCTACGACGGCATCATCGAGATCAAGTCGGTGGCCCGCGATCCGGGCAGCCGCGCCAAGATCGCCGTCATCTCGCGCGACAGCTCCATCGATCCGGTCGGCGCCTGCGTCGGTATGCGCGGTTCGCGCGTGCAGGCCGTGGTCGGCGAATTGCAGGGCGAGAAGATCGACATCATCCCGTGGTCGCCGAATGCCGCTTCCTTCATCGTCAACGCGCTTCAGCCGGCGGAAGTCGCCAAAGTGGTGCTGGACGAAGACGCCGAACGCATCGAGGTCGTCGTGCCCGACGACCAGCTTTCGCTCGCCATCGGCCGGCGCGGTCAGAACGTGCGCCTCGCCTCGCAGCTTACCGGCTGGGACATCGACATCCTGACCGAAGAAGAGGAATCGCAGCGCCGCCAGAAGGAATTCACCGAGCGCTCGAACCTCTTCATGGACGCGCTGGACGTCGACGAGATGGTCGGCCAGGTTCTTGCATCGGAAGGCTTCACCTCGGTCGAGGAAGTCGCCTATGTCGATGCCGACGAGATTTCCTCCATCGACGGCTTCGACGAGGACACCGCGACCGAGATCCAGAGCCGCGCCCGCGACCATCTGGAGAAGGTCGAGGCCGAACAGGACGCCGCCCGCAAGAAGCTCGGCGTCAAGGACGAACTGCGCGAGATTCCCGGCATCACCACCGCCATGATGGTGACGCTCGGCGAGGACGGCGTGAAGACGATCGAGGACTTCGCCGGCTACGCGGCCGACGACCTCGTCGGCTGGAAGGAACGCAAGGACGGCGAGACGAAGGTATTTCCGGGCGTGCTCGCCGATCACGGCGTCTCCAAGGCCGATGCCGAGCAGATGGTGCTTTCGGCGCGTCTCAAGGCTGGCTGGATTTCCGAAGAGGAAGCCCAGGCCGATGCCGGCGAGGCTGAGGCCGTCGAAGCCGCCGAAGCCTGATATGGAACAGGTTGGGGCAGTCTTTGGACGAGATGAACGATCGCACCTGCATCGTCACCAGGCGGACCGCCGGGCCGGATGACCTCATCCGGTTCGTCGTCGGCCCGGATTCGTCCGTCGTCCCCGACCTGAAAAGGAATCTGCCCGGCCGCGGTTGCTGGGTCAGCGCCGAGCGCCTACATGTGGACAAGGCTGCGGCCAAGGGCCACTTCGCGCGCGCCTTCAAGCGACAGGTTGTCGTTCCCCCCGATCTCGGTGCCATGGTCGATGCCCTGCTGGCGAAGGCCGTGCTCGGCTCGCTCGGGCTTGCCCGCAAGGCCGGCATGGTGGCGCTGGGGGCGGCCAAGGTCGATGGCGCGGTCCGTGCCGGCAAGGCGCTGGCCGTGCTGCATGCCGCCGAAGCCTCCGGCGACGGCGTGCGCAAGATCACCCAGGCGCGGCGCGCCACCGTCCATCTCGGCGGCCCCGCCATCCCCGCTTACAAACTTTTTGCCGAGGCCGAATTGGGTTTGGCATTGGGGGGGGCAAATGTGATACATGCTGCCGTTCTCGCCTCGAAGGCGGGTCGGGCAGCGCTGAAGCGCATGGTTGCGCTCGACCGCTACCGGGGCGGCAGCCCGGACGATCTGGCAATGCTTGCGGCCGTTGCCGACGAAGATGATGCCGCAGAGGATGTGGAATGAGTGATACGAAATCGGGCGACGACAAGACGCTGACAGTCACGCCGAAGAAGACCCTGACGCTGAAGCGCCCCGGGGTGGAACAGAGCACCGTGCGGCAGAACTTCTCGCATGGCCGCACCAAGTCCGTGGTGGTGGAAACCAAGCGCAAGTTCGTCAAGCCCGGCGACAAGCCGGAACCGGCGACCGTCTTCACGCCCAAGCCTGCCCCGGCCCCGGCCACGGCAGCATCTGCTGCGCCCGCACCAGTCGTTCCGGAACCGCGCCAGGCGGCGCCGGCGGAGCGGATGGTGCTCAACGAACTGTCGCGCGGCGAGATGGATGCACGGCGCCGGGCGCTGGAAGGCTCGCAGGCGCGCGAGGCAGAGGATCGTGCCCGTGCGGCCGAGGATGCCAAGCGCCGCGCTGACGAAGAAGATCGTCGCAAGCGCGAGCGTGAGGATTCCGCGCGCCGCCAGGCCGAGGAAGAGGCGCGCATCCAGAAGGAAGCCGACGCCCGCAAGCGCGCCGAGGAAGAGGCGCGCCGCCGCGCTCCGCAGACCGCCGATGCCGCTGGCGAGGACGAGGAAGTGGCGCGCCCGCGCACCAGCCGTGGTCCGGCCACGCCCGCGCCGGCTCGTCGCATCGCTGTGCCCGAGGTGGCCAAGCCGACCCGGACGAAGGGCGAGGCCGACCGTCGCCAGGGCAAGCTGACGCTCAACACGGCTCTGTCGTCCGAGGACGGTGACGCCCGCGCCCGCTCGCTGGCGGCCATGCGTCGGCGCCAGGAGAAGTTCAAGCGCTCGCTCGTCCAGGAGCCGCGTGAGAAGGTGGTTCGCGAGGTCACGATCCCCGAGACGATCACCGTCCAGGAACTGGCGCAGCGCATGTCCGAGCGCGCCGTAGACGTGGTCAAGTTCTTCATGAAGCAGGGCCAGATCATGAAGCCGGGCGACGTCATCGACGCCGACACGGCCGAACTGGTCGCCTCCGAATTCGGCCACACCGTCAAGCGCGTCGCCGAGTCCGACATCGAGGAAGGCCTGTTCAACATTCCCGACCGGGAAGAAGATCTGGTGTCGCGCCCGCCGGTCGTCACCATCATGGGCCACGTCGACCACGGCAAGACCTCGCTGCTCGACGCCATCCGCAACGCCCATGTCCAGTCGGGGGAGGCGGGCGGCATCACCCAGCACATCGGCGCCTATCAGGTCGAGAAGAACGGCCAGCAGATCACCTTCATCGACACGCCCGGCCACGCCGCCTTCACGGCCATGCGCGCGCGCGGCGCGCAGTCCACCGACATCGCCGTTCTGGTGGTGGCGGCCGACGACAGCGTGATGCCGCAGACGGTGGAGTCCATCAACCACGCCCGCGCCGCCGGCGTGCCGATCATCGTCGCCATCAACAAGGTCGACAAGCACGAAGCCAACCCCCAGAAGGTGCGCACCCAGCTTCTCCAGCACGAGATCGTGGTGGAGGAGATGGGCGGCGAGACGCTGGACGTCGAGGTTTCGGCCAAGACCGGCGCCGGCATCGACAAGCTCCTGGAAGCGATCCTGCTGCAAGCCGAAATCCTCGACCTCAAGGCCAATCCCGACCGTACCGCCGAAGGCGTCGTCATCGAGGCGCGGCTGGACAAGGGCCGCGGCCCGGTCGCCACCGTGCTGGTGCAGACCGGCACGCTGCTGCCGGGCGAGATTCTCGTTGCCGGCAACGAGTGGGGCCGCGTGCGCGCGCTGATCAACGACCGCGGCGAGCAGGTCAGGGAGGCGCCGCCGGCCATGCCCGTCGAGGTGCTCGGTCTGCAAGGCACGCCGCAGGCGGGCGACCGCTTCGCCATCGTCAACAACGAGGCGCGCGCCCGCGAGATCACCGAGTACCGCCAGCGGCTCGCCCGCGACAAGGCGGTGGCCAAGCATGCCGGCCAGCGTGGCTCGCTGGAACAGATGATGTCGCAACTCCAGCAGACCGGCACCAAGGAGTTCCCGCTCATCATCAAGGGCGACGTGCAGGGCTCCATCGAGGCGATCGACGCGGCGCTGGAGAAGCTCGGCAACGACGAGGTGCGCGCGCGCATCGTCCATTCGGGCGCCGGCGCCATCACCGAGAGCGACGTGACGCTGGCCGAGACGTCGGGAGCCGCCATCATCGGCTTCAACGTGCGCGCCAACGCGCAGGCGAGGCAGGCGGCCGAGCAGGCCGATATCGAGATCCGCTACTACAACATCATCTACAACCTCGTGGATGACGTGAAGGCGGCGATGTCGGGCATGCTGTCGCCGGAACGCCGCGAGACGTTCATCGGCAACGCCGAGATCCTGGAGGTGTTCAACATCACCAAGGTCGGCAAGGTCGCGGGCTGCCGCGTCACCGAAGGCAAGGTCGAGCGCGGTGCGGGCGTGCGCCTGATCCGCGAGAACGTCGTCATCCACGAAGGCACGCTGAAGACCCTGAAGCGCTTCAAGGACGAGGTGCCGGAGGTTCCGGTCGGTCAGGAATGCGGCATGGCGTTCCAGAACTATGAGAACATCCAGGTCGGCGACGTCATCGAGTGCTTCCGCGTCGAGATGGTGACGCGCACGCTCTAGGCGCCGTTTGGCGATAACGGGAAAGCGGCGCCCGCCGCGTTCCAGACGAAATTCACGCGGCGCGGTTCCACTCCGCGCCGTGTGATTTCAGGACGAGAAGAATGTCCAGATTTTCCAGTACCGGTCCTTCCCAGCGTGTGTTGCGCGTCGGCGAGCAGGTGCGTCACGCGCTGGCCGAAATGCTCCAGCGCGGCGAACTGCGCGACGACCTGATCGAGACGACGGTGATCTCGGTCTCGGAAGTGCGCATGTCGCCGGATCTGAAGATCGCCACCGCTTTCGTCGCGCCGCTTGGCGCCAAGGACGAAGCGGCGGTCGTCGAGGCGCTGAACCGCCACACGAAGTTCATCCGCGGCCGCATGTCGCCGGCGCTGAGGCAAATGAAATACATGCCCGAGTTCCGCTTCCGCCTCGATACCAGCTACGACAATTTCCAGAAGATCAACGATCTCCTGCATTCGCCTGAAGTGGCAAGAGACCTGGACAAGAAGGACGAGGACGAATGACGAGCGGCATTTGCCCCTCACCTGCCTGCCGGCATCCTCTCCCCGTGAAGAACGGGGAGAGGAGAGCAGCTTCAACGCCCGCGATTCCCTCTCCCCGTTCTTCACGGGGAGAGGGTAAGGGTGAGGGGCAGTTTTAGTGTCCCGCCCCCGCAAGAAGAAGGGCCGGCCCGTTTCCGGCTGGCTGATCCTCGACAAGCCGGTCGGCATGGGCTCGACCGAAGCCGTATCGAAGATCAAATGGCTGTTCCAGGCCGAGAAGGCCGGCCATGCCGGCACGCTCGACCCGCTGGCGTCCGGCATGTTGCCGATCGCGCTCGGCGAGGCGACCAAGACCGTGCCATACGTGCAGGACGGCGCCAAGGTCTACCGCTTCACGGTGGCCTGGGGCGAGGAACGTTCCACCGACGACCTCGAAGGTCCGGTGACGAAAAGCGCCGACAAGCGCCCCTCGGAGGCGGAAGTGCGCGCCGTCATGCCGAACTACACCGGCGTCATCATGCAGACGCCGCCGCAGTTTTCGGCCATCAAGATCGCCGGCGAGCGCGCCTACGATCTCGCCCGCGAGGGCGAGACGGTGGAGATACCCGCGCGGGAAGTCGAGATCGGCCGGCTGGACATCATCGAGCACGGCGACGGGCGCACCGTCTTCGAGATCGAATGCGGCAAGGGCACCTACGTGCGCTCGCTGGCGCGCGACATGGGCCGCGACCTCGGCTGCTACGGCCACATCGCAGACCTGCGTCGCACCGAGGTCGATCCCTTCACGCCGGACGATTTCGTCACCGTCAAGGAATTGGAACTGGCGCGCTTCGGCGAGGCCGGCCAGCCCGAGAGCGGCGAGTTGCCGACGGATTTCGCCGCGATAGACGATTTCCTCATCGATACCGTGGCGGCGCTGGATTGCCTGCCGCAAGTGGCCGTCAGCGACGACACGGCGGCCAAGATCAGGCTCGGCAACCCGGTCATCGTGCGCGGCCGCGACGCGCCGCTGGAGGCCGAGGAAGCCTGCGCCACCGCGCGCGGCAGACTGGTCGCCATCGGCGCCATCGAGCACGGCATGTTCAAGCCGAAGCGCGTGTTTGTCGGCTAGGCAGGCGGCGGGCGGCGCGATGGCGAAACCGGACGGCAGGAAACTCAGGTTCAGGCACAGGACACGCCGCTCGCCGGTCGGGTCCTCGCCGGGCACGCTCATTGCCGACCCTTCGGCCGAATCGACGAGACTGACGCTGACGCTGATTTCGGCGGACAAGCACAGGACCATTGAGAACGCCGGAATCGGCGAGGTGGTAAAGAACCTCGACCGCTGGCCGCTGCTGTGGCTGGACTGCACCGGCCTAGCCGACATCGCGATGATCGAGGAGATCGGCCAGACCTTCGGCCTGCACCCGCTGGCACTGGAAGACGTGGTCAACGTCGGCCAACGGCCGAAGGTCGATTTCTACGACGACAACGCCTTCGTCGTACTCTCCATGATCGATGACGCGGTCACGCTGCGCTACGAGCAGGTCGCCGTCTTCTTCGGCGAGAAATTCGTCGTCACCTTCCAGGAGCGCGCCGGCGATCCGTTCGACCCGGTGCGCAAGCGCATCGAAAGCTCGATATCCAACCGCCTGCGCACGCGCGGCGCGGACTATCTCGCCTATGCGCTGATCGACGCCATCGTCGACAGCTATTTCCCCCCGATCGAGGCGTGCGGCGAGGTGGCGGAGAAGATCGAGGACGAGATGCTGCAAGGGCCGCAGAAGCGTCAGATGCAGCAGCTTCAGCAGATGCGGCGTTCCGTCAACGTGCAGAAGGGCGTACTGTGGCCGCTGCGCGACGCGCTGGCCGCGCTGGTCCGCACCGATGCGTCGTTCGTGAGCGCCGACACCAAGGTTTTCTTCAACGACACGCTCGACCACGCCATGCGGCTGATCCAGATGGTCGAGACGGAGCGCGACACGCTGTCGGGCCTGATCGAGATGCACCTGTCGCTATCCCAGGCGCGCACCAACGACGTGATCTCGTTGCTCACCATCGTCTCGGCCATCTTCATCCCGCTGACGTTCCTGGTCGGCGTGTGGGGCATGAACTTCAGCCCCGACGCCTCGCCCTGGAACATGCCCGAACTGCGCTCCTATTACGGCTATCCGGCCGCGCTTCTCTTCATGCTGGCGGTGGCGGTGGGCATGTACGTCTATTTCAAGTGGAAGAAGTGGCTGTAGTCTTTGAGGCTGTCGCATAGGGCACGGTATCCCCTCCCGCCTTGAGGGGAGGGGAGCGGATCAGACCCGCTTCGCAACCACCTTCAGGAACGCTCCGGCTTTGCGTCCGGGAAGAAGAGCTGCTTGCCGTCGATCTTGTATTCACTGATTGTCTTCTGGCCTTCCGGCGAGATCAGAAAGTCTATGAAGGCCTGGCCGAGATCGACCTTGACGGTCGGGTGCTTCTCGGGATTGACCAGCATCACGCCATACTGGTTGAACAGCCTCTTGTCGCCTTCCACCTCGATCTGGAGATCGCCGCGGTTCTTGAAGGAAATCCAGGTGCCGCGGTCGGACAGCACATAGGCATCCATGGCGGCGGCGGTGTTGAGCGCGGCCCCCATGCCCTGACCGATCGCGCGATACCAGTCTCCCTTTGCGGCATCGATGTCGACGCCCGCTGCCTTCCAGAGATTCAGCTCCGCCGAATGGGTGCCGGACCGGTCGCCACGCGAGACGAAAGGCGCTTTCTTGTCCTTGATGGCGACAAGCGCGGCAGCGATGTCCTTGGTGCCGGCAATGCCGGCTGGATCGCTCTTCGGCCCGATCAGGACGAAGTCGTTGTACATGACGTCGAACCGCTTCACACCATAGCCTTCCTCCAGGAATTTCAGTTCCTGCGCTTTGGCATGGACGAAGACGACATCCGCATCGCCGCGCCGTGCCGTGTCGAGAGCCTGTCCGGTCCCCTGCGCGATCACCTTCACGGCGATGCCGGTCTTTTCCTTGAATATGGGGAGCAAATAGTCGAACAGGCCGGAATCCTGCGTCGAGGTGGTCGAAGCGACGACAATGGATTTGTCCTGCGCCATGGCGGGAATGCCGCTGACGGCGATCATGGCAAAGGCGGCGATTGCGGCGAACAGCCTGCGGTTCAGCATATGGAATTCCTTTCCTTTCAGATCAGAGAACGAGATCACCGCGAATGAAAGCGGCGGCCTCGGGCGTGGAGGGGCGATCGAAGAAGTCCACGGCGGTCGCCTGCTCGCAGACGCGGCCCCGGACCATGAAAACGACGTCGCCCGCGAGCCGGCGCACCTGGCCCAGATCGTGCGATGCCATGACGATCTTCGTGCCCGATTGCGCGGCCGTCCTGATGATTTCCTCGACATGCAGTGTCGCCGCGGGATCGAGGCTGGCGGTGGGCTCGTCGAGCAGCAGGATTTCCGGCTGTCGGGCTAAAGCGCGTGCAAGAGCGACGCGCTGCTGTTCGCCGCCGGACAAGTGCCGCGCCGGGCGGGCCGCGAGGTCTGCAAGGCCGACGCGATCGAGCAATTCGTGGGTGCATGCGGCGCGCAAGTGCCGGGGATAGCCGATCTGCGCCAGAGCATAGCAGACATTGGCCGCCGCCGAACGGCGCAGCATGACCGGTTTCTGAAAAAGGATGGCGCGCCGCCCTTGCCCGGCATCGGCACGCCCGCCCCAGCTCATGCGCCCCTCCGTCGGCCTGACAAGCTGCATGCAAAGCCGCAGCAATGTCGTCTTGCCCGAACCGTTGGGGCCGACGACAAGCGTCGGCGCACCGGGCGTTATCGTCAGGTCCAGGCGATCAAGCACCGTGGTCGATCCGATGCGCAGGCAGACGCCGTCGAGCGCAAGCGGCAGGTCGCTCGGCGTGGCCCGCATCATCAGCCCGCCCGTCGTTCCGACCACAGCCGCAGGCCCCAGGCGGCGGCGTTGATCGCGATGATGATGCCGATCAGGATGATGCCGAGCCCCATGGCCAGCGGCAGGTTTCCCTTCGAGGTTTCGAGCGCGATTGTTGTGGTCATGGTGCGGGTGAAACCCTCAATGTTGCCGCCGACGATCATTACGGTTCCGACTTCCGCCGCCGCACGGCCGAAGCCGGCGAGCAGCGCGGTGACGAGGCTGAAGCGGCTGTCCCACAGCAGCGTCGCCACGCGGCCCGCCGGGCTGACGCCCATTGCGGTCAGCTCGTCGCGGTATTCGCTCCAGAGGTCCTCTATGGTCTGGCGCGCCAGCGCCGCGATGATGGGCAGCACCAGAAGCGCCTGCGCGATGACCATCGCGGCGGGCGTGAACAGGAGGCCGAATTCGCCGAGCGGCCCAGACCGCGAAAGGAGCAGGTAGACGGTCAGTCCGACGACAACCGGCGGCAGGCCCATGAAACCGTTGAGAACAACGATCATCGCCGAGCGTCCCGGAAAGCGCGTCAGAGCCAGCAGAGCTCCGAGCGGCAGGCCGACCAGGACCGCGATCGCGACCGCCGACAGGCTGACCGCGAGCGATAGCCGCACGATGGCGAACAGCGTTGCATCACCGCCCGCGATAAGCTGCCACGCGTCGACGCTTTCCGGCATTCAAAACCCTTGCCCCCAACAGATTTCATGCAACTTCTGCTGCATCCGTTCCGTATTGGTCAAGAGATTGAATTTGCGCATAAATATGCATAGATTTGCAGGATGGATTTATTGACGACAGCCGAAGCCGCCGATTATCTGCGTCTTGGAGAGCGCAAGCTCTACGAACTGGTGGCCGAAAACCGCATCCCGTGCAGCAAGGTCACCGGCAAATGGCTGTTCCCCCGCCACGAACTCGACCGCTGGGTGAATTCCGGATTGGCTCGCCCCGCCGGAATGACGGCGCCCGAGCCGCCGCCGATCGTCGGCGGTAGCCAGGACGACCTTCTCGAATGGAGTCTGCGCCAAGCGGGCACCGGCCTCGCTTCGCTGACCGAAGGCACGGAAAACGGCGTGGCGCGGCTATTGCGCGGCGAAGTGGCCGCTGCGGCGATCCACTTTCACGGCGACCATGCCGACGCCAATATCGCCGCCGTGAGCACGATGCCGCAGTTGCACGACGCCGTGCTTGTCGGCTTCGCGCAGCGCGAGCAAGGGCTTCTGTTGCCCCTGGGCAACCCAAGATCGCTCAGCAGTCTTGCCGATGTGCTTGGAAGCCGTGCGCGGATGGCGGTGCGGCAGCCCGGCGCCGGCGCCGACATGCTGCTGGGCCTGTTGCTCGACAGTTGCGGGGCGAGCCGAAGCGATCTCAACCGACTTCAGTCACCCTGCCTGACAGGCCCCGATCTCGCCGCCGCGGTGCGGACCGGCCGGGCCGACTGCGGCATCGCCACGCGCTCCGCCGCACTCGCCGCCGGTCTCGATTTCGTGCCGCTGGCGTGGGAAAATTTCGATCTCCTGATGCGGCAGCGCACCTATTTCCAGCCTTCGATGCAGGCGCTGGTGCGCTATCTCGAACAGGACGGCTTCAGCAGGCGCGCAACGGAACTGACCGGCTACGACACAAGTCAGGCCGGACAGATCCGGTTCTTCAGTTAGCTCGCGGTGAGCCTCGGGCGTCAGCCGAGGTCGATTTCACCTTCGACGACGTGGTGTAAACCGCCGCGCTCCGAGGTGATCACGGCTTTCACCGTCATGCGCCCCTTGCCCCTGAGGTCTTCCTTCTCAACAGCCTTCTCGATCGCCTGCTGCGAGGTCACGCCGACCTGCTTCAGAAATTTGCGCATGGAGACGTTGAAAGGATCGGTTTCCATGTTCTGCGTCATATGCTTACCTCGGATTATGAGCTGCCGTTTCGCCGGTTCGAGCCCTGCCGCTAAACGGAGCACGGAATAGCCAGGCGCGCAATGCAGATGACGGTTGTCGTAGCTATTCCTCTCGCCGCGACCGTCATCCGGAAGCGCGGCGGTCGATGTGGACAGATCGCTTCGTTCCGCCTGTGCGCGGTATTGTCGGCGCAACGGCCACGCGCCTGAGACGACTATCGAGCCGCCTCGCAAATCCCGCTGGCTTTTCCGCCGTAATTGCACTATATGCGCCGCAACATCTCGTCCGGTATCGATATCCGGCGCAATGTTTTGAACTGGCCTCTGCTGGACGACATCCCGGCTCAAGGCGTCCCGTTTCCTCCAACGAATAAGGAAAACACGATGTCGGTTACTGCCGAACGCAAGAAGGAATTGATGGCCGAGTATGCCACGGCCAAGGGCGATACCGGTTCTCCGGAAGTCCAGGTCGCCATCCTCTCGGAGCGCATCAAGAACCTGACCGAGCACTTCAAGGACCACAAGAAGGACAACCATTCCCGTCGTGGCCTGCTCGCTCTCGTTTCCCAGCGCCGCAGCCTGCTTGACTACCTCAAGCGCAAGGACGTGGCGCGCTATCAGACGCTGATCGAAAAGCTCGAACTGCGTCGCTGACCCGTTTGGCCGGCGGGCTCTCTCACCGGGAGCCCGCCGGTCGTGCATCCGGGCCGAGGCATCAAGCGTCGGCCCGTCAGGTTTCCCGCGGCGCAGGGCCGCTGGAAACCGCCCATGGACGGTCATGGGGCAGGATTGCAGGACGCTTAGCATCGATCACGATGCTAGGAGCATGATCCCGAAAAGCGGGAACCGGTTTTCGGTTAAGATCATGCTCCAAAACGAACAAGCTTCCCGCTGTCTTGCCCGTGGCTGCCCGAACGAAGCCAGGAAAGGGACGGTCGCGCACGAAGGTGTCGCGGCCCCTTTCGCACACGAAGGACAAGATATGTTCAATCACCACAAGGTGGAAATCGAATGGGGCGGACGTCCGCTCACCCTCGAAACCGGCAAGATCGCGCGCCAGGCTGACGGCGCGGTGCTGGCGACCTACGGCGAAACCGTCGTTCTCGCCACCGTCGTCTCGGCCAAGGAGCCGAAGCCGGGCTTCGACTTCTTTCCGCTGACCGTCAATTACCAGGAAAAGACCTTCGCCGCCGGCAAGATTCCCGGCGGCTACTTCAAGCGCGAGGGCCGTCCCTCCGAGAACGAGACGCTGGTGTCGCGCCTGATCGACCGGCCGATCCGCCCGCTTTTCGCCGACGGCTACAAGAACGACACGCAGGTCATCGTCACCGTCGTCCAGCATGACCTGGAAAACAATCCCGACATCCTCTCCATGGTTGCCGCTTCCGCCGCGCTGACGCTCTCCGGCGTGCCCTTCATGGGCCCGATCGGCGGCGCCCGCGTCGGCTACATCAACGGCGAATACGTGCTCAACCCGCATCTCGACGAGATGCCGGAATCCAAGCTCGACCTCATCGTCGCCGGCACGTCCGACGCGGTCATGATGGTCGAGTCCGAGGCGAAGGAGCTGTCCGAGGACGTGATGCTCGGCGCCGTCACCTTCGGCCACAAGGGCTTCCAGCCGGTGATCGAGGCCATCATCAAGCTGGCCGAGGTCGCCGCCAAGGAGCCGCGCGACTTCACCTCGCCGGATTATTCCGAGCTCGAGGGCGAAATGCTCAAGGTCGTCGGCGACGAGCTGCGCGACGCCTACAAGATCACCGACAAGCAGCACCGCTATGCCGCCGTCGACGCCGTCAAGGCGAAGGTGAAGACGGCCTTCGCGCCCGCCGAAGGCGAAGAGGCGAAGTACACGTCCGAGCAGATCGGCACCGTGTTCAAGGAACTCCAGGCCAAGGTCGTGCGCTGGAACATCCTCGACACCTCGTCCCGCATCGACGGCCGCGACCTGAAAACGGTCCGTCCGATCGTCGCGGAAGTCGGCGTGCTGCCGCGCACCCACGGTTCGGCGCTGTTCACCCGCGGCGAGACGCAGGCGCTGGTCGTCGCCACGCTCGGCACCGGCGAGGACGAGCAGTACATCGACGAGCTGACCGGCACGCGCAAGGAAACCTTCCTGCTGCACTACAACTTCCCGCCCTACTCGGTCGGCGAGACCGGCCGCATGGGTTCACCGGGTCGCCGCGAGATCGGCCACGGCAAGCTCGCCTGGCGCGCCGTCCATCCGATGCTGCCCGTCGCCGAGCAGTTCCCCTACACGCTGCGCGTCGTCTCGGAGATCACCGAGTCCAACGGCTCGTCCTCGATGGCCACCGTCTGCGGCACCTCGCTGGCGCTGATGGATGCCGGCGTGCCGCTGGCGAAGCCGGTCGCGGGCATCGCAATGGGTCTCATCAAGGAAGGCGAGCGCTTCGCCGTGCTCTCCGATATCCTGGGTGACGAGGACCACCTCGGCGACATGGACTTCAAGGTGGCCGGCACCGCCGGCGGCATCACCTCGTTGCAGATGGACATCAAGATCGACGGCATCACCGAAGAGATCATGAAGGTCGCTCTCGGCCAGGCCAAGGACGGCCGCCTGCACATCCTGGGTGAAATGGCCAAGGCTCTGTCCGAGGGCCGCAAGGAACTCGGCGAGTTCGCGCCGCGCATCGAGGTCATGCACATCCCGACCGACAAGATCCGCGACGTGATCGGCTCCGGCGGCAAGGTCATCCGCGAGATCGTGGAAAAGACCGGCGCCAAGATCAACATCGAGGACGACGGCACCGTCAAGATCGCTTCGGCCAACGCCAAGGAGATCGAGGCGGCGAAGAAATGGATACACACCATCGTGGCCGAGCCGGAAGTCGGCGAGATCTACGAGGGCACGGTCGTCAAGACCGCCGATTTCGGCGCCTTCGTCAATTTCTTCGGCCCGAAGGACGGCCTGGTCCACATCTCGCAGCTCTCCAACGAGCGCGTCGCCAAGACCACCGACGTCGTCAAGGAAGGCGACAAGGTCTGGGTCAAGCTGATGGGCTTCGACGAGCGCGGCAAGGTGCGGCTGTCCATGAAGATCGTCGACCAGGCGACCGGCAAGGAAATCGCCAAGGAAAAGAAGGCGGACGCCGAAGACGCGGCCTGATTTTTCCTCTCGCTGAATACGGACGGGCGCGGCGCGAGCCGCGCCCGTTTGCTTTATGCCGGGATGATGGATTGCCGCACGATTGCTGCTATGAGCCGGTTATGGCCAATGAAGCCCCGAAAACCCTGTTCCACCCGTTCGACGCCGAAAACCTTGGCCTGCCGGGAAAGAGCGATCGCGTCCTCTTCCTCGGCGCCGAGCCGGGTTTTCGCTTGCCGGAAGGCTGGGCCGCGTCGATCCATGCCGTGCAGGGCTTCCGCCCGGATTTTCGCGCGCTGGAGCGCTCGGGCCTTGAAGTGACGCCGCGCGCCGAAGGCGAGGCCTACGATCTTGCCCTCGTCCTTGTCGGCCGTCATCGCGGCCAGAACGAACACCGCATTGCCGAGGCAATCGAGCGGACGGTGCCTGATGGCCTGGTTGTCGTCGCCGGCGCCAAGGAGGACGGCGTCGCCAGCCTGCGCAAGCGGCTTGCCGGCATTGTCGAGATCGAGGGAGCGGTGCCGAAGTATCACGGCCTTGCCTTCTGGTTCCGCCGCCCGCCGGGCGTGGAAGCGGCCATGGCCCTGCGCGCGGCCAACCCGGCCACATTGGTGGAGAACCGTTTCCATACGGCGCCCGGCATGTTTTCGCACGACCGCGTCGATCCCGCTTCGAGGTTTCTTGCCGGGAATCTGCCTCCAACGCTTTCCGGCGCCGTCGCCGATTTTTGCGCCGGCTGGGGCTTTCTCGCCGCCGAGGTCGCGGACGGGTTTTCCGCCGTGTCCAGCCTCGATCTCTATGAGGCGGATTTCGAGTCGCTCGAAGCCGCCAGGACCAATCTGCAAGCGGCCCCCGTTCAAAAAAACTTCTTCTGGCACGACCTGCTCGCCGAGCCGGTCCAGCGCCGCTACGACGCCGTCGTCATGAACCCGCCCTTTCATAAGGGGCGCGCCGCTGATCCGGCGGGCATCGGCGGCGGCATCATCCGCGCCGCCGCGGCCGCCTTGAAACCGGGCGGAAACCTCTTTCTTGTCGCCAACCGGCACCTGCCTTACGAGCCGGTTCTGGCGGCCTCTTTCGCCAACCACAAGGAGCTGGCGCGCGATGCCGCCTTCAAGGTGCTTGCCGCGCGCCGGTAGAGCCGGAACAGCCAGGGCAGGGGATCAGTGCAGGCTGGCGACGCGCAGTTCGGGTTCGTCGAGAACCGGAAGCGTCCTGCCGTCTTCGATGCGCAGCGGGCCGGGCCGGCCGAACAGGTAGCCT
The DNA here is from genome assembly GCF_017306545.1 of Mesorhizobium sp. GTDB lineage: Bacteria > Pseudomonadota > Alphaproteobacteria > Rhizobiales > Rhizobiaceae > Mesorhizobium. The sequence goes on from NZ_JAFKID010000004.1 coordinate 141,993, forward strand.
TGCACCACCTCGCAGCCGGCGGCCTTCAACAGCGTCGCCTGGTCTTCCGTCTCGACGCCCTCGGCGATGGTGCTGACGCCCAGCGCCCGCGAAAGGCCGACGATGGTGGAGACGACCGCGCCGCTGCTGGAATCGCGGTCGATGCGGCTGACGAACGACTTGTCGATCTTCAGCTTGCGGAAGGAGAAGTCGATCAGGTAGCTCAGGTTGGAATAGCCGGTGCCGAAGTCGTCGACGGCCACCGAGATGCCCATGTTCGAAAGCTCTTTCAGCACGGCGGCGGCGCGGTCCCTGTCCTGCATCATCGCCGTCTCGGTCACCTCCAGTTCCAGCCGCGCGGGCTCGATACCGGTCTTGCCCATGGTGGCGCGTACCTGGGCGACGAAATCCTTCGTCATGAACTGCACGGGCGAGATGTTGACGGCCACGAAACAGTCTTTCGGCAGGTGTTTCGCATCGTTGCACGCCTTTTCCAGCACCCAGGCACCGATCGGCAGGATCATTCCCGTCTCCTCGGCGATGGGGATGAACTCCATCGGCGCGATCATGCCGCGCTCGGGGTGCTGCCAGCGGATCAGCGCTTCGTAGCCGACCACCTTGCCGGTCATCAGGTCGTGCTGCGGCTGGTAGTGCAGATGAAAATCGCCACGCTCGAAGGCGGTGCTCAGCTCCGATTCCACCCATTGACGGTGGTCGGCGACCCGCCCCAGGTCCGCCTGGAAGACGGCCCAGTTTGCGACGCCCTTGGCGCGCGCATGCTGCAAGGCAAGGTTGGAACGGCGCAGCACCTGAACAGGATCGACGCCGTCCATGGGCATCGCCACGATGCCGACCGAGAGGCTGATCGATTGAAGATGGCTGGCGAGTTGATAGGGCTGCATCAGGGCCTCGATCAACCGCTCGACCAGATGCTCCATCGAGCCACGCAGCCTGTCATCGGGATAGAGAATGGCGAATTCGCCGGCGCCGATGCGGCCCATTGTGACCCCGTCCGGCACCAGGCCCTTCAGCCGGTCGGCGAAGGCATGCACCAGCGCGTCGCCCTGGCTGTATCCGATGGCGTCGTTGATGTGCTTGAAGCGGTCGATGTCGATGTCGATCAGGTAGACGGGCTCGCCGGTCTTGATGGTCGCGGCTGCCGCCTCCGCCACCTTGGCCACCATGGGCGCCCGCGCCAGCAGCCCGGTCAGCTTGTCCAATTGGGTTTCGCGAAAGACATAGTCGGCCGATTCGTCGACGCCGGCGAAGAAGGACATCGAAGCACCCGCCGCCGACAGGGCGCACAGGCCTGCGATGATGCCCATCATTGCCGGCGCGGGCATGCCGGCCAGGCCGTCGCCGAAGCCGAACCTCAGTCCCCACAGGCCGAGAAGAAAAGAGCCGATGGCCGAGCTGGCGATTGTCACCCCCCCGGAACAACGGCGTACGATTCGGATTGCTGGCGCCCGACATGCCTTTAAGTCCCCAAAGCGGGGGCAGTCTTAGCCGCGATCCACTTAAAAGCTGTTTCTTTCGGCCCTTACAATTTTAGCCAAGCCATGAATTCGCGAATATGGTTTACGCCAGCCTATTCGCGGCCGTCTTATTCGTGACTATTGTCCATATGCTTCAGCTCTTCCAGCGTCGGCATCGAGACGATGTGGTAGCCGGAATCGACATAGTGGATCTCGCCGGTGACGCCGGCCGCCAGGTCCGACAGCAGATAGAGCGCCGAGCTGCCCACCTCGTCGATGTTGACGGTGCGGCGCAGCGGCGAGTTGCGCTGCTGGTAGGAATACATGTAGCGCGCGTCGGAAATGCCGGCGCCCGCCAGCGTGCGCACCGGCCCGGCCGAAATGCCGTTCACGCGAATACCGCGCGGGCCGTAGTCGTTGGCGAGATAGCGCACGCTCGCCTCCAGCCCCGCCTTGGCGACGCCCATGACGTTGTAGTTCGGCATCACGCGCACCGAGCCGGCATAGGTCAGCGTCACCATGGCGCCGCCGTCGCTCATCAGCGCCGCCGCATGGCGCGCGATTTCCGTGAAGGAATAGCAGGAGATCACCATGGTGCGGATGAAGTTGTCGCGGCTGGTGTCGGCGTAAAGGCCCTTCAACTCGTTCTTGTCGGAGAAGCCGATGGCGTGGACGACGAAATCCAGCCCGCCCCATTCCTGTTTCAGCGTCTCGAAGGTGGCGGCGACCGAAGCGCTGTCTTCTACGTCGCACGGCAAGACCAGCTTCGCGCCCGCCTGCTCGGCCAGCGGCTTGACACGACGGCCGAAGGCCTCGCCCTGGTAGGTGAACGCCAGGTTCGCGCCGTGTTCGTGCAGTTTCCTGGCGATGCCCCAGGCAATCGAATGGTCGTTGGCGACGCCCATGACGAGGCCGCGCTTGCCTTTCATCAGACCTTCCATGGCAGGATTTTCCTCAGCCGTTGTAGCGCTGGAAGACCAGGGTGGCATTGGTGCCGCCGAAGCCGAAGGAGTTCGACAGCGCGGTGTCGATCTTGGCATTGTCGATGCGCTTGCGCACGATCGGCATGCCTTCGAATTCCGGGTCGAGGTTTTCGATATGGGCGCTTTCGCCGATGAAGCCGCCCTGCATCATCAGGATCGAATAGATCGATTCCTGCACGCCGGCCGCGCCCAGCGAATGCCCGGTCAGCGACTTGGTCGAGGTGATGTTGGGCATTTTTTCGCCGAACACCTCGCGGATGGCGCCCATCTCCTTGGAATCGCCGACCGGCGTCGAGGTGCCGTGCGTGTTGATGTAGTCGACCGGTCCCTTCACCGTGGCAAGCGCCTGCCGCATGCAGCGGATCGCGCCTTCGCCGGAGGGCGCCACCATGTCGTAGCCGTCGGAGGTCGCGCCGTAGCCGACGATCTCGGCATAGATTTTCGCGCCGCGCGCCTTGGCGCGCTCGAGCTCCTCCAGCACCAGCACCCCGGCGCCGCCGGCGATGACGAAACCGTCGCGGTTCACGTCGTAAGCGCGGGAAGCCACCGATGCGCGGTCGTTGAATTTGGACGACATCGCGCCCATGGCGTCGAACAGGTTCGACATCGTCCAGTCGAGGTCCTCGTGGCCGCCGGCGAACATGACGTCCTGCTTGCCCCACTGGATCATCTCGGCGGCGTTGCCGATGCAATGCGCCGAGGTCGAGCAGGCCGACGAGATGGAATAGTTGACGCCGTGGATCTTGAACCAGGTGGCGAGCGTGGCGGACGCCGTGGACGACATCGCCTTCGGGACCGCGAAGGGGCCGATTCGCTTCGGCGAGCCGTTCTTCAGCGTGGTTTCGGCCGCCTCCACGATGGTGCGCGTCGAGGGGCCGCCCGAACCCATGATGATGCCGGTGCGGGGGTTGTCCGAGATGTCGCCTTCCTCGAGGCCGCTGTCGGCGATGGCCTGTTTCATTGCCACGTGATTCCACATGCCGCCTTGCGACAGGAACCGGGCCGCCCGCCGATCGACGAGGTCGGTCGTGTCCAGGTTGGGCGCGCCCCAGACCTGGCAACGGAAACCGTGCTCGGCGAAGGAGGGCGAGAAACTGATGCCGGATCTGGCGTCGTGCAGCGAGGCCCGCACCTCGTCGGCGTTGTTGCCGATGGACGACACGATGCCGAGGCCGGTGACTACGACTCGTCTCATGCTCTGGCTCCTCGCGAAAAGCTGTTGAGGTTCAGGCTGCCGACTGCTTCGACAGGCCGACCTTCAGGTCGGTCGCGGAATATATGGTCTCGCCGTCCGCCTTCAACCAGCCGTCGGCGATGCCGAGCACCAGCCGGCCGCGCATCACGCGCTTGAAGTCGATGCCGTATTCGACCAGCTTGACCGAAGGCGTGACCATGCCCTTGAACTTCACCTCGCCGGTGGACAGCGCCATGCCCTTGCCGGGCTCGCCGAGCCAGCCGAGGAAGAAGCCGGTGAGCTGCCACATGGCGTCCAGCCCGAGGCAGCCGGGCATGATCGGATTGCCGATGAAATGGCAGGGGAAGAACCACAGGTCCGGCTTGATGTCGAATTCGGCGCGGATGAAGCCCTTGTCGAAGGCGCCGCCCGTCTCGCTGATCTCGGTGATGCGGTCGAACATCAGCATCGGCGGGGCGGGAAGCTGGGCATTGCCCGGACCGAACAGCTCGCCTCGGGCACAAGCCAGAAGCTCCTCGTATCCGTAGCTGGACTTCGCATCGGCCATCGACTCGTCCCCGTCTTGCGGGCGGCTCCGCCCTGTTCTTGACGCCGTTCCCGGCGTTCGTAGCACAGCCCGCCTCTGCCCGGAAACCGGCTGCCCGAATGGTTCCGTGGCTCTAACCCGCCCCAATGCGCGGGTCAATGCGCGCTATTGATCGCATCAGGCCGACAGAATATATCTCCTCGAACGCATCGGTTCGGAAAAGGGCGGAATTGCGCCGGTTCAGGATCGGATGCCGAAGGGAAACGCAAGCGGGTTATGGACGACAACCGGCAGATCGAGGCCATCATGGTGGAGCGGCGGGTGCGCGAGGCGGGGCTGCGGCCGACGCGCCAGCGCGTCGCGCTGGCCGAACTGCTGTTCGCCAAGGGCGATCGCCATCTCTCGGCCGAGGAACTGCACGAGGAGGCGCAGGCCGTCGGCGTGCCGGTTTCCCTGGCGACCGTCTACAATGCCCTGCACCAGTTCACCCAGGCCGGCCTGCTGCGCATTCTCGCCATGGAAGGCGCCCGGACTTATTTCGACACCAACACCTCCGACCATCACCACTTCTTCGTGGAAGGCGAGAACCGCGTTTTCGATATCGAGAGCGGGCCGGTCGTCGTCGGCAACCTGCCCGAGCCGCCCGAGGGCATGGAAATCGCCAATGTCGATGTCGTGGTGCGGCTGCGGCAAAAGCGCGGCTGAAGGCGGCTTGCACCGGCCTCGCCTCAATCCTTGATCTTCTCGCCGGGATAGGCGCCCCATACGAGCGACTGGTTGATCCAGCCGGTGTGGCCGCCCAGTGTCATTTCGCACCAGTCGCCGGTACAGGACTTGATCGTGCCGATCACGCCGGGCTCGACCAGCGCGATCACCTCGGCGTCCTTTGCGGGACTGTAGAAAAGCTTGATCTGATCGCCCTTGCCGCGCTGCCAGGGCGCGACGATCGCCGTGCGCTTGCCCGACAGCAGCGACTGGTTGATCCAACCCTCCGCGCCGTCCGCGTCGCGCACCTTGCGCCAGGTGTCGTATTCCTGGACGATCTCCATCGGCAGCCCCGCCTTGGTGTACATCCAGTCCACCGAATAGTTGGTGCCCGGCCCGATGCGCGAGTTGACTCTGCCGGATTTCAGCGAAACGAATCGCGGCAGCGGCAGGCCGCTCGGCCCGAGCGTCACCGCCTGCGCCGCCCCTTGCGCCAGCGCCGGTCCGCAATGCAGGGCAAGACCCAGCAGGGCCGCGCCGGCGATCAGGCGCAGCGGCGCCGAACCAGACACTTTCGATTTCCAGGCGCGTACGTTCATTTGTCCGAACAACCGGTTTCCGGCGCGATGTGCCCGGCAGCCTTTTTCTTTGTCATCGGCGGCACCGCTTGATACATGAGACAGGCGGTGCTGCCACCGATTTGCAGTTTCGCCCGTCTTGGTTAAAGAGCTCTCAACGAATCCGGAATCGAGGGAAGGAATGGCGGCCAAGAAGAAGCCTCTCGTCGTCATCACGCGCAAGCTGCCGGACCCGGTCGAGACGCGCATGCGCGAGCTGTTCGACGCCCGGCTGATCGTCGAGGACCGGCCGATGACCCGCGAGGAACTGGTCGCGGCGGTGAAGGAGGCGGACGTTCTGGTCCCCACCATCACCGACACGATCGACGCCGACCTGATCGCGGAGGCGGGCGCGAACCTGAAGCTGATCGCCAATTTTGGCAACGGCGTCGACAAGATCGACATCGCCGCCGCCGCCCGGCGCGGCATCACCGTCACCAATACGCCCAACGTCTTGACCGAAGACACCGCCGACATGACCATGGCGCTGATGCTGGCGGTGCCGCGCCGGCTGGCCGAGGGCGCCAACGTGCTTCCGGGCGACAAGAAATGGTCCGGCTGGTCGCCGACCTGGATGCTTGGCCGCCGCCTCGGCGGCAAGCGACTCGGCATCGTCGGCATGGGCCGCATCGGCACCGCCGTCGCCCGCCGCGCCAAGGCCTTCGGCCTGTCGATCCACTATCACAACCGCCACCGCGTCATGCAGGCGCTGGAGGACGAACTGGAGGCGACCTACTGGGAAAGCCTCGACCAGATGCTGGCCCGCATGGACATCATCTCGGTCAACTGTCCCTCGACGCCGGCGACCTTCCATCTGTTGTCGGCGCGGCGGCTGGCGCTGATGCAGCCGGCCTCCTACATCGTCAACACCGCGCGCGGCGACATCATCGACGAGGACGCGCTGATCAAGCTGATCCAGGACGGCAAGATCGCCGGCGCCGGGCTGGACGTCTACGAGAACGAGCCGGCGCTCAACACCAGGCTGCTGAAGCTCGCCGCCCGCGGCAAGGTCGTGCTCCTGCCGCATATGAGTTCGGCCACGCTGGAAGGCCGCATCGACATGGGCGAGAAGGTCATCATCAACATCCGCGCCTTCTTCGACGGCCATCGTCCGCCGGACCGGGTGCTGCCGCTCAGGACCTGATTTTGGGGTTCCTCGCCCCACGAAGTGGGGTGAGGTGGCGAACTTCCGTGGCGATAACGGATGAAGCGAGCCGGAGACGGGCAGGGGCTGGAACGCCAATCTCCCCTCTCCGCCCGCGCCTCGCTCCCCATTTCATGGGAGCGAGGAAACCGGTGTTATATGCCCGCCGCCGTCGACCGCCACGTTCTTCCCGCGAAACCGCTCGAACTGAGTCCGGTCCAGCCTCAGCGCGACCGGCGTCGGCCAACCCATTTCGCGCGCCACGATCAGCCCGAGCAGCAGGATCGCGTCGGGTTCGTGCAGGACAAGGGCCGCCGGCGCGTGGCTGTTGTGGACGAGTTCCAGCAGCACCGCCGAGGCGGATGACGAGCCGATGGTGCCGGGCAGGAACAGCACCTTGCCCGCTATGGATTCGCCATGCTGCGGATGGCGCACGTCGGCGATGCGCCCGGTTTTCGGGTTCACGCCGCCCCAGAAACTGATCGGGGCGGTGAGGACAAGCGCTTCGCCGCTGCCCGGGGCGCCGGGCACGAGGATTTCGGCCGGCGCGTCCGTTTCGTCGGCAATGTTATCCTGGAACGACGCACCCTCACCCCTAACCCCTCCCCGTAAGGAGGAGGGGGACAAGGGCGCGGCAGCTTCCCCTCCCCCCAAGGGCGCAAGAGTCGGGGAGGGGTTAGGGGTGGGGGTAGCTGCCCGTCCCAACTCTCTCGCCGCCAGATCCGAATACACCGGCCGTCCCGCCACCGCGCTTTCGACGCAATCGACCAGCGCGCCGTAGAGTACGCCGTAGCCGGTGTTGCCCGGTGCATAATGGGCGAATTTACCGGAGTTGGTCATCAACACGGCGCCGGCGAGCTCGGGCAGGATCGGCGTTACGACAACACAGGTATCGGCGACGATGGTGACGCCCGCCGCCTCAAGTGCCTTGCGCCGCCCGTCGCTTTCCAGGTCGGCCAGTGCATGCCTGCCGGTACAGGCATAGAACGGCACCTTCAGGCGCCGGCCGGCGATCAGCCTTTCCAGCGCATCGAATTCGGCGAGCGACAGGTGCGGGCTGCCGATGGCGACTGCATCGATGCGCTCAACTCCCTTCGCGGTGGAAAGACCGGCCCGCGCCGTCGCGACCATCTCCGGCGTGACGGAGACGACCGCTTGCGGCTTCAGTCCGCCAAGCGCCGTCGCCACGTCCGGTGCTTCCGGCGTGACGCCGGCGATGTGGAAGAGCCCGACCGCGCCCGAGGATGCGGCGGCGGCGCCGAACGCCTTCAGCGCGTCCTCGCCCGGATGCTCCTCGACGCCGGCGACGACGCCGATGGCCGTGCCGACCTCCCGGCCGAAAAGGCTGCCCAGCACCGGCCAGGCGATTTCCGAGCGCAGGAAGGCGCGGGGCAGGGCGGAGACGTCGAACACCACCTCGGCCAGCCGGTTTTCCGGTCGGTGCAGGCCGTAATCCGGTGCGCGGCCGGTAATGGCGCAGGCGATGTCGAGAAAATCGCCGTAGCGGTTGGTGCGCGCGCCGAGCACCGAATTGCAGAAGACGACGGCGTTCGATTCGCCCCAGGCGACGTCCGTGCCGAAGGCCGGCCGATGCCCGGCCTGATAGGGCGCGCAGGTCCAGCTCGGTTCGCAGCCGAGCTTGCGGTAGGCGTCCATCATGCGCCGCGCCATGGCGCGCTCATGGCCTTCGAGCCGTACCTTCGAGCAGCCCATGAGGTCGAGCGCGCCGACATTGAGGGTGGCCCGCACGGCGGCCTTCGCGCCGCCCTCGACCAGCCTTTCGGCGAACAGCGTGCCGGAATCGCCGTGATAGAGCGCGCCGTCGATATGGGCGGACGCGATAGGGATGAGCCGTGGGGCGCCGAGCAGGCGGGCGCTCTCGGCGACCATGCGCATGGCGATTGCGGCGCCGTCGCGGCCGCCGGCGACGGCCTGTTCCTCGTCTGTCAGCAGCAGGCCCATGTCAGCGCCTCTTGTAGCGGATCGTCTCGAAACGCGCGGCAAGCGCGTCGTAGAGCAGCAGGCGGCCGACCAGCGGCTCGCCGATGCCGGTAATCAGCTTGATCGCCTCCATCGCCTGCAAGGTACCGATGACGCCGGTCAGCGCGCCGAGAATGCCGGCCTGCGCGCAGGAGGGTACGACGCCCTCCGGCGGCGGCTCGGGAAACAGGTCGCGATAGGAGGGGTTCTGCCTGCCGTCGGCGTCCGTCTCGAACGGCTTCAGCACCGTCACCGAACCGTCGAAGCGGCCGACGGCGGCGTGAACCAGCGGCTTTTCCTCCCGTTCGCAGGCGTCCGCCACGGCATAGCGCGTGTCGAAATTGTCGGAGCCGTCGATGGTGAGGTCGTAGCCGGCGACGAGGGCAGGTGCGTTTTCGGCCGTCAGCCGCAGCGTGTGCAATTCGACGGCGACGTGCGGGTTGATACGCAGGATCGTCTCGCGCGCGCTTTCGCCCTTGAGACGGCCGAGCGACTCGGTGCCGTGGATCACCTGCCGTTGCAGGTTGGACAGCGAAACCGTGTCGTCGTCGACGATGCCGAGCGCACCGACGCCGGCGGCCGCCAGATATTCCAGCACCGGCGCGCCGAGCCCGCCGGCGCCGATCACCAGCACGCGCGCGCATTTCAGCTTCTGCTGCCCGGCGCCGCCGATCTCGGGCAGCACGATATGGCGCGCATAGCGCTCCAGCTCTTCGTCGGACAAGGGCAGGGTGGTCGTCATGGCGCGAACCATAGAGCGCCGAAGGGGCGCTGTCAGGAGCGATGCGCGTCGAGGGCTTGTGCCAGGCTGATTTCCGCTCCGCTCGAACGCCTTCCCTGCGGAGTAGTCGCATAGGGTGGGGTGCGCCACCGTTGGAACCGTACCAATTCCATAGACGATGGCGCGCCCTGTAAGGAGAGAGAAAGTCGAAGCGACGTCGCTCAGAACCCTTCCGTCGCCGTCACCGTGCCATGGTCTACGGTCAAGAACTGCGCCCGGCCTTTCAGGCTCGAAAACAGCGCCGCATCGGTGCCGGTCATGAAGGTCTGGCCACCGAGGTCCTCAAGGATGGAAAACAGCGCCGCGCGCCGGCCGGCGTCGAGATGGGCGGCGATCTCGTCGAGCAACAGGATCGGCGCCATGCCGGCCATCTCGCCGGTCAGCCTTGCATGCGACAGCACGATGCCGACCAGCAGCGCCTTCTGCTCGCCGGTCGAGCAGTATTCCGCCGCCATGGCCTTCGGCCGGTGCCGTACGATGAGGTCGGCGCGGTGCGGCCCTTCCAGCGTGCGGCCGGCGGCGCGGTCGCGCTCGCGGCCTTCGGCCAGCGCGCGGCGGAACCGTTCCTCCGCTTCGACCGCCGGCATCGTCGCCACCGCCGCCTCCAGCTCTCCGGCCAGCCCGATATCGGCCTGCGGGAACGGCCCGTCGCTTGGCAGGCGCTCGATCATGGCGGCGAGCAGCCGCACCGTCTCCGCGCGGGCGGCGGCGATCGCCGTGCCGGTCTCGGCCATCTGCATCTCGATGGCGTCGAACCAGGCGCCGTCGCGCGAGCCTTCCGCCAGAAGCCGGTTGCGGCCGCGCATCGCCTTTTCGTAATCCAGCGCGCGCTGGCCGTGGGCGGCGTCGATCGCCAGCACCAGCCGGTCGAGGAAGCGGCGGCGGTCGCCGGCCGCGCCGGTGAACAGCGAATCCATCGACGGGGTGAGCCACACCACGCGCAGCCATTCCAGCATGGCTTCCGCCGAGCGCGCCGCAGCACCGTTGATGCGCACCTTTCGCCCGCCTTCGCCGGGCACGTCGTTGCCGGACGTGCCGGTGCCGATCTCGGCCTCGCCGTTCGGACCGTCCAGCCGGGCGTGCAGGGCAAAACCGCCGTCGCCGCCCTCGCGCGCGACTTCGCCGTAGGCGGCGCGACGCAGGCCGCGCCCCGGCGCCAGCAGCGACACGGCTTCCAGAAGGTTGGTCTTGCCGGCGCCGTTGTCGCCCGTCAGCACCACCGCGCCGGGCCGAAAATCGAGCGCCAGCGCCGCGTAGTTGCGGAAATTGGTGAGCGTCAGGCGCGTAATGTGCGGGGAGTGCACAGGGTTCGCGGCTTTACACTCGCATCGGCATCAGCACGTAGAGCGTGTTCTCGTCGCTGATGTCCTGGATGAGTGTCGGCGAGCCGGCGTCGGCCAGCATGAAGCGGGCCTCGCTGCCCGAAAGCTGGCCGGCGACGTCGAGCAGGTAGCGGGCGTTGAAGCCGATCTCCAGCGGATCGGACGAATAGTCGGCCGCCAGTTCCTCGGTCGCGCTGCCCGAATCGGGATTGTTGACCGTCAGCGTCAACTGCCCGTCGGCAATCGCCAGCTTCACCGCCCGGCCGCGTTCGGAGGAAATGGTGGAAACGCGGTCGACGGCGGCGGCGAAGGTCTGCCGGTCGATGGTGAGCTTCTTGTCGTTGCCGGTCGGGATGACGCGCTGGTAGTCGGGGAAGGTGCCGTCGATCAGCTTCGAGGTCAGCACCACCGAGCCGATGGTGAAGCGGATCTTGGTGTCGGAAAGCTCGACCGTGACGGCGACGTCGGGATCGTCCACCAGCTTCTGCAATTCGCTGACCGTCTTGCGCGGGATGATGATGCCCGGCATGCCCTCGGAGCCTGCCGGCGCGTCCATTTCGGCGCGCGCCAGGCGGTGGCCGTCGGTCGCCACCGAGCGCAGCTTCAATTTGCCGCCCACCTCGATCGCGTGCAGGTAGATGCCGTTGAGATAGTAGCGCGTCTCCTCGGTGGAGATGGCGAACTGCGTCCTGTCGATCAGCGCTTTCAGCGCCGTCGCGTCGAGCCGGAAGATATGCGGGAAGGAGCCGGCCGAAAGTTCCGGGAAATCCGATTGCGGCAGGCATTGCAGGCGGAAGGACGAGCGGCCCGAAATGACCGACATGGCGTTGCCGTCCTCGTCGGTTTTCAGCATCACCTCGGCGCCCTCGGAAAGCTTGCGCACGATGTCGTAGAGCAGGTGCGCCGGCACGGTGGTGGCGCCGCCCTGCTCGACCTTGGCCGGCGTCGCCTCGTTGATCTCGAGGTCGAGATCGGTCGCCTTCATCTCCAGCGAGCCGCCTTCCGTCACCAGAAGCACGTTGGACAGAATGGGGATCGTGTTGCGCCGTTCGACCACGCGGTGAACGTGATTGAGGGACTTGAGCAGGTTCGACCGTTCCAGGATCACGCGCATGACGAAAAGGCTCGCTCCGACTGGCAAAGCGGGTCTCCGGTATGCGGACCCGCACCTTGCTCCAAACTCGTTTGGAATCCGGTCAAACTGACAGGAAAACCCCTTGAAAAGCAAGCCCGCGAGGCGGGCTTGACGTCGCATCGCGGGCCTTGTGGATAAATCTTTGGATGAGCCGGTTCGGCTGTCGTCAGGCCTGGTCGTTGATCAGCCGCCTGAGCAGTTCCAGTTCCTGCGCCAGCGTGTTGTCGGCGCCCGACAGGTCCTCGATCTTGCGCACGGCGTGCAGCACCGTGGTGTGGTCGCGACCGCCGAAGCGCCGGCCGATCTCCGGCAGCGAGCGCGGCGTCATCACCTTGGACAGGTACATCGCCACCTGCCGCGGCTTGACGATGGTGCGCGTGCGCCGGTTGGACAAGAGTTCCGTCTTCGATACGTTGTAGTGACGCGCCACGATGCGCTGGATGTCCTCGATGCGCACCCGCTTCGGCTCGCCCGAGCGGTAGATGTGGCCGAGGATCTCGTCGATGCGCTCGACGGTGATCTGCTCGAAGGACTGCCTGAACAGCAACTGGTTGAAGGCGCCCTCCAGTTCGCGGCCCGAGCCGGTCACGGTGCGCGCGACATGGGCGATGATGTCTTCCGAGATGGCGAGCGAAGGGTCTTCGGCCTGCGCCGTGGCCAGCCGCTGCTTGAGCATGGAAAGCCGCATGGCATAGTCGGGCGCTGCCATTTCGAGCGCCACGCCGCCGTTGAGGCGCGAGCGCACGCGCGGCTCCAGCGATTCCAGTTCCGCCGGCGGCCGGTCGGCCGCCACCACCACCTGCTTGGCGCTGTCGAGCAGCATGTTGATGAGGTGGCAGAACTCGTGCTGGATCGACTTGCCTTGCAGGAACTGCATGTCGTCGATGATCAAAAGGTCGATGTCGCGCAGCCGCTCCTTCAACGTCAGCGCGTCGTTGTCGCGTATGGCGGTGGCGAAACGCCACATGAAATATTCGGCGGTCAGGTAGACGACGCGCGATTTCGGGTCGTGCTTCAGCGCTTCGGCGGCGATCGCCTGCAAAAGATGCGTCTTGCCGAGGCCGACGGTGGCATGCAGGAACAGCGGATTGAAGCGCACCGCGCTGGAGGCGGATTCCGCCACCGCCCGCGCCGCCGCGAAGGCCACCCGGTTGGACGGCCCCTCGACGAAGGAGGCGAAGGTGTAGCGCGGGTCGAGCGGCGAGCCGAGCACGCTCTGGCGGGCCTCGCCCTCGATGCCGCCCAGGGCGGCGGGGCTGCGCGGCATGGGCGCGCGCTCCGCCTTGCCCGACAGCGTGCCGGAGGAAAGCGCCGTCTGCGTCTGGCGGACGGCCTTGCGAGCCGGCGCGACATCCGTGTCGGGGGTGCGGGGCTGGCGCATGGCGGTGCGCACGATCACCTCCACCTTGAGGATATCGGCCTCCTCCTGCTTCCACAGCTCGGTGATGAGATCGAGATAGTGGCCGTTGATCCAGGAGCGCAGGAAGGCGGTCGGCACCGACAGGCGCACGATCCCCTTCGACGCTTCGGCAAGCTTCATGCGGCCGAACCAGCTCGAATAGACCTCGCTGCCGAGCTTGGCCTTCAACTGGGCCTTGATGCGCTCGAACTTCTGGTCCGCCTCGCCGCTGCTCATATCGTTCCCCGCGCTCTGTCTTTCCGCATAAGGACGATTGCCGTCCGTCTCCCTCTCGATGCCGCTCTGCATTTTATGTCCCTGTCCTTCGTACCTCGTTGCGCCGGGGATGCGCCTCCTGCATCTTGGCCCCGGCGGTGATTGTCCGGACGCATGAGCCGCCGCCGACCTCTGCGCCGTATGGATAGGAAGCCGTTGCCGGTTCCAAACCAGAGGAGGGACCGACAGGCAAAGCGAAGCCATCCGGCTAAAGCCGGTGCGCCTGCGACTGCCATGCACAATGACTCAGTCCCCTACGCATCGAGAGGGCAAACCACGCCCGTTCGCGGAGACGATCCGCGTTGTGGACGCTGCCGATTTCAGCTAGGTCGAGGGCCTTGGGGCCCGTCCCTCTCGATGGGCAGACACTACAGAAATCGCTGTGGAAAGGGCAAGGGCGCCTCTAACGGATTTTTAACGAATCTGGTTAGGGCGAGCGCCTGCTTCGGGGACAGCGAAGGTGCTTCACGACGTAAAGCGCTTGTGATTCAAACCCTTTTCCCGCGCATGTGAAAACGATAGCTGGCGCGAAATATTTTTTAATATTTCGCTTGACACCCGCTGGCTTCGCGGTGCCCTGGGCATAGTGTGGACAGCTTGTGGATGACCTTCCACAAGTTATTGTATTCAAAGGAAAATATGTGTCCGGCGTCGGGGCGGCCGGAGGCTTTTGTGAGATCGCTAATGTAGCTTTTCCGGTGGCCGCGCCGGCAAACCAAACCGTCCGTTCCGGCCTGCCGCGACGGCAGGTCGAGAGCGCGGATTTTCAAGTCCTTGCCGACAAACGAAAAAACCCGGCGCGATGCGCCGGGTTCATCGAACTCGGGTGCTGGAAGGGTCGGTCAGGCCGACAGGGCCTTGACGCGGCGGGTCAGCCTGGAAACCTTGCGCGAGGCGGTGTTGACATGCAGCACGCCCTTGCCGGCGGCGCGCATCAATTCCGGCTGTGCGGCGCTGAGCGCGGCTTCGGCCGCGGTCTTGTCGCCGGCGGCCAGCGCTTCCTCGACCTTGCGCACATAATTGCGGACGCGCGAGCGACGGTTCTTGTTGATTGCCGCGCGGCGGGCGATCTTGCGCGTTGCCTTCTTGGCCGAGGAGGTGTTGGCCATGGTGCCTCTCTTCTGATCTCAACGGGTCGGCGCCACGGCAAGCCGGAGGGCGCAAAAAACAAACGGGCAGCCACGCGGCCGCCTCGGTTGGTGCGGCTTATAGTTCAGCTTTCCCGGTGCGTCAACGGAGAAGGTATAGCAATTTGCTATATGTCGCTCACCGGTTCCTGAACGCCGGCTTGCGCTTCTCGGCGAAGGCGGCCATGCCTTCCTTCTGGTCGTCCAGCGCGAACATGGAGTGGAAGACGCGCCGCTCGAATCGCAGGCCCTCGGCCAGCGTCAGGTCGTAGGAGCGGTTGACGGCTTCCTTGGCCATGATGACGGCGGGCAGCGAGAAGTCGGCGATCTTCTGGGCCGCCTTCACGGCTTCCTCGACCAGATCGGCCGCCGGCACCACCCGCGACACCAGCCCGGACCGCTCGGCCTCGGCCGCGTCCATCATGCGGCCGGTCAGCACCATGTCCATCGCCTTCGACTTGCCGACGAATCGCGTCAGCCGCTGCGAACCGCCCATGCCGGGCATGACGCCGAGCGTGATTTCCGGCTGGCCGAATTTCGCGCTGTCGGCGGCGATGATGAAGTCGCACATCATGGCAAGCTCGCAGCCGCCGCCCAGCGCATAGCCGGCCACCGCCGCGATGACCGGCTTGCGCGTGCGGGTAAACTCCTCCCAGCCGACGAAGAAGTCCTCCAGATAGGCCTCGACATAGGTCTTGGCCTGCATCTCCTTGATGTCGGCGCCGGCGGCGAAGGCTTTTTCGGAGCCGGTGACGACCATGGCGCCGATGCTGGGGTCGGCATCGAAGGCTTTCGCCGCCGCCACCAGATCGGCCAGCACCTGCGAATTCAGCGCATTGAGCGCCTTGGGGCGGTTCAGCGTAATCAGCCCCACCTTGCCGCGGGTTTCGGCGATGATCGTTTCATAGGCCATGGGTTCCTCCGTTCGCCGGCGTGCCGGACGCGATGCTACTTCTGACAGGTGGGACAATAAAAGGTCGAGCGGCCGCTTTGCACGATGCGCCGCACCGTGCCGCTGCAACCGGGCGTCGGGCAGGGTATGCCCTCGCGGTCGTAGACGGCGAAGCTGTGCTGGAAATAGCCGAGCGACCCGTCCGCCTGCCGATGGTCGCGCAAGGAGGAACCGCCGGCGGCGATGGCGTCGGCGATGACGGCGCGGATCGCGTCAGCAAGCTTTTCGGCTTGTGCCCGTGCCTTCGGGCTCGCCTTGCCGAGCGTGCCGGCGAGCCGCAGCGGCGACAGGCCCGCCCGCCACAGCGCTTCCGACACATAGATGTTGCCGAGCCCGGCGATCAGGCTCTGGTCGAGAAGCGCCGCCTTCAGCGGCGCTTTCTTGTCTCTGAGGAGGCCGGCCAGCAACGGTCCGTCAAGGGCGTTGCCGGTTGGTTCGACGCCGAGCCCGGCGAGCATGGCGTGTTCGTTCGGCGGTCCTTCGGCGAACAACATGAAGCCGAAGCGGCGCGGATCGTTATAGACGACGCGCGCCGGCTGGCCTTCGCTCGTCGAAAGGTGAAAAACGACGTGGTCGTGCGCCGCGTTCTTCGAGCGCTCGTGGTGGAAATCGCCCGGCGTTTCGCCCGCGCCGTCCCGTTCGATGCGGAAGGAACCGGACATGCCGAGATGGCAGATCAGCGCCGGGCCGCCGTCGATATGCATCACGAGATATTTCGCCCGCCGCCCGAGCGCGGCGATGCGCCGGCCTTCCAGCCGCGCGGCGAAAGGCGAGGGAAACGGAAAGCGCAGGTCCGGCCGCCGCGCCTCGACCCTTTCGATGCGCGCCCCTTCCATCACCGGCTGCAAGCCGCGCCTGACCGTCTCGACCTCGGGGAGTTCAGGCATGGCCGCCGAGCTGCGCGAGGAAGGAGGCGCCGTGCTGGCCGGGCGCGATGCCGAGGTGCTCGGCCACGGTCGCGCCGATGTCGGAGAAGGTCGGCCTAAGCCCGACGCCGCCCCCCGCCAGTCCCGGCGCCAGCCCGGCGATCGGGATGCGCTCGCGCGTGTGGTCGGTGCCGCGCCAGGTCGGGTCGTTGCCGTGGTCGGCGGTGAGCAGGAAAAGGTCGCCCGCCTTCAGTTTGGCCAGCGCCTCCGGCACCCGCCGGTCGAAGGCTTCGAGCGCCGCCGCATAGCCCGGCACGTCGCGGCGATGGCCGAACTCGGTGTCGAAATCGACGAAGTTGGCGAAGACGAAGTCGCCGTCTTTCGCGTCGTCCAGGGCGCCGAGCGCGGCGTCGAACATCGCCATGTTGCCGGCGCCCTTGCGCACGTCCGAAACGCCGCGATGGGCGAAGATGTCGCCGATCTTGCCGATGGCGATCACCCGGCCGCCATGGTCGAGAACGCGGTCGAGCAGCGTCGGCTGCGGCGGCGGCACGGCATAGTCCTTGCGATTCGGCGTACGCTTGAAGGTGTCGCGGCTCTCGCCGAGGAAGGGCCGGGCGATGACGCGCCCGACATGCAGCGGGTCGCACAGGCGCCGCACCACCTTGCAGAAGTCGTAGAGCCGTTGCAGGCCGAAATGCTCCTCGTGTGCGGCGATCTGCAACACCGAATCGATGGACGTGTAGCAGATCGGCTTGCCGGTCCGGATATGCTCCTCGCCGAAATCCTCGATGACGGTGGTGCCCGGCGCATGCCGGTTGGCGAGGATGCCCGGCACTTGGCCCTCGCGGATCATCGCCTCGGTCAGCGCGGCCGGAAAGGCCGGAACCGTGTCGGGAAAATAGCCCCAGTCGAAGCGCGCCGGCAGGCCGGCGATCTCCCAGTGGCCGGAGGGCGTGTCCTTGCCGGCGGAGATTTCCTGCGCCGCGCCGTGAAAGGACGAGGGGAGCAGGGCCGCGCCGTTGCCGAAAGCGAGCCCGGTCGCGATTCGCGCCGCTTCGCCGAGCCCGAGCGAAAGCATATTGGGCAGCATCAGCGGTCCCTGGCGCAGCCCGTCCCGGTCGCCCTTGCCGGTCGCGCAAGCTTCGGCGATGTGGCCGAGCGTATCGGCGCCGGCGTCACCGTATTTGTCGGCGTCGGCAGCGCCGCCGATGCCGAAGGAATCGAGAACGAAAACGAATGCGCGCGCCATCGGCCATCCATCGTGATTGTCGTCCAGACATAGGAGCCGGCGCGCGCCTTGGCAATTCGGAAACCAAACGGCAACCGCTTGGCCCGATAATCGGGCCGGAACGGCGGGATCGGCGGGTTCGATGGCAGGGATCAGGGCGCATAGAGGTGCGGCGGCGGGGCTTGCCGCGTTGGCCCTGCTTGCCTGCCGGCCTGCCTGGGCAGGCTGGCGCGAGGAGATCGGCACCTTCCGCATCGGTATGGTGGCCGAGCCCGGCGCCGGCAATGCCGTTCCCGGTCTTGCGCTGCTGACGGACGCCTATTCGGCCGCGCTCGGCGTGCCGGTCAAGGTTTTCGTGGCGCGCGACTACGCCACCTTGATCCAGGCGCAGATCGACCGTCGTGTCGATTACGCCGTCTATTCGGCCACCGCCTACGCGCTGGCCTCGGTCCGTTGCGGCTGTGTCGAGCCGCTGGTGGCGCCGACCGACGCCGACGGAGCCGTCGGTGTCCGGTCGGTTCTCGTCACCCGCGACGCCAAGGTGACGAAGCCGGCCGACATGGCGACGCGCCGCATCGCGCTCGGCGCGCCGGACAGCGTCACCGCGACCCTGATGCCGCTGGCCGACCTCGCCGCCGCCGGCGTCACCGACGTGGCGGGCCAGCCGCTGCTCCGTCATGCCGCTTCGGCCTCGGCGGCGGAGGCGATGCTTGCCGACGGCACCGTCGATGCCGTTTTCGGCTGGCAGCGGGCGCGCGAGGCGGGCGCGCAGGGGACACCGCCTCGCGGCGGCACGCTGACGCGGCTCGAGGCGGCGGGTATTCCCGCTTCGGCGTTGCAGGTGGTGTGGTCGTCGGGAGTGCTGCGCTATGGCCCGCATGCCGTGCTGAGCAGTCTGGATAAGGAAGCCAAGCGCCGCCTGGTCGACTTCCTGACCGGGTTGAAGGCCCGTGCGCCGCAGGTCTACGGCCTGCTCGAGCGCGACCATATGGGCGGTTTCGTCGCCGTCAAGGCGTCCGACTACGAGACGGCGGCCGCGCTCGTGCGTGCCGCAGCGCTTGAGCCGCCGCCGGCCGTCACGGACAGGGCGAGGCCAAGGTCGAATAGGTGACCGTCGTGGTCAGCCGCGGGCTGAAATAGAAGGTCGCGCCCATCGTGATGTTGTCGAAGGCCGAAGTGAGGCCGAGAGTCTTCTCGTCGCCCGCCGCCCAGGCGATGACCGGCCGGTAGGGAAGGCTGCTTTGCACCCGTATCAGGAAGGCGCCGCCGGTCTTGATCGCGGAGGGCATCGTCGTCGTGTCGCCCGCTTTCTCGGGGCCGGCTCCATACTGGCCGCCCGATACCTGGTAAGACCAGGCCACCGTCGCTATGGGCGGCGTGTCGGTCGTGATCTGAATGCCGGTGACGATGACCTTGGGACTGGAGCGGTTGTAGGGCAGCAGCGTCGTGTTGGCCGCCTGAAGGATAGCCGGGAGCGAGCAACTGTCGACCGCCGATTGCTGCGCGATCAGGTCGCCGATCATGGAACTCATGCGGTTGACCTTCTTGCTCGTCTCGATCGCCTGCGACGCTTCCATGGTGAGGAAGTAGAGGATCAACAGGATGGGGGCTATGAAGGCGAACTCGATCGCCGCCACGCCGCGCCTGTCGCGCAGGAGCCGCGCCGCCTTGCCCAGCAGGTCCTTCATCGTTGCATGCGCCCCCGCGCCAGACATCGCCGTCGCCCCGTTGCCTTGTCTCAGAAAGGCTCGTTCTGCCAGATCGCCATGGCGAAATGCAGCGTCGTGCCGTCGCTCATGTTGGACATCGCCTTGGCCATAAAGTCCGTCATCACCGGCCACTTGTAGAAAACGCGCAGCACGTTCTTGCTCATGGAAGGGCCCACCTGGACGACGGTGTTGTCGTCTATGCCCGCGTTGGTGAGCACGATCCTGCTGCCGTCGATCCGGAAGCCCAACTGTGCGGCCTGCTGGAACGTGTTGACCATGCGCAGGTCCACCGACAGGCCCGGACAGTTCTGGGCGACGATGATCTGAAGCTCGTCGCAGATCATCTGCTTGATCTTGGTTTCGTTTGCGTCGGCGGTCAGCACCTGGCCGGTGCGCAACTGGCGGGCCACATTGTCGGTGGCGTTGGCCATCACCTCCTGCGCGGCGAAGGATACGCAGCTTTCCAGGATGGCGAACACCAGAAGCGCGAAAGGAAGCGCCAGCGCGGCGAATTCGATGACGGTGACGCCTTCGCGATCGCCGAGGAAGCGGGCGAAGAGACCGGCGCCGGAGGTCCGGCGTTTTTTCTTGTCGCGGTGGCTGTCCATGTCCTGCGATCCCCAGGGCGGTATCGCATGGGATCGTAAACGAAACCTGTTGAAGTCCGGTTTGGACGGACTTTAAATTCGCTTGAGCGCGATTAACCCGCCGCTAACCTGTCCGCTGCCGGCGCTCCCGGTCAGTTGCCGGCGTTCATCTCGTGTTCCGAGGTCGTCTCGGCGGCGCTCTTGAAGGAACTCTCGCAATAGGGCGTGCACGACATGGTCTGCACCTGCGAGCGGCGGTAGATGCGCACCGACGAGGCGTTCTGGCGCACGACCGTCACCTGCTCGTCGATGATGGGGCTGCCGTCCTTGTCCATGACGACGAGGTTGGTGACGCCGAACCCCTTGCCGGTCAGGACGATGGTGGAGGCGTCCTGCACCGACGCATCGGCGATCAGCGGGTTGCCGACGACAATGGTGTCGGCGGCGCGGGCGAGCTTGACGATCCTGGCCTGGTTCATCGTCACTTCGATGCCGCCGTCGGCCTGGGCGGGCAGGGCGAACCCGGCCGCGCAGAAGAGGGCGGCGCCAGCCAGGAGCGATCTCGACAGGGTCATTTTCAATCTCCGTGGCGCGAAGCCTCACGAACGTGCTCAACGGAGCATGAACGAGATTGGTGAACCAACGGTTAAATGACCGCTTTCAGAGCGCCGCCGTTCCCCGGAATCGCGCAAATGCGGCCGTGCGGGCTCATCGATCCTTAACGGAATTCGCCTAGGGTGCTTCCCGGATGCGGCGCCCTGCCGCCGCGAGGCTTTGGTGACTTCGATGCTTGAAGCGTTGATTTTCGTCGTCTTTCCCTTCTGCATGCTGTTTGCCGCGATCTCCGACATGCTGTCCATGACGATCGCCAACCGCGTGTCGCTCGTCCTCGTCGGCGCCTTCGTGGCGGTGGCGCCGCTGACCGGCATGGCGTGGGCGGATTTCGGCTGGCATCTGGCGGCCGGCGCCACTGTCCTGGCATGCACCTTCTGCCTTTTCGCCATGGGCGCCATGGGCGGCGGCGACGCCAAGCTGATGGCGGCGAGCGCGGTGTGGATGGGCATGGGCTTTTGCCTCGTCCAATACATCTTGGTCGCGTCGGTGATCGGCGGCTTCCTGACGATGGGGCTGCTGGCCTATCGCGGCTCGCCGCTGGCCGTCTTCACGCGCCACAACATGTTCCTTCGCCATTTCGCCAACGAGAAGGTCGGCGTGCCCTATGGCATCGCGCTCGGCCTCGGCGGGCTGCTGACCTATCCGGACTCGCCGCTCGTGCTGTGGGCGCTGGAGCGCATGGCATCCTGAGTGGGCCTAAGGCGCATTTCACGCAAGGCGGCCGAGGCCGCCTTTTTCATGCGCCCGAACGCCGGGCGGGGCGGCCCGTCGAATTTTCGTAAACGTTAAATTAATCACGATCGTAAGGATTGCATTAACCCTAATTTGACGATTGCCGCTGCAAAGTCCGCCCTGGCTAGTGGTTTGCTAGGGCGAGGTTTGGGCACATGCCAGCATCCCGATTGATCATTCTGGGCGTCGCGGTCGCCGCGGCGGGGGGGGCCGGCTATGTCGCCAAGAACATGGTCGTGCCGCCGCCGCCCGAGGTCGTCGTCAACGCGCCGCAGCAGCCGGCCATCACCTTGCAGGACGTGCTGGTCCTGTCCGGCGACGTGCCGATGGGTTCTCCCCTTGAAAGCAACATCAAATGGGAGAAATGGCCGGCCGACGGCATCAACGCGAATTTCATCACCCGCGCCAGCGAGCCCGAAGCGCTGGACAAGCTGAAGGCGTCCGTCGCCCGCGTCGCGCTGTATCAGGGCGAGCCGCTGCGCCGCTCCAAGCTGATCGGCGAGGGCCAGAGCTTCATGTCCTCGATCCTGCCTTCCGGCACCCGCGCGGTGGCGACCTCGATCGCCGCCGACACGTCGGCCGGCGGCTTCATCCTGCCCAACGATTTCGTCGACGTCATCATGACCCGCCGCACCGACGCCAGCACAGGCACCCCCGGTTTCATGACCGACACCATCCTCAAGAACATCCGCGTCCTGGCCATCGACCAGACGATCCAGGAAGACGAGGAAGGCAAGAAAACCCGTGTCGGCCAGACCGCGACGCTCGAACTGACGCCGGAGCAGGCCGAGATCATCACCGTCGCCCAGCAGATGGCGGACCGGCTCACGCTGGCGCTCAGGCCCATCACCGACACCAACGAGAAAGTCTCCGGCGAGGCCGACTACCTCGTTTCCGGAAACGGCCGCCGCGGCACGGTGCGGTTGATCAAATCGGGCGAGGTTTCCGAAGTGGGGACGAGGAAATGAGGTCAAACGCTATTCTGCGCATCGCGTTCGCCGCCGCGCTCGGCCTCGGCCTGCTCTCTGCCGGCTCTTTCGGCCCGGTCGAGGCGCATGCCGGAGCCAAGGCGCGCGTCGGCGCAAGCACCGCCGCCCAGCGCATCAAGCTCGGCCTGAACAAGTCGGTCGTCATCGACCTGCCCGCCGACGCCTACGACATCCTCGTCGCCAATCCGGCGGTGGCCGACGCCGTCACCCGCACCGCGCGGCGCATCTACCTCTTCGGCAAGGCGGTGGGCGAGACCAACATCTTCGTCTTCGGCGCCAACGGCGAGCAGATCGTCAGCATGGACCTTGATGTTGAGCGCGATGTCGCCGGTCTGGAAGACAATCTCAAGCGCTTCATCCCCGGCTCCGACATCAAGGTCGAACTGGTCAACGACAATGTGGTGCTGACCGGCACCGTCGATACGCCGCTCGACGCCAAGCGCGCCGCCGACCTGGCCACCGCCTTCGTCACCGGCGGCGAAGCGACGACCGGCCAGTATTCGCAGACCGCGGCCGGCGGCAACGCTCTCGGCGGCGTCGACATCAACAATCCCGATTCCCAGCGCCAGAAGAGCGCCATCATCAACCTGCTGCAAATCATTGGCGACGATCAGGTGACGCTGAAGGTGACTGTCGCCGAGGTCAGCCGCTCGGTGATGAAGCAACTCGGCGTCAACATGATCGCCGGCGGATCGAGCAACGGCATAAGCTGGAGCTCGTTCAGTAGCCCCACCTATGGCCTCGGCAAGCCCCTTTCTCAGGCTTCCGGTGTGGATCTCGCGTCTTCAACCCTGAAATCCTACATCAACGCCATGGAGCAGTCCGGCGTCATGAAGACGCTGGCGGAGCCGACGCTGACTGCGGTCTCCGGCGAGAAGGCGACCTTCAAAGTCGGCGGCGAATACAATCTCATCACCGGCCGCACCAGTGCCAAGTCCACCGATAACCAGGACGGCGACCTCACTTACACCAACGAGAAAGTCGAATACGGCATCGGTCTGGAATTCCAGCCCGTCGTGCTTTCGCCGGGGCGCATCAGCCTGAAAGTACGGACCTCCGTTTCAGAACCGACAACCGAAGGCGCCACGACGCTGGAGGGAAGCGGCGCTCTGCCCGGCACCACGTTGCTCTCGATCCGCAAGCGTCTGGCCGACACCACCGTCGAACTGCCATCCGGCGGCTCGATGATGATTGCCGGCCTTGTCCGCGACGATGTGCGGCAGGCGATCAACGGCTTGCCCGGCCTATCCAAGATCCCGGTGCTGGGCGCTCTGTTCCGTTCGCGCGATTTCGTGCGCAACGAAAGCGAGCTCGTCGTCATCATCACGCCCTACCTGTCGCGGCCGGTGGCGCGCAATGAACTCGCCAAGCCGGACGACAACTTCAACGCCGCCAGCGACGGCGCGGGCATGTTCCTTGGCCGCGTCAACCGCGTCTACGGCACCATGCAGACTGACAAGCCCGCCGGCCGGTATCACGGCGTCGTCGGCTTCATCTACAAGTAAGCGGGGAAACGGACATGTCTGCTTCGCATTTCGAGACAGAGGCTTTCGCCGGCGCCGCGCGCCCGGTGCGCATCGCCCGGCTGGCGTTGCCGGTGCTCGCGGTGGTGGCCGCCGCGCTGCTTTCGGGCTGCGCCAACCGCGATTCCATCACCGTCGGCTCGATCCCCGACGACTACCGCACCAACCATCCGATCGTGATTTCGCAGCAGGATCAGAAAATCGACCTGCCGGTCGGCGCCGGCGACCGCGGCATGACCCGGTCGCAGCGCGAGACGCTGCTCGGCTTCCTCGACGGCTACGACCGCAGCGCCGCCCCGGTGCTCACCATCGCCGTGCCGTCCGGCTCCGCCAACGAAATCGCCGCCCGCTCGGCCGCCCGCGATTTCGTCAGGACCGCGGCCGCCAGCGGCATCAGCCGCCGCCGCATCTCGATGCTGTCCTATCAGGCCGGGGGCACCGACGTCTCGGCGCCGATCCGCGTATCCTACTCTTCCGTCAAGGCGCATACCGACCGTTGCGGCCGCTGGCCGCAAGACCTCATGGACACGTCCGAGAACAAGCACTACGCGGACTTCGGCTGCTCCTACCAGAACAACCTCGCCGCCCAGATCGCCAATCCGGCCGACCTGATCGGCCCGCGCAAGCAGACCAGCATCGATGCGGAGAACCGCGGTGCGGTGATCGATCTTTACCGCAAGCGCGGGGTCTCGAACGAGTTCCTCGGCAATTCCGAAGTGACATACTAGGCGCCAAGGGGGCAGGACGATGAGCAATCTCGCCTACGAAAGCCGTCTCGACGGCGACGACGCGCACGACGTCGCCGCCATGCAGGTGCTGCGGCCGATCCCGCGCATCTCCATCCAGGCCTTCTGCGAGACGGAAGGCGTGGCCGGCCCGATGGAGCGCGCCGGCGAAGACCGCCGCATGGCCAAGGCGCATCTCAAGGTGCACATGGGCGGCATTCCCACGGCGATCGAGTTCTACCAGTCGGCGCCGACGCCCAACCTGATCGTGCTGGAATCGCGCGCCGAGCCGAAGGAATTGCTGGCGCAGCTCGCCCAACTGGCCGAGTATTGCGATCCCAGCTCGAAAGTGGTTGTCATCGGCCACTACAACGACATCGGCCTTTATCGCGAACTGATCCGGTCCGGCATTTCCGAATACGTCATCGCGCCGATCTCGATGGCCGACATCGTCAGCGTCATCTCTTCGATCTTCGTCGATCCTGACGCCGAGCCTATCGGCCGCGCCATCGCCTTTGTCGGCGCAAAGGGCGGCGTCGGGTCGTCCACCATCGCCCACAACGTCGCCTGGGCGATGTCTTCGCTGTTCAAGTCGGAGGTCGTCGTCGCCGACCTCGACCTCGCCTTCGGCACCGCCAACATCAATTTCGACCAGGACCCGGCGCAGGGCATCGCCGAAGCGGTCTTTTCGCCGGAACGCATCGACGAGGTCTATCTCGACCGCCTGCTGGCCCAGTGCGCGGAGCACCTGTCGCTGCTGGCGGCTCCGTCCACGCTCGACCGGACCTACGACTTCGATGCCGATGCCTTCGCCCACATCATCGACACCGCGCAGCGCAGCGCGCCGCTTCTGGTGCTCGACGTGCCGCATGTCTGGAGCGGCTGGTCGAAGAACACGCTGGCGAGGGCCGACGATGTGGTCATCACCGCGACGCCCGAACTCGCCAACCTGCGCAACACCAAGAACCTGGTGGACATGCTGAAGAAGCTCAGGCCCAACGACCCGCCGCCGAAGCTCGTCATCAACCAGGCCGGCGTGCCCAAGCGCCCCGAGATCAGCGCGCAGGACTTTGCCGAGCCGCTCGGCATCACGCCGATGTCGGTCATCCCTTTCGAGCCGCTCCTGTTCGGCAACGCCGCCAACAACGGCCGCATGCTGGGGGAGATGGACGCCAAGAGCCCGATCGTCGCCACCATCAACGAGATGGCCCACGTGCTGACCGGCCGCAGCGAGATCAAGACAAGGAAGAAGGCCGCCCTCGGCGGCATCCTGGACAAGTTCAAGCGCGGCAAGAAGTGATGCCGTTCTCCTCCAACCGGTAGTCGATCATGTTTGGCAAAAGAGGCAATGACGACGGCGGCCGGGGCGCTCCCGAATTCCGCGCGCCTGCGCCGATAGCACCGCCGGCGGTCCAGACGGAGCCGAAACCGGCCGTGACGGCTGCGCCGCAGTCGCCCGCCGCACCGCTCGCCCCGCCGGCCATGCCGGCGCCCGCCGCCCGCCGCACCGTCGAGGCGCCGCCGCTCGCTTCCGAACCGAGGCGTGGCCAGCGCGAGCGCAACGAGGCCTACTACGACACCAAGAGCCAGGTTTTTTCCGCCCTCATCGATACCATCGACCTGTCGCAGCTCGCCAAGCTCGATCCCGAGAGCGCGCGCGAGGAAATCCGCGACATCGTCAACGACATCATCGCGATCAAGAACTTCGCCATGACGATCGCCGAGCAGGAGGAACTGCTCGACGACATCTGCAACGACGTTCTCGGCTACGGCCCGCTGGAGCCGCTGCTGGCGCGCGACGACATCGCCGACATCATGGTCAACGGCTCGCGCAACGTCTACATCGAGGTTGACGGCAAGGTCGAGCAGACCGGCATCCGCTTCCGCGACAACCAGCAGCTTTTGAACATCTGCCAGCGCATCGTCAGCCAGGTCGGCCGCCGCGTCGACGAATCCTCGCCGATCTGCGATGCGCGCCTGCCCGACGGCTCGCGCGTCAACGTCATCGCCCCGCCGCTGGCCATCGACGGCACCGCGCTCACCATCCGCAAGTTCAAGAAGGACAAGCTCACCCTCGACCAGCTCGTCCGCTTCGGCGCCATCTCGCCGGAAGGCGCGGAGGTCCTCAAGATCATTGGCCGCGTCCGCTGCAACGTCATCATCTCGGGCGGTACGGGCTCCGGCAAGACGACGCTGCTCAACTGTCTCACCAACTACATCGACCGCGACGAACGCATCATCACCTGCGAGGATTCGGCCGAGCTCCAGCTCCAGCAGCCGCACGTCGTGCGCCTCGAAACCCGCCCCAAGAACCTCGAGGGCGAGGGCGAGGTGACGATGCGCGACTTGGTGAAAAACTGCCTGCGCATGCGGCCCGAGCGTATCATCGTCGGCGAGGTGCGCGGCCCGGAAGTGTTCGACTTGCTCCAGGCGATGAACACCGGCCATGACGGCTCGATGGGCACCATCCACTCCAACAGCCCGCGCGAGTGTCTGAACCGCATGGAATCGATGATCGCCATGGGCGGCTTCTCGCTGCCGCAAAGGACGGTGCGCGAGATCATCGTCGGTTCGGTCGACGTCATCATCCAGGCGGCGCGCCTGCGCGACGGCTCTCGCCGCATCACCCACATCACCGAGGTCGTCGGCATGGAAGGCGACGTCGTCATCACGCAGGATATCGTCGTCTACAACCTCAAGGGCGAGGACCAGAACGGCCGCCTGCTCGGCGAGCATGTCTCGACCGGCATCGGCCGGCCGCATTTCTGGGAGCGCGCCCGGTATTACGGCGAGGAAGCGCGGCTGGCGGGCGCTCTGGAAGCGATGGAAAAGCGCGCCGACTAGGATCGTTCCTGGGCGGCCGCGAGGGCAGGGGAAACATGTTCGGAATAGATCCCACGGTCCTGGCGTTCGTGGTGCTCGCCGGCTTCAGTGCCGGCGCGGTCGCCTATGCCTTCCTGTTCAACGACATCAGCCGGGAAAAACAGGTCGGCAAGCGGTTGCAGACGATCAAGACGGCCGAGACGGACAGGTCGGTCGTCAAGGCCTCGCGCGACCGCATGGCCGAAGCCGCCAGGCGCCGCAAGAACGTGCTGGACACGCTCAAGGACATCGACGAGAAGCAGAAGCGCAACGACACCAACGTGAAGAAGCCGCCGCTCAAGGTGCAGTTGCGGCAGGCCGGCATGACGGTGACGATCGAGCGATTCTATATGTATTCGGCGGCCGTGGGTGTGGTGCTGGCGCTGCTCGCCTTCATGATCGGCGTACCGCTGGTGGTGGTTCCGGGCGTGCTTGTCGCTGCCGGCCTCGGCCTGCCCCGCTGGTTCGTCTCGTTTCGGCGCAACCGGCGCGTCAAGAAATTCCTCGAGGAATTCCCCAATGCGCTCGACGTCATCGTGCGCGCCGTCAAATCGGGCCTGCCGCTCAACGACGGCGTGCGCCTGATCGCCAATGAGGCGCAGGAGCCAGTCAAGACCGAGTTTCGCCGCATCGTCGATGCTCAGCAAATGGGCCTGTCGATCCCCGAAGCGGTGATGCGCATGCCCGAGACGATGCCCTGCGCCGAGGCGGGCTTCTTCGGCATCGTCATCCAGATCCAGAGCCAGGCGGGCGGCAATCTTTCCGAGGCGCTGGGCAACCTGTCGCGCGTGCTGCGCGACCGCAAGAAGATGAAGGCGAGGGTGCAGGCCCTGTCGATGGAAGCGAAGGCTTCGGCCGCCATCATCGGCGCTCTGCCCTTCATCGTGGCCATCCTGACCTTCATCACCAGCCCGCACTACATCATGCCGCTGTTTACCACTTCCGTCGGCCATCTCATCCTCGGCCTTTCCGGCTTCTGGATGCTGCTCGGCATCCTGGTGATGCGCAAGATGATGAACTTCGAGGTGTAGAGCCATGAGTGTGGTCAAGATCCTCACCGATCCGTCGTTCCTGATCGCGATGCTGGTCGGCATCGCCGTCTTCGCCACCATCTTCACGCTGGTACCGGCCTTTGGCGGCAACCTGCTCAAGGCGCGCATGAAATCGGTTGCGCTGGAGCGCGACGAACTGCGCGCCAAGCAGCGGGCTCGCCTGGCCGCAGAGGCCGACCGCCGCCGCAAGGGCTTGCGCGAAGAGCAGTCGATCGGCATGCGCACCGTTGTCGAACGGCTGGACCTGAGGCGCGCGCTCGCCGACGAGGGCACGTTGCAGAAATTGAAGATGGCGGGTTTTCGCGGCCAGAATCCGCTGACGAAATTCCTGTTCTTCCGTCTCGTCCTGCCCTTCGTGGGGCTGGCATTGGCGATTGTCTGGGTCTTCGTGCTGGACCGCATGCCGCAGCAGACAATCATGATCAAGGCCCTGGCCTGCATCCTCGCGGCCTATGCCGGCTTCTACGCGCCGGTGCTCTATGTCTCCAACCGCGCCACCAAGCGCAAGCAGTCGATCCAGCTTGCCTGGCCCGATGCGCTGGACCTGATGCTGATCTGCGTGGAATCCGGCATGTCGATCGAGGCGGCGCTGCGCAAGGTGGCCGACGAGATCGGCACGCAGTCGGTCGCCCTGGCCGAAGAGTTCGTGCTGACCAATGCGGAGCTGTCCTACCTCCAGGAGCGCCGGCAGGCCTACGAGAACCTGGCCAACCGCACCGGACTGGAACCGGTCAAGTCGGTCGCGCAGGCGCTTATCCAGGCCGAGCGCTACGGCACCCCGGTGGCCCACGCGCTGCGCGTGCTGGCGTCCGAAAGCCGCGACATGCGCATGAACGAGGCGGAAAAGAAGGCGGCCGCCCTGCCGGCGAAGCTGACCGTGCCGATGATCCTGTTCTTCCTGCCGGTGCTTTTCGCCATCATCCTCGGCCCGGCCGGCATCCAGATCAGCCAGCGCGGCATATTCGGCGACAAACACCCGACCGAGGATAGCTCGCAGTAAGACAAAGGCTTCCCGATGGGGCCGGCGCCTCGAACGTGCAAGCCGTAGAGAGGGAAGGCGGAGAGGCGGCTGTGCCCTACGCGACAGCCCCGCATGTGTGGGAAGAAGTCAGGGGCCCCGCTCCATGCGGTAGTCAATGCCGTCCATGAAAATGACGCATGGGAATGGGAAGTTCACCGCGCTGTCCGCAAACAGGCCCGCGCCGGCAAATCCCGGTCAGTTGGTGTTGGTTTCGCTGTCGGCGCTGCCCTTGTCCTGCT
Source organism: Mesorhizobium sp. (assembly GCF_017306545.1). Classification (GTDB taxonomy): domain Bacteria; phylum Pseudomonadota; class Alphaproteobacteria; order Rhizobiales; family Rhizobiaceae; genus Mesorhizobium. The sequence goes on from NZ_JAFKID010000004.1 coordinate 171,740, forward strand.
TCTTGAGCTGGTTCCAGGCGTTCTGTTGCGACAACATCTTGCGCAGGTAGGCGACGTTCGCGGCCGCCTGGTCCGGCGGCAGTTCCTGCGAGGCGATCTTCTCGGCCTCGTCGAAGCGCCCTTGCAGGCCGACCACAAGCGCGAGGTTCTGGCGCACGCGGCTGTCGGCATGCGGCTGGCCGGCGGCCGAGCGCAGATAGGTTTCGGCCATGCGCAGGTCGCCGCCGAGCAGGTAGGACATGCCGAGATTGGACAGCACCGTCGGCTCGTTGGGCTTCAGTTCCAGCGCCTTGCGGTAGAGGTCGCGCGCCTGGTCCTTCTGGCCGAGCTGGTCGAGGATGGCGCCTTCCGCCGACACCAGTTTCCAGTCCGGATATTCGGGCGTCTGCGCCCGGCGCACCGCGTCCAGCGCCGGTTGGAGCTGGCCGTTGGCGGCGAGCGCCTTGCCGTAGGCGGCCAGCACGTCGCGGTCCTTCGGATAGGCGATGGCGAGCTTGCGCATCACCGCCAGCGACTGGTCGGCGTCGCCGTTCATCTGCAACACGGTGGCGTATTTGATCGCCAGCCCCTTGTCGTCGGGATTGCGCGCATAGGATTGGCCGAGCGAATTGGCGGCATTCTGCAACTGCGATGCCGACATCGTCTCCACCGCTGGGCCGCGCGAAGAACCGATCGAGCCGGTACTCATGCGGTCGGTGCCGCAGCCCGCCAGTCCGACTGCCATGACGAGCGCCAGCGCTGTCGCTGCGAACTGGGTCTTGCCCCTCGTCCCGGCATGTCTCGACATGGAATTGAGCCTCCGTTGCACGAAGGCCGCCTGTTCGACAGGTGCCTTCCCCAGCCGAGAAATATTCTGTTAACCCTAATAGTTGGTTAAGAACGCGAGTCGGCGCATGCCGGTTCGTCCCGTGGAGAGACCATGTCCGTCGAAATCGTCGCCCGCAAATCGAAGAAGTCCCTGCCGATCCATCTGGTTCGGCCGGGCGGCGTCGAGGACGCCGGATTGCCGCCTGCGGCGCTCGCCTGGGCGAAGGCTGCGGGCTTCGCCGGAGAGGCCGGCCGCACGCTGCTTTTGCCGGACGGAAACGGCGCGTTGGCCGGCGCGCTGTTCGGGCAGGGGGAGGGCGCGCTGTCGCTCGGCGCGCTGGCGCGCGGCCTGCCGGAAGGCGACTGGCATTTCGCCGCGCGTCCGGCCGAGCCGGAGCTTGCGGCGCTGGCGCTGGTGCTCGGCGGCTACGTCTTCACCCGCTACGGCAAGAAGCCGGGCCGGGCGCTGCGCCTCGCTTTGCCGGAAGGCGCCGACGCCGCCCGCGTCGAGCGCCTCGCCGCCGGCACCGTGCTGGCGCGCGACCTCGTCAACACGCCGACCAGCGACATGGGGCCGGAGGCGCTGGAAAAGGCCGTGCGCGGCCTCGCGCGCGCCCACAAGGCGACCGTTTCCGTCGTCAAGGGCGACGATCTCTTGAAGAAGAACTTTCCGATGATCCACGCCGTCGGCCGGGCCTCCGCCGAGGCGCCGCGCCTCATCGATCTCACCTGGGGGCCGAAAGGCGCGCCGAAGGTGACGCTGGTGGGCAAGGGCGTCTGCTTCGACACCGGCGGCCTCGATATCAAGCCGGCGTCTGGCATGCTCTTGATGAAGAAGGACATGGGCGGTGCCGCCAACGTTCTGGGGCTGGCCTCGACGATCATGGCGGCCGGGCTGAAGGTGCGCCTGCGCGTGCTGGTCCCGGCCGTCGAAAACTCCATCTCGGCCAACGCCTTCCGCCCCGGCGACGTGCTGACGAGCCGCAAGGGAGTGACCGTGGAAATCGGCAATACCGACGCCGAAGGCCGTCTGGTGCTGGGCGACGCGCTGGCGCTGGCCGATGAGGAGAGCCCGGAGCTTCTGGTCGACATGGCGACGCTGACGGGCGCAGCGCGCGTCGCGCTCGGGCCGGACCTCGTGCCTTTCTATACGGACGACGACGGGCTTGCCGGCGATCTTGCCACCGCCTCGCTCGCGGTCGAAGACCCGCTCTGGCGCATGCCGCTGTGGAAACCCTACGAGGCGAAACTGGCCTCCAAGGTGGCGGACATGAACAACGTCACCTCGGACGCCTTCGCCGGGTCCGTGACCGCCGCGCTTTTCCTGAAACGCTTTGTCGGCAAGGCGAAAAGCTGGGCGCATTTCGACATTTTCGCGTGGAATCCGGCCGACCGGCCGCACGGCCTTGCCGGCGGCGAGGCGCAGGCCATCCGCGCGCTGGAGCGGGTGATTTCGAGCCGGTTCGGCTGACCGCAAGGAAGCGGTGCTGCTTCACCGGCGTCTTCCCCCACCCCGCAAGGGGGGGTATTCTTCTCGTATGGTCGCAGACGGGACTGAAACGCATCCGAAACGATTTGCCGCCATACTGGCCGGATGCCGATCACCCTGCGTCCGTCCCAGGCGTTGCGGCTCTGGCAGCAGGTTTTGCTGGCGGAGGTGCATGACGACGCGCCCGACCTGACGGCGCGCCAGATGGCGATCCTGCTCACCATCTATCTCGATCCGCCGCCGCACACCATTCGCGGACTGGCGGCGCGGCTCGGCGTCACCAAGCCGGTGATTACCCGCGCGCTCGACACGATGGGCGCGCTGAAGCTGGTGTCGCGCCACCGCGACGAACTCGACCGCCGCAACGTGCTGGTCAAGCGCACGGTGGAAGGCGCGCTCTATGTCGAGCGCTTCGGCGATGCTATTGTCGCCAAGGCACTCGATTTGCCTATTTGATCCTCGAACACCCGGACAACACCTTGACCGCTCACGACCGCCGCCTGCACGCTTTTCGTCCCGACCTTGCCGACAAGCGCCTCGAAGGCGAGGTGGAGGCGGCGCGCTTCGTCGCCGGCCGGCCGGCGCGCATCGCCGTGCCCGTCGCCGACCTGCGTCGCGAGCCGCGCGCCGAGGCCGGCATCGACACGCAGTTTCTCTATGGCGACGACGTGACGGTGTTCGACGAGGCCGGCGGCTTCGCCTGGGTGCAGGGCGCGCGCGACCGCTATGTCGGCTATGTCGCCGCTTCCGCGCTGGGCGGCCGCGACGATCAGCCGACGCACCTGGTTTCCGTGCCGCGCACCTTCCTCTATCCGGGGCCGGACCTGCGCTTCCCCCGCCGCGCCGCCCTTTCCATGGGTTCGGCCGTGACCGTGACCGGCACGGCCGAGACGCGCGGCACGACCTATGCGCTGCTTGCCAGCGGGGAAGCGGCGATTGCCGGCCATCTCACGCCTGTCGGCACCCATGCGGCGGACTATGTGGCGGTGGCGGAAAGTTTCGAGAATACGCCCTACCTGTGGGGCGGCGTCTCCGGTTTCGGCATCGACTGTTCCGGGCTGGTCCAGCTTGCCATGCGGATGGCGGGCCGCGACGTGCCGCGCGATTCCGACATGCAGGCGGATGGGCTCGGCGCCCCGCTCGATCCGGGCGAGGACCATTCCGGCCTGCGGCGCGGCGACCTCGTCTTCTGGAAGGGCCACGTCGCCATCATGCTCGACGCCGACACCATGATCCACGCCAACGGCCACACCATGCAGGTGTCGCGCGAAGGCCTGCGCGAAGCCATCGCCCGCATCGGCTATCTCTATGGCGGGCCGACAGGGTTCAGACGGCCGTAGGCATCCCCCTTCCTTCTCCCCGTGCACGGGGGTGAGAAACGGTCTGCGTAGCAGACGAAAAGCCAATTACTTGGCTTTTCGAGTTTCGAACGCCGAAGGCAGGTGGCCCGAAGGGCCGGATGACGGGCGGCGCAAACAGTCGCAAAAATTGACTCCGTCCCTCACCTGCCTGCCGGCATCCTCTTCCCGTAAACGGGGCGAGGAGAGCAGCGTCGCCGTCAGCCCCCGCCGCGCCGCAAGTGCTCGTCCAGCCGGGGCATGATTTCCACGAAATTGCAAGGCATGTGGCGGTAGTCGAGTTGCGCTTTCAGGATGCCGTCCCAGGCGTCGCGGCAGGCGCCGGGCGAGCCCGGCAGCACGAAGACGAAGGTGGCGTTGACGACGCCGCCGGTGGCGCGCGACTGGATCGTCGAGGTGCCGATCTTGTCGTAGGAGATGCGGTGGAAGACTTCCGAGAAGCCGTCCATGCGCTTCTCGAAGACCGGTTCCAGCGCCTCCGGCGTCACGTCGCGGCCGGTGAAGCCGGTGCCGCCGGTGGTGATGACGACATCAACGCCCTCGTTCTTCGACCAGGCCAGCACCTTGTCGCGGATTTTCGCGCCGTCGTCAGTGACGATGGCGCGGTCGGCGAGGATGTGCCCTGCCTCGGCGATGCGGTCGGCCAGCGTCTGCCCGGACTTGTCGTCGGCCAGCGTGCGCGTGTCGGAAACGGTGAGCACGGCGATGCGGACGGGGATGAAGGGGCGTTCTGTCATCCTTGTCGTTCCCCGTCTGCGCCCTGCGAGGGCATGCTGCGCGTCGCCGCGACGAACCAGCCGGGGTGCTTTGCCCTGATGGCGAGTGCGGCGCGCTTGGCGACGTTGCCCGTCTCGAACAGGCCGAAGCAGGTGGCGCCCGAACCGGACATGCGCGAGAAGCCGGAGCCGGCCTTGTCCAGCGCCGCAAGCGCCTGGCCGATGGCCGGCTGGATTTCGCGGGCGGCGGGTTCGAGGTCGTTGCGGGTGGTTTCCAGCCAGTTCCGCAGCGAATGGAAATCGATCGTGCGAGGGAGCGGCGGCAGGCTCTCGCCGTCGCGCCGGGTGAGCCGGGCAAACACGTCGGGGGTCGATACCGCCACACCCGGATTGACCAGCACCAGCGCGAGCGCCGGAAAGTCGGCGGCCGGCTCGATGCTGTCGCCGATGCCTCTTGCGGTCAGCGGCTGAGCTGCAAGGCACATCGGCACGTCCGCGCCGAGACCGGCGCCGATTTCGCGAAGGGCGTCGTCGTCCAGCCCACAGTTCCACAGCCCGTTCAGGCAACGCAGCACGGCGGCCGCATCGCTAGAGCCGCCGCCGACGCCCGAGGCGATGGGCAGGTTTTTCTCGAGCCGGATGGCGACGGGCGAAAGTGCGGCTCGCGCCGTTTCCGGCACGGCGTTCCGCAGAGCCTCGCGGGCGCGGATGACGAGATTGTCCGCATTGGCGTCGAGCTGGCCGGAAAACGGGCCATCGATGGCGAAACTGTCCTGTGCCGCCGGTTCGATATGCAGCCGGTCGCCGAAGCGGGTGAAGACGACGAGGCTTTCGAGCAGATGATAGCCGTCGCCGCGCCTGCCGGTCACATGCAGCGCGAGATTGAGCTTGCCCGGCGCCAGTTCAACGACGGCCGATTCAATAACAGCCGATTCAGGAGCGGGATGAGCAAGGTCCACGGCGGGTTGTCGGCCGAAGGCTTAGTCCTTGGCCAACCGGTATTCGCCGGTCTTGGGGTCCTTCACCAGCGTGCCCATCGTGCCGTTGGCCTGCTGCTTCTCGGCGCGCCGCACCTTGGCGGTCACGCGCTCGGCCTCGCGCACGAAAGACCGGTAGCCGACATAGGCGGCGACGCCGACAATGGTGAGAAGAATAAGCTGCGGCATTATCGATGCTCCTGCCTCAAGAGCGGTTCCCTAAATGGCCAACAAATTGGTCAGACAGCCATGCTAGACCCATCATGCGGCTTTTCAAAGGCCGTAACGCCCCCAAAGGGCGCGTTCCTCGGCTGTATCCACTAGTCCAGCAGCCGCCGCCGCCGCGATGTCGGCGGGCGCCGCCTTCGAGCCGAACAGGCCGAAGCGGGCAAACAGGCCGCGCGGCTGGGTGATCAGCTTGAGCCGCGTCTTGGCGCCGTAGCGCTGTTTCAGCACTCCGCGCATGTCACCCAGCGCGTCCACCAGCCCGAGGTCGAGGCCGCGCTTGCCGGTCCAGAACAGGCCGGTGAACAGATCCGGATCGTCTTTCAGTTTCGCGCCGCGCCGCTCCTTGACCAGCTGGATGAAGGTGTCATGCACCTCCAGTTGCAGCGCCTTCAGCCGCTCGACGTCCTCGGTCTTCTCCGGTTTGAACGGGTCGAGCACGGATTTGTTCTGGCCGGCCGTATAGACGCGCCGCTCGACGCCGATCTTCTTCATCAGTTCGGGAAAGCCGAAGGAGGCCGACACCACGCCGATCGAGCCGACGATGGAGGACGGATCGGCAAAGATCTCGTCGCCGGCCAGCGCGATCATGTAGCCGCCGGAAGCCGCCACGTCCTCGGCGAAGACCAGCACGCGCTTGTTCTTCTCGGCCGCCAGGTCGCGGATGCGCTTGAAGATCAGCCGCGACTGCACCGGCGAACCGCCCGGCGAGTTGACGGAGATCGCCACGGCGGGAGCCTCGAAGGCAAAGGCTTTTTCGATCAGCCCGGCCGTGGTGGCGAGCGAAAGGCCCGGCCGGAACTGGCTCCCGCCCGCCATGATCGTGCCTTGCAGGCGGATGACCGGGATGGTGACGATATCGGAACGCCAGGATTTCGGCAGCAGGCGGTTGATGAGGCGGCGCAAGGTTTTCTCCGGCAATGGCTGAAAGCATGTAGGCATTCGCCGCGCGGCGGCAATATAGCAAGGGCGTTCAATCGCCGAAAAGCGAGGCGAGCCCGTTGGTGATGGCGTCGGCGTGGGTCGAGAACAGATCCGATCCTGTTTGGTGCAGGACGAGGGGTGGTTTCAACGTCAATTTTGCCCGAGAGCCGCGCCAGGCGCGCAAGACGATGCGAATGGCGGCGGCATCGGCGCGCGGATGGATGGCGACGATCTCGATGCCCCCGAAGCGGCCGGACACGGCGGCGACCAGTTCGGCAAGCTGTTCCGGCCGGGCGATGACGGCCAGCCCGCCGCGCGGCTTCACCACGGCCGCTGCGCTGCGCACCCAACGCTCGAAGAGGTCGTCCTCCATGACATGCGCGGCGCGCTTGAGGGCGTCCGGCGTCGCGCGGTCGGCGCCGGCGTTGAAGGGCGGGTTCATGATGGCGAAGTCGAAGGCGTTGTCGGCAAGGCCGGCGGCCACCCGCGCCCGGCCGGTCAGCGTCACGTCGGCTTCGAGGATCGAGGCGCGCCCGTGCAAGGCCGCATTGCCGGGATGCGCCAGCGTTGCTTCGGCGAACGCCATCATTTCCGGCGAGCGCTCGACCAGCACGGCCTCCGCGCCGGCGCAGCGCGACAGAACGGCAAGCCCGGCGGCGCCGGCCCCGGCGCCGAAATCGGCCAGCCGCCCGGTAAAGGCGGAGGGCACGCTTGCGGCCAGCATCATGGCGTCCATCCCGGCACGATGACCGCCGGCGGCGGGCTGGACGAGGAAGAAACGGCCGCGATGGAAGGCATCGACGGTCTGCGCCGCTTCGCTTCGCTCGGTCATGACCGTCGGGGCCCGAAAATCATCCGGCCCGCATTTCGTGGGCGATGCCGGCGTCGGTGAGGATGCGCCGCGCCTCCTCCAGCCGGTCGCGTTCGATCAGGATGCGGCGCGGCAGGATGCCCAGCGACCCGTCGAGCACGCTCATGTTCTGGTCCGCCACCATGCAGCCGATGCCGGCGTCGCGCATCAGCGCTTCGACGAAGGAGATAATGACGGCGTCGTTGGTGCGCAGGAGTTCGATCATGCGGGGAAACTCGCAGCTTGGCGCCACGATGTAAATGAGGGCGGCACAGTCCTTACCGCGCGGCGAAATGCGCCTTCAGCCGCGCTATCTCTTCCGGCTGCCATTGCAGCCCCATCACGGCGACCCAGGCGTCGATGTAATGTTGCGGCGCATAGACGTGGCCGTGTCCCATCGGCGTGGTGGTGGCGAAGGCGAGATCCACCAGCGATTGCAGGAAGGAGACGAGCGGATACCAGCGCAGCTGCGGCGAAACGTCGGGGCCGCGTGGCTGGCTCATCCATTCGGGTGCCCGATAAAAGGAATAGGGATCGAAGAACGTCACCGAATCGCTGGCATATTGCAGGTAGACGACGCGCAGCGGCCCCCAATGCGCGCCGGGGATGTCGAGCGCGTTCTGCTGGCTGGTGAAGCGCACATAGGAGCCGTCGCGGAAGCGCGGCAGCCAGAACGGCGTGCCGGGGTTGCGGCCGGCGGTGATGGAACGCCAGATGCGGCTGGCGAAGGGCGGCCCGGCCCACAGCGCGCCCTGGTAGGGATCGCCCAGCACCTCGAACAACTCGTTCGACAGTTCGGAATTCATGGCGCCGAGGCTCAGTCCGTAGAGATAGAGTTTTGGCCGGTGATCCTTCGGCAGCGTCGTCCAGTAATCGTAGACCTCGTGAAACAGCGCGCGCGAAGCATCGCTGCCGTAGCCGGGCTCGACCAGCAGGGAAAGCCAGCTGGCCAGATAGGAATACTGGATCGCCACGCTGGCGACGTCGCCGCCTTGCAGGTAGTCCAGCGTATCGGCGGCGGCCGGATCGACCCAGCCGGTGCCTGTCGGCGTGACGATCACCAGCGTCGAACGCTCGAAGGCGCCGACGCGCTTCAGTTCCTCCAGCGCCAGCTTTGCGCGCTCCGCCGGCGTCTCGGCCGATCCGAGCCCTGCGTAGACGCGGATCGGCTCTTTCGCCTCGCGGCCGAGAAAGGCGCCGATCTGCTCAGCCGACGGGCCGCTCGAAACGAAATCGCGGCCGGCGCGGCCAAGCCCCTCCCATGAAAGCAGCGAGGCGGCGCTGCCCGTCTTTTGCGGATCGCCCGGCGGGCTGGTGCCGTCCTCGATCAGTTCGTCCATGGCCCGATAGGACGAGTCGGCGACATGCAGTGCGTAGCGCAGCAGCACCCCGTTGGCGACGCCGACGAAAAGCACCGCCGCCACCGCGATGCCGGAGGCGGCGGCGATGCGCCGTGGCAGGAAGGCGCGGAGGCGGCGCGAAACCAGGCGTCCGACCAGCCGGAACAGGCGGCCGATAGCGAGCAGCGCGATGAAGACGGCGAGCGCGATCAGGCCCACCTGGACGGGCCGCGCGCTTTCCACCGGCTCCATGCCCATCAGGTCGCGAATGGAATTCTGCCATGCGGAGGCCTGCCAGAGAAAAGCCAGCGCGATGCCGGTGCAGGCGACGGCGGCGGCCTGCTTGGCGATGCGCATGCCGCGCGCTTGCGGCGCTGGAAGCTCCAGCCACGCCCATAGCCATTGGCCGAGCGTGCCGATTCCGTAGCCGGCAGAGAAGGCGATGCCGGACAGGACACCTTGCACGGCAAAGCCGCGCGGAATGAGCGACGGCGTCAGCGAGGCGGCGAAGAACAGCGTGCCGGCAAGCAATCCGGCAAGGGATAGCGAACGCCAGAACCGTTCGGCCCAGTCCTTCATCATCGCCATGCTCCCTGCTGTGGACATGCCCGTCGGCGTCCACCTTAGCCGGGGGCGGCGATGCGGCAAGGGCAAGGAATCAATGCGCTGCCCGCGCCAATTCGCCCCTTGCCCGGCCAGCCCCCGCCGCCTAGACTCCGGCGCAGGACAAAGGCGGCAAGAAGCCGGGTAAACCGGGCGCGGAGTTTCTCGTGGGCGTTGTGGTCAATCTCGAAGACGGAAAGCGGGAAGCCGCGTCGATCAAGCATCTGGTCGACCTGACGGCGGCCGACATGGCGCGCGTCAATGAATTGATCCTGTCGAAAGCCGGTTCGGACGTCGAGATGATCCCGCAGATCGCCAACCATCTGATTTCGTCGGGCGGCAAGCGCCTGCGCCCGATGGTGACGCTCGCCGCCGCGCAGATGTTCGGCTATGCCGGCGACGGCCACGTCAAGCTCGCCATGGCGGTAGAGTTCATGCACACCGCCACCCTGTTGCACGACGACGTGGTGGATGAAAGCGGCATGCGCCGCGGCAAGAAGACGGCCCGCATGATCTGGGGCAACCAGGCGAGCGTGCTGGTCGGCGACTATCTGCTCGGCCAGGCTTTCCGCGTCATGGTGGACGTCGGCTCGCTCGACGCGCTGGACATCCTGTCGAGCGCGGCTTCGGTGATTGCCGAGGGCGAGGTCATGCAGCTCGCCGCCGCCAAGAACCTCGAAACCACCGAGGACGAGCACTTCGCCGTCATCAAGGCGAAGACGGCGGCGCTGTTTTCGGCCGCCGCCGAAGTCGGCCCGGTCATCGCGTCCGCCAGCCGCACGGACCGCGCGGCGTTGCGCTCCTACGGCATGAATCTCGGCCTTGCCTTCCAGCTTATCGACGATGCGCTGGATTACGGCGGCTCCTCCACGGACCTCGGCAAGAACGTCGGCGACGATTTCCGCGAGGGCAAGGTGACGCTGCCGGTGATTCTCGCCTATCGGCGCGGCACGGCGGCCGAGCGCGCCTTCTGGAAGAAGGCGATCGAGGACAACCAGGCCGACGAGGCGGGGCTGGAAAAGGCGATCGGCCTGATGGCGCGCCACGCCGCGATCGCCGATACGATCGGCAGGGCACGGCATTTCGGCGAGATCGCCCGCGATGCGCTGGCGCCGCTGGAGGCGACGCCGCAGAAGTCGGCGCTGATCGACGTCATCGACTTCTGCATCAGCCGGGTGAATTGAGCGGCGGGTGCCGCTCATGGTTTGCGTTTTATTAATCGCCTGACCCGATTGTGAATTCGGGCTCGGTTGAAGCATGATCGCAAAAAGGCCATGCTTTGCCCCGATTAGGCTTGCCGGAAAGCCCTGCCACGGCCGGGCCATGCCCGTTGGAAAGGAATACAATGCGGCAAAGACGCGCTCGCTGGCTTTCGGGCCTTGCTGTCCTCGCGGTGCTGACGGCGTTCGCTCAGCCGGGGCAAGCGGAGGACAAGAAAGCCCCGCCGCTGCAAATCACGTCCTTCTCGGGCGCTTTCCTGGCCGCGCGCGTCGCCGAGGCCGACAACGATCTCGACAACGCCATCGACTTCTATAAGCAGGCGCTTGCCTTTGCCCCCGACGATACGTCGCTCCAGCAGAGCGTCATGCTGTCGCTGATCGCGCAGGGGCGTTTCGACGAGGCGCTGCCTTACGCCGACAAGCTCAAGGAGGTGCCGGACGTCGAGCGCTTCTCGCGGCTGGTGCTGGCGGTCGATTCCTTCAAGAAGAAGGATTACGAGAAGGCGCAATACTGGCTGAAGCTGTCCGTCGCCGCCGATATCGACAAGCTGATCGCCGGCGTCATGACCGGCTGGGCGACGGAGGGCGCCGGCCACGGCGCCGAGGCGCTCGCTTACGTCGACAAGCTGGACGGGCCGGAGTGGTTCGACCTGTTCAAGTCCTGCCATCGCGCCCTGATCGCAGATGCGGCCGGCATGAACGACAAAGCCGGCGAGCTTTACGCGGCGGTCGTGCAGGATACGGCGGCCGGCGGCGCGGCGCCCGAGACGTGGATGCGCTGTGCGCAGGCCTATTCCTCCTTCCTGGCCCGCCATGGCGACAAGGACAAGGCGCTGGCCGTGCTCGACCAGGCTGAAACCTTCGCCCCCGGCAAGCCGGAGATCGTGGCGCTGCGCAAGCAGATCGGCGAGGGCGGCAAGCCGCAGCCGCTGGTCGCCACGCCGGCCGACGGGGCTTCCGAAATCCTCCTCGACCTCGCCACCGCGCTCAATCGCGGCGGCGGCGAGCCGTTCGTGCGTCTCTATCTCGAATATGCGCTGGCGCTGAAACCGGGCAGCGACGCGGCGCTGATCCAGCTTGCCTCGGTCGCCGAGCAGTTGAAGGACGGCAAGCGGGCGATCGAACTTTACAAGCAGATTCCGGCGGATTCGCCGCTGAAGGAGATCGCCGACCTGCAACTCGGCCTGAACCTTGCCGACCTCGACCGCAACGACGAGGCGATCGCGCATCTCAAGGTGCTGGTCGATGCCCACCCCGACGACATGCGCGGTTATCTGGCGCTGGGCGGCGTTTATTCGGCCAAGCAGGATTTTAGGTCCGCGGCCAACCTCTACGACCAGGCCGCCGAGCGGCTGAAGGCGCCGACCAAGGCCAACTGGAACATCTTCTACCAGCGCGGCATCGCCTATGAGCGGCTGAAGGAATGGCCCAAGGCCGAGCCGAATTTCCGCAAGGCGCTGGAACTTTATCCCGACCAGCCGCAGGTGTTGAACTATCTCGGCTATTCCTGGGTCGATCAGGGCACCAACCTCAAGGAAGCCCTTCAGATGATCCAGAAGGCGGTCGATCTCAGGCCGAGCGACGGCTACATCGTCGATTCGCTCGGCTGGGCCTATTACAAGCTCGGCCGCTACGACGACGCCGTGCGCGAGATGGAGCGCGCCGTCTCGCTGAAGCCGGAAGATCCGGTGCTGAACGACCATCTCGGCGACGTCTACTGGCGCGTCGGCCGCAAGCTGGAGGCGACCTACCAGTGGCGCACCGCGCGCGACCTGAAGCCGGACCCCGACGTGCTCGCCACCATCGAGCAGAAGCTGCGCGAAGGCCTGCCTCCGGTTGAAAAGAACACCGCGCAGGAGATGCAGAAGCCGAAGCCCGCCCCGACGCCCGCGCCGAAGGGGTGAGAACCCGGTCCGCCTTCGGCGGATCGAAAGGTCCGGTGGACCTTTCGAAGGGTTCGAACGCCCGGGAGCTGCCGGAGGCAGCGGGTCTCGGGCCGGGCGCCATTGCGCGTCGGGCGGCAGCCTGAAAGCGCCGCAGCCGGCAAGAATACGCCAATTGCCTCGGGAATTACTGGAGGGCGCCGCCGCGCGTCGGGCAGCCTGAATGCGCCGCAGCCGGCAAGCCACCACCGGCGGCGGTCTTCCGATCGGCGCCTCTCAGGCCTTCCCGCAGCCTTCCTCTGCCCCCCTCGGCTCAGAACATCTTCCGATAGACCACGAAGCCCGAATGTTCGGCGACCTTGTTATACAGCGCCTGCGCCGTGTGGTTGGTTTCGTGCGTCAGCCAGTAGACGCGCGGCGCGCCTGCGGCCGAGGCCCGTTCGTAGACGGCTTCGATCAGCGCGCGGCCTACGCCCTGGCCGCGCGTCGTTTCGTCGGTGAACAGGTCCTGCAAGTAGCAGTTCGGCGCGATCGATATGGTGCTGCGATGGAAGAGGTAGTGCACGAGGCCGACCAGCCCGCCGTCCTTTTCCGCCACGAGACAGTGAACCGGCTCATAGGCGTCGAAGAAGCGCGTCCAGGTCGTGCGGGTGATCTCGTCCGCAAGCCGGGTGGCGCCGGCCCGGCCGTAAAAGGCGTTGTAGCCGTCCCACAGCGGCAGCCAGTTCTCGAAGTCGGTCGGCTTGGCGGGGCGGACGAGCAGATTGCCGGACATGGGTTTCTCCTCGATGAAGGCTGCCTGCGTTAGCCGCGGCAAGCTTGTGCGGCAATGGGCCAGTTTTCACAAACCCTTCGTGCCGGCCGCCTTTGCTTGACGACCGGCGACCGTCTCTCTAGGGAAGGCCGCATCCCGCCCTTGCCCCAGAGGCTGCCGTGACCGCCGAATTGCCCGCCCATATGCACCCCAGCCGCTCGTTCCAGGGGCTGATCCTGACGCTGCACGACTACTGGGCGAATTACGGTTGCGTCGTGCTCCAGCCCTACGACATGGAGGTCGGCGCCGGCACCTTCCATCCGGCGACGACGCTGCGCGCGCTCGGGCCGAAGGCCTGGAACGCCGCTTATGTGCAGCCGTCGCGCCGGCCGAAGGACGGCCGCTACGGCGAGAACCCCAACCGCTTGCAGCATTATTACCAGTATCAGGTCATCCTGAAGCCCAACCCGTCGAATCTTCAGGAGCTTTATCTCGGCTCGCTGGCGGCGATCGGCATCGACCCGCTGCTGCACGACATCCGCTTCGTCGAGGACGATTGGGAAAGCCCGACGCTGGGCGCCTGGGGGCTCGGCTGGGAATGCTGGTGCGACGGCATGGAAGTGTCGCAATTCACCTATTTCCAGCAGGTCTGCGGCATCGAGTGCGCGCCGGTTGCGGGCGAACTGACCTACGGGTTGGAGCGGCTGGCCATGTACGTGCAGGGCGTCGACAACGTCTACGACCTGAACTTCAACGGTCGCGAAGGCGCCGACAAGGTCACGTATGGCGACGTGTTCCTGCAAGCCGAGCAGGAATATTCGCGGCACAATTTCGAATATGCCGATACGGCGCGGCTGTTCCGCCATTTCGAGGACGCCGAGAAGGAATGCCTGGCGCTGCTGGCGGCCGGCGCGCCGCAGGAGGGCGGCGCACACCGCATGGTGCTGCCGGCCTACGACCAGTGCATCAAGGCCTCGCACTCGTTCAACCTGCTCGACGCGCGCGGCGTGATTTCCGTCACCGAGCGGCAGAGCTACATCCTGCGCGTGCGCAACCTCGCCAAAGCCTGCGGCGAGGCGTTCCTGCTGACCGAGGCCGGCGGGTTCCAGTTGGCACGGGAGGCCGCATAAATGCCCGATCTCCTGCTTGAACTCCGCTCTGAGGAAATCCCCGCCCGCATGCAGCGCAAGGCTGCCGGCGATCTGAAGAAGATGGTGACGGACGGCCTTGTCGATGCCGGCCTGACCTACGAGGCGGCGCGCGAATATTGGACGCCGCGCCGGCTGGTGCTCGACGTTCGCGGGCTGACCGCGCGCTCGAAGGACGTGCGCGAGGAGATCAAGGGGCCGTCCACCAAGGCGCCGGAACAGGCGGTCCAGGGATTTCTGCGCAAGGCGGGGCTGGCCTCGGTCGCCGAGGCAGAGGTCCAGTCGGACCCGAAGAAGGGCGATTTCTACGTCGCCCATATCGTCAAGGCCGGCCGTGCGGCGGAGGAGATCATCGCTGCGCTGGTTCCTGTGGTCATCCGCACCTTCCCGTGGCCGAAGTCGATGCGCTGGGGCGCCGCTTCCGGACCGAAGGGCCTTTCCTACGGCGGCGTCGAGGGGCGCGGCGGCGAGGCGCTGCACTGGGTGAGGCCGCTGCAATCCATCGTCTGCACCTTCGGGCCTGAGACGGAGGAGCCGGTCGTGGTCGATTTCGAGATCGATGGCATCCGCTCCGGCAACGTCACCTTCGGCCATCGCTTTCACGCGCCGGGGGCCATCACGGTCAAGCGCTTCGACGATTACGCCGCGAAGCTGGAAGCGGCCAAGGTCGTCATCGACGCCGAGCGGCGCAAGCAGAGCATTCTGGCGGACGCCAAAAACCTCGCTTTCGCCAACGGCCTCGATCTGGTCGAGGACGAGGCGCTGCTGGACGAGGTTTCCGGGCTGGTCGAATGGCCGGTCGTGCTGATGGGCGAGTTCGAGCAGGACTTTCTCGCGATCCCGGCGGAGGTCATTCGCCTGACCATCCGCGCCAACCAGAAATGCTTCGTCACCCGCCCGCAGGGCGAGGCCGAAAACCTCTCCAACCGCTTCCTCGTCACCGCCAATATCGAGGCGAGCGACGGCGGCGCCGAGATCGCGCGCGGCAACGGCAAGGTGGTGCGCGCGCGCCTGTCCGACGCGCTCTATTTCTGGAAGACCGACCAGTCGGACCTGCCGGATCTCGGCGCGTTGAAGGCCTCGGCGGCAAAGTTCGGTCTCTACCTGGAAAAGCCGCTCGATCAGCGCATGGCGCGCCTCGACCATCTGAACGTGACTTTCCACGCCAAGCTTGGCACGCAAGGCGAGCGGGTGGAGCGCATCCGCCGGCTGGCGCGGGAACTGGCGCCGGTCGTCGGCGCGGACCCGGACCTTGCCGGGCGCGCCGCGGTGCTCGCCAAGGCCGACTTGCAGACCGAAGTTGTTGGCGAGTTCCCCGAACTGCAGGGCGCCATGGGGCGCAAATACGCCCTGCTGCAAGGTGAAAATCCGTCCGTGGCGGCGGCACTTGAAGACCACTACAAGCCGCAAGGCCCGTCCGACCGCGTGCCGACCGATCCGGTGTCGATCGCTGTGGCACTGGCCGACAAGCTCGACACGCTGGCGGGCTTCTGGGCTATCGACGAAAAGCCGACGGGCAGCAAGGACCCCTATGCGCTGCGCCGGGCGGCGCTGGGGGTGATCCGGATCTTGATCGAGAACGGGGTGCGAGTGAGATTGCTTGCTCGTATTGAAAGGTTATTAATAGAAGCTTTTGAGGAATATAAAAACTCTTGCCTGCTCGCGGTAATCGATCTTGAAAAACCAAGCAGATATGACGACGAAGACTGGCTCGATATCGAATTTATGAAGACTTTCCGCTTCGGATTGCGACCAATCTCAAGTAGGCGTGACAATTGGATGCTTACGAGAGACTGGGTAGAGTATCCACCCATTCCCAAACACGCTGCCGACCTCCTCTCCTTCTTTCACGACCGCCTGAAGGTCTATCTTCGCGACCAGGGCGCGCGGCACGACCTGATCGATGCGGTGCTGGCGAGCGGAGCGAGCCCCACCTCCCCCTTGAGGGGAGGTCGCGAACCCGAGCGGAGCGAAGGGGGCGCGGGTGGGGGTAACTCGTCGAGCGCCGGCGCATCGGAACCCCCACCCCTGACCCTTCCCCTCAAGGGGGAGGGGAAACACGGCGGTTCCAACGACGATCTTCTCACCGTGGTGCGCCGCGTCGAGGCGCTCGGAAAATTCCTCGACACCGAGGACGGCAAGAACCTGCTCGCCGGCACCAAGCGTGCGGCCAACATTCTCGCCGCCGAACAGAAGAAGGGTACGGCGGTTGCAGCCGCCGTCGATTCTTCCCTCTTGCGCGAGGATGCCGAGAAGAAGCTTTTCTCGGCGGTGAATCAGGCTGAGAGCCAAGCCGCCCAAGCGATTCAAAAGGAAGACTTTTCGGGTGCCATGCTGGCTCTCAGCGCGCTGCGCGAACCCGTCGATTCATTCTTCGAGAAAGTTCTCGTGAACGATGAGGACGCCGCGGTGCGCGCCAATCGCCTGGCGCTGCTCGAACGCATCCGCGCCGCCACCGGCCAGGTCGCCGACTTCTCCAAGATCGCCGGCTAAGGCGCCGGCCAGACGGGGTGCCGGCTTCGTTCCGCCGCTCCGGTCGCTGTCAGAGCGGCGCGCGGATCGGCCCGTGATTGGCCGGGTTCGGCGCCGCGTTTTCGGCCTGGGCGTTCTGGCTTGCCGGTGTGGCCGGTCGTTCCGTCCGCGCTTTGGCCTGGTCGGGCCTGGCGGCCGCCTGGACCGGCTGCTGCGGCGTGGGCGCCGCCGTTGCGGACTGGCCGCCGGCGACGCCGCCGCGGATCACCAGGGGCGATATCTGCCGTTCGGGCGTCTTCGGAATGGCGGCGACCTTGTCGTCGCTGACGGCTGCGGCCGGCTCTCCGAGCGCGATGATGGAAGGCGTCGCCGCCGGCGTGCCGCCGAGCGTGACGATCGAGGAAGCCTGCGCGCCGAAGCAAGTCGCCGCGAGGCCGAGCACCAAAATTGTTCCGCGCATGTCAAACCCCCGTTTGCCCGAACCGTGGCGGCACCGTAGCAGGCGCGCATTGATGCCCGCTTGTCCAAAAGCTTCGCATTTTAAAAATCGGCGATTTGCCGTCCCGGTCTTGCTGGCCGGCGGGCGCGGGTATAGGCAGCGGCCGAAAGGGGTTCCCATGGCTGAGGTCATTCCCGCCGGCGAGGCATTGGGCCGGGCGCTGTCGCTGCTCGACACCGGCGAAGTCGTCGCCATCCCGACCGAGACGGTCTACGGGCTGGCCGGCGACGCCACCAACGGCGCCGCGGTGGCGCGCATTTTCGAGGCCAAGGGCCGACCGCGCTTCAACCCGCTGATCGCCCATGTGGCCGACCTCGCCATGGCCGAACGCATCGGCGTCTTCGATCCGCTGTCGCGCAAGCTGGCGCAGGAGTTCTGGCCGGGGCCGCTGACGCTGGTCCTGCCGCTGCGGCCTGAGGCCGGCATTCATCCGTTGGTGACGGCCGGGTTGGCGACAATCGCCTTGCGCATGCCGAGGGGCTTTGGCAACGGCCTGATTGCGCGCCTCGGCCGCCCGCTGGCCGCGCCCAGCGCCAATTCTTCCGGCAGGATCAGCGCCACCAGCGCCGCCGCCGTGGAGGCCGATCTCGGCGGCCGGATTCCTCTGGTGGTGGACGGTGGGCAAACCCCGGTCGGGCTGGAATCGACCATCGTCAAGGCGGACGGCGGCCGCCTGCTGCTGCTCAGGCCGGGCGGCATCGCCGCCGATGAGGTCGAGGCGGTTGCCGGCGTCAAGCTGGAACGGGGGGCGACGGGCGTCCAGTCGCCGGGCATGCTGGCTTCGCATTATGCGCCGGGCGCGGCCATGCGCCTGAACGTCGAGGCGGTACGGCCGGGCGAGGCGCTGCTGGCGTTCGGGGCGAGCCGCGTGCCGGGTTTCGAGGGCGCTGCGGCGATGAAGAACCTGTCTCCGTCAGGCGATCTGCGCGAGGCGGCGGCGAACCTGTTCGGTTTCATGCAGGCGCTCGATCGCACCGGCGCCGGCGTCATCGCCGTCGAGCCGATCCCCGCGCATGGGCTTGGCGAGGCGATCAACGATCGTCTCGCCCGCGCCGCCGCGCCGCGTGACAAGCCGCTGCCGCCGGCATAGGTTCCGCGCCATGGATACCGTCGGCCACACCATCGATTCCGTCCTCGTCGCCCGCTTCGCCGCCATCGTCGGCGACCGCTACGCGCTGACTGATCAGGCCGATATCGTGCCTTACCTCACCGAGCGGCGCGGCCTGTGGCACGGCGCCACCCCTTTGGTGCTGCGGCCGGGCAGCGTCGAGGAGGTGAGCCGCATCATGCGGCTGGCCAGCGAGACGGGCACGCCCGTCGTCCCGCAAAGCGGCAACACCGGGCTGGTCGGCGCGCAGGTTCCGGATGCTTCCGGCCGGCAGATCGTGCTGTCGCTGTCGAGGCTGAACCGCATCCGCGAGATCGACGCGCTTTCCAACACCGCGACCGTCGAGGCCGGCGTCATCCTGCAAACCTTGCAGGAGGCGGCGGACGCGGCCGATCGGCTGTTTCCGTTGTCGCTGGCCTCGCAGGGCTCGTGCCAGATCGGCGGCAACCTGTCGTCCAACGCCGGCGGCACCGGCGTGCTCGCCTACGGCAATGCGCGGGAACTGTGCCTCGGCGTCGAGGTGGTGCTGCCGACCGGCGAGGTGTTCGACGACCTGCGCAAGCTGAAGAAGGACAACACCGGCTACGATCTGAAGGACCTGTTCGTCGGCGCCGAGGGCACGCTGGGCGTCATCACCGCCGCGGTGATGAAGCTGTTCCCGAAGCCGAAGGGCAGGGAGGTGGCCTTCGTCGGCCTGGCCTCGCCGCAGGCGGCTCTGGCGCTGTTCGCCAGGGCGACCGACCGGGCCGGGCCGGGCCTCACCGCGTTCGAGCTGATCGCCCGCCGCCCCTACGATTTCACGCTGCGCCATGCCGCCGGCATCGTGCGACCGTTGGCGACGGACTTTTCCTGGTACGTGCTGATGGAGATTTCGTCGGGACGCTCGCCGGAGGATGCCAGGGACCTCGTCGAAGCGATCCTCGGCGCCGCGCTGGAGGACGGCACGATAGAAGACGCGGTCATCGCCGCCAGCCTTGCCCAGCGCGAGGCGTTCTGGAATTTTCGCGAAACCCTGCCCGAGATGCAGAAGGCCGAGGGCGCCTCGATCAAGCACGACATCTCGGTGCCGGTGGCGTCCATTCCCGCTTTCATCGAACAGGGCGAGAAGGCTGTGCACTCGGTCTCTGCCGGCGCGCGCGTCGTCTGCTTCGGCCATATGGGCGACGGCAACCTGCACTATAACATCTCGCGCCCGGTGGACGGCGACGACGAGGCCTTCCTTGCCCTCTATAAGCCGATGAACAAGGCCGTCCACGACGTCGTGCGTTCGCTCGGCGGCTCGATCTCGGCCGAGCACGGCATCGGCCAGCTGAAGCGCGACGAGCTGATCGCCACCGCTCCGCCGATGGCAATCGACCTGATGCGGCGCGTCAAGGCCGCCTTCGATCCGGCCGGCGTCATGAACCCCGGCAAGGTTATCTGACGCTCCGCGCTTTCGCCGGTGGCATTTGGATAACCATGCGCCGGATCAGCAAAATTTAACCGACTTTCTTAAGCGCGGCGGTAAGGCCCCCGCGTTACCTTCCATCTCACAGAGGCCGAACAACGGCCCGCAGGGAACCGGGAAACCGGCTCTCAGGAGAGACAGGAAGGCTTATCGATGAACACCGGACTGAAGCCAGTCTGGGCCGGCCGCAACATGCGGCTGGACCCCTTTCGCCTGCCCCAGGCGGTGAGCTACGCCACGCGCGACGACGCCGGCGACGTCACCGTCACCATCGACCGCCGCGGCGCCGTCATCCGCCGCACGCTGGAAATGAGCGGCCTGCCCGCCGTCATTGCCCTGCCCGCCCATGTTTTCCGCGGCGTCGCCGCCCGCGCCATCGAGGACGGCACCGGCGCCGTGACGGTGACGCTGGAATTGCTGCACGACGACCCGGCGCTGTCTGTGCCGCTGCTGGTGGCCGACGACCTCGACGACATCGCCGCCGACTGGCGCGCCTGGGCCGATGCCTACCGCTTGCCGATGCTGCTCATCGAGGCCGATGGCGTCGCCCGCACGCTGGAGGAATCCCTCGGCGCCGCCGTCAAGACCGCGCCGCCCAAGGCGCGCCGCAAGGGCCGCGTCTCGACCCAGCGCCGCCCGCGCTTCCTCGCCCGCCGCCGCACCGGCGACCTCGGGCTGAGGCTGGTGATCGGCGGTGAGGAGATTATTGCCCGGGTGTAGCCTGCCCCACTCCCCCTTGAGGGGAGGGTGCCGAGCGAAGCGAGGCGGGAGGGGGCACCTCCGCCGATCCGACGCAATTTCGATTGCCGCGACCTACGGCTGGCGACCCCTCCCTCTCCTCAAGGGGGAGGATGCCGCCGCTCACACCATCGGCTTCAGCGCCACCCACAGCGCGCCGCCGATCAGGCCGGCGAAGATCAGCCAGCCGACCGTGTTGTTCGATTTGAACAGCCTGAGGCACTGGTCGGGATTGTCGATATCGAGGGCGACGATCTGGCGCGTCATGTGGGCGCCGGCCGCGATCAACCCCGCCAGCGCCACGACGGGAACCTGCGCGCTGGCGAACGCCACGGCAAAGCACACCAGCGCCCCGCCATAGAGCCCGGCCAGCCACGGCTTCGTGTTGGCGCCGAACAGCCGGGCTGTGGAGCGCACGCCGACGATGGCGTCGTCCTCCTTGTCCTGATGGGCGTAGATCGTGTCGTAGCCGATCGTCCACAGGATGGAACCGATATAGAGCAGGATGGCCGGCCCGTCGATATCGCCGAACTCGGCCGCCCAACCCATCAAAGCGCCCCAGGAAAAGGCAAGCCCCAGAACGAATTGCGGCCAGTTGGTGAATCGCTTCATGAACGGGTAGGCCGCCACCACGACCAGCGAGCAGAGGCCGAGCGGAATGGCGAAGTCGTTGAATTGCAAGAGCACGGCGAGGCCGACCAGCGCTTGCAGGACGAGGAACGCCCAGGCTTGCCGGCGGCTTACCTGGCCGGAAGGCAGCGGGCGCGAGCGGGTGCGCTCGACCTGGTTGTCGATGCCTTCGTCGACGAGGTCGTTGTAGGTGCAGCCGGCGCCGCGCATGGCGACGGCGCCGACCAGGAACAGCAGCAGCGTCGGCAGCGTGGGCAGCAGCGAAACCAGGCTGTCTTCGGGGCGCGCATAGGCGGAGGCCGCCATCGCCGCCGACCACCAGCACGGCCACAGGAGTAGCTGCCAGCCGATCGGCCGGTCCCAGCGGGCGAGCTGCGCGTAGGGCCATAGACCGCGCGGCAGTACGCGATAGACCCAATGCCCGCTCGGCGCGTCGGCGACGCGGCCCTGGGCACCCTTCGACTGGATTGTTTCCATGGCCGATGGAGTGGCAGGGGAAGGCGAAGGCGTCAAGCGGGCTGGCGGCGATCTCGACGACTTGATGAGTGAACTCGATTGATGTACGTATATGCGTACGTATTGCGACAGGAGATCGAGATGGGCTACGTCACGCTGACGGAACTGCGGGCGAACATGGCGAAGCACTTCGACAGGATCGAACAGGACCGGACCGAACTGGTTGTGACCCGCCAGAACCATGAGCCGGTCGTCGTTCTGCCGCTCGCCGAATTGGAGGGGTTGCGCGAAACGCTGCATCTTTTGAGCACGCCGGCCAACGCCGAGCGCCTGCACCGGTCCATCGCCGAACTCGATGCCGGCAAGGGTGTCGAGCGAGGTCTGATCGAGAAATGAGGCTGGTATTTTCGTCCCAGTCCTGGGCCGACTATCTCTTCTGGCAGGAACACGACCGCAAGGGTCTGATGCGGATCAATGGTCTGATCAAGGAGACGATGCGCACACCCTTCGCCGGGATGGGCAAGCCGGAGCCTCTGGTCGGCGATATGAAAGGGTTCTGGTCACGTCGCATCACGCAGGAACATCGCCTCGTCTACCGCGTGACCGGGAAGGATGACGCGCAGACGCTTGAAATCGCGGCCTGCCGGTTCCACTACGGCAGGTAGTTTCTGAGGACAGGCTGGCGACGAGGCGTCATCTTTCTTGACGCAAGTAGGCTCGCCCAATAGCGGATTGCTGTCCGATCCGACAAAAATGGGACCGCACATGAACGTTCTTCTTCTCGGCTCCGGCGGGCGCGAACATGCGCTGGCCTGGAAGATCGCCGCTTCGCCGATGCTGACGACACTCTACGCCGCGCCCGGCAACCCCGGCATCGCGCAACAGGCGCAACTGGCGGCGCTGAATGTCGCCGACCATGCTGCCGTCGCCTCCTTCTGTCGCGAGAAGGCCATCGACCTTGTCGTCGTCGGGCCGGAAGCCCCGCTGGTCGCCGGTCTGGCCGATGATCTGCGCGCGCAGGGCACCCGCGTTTTCGGTCCCTCCAAGGCGGCAAGCCAGCTTGAAGGCTCGAAGGGGTTTACCAAGGACCTGTGCGCCGAGTTCGGCATTCCGACCGCCGCATACGGCCGCTTCGATACGCTGGCGGCGGCGAAGGTCTATGTGGAAAAGGTCGGCGCGCCGATCGTCGTCAAGGCTGACGGGCTGGCCGCCGGCAAGGGCGTGACGGTGGCGATGACGCTGGACGAGGCGATCGCCGCGCTGGAAGCCTGCTTCGACGGCGCGTTCGGCGGCGCCGGCGCCGAGGTCGTGGTTGAGGAACTGCTGGTCGGCGAGGAGGCGAGTTTCTTCTGCCTGTGCGACGGCGTCACCGCGCTGCCCTTCGGCACCGCGCAGGACCATAAGCGCGTCGGCGAGGGCGATACTGGCTCTAACACCGGCGGCATGGGCGCCTATTCGCCGGCGCCGGTGATGACGCCCGAAATGGTGGAACGCACCATGCGCGAGATCGTCGAGCCGACCATGCGCGGCATGGCCGCGCGCGCAATGCCGTTTTCCGGCGTGCTGTTCGCCGGCCTGATGATCACGGCCGATGGGCCGAAGCTGATCGAGTACAACGTCCGCTTCGGCGATCCCGAATGCCAGGTGCTGATGATGCGGCTGAAGGACGACCTGCTGGTGCTGTTGAACGCGGCCGCCGACGGCCAGCTCGCCCACACCTCGGTGCGCTGGCGGGACGAGGCGGCGCTGACCGTGGTGATGGCCGCGAACGGCTATCCCGGCACGCCGGAAAAGGGCTCCGTCATCCTTGGTGTGGAGGAAGCCGCGCGCGACGGCGTGGAAGTCTTCCACGCCGGCACCGCCGTCAACGCCGGCGCGCTGGTGGCGAACGGCGGGCGCGTGCTCAACGTGACCGCTACCGGTGCTTCCGTCGCCGATGCGCAGAAGAAGGCTTATGACGCGGTCGATCGCATCGACTGGCCGCATGGCTTCTGCCGCCGCGACATAGGTTGGCGCGCCGTGGAGCGGGAGCGGGAGCGGCAGGGGCGCTGACCGGTTTCGCCGCCGGACGGGCAGGCGCGATTGCTCCCGTCACCACCGGATCGACGCCGGCCGGCGTTGCCTCGGCGACGGCGACGCTGCGCCGATCATCCTGTTTGGCGGCGGCATACTCGGCCATGCCGTTGGCATAGGGCGACTGCCCGTTCGCCGGCGGCCTGTGGAATCCGGCGGCGAAGCCTCGCCATCCTTTGACCAGCGCGGCCGCCAGTTCGCCCGGCGTCGGCAGCGGCGTCACATCGGCATAGGCGATCGTGGCGTTGCCCTTCAGGCCGTCCTCGCGCGCGATCGGCAGCGGCACGCTGACCAGCGTGTCCGGCGGCACGTCGAGCAGGCCGCCGAACGGCCATGCCGCCCTCAACTCCGCGGCATCCATCGCCGCCACGTTGACGTCGATGTCGTCGGGCGTGCCGGGCACCCGATAGGGGCAGGCTGCCCGGCCGCAATTGCTGTGCGAGGAAAATTGCCACAGCGTGTAACCGGCCCAATGGCCTTTCGGGAAATGCAGGCCGATTTCCGGCTGATAACGCGCGTACCACAGGGGCAGGCGCGACAAGAGCCGGTAGCGGTCGCGGTTGTCGGCGATGTGCCGGGCGGTGGAATCGTTGGTGTAGAGCAGCGGAAAACGGCCGATGCGGCGATGCACCTGCCGCACGAACGCTTCCGCGTCCTCCAGCGACATCCATTGGCTCGGGTCGTTGTCCTCGATGTCGAGGGCGAGCAGGTCGTCCGGCGCCGGGTCGGCGAAGTCGATGAAATTGTCCGCCTGCTCGACAGGATTGCCCGGCCGCGCCAGATGATAGGCGCCCCATTTCAGGCCGAGCGCCTTGGCGATGGTGCGGCGCGTCTGGAACAGTTCGCGCGTCACCGCATGGCGTTTCCACAGGGCCTTGCAAAGCCGCACTTGCGTGTCGTCGCCGCTGCACGAATAGGGCGGCGGCAGGCCGTCGGACGCCTTGTTGATGAAGGCGGCGACGCGCTTGTCGCCGGCGAGCGCGGTCCAGTCGATGGAGTTGTATTCGTAGGCGTCGATGACGAGCGCGCGGTCGGCATTCTTCCACGGCTCGGAGAAGTCGGACGCCGCGCCGGGCTGCGTAAAGGCAAGCGCGCCGCAGAACGCCGCTGTCGCAATGCGCCAAAACTGCTGGGCGAGCCCCTTCAATCCGCACCCCCGCCGGCCGCAACCAACGGCCACCGGCGAATGCTGCGCTTAGTATGGTTAACGAACGCTTGCCATGCGGCTAACGGCGAAACGCCGGATCGAACTCGAAAGGATCGGGGGCGGGCATGCTTGCCAGCGTGCCTTCCGCCCTGCGGCGCTGGTAGTGGGCGAGCGAACAGGCCGGCGAACAGAGAATCCCCCGGTCCGACCAGTAGGCGGGACCGTTTTCGATACGTCCCTCGTGGTAGCCGAACGCATCGGTTCCGTAGGCGAGCCCGCATTCGATGCAGCGGCGGGTTTCGGGTCTGGCAAGCATGGGTGCAACTCCTGGGCCGCAATCTAAACCGCCGGACCGAGATTGCAAAATCCGCGTGACAAAGTTTGACGTTTACGTAAAAAGAAAGTGGTTTTGACGGCGGCGCCGCTCTATGGTGGCCCATCTATAATGTGCGCGGCGGCAGGCGGCATCCGGGGAGGACGAAGGCATGTACAAGGCACCGGTCGAGGACATCGCTTTCACGCTCAAGCAGGTGGCCGGGCTGAAGCCGGCCATCGACGCCGGCCTGCTCGGCGATCTCGGCGAAGATCTCGTCGATGCGATCCTTGCCGAAGCCGGCCGTTTCGCCAGCGAGGAAGTGGCGCCGCTCTATAAGATCGGCGACGAGGTCGGCGCCGTGTTGAAGGACGCCGAAGTCACCATGCCGCCTGGCTGGCGCGACCTCTACCGGCGCTGGATCGAGGGCGGTTGGAACGGTCTGTCCGGGCCGGAGGAATTCGGCGGTCAGGCGCTGCCCGCCAGCGTCGCCATGGCGGTGCTGGAAATGTGGAACTCGGCCTCGATGGCCTTCGGCATCGGCCCTACGCTGACCATGGGCGCCATCGAGGCGCTGGATAAGCATGCCGCGCCGGCGCTGAAGGACAAGTATCTGGCCAAGCTCGTCTCGGGCGAGTGGATGGCGACCATGAACCTGACCGAGCCGCAGGCGGGCTCCGATCTCGCCGCGCTGCGCACGCGCGCCGAGCGGGCGGACGACGGCACCTACCGCATCTTCGGCCAGAAAATCTTCATCACCTACGGCGAGCACGATTTTACCGACAACATCGTGCATCTGGTGCTCGCCCGGCTGCCGGACGCGCCGGCCGGCACGCGCGGCATTTCCTTGTTCCTGGTGCCGAAGTTTTTCACCGGCGACGACGGCGTTCCGGGCGCCCGCAACGACGTGTTCTGTTCCGGCATCGAGCATAAGCTCGGCATCCATGCTTCGCCCACCTGCACCATGATCTACGGCGACGGTTTTAAGGGGCAGACGCCCGGCGCCGTCGGCTGGCTGATCGGCGAGGAAAACAAGGGGCTGGCCTGCATGTTCACCATGATGAACAACGCCCGCCTGTCGGTCGGCATGCAGGGCGTGGCTGTCGCCGAAGCCGCCACGCAGAAGGCCATCGCCTACGCCCGCGAGCGCCGGCAGGGCAAGGCGGCCGGCTACGAGGGGCCGGGCATGGCGCCGATCGTCCATCACCCCGACGTGCAGCGGAACCTGTTGACGATGAAGGCGCTGACGCAGGCCGCGCGCGCAATTGCCTACGCCTGTGCCCACGCCATCGACATGGGCCGGCTTGCCGCCACGGAACCCGAGCGCACCCACTGGCAGGCGCGCGCCAATCTTCTGACGCCGCTCGCCAAGGCGTTTTCCACCGATGTCGGCGTCGATGTGGCCTCGCTCGGCGTGCAGGTGCATGGCGGCATGGGTTTCATTGAGGAAACGGGCGCGGCCGCCTATCTGCGCGACGCCCGCATCGCGCCGATCTACGAAGGAACCAACGGCATCCAGGCCATCGATCTTGTCGCCCGCAAGCTGCCGCTGGAAGGTGGTGAGCACGTCCATGGCTACATTGCTGAACTGAAGGCGGTCGCCGACGCGGTCCGCAATTCCAACCGCGACGGCTTCGGCCGCACCGCCGGGCGGTTGGACGACGCACTCGACGCCGTCAACGAAGCGACGCGCTTCCTCCAGTCCGCCGCCGCAGCAGGCAGGCAGGACGAGGCTTTGGCTGGAGCGACGCCGTATCTGAGGCTGATTTCACTGGCCGCGGGCGGCGCGAGCCTTGCGCAGGCAGCGCTGGCCGATGAGACCGGCCGCCGCACCGCTCTCTGCCGCTTCTTCGCCGAGAACCTGCTGGGCGAAACGCAGGCGCTGGCCAACCGCGTGCTCGGCGGCGCCGAAAGCCTCGCGGCCGCCGGTCGCTCGCTCATCTTGGCCTGATCGCGACGGGAAACAGCATGACTGACCATATCCTCATCGAGCGCCGCGGCGCAGTTCAGGTCATCCGCATGAACCGGCCCGACAAGAAGAATGCGCTGACGCGCGCCATGTACGGTGCGATGGCGGCAGCGCTCACCGCAGGCGACGCCGATCCGGACGTGCGCGTTCACGTCTTCCTCGGCCTGCCCGGCATGTTCAGCGCCGGCAACGACCTCGCCGATTTTCTCGCGGTGGCGACCGGCGGCGACGGCGGCAACGAAGTCTGGGACTTCCTGATGACGCTGGCGAAGTCGCAGAAGCCGATGGTGTCGGGCGTCGACGGCATCGCCGTCGGCATCGGCACGACGTTGAACCTCCATTGCGACCTCACCTTCGCCACGCCGCGCACGGTCTTCCGCACGCCCTTCGTCGATCTCGGGCTGGTGCCGGAGGCGGGCTCGAGTCTTCTCGTGCCGCAAATTCTCGGCCGTCAGGCGGCCTTTGCCATGCTGGGGCTGGGCGAAGGCTTGGCGGCGGAACAGGCGAAAGCCGCCGGCCTGATCCACGCCGTCGTGCCGGAGGACGAACTGGAGGCGGCCACGCTCGCCGCCGCCGAAGCCATCGCCGCCAAGCCGCCGCAGGCGCTGAAGATCGCCCGCGACCTGATGCGCGGTTCGCGCGACGACCTTGTCGCGCGCATCGGCGAGGAGGCGGATCGCTTCCGCGAGCGCCTGCAATCGGACGAAGCCCGCGCCGCCTTCGTCGCCTTCATGAACCGGAAGAAGTAGAGCCGCCGGTCGTCTCGG
The DNA here is from genome assembly GCF_017306545.1 of Mesorhizobium sp. Taxonomy (GTDB): domain Bacteria; phylum Pseudomonadota; class Alphaproteobacteria; order Rhizobiales; family Rhizobiaceae; genus Mesorhizobium. The sequence goes on from NZ_JAFKID010000004.1 coordinate 199,653, forward strand.
ACGGCCAGATCCCTCACGGATAAAGCCGCGTCTTCCCCCAGCCGCCGTCGCCGGCGCGTGAAAACACCACGCGGTCGTGCAGGCGGAAGGGGCGGTCGTGCCAGAATTCGATCTGGCTGGGCAGGATGCGGAAGCCCGACCAGTGCTTCGGCCGTGGAATGTCGCCGATGGCGTAGCGGGCGGTGTATTCGGCCACCGCCTTTTCCAGCGCGAAGCGGCTTTCCAGCGGCCGCGACTGCTTCGAGGCCCAGGCGCCGATGCGGCTGCCGCGCGGGCGGGTGGCGTAATAGGCGTCGGCCTCGGCGTCGCTGACCACCTCGACCGGCCCGCGCACGCGCACCTGCCGCCGCAGCGATTTCCAATGGAAGCACATGGCGGCCTTCATCGAGCCGAGGATCTCGCGCCCCTTGGCGCTCTCGAAATTGGTGTAGAAGACGAAGCCGCGCTGGTCGAACCCTTTCAAGAGTACCATGCGCACGTCCGGCAGGCCGTCCGCGTCGACGGTGGCCACGGCCACCGCGTTCGGATCGTTCGGTTCGCTTGCGGAAGCGTCCTCAAGCCATTGCTTGAAAAGCAGATAAGGCTCGGCGGCCTCGGTAAAGTCACTGGTTGTTAACTCGGTTTCGCTCATAGTTTCATAAAATTCCGGTTCGGCACTGGGGGGTGTCGATCGCAGCGCGCCGCGCAAGCATCGATCATGATCCTGCAGCATTGAAACCGCTCCCCGACGATCCACACAACGGACCAGTAGCACTTTTCGTTTCGGCCTGCTGCCGCAAGGCGGCGGTGGCCGCGGGTGTCCTGGCGCTCGCCGGCTGCGGTGTCGGCGGCTTCAGTCTGGAACAGGCGGATGTCGACCGTTCAGTGGTGACGGGCAGCATCCAGTCGCAGCCGGATCCCGTTGCGGCCGGCATGGATGCCGACCAGATCACCATCCGCAACGCCGTTTCCTCCGCCGATGTCGAGGAGGTCGCCGGCAAGGCGATCGCCTGGGCCAATCCGGACACCGGTTCGCGCGGCACCATAACCGGGCTGACCGAGGCGAAAGAGGACGGCCGCCTCTGCCGCAGCTTCGCCGGCTCGCGCGAGCGCTTCGACGGGATCGCCATGTTTAAAGGGCGTACTTGCATGGTCGGGCAGGGCGTCTGGCGCATCGAGTCCTTCGAGGACCTTTGAGGCGCGGCGCCGTTCGGTCGGCCACTGGAATTTCTTCCTATGCAGGCTCATATAAGAAGCGATTTTGAACCCATGGTGCAGGGATAGGGATGCGCGACCCTTACGAGGTGCTGGGCGTAGCAAAGAACGCTTCGGCCAAGGACATTAAATCGGCTTATCGCAAGCTGGCCAAGAAGCATCATCCGGACCAGAACCCGGACGATCCCAAGGCCAAGGACCGCTTTGCCGCGGCCAACCAGGCTTATGAGATTCTCGGCGACGACAAGACCCGCGCGGCCTTCGACCGCGGCGAGATCGATGCCGACGGCAAGCCGCGCTTCCAGGGCTTCGAGGGTGCCGCCGGCAGCGATCCGTTCGCCGGCTTCCGTCGCCAGCAAGGCGGGCCGGGCGGCGCCCATTTCGAATTCCGTGGCGGCGGCCCGGGTGGCGGCAATCCCTTCGGCGGCGATGCGGGCGACGACATTTTCAGCCAGATTTTCGGCAACGCCTTCAAGCAGCAGCATCCGGGTGCCGGCGCGCGCCGCCAGCAGGCCGCGCCCGCCGGCGCCGACCTGACGGCGACGCTCGACGTTACCGTCGAGGAAGCGGCGACGGCGCCCAAGGTCACGGTGCAGTTTCCCGGCGGCCGCAAGATCGCTGTGAAGCTGCCGGCCTATGTCGAGGACGGCCAGGTGATCCGTCTCAAAGGGCAGGGCGAGGCCTCGCCTTTCGGCGGCGAGCCCGGCGACGCGCTGGTGACGCTGCGGCTGGCGCGGCACGGCCGGTACCGCGTGGAAGGCCGCGACCTGCACGCCGACCTTCCCGTGCCGCTCAAGGACGCCGTGCTCGGCGCCAAGGTGGCGGTCGAGACGCCGGCCGGCCGCGTGGCGGTCAACGTGCCGGCCTGGTCGAGTTCCGACAAGGTGCTGCGCATCAAGGGCCGGGGCCTGCCGCTCAAGGCCGGCGGCCATGGCGACCTCTACGCCCATGTCCGCATCATGCTGCCCGAGCATGGCGACGCGGCGCTGGAAAAGCTGCTGCGCGGCGAAGGCTGAGAGCCCTTTTGAAAATTCCGTGAGGCAGGGCTGCAAACGGCGTCCGGCTGCGCTCCGGTGCTCACGTACCTGATGTACGCTCCGCTCCGGTGCTCGCCAGCCACCGTTTTCGCCGCCGCCTGACGGTTTTTCAAAAGGGCTCCGATCGCCTTCAACCGTTTGAAGCTTGAAGGCAAGATGTGCCTGTGCGATAGGCTCTCGCAAACAGACAACCTTGCGGAGAGCGCTCGATGGCGGGTGGAAATGGCCTGATGGCCGGCAAGCGCGGCCTCATTCTCGGCGTCGCCAACAATCGTTCGATCGCCTGGGGCATTGCCAAGGCCTGCGTCGATCAGGGTGCCGAGATCGCGCTGACCTATCAGGGCGAGGCGTTCAAGAAGCGGGTCGAGCCGCTGGCGGCGGAACTCGGCGCGCATGTCGCCGGCCATTGCGACGTCACCGATCCCGAAAGCCTCGACGCCGTCTTTGCCGACGTTGCCGCTCATTTCGGCAAGCTCGACTTCCTCGTCCACGCCATCGCCTTCTCCGACAAGGAGGAGTTGGACGGGCGCTATGTCGAGACGACGCGCGCCAACTTCAGCCGCACGATGGAAATCTCCGTCTTCTCCTTCACCGACGTCGCCAAGCGCGCCGAGCCGCTGATGACGGACGGCGGCTCGCTCTTGACGCTGACTTATTACGGCGCCGAGAAGGTGATGCCTCACTACAACGTCATGGGCGTCGCCAAGGCGGCGCTGGAGGCCAGCGTGCGTTACCTCGCCGTCGATCTCGGTGCCAAGGGTATCCGCGTCAACGCCATCTCGGCCGGGCCGATCAAGACGCTGGCGGCTTCCGGCATCGGCGATTTCCGCTACATCCTGAAGTGGAACGAGTACAATGCGCCGCTGAAGCGCACCGTCACGCCCGAGGAAGTCGGCGATTCGGGGCTCTATCTTCTCTCCGACCTGTCGCGCGGCGTCACCGGCGAGGTCCATCACGTCGATTCCGGCTATCATGTGGTCGGCATGAAGGCGGTGGACGCGCCCGATATCTCCACCGTCAAGGACTGATCGGGCAAGCCGCCCGGCCGATCATCGGCCAGCTTTGGGAAGACGCCCTGCGCCATGCCTCCGCTTGTCTATGTCGTGCGCCACGGCCAGACCGACTGGAACGCCGAGTATCGCTTGCAGGGTCAGGCCGACACCGACCTGAACGCGACCGGCAGGTGGCAGGCGGGCGCCAACGGCCGCCGGCTCGCCGGTCTGATCGCCGAGCCTTCTGGGTTCGACTTCGTCGCCAGTCCGATGCTGCGCACCCGCCACACGATGGAACTGATCCGCTCGGCGATAGGGCTGGACCCGCTCGCCTATCGCACCGATCCGCGCCTGGTGGAGATCAATTTCGGTGACTGGCAGGGCTTCACTTTCGCCGAACTGGAAGCCGATTATCCCGGAGCTTACCGCAAGCGCCAAGCCGACAAATGGGACTTCGTGCCGCCGGGTGCGGGCGCCGAAAGCTATGAGGAACTCTCGGCGCGGGTCTGCCCGTTCTTCGAGGCGCTGGCCCGCGACACGGTCTGCGTCACCCATGGAGGCGTCATCCGCGCGCTGTTCAGGTCGGCCGGCGGCTTGTCGAAGGACGAGGCGGCGGCCCTCGAAATCCCGCAGGACAAGGTGCTGCGCATGTGCGGCGGCACGCTGGAGTGGCTCTGAAGCGCCTTTCCTATTCGGGCAGTTCCATGTCGGTAATGGTATTCTGCCCGTCCGTCTCGTCGTAGGCGATTACCACGTCCATGCCGGGTTTCAGCGAGTCGACGTCCATCTCGGCATTCAGCTTGTAGGTCTTGCCGTCGTCGAGCGTCAGCGTCATGGCGTCCTTGTCGACCTTCTTGATGTGTCCCTCGGTCTGCCCGGCGAAGGCCGCGCCCGCGGCGAACAGGGTTGCTGCGGCGATGACGCCGAACAGGATACGCATGGATGAACCTCGTTGTGGGTGCCGTCCGCTCCCCTGGCGGACAGGCTTATGTTCTCGGTCGTGCGAGCAGAGCAGAAACCAATCCATTGTGTCAAAAGTAAATCGGCGCGTTCACAACGTGTCGAAGCGTGTCAGGCAATTTGACCGGCACCGCGCAATGCGCACGATCGTGCTACGACGCCACCGCCCTGCCGCAGAGCTTGTTGCCGTCAGGGTCGCGCAAGTAGGCGAGGTAGAGCTTTCCAGCGGCGGATTCGCGAATTCCGGGCGGGTTCTCGATGGATTTTCCGCCATTGGCGACGCCGGCGTCGTGCCACGCCTTGACCATTTCGGGGCTCTCCATCTTCAGGCCGATCGTGCCGCCGTTGGCGTGCGAGGCGGCCATGCCGTCGATGGGTTTGGTGATGAGGAAACGCGCCCCGTCCTTCGAGTAGACGAGGCGGCCCTTGGCGTCGATCGTGCCGGGCGCGGCACCCGCGGCGCCGAACGTTGCGTCATAAAATCTGCGCGACCGTTCGAGATCGTTGCTGCCGACGACGATGTGACTGAACATGCTTTCCTCCGATGGTTCGCGGACAGGAAACCAAATGCCGCCGTCGGCTTCAAGGGGATGCGGGAGAACCGCGCCGGGTAATTTGACCGGCGCCGAAAACGCCAATAGAAGCGCGGAGGGTCGGCGGCAGCCGGCGAAGCTCGGCGAAAACATGTCTCACAACACCTTCGGCCATCTGTTCCGCGTCACCACCTGGGGCGAAAGCCATGGCCCGGCGTTGGGCTGCGTCGTGGACGGCTGCCCGCCCGGCATCCGCTTTACGCTGGCCGAAATCCAGGCCGAACTCGACAGGCGCCGGCCCGGCCAGTCGCGCTTCGTCACCCAACGGCGCGAGCCGGATGCGGTGAAGGTGCTGTCCGGCTTCATCCTCGACGACGACGGCGAGACGATGGTCACCACCGGCACGCCGGTGTCGATGCTGATCGAGAACGTCGACCAGCGCTCCAAGGATTACGGCGAGATCGCCCGCCAGTACCGCCCCGGCCATGCCGACTATACCTATGAGGTGAAATACGGCCTGCGCGACCATCGCGGCGGCGGCCGCTCCTCGGCGCGCGAGACGGCCGCGCGCGTCGCCGCAGGCGCTTTGGCGCGGAAAGTAGTGCCCGGTCTGGTGGTGCGCGGCGCGCTGGTCTCCATGGGCGAGAAGACGATTGACCGCGCCAACTGGAACTGGAATTTCGTCGGCGACCCCGAAAACCCCTTCTTCACGCCGGACCCCGCCTCCGTCCCGGTCTTCGCCGCCTATCTCGACGGCATCCGCAAGGCCGGCTCCTCCGTCGGCGCGGTGATCGAGATCGTCGCCGACGGAGTGCCGGCCGGCCTTGGCGCGCCGATCTACGCCAAGCTCGACCAGGATATCGCGTCCGGCCTGATGTCGATCAACGCGGTCAAGGGCGTCGAGATCGGCAACGGCTTCGAGGCCGCAACCATCACCGGCGAACAGAACGCCGACGAGATGCGCATGGGCAACGACGGCAAGCCGGTGTTCCTGTCCAACAATGCCGGCGGCATCCTCGGCGGCATCTCGACCGGCCAGCCGGTGATCGCCCGCTTCGCCGTCAAGCCGACCTCGTCGATCCTGACGCCGCGCAAGTCCATCGACCGGGACGGCCAAGACGTCGAGGTCATGACCAAGGGCCGCCACGATCCCTGCGTCGGCATCCGCGCCGTGCCGATCGGCGAGGCGATGGTGGCCTGCGCGATTGCCGATCACTATCTGCGGCATCGGGGACAGACGGGAAGGTAGGGGAGTAAGGGAATAGGGCAGTAAGGCAATATGTTGCTAGTGCGCTCCCTCTGTCCTACTCCCCTATTCCCCTATTCCCCTATTCCCCTATTGCCCTGCGAGCGAAGCGAACCCCATGCCCTACGACCAGAAAAAGACCGTCGAAGCCATCCGCGCCTTCGAGCGCGGCGAGATCGTCGTCGTCATGGACGATGACGGGCGCGAGAACGAGGGCGACCTGATCGTCTCGGCCGTCCATTGCACGCCGGAGAATATGGCCTTCATCGTGCGCCACACCTCCGGCATCGTCTGCACGCCGATGACCAAGGAGGACGCCCGGCGCCTGAACCTTGCGCCGATGGTGGCCGACAACGATTCGGCCCACACCACCGCCTTCACCGTTTCTGTGGACTTCAAGCACGGCACCACCACCGGCATTTCGGCCGACGACCGCACTTTGACCGTGCGCAACCTCGCCAACGGCAACGTCGGTGCCTCAGATTTCGTCCGGCCCGGCCACATCTTCCCGCTGATCGCGCGCGAGGGCGGCGTGTTGATGCGCTCCGGCCACACCGAGGCGGCGGTGGACCTGTGCAAGCTGGCCGGCCTGCCGCCGGTCGGCGTCATTTCCGAACTGGTCAACGACGACGGCACCGTCAAGCGGGGGCCGCAGGTGGCGGCCTTCGCCGAAAAGCACGGCCTGAAGCAGGTTTCCGTCGCCGATCTGATCGCCTACCGCCAGCGTCAGGAAACGCTGGTGCAGCGCGTCGCCTGCACCGACATCGAGACCCCCGGCGGCAAGGCCAAGGCCTACACCTACACCCTGCCGTGGGACGTCATGCACCATCTGGCGGTGGTCTTCGGCGATATCCGCGACGGCGAGGACGTTCCCGTGCGCCTGCATCCGGAGGACGTCGTCACCGATGTCTTCGGCACCGACCACAGACTGGACGGCGTCATGCGCGCCATGGGCGAGAAGAAGCGCGGCGTCGTCGTCTACCTGCGCGAAGGCTCGGTCGGCGTCGCGCATCAGGACCGCAATCGCCCGGCAGGCGAGCGCGAGGACCACGAGGAAGCCCGCCGTCGCGAGAGCGAGTGGCGCGAAATCGGCCTCGGCGCCCAGATCCTCAAGGATCTCGGCATCTCGTCGATCAGCCTGATCGCTTCGCGTGAACGGCACTATGTCGGGCTCGAAGGTTTCGGCATCCATATCGTGCGGACCGAAATCCTTTAGACGATCAGGGCCGATCTTCTGTTGAACACTGCCGGTGGGGCGTCTCCGACCATGGTCAAGCCGGTCGCCCGCGCCTATATCGGGGCATGGCGACGCGGCTCTACACGCATCCGATCTATCTCGAGCACCTGACCCCGCCCGGCCATCCCGAGCGGCCGGACCGCCTGCGCGCCATCCAGCGTGTGCTGGATGAAGAGGCGTTCGCCGCGCTCGATCGCGTCGAGGCGCCTGTAGGCGATCCTGAAACGATCCTTGCCGTTCATCCGCGGGATTTCGTCGAGCGCATCAAGGCGGCGGTTCCGCGGGACGGGCTTGCGGGCATCGACGGGGATACCGTGCTCAGCCCGAAAAGCTGGCAGGCGGCGCTGACGGCGATCGGCGCGGCCAACGCGGCGGTGGACGACGTGTTCGGGCGCAGGGCCGACAATGTTTTCGTCGCCGCCCGGCCGCCGGGCCACCATGCCGAAAAGACGACGGCGATGGGTTTTTGCCTGTTCAACTATGCGGCGATCGCCGCCCGCTACGCCCAGGGCAGGCACGGCGCCGAGCGCATCGCCATCGTCGATTGGGACGTGCATCACGGCAACGGCACGCAGGACATTTTCTGGGACGATCCCTCAGTGCTCTACTGCTCGACGCACCAGATGCCGCTTTATCCCGGCACCGGCGCAAAGACCGAGACGGGCGTCGGCAACATCGTCAACGCGCCGTTGGCGCCCCGCACCGGCAGCGAGACGTTTCGCGACGCCTTTTCCTCGCGCGTCCTGCCGGCGCTGGATGCGTTTCGCCCCGATTTGATTATCGTGTCGGCCGGTTTCGACGCGCACCACCGCGACCCGCTGGCCGAGATCAATCTCACCGAGGACGATTTCGACTGGGCGACCGGGCAAGTGATGGAACAGGCCGCGCGCCATAGCGCCGGCCGGCTGGTCAGCCTGCTGGAAGGTGGCTATGACCTGCATGGGCTGGCGTTTTCAGTCGCCGCCCATGTCGGGCGTCTGATGAAAGGATGATCCATGGCCGATGAAGCGAATGCGGACGTCAAGGCGATGAGCTTCGAGCAGGCGCTCGACGCGCTGGAGAAGATCGTCGACGACCTGGAGCGCGGCGACGTACCGCTCGATCAGTCGATCCGCATCTACGAGCGCGGCGAGGCGCTGAAGGCGCACTGCGACCGCTTGTTGAAGGCGGCCGAGGACAAGGTTGAAAAGATTCGCCTTTCCCGCGACGGCAAGCCTGCCGGTACGGAGCCGCTCGATGGGGAATGAGCCGTCTGCCTCCGGCTTGAAGGCGTCGCTTCGCCGACCTATACTTAGCCAGACTTAGCTAAGGAGGCGACCGTGGGAATGGTCAACATGCTCGAAGCGAAGACGTCGCTCTCCAAGCTGGTGGAAGCGGTGGAGAGCGGCGCCGAGGAAGAAATCATCATCGCCCGCAACGGCAAGCCGGCTGCGCGGTTGGTGCCGATTTCCAAACCGGAGAAGAAACTGCGGCTGGGGCTCGCGCGTGGAAAATATCCGCCGCTCGACTATGAGAAGTTCCAGGCATTGGACGCCGAGGTCGCGGCGATGTTCCTTGACGAGAAGAAGTGAGACTTCTCCTCGACACGCATGTCGCTATCTGGGCGATAACCGCGCCGGAGCGTATCCCTGACGATCACCATCGCCTCCTCCGGGACGCTTTTCCGAATATTTTCGTTTCCGCGGTCGCGGTGTGGGAGATCGCCATCAAGCATCCGCTTGGCCGGCCGGACGCCCCGTCGCTTTCGGGCCATGACGCGATAGCCGAGTTCGAAGCCGCCGGCTTCAAATTCCTCGATGTCACGGCAGCCCACGCCGCTTTCGTCGAGCGCCTGCCTTTGCTTCATGGCGATCCGTTCGACCGGCTGATGCTGGCGCAGGCGATTATCGAGAACTTGCAGTTCATGACATACGACCGCCACCTCTCGCGCTATGATGTGGGCATCCTCACCTGGCCGTAAGGGAGATCAAGACGGATGAGCTTCTTTCCCGGTAACGATCCGAACATCGGCGACGCCTTCGCCTGCGACGCCATCGAGTTGATGGTGGTGCCGAACGCGCGCGACATCGACGGCTTCCAGGTCCGCCGCGCGCTGCCGACGGCGAAGCGCCGGCTGGTCGGGCCGTTCATCTTCTTCGACCGCATGGGGCCGGCGATCCTGCGCGCCGGGCAGGCGCTCGACGTGCGGCCGCATCCGCATATCGGGCTTTCGACCGTCACCTACCTGTTCGACGGCAAGATCCGCCATCGCGATTCGCTCGGCACCGAAATGGTGATCGAACCGGGCGACGTGAACCTGATGACGGCCGGGCGCGGCATCGTCCATTCCGAGCGCACGCCGGAGGAGTTGCGCGGCGCGCCGATGTCCGTTTCCGGCCTCCAGACGTGGCTGGCCCTGCCGGACGGCAAGGAGGAGATCGCGCCGGTGTTCGACCACACGACCGCCGCCAACCTGCCCGAATTCGACGCCGACGGCGTCTGCGGCCGTCTCGTCATCGGCGCCTTCGAGGGGCTGAAATCGCCGGTCGGTGTCTATTCGGACACGCTTTATGCCGATATCCGGCTCGACCCCGGCGCTAGCGTCAGGATTCCTTCCGACGCCGAGGAACGGGCGATCTATACGCTCGCCGGCGAGGTGACGATTTCCGGCGACACCTTCCCGATCGAGCGGCTTCTGGTGTTCAAGCCCGGCGACGAGATCGTCGTTTCCTCCAATTCCGGCGCGCATTTCATGCTGTTCGGCGGCGCTTCGCTGCCGTCGAAGCGCTACATCTGGTGGAATTTCGTCTCTTCCTCTCGGGAGCGCATCGAGCAGGCCAAGCAGGAATGGAAAACCGGCCGCTTCGATATCGTTCCCGGCGACGAGGAAGAATTCGTTCCGCTGCCCGAGGGTTAGACCGGGACCTTCTCCGGCCTCGCGTTTACTTTCGCCGGCCGCCATCCTATTGCCGCATGGATCAAAGCAGGTCGCCGCCATGAGCCCGAAGCCCCAAACGCCGATGCTCGACAAGGTCCGTATTCCGGCCGACCTGCGCGCGCTGCCTGAGCGCGACCTGCCGCAACTCGCCGGTGAACTGCGCGCGGAACTGATCGACGCCGTCTCGCAGACCGGCGGCCATCTCGGCGCCGGCCTTGGCGTCGTCGAACTGACGGTGGCGCTCCACTACGTCTTCGACACGCCCGCCGACCGGGTGATCTGGGACGTCGGCCACCAGGCCTATCCGCACAAGATACTGACCGGCCGCCGCGACCGCATCCGCACGCTGAGGCAGGAAGGCGGGCTTTCCGGCTTCACCCGGCGGGCCGAGAGCGAGTACGATCCGTTCGGCGCCGCGCATTCCTCGACCTCCATCTCGGCCGGGCTCGGCATGGCCGTGGCGCGCGACCTCGGCGGCGGCAAAAACAACGTCATCGCCGTCATCGGCGACGGCGCGCTGTCGGCCGGCATGGCCTACGAGGCCATGAACAATGCCGGCGCGCTGGACGCCCGTTTGATCGTCATCCTCAACGACAACGACATGTCGATTGCGCCGCCGACCGGCGCCATGAGCGCCTATCTGGCCCGGCTCGCCTCCGGCCGCGCCTATTCGGGCCTGCGCGACGTCGGCAAGAAGCTGACCTCCTATCTCGGCAGGCGCGTCGATCGCGCCATCGCACGCGCCGTCGAACATGCGCGCGGCTATGTTACCGGCGGCACGCTGTTCGAGGAAATGGGCTTTCATCACATCGGTCCGATCGACGGACATAATCTGGAGCATCTGGTTCCGGTGCTGAGAAACGTGCGCGACAATGCCAGCGGCCCGGTGCTGATCCACGTCGTCACCCAGAAGGGCAAAGGCTATGCGCCGGCCGAAGCCGCCGCCGATAAGTACCACGGCGTCAACCGGTTCGACGTCATCACCGGCGCGCAGGCGAAGGCGCCGGCCAACGCGCCGAGCTACACCAACGTCTTTGCCGAAAGCCTGATCCGCGAGGCCGTCGAGGACGACCGCATCGTCGCGGTGACGGCGGCCATGCCGACCGGCACCGGGCTCGACCTGTTCGGCGAGGTTTTTCCCGGCCGCACCTTCGATGTCGGCATTGCCGAGCAACATGGCGTCACCTTCGCCGCCGGGCTGGCGAGCGAAGGCTACAAGCCCTTTGCCGCGATCTATTCGACCTTCCTGCAACGCGCCTACGACCAGGTGGTGCACGACGTCGCCTTGCAGAGCCTGCCCGTCCGTTTTCCCATCGACCGCGCCGGCTATGTCGGCGCCGACGGCGCCACCCATTGCGGCGCCTTCGACACGACCTTTCTCGCCTCGCTGCCCGGCTTCGTCGTCATGGCGGCGAGCGACGAGGCGGAACTGAGGCACATGGTGCGCACCGCCGCCGATTATGACGACGGGCCGATTTCCTTTCGCTATCCGCGCGGCAACGGTGTGGGCGTCGACCTGCCCGAACGCGGCTCGCCGCTTGCGATCGGCAAGGGGCGCATCGTCAGGGAAGGGACGAAGGTGGCGCTTCTGTCCTTCGGCACGCGCCTCGCCGACTGCCTGCTGGCGGCGGAAGAACTGGGCGCGGCCGGCTTGTCGACCACCGTGGCGGACGCCCGCTTCGCCAAGCCGCTGGACGAGGATCTGGTGCGCCGGCTGGCGCGCTCGCACGAGATTCTGCTCACAGTCGAGGAAGGGGCGATCGGCGGCTTCGCCACCCAGGTGCTGCATTTCCTCGCCCATGAGGGCCTGCTGGAAAGCGGCCTGAAGATGCGCCCGCTGGTGCTGCCGGACGCTTTCACCGACCACGGCAAGCCGGAAAAGATGTACGCCGCCGCCGGCCTCGATGCGGCGGGCATCGTCGGCACCGTCTTTGCCGCGCTCGGCCGTCGTGTTGCCGCGCAGCGCGCGTGATTCATCGCCTTAACGACTTGAATCGATCTGCGAGCAAGCCGAATCATATTCTCGGCATGCCCGGCTAACCGATTGTTCACGCTGCTGTTTGGCGTTCTGCTTACCCTTTGTCTTGGGCGTTTTTCAACGCCGCCCTGTTAATGCGGGTGCAGACAGGGAATACAAAATCGATGAAAAAGGCGCTGATGGCGTTCGCCTTCGGGGCGGTGTTCGTTTCGGCGGCACGCGCGGCGGAACCCCGCTACGATCAAAGTCTGGAAGACGCCGCCACCCGGATCGCGGCCGCCAAGGTGGGCGATATCCGCGGCGGCTTCTCCTTTCGCGACAAGCCGCAATTCGTCGCGGCGCAGAACGCGCCGCCGCCGGTCGCTCATGCCGAACCGGATACGGCGCATGACGACGGCCTCGTGCCGGCCGTGGAAGGGCCGTCCTTCAGGCTGGTCAATTGAGAGCCCTTTTGAAAATTCCGTGAGGCGGGGCTGCAAACGGCGGCCGGCTGTGCTCCGGTGCTCACGTACCTGATGCACGCTCCGCTCCGGTGCTCGCCGGCCACCGTTTTCGTCGCCGCCTGACGGTTTTTCAAAAGGGCTCTGAGGCCGCGCGCTAGGCGGCCCGTCGATGACCACGCTTGCCTTCGTCTTCTGCTTTCGTCAATGAAGGCCGATGAAATCCGCACAGCCAGCTTCGGGCCGCCGGCGCCTTGACGATCTTCTCGTCGCGCGCGGCCTGTTCGCCAGCCGCTCGCGCGCCCGCGATGCGGTCGAACGGAAAACCGTGCGCGTCGACGGGGTGGTGGCTGCGAAGCCCGGACAGGCTGTGGACGCCGGTGCCGCCCTCGATGTCGACGATCCCGCACGCACTTATGTTTCCCGCGCGGCGCTGAAGCTGGTCGCCGGGCTCGACCGTTTCGGCTTCGACGTAACCGGCAGCGAGGTCCTGGACATCGGCGCTTCCACCGGCGGCTTCACGCAGGTTCTGCTGGAGCGGGGTGCCGCCCACGTTACGGCCATCGACGTCGGCCACGGCCAGATGCACCATGCGATCGCCGGCGATCGGCGCGTGCGCTCCATCGAGGGCCTGAATGCGCGCGATCTCGTGGCTAGCGATATCGAGGGCAGGGTGCCCGGCTTCGTCGTCTCCGACGTCAGTTTCATCTCGCTGAAACTGGCGCTGCCGCCGGCGCTCGGCCTTGCACGACCGGGAGCGGGAGCCGTGCTGCTCGTCAAGCCGCAATTCGAGGCGGGCAGGCAGGCCATCGGCAAAGGCGGCTTGCTCAAGGACCCCGCGTCGGCCGAAACGGTTGCGGAAGATCTCCGGTCCTGGCTGGACGGCGTGCCGGGCTGGCGCGCGCTCGGCCTTGCGCCGTCGCCCATCGAAGGCGGCGACGGCAACCGCGAATTCCTGCTGGGCGGAGTGAAGGACAGATGAGCAATCGGTTCGTCATCGACAGGCTGGGCGCACAGGGCGACGGCATCGCCGCGGGCGAGGGCGGCGAGGTCTTCATTCCCTTCGCCTTGCCGGGTGAGACGGTGACGGCGGCGCGCGTGAAGGACCGGGCGGACCTGATCGCCGTGCTCGATCCCTCGCCGTTGCGCGTCGATCCCGCCTGCCGCCATTTCGGCGCCTGCGGCGGCTGCGCGCTCCAGCACATGCAGGACGAGGCCTATAGAGCCTGGAAGCGCGAGCGCGTGGTGCTGGCGTTGCGCAGCCGCAAGATCGAGGCCGAGGTCGCGCCGCTGGTCGCCTGCCGGTCCGGTACCCGTCGCCGCGCCGCCTTCACGGCGCGCCGCACCGAGGCCGGCATGCTGCTCGGCTTCAATCGGCACCTCTCCGCGGAAATCGTTCCGCTGGAAGAATGTCCGGTGCTGCTGCCCGAGATCGTTGCGGCATTGCCCACGTTGCGCGCACTGGCGGAACTGGCCTGCGCCACGCCAAAGCCGTTCCATATGGCCGTGACCGCCACGGCATCCGGCCTCGACGTTGCCTTGCACGATGCGGGTCGTATCGACGATGGACGGCGACGCAGCCTGATCGATTTCGCCGTCCGGGAAGGATTGGCCCGGCTGTCGGCCGATGCCGAGGTGATCGTCGAGCCGAAGAAGCCGGCGGTGACGTTCGGAACCGTCGCGGTGATGCCGCCGCCCGGCGCCTTTCTTCAGGCGACCGAGGCCGCCGAGGCGACGATGGCCGAACTGGTTGCCGGCCATTTGTCTCGTGCGAAAAAGATCGCCGACCTGTTTTCCGGCTGCGGCAGCTTCGCCCTGCGGCTGGCCTCGAAGGCCGAGGTTCATGCGGTCGAGAACGATGCGGCCGCACTCGCCGCACTCGACCGCGGCTTTCGCTTCGCCGCTGGCCTGAAACGGGTGACGGCGGAGAAACGCGACCTGTTCCGCCGCCCGTTGACGGCGAAGGAACTGGAAGCCTTCGACGGCGTCGTCTTCGATCCGCCGCGCGCCGGCGCCGAGGACCAGTCGAAGCAACTCGCGCGTTCGCAGGTGCCGCTTGTCGTGGCCGTGTCCTGCAATCCGGTGACGCTGGCGCGGGACCTGCGCATTCTTCTCGACGGCGGCTACGCCTTGAAAAGCGTCGTGCCGATCGACCAGTTCCTCTGGTCGCCGCATGTCGAAGCGGTGGCATTGCTGGAGAAGCCGAGGAAGAAGCGGTGAGCTATCCTTGAAACGTGCGTGATTTGAGCTTATTTTAAGCGTGAACAGGAAAAATCGTGTAAGGACCATGCCATGGCCATCGCGACTTTCGACTCTCCCGCCCTGCACTTCGGTGATGCCGGCGCGCCATTCCTGTCGGCGCGCCGCGTCGCCGAGCATCTTGGCGTCACGCTGACGGAGCTGGCCGGGCTGATCGGCGTCGCCCGCAACACGCTGACGGCGCGCACCGGCGCCCGCAAGGTCGATGCAGCACTCAGCCCGGTCGTGCGCATCCTGGCGATGGCGAGCGAAATGGCGGGCACCGAGCAGCGCGCCGCCATCTGGTTCAAGCACCAGCCGATCCCCGGCTGGGCCGGCAAGACCGCCTACGATCTCGTGCGCGAGGACAAGGCCGACAAGGTGCTTGCCTATCTGGAGGCCGTGCGCGCCGGCGTCTATGCCTGATGCGCCGCTGACACTGTGGCGCGCCTTCGTGCCGCGCTGGGCGCATCTGCCGCTGTCGGGCGAGGGGGCGGCCCGCTTCGGCGGTCGCTGGAATCCTGTCGGTGCGCCGGCCATCTACGCCGCGCGCGAATTGTCGACGGCTTGGGCCGAGTACAATCAGGGTTTTGTCCAGCATCCCGCGCTGATCGCGCAACTCGAACTGACCGGCGCCAAGCTGGCGGACCTGACTGACGAGGCCGTTCTCGGCGACCTGGAGGTCAGATCGGATATTCACCGTTGCGAATGGCGCGACCTGATGGACCGCGGCAAGGTGCCGGAAACGCACCGGTTGCGGCGCAAGCTTCTTGCGCAGGGGCATGACGGAATAGTCTATCCGTCACATATGTCGCCGGGCGGAAGCTGCGTGGCGCTATGGCGCTGGAACGACGACAATGCCCCGAAGCTCACGGTGATCGATCCCGACCACAGGCTGCCGAAGACCGCCGCTTCGTGGATATAGGCATGTCTCCCGAAAGGGGGGCCCGGCTTCGGGACAAAGACATGCGTAGAATCAGGAATTCAAAGCGTGCGGAGCGAATCTGAAAGATCGCACACGCTTTAACGTCCGACGGCGCAATCCTGACCAACGGCGCCGCCGCGGTTGGCGGTCACACCTGCGTGCCGCCGACCGTCATCTGGTTCATGCGCAAGTGCGGCTGGCCGACGCCGACCGGCACGCTCTGGCCGGCCTTGCCGCACATGCCGATGCCGGTGTCGAGCTTCATGTCGTTGCCGACCATGGCGACCCGGTGCATGGCGTCCGGCCCGTTGCCGATCAGCATGGCGCCCTTGATCGGCTGCGTCACCTTGCCGTTCTCGATCATGTAGGCCTCGGTGCAGCCGAAGACGAACTTGCCTGACGTGATGTCGACCTGGCCGCCGCCGAAGGAAACGGCATAGACGCCCTTCTTCACCGAGGCGATGATTTCCTCCGGCGTGTGCTCGCCGGCGGTCATGTAGGTGTTGGTCATGCGCGGCATCGGCTGGTGCGCATAACCTTCGCGGCGGCCGTTTCCCGTCGCCGCCATGCCCATCAGCCGGGCATTCTGACGGTCCTGCATGTAGCCGACCAGCTTGCCGTCGTCGATCAGCACGGTGCGGTTCGTCGGCGTGCCTTCGTCGTCCACCGTCAGCGAGCCGCGCCGCTCGGCGATGGTGCCGTCGTCCACGACGGTGACGCCCTTGGCCGCGACCTGGCTGCCCAGCAGGCCGGCGAAGGCGGAGGTCTTCTTGCGGTTGAAGTCACCTTCCAATCCGTGCCCGACCGCCTCGTGCAGCATCACGCCCGGCCAGCCGGACGAGAGCACGATATCGAACGTGCCGGCCGGCGCCGGCACCGCTTCGAGATTGACCAGCGCCTGCCTGAGCGCTTCTTGTGCCGCGTGCTTCCAGTTGTCCTCGACGATGAAATCGCCGAAGCCGGTACGCCCGCCCATGCCGTAGGAGCCGCTCTCCTGCCGGTCGCCCTCGCCGACGACGACGGCGACGTTGACGCGCACCAGCGGGCGGATGTCGCGCACCACCTGCCCGTCGCCGCGCACGATCTCGACCTGCTGCCAGGACGACGCCAGCGAAGCCGTGACCTGGCGCACGCGCGGATCGCGGCCGCGCAGCCAGCCGTCGATTTCGGTCAGCAGCTTCGCCTTGGCCTCGAAGGACGGCGAGGGAATGGGATTCTCGTCGCTGTAGAGATGACGGTTGGTGCGCGCCGGTGCCGCCGCCATCGTCCCGGAATAACCGGCCTTCACCGTCGAGGCAGCGTCCGAGGCGCGCAGAAGCGCCGCTTCCGAAAGCTCGCTCGAATGGGCGTAGCCGCTCGCTTCGCCCGCCACGGCGCGCAGGCCGAATCCCTGGTCGGTGCTGAAGTTGGCCGTCTTCAGGCGGCCGTTGTCGAACATCAGCGCCTCGCTCTCGCTGTATTCGAGGAAAAGCTCGCCGTCGTCGGCGCCGCGCACGCTGTCTGCCACGATCTCCTTCAGACGGCTTTCGGAAATGTCGAATTGTTCGGTCAGCATGGAACGCAAGGGGCGGCTCCCGGTTTGGAGGTGATGGAGGCCAATATAGGCACAGAGAAGGCGGCTTGCATCCCGGCGAGGGTCAAGGTCGCGTGAGGCACAGGTCTGAAGCGCTCAACCTGGATAGTCGTCGGCGCACTGGTCGGCTTTGCCGTAGGCATGGTGTTCGGCATCGACTACGCCGTCGCGGGGATCGGCATCGGCATGGCCGGCGGCATCGCGATCTCCCTTGCGATGCGCTGAGCGAGCGTCAGGGCAGGGCGGCGAAGCCGTCGGCGAACCCTTTCAGGTCGACCGGGATGCCGATGCCTTCCTCCGGCGTCTGGAAGACGATGAAGGTCGCGGCCTTGCCGTTCTTCAAGGTGTCCAGCAGCGGCTTTTCCAGGATGACCTCGGCATAGCAGCCGTCCTGGAAGCAGCGCACGAAATAGGCGCGGCCGATATCCTTGCCGTCGACGTTGAGGCCGAGCCCGTTGGGCAGGAGCACGCCGAGCGGCGCCAGCACGCGCAGGATTTCGGCCTTGTTGTCGGCGGTGCGCAGCACCACGACCGAAAGGCCCATTTCCGGGCGGTCCTCGGCCACCACGTTCTGCATCATCACGCATTGTTCCGACGAGGCGCCGGCCGGCGTGTCGCAGATGATGGACCATGCGCCATGGGTGGATTTCACCGTGCCGCTGGGCTGGGCCGCATAGGCATGGCCGGCGACCGAAAAGGCGGCGAGAAAGATGACCTTCGCCAAGGTTCTCGAAACCCAGGGTTTCATGGCGGCTCCACTTGCGAATCACGGCACTTTAAGCCCGGCCATGGCCGAAAAAAAGCGCGGGAGGAGGCCCAATCGGCTCCGAATGCGGCTACAATGCGGTTTTCCGGCCAAACGGCGGCGATTTGCGGCCGGTCCGGCGCCGTATGGGGTCGCCCTGCGCCTTGTCTATCGGGGCCGGGCCGCCCGCCGCGCGCAAAAATGCCGCATGATTTGCCCTGCTCCTTCCTTGCGATAGGAAAAAGAGTATGGTTTGAACCGAACTGAGAAAGCTCGGGATTCCCGTCCCGAGCGTGGTGCATTGGCAATATGCGGCCGTGGGGACTGGAGATGATCAGGGCGATGAGGAAACTTCTTGCTGGCGTCGGCGCCTCCGCCGTGTTTTTCGCTGGAGCCGCGCACGCCGACCAGCCGCGACCGTGGGAAACCACTTTCCAGCAGCCGGCCACCGATATCATGCGCCAGATCACCTGGTTCCAGGATTATACGCTGTGGTTCATCGTTCCGATCACCCTGCTGGTTCTGGTTCTGCTGGCCTGGTGCATCGTGAAGTTCCGCGCCGGTGCCAATCCGACGCCGTCGCGCACCAGCCACAACACGCTGATCGAGGTGATCTGGACCGTCGGGCCGGTGGTCGTCCTGCTTTTCATCGCCGTGCCGTCGTTCCAGCTCCTGACGGCGCAGTATTCGCCGCCGGAAGAGCCGAAGCTGACCGTGAAGGCGACCGGCAACCAGTGGAACTGGGATTACGAATACCAGACCGATGCCCCGCTCTCCTTCAACTCGGCGATCCTGGCTGACGGCGACCGTGCCGCGGCCGGCAAGGAGGACAAGGCCGTCTATCCGCGGCTGCTGGCCGTCGACAACGAGATGGTCGTTCCGGTCAATGAGGTGGTGCGCGTGCTGGTCACGGGCGCCGACGTCATCCATTCCTTCGCCATGCCCGCCTTCGGCATCAAGGTCGACGCGGTGCCGGGGCGCATCAACGAAACCTGGTTCAAGGCCGACAAGGAAGGCCTGTACTACGGCCAGTGCTCGGAGCTGTGCGGCAAGGATCACGCCTTCATGCCGATCGCGATCCGCGTCGTCTCGAACGATCAGTTCAATACGTGGATGGCTGCGGCCAAGAACGATCTGCCGGGTGCCAACAAGGCGCTGATGGCTGAAGTCGACAATACCAAAAAGGTAGCGGCCGCCGGCAATTGATGCCACGGCCAGCAAGATAGGGAACAACGGAGCGGAACATGGCTCATGCTGTAGCGCACGACGACCACGCCCACCATCCGCGCGGCTGGGTCCGCTGGGTTTATTCGACAAACCACAAGGACATCGGCACGCTCTATCTGATCTTCGCGATCTTCGCCGGCATCGTCGGCGGCGGCTTGTCGATCATGATCCGCTGGGAACTGGCGGAGCCGGGCATCCAGATTTTCCCCGGCCTCGCCTCGATGGTCTATGGGGTGAATGGCGACGCCGCGCTCGACGCCGGCAAGTCGATGTTCAATGCCTTCACCACCGCGCATGCCCTGGTCATGATCTTCTTCATGGTCATGCCGGCGATGATCGGCGGCTTCGCCAACTGGATGGTGCCGATCATGATCGGCGCGCCGGACATGGCCTTCCCGCGCATGAACAACATCTCGTTCTGGCTGCTGCCCCCGGCGTTCATCCTTCTCGTCACCTCCATGTTCGTGCCGAGCGCGCCTGGCGCCTACGGCGTCGGCGGCGGCTGGACGCTCTATCCGCCGTTCTCGACGTCCGGCCAGCCCGGACCGGCCATGGACCTGGCGATCCTGTCGATCCACGTCGCCGGTGCCTCCTCCATCCTCGGCGCCATCAACTTCATCACCACCATCTTCAACATGCGCGCACCGGGCATGACGCTGCACAAGATGCCGCTGTTCGCCTGGTCGGTGCTGATCACCGCCTTTCTCCTGCTGCTCTCGCTGCCGGTGCTGGCGGGCGCCATCACCATGCTTCTGACCGACCGCAACTTCGGCACGTCCTTCTTCGCGCCTGAGTTCGGCGGCGACCCGATCCTCTACCAGCACCTGTTCTGGTTCTTCGGTCATCCGGAAGTCTACATCCTGATCCTGCCGGGCTTCGGCATCGTCAGCCACGTCATCTCGACCTTCTCGAAGAAGCCGGTTTTCGGCTACCTCGGCATGGCCTACGCGATGGTGGCGATCGGCGCCGTCGGCTTCGTCGTGTGGGCGCACCACATGTACACCACCGGCATTTCGCTCGACACTCAGCGCTATTTCGTCTTCGCCACGATGGTGATTGCGGTGCCGACGGGCGTGAAGATCTTCTCGTGGATCGCCACCATGTGGGGCGGCTCCATCTCCTTCAAGACGCCGATGCTGTGGGCGATCGGTTTCATCTTCCTGTTCACCATCGGCGGCGTGACGGGCGTGCAGCTCGCCAATGCCGGCCTCGACCGCTCCTTCCAGGACACCTATTACGTGGTGGCGCACTTCCACTACGTGCTGTCGCTGGGCGCGGTCTTCGCCATCTTCGCGGCCTGGTACTACTGGTTCCCGAAGATGACCGGCTACATGTATTCGCCGATGATCGCCAACACCCACTTCTGGGTCACGTTCGTCGGCGTGAACCTGGTGTTTTTCCCGCAGCATTTCCTCGGCCTCGCCGGCATGCCGCGCCGCTACATCGACTATCCGGACGCTTTCGCCGGCTGGAACATGGTGTCGTCCTACGGCTCCTATATCTCCGGCTTTGCCGTGCTGATCTTCCTCTACGGCGTCTTCGAGGCCTTCCAGAAGAAGCGCGTCGCCGGCGCCAATCCGTGGGGCGAAGGCGCCACGACCCTGGAATGGCAGCTGCCTTCGCCGCCGCCCTTCCACCAGTGGGAACAGCTGCCGAAGGTGAAGTGAGCGGCACTAGACATTCAGGACCGCCGGCCCGGCCGGCGGTCCTGACCAAACGGGACGAGCGGAAACTCGAATAGGCATGGCCCTGGTTGACGACACAAGCTTGAAGGACGGCGCATTGCGCATGTCGGAGGCGACGGCGGGCGATTATTTCGCCCTGCTGAAGCCGCGCGTCATGTCGCTGGTCGTCTTCACGGCCTTCGTCGGCCTGGTCGCCGCCCCGGTGTCGATCAATCCGATGCTGGCCGTCGTCGCCATCCTGGCGA
Organism: Mesorhizobium sp.; assembly: GCF_017306545.1. GTDB lineage: Bacteria > Pseudomonadota > Alphaproteobacteria > Rhizobiales > Rhizobiaceae > Mesorhizobium. The sequence continues at coordinate 220,825 of NZ_JAFKID010000004.1, forward strand.
TCGCCATCGGCGCCGGCGCCTCGGGCGCGCTCAACATGTGGTACGATGCTGACATCGACGCGGTGATGACGCGCACGGCAACCCGGCCGATCCCGTCGGGCCGCGTTGCGCCGGGCGAGGCTCTGGTCTTCGGCCTTGTTCTGTCGGCGCTTTCGGTGATGACGCTCGGCGTGCTGGTCAACTGGCTGTCGGCGGCGCTGCTCGCCTTCACGATCTTCTTCTACGCCGTCGTCTACACGATGTGGCTGAAGCGCTGGACGCCGCAGAACATCGTCATCGGCGGCGCTGCGGGCGCCATTCCGCCGGTGATCGGCTGGGCTGCCGTGACCGGCAATGTGAGTCTGGAAAGCGTCATTCTCTTCCTCATCATCTTCCTGTGGACGCCGCCGCATTTCTGGGCGCTCGCCCTGTTCAAGTCGCAGGATTACGAGCGCGCCGGCATTCCCATGATGCCGAACGTCGCCGGCGAAGCCTCGACCCGCCGCCAGATCTTCGCCTATGCGGTGATCCTGGCGCCCGTCGGCGTGCTTCCCTGGGTTCTCGGCTATACGAGCGTCGGCTACGGCGCTGTCGCCACCCTGCTCGGCGCCGGGTTCCTGTGGTATTCCTGGAAGGTCTTGGTCATGCCGCAGGACGACCGCGCCATGCGCCCGGCCAAGGCGCTGTTCGGCTATTCGCTTCTTTATCTGTTCGGCATTTTCGCCGCCTACCTGGCTGACTGCGTGGTCGAGCGGGTGCTCGCCATAGGGGGAGCGTGACGATGGCCGACGACAAGCTGGAAATGATCGAACTGACCGAAAGTCAGAAGAAGGCACGGCGCAGCCGGTCCATCGCGATCGGTCTTGCGCTCGGCGCCCTGGTCGTCATCTTCTATGTGGCGACCTTCATCAAATTCGCTCATTCCATGCCGAACGGTTCGATGTGAGGCGGCCATGAGCAACACCACTCCCTCTCCGCGCCCGAACAGGAACAACACGGTCGTCGCGACTCTGTGCGTGGCCTTCTTCGTCGGCATGATCGGCATGGCCTACGCGGCCGTGCCCTTCTACAGGCTGTTCTGCCAGGTGACGGGCTACGGCGGCACCACCCAGCGCGCCGAGGAACAATATGCCGGCAAGGTGCTCGACCGCGACATCACCATCCGCTTCGACGCCAATGCATCGGACATGCCGTGGGATTTCGAGCCGGTCGCCCGTTCCGTCACGCTCAAGATCGGAGCGACAGGGCGGGCCTATTACCGGGCGACCAACAAGTTGTCCACGCCCACGACCGGCCGCGCCACCTTCAACGTGTCGCCTGATCTCGCCGGCGCCTATTTCAACAAGGTCGAGTGCTTCTGCTTCACCAACCAGACGCTGAAGCCCGGCGAGACGGCGGACATGCCGGTCGTCTTCTATGTCGACCCCGACATCGTCAACGTGCCGGAACTGAAGAACATCAAGACGATCACGCTTTCCTACACGATGTTCCCGGTAGAGGGGAACAAGCCGGTTGCGGCGGCGCCGCAAACGGGCAAGAACACGAACACCGATACCGCAGGGACCCTCGGGGGCTGACATGGCAGACGCGCACGCAAAACCGCAACACGACTACCACATCATCGATCCTAGCCCGTGGCCGTTTATCGGGTCCGTCGGCGCGCTGGTCATGGCCGTCGGCGGCGTCGCCTGGATGCAGTACATGAAGGGCAACGAGTTCCATCTGTTCGGCGTCAACATCGCGACGCCGTGGATCTTCTTCATCGGCCTGCTGATCGTGCTCTACACCATGTTCTCCTGGTGGTCTGACACCATCAAGGAAGCGCACGAGGGCCACCATACGCGCGTCGTGTCGCTGCACCTGCGCTACGGCATGATCATGTTCATCGCCTCCGAGGTGATGTTCTTCGTCGCCTGGTTCTGGGCCTTCTTCGACGCCAGCCTGTTCCCGGCCGAGACTGAGCAGGTCGCCCGCGCCGCCTTCACCGGCGGCATCTGGCCGCCGAAGGGTATGGAGGTGCTCGATCCCTTCCACCTGCCGCTCTACAACACCATCATCCTGCTTTTGTCGGGCACGACCGTCACCTGGGCGCACCATTCGCTCATCCACGGCGACCGCAAGGGCCTCGTCTGGGGGCTGACGGTGACGGTGGCGCTCGGCCTGCTGTTCTCCTGCGTCCAGGCCTACGAGTACATGCACGCGCCGTTCGCCTTCAAGGATTCGATCTACGGCGCGACCTTCTTCATGGCGACCGGCTTCCACGGCTTCCACGTCATCATCGGCACCATCTTCCTGGCTGTGTGCCTGATCCGCTCTCTCCGTGGCGACTTCACGCCGAAGCAGCATTTCGGCTTCGAGGCGGCCGCCTGGTACTGGCATTTCGTCGACGTGGTGTGGCTGTTCCTGTTTGCCTGCATTTACGTCTGGGCGTCGTCCGGGGCGGTCATCGAACACGCCGCGGGCTGAACGGATCGCGTAACCGAACAGGGCGGCTGCGGCAACGCGGCCGCCTTCGTCTTTTCAGGCCGCTGGAGGGCGGGATGAGCGAAGAGCCCACGTTCCATGAGGACAAGGCCATCTGGCCCCCGATCGATCCCATTGCGGCCGGCCTGAAGGGGCGTTGCCCGCGCTGCGGCGAGGGCAGGCTGTTCTCGAGCTTCCTGACCGTCGGCAAGGAATGTTCCGTCTGCCGGCTGGATTATTCCTTCGCCGACGCCGGCGACGGGCCCGCGGTGTTCGTCATTCTCATCATCGGCTTCATCGTCGTCGGCCTGGCCTTGTGGGCGGAGGTTTCCTACGCACCGCCGCTATGGTTGCACTTCCTTTTATGGATTCCGCTGACGCTGGTGCTCTGCCTGACCGCGCTGCGTCTGTTCAAAGGCGTGCTGATCACGTTGCAATACCGCAACAAGGCGGCCGAAGGCAGGCTGGATCGCGGATCATGAGCGGACGGGCGGCGGCCGGCGCGCGCAAGCCGAGGACGGCGCTTGCCGTCGTTTCGGGCGCGATCGTCTTCGTCATCCTGATCGGGCTCGGCACCTGGCAGGTGCAGCGCCTGTACTGGAAGGAAGGGCTGATCGCCACCATCGACAGCCGCATGGCGGAGCCGCCGGTCGATCTTCTCGCGGCCCTCAAGGCCGACCCGAACGTCGCTGATCAGGAATACCGGCCCGTCACCGTGGCAGGCACGTTCGACCACCGCTTCGAGCGGCATTTCTTCTCGACCTTCAAGGGCCAGTCCGGCTTCGACATTTTTACGCCGCTGAAACTGGACGACGGCGACTGGGTCTTCGTCGATCGCGGCTTCGTTCCCTATGAGCGCAAGGACGCTTCGACGCGGCAGCAGGGTCAGATCGCCGGCCGCGTCACCGTCACCGGGCTGCTGCGCCACGCGCTGGCCGAAAAGCCATCCTCGCTGATCCCGAACGACGAACCGGACAAGAACATCTTCTACTGGAAGGATCTGCGCGGCATGACGGCGAGTTCCGGCCTGCCGGCGGACGCCCATGTGCTCGACCTGTTCGTCGATGCCGATGCCGCGCCCAATCCCGGCGGCCTGCCGGTCGGCGGCACCACCATCATCGACCTGCCCAACAACCATCTGCAATATGCCATCACCTGGTACGGTCTGGCCGCGGCACTGGCCGGGGTCCTGATCTCCTGGCTGCTGCGGCAGCGCAAAGCGGCGTGACATAAGTTCGCCGGTCCGCGCACCCCTCCTGCGCGGGCATTCCGTCTCTTGACAGGCCGGCGTCCGGCACAGCATGTCCACCTCCATGAACCAGAGCGCAAAACCACACCTGACCATACGGCTCTGCCAGCCGCGCGGCTTCTGTGCCGGCGTCGACCGGGCGATCCAGATCGTCGTGCTGGCGCTGAAGAAATACGGCGCGCCGGTCTATGTCCGCCACGAGATCGTCCACAACCGTTACGTGGTCGAGGGTTTGCAGAACCTCGGCGCCGTCTTCATCGAGGAACTGTCGGAAATCCCGGCCGACCATCGCCATTGCCCGGTGGTGTTCTCCGCCCACGGCGTGCCGAAATCGGTGCCGGCGGATGCAATCGCGAGAAATCTCTTTTATCTCGACGCCACCTGCCCGCTGGTGTCGAAGGTACACAAGCAGGCGATGCGTCACCAGCGGCTCGGCCGCCACGTGCTCCTGATCGGCCATGCCGGCCATCCGGAGGTGATCGGCACCATGGGCCAGTTGCCGGAAGGGGCCGTAACGCTGATCGAGACGGAAGCGGACGCCAGGCGCTTCCAGCCCGCCGACCCCTCGGCGCTCGGCTTCGTTACCCAGACGACGCTGTCGGTGGAGGATACGGCCGGCATCATCCGCGTTCTTGAGGAGCGTTTCCCCGCCATGCAGGCGGCAGCGGCCGAATCGATCTGCTACGCCACCACCAACCGCCAGGAAGCGGTGAAGGAAACCGCCGAAGGCGCCGACCTGTTCCTCGTCGTCGGCGCGCCCAATTCGTCCAATTCCCGCCGTCTGGTCGAAGTGGCGGAACGCGCGGGGGCGCGCATGTCGCTTCTCGTCCAACGCGCCTCGGACATTCCGTGGGACAAGGTCGGCGCCATCGGCACGCTCGGCCTTTCGGCCGGCGCATCGGCCCCCGAAATCATCGTCAACGAGATCATCGACGCCTTTCGCGCCCGCTTCGACGTGTCGGTCGAACTCGCCGTCACGGCGACCGAGACGGAGGAGTTCCCGGTCATGCGCGCGCTGCGCGATGTCGAACTGACGCCGGCGGACATGGCCTTCGTCAACGGGGCCGCCTGATGGCCGTCTACACCGACATTTCCGAAATCGACCTGGCGGCGTTCCTGCGCGACTACGATGTCGGCGAACTGCTCTCCTATAAGGGCATCGCCGAGGGCGTGGAGAATTCCAATTTCCTGCTGCATGCCTCCAGCGCGGCCTACATCCTGACCCTCTACGAAAAGCGGGTGAACCCCGACGACCTGCCGTTCTTCCTCGGCTTGATGCAGCACCTGAGCGATCGCGGCATAAGCTGCCCGCTGCCGGTGCGCCGCAGGGACGGCAAGACCATCGGCACGTTGGCCGGCCGGCCGGCCGCGCTCGTCACCTTTCTCGAAGGCGTGTGGATGCGTCGGCCGACGGTGGAGCATTGCCGCGCGGTCGGGACGGAACTCGCGGCCATGCACCTGGCGGGTCGCGATTTTTCGCTGCGCCGCGCCAATGCCCTTTCGGTTTCGGGCTGGCGGCCGCTGTGGGACCGCGCCGCGCCGCGCGCCGACGAAGTGGTTTCCGGGCTGGCGGAGGAAACGGAGGCCGATCTGGCTTTCCTCGAAGCGAATTGGCCCGCAGACCTGCCGGTCGGCGTCATCCATGCCGACCTGTTTCCCGACAACGTCTTTTTTCTAGGCGAGAAGCTCTCCGGGCTGATCGATTTCTATTTCGCCTGCACCGACCTCCTGGCCTATGACGTCGCCATCTGCCTCAACGCTTGGTGTTTCGAAAAGGACAATGCCTTCAACCTGACGAAAGGCATGGCGCTGCTCGACGGCTACACGGCGGTGCGGCCGCTGTCCGGCCGCGAGGCCGAGATGCTGCCCGTCTTGGCGCACGGCTCCGCCCTGCGCTTCATGCTGACGCGCCTTTACGACTGGCTGAACACGCCGGCGGGCAGCCTGGTGGTGAAGAAGGACCCGCTCGAATACCTGCGCCGCATGCGCTTCCACCGAAAGGTCCGGTCCGCCGCCGAATACGGGTTGAAGAACGAGAGCGTGACGGCATGAGGCTTGTCGAGGCATTCACCGACGGCGCCTGTTCTGGCAATCCCGGCCCCGGCGGCTGGGGCGTCGTGCTGCGCCTGCGCAGCGACGGGCCGAACGACGGCGCCATGCGCGAACTCTCCGGCGGCGAGGCTCTGACCACCAACAACCGCATGGAACTGACGGCCGCCATCAGCGCGCTCGACGCCATCAAGGACGGCAGCACGGTCGATCTCTACACCGACTCGAGCTACGTCAAGGATGGCATTTCCGGCTGGATTCAGGGCTGGAAGCGCAACGGCTGGCGCACCGCCGACAAGAAGCCGGTCAAGAACACCGAACTGTGGCAGGCGCTCGACGCCGCCCGCCAGCGTCACAACGTGACCTGGCATTGGGTGAAGGGCCATGCCGGCCACCCGGAAAACGAACGCGCCGACGAACTGGCGCGCACCGGCATGGCGCCGTTCAAGAAAAAGCCGGCGGGTGTGCAGGGCGCTGCGGCAACAGCGGACGGCATCAAGGCCGCCGCAAAGCCGAAGCCGGCCAAACCGGCGTCAAGACCGCCGCGGCGCTCCAGCCAGAGCTATTGATGGCCGTCCGCGCAGCCGGACTTTGAGGCAAGCCTCGCCCTCAAAGCTGCCCGAGAATATGGGCCGCGCTCGATTCATTCACGCCCGGCTTGCTCTCGATGTTGAGCGCGACGACCTTGCCGTCGTCGACGATCATCGAAAAGCGCTTGGAACGCAGGCCCATGCCGTGACCGGAAAAATCCGTGTCGAGCCCGGCGGCCTTGACGAAATCGCCGTTGCCGTCCGCGAGATAGAGGATCTTGCCTTCGCCGCCGGTGAAGCGCGCCCAGGCGCCCATCACGTGCTGGTCGTTGACCGCGACCACCGCGATCGTGTCGACGCCGCGCGAAAGGATCGCGTCGAGGTTTTCCAGGTAGCCGGGCAGGTGGTTGTTCGAGCAGGTCGGCGTGAAGGCGCCGGGCACGCCGAACAGCACCACTTTCTTGGCCGTGAAGACATCGGCGGTGGTGACGTCCTTCGACCCGTCCGGGGTCATCGTCTTGAAGGTGGCTTGGGGCAGTCTGTCGCCGACGGCAATGGTCATCGTTTCCATCCAGGCAGTTGAAAGGTCGGCCGAAGCGATAGCCGGTTCCCGGTCCGCCCGCAATCGGCCGCCGTCACGGATAAGGCAGGAAGCCCGCCACCGCGCCGTCCGGACCGGTCAGCGTATAGTGCAGGCCCTCGCCGGTCGGCGTGGTTGTCGGCCGGTCGAGGATCGGCACCGAGAAGACCACCCTGCCGTCGCGGTCCTGCCGTTCCGGCGCGCCGAACATGTAGTCGTCGGCCCCGGCGACGAAGAGATCGGCGGACGCCGGATCGCCCGGAAGATGCGCTTCGACGACGAGCGTCTCATGGTCGCCCGGAAGGATGGTGGCGCCGAAACCGGTCGTGGCGGCCGCCGGCAGCGCCGCAAGCGCGGCCTTCACCGTCTTGGCGTCCTCGGCGTTGTCGGGATCGGCGGCGGGATCGAGCGCCAGCCGCGTCTGCACGGGAATGCAGATCGTCTCGCACATGCCGAGGAAGATATCGGCGTCGATGGTCGCCTTCTGCTTGGGATCGGCAAGCGTGAAGGCCACCGGCAGGGAGACGGAACGATCGTAGCCGGCCCATTGCCCGTAGCCGTCGTCGTGGTGCTGCGGCGCCGGAAAAGCCAGATCCGCGCCGGCGATGTTGGTGCTGGCCGCGGCGTCGAGCTGCGGCGGCACGCCGCTGTCGCCCGGATCGCGCCAATAGGTCTTCCAGCCGGGCTTGAGCACGATTTCGAGCGCACCCTGGATGCGTCCCTTCTGGTCCGGTGCGCCGCTGGTGACGAGGCGCACCTGTCCGCCTTCGCTTTGGAACCAGGCGGAAGAAGAGGCGGCGGCCGGCAGGCTGAAAGCCAGCGGCAGGGCGGTTGCAAGGGGAAGGGGAAGCCAGGTTCGCATGGGATGATTTGACCGGCTCATTGTGGCGAGGCAACCGCCTCTGCCCCATGGGTGGCATCATATTTGCGTGATTTTGGCAGGACCGGCGCCGGCAAATAGGACTTTCGGCATCTTTCAAGCGTGTCGGAAACACGTTACGCTTCGGCCATGGACCTGCTGCGTCACAAGAAGACGGCCGCTGCGCGCGGTTTCCTGGATGACCAGTTCCTGATTGCCATGCCGGGCATGAAGGACGAGCGGTTCGCGCGTTCGGTGATCTATGTCTGCGCCCATTCCGACGAAGGCGCCATGGGCCTCATCATCAACCAGACGCAGCAGATGATGTTTCCAGACCTGCTCGTGCAGCTCGGCATCATGAACGAGCAGGAAGCCATCCGCCTGCCGAGGCCGGCGCGCGATTTCGTCGTGCGCAACGGTGGCCCGGTCGACCGCTCGCGCGGCTTCGTGCTGCATTCGGGCGACTATCGCGTGGAATCCTCTCTGCCCGTCTCCGACGACGTCTGCCTTACCGCCACCGTCGATATCCTGCGGGCGATCTCCGCCGGCCGCGGCCCGCGTCATGCGCTGATGGCGCTCGGCTATTCGGGCTGGGGGGCGGGGCAACTCGAAAGCGAGATCGCCGAAAACGGTTGGCTGACCTGTCCGGCCGATCCGGAATTGCTGTTCGACGCCGACATCGAGCGCAAATACGACCGCATCCTCGCCGCCATCGGCATCGACCCGACCTATCTCAGCGCGACCGCCGGCCACGCCTGAAAGAGCGTCTTCCAGGGAAGACACGAGGCTCCGAGAAGCAGAAAGCGGACCTGAAAGATCGCGCCGCGCTTTGAAACAAGCGGCGGTTCCGGCTATGCGCCCGTCGTCTGGGCGTGGGAGACGGAAAGCTGGTCCTTCAGGAGCTTCGGCACCTGCTCGCCGGCGACCGGCGGGCCGAACATGAAGCTCTGCACGTATTCGCAACCCATCTGCCTGAGCTCCAGCGCGTCGCTCTGGTCCGAAATGCCTTCCGCAACGACCGAGAGGCCGAGTTCGTGCGCCATGTTGACCATGGAACGCAGCAGCACCGAACGCTTGGGCGTGGCGTCGTCGACGAAACTCTTGTCGATCTTGATCGTGTCGAAGGGAAAGCGCGTCAGGTAGGACAGCGACGAATAGCCGGTGCCGAAATCGTCGAGCGACAGGCCGATGCCGAGTTGCTTCAGCTTGGTCAGCACATGCGCCGCCTGCACGGGGTTGTCCATCACCAGCGATTCGGTGAGTTCGAGCCTGAGGCAGCGCGGCTTGATGCTGGAGCGGGCGATGACCGAGCGCACGTCGCTGACGAGGTCGCGCCGGATCAACTGGCGGCTGGAGAGGTTGACGGAGACCGACAGCGGCACGTCGCCGAACTGCTTTTGCCAGACGGCGAGGTCGTCGGCAGCCTTCTGCATGGCGAACAGGCCGAGCTGCACGATCAGCCCGCAGCCTTCGGCCACCGGAATGAAGTCGGCCGGCGGGATCATGCCGCGGCGCGGGTGGTCCCAGCGCAGCAGCGCCTCGAAGCCGGCGATGCTGTTGTCTTCCAGCCGCACGATCGGCTGGTAGGCCAGCGTGAATTCGCGCCGCTCGATGGCGCGGCGCAGGTCGGACTCGAATTGCAGCCGGTCGGTGCCGACGGTGCGGAAGGCCGGCCGGAACGGCTCGATGCGGTCGCCGCCGAAGCGCTTGGCCTGCTGCATGGCAAGCTCGGCATCCTTGACCATGTCTTCGGCCGACGCCTGTTCGGAGGTCCAGCCGATCAGACCGATCGAGGCGGTCAGCACGATCTCGCGCTTGGCGAAGGTGATCGGCGCGCTGATGGCGTGTTTGATGGCGTCGGCGACGGCGGCGACGCGCGTGGTGTCCTGTTCCGACAGAAGCATCAGCGCGAACTGGTCGCCGGCGAAGCGCGACAGCGAATCCTTGGGCTTCAGCAGCCGGTGCAGGCGCCGCGCGACGGTCAACAGGATGGTGTCGCCGGCCGAGATGCCGAGCCCGTCATTGACCTGCTTGAAGCGGTCGATGTCGATGACGAAGACGGTCGGCCGCACCTTCTCCTCGGTGCGGGCGATCGAGATGATCGCCTCCAGCCGGTTCATGAACAGTTCGCGGTTCGGCAGGCCGGTCAGGTTGTCGTGTACGGCGTCGTGCAGCAGCCGCTCCTCGGCCTTCTTCTGCTCGGTGACGTCGACCAGCGTGCCGACGCAGCGGATCACCTCGCCGTCGGAGCCGATCACCGGCCGGGCGCGCAGCGAGAACCAGTGATAGTGTCCATCGGCGCCGCGCAGGCGGAAGTTCTGCGACACCCGCCCGCGCCGGTGTTCCAGCACGACGTCCAGCGTGGTGCGGAACGAGTCGCGGTCGTCGGCATGCAGCACCGGCAGCCAGTTGCGCGCCGCGCCGCCCAGGCTGTTGGGCGCCAGGCCGAGCTGCTGGGAAATGTCTGGCCGTGTCACGACGCGGTCGCGCAGCACGTCCCAATCCCACACAGTGTCGCCGGAGCCGGCCACCGCCAGCGCCTGCCGCTCCAGGTCGGAGAACAGGCCCTGATAGAGCGCGCCGCCGGCGAAGGCATGCTGGATGACGGTGAAGCCGATCAATAGCGTAATCAGGATCAGCCCGCCGCCCAGCGCCGGCTGAGCGATGTCGTTGTTGAGCATGCCGGTGATCGCCATCCACGAGCCGACCAGCCACAGAAGTACCATCACCCAACTCGGGATCAGCATGATGGCGCGGTCGTAGCCGCGCCAGCCGAGCGTGACGATGAGGCCGAGCCCGGTCAGCGCGGTCGCCGCGAAGGACAGGCGTGCGATGCCGGCCGCGATCGCCGGATCGACGACGGCGACGCCGGCGATCAGCAGCAGGCCGAGAATCCAGGCGACGGCGCCGTAGCTGAAATGGCCGTGCCAGCGGTTGAGGTTGAGATAGGCGAACAGGAACACCACGAAGGTCGCCGCCAGCGCCACCTCCGTTCCCGCCCGCCACATCTGCTCGTTGCCGGGCGATATTTCTATGATCTTGTTGAGGAAGCCGAAATCCACGCAGATATAGGCGAGCACCGCCCAGGCGAGCGCCGCCGTGGCCGGAAACATCGAGGTTCCTTTGACCACGAACAGGATGGTCAGGAACAGCGCCAGCAGGCCGGCGATGCCGATGACGATGCCGCGATAGAGCGTGTAGGAGTTGACGGAATCCTTGTAGGCCTCCGGCTCCCACAGATAGACCTGCGGCAGCTTCGGCGAGGCGAGTTCGGCGACGAAGGTGACGACGGCGCCGGGGTTCAGCGTCACCCGGAAGACGTCGGCGTCGGGGCTCGACTGGCGGTCCAGCGCGAAGCCTTCCGAGGGCGTGATCGCGGCGATGCGCGTGGAGCCGAGGTCGGGCCAGAAAAGCCCCGAATTGACGAGCCGGAAGTGCGGCGCGACGATCAGCCGGTCGAGTTGCTGGTCCGTCGTGTTGGCCAGCGCGAAGACGGCCCAGTCGCCCCTCGATCGCTTGTCGTTGGCTTCGACCTCGATGCGGCGCACGATGCCGTCGGCGCCGGGCGCGGTGGAAACCTGGAAATTGTCGCCCTGGTTGCGATAGATTTGGACGGCGCCTGACAGGTCGAGCGCGACGTCGTCGCGAGCGATCTTGATGGGCTCGACCGCGTAGGCGGGAAGTGTCGAGCACACCGCGACGATCGCCGCAAGGACGAAGGCAAGCAGCGATCGCAGGCGCGTCGAAATCCTCAAAAACCGGTCCTTCGTTCGCTCGCCGGCGGATCGTCCTCGATCCGGGCGTAGAGGTAGTGGTCCTGCCAGATGCCGTTGATCCTGAGGTAGGATCGCAGAAGTCCTTCGCGCGTGAATCCGGCTTTTTCAAGCACGCGGATGGAGCGCTGGTTGTCGGGAATACAGGCAGCTTCGATCCGGTGCAACCTCAGCGTATCGAAGCCGAAGCGGCAGACCACCTTGACCGCGTCGGTCATCAGGCCGCGCCCGCCGAAGCGCTCGCCGATCCAGTAGCCGACATGGCCGCTCTGGGCGACGCCGTGGCGGATATTGCCGAGCGTGATGCCCCCGGCCAGCTTGCCGCTCGCCTTCTCGAAGATGAACAGGGCGATGGCCGTGCCTTGCGCGTAGTCCTCGCGGTAGCGACCGATGCGGTGCCGCCAGGCCGCTCGCTCGAGCTCGTCAGGCGTCCAGCGCGGTTCCCATGGCTCGAGAAACGCGCGGCTCTCGCCGCGCAGCGTCGACCATTCCCGATAGTCGTTGGTCAGCGGCACGCGCAGTGTGACGAGGTCGCCCTTCAGCGCCGGCAGGTCGCGGCGAAAGAAAGGAAGCGCGAACACGATTTCTTGAACGGATCAGACGGCGAGCTTGCGGGCCGACGTCTGATGGCCCGAAAGCGCGTCAAGGATTGTCTCGTAGGGTGCCAGCGTGCCGACCGGTCCGACCGCTGTCAGCGTCGGACGGGTCGAGAAGAGGCGGGACGACAGGTCGGTCAGCCGCTCGACCGTCAGCGCGGCCAGCCGGTCCATCAGTTCCTCCTTGGCGATGGGGCGTCCGAACAGCAGCAATTGCCTGGCGATCTGCGAGGCGCGGCTGGCCGGGCTTTCGGCCGACATGATCAGGCCGGCGCGATACTGCGCGCGCGCCCGGTCGAGTTCCTCCTGCAGGATGCTCTCTCCGGCCTTCTGCAGTTCGTCGATGATGACAGGGACCAGTTCGGCGATATCGCTCTGTCCGGTCGCCGCATGGACGCCGAAGACGCCGGTGTCGGAAAATCCCCAGTGGAACGCATAGACCGAATAGCACAGGCCGCGCTTCTCGCGGACCTCCTGGAACAGCCGGGACGACATACCGCCGCCGAGGATCATCGACAGCACCTGCGAGGCATAGAAGTCGCGCACATGGTAGGCGCGGCCCTCGAAGCCAAGCACGATCTGCGCGTCCATCAGGTCGCGGTTCTCGCGGAAGTCGCCGCCGACATACTGGGCGTATTGCGGGATGGTCCCGTCGGCCTTGCTGCGGAAGCCGCCAAGCTGCTTTTCCACCTCGCGCACGAATGTGTCGTGCTTGATGTCACCGGCGGCTACGATCACCATGCGCTCGGCGCCGTACTGGCGCTCCATGAACGAGCGGAGCTGCGCCGAGGTGAAGGACTTCACCGTCTCCGGCGTGCCGAGGATCGAGCGGCCGAGCGTCTGGTGGCGGAAGGCCGTCTCGGTGAAGCGGTCGAAGACGATGTCGTCCGGCGTGTCGTGCGCGGCGCCGATCTCCTGCAGGATCACGTCCTGCTCGCGGTCGAGCTCGGACGGGTCGAACAGCGGGTCGCTCAGTATGTCGGCCAGGATGTCGACGGCGAGCGAGACGTCGTCGCGCAGCACGCGCGCA
>NZ_JAFKID010000039.1 GCF_017306545.1 Mesorhizobium sp.
GGGCTGGGAGTTGCAGGAGGGCGACGACCACGCGGTCTGGCTGCTCGCCGAGGCACATCGCTTGTTAGCGTTTGAGGAGGCGCGGAGCAGCGATGGCAGATGATGCCAGTATTCGATCGTGCGCACAGTTGAGTCTGTTATTTCGCAAGAGCGGCATCAACTGGTTCGAGTTGATTTAAGAGATTGACGTTGGCGGCCATGCCGGACAAAGAATTTGGGAAACTTTTAAGACTACTGTGGGCGGGGATATCGAAAGTGGGACGGCGAACAGCGCATACACTCGACATTGGTGATCTGGTCGACCGAAGAGGTACCCGTGCCCTTGTTTGATGAGTGGTGCGACTGTGATCATCAAGAGGATGGGCGCAAGCATCTTCGACGGCTCACAGAGCGCGACGATGGTCGGGCAGCGATCGCTGATCGGCTTCCAGATTTGGTTCGGTCTCACTACGACGATATGGCCCGTATTGCCGACGACATTCGAGAACTCGGATATCCCGGCGCGGCGGCGATATTGGCGGAGCGCATGCCCCGGTCATCGCGCGCGCGATCTGGCGAACTCGGTGAAATCCTTGCGACGGAGCTGGTCGAGGAACAGCTTGGGTTTTCCGTTCCGATCCGACGGCTTCGTTATAAGGACGGCCGCGAGATGGCATTACGCGGCGACGACTTCATCGGCGTGCGCGTTGATGGCACCGGCGACCTTCACTTCCTCAAGGGGGAGGCCAAGAGCCGCGCCAACCTTGCCGGCGCAACGATTTCGGAAGCTCGGGCAGCTTTGTCCCGCGACAACGGCCGTCCGACCGCGACGTCTCTACTCTTTATTGCCGATCGGTTGATGGAGAACGAGGGCGAGGGCGCGATCTTGGGCCGTTCGATTCGAAACGAAGTTGCCAATCGGGCTGTCCCCCCGACGCGCATCGACCATGCCCTTTTCACACTTTCTGGAAACGCTGCGCCCCAGGCATTGCGGGACGATCTTCAGGCGGCCTCACCTGAGCGTACCCACAATGTCGTTCACCTTCGAATTCCGGATCATCAGGACTTCATAAGGCTCACTTACGAGGGAGCGCTGGCCCTTGGAAACGATTGAGGATCTGACGACGTTCCTAAGACAGGCTGGTGCCGACGGCGCCAGAGGTCGCCTGCAGGCGCGAGGGGAAGCACGCGCGATCATTCGCCGCGATGGCGTGCTTCCTGACGATGCTCCCGCTTTCGGCAACACAATTGATACCGATCTTGCGGAATACGCACTGTCGCTGCTGCGCGCGGCGATGGCGCTTCGTGAGGCGAACAGCGCTCCTGACGTCTGGCGTCAAGGCTTTGTCCAGGCGGGGAATGCGTTTGAAGCATTGGTGCAAAACGGCGCTGCCGACGATGCCAACCGAGGCTTTTATCGAGTTGCGGGCGCTGCCGCTTATCACATTGCAAGCTATTCTGCATTGGCGTTCTCTCTGATTTCACAGCGGTCCGAGCAGCCTAACCTTGCGCCTCCCGAGGAGGCGCTCGCGCTCCTAATCTTGCGTGACCTGAGCACCCTCGGCACGCGAGCACGGGCTTGGCTTCTCGATCCGGCCCATGGCGACGAGAGCATCACACGCTTAGCCGGCGAGGGTGAGCTCGATCCGGATGACGTGGTGACGCTCGTTGTTACGTCGACCATCTTCCGCGCGCTCGCGTTCTTTGAATTTGCGCTCCAAACTGGAACTGCGGCGCTTGCGGACGAAGCCCGATCATTGCTTCGCAGGGCGATCTCGTTGGCGAAGCAAGCCAATGCCGTGAGTCTTTGGTGGATTTCGCGAATTGCGTTCAACCTGATCGATGATCTGTGGGGCTCGAGCCTCCATCAAGTCCTCCCTGTGGACGGGCCGCCGGGGGCGGACGAATATTCCGCTCTTAGAAGCCTGTTTATTGGAGAGCTCTATTCCCGACGGGTTGCTGAGGTCGAACTCTGGCCGTCGCAATTGGAGGCCGCCCGCAGAGCGACAGACCTCACCGACGACCTCGTGGTTGCCTTGCCGACGAGCGCCGGAAAAACAAGGATAGCCGAAATCACGGCGCTGATGGCGCTTGCATCAGGTCGCCGCGTACTGGTCGTAACGCCGCTGCGTGCTCTTTCGGCGCAGACCGAGCGTTCCTTCCGCAAGACCTTCTCCAGCCTCGGCTTCACCGTTTCGTCGCTCTACGGCGCCAGCGGAGCGGCACTCGGCGATGAAGACGCGCTGAGATCGCAGGACATTGTGATCGCGACGCCCGAAAAGCTCGATTTCGCCCTTCGCAACGATCCAACCATCATTGATGATATTGGGCTGGTCGTCCTCGACGAGGGCCATCTCATCGGGCCGAGCGAGCGAGAAATCCGCTATGAGAATTTGGTGCAACGATTGTTGCGGCGCATTGACAGCGTTAGCCGTCGGATCGTGTGTCTTTCAGCGATTCTGCCGGAAGGAAACCAGCTCAACGATCTCACTGCCTGGATCCGCAGCGATGCACCGGGTGACCCGATACAGTCTGGCTGGCGTCCAACGCGCCAAAGATTTGGCACTCTGGCATGGCAGGGTAACTCCGGCCGCCTGAGTTTCGATCTCGAAGCAGGGGGCCCGTATATCTGTGTTTTCTGTTCCGTTACTACTCAAGGCCCGAATACGGCAATGTGCGCCGACGCCTTTCCGTCACTTAGATGCGCGGCATGAGCTTCCATGGCGACTACCATAACGTCCGCATCCGAACCAGCGGATTGGAGGTCTGTCCTCGGCAGGAGCCCAACGGGAAAGACGGGCACGTTCGACGATCCACCAGTCTCGCAATGATGGTTCTCGAGCAGCGTTGCTTCACCCGGCCTTCTGCTGCTCCTGCGGCTCATAGTGGAAATCGGACAGTGCGACCCCGTCGCCGACGCGCTGCACGAGAACGCTGCGCAGCCAGTGCCGGTCGTCCTCGCCGGGATGGTCGACCCGGTAATGGGCGCTGCGGCTCTCGGTCCGGTTGAGGCAGGCGCGCAGCACCAGCTCGGCGCATTGCGCGAGGTTGCGGATGCTGAGAGCCTCGACCAGCGTCTCGGGCGTCGCCGCAAAGCCGGCCTCGATCTCGCGCCGTCCGGCGAGCACCGTGCCGAGCGCCTTCTGCAGGCCTTCCTCGCTCTTTTCGACGAGGCAATGGCGCTGCATGTCGTCGCGGATGGCGCTCGCGATGGCATCGAGATCCGCGCCGCCTTGCCGGTTCAGCGAAGCCTCGATGAGGTCGATGCTTTCATCGAACGTTGCGGCCTCGGCGGCGTGCTTCGAAGCCGCCGCCCGCGCGGCGGCAGCTTCGCCGGCACGGTGACCGAAGACCTGGCCCTCGGCCAGCGAATTGCCGCCCGGCCGATCCGGCCCGCGGATGCCGCCTGCGGTTTCGCCGACCACATAAACGCCAGGGATCGTGCTTGCGGCATCGGGACCTATCATGCGCACGCCCCCGTTCATGCACTGGAAGGCGATGCCGACCTCGTGCATATCCTCGCGCATCGACACGCCGCGTTCGGCCATCCAGCGATAGGTGTTCGGCGACGTACGCCGCAGTTCCTCGTCCGGGACATGGGCGAAGGAGAAGTTCACCGCACCGCGCGGCGTGCCGCGGCCCTCGTTGATCTCGCGCGCCATGGCGATATCAAGATAACGGGACGGATTGCTGATGGTGAAAGGGAAGACCTTCTCGTCGAGCACCTCATCCACTGTGACGCCTTCGGGCAGGTAGTTCGGGAGGAACTCTTCGCCTTCGGTATTGGTAATCTTCGGATGCAGGACGAAGATGTTCTTAGAAAAGAGCTGGACGTAAGGGTGGATCATCGCCGGCCCGAACTGGTGGAACTCCAAATTGATGAGCTCCGCTCCATGCCGGAAGCAGATGGCCTGGCCGTCGCCGGTCATCTCGCGGGTCGAGACTTGCTGGCCGAACATGCCATGCATGCCGCCGGCTCCGATGACGACGGCCGGAGCGCGGTAATGCAGGAGTCTGTGACGCTCGGAATCATAAGCGAGGACGCCGCAGAGCTCGCCATTCCTGTCGCGGACGATATCGAGCAGCATGACCGGCGCGTCGATGACGACACCGAGGCGCTGCATCTCCTTGCCGAGCGCCTCGACGAAGGCGAGACCGGTCTTGCCCTTGGCGCCCATCGCCCGTCCATAGGTGCCGAAATCGCTGCGGATCAGGCGGTAATTGCCGTCCTCCTGCTGATCGAAGGGCACGCCAAGCGCGATGAGATCCTTAATCCGCTTCGGCGCGTCCTCGGCCAGCACCCGTACGAGACTCTCGTCGATGAAGCCGCGACCGGCGCGCATCGTGTCCTGGAAGTGAATCTCCGGTTGGTCGCGGCGATCACCGAAGCCGGCCGCTGCGCCCATGCTCATGATCTCGCTCGCACCATGCACGGTGCTGCCGCCGGTCTTCATCGGCGCCTTCGCGATGAGATGCACGTCGGCGCCGGCAGCTCTCGCCGAAACCGCCGCGCGACAAGCTGCACCGCCGGCGCCGACGACGACGAGGTCGGTCCGGATGTCTTCGATTGGAAGGGTTTCAACGTTCATGATCATTCATGTCCAATGGCGGTGGGCTGGCGGTCGGCGCGGGTTTAAGGCTCAGAGCCCCATACCCTTGGCCGCGACGTTGCGCTGGATCTCGTTGGTGCCGCCAAAGATCTGGAAGAGCTTCGACTCGCGGAAATGGCGCTGCATGGCGTACTCGCTCGCATAGCCATTGGCGCCCATGATCTGCACGCCCTCGATCGCGACTTTCAGATAGGTGTCGGAGGCGAAGATCTTCGCCTGCGACGCCGCCAGGTTGGCGTCGAAGCCGTCCTGCAGAAGGCGCGCGGCGCGGTAGGTCATCAGCCGCGCGGCATCGACCTGGATCTGCATGTCGACGAGCTTGTGCGACACCGCCTGGAACGCGGAAATACGGCGGCCGAACTGGTTGCGCTGCGTCGCGTAGGAGGTGGCGAGGTCGATCGCCGCCTGCGCCGCGCCAACGCACATGGCAGCCAGCGAGACGCGCTCCTTGGCGAGCACCGTCAGGAGCTGCTTCCAGCCGCCGTGGAGGTCGCCGACGACGAGATCGAGCGGCACCTCGACATCCTGGTAGTTGACCTCGCAGGTGCGCACGGCATGGCCACCGAGAAGGTCGATCGGGTTGATCGTCAGCCCCGGCGTGTCTTTCGGCACGAGCACGATGCTGATGCCGTCATGCTTGCTGGAATTGGGATCGGTCCGGCACGCCGTCAGGATGTAGTTGGCGGTCATCGCGCCGGTGATCCACATCTTGGTGCCGTTGATGACGACCGTCGAATCCTTCACAGTGCCCTTGGTGGTAAGCGAGGCGGCGTCGGAACCTGAGCCGTTCTCGCTCAACGCAAAGGCAAGGAGCATCTTGCCCTCGGCGATACGCGGCAGGATCTTTTGCTTGATCGCGGGGCTCGCGAAGCGAGCAATCGCGCCCCCGACCATGTTGACGGTGACGTTCCAGGTCCGGGAGAGGGCGACGCTGTGATAAGCGGCCATCTCCATCAGTGCTGCCATCTCCATGTAGGAGCCGATGCCGCCATATTCCTCCGGAATCGTAATGGCCCACCAGCCGGCTTCGCCGGTCGCCTCGATCAACTCGTTCGGAAACCGCTTCTTCTCGTCGCATTCGCGAACATAGTCGGGCGTGCATTTCTTCTGCAGGAATTTGTCGACGCTCTCGCGCCACTGGAGCTGCGCCTCGTCGAGATAGGGGGTCAGGTCTCTCATCACGGTCACCATTCAGAATTCTTGAAGCCGGGAGCGGCGTCGCCGCGCCGGTCTCGTTCGGAAAATCGCGGGCCGGTTAGGCGACGACGTTGCGGGGATCGCCGCGCTCGAAGGCCTCGATGTTGTCGATCAGCTGATCGGCGAGGGTCTGCATCGCCTGAACGCCTGCCCAGGCGATATGCGGCGTGAGGATGAAGTTCGGGCGGTCGAGTAGCCGCATCAGCGGACTGTCCGGGGCAGGAGGCTCGCCGGAGCAGACGTCGATGCCTGCGCCGGCGATCTTGCCCGCGACGAGGGCATCGGCGAGCGCCGCCTCGTCGATCAGCCCGCCGCGCGCCGTGTTGATAATCAGCGGCTTGCGGTCCATCCGGTCGAATTCGGCATGCGAGATGATGTTGCGGGTCGCCGGCGTCAGCGGGCAGTGCAGGGTGATGACATCGCTGCGGGCCAGCACTTCTTCAAAGGGCGTATAGAGCGGCCCCATGTTCGGATTGCCCTTGTGGGCAGCGTAGAGCACCTCCATACCGAACGCCTTGCCGATGGCGGCGACGGACTGGCCGATCACGCCCTCTCCGATGACGCCGAGGGTCGAGCCGTGGAGATCGCTGATCGGATGGGTGAAGAAGCAGAACTGGTTGGCCCTCTGCCATTCGCCGGCCTTCACGTCCTCACGGAAACCGATGAGACTGCGGCGCAGCGCGAGGATCAGCGCGAAGGCGTGTTCCGGCACGGTGTGCGAGGCGTATTGGCGGATGTTGGAGACCAGGATGCCACGGCTGCGGCACGCCTCGACGTCTATATTGTCGGTTCCCGTCGCCGCGACCACAATCATCCGCAGCTTCGGCAGACGGTCCAGCGCCTCGGTTCTCAGCGGCACCTTGTTGACGACCGCGATCGTCGCATCCTTCAGCCGTTCGATGACCGCGTCGGCGCTTGTCTGGGTGTAATCGGTCCAGCGATGCTCGAAGCCGGGCTTGCGGATGACGATCGAGGGAGCAATCGTGCCGCGATCAAGAAAGACGATGGTCTGCATGGCGCTTTCGTTCTCCGGCATCATCACGCGGCGGACGCCGTCGAACGGGCGTTCGCGCGGATCATGTCTGCGGCCTTTTCTGCGATCATAATCGTGGTGGCGTTGGTATTGGAGGAAGTGATCGTCGGCATGACCGAGGCATCGACCACGCGCAAGCCGGATAGGCCGCGGACCGTGAGGGTCGGATCAACCACCGCCTGCTCGTCGATGCCCATTTTGCAGGTTCCTACGGCGTGGTAGACGGTTGAGCCGTTGTTGCGGGCGTAGTCCAGCAGTTCATGGTCGGATTTTATTGCTGGGCCGGGCACCATTTCCGCTTCCCTGAAGGGGGAGAGCGCCGGCGCCTCGCAAAGCCGGCGCGCGAACTTCAGTCCGTCAACGACAATCTGCCGATCCACAGGGTCGGTCAGATAACCTGGCCGGATCGCGGGTGCCTCGTTCACATTGGCAGAGCGGATCCTGACACTTCCGCGACTGCGCGGCCGCATCTCCCAGAAACCGCAGGTCATACCTGGGAAGTCGTCTAACTCGCCGAGGCGGCCTGCCTTGAAGCTGCCAGGCGCGATGACGAACTGAAGGTCTGGCGTCGCGGAGATCTCCTGGCTGCGTACGAAAGCGCCGAGGAGCGCCGCACTGTAGGTCAGGATGCCCGATCCGCTGAGGGCATATTTCATCACCTCCCGCGCGAGCGACAGGCCCTTGGCCCGCTCGTTCAACGTCTTGGTGCCGCGCAGCTTGTAAGTGATTCGGACGACGTAATGGTCCTGAAAGTTCTCGCCGACACCAGGCAAGGCGTGAACGATGTCGATGCCAAGATCGCGCAGGGCACCCGGGGCACCTATGCCGGAGGACTGCAAGATTTGCGGCGAGCCGATCACGCCGGCAGAAATGATCAGCTCGCGCCCGGACCGGAGTTGCTCGACCTTACCGCCCCGCTGGACCTCGATGCCGCTGGCGCGTTTGCCTTCCATCAGGATGCGCCGCACCACGCAATTTGTCATCAGCGTGAGATTGGGTCGCTTCAGCGCCGCGGCGAGATAGGTTCTGGCGGTGCTCGCCCGGAACCGGCCGCGCCGCGTCTGCTGGTAATAGCCGATGCCCTCGTTGGGCCAGCGGTTGATGTCCTCGCGGAAGGGGAGGCCGACTTCGTTCGCGGCCGCGATGATCGTGCGGCAGATCTCCGGCGTCTCGGTAAGCTCGGAAACCACCAGCGGCCCATCGGTCCCCCGCGCGTCGTCACCGGCGGGCTTACCACCCCAGCTCTCCGACTTATTGAAATAAGGGCGCACGTCCTCGTAGGACCAGCCGCGATTGCCGAGCTGCGCCCAGTGATCGTAATCGTTGGGCTGGCCGCGAACATAGAGCAGGCCGTTGATCGAGCTCGATCCGCCGAGGCCCTTGCCGCGCGGGAAGAGGATCGCGCGCCCGCCCGTCTCCGTCTCCGGCTCGGTTCGATAGCGCCAGGATACTTTCGGGTGGTCGAGAAGGCGCAGGAAGCCGGCCGGAATGTGGATCAGAGGATGGGTGTCACGTCCGCCGGCCTCGATGAGCAGGACGCGCATCGCCGGATCCTCGCTTAGCCGGTTAGCGAGAACGCAGCCGGCCGAGCCGGCGCCGACAATGATGTAGTCGAAAGTCATTTCGCATCCTCTGCCTTGCGGAGATCCTTCACACCGGCGATCGTACCGGCTTCCATCATGTGGTCTATCTCCGCCGGCTCGAAACCGAATTCGACAAGAATCTCCTCGGTATTGGCACCGAGGCGAGGCGCGGCGCGGCGGTATTCGGCGGGTGTCCCGCGGAAGTCGATCGGTAGCGCCAGCATCTCAACCGTGCCGGCGGTCGGATGCTCAACCTCGACCAACATGTTGTTATGGCGGACCTGTGGATCGTTGCGCAGCGTGTCATGGAGATCCTGGATCGGCGCCGCGGGGACGTTGAACTTGCCAAGGATCTCCAGCCATTCGGTGGTCGGCCGCGTGGAGAAGGCACCTTCCAGCTCCCGGTCGAGCGCCTCGCGGTTGGCGCAGCGTTGGACATTGGTGGCAAAGCGCTCGTCGGATGCGAGATCCGGCCGTTCGAGCGCCTTGCAGAGCGATTGCCAGAACTTCTCGGTAAAGCAGGCCAGGAAGAAATAGGACCCCTCCGCACCCTGATAGTTCCGATAGGGTACGAAAGTCGGATGGGCGCTGCCGAGGCGCGGTGGCGCCTTACCCGTACGTAGCGTCTCGCCGTCGCGCGGAATGGCGCTGAAGATCGCGCCGGCAAGAAGGGAAAGTTCGATCTTCTGACCCTCGCCGGTGCGCTCGCGATGCAGCAGGGCGGCTGATACGGCAAAGGCCAGAAGCGCGGCCGCGCCAAAATCGGGATAGGGGCTGCCGATCCGCACCGGCGCACCGTTCGGCTCTCCCGTCATCGCCATAAGGCCGCTTAGCGCCTGGATGACGGGATCATTGGCGGGCAGATGCGCATACGGTCCGGTCTGGCCGAAAGCCGAGACGCTGGCATAGATGATCGAGGGGTTGATTGCGCGAACGGCGTCGTAGCCGATGCCGAGGCGGTCCACCGTGCCTGGCCGGAAATTCTCGGTGATGACATCGACTGATTTTGCGATCCGGAGAAAGGCATCGCGCCCTTCCACGCTCTTCAGGTCGAGCCTGATGCTGCGCTTGTTGCGGTTCTGCGAAAGGAAGATGCTGCTCTCGCCCTCGACGAATACTGCACCGATGCCGCGGGACAGCTCGCCGGCGCCGATCTCCTCAACCTTGATGACGTCGGCGCCGATATCCCCAAGCATCATCGTGCCGACGGGGCCGGCGGTCATCATGGTCAGGTCCAGGATGCGGTAATCCGACAGGGGAAGCTTACTCGTGTTCATGGTCGTCTCTTCAAAGGAGCGCGCGCCGCGCTTGCTCAGGAATGTGTCCAAAGGGGCGGCCGCTTCTCACGGAAAGCGCGCCAGCCTTCGGCTGAATCGGCCCGCTGATAGCACTGGATGTACTCGGCCCGCTCGGTTTCGAGATAGCGGGCGAGCTCATCGAGAAACGCAATATCGGTCAGCCATTTAATCGTTTGGAGCGCCGGGCCGGATCGCTCGGTCAGCCGGCGTCCTAGCTCTATGGCCTTCTCTAGCGCTTGGCCGGGCGCGACGCGCTCGTCCACGATGCCGTCCGCAAGCGATGAGCTTGCGTCGAAGATATCGCCCTCCATCATTACTTGCTTCGCTCGGCTTGGCCCGACGAGCCGCTCCAGCAGCTTTATGCCGCCGGTCCCAGGAAACACCCCGCGACTGATCTCCGGCAAGCCGAGCCTTGCATTCGTCGCGGCAACTCGGCGGTCGCAGCAGAGCGCCAATTCGAGACCGCCGCCGAGACAGGCGCCTTCGATCGCCGCGATCAGCGGCTTATTGATCGCTGCTAGCGCCAGCGTCATAGCATGGCCGTTCCGGCAGTGGGACTCCGCCATGACGGGATCGCTCCGTCCCTCGAATTCCTTCAGATCTGCCCCGGCACAGAAATTGGCACCGCCCGTCAGGATGACGGCGCGGACTGACTTGTTCGATCCGGCCTTCTCGATCGCCTCGCGGATTTCCCGGCGCAGCGTCTGCGTTAAGAGATTGAGCGGCGGAGCGGAAATACGCAGAAGAAGAACTGCCCCCTCCTGCTCCGCCTGAACAAGAGGCCAAGGGCGAGAGAGCCCCTCGCTCACGAGATCAACACTGGAGTTGCGCCGGCCGGCTGCTTGGCGAGCGTTGTGCGTAAGAACGAGGAGCGCTGTTGCGCCCCAGCCATTAGAAAGCTGAGATCCGATCCGCTCAAAATGAAGCGTGCACCGGCCTCAATGTAGCCCTGCATGATGGCGTGGTCGTACATTCCTCCAACGCCGGGAAACTTGTTGTGGCGCTCGCAGGCTGCGAAAATCTTGGCGAAAGCGTCTTTCATCCGCTTGTTGCCGAACTGGCCTGGAATTCCGAATTCCGCAGAAAGATCGCTGCCGCCCATGAGGAGGACGTCGACCCCTTCCACCGCTGCAATTTCATCCACATTGTCGACGCCTTCCGGCGTTTCGATCATGACGACAGTCAGCATGCCCTCGTTGACCAGCGGGATAACCTCGGCAGGAGGCATCGTCTTGAAGTCGATCTGCGGAAGGCCACCCGGAATAGAACGTTTACCGGCCGGAGGAAATAGGCAATTAGAGACAATGCGCTGGGCCTCTGCGGCATTGTTGACATGCGGGGCGACGATGCCAAGCGCGCCCGCGTCGAGTAGGCGGGAGGCATGGAAAGCCTCATGTCCAGGGACCCGGATCAGCGGGGTAATTCCGGCGTCGAGTGCTGCCACGCAAATCTGCGCGGCTGTGTCCAGCGACATCGAATTGTGCTCCATGTCGATGAACAGCCAGTCGTAGTCGCAGGCATTGGCGATCTTTGCGATGTCGACTGTCCGCGCCTGGCGGAGGCCCATGCCGAGAGATAGGTCCCCCGCGATGAGCTTCTCCTTCGATCGGTTCCGAATTGTGGGCATTCTCGTTTCCTAACTGCCGTTAACGGTCATTTCCGAAGCTGCCCAACTCACGAGCGGAGTTGGGCGAGAGGGTGTCGAGCATCCTCTGCTTTCCGTCGAGGACGTGCTGCTCGAAGGCGCGTGCCGCTTTCCTGGGATCGTGCGCGGCGATCGCATCGACGATCTTGCCGTGTTCGCGGATCGACATTTCGAGCTGCGCGGACTGGCCGAGGTTGCGGCGCCGGAAGAGGTGAAGCTCGTTAGACATCATCTCGTAGAGGCATTTCAGGCGCTCGTTGCCCGAGCTCGTCATGATCGTGCTGTGGAACTGGAGATTGAGTTCGTAATAGGTATTGATGTCCCTGGCCCTGCAGGCCTCGACCATGCCCTCGTGAAGCCGGCGGAGCTCGTCGATCTGCGCGTCGGTGGCGCGGACCGCCGCGAGCCGGCCGGCGGAATAGGCGAGGCCGGCCCTGACATCGAAGAGGTCCAGCGCTTCCCCGAGATTGACCTTGCGCACGAAGACGCCGCGGTTCTGGAGGATGGTGACGAGACCGGAATGCTCCAGCAGCCTCACCGCCTCGCGCAAGGCGGTTCGACTCACCTGGAGCTGCTGTGCAAGCACATATTCGTTGAGCTTCTCGCCCGAGGCGATCTGCCCGCCGATGATCATTCCCTCCAGGCGATCGACAATCGTTCCCACCAGCGACGCGGTCGGCTTACGTTCGATCGGATCGATCACTTCGGCAAAATTGTTGCGCGGCATTTTCGGACTTCCTGCGACGTTGCGTTCACCGACATTATTCAGCGCGAAATCTTCGGCTGCGAGATCTCAGTCCAAAAATTCCATGTTGGTGAACTTCGCGTCCAGATAATCGCGGATCCCGAGGAATCCGCCTTCGCGGCCGAAGCCGCTCTGCTTGGTGCCGCCGAACGGCGTTTCCGCCAGCGAAGCGACGAAGGTGTTGACCCCGACTACGCCTGCCTCCAGCGCATCGGCTGTTTCGTGCGCCTTGGTGAGCGAGTTGGTGAAGACATAGGCCGCTAGACCGAATTCAAGCCCATTGGCCTTGGCGATGACCTCGTCCATCGTCGAAAAGCGGTTGATCGTGGCGACCGGACCGAACGGCTCCTCGGTCATCATACGAGAATCGTCGGCAGGATCGAGAAGGACGGTCGGCTCAAAGAACCAGCCGCGATTGAGATGAGCCGGGCGCCGTCCGCCGCTGATGAGCTTGGCATTTTTCGACATGGCGTCCTCGACGAGGCCCTCGACGGCGTCGCGACGCTTGCGCGTCGCCATCGGGCCGACTTCGACGCTCGACTCAAGGCCGTCGCCGACCTTCAGGCGGCCGGCGCGCTCGGCGAAGACGCGGGCAAAATCATCGGCCTTGCTCTCGTGGACGTAGAAGCGCGTGGGCGCGGCGCAGACTTGGCCGCCATTGCGGTATTTGCTGACCGCCGACATCTGCGCCACGCGGTCGACGTCCACATCCGAATGGACGATGACTGGAGCGTGGCCGCCAAGCTCCATGGTCAGTCGCTTCACCGTATCAGCCGCTTGGCGCATCAGCATCTTGCCAACCAGAATGGAGCCGGTGAACGTCACTTTGCGCACACTCGGCGCCGCCATCAATGTCGAGGTGATCTCGCCGGGAACGCCAGTCAGAACGTTGACGACGCCGGCCGGAACGCCTGCATCCATGCAGCAAGCGGCAATTGCCAGGACGGCGCCGGGCGCCTCTTCCGCGGGGCGGCACACGATCGAGCAGCCAGCGGCCAGCGCCGGCGCAATCTTGCGCGACATTAGCAGCACCGGGAAGTTCCAGGCCGTGAAGGCCGCGACGATGCCAACGGGCTCAAAGGTGACATATTGCCGGTTGGCCGGCTTCCTCGCCTCGATCACCTGGCCGTAGACGCGACGGGTCTCGTCAGCGAACCAGTCATAGAGGTCGATCGTCGCCTGGACCTCGCCCTCGGCCTGGTCGAGAGGCTTGCCCATTTCGACGGTGATAAGACGGGCGATCTCCTTGCGGCGCTCGTCAATGAGTCGGCTGATCCGGCGGATGACCTTCGAGCGCGTCCAGGGGTCGGTGCGGCGCCATTTTTGAAGGCCGCGGTCGGCAGCTTCGACCGCGTCTAGCGCATCGGCCGCGCCGGCCTGTGGCGCGTAGCCGATGATTTCCTCAGTGGCAGGATTGACCACGTCATAGCGGGCGCCGTTCGATGCAGGGCGCCACTCGCCGCCGATGAGCAAGGAAGAGCGAGGGTCCAATTTTTTCATCCGAATTGTTGATGCGAGCAGACAATGCATCGCCATCTTCTGCGTGTCAATCCAAAATTGCCGACAATATCTATTGACATGCCGCCAATTCGTCCGTAGCTGATCCGTTTGTGAGCTGCGGCTCAAGTGCGGTGGACGGCTAAATCAGAACCCTCCGTACCGGAGTCGCCGACATTTAGGGAGGACTGCATGAATCGCCTGCTCTACAGTATTGCCGGGTGCCTCATCGGGACGGCGCTCGCCGCGAGCGTGGCCCACGCTGCGGATCCGATCCGTATCGGAATGGTGGCGCCCTCGACGGGCGGCGCCGCGGAGACCGGCCGCTATCAGATCAATGGCGCCAAGCTCGCCGCGAAGGAAATCAACGACGCAGGCGGCGTCATGGGGCGTCCGCTCGAGCTCGTCATCGAGGATGATCAGACCACTAATCCGGGCGCGGTGCTCGCCTTCAACAAGCTTGCGAGCGATTCGAGCGTCGTCGCCTTTCTCGGGCCAATCCGCAGCACGCAGGTCTATGCCATTGAGCCGAGCGTCCGCAAAGTCGGCAAGCCGATGGCCTTCGGCGGCACGGACCCGAAGCTCACTCATCTCGGCGATCCCTGGATGTTCCGCTTCCGGCCGAACGACAAGATCTCCACCGCCGCCATGGCCGGCTTCGGTGTCAACGATCTCGGCAAGAAAAAGTGGGCGATCGTCTACTCTACCGATGCATTCGGCACCAGTGCAAAGGATCTGCTGGTCCCGGCGCTGAAGGATCTCGGCGTCGAACCGGCGACGCTTCAAGGCTTCACCAGCAACTCGCAGGACCTCACCCCGGTCGTCCTCGAAATCAAGCAGTCCGGCGCCGACGTCATCGCGAGCTTTGCGACAGTCCAGACCGATCAGGCCATCCTCGCCAAGCAGCTCCGTCAATTCGGCGTCGCCGCGCCGGTGATCGGTTCCGCCAGCCTCATCTCCGCCACAGCCATGAAGCTCGCCGGGCCGGATCTATACGGCTCCTACGCCCTGACCGACTTCTTCGGCGAGGAGACCGACGCGGCCAAGGCGTTCAGTGCGAGCTACGAGAAAGCCTATGGCAACCAGCCGGACTTCTTTGCCAGCTGGTCCTATGATGCCGTCCATGTCCTCGCCAAGGCGATCGGCGACGCCAAGAGCACCGAGCCCGATGCGATCCGTCAGGCGCTTCTGGCGGTCAAGGGCTACGAGGGCGCCGAGGGCACTTACGACTTCGACGAGAACGGTGACGGTCTCCACGCCTACAGCGTCGTACAGAACAAGGACGGCAAGGTCGTCTTCGTGAAGCGCGTCGAAGCGGCCGAGATCAAGGCTAAGGACTGACGCCGGACGATAAGCCTATCGGGAGGTTGCCTTGGATATTATTCTGCAGCTCACCTTCGCCGGAATCGGAGTTGGCAGCATCTATGCCCTGGTCGCGCTCGGCCTGGTGCTGATCTACCGCGCGACCAATGTGGTTAACTTCGCCCAAGGCGACTTCCCGATGATGGGGGCCTTCATCCTTGTGGTATGCCTGCTGAGCGCAGGCCTGCCATACTGGCTGAGCATCCTGCTGTCGCTTGCCGGAATGGTGGTGTTCGGTGCCGCGTTCAATCTCGGCGTCTACTATCCTCTCCGCAACCGGTCCTACTTGCCGGTCCTGATCTCGACGCTCGGCGCCTCGATCCTCGTCCAGAACATCATTCTAGCCTTCTACGGACCGCAGCCGGCCAATCTCCCGGCGCTGCTGCCATTCCGCGGTTTCCAGATCGGATCGGTGTTCCTCGATCCGCAATACATTGTCATCATCGGGGTTTCGGCGCTTCTGGTCGTGCTTCAATACCTGTTCTTCGAGAAGACGCTTCTCGGCAAGAAGCTGCAGGCGACCTCCCAAGATAAGGAAATGGCCGGGCTCCTCGGCATTCCAGTCAAGCGGATGATCATGCTGACCTTTGTGTACAGTGCCCTTCTCGGCGGCATCGCCGGCATTCTCGTGGCGCCGATCATCTACTTCT
Organism: Mesorhizobium sp.; assembly: GCF_017306545.1. GTDB lineage: Bacteria > Pseudomonadota > Alphaproteobacteria > Rhizobiales > Rhizobiaceae > Mesorhizobium. The sequence continues at coordinate 15,600 of NZ_JAFKID010000039.1, forward strand.
CGATTACCATGGGTAATGCCATAGCTCTGAAGGCTTTCGCGGCCACCATCATCGGCGGCTTCGGCGACATCCGCGGCGCGATCATCGGCGGTATCGGGCTCGGGCTGATCGAGACCTTCGGGGCTGCCTACATCTCGGTGCCTTATAAGGACGGCTTCGCCTTTGTCGTGCTGTTCGCCTTCCTGATGCTCCTGCCGCAAGGCATCTTCGGCGAGAAGATCGCCGAGAAGGCGTGAGGGTGAACCGATGACCGTCACTACGATCTCCTCCGCTTCCAATCGCGTTCCCAAGGTGCCGCTGTTCGTGCTGGCCGGGGCGATCGCGATCGGCCTCGTCCTGATGCTGCCGCTCGACGGCTATACGGTCAGCATCATCATGCAGGCGGCGACCTATGCGATCGCCGTTCTTGGCCTTACCGTGGTCCTAGGCTATGCCGGACAGATCACCCTGGCACAGGCCGCCTTCTTCGGCCTCGGCGCCTATTCGCTGGCCCTCGGGACGCTCGATCTCGGCCTGTCCTTCTGGGTGGCACTCGCCTTGGCAGTCGTCGTGTCCGGAGCGTTCGGAGCCATTCTCGGCCTGACCTCGGTGCGGCTCGGCGGGCACTATCTCGCGATGGTCACGATCAGCTTCCAGCAGATCGTCACGCTCGTCCTGACCAATTGGATCAGCCTCACCCGCGGCCCGGACGGGATCGCTGGCATCGGGCGCCCGAGCATCCTTGGCCGTGAGCTGACGAGCAATGTCGACTACCTGATCTTCAGCATCGTCGTCCTGACCCTTGTGATAATCTCAGTCTGGAAACTCAAGAGCTCGCGGCTCGGCCGGCGTATGGAGGCCATGCGCGACAACGAGATCGCCGCGTCGGTGACCGGCGTGAACGTGTATCTAACCAAGGTGATATCTTTCACCATCTGCGCGGTCCTTGGCGGCCTCGGCGGTGCGCTCTTCGCCAGCGGCTTCTCCTATATCAGTCCGGATCAGTTCTCCTTTGCCGAATCGATTGTCTTTTTGACCATGGCGCTTCTCGGCGGCGTTCACTCGGTGATCGGCACCGCGCTAGGTACGCTGCTCCTCGTCCTGCTGCCGGAGATGCTGCGGTTCCTGCGCGATATCTATCTGGCGGTCTACGGCCTCGCGGTTATCCTGATCATGATCTTCATGCCGGATGGGATCTGGGGCTTCGTGACGCTTCTGTCCGACAAGCTGTTCCATCGGATTGCGGCAAGGCGCGCGTCGGCACCTTTAAAGCTCGCCAAGAACGAGACGCCCAGCAGCGCGCCGGTGCTTGAAGTCGAAACCTTGTCGAAGCATTTCGGCGGCGTCAAAGCTCTCGACAATATGGGAATGACTGTCTCGGCCAACGAGATCCATGCGCTAATCGGGCCGAACGGTTCCGGCAAGACAACGCTCGTCAACGTCCTGACCGGCCTTTACAAGCCGACATCCGGCAACATTCGCTTCAACGGTGAGACGATCACCGGAATGGCGCCGCACGCACTGGCCGCGCGGGGCCTTGCCCGTACTTTTCAGAACATCCGCCTGTTTCGGTCGATGACTTGTCTCGAGAACGTCATCCTCGGCGCGCAACGCCCGGGCAATGATCTTACCCCCGATGGCGGCAATGCGGAAGCGAGGGCGCTCGCCGCGCTCGCCTTCGTCGATCTCCTCGACCGGGCGGACGACCTCGTCGGCGATCTGCCGTATGGCCATCAGCGAAAGGTGGAGATCGCCCGGGCGCTTGCCGCCAGCCCCAGGCTGCTCCTGCTCGACGAGCCGGCAGCGGGCCTCAATTCGACTGAGAAGCAGCAACTCGTTGAATTGTTGCAGAGGATGAAAGCGCTGGGGCTCACGATCCTCGTCATCGAGCACGATATGCCGCTGGTCGAGCAAGTCGCCGACCACATTACGGTCCTCAATTTCGGCGAGCGGATAGCTAACGGCACGCCGGCTATGGTGCTGCGAGATCAGCTGGTCATCAACGCCTATCTCGGGGAGACGCATGTCCATGCCGCTACTTGAACTTCGTAACGTCCGGGTGTCGTATGGGCGTGTCGAGGCGCTCTCGGGGATCAGCCTGATGGTCGAGGAAGGCGAGATTGTCGCGCTCCTCGGTGCCAACGGCGCTGGGAAGTCGACGACGCTGCGCACCATCTCCGGCATGATGGCGCCGACCTCCGGCGAAGTCGTCTTCGCCGGCCAGCGCATCTCTGGCCTGGGCCCGGAGAAGATCGTTCGGCTCGGCCTGTCGCATGTCGCCGAAGGGCGACGAATTTTTCCGGGTCTTACCGTCCGCGACAACATCATGCTTGGTGCCTCGAATCGCCGGGCGACACGACGCGAGCTCAACGCCGATGTCGAGGAGATGTTCGCCCTTTTCCCCGACATCCGGCCCTTCGCCGACACGCTGTGCTGGAAGCTCTCCGGCGGCCAACTGCAGATGGCGGCGGTCGCCCGTGGCCTGACGGCCCGCCCGAAGCTGCTGCTGCTGGACGAGCCGTCGCTCGGGCTTGCCCCCCTCATCATCCAGAAGGTCTTCGAGGTGATCAGAGAGATCCAGCGTCGCGGCACGACGGTGCTCCTTGTGGAACAGAACGCCAATATGGCGCTGTCGGTCGCTGACCGGGGCTATGTTCTAGAGACAGGTCTTCTCAAGCTCAGTGGCAAAGCGTCGGATCTTGCCGCGAGCGACGAAATCCGTGCAGCCTATCTCGGTGGCCGCGCCGCCTGACGGTTTAGGCCAGGCGTCCGGCCGATCGCCGATCGGTCGCCAAGTCCCGGATCAATGTTCGATCGGCGCAACGAGCCGGAAACGCTTTCGCCGAACGTCGTCGCGCAACACTCAGGGAAAACGCCGGCCGCTTTAGGGTCTGTCTGCATTCAGGGATTCCGTTTTTCGGGAAGTTCTGATTCAAGGATGTCGAAGGAGACACGCCTTGAGCAGACGAACCTTAACGGACGCGCAATGGGGCCGGATTGAAGAACACCTTCCCGGTCGGGTTGGAGCGCCAGGACGAAGCGGCGTTGATAATCGGCTGTTCGTCGATGCGATCCTGTGGATGGCCGGCAATGCGGCGCATTGGCGCGACCTGCCGGCGGTGTTCGGCAAGTGGACCGCAGTCCATGCGCACTTCCGACGCTGGTCGCACAAAGGTGTATGGGAGAGGCTTTTCCATGCCCTGGCCGATACGCCGGACTTTGAATACGTCCTGATCGACAGCACCATCTCGAAGGTACATGCCGATGCCACGGGCGCAAAAGGGGGGCTGAAGCTGCCGCCATCGGTCGCTCGCGTGGCGGCCTGACGACCAAGCTGCACGCTGCCGTCGATGCTATCGGCTTGCCGCTGCGGATCCATCCGACACCGGGACAATATGGGGATCGCCCGCAAGCCGAGACCCTCCTGCGCGGCCTGAAGGGCGTCGGCCATGTCATCGCCGATGCCGCCTACGACGCCGACCCGTTACGTGCCTTCATTGCCGACAACCTCGGGGCGACCGCCCAGATTAAAGCCAACCCAAGCCGAGCCACCGTCCCGCCAATCGACTGGAGGCTCTACAAGGAGCGTCATCAAGTCGAATGCTTCTTCAACAAGCTCAAGCGCTTTCGCAGGATCGCACTGCGCTGTGAGAAAACACTCACCGCCTTCATGGGCTTCGTCCATCTCGCATGCGCCATGATCTGGATACGATGAATGCAGACAGACCCTAGGGCGGCCTTCTCGCGCCAGTCGCTGGTTCTCGACCGCAGGATCGATGGCCGATGTCGCGGAGGGGGACCGGGCCCCTTGGCTTCGAGGCGGCACCAACGAGTAAGCTTGGCTTGGTCTGCAAATGGAAAGGCAGCCGGCCGAACTTCCGTTCATGAGAATTGTGGTGTTGTCGCGGGCGCGCCTGCAGCCGCGGCGAGCCCAGTCTGAGAGCAATTCAGTAATAGTGGACGCTTGTTTTCCGTCCGGAATTGCTGAGAAACAAGGGGTCTGGAGAGCGCTTCCGTTTCCGTTGGACTCGGAAGCGCTCCAGCCCGGCCGGCGCGGTGCTCAGTTCGCGTAGACGCCGGATGTGCGGCGCGGTTCGCGCGACAAGAGCACCTGCTCCTCAACGATGCGGGTGAGCTTCAGGCGAAGCGCCATCGCCTCCTCGCCGAGGAGGTCGCGGGGCCGGTCGGTCTCGACCGGTATCACTGCCTCAATGCGGCCGGGCCGGGCCGACATGACGATGGTCGTATCGGCGAGATAGATCGCCTCCTCGACGCTGTGCGTGACGAAGAGCACTGTCTTGCGCTCCTGCATCCACAGATCCAGGAGATCGTGCTGCATAATCCCGCGGGTGATGCTGTCGAGCGCGCCGAAGGGCTCGTCCATCAGGAGGACGTCGGGACTATTGGCTAGCACGCGGGCGATGCCGACGCGCTGCTTCATGCCGCCGGAGAGCTGGCGAGGATAGTGGTCCTCGAATCCCTTGAGGCCGACGCGCCCGATATAGGAACGGGCGACCTCTTCAGCCTGCTTGCGGCTGCGACCGCGCACCGTCGGGCCGTACATGACGTTCTTCAGCACGGTCATCCAGGGAAACAGGGGTCGGAACAAGAACCGTTCCCGCAGACACGCTAAGGTCGAACGAAGCGCGAACACGCGCATAGATCTGTAGATGAAGCCACCGGACTAGTTGAAAGCTTCCGGCCGATGGCCAACCACTTCCCCTTGGAATTTGGTGTGCCGAGGGAGAGACGAGTGGGTAGAAGGCGGCTTGTCAGTTCAAAGGAAGCGGCGATACTGCTGGGCATAGCGACGGACGACGATAGTCTGATCCGTCACTTTACTCTGGACCCGACAGATAGATTGGAATGCGAACTCCGCCGGCGACCGCAGAACAAGCTGGGCTTCGCCGTTCAACTCTGCACGATGCGACAAACAGGGCGGCTCTTGTGGGACAACGAGCAGCCACCTGCGGCTGTGATCACCTATCTTGCGGATCAGCTCGGTATCGACGCGCGCCTCTACGCCTTCTATGCGCATCGAGTACAGACGCGTTTCGATCACAGCCGATCGTTGATGGCTTACCTCGGTCTCCGGACCGCATCTAGAGACGATCGCCGCGCCGCCCTTGTGGCTGCAATCAATGCGGCGGCTAACGGCGATCACGGGTTGCCGATCGCGACAGCAGTCATTGCCGAGTTCCGGAAACGAAACGCACTCCTGCCTTCGCTGCATTCCATCGAGAAGATTGGCCTCGGCGGTCGCGCGATCGCTCGCCGACGGGCTGAGAAAGAACTTATCGAGGGTATCTCGCCTGATCGGCTTGTGTCATTGGACAGGCTGTTGGAGGTTGACCCGGCCCTCGGCCAGACGCGCTTTCATTGGCTGCGCTCAGCGCCAGAGGCGCCGGGTGCGTCGAACCTGGTCGGGCTGACAGAACGCATTGCCTTCCTGCGCAAGCTGGAAATCGATCCGACGTTGCAGGCGCGCATATCGTCGGGACGGTGGGACCAGATGATCCGGGAGGGCAATGCCACGCCGGCATGGCTGGCCAATGACTTCAATGCCAGCCGTCGGCATGCTCTGATCGTCGCGCAAGTTTTCAAACTCGGTCAGAAGTTCACCGATGATGCGGTGGCAATGTTCATCAAGCTGATGGGTCGGCTGTTCTCGCAAGCCAATAACCGCAAGAAGCAGCGGCAGCTGGACTGCAGGCCGGACACCGCCAAGGCACTGCGCATGTTCCTCGACACGATCACTGCCCTGCAGTCCGCCAACGATTATGGCCGGAATGCGTTGGAGGTTCTCGACCAGAGGGTCGGCTGGCACCGGCTGCTCCGGATGAAGCCTGAGCTCGAATCGATGGTCGAGAACAACGAGGCGTCGCCCTTGGTCTTGGCGGGTGAGCAATATGCGACCGTCAGCAAGTATGCAGGGGCGTTCCTGCGGGCGTTCATGTTCCAATCGGCGCGGCGACACGATCCGCTCCTTGCGTCAATCGCGCTGCTGAAACGGCTCTATGCCGAAAAGCGGCGGACACTCCCGGATCGCGTCCCGATAACCCACCTCAGCCAAGCTGATCGTCGGCTCGTCTTCGAACAGGGAAAGCCTGATCGCCGCCTCTACGAGATTGCAACGCTCGCGGCTTTGCGAGACCGACTTCGATCCGCGGACATTTGGGTCGACGGCAGCCGATCCTTCAGGCCGATCGACGAGCATCTGATGCCGCGGTCGACATTCACCGCAATGAACGAAGAGGATCGGCTCGGATTGGGCGTCCAGGGTGATGGTGCGCAGTGGCTTGCCGAAGCGCGGCAGATACTCGACTTCAACCTGAAGCGCCTCGCCCACAGGGCACGGTCCGGAAAGCTCGAAGGTGTTCGTCTTGAGGCCGGGACGTTGATCGTGACGCCAACGGCTGGCGAGGTTCCGGCGGCGGTCGAGGACCTTAACGCCGAGATCAGCGACATGTATCCGTTGGTCGAGGTACCGGACCTGTTGAGGGAAGTGCATGAATGGACCGGATTTGCCGACCACTTCACGCATGTTCGCACCGGCGACGTGCCGAGAAATATCTCCGCCATGCTGGCCGGCGTGCTGGCCGATGCGACCAATCTCGGTCCTAAGAGGATGGCGAGCGCATCCAAGGGCATCAGCGCTCACCAGATCGGCTGGATGCGCACGTTCCACGCCCGGGCGGAGACTTATCGGGCGGCGCAAGCATGTATCACCGATGCACACACCCGGCATCCGTTTTCTCGACTTTGGGGCAACGGAACAACTTCATCGTCCGATGGCCAATTCTTCCGCGCGAGCGACCGAGCCGCAAAGCGCGGCGACATCAATCTGCACTACGGCGCCGAACCGGGCTCGAAGTTCTATAGCCATCTGTCCGATCAGTACGGCTACTTCAGCATCTTGCCGATCAGCCCGACCGAAAGCGAGGCAGCCTATGTGCTCGATGGCCTGTTCGATCAGGACACGATCCTCGACATCCAAGAACACTTTACCGATACCGGAGGCGCCAGTGACCATGTCTTCGGATTATTCGCCCTGATCGGCAAACGCTTCGCTCCGCGACTACGCAATCTCAAAGATCGGAAATTCCACACATTCGACAAAGGCGATGCATACCCCGCGCTGTCAAACCACGTCGGCGCGCCGATCAACGCCACCCTGATCCTCGATCATTGGGATGATCTGCTTCATCTCGCGGCCTCGATCACGACGCGGACCGTGGTGCCGTCCACAATCCTGAAGAAGCTCTCCGCATCACCGAAGGAGAGCCAGCTTGCCAGGGCTCTACGTGAACTCGGTCGGATCGAGCGGTCCCTCTTCATGATAGAGTGGTATTCAAGCCCGGCACTGCGCCGGCGCTGCCAGGCCGGTCTCAACAAGGGCGAGGCTGCACACAAGCTAAAGCGCGCGGTCTTCTTCCACGAGCGCGGTGAGATCCGTGACCGATCGTTCGAAAGCCAAGCCTTCCGAGCGTCAGGCCTCAATCTCGTCGTCAGCGCGATCGTACACTGGAATACGGTCTATATCGAACGCGCCGTCACCCACTTGCGCAACGTGCGTCGCGAGATTCCGGATCATCTGCTCAAGCACATCTCGCCGCTAAGCTGGGAGCACATCAATCTGACAGGCATCTACACCTGGGACGCGGAACATCAGATGCCTGAAGGCTTCCGGTCGCTCAGACTTCCGGCTCGGTTACGCCACGCCGCATGACGTTCATGCTCCGTTCGACCTTAGCGTGTCGCTGGGAACAGTTCTTGTTCCGACCCCATCATCGGGAACTGCGGGAAACTGCGATGCGCATGTGGAACGACGTCGCTCGTCTCCAAGCCGCTTGAACGCCGCCGGCGCGAGGGCAGGGAGGTGCTGGCCCGCGCAACCCAGGTCAAGAGCATCCGGATGCCGTACGGGGAGTAAGGCGGGCCACGCCGCCTCCGTCGGGCCTTGGCCTAAGGGCCAATTGACCCAGCCGGTGGAGCCGATACCAAATGGGCCACGCAGACGTGAAAGGACAAAGGCCGCAGGCCGCACCGACATTGCACGCGGGAGGAACCGATGGGCAGTATCGCCACGCAACATGCGGGCAGGATTCACGCCGCCCTCGGCACCGGCGAGGCGGCGCGCTCGGCACTGGTGGCGTCCTGGCGGCGCTCCTCCAGCCTGCACCGGCTCGATCCCGGTGAAGCCAAGCTTCCCTTACGCATCAGCGATGCCGAGTTGCGCCATGCCCGGGCGCGCATCGAACCGCTTGTCCACGTCGCCCAAAGCAGCCTCGACCGTCTCTATCTGGCCATGAGCGGCGTCGGCTGCTGCGTGCTTCTGGCCGACCGCGACGGCATACCGGTGGACCGGCGCGGTGCCCCGGGCGACGACAGGACCTTCGAGGACTGGGGCTTGTGGACCGGCACCGTGTGGAGCGAGGACGCCGAAGGCACCAACGGCATCGGCACGTGTCTGGTCGAACAGCGCGCGCTGACCATTCATCGCGACCAGCACTTTTTCGCGCGCAACACGGCCTTGTCCTGTTCGACCGCCCCGATCTACGACCACGAGGGAAACCTGATCGCGGCGCTCGATGTGTCCTCCTGTCGGGCCGAATTGACGGAAGGCTTCGTCAACCTGATCGGACTGGCCGTGCGCGACGCCGCACGCCGCATCGAGGCCGACAATTTCAGGCAGGCCTTCTCCGGCGCCCGCATCCTGTTGACGCCCGCCACCGAAGCCAATCCGAGTGCCATGGTAGCGGTCGACGCCGACGACATGGTTATCGGCGCGACAAGGCAGGCGCGCCTTGCACACGGCCTCACCGACGAGATTCTGGCGCGGCGCCTGCCGGTTGCCGATATCGTGGGCGGCCAGGACCGGGCAGCCGAAGACCTCGAAGAGGCCGAACGCGGGGCGCTCCATCGGGCGCTGGCACGTGCCGACGGCAACGTCTCGGCCGCTGCCCAGCGACTCGGCATCTCGCGCGCTACGCTGCACCGCAAGCTGAACCGCTTCGGCATTCGCCGCACGCACTGAACCTTGCTGGCCGGACTGTCGCAGAACTGCGACAGTCTCGCCCTTCCGTCGCTCCCGGCCGGGCTGACAGGGTGGCTTTTCTGGCCAACCCTGCCCTGCGATGTGCCGCATCCCGCTGCACCCTTCCGGGAGGATGACATGAACAAGGTTGAATTCTCGCGAACCGCCAAGGTTCCCTTTGCCAAGCGCTACGACAATTTCATCGGCGGCGAATGGGTCGCGCCCAAGGCCGGCAGATATTTCGACAACGTCTCGCCGGTGAACGGTCGCCCGCTGTGCGAAATCGCCCGCAGCCAGCCGGAAGACGTCGAAGCGGCCCTCGACGCCGCGCATAAGGCCAAGGACGCCTGGGGCAAGACGGCACCGGCGCAGCGCGCACTTATCCTCAACCGCATCGCCGACCGCATGGAAGACAATCTCGACCTTTTGGCGCTCGCCGAGACCTGGGACAACGGCAAGCCGATCCGCGAAACCACCGCCGCCGACGTGCCGCTCGCCGTCGACCATTTCCGCTATTTCGCCGGCGTGCTGCGCGGCCAGGAAGGCGGCATCTCGGAAATCGACCACGACACCGTCGCCTATCACTTCCATGAGCCGCTGGGGGTCGTGGGCCAGATCATCCCGTGGAATTTCCCGCTGCTGATGGCCTGCTGGAAGCTCGCTCCCGCGCTCGCCGCCGGCAACTGCGTGGTGATGAAGCCGGCCGAGCAGACGCCGGCCTCGCTCATGGTGTGGGCGGACCTGATCGGCGACCTGTTGCCGCCGGGCGTGCTCAACATCGTCAACGGTTTCGGCCTCGAGGCCGGCAAGCCTCTGGCGTCCAGCCCGCGCATCGCCAAGATCGCCTTCACCGGCGAGACGACGACCGGCCGCCTGATCATGCAGTATGCTTCGCAGAACCTGATCCCGGTGACGCTGGAACTGGGCGGCAAGTCGCCCAACATCTTCCATCAGGACGTCATGACCGAAGACGACGACTACCTCGACAAGGCGATCGAAGGTTTCGTCATGTTCGCCTTCAACCAGGGCGAGGTCTGCACCTGCCCGAGCCGCGCGCTGGTGCACGAGAAGATCTACGACAAGTTCATGGAGCGCGCGGTCAAGCGCGTCGAGGCCATCGTTCAGGGCGACCCGCTCGATCCGGCGACCATGGTCGGCGCACAGGCCTCGTCCGAGCAGCTTGAAAAGATTCTGTCCTATTTCGACATCGGCCGTCAGGAAGGCGCCAAGGTGCTGACCGGCGGCGAGCAGAACAAGCTGCCCGGCGACCTCGCCGGCGGTTACTACGTCAAGCCGACCGTCTTCCAGGGCCACAACAAGATGCGCGTCTTCCAGGAAGAGATTTTCGGGCCGGTCGTGTCCGTCGCCACCTTCAAGGACGAGGACGAGGCGCTGTCGATCGCCAACGACACGCTCTACGGTCTGGGTGCGGGCGTGTGGACCCGCGACGGCAACCGCGCCTACCGCTTCGGCCGCGCCATCCAGGCCGGCCGCGTGTGGACGAACTGCTACCACGCCTATCCCGCGCACGCCGCCTTCGGCGGCTACAAGCAGTCCGGCATCGGCCGCGAGAACCACAAGATGATGCTCGACCACTACCAGCAGACCAAGAACCTTCTGGTCAGCTACTCGCCGAAGAAGCTCGGCTTCTTCTGAGACCTCCAGACACCAGGCGCGGCGGCAACGCCGCGCCTGGTCCGTTTCAAGGCAGGAGTTGGCAATGACCCAGAGAAAATCACTCGACAAGGTCGCCGCGACGCAGGAGGCGGTCGCGCTTCTCAACGAGATTATCGCCGATCACGGCCCGGTATTGTTCCATCAGTCGGGAGGGTGCTGCGACGGCTCCTCGCCGATGTGCTACCCGCGCGGCGACTATATCGTCGGCGACCGCGACGTGCTGCTCGGCACGATCGGGGATACGCCCGTCTATATCAGCGAATCGCAATACGAAGCCTGGAAGCACACCGACCTGATCCTCGACGTGGTCGCGGGGCGCGGCGGCATGTTTTCGCTCGACAACGGCCGCGAGAAGCGCTTCCTCACCCGCTCGGTCGTCTGCGCCGCGCCGTCCGCCTGACCAGCCTCAACGCCCGCGATAGACGAACGCCCCGGCTTCCGCCGCCGCATCGCGCTCGGCCGCCTCGACCAGCAGGCCGTGCAGGGGCGAGCGCACGCAGACCGGATCGGTGGCGGCGGGGTCTCCGGCGAGCGCCATCGCCTGGCAGCGGCAGCCGCCGAAATCGATGTCGCGCCGCTCGCAACTGCGGCACGGCTCCTGCATCCAGTCGGTGCCGCGAAAGGCGTTGAACGCCGCGCCCTCGCGCCAGATGCGCTCCAGCGGCATGTCGCGCACGCTCTCGAACGTCAGCGACGGGATCGTCTCGGCCGCGTGGCACGGCAGCACCTTGCCCGACGGCGTCACGTTGAGCCCCACCTTGCCCCAGCCGCCCATGCAGGCCTTGGGGTAGGTGGCGAAATGATCGGCCGGCACGTAGTCGATGACGATGACGCCCTTGTAGCGCTCGCGCGCGGCAGCGACCAGCACGGTCGCGGCGGCCGCCTGTTCGCGCGTCGGCATCAGCGCGGCGCGGTTGCGGTCGGCCCAGCCGTGGAACTGCACGGTGGCGACCTCGATGCGGCGCGCGCCGAGTTCGACCGCCAGCGCGATCATCGCCTCCAGTTCGTCCATGTTCTGCCGGTGGCAGACGGCGTTGACGGTGAGCGGCAGGCCGGCCCCCGCCACCCAGCCGGCGACGGCGAGCTTGCGCTGGTAGCCGCCCTTGTAGCCGCCGATGCGGTCGGCCGATGCGGCACTGGTGCCCTGAATGGAAAGCTGGACATGGTCGAGCCCGGCATCGGCCAGCGCCTTCACCCGCGTCTCGGTCAGCCCGACGCCGGAGGTGATGAGGTTGGAATAGAGCGACAGGCGCGACGCCGCCGCCACCAGTTCGACCAGGTCGCGGCGCGAAGCCGGCTCGCCGCCCGACAGATGCAGATGCAAAACGCCGAGCGCGGCCGCCTGCTCGAACACGCCGATCCATTCGGCCGTGCTCAACTCCTCGTCGGCGCGCGTCAGTTCCAGCGGGTTCGAGCAATAGGGGCAGGCCAGCGGGCAGCGATGCGTCAGTTCCGCCAGTAGCGCCATCGGCACTGTCACGGAGGCGGCGCTACGCTCGCGCGGTGCCGGATGGGCGGTCATGGCATCTCCTCCAGCATGCGGCGGTCGGCCAATTCGCGCACGAAGGCGAGCACGTCGGCGGCGATCTCGTCGCGCGGCGCATTGAACGCCTCGGCGAAGCCGTCGACGACGGCGTCGAGCGTGCGCTGGCCGTCGAGCGCCGCGACGATGCGCTGGGCGATGTCGTCCAGCGCCATCGCCCGTTCCGGTGCCAGCAGCACCGTCTGCCCGCGCACCTCGTCGCGGTGCAGCCTGACACCGCGCGCCAGCCGCAGCCGCACGGACCCGTCGATGCGAAGGGCTGCGGGCGTGGTCATGACACCGTCTCCGTCTTCGCCGTCTCATCGCTTTCTTCGCCGCCGGCCGCGACCACGCCGTCGCGGCCGTTCCAGCCGCCGGGCGGAATGCGGCCGGGCGCGACATAGGCCGAATAGAGCGCGTCGAGCTGCGCCCAAAGCACGTCGGTCTTGAAGGTCAGCGCGGCGGCCGCCGCATCCTGCTTTTCGGCGGTATCGGCATGGTCGAGCACGAAGCCCAGCCCCAGCGCCACGTCCTTCGGCGCCTCGGACAGACGGCGGCGGAAATAAGACAGCGCGTCCTCGTTGGCGAAGGCGTAGTGTTCCAGAAGCCCGGCGATGCGCTCGGAATGGATGCGCGGCGCAAACAGCTCCGTCAGCGAGGCGGCGACCGCCTCGACAAGCGGCTTCTCGCGCACGAAGGCGACATAGGCGTCGACCGCGAAGCGGGTCGCCGGCAGCACGCCCTTGGCCGAGGCGACATAGGCGGGATCGAGGCCGACGGCTTGCGCCAGCATCAGCCAGCGGCGGATGCCGCCGCCTTCCTCGCCGCCGCCGTCATGATCCTCGATGCGCGAGCGCCAGACCCGGCGCAGCCACGGGTCCTCGCAGCGCGACAGGAAAGCGGCGTCCTTCATCGGGATGCGGCTTTGATAGTAGTAGCGGTTGACGACCCAGGCGCGCACCTGGGTCGCGTTGCAACCGCCCGAATGCAGCAGGTGATGGAACGGATGCTTGTCGTGATAGCGTTCGGCGCCGATGGCGCGCAACCGGGCCTCGAAAGCCTGCCTGTCGTCAGCCTGCCTCACAGCGCAATCTCCAGGCCGTCTTTGGCGACTTCCCAGCCCAGATACGCAATCGCGCGCCGCTCGGGCCCGTCGCGCCAGACCGGGTTGGTGTTGTTGATGTGGATATAGACCTTGCGGCCGACCTCCAGCCCGTCGAACGCGACCATGCTGCCGTCCGGCCCGCTCATCGGCATATGGCCCATGCGGCGGCCGGTCTTGGCGCCCGTGCCGGCCCGCACCATCTCGTCGTCGGCAAACAGCGTGCCGTCGAAGAAGACGAGATCGGCGCCCGCCAGGCGCTTGGCCAGCGCCGGCGTCATGCGCGCGCAGCCCGGCACATAGACCATGCGGCGGCCGCCGCGCTCGATCGCAACGCCGACCGTCTGGCCGCCTTCGAGGTCGGTCTGCGGTTCGCCCTGTTCGAGAAACAGCGGCACCTTGCCCGGCACCGCGAACAGTTCGGCCGACAGGCCAGGCAGGATATCGAAGTGTCTGTCCAGGCCGACGTCACTGATCGCCACATGCGCCCTGTCGAGCGCGGCAAAGACCGCATTGGCTTCGATGACGGCGCGCGTCTCAGGCGTCGAATAGAGAGCGAAAGGCTGCTTCTCGCGCAGCACCAGCAGGCCGGCGATGTGGTCCAGGTCGCCATTGGTCAGCACCACCGAGCGGACGGGACTATGGCGCAACTGGCGCGGATGCAGCGCAGGCGCCGATGCGAGCTGGTGGCGGATGTCGGGCGAGGCGTTGAGCAGCGCCCAGTCGGTGCCGTCGACGCTGACGGCGAGCGAGGATTGCGTCTGCGGCGCGATCCTGCCCGCGCGGGCGTCGGCGCAGTTGCGGCAGCCGCAGTTCCATTGCGGCAGGCCGCCGCCCGCCGCCGAGCCGAGCACCAGGACGCGGAAGCTACTGTGCTGCATCTTCCGCGTCCCGGCTTGTCATCAGAACAGGATCGGCTCGTCGCCGTCGGCCGGAGCGTAGCGGTTGATCTCCATGCCGCAGCTCACTTCGATGAATTTGGGCTTATTCCATGCCATGTCAGTCCTCCATTTCGGGTGATCGTTGCGGCCTGCTCCTGCCGGAGTACGCCGAGGCCAGCAGACCTCGTATCAGCGTCGGCGTATATTGTACTTTCCGGTATCCCCGGCCTTGCCGGGTGACGGGCCCGGCTTTCGCCGGACCCGGATAGCTGGCGCGAGCCCTAGTTGGAGGCCGACTGCTTGGGCAGCTTGAACACCCAGACAGAACCGCCCTGGTTGATGTGATTGACCAGCTTGGCCACCTCACCGCCCCACAGCGGCACAGCGCCGCCCCAGCCGCTGACGACGGCGAGCCACTGTTCGCCGTCCTGTTCCCAGGTGATCGGCGAGGAGACGATGCCGGAGCCGGTGTTGAACTGCCACAGCACTTCGCCGGTCTTGTCGTTGAACGCCTTGAGATAGCCTTCGGGCGTGCCGGTGAAGACGAGGCCGCCGGCGGTGGTCAGTACGCCGCCCCACAGCGGCGCCTTGTTCTTGTATTCCCACTTGGTCTCGCCGGTCACCGGGTCGATCGCCTTCAGCGAGCCGATATGGTCCTCGAAGATCGGCTTGATGGTGAAGCCGGCGCCGAGATAGGCCGCGCCCTTCTTGTAGGTGATCGGCTCGTTCCAGATGTCCATGCCCCATTCGTTGGAGGGCACGTAGAACAGCGACGTCTTCTGGGAATACGCCATCGGCATCCAGTTCTTGCCGCCGAGGAAGGAGGGAACGGCGAAAACCGCCTTGCCCTTCTTGCCGTCCGCGGCTTCCTTGGGATCGCCGGGGCGATTGTCGTCGTTGTAGATCGGCCGGCCGTTTTCATCGATGCCCTTGGCCCAGGTGATGTTCTTCACGAAGGGCGAGGCCGAGATGAACTTGCCGTCGGTGCGGTCGAGCACATAGAAGAAGCCGTTACGGTCGGCGGTGGCGCCGGCCTTGATCGTCTGGCCGTCCTTTTCGAGGTCGAACGAGATGAGTTCGTTGACGCCGTCGAAGTCCCAGCCGTCATGCGGCGTGGTCTGGAAGCCCCACTTGATCTCGCCGTTCTCGGGATCGATGGCGATGCGCGAGGAGGTCCACTTGTTGTCGCCGGGGCGCAGGTGCGAGTTCCACGGCGAGGGGTTGCTGGTGCCGAAATAGGCAAGGCCGGTGCCCTGGTCGTAGGTGCCGCCGAGCCAGGTCGCGCCGCCGCCGGTCTGCCACATGTCGCCCGGCCAGCTCTCGTTCTTGGTCCCGGTCATGGTCGACTCCTTGCCGTCGAGCGTGCCCATGTTGCCTTCGATGGTCGGACGCGACCAGACCAGTTCGCCGTTCTCCGGGTTGCGCGCCTGGACCTCGCCGACGATGCCGAACTCGCCGCCGGAATTACCGGTCAGGATCAGCGGGCCGTACTTCTTGGTCGGCACGATCAGGGGGGCGGCCGTGTTGGAGTAGCCGTCCTGGTAGTTGGCCAGCTTCTTGCGCCACACGACCTTGCCGGTCTTGGCGTCGAGCGCGACGAGCTGGGCGTCGAGCGTGGAGAAGAACACCTTGTCGCCGAGGATCGCGGCGCCGCGATTGACGACGTCGCAGCACGGCAGGATGCCGTCGGGCAGGCGGGCGTCGTACTGCCACAGTTCCTCGCCGGTCTTGATGTCGACGGCGTAGATGCGGCTGTAGGAGGCGGTGACGTACATCACCCCGTCCTTGACCAGCGGCTGGGCTTCCTGGCCGCGCTGCTTTTCGCCGCCGAAGGAGAAGGCCCACACCGGCACCAGGTTCTTGACGTTGGTCGCGTTCACCTCGTCGAGCGGGCTGAAGCGCTGGCCCTGGGTGCCGAGGCCGTAGGTGACGACGTCCTGCGGCGTCGTGGCGTCGTTCATGATATCGTCGATGGTTACGCCGGCGCTCTGGGCCATAGTCGTCGGCGCGACAAGTCCGGTCGTTGCCACAGCGAGCACGCTCGCCGTAGCCAGAAAATGGCGTACGGATTTCATAAGGTCCTCCCAATCGGCCTAGAGGCCAGGAAACAGCAATCGGCGCGTGCCGGATCACGATGGAACGGTAGCCGAGGTTCGGCGAGTGATTAATTGCCCAAAAGTACACTCTGTACGAAAGGCCAAGTTTCGGACCGCGCGAAGGCCGGGCCTGCCGCTACCGCGTCACCTCGACGGCGGGCAGAACCTCGTCCTCGATCGTCTGGTAGAGATGCACCACCGAGCGTCGGTATTCGCCGTCGGCCACGCCAAGGGCCGCGAAGCGGGAGGGAACGGGCAGGTCCATCGCCTCGTTCATGGTCAGCCCGCGCGCCACGGCATCGCGCAGCGTGCCGTCCAGCCAGTCGAGCCAGTCCAGCGTCTGGTCGAGCGAGGCGCCCTTGGCGTCCTGCGGGCCGTGGCCGGGTACAAGCAGGGCGCGGTCGGTGTGCCTGAGCGTGGCGATCGAAGCGCGCCAGGCCGGCAGGTCGGCGTTGGGCGTGGTCGGGGCGCGGTCGAGGAAGGCGAGGTCGCCGGCAAACAGCACGCCGGTTTCCGCGTCGCGGATGACGAAATCGGCGCTGGTGTGGCCCGACAGCGGCATGTAGCCGAAACCGCGCCCGCCGACGTCCTCGCGCGAGGTGGCGACGACCCGGCCCGGAACGGTGATGGCGGTGCCGCGCATCCAGTCGCCGACCAGCCGGTACATGTTGTCGGCCATGGCATCGCCCAGCGCGCGGATGTTGTCGACGACGCCTTGCGGGGCGGCGATGATGGCGGGATCGAACACCTGGTTGCCGAGGAAATGGTCGGGATGGTGATGCGTGTTGAAGACGCGGATCACCCGCTTGCCCGGCACGGTGTCCGCGATCAGGGCCTTCAGCGCCTCGCCGAAGCGGAAGGACGGCCCGGTGTCGATGACGACCACGCCGTCCGGCACCTCGACGAAGGCGACGTTGGCAATGTCGCCGCCGTTTTCCATCGAGAAATATTCGCGCGCGCCGAAGACGCCCCAGGTCCGGGGCGCGATCTCCTCAGCCTTCAGGTTGTATTTGAGCGCCTGCGCGCTGGCGCGCGAGCAGAAGGCGCAGACGCAGGACGCCAGAACGGCCGTCTTGAGGAGATCGCGCCGCGAAAGGCCGGAAGCCCGACCGCCGGCATCTTCGGCACGGTAGGCCATGCTCAGTTGCCCACCGGCGCCGGCACCGGAATGGACATCGCATAGCGATTGCCCTCCGTGTCGCGGCCGCTGACGGCCAAGGCCGTCTCGCCGCCGGCCAGCTTCGCCTTGAAGGTGAAAGTCGGGTTCTCGCTGACGGGCTCATAGGCCTCCAGCGACGCCACGGCCTGGCCTTCAGCGGTGCTTATAGCGAGATCGTGCAGATAAAAGACCGGGATGCCGTCGGCCAGGCCCGTATCCATGGGATGACGGATGCGCAGCGTGATGCGCGCTTCCTCGCCTTGCCCGCGTACCACCCTGGCCCTGGTCTTGCCCAGCGTGGCCATCCAGTTGGCGTTGGTGTGCGCCTGCGCGGGCGCGGTGCAGCCCCCGCCGGCCGCCTCGATGATGCGCCCCGCCATATGCCAGACGCCGTCGGCAGTGCGCACACCCGCACGGATCGGCGTCGACTGCTCCACCTTCAGGCGCAAGCCGATATAGGGCTCGGCATCGCCGGGCTTGAAGGACAGGGCCCGCTGGATCGGATTGAAGTCGGCGACCACGACGATCTCCTCCACATCGGCAAGCGCGCCCGCATCCACGGTCACGGGCACGAAGAACTGGTCTTCCGCCGCCTGCGGCACCATCAGCTTCACTCGGTCATCGAAAATGATTTTTCCGCCGGGGTAGTAGGTCCGCGCCATGCTTTCCCACATCACCGAACCAAGTGGATCGGCCGGTAGATCGGTGGCCAGCGCCGGCCCGGACAAAAGAAGCGACAGCGGCAAGATGGCGAAGATGTTGCGCATGGTCCAAACCCTCCCGCTCAATCGTTCACCGGCACGGGCGTGTACGTCACGCCGTAGTCGGCCATGATCTCCTTCAGCCTGCCGGATGCGGCCAGCTTTTCCAGTTCGAGTTCGAAGGCGTAGCCGACGTCGCGGCTGTCGGTGCGCACCGCCAGCCCGATCGGCCAGTCCTTGCGGATGATGTCGGGCGTCGGGTACTGCACCACCTTGGTCTTGCGCGTGACGTTCCTGGCCATCCATTCGACCTGCGCCTTCGTCGCCATGACGGCGGCCACCTTGCCCTCCTCGAAGCTCTGCATGGTCTTGGCGAAGGTGACGGAGCGCACCACCGAGTTCATCAACTGGCCGCCGAAGGCGCTGGTCAGGAAGAAGTCCGGCACCGTGTCCACCTCGACGCCGATCTTCTTGTAGACGAACTGCGCGAAGGTCTTTCCGTCGATCTCGTCGGGATCGACGATCTCGGCGAAGGTCTGCAAATGGTATTTGCAGCAGAAATGGACGAGATCGTTGCGCTTCTCGACCTCTCCCGGCTGCATCTCCTGCAAGCCGCGGTCCTGCGGCACGTGCATCATGACGTCGGCCATTTTCCGCCCGACGAGGTCGCCGCGCCAGATGTTGGCGCGCAGGTCGCCGTCGAGATCCTCGCCGGCCTGGCGCATCATCACGCGCATCTCGACGCCGATCGATTTGGCCAGTTCGCCGGCGATGTCGATATCGATGCCGCGATAGCGGCCGTCGGCGTCCTTCCAGGAGAACGGTGCGAAATCGTCGTAGACGGCGACGTCGATGTAGCCGCTCTTGACGATGTCATCGAGCGGACGCGCCTGAGCAAAAGAGGCGACGGCCACGCCAAGCGCGACCGCCGCCAGTCTCAGGGAGGAAACCGCAGTCAGGACACGCACGACGCCTATTCCTTCGGCACCGATTCGATGTAGGAGCGGATCGCCCACATCGCCTCTTGATTGAACACCGTCTCGAAGGGCGGCATCTTCACCGCGCCGT
The DNA here is from genome assembly GCF_017306545.1 of Mesorhizobium sp. Classification (GTDB taxonomy): domain Bacteria; phylum Pseudomonadota; class Alphaproteobacteria; order Rhizobiales; family Rhizobiaceae; genus Mesorhizobium. Next base: position 34,822 of record NZ_JAFKID010000039.1, read on the forward strand.
TTTGCGAATAGCCGTGGCGGATGCGGTCCAGGAACCATTCGTCGCCGGCCGCTCCGTCGTCGAGGAAGCGCAGGTCCGGCGCCACGCCGCCCGAAATGACCTCGAGGCCATGGCAGCGCGCGCAGTTCTGGTTATAGGCCGACGCGCCGATTTTCTTGGCCAGTTCGTACTGCTCGCCGCCCTTCACCCGATAGGGATTTTCGGCCAGCCATTCGGCTCCGACCGGGTCGAGGCCGGCGGTGTCGACCGGCTGCGGCACCACGTCGCCATGCGCCAGGACAAGCGTTGCCGAGGCGGCAAGAACCAGGCCGGCGGCACCCGCCATCTTCATCACTCGCATGCGTTTCTCCTCCGGCAGATCGTGGCGCCAGAGGTAGCAAAGGCGGCGGGCGGACCATATTGGCCTTTGGTACTTAAGGCCCGATTCCAGCATTGTACCTTTGTACCATTTGCATCCTAGCCACTCTCCAGCACGATCCTGCACCGGCAAAAATCGCCGTGGGAGAGGGAGGGAGGATGCGCGCGTCATGGACGCAGGGACTGGCGTTTTCGGTGGCCGCGCTACTCGGCGCGACAGCCATGCCCGCGCATGCCCAGGGATCTCTCGCCATCTCCATCACCTATCTGGAGAAGAAGGCGGAGCACCCGCCGACGCTGTCGAATTTCGACCTCATCCCTGACGACGAGGGGCTTGCCGGGGCGCGGCTCGCCATCAAGGACACCAACTCGACCGGCAAGTTCCTGAAGCACAGCTACGCCCTGGGCGAAGTCGTCAAGGAGAGCGGCGGCGACATCCTGGCCGAGGCGCGCAAGGCGCTCGACGGCGGCCCGAAGATCGCCATCCTCAACATGCCGGCCGCCGACGCGCTGGCGATCGCCGACCTGCCGGAAGCCGCCGACGATCTCCTGTTCAACGCCGGCGCCTACGACACCGCCCTGCGCGACGACAAATGCCGGCGCAACATGCTGCACACGCTGCCCTCGCGCGCCATGCTGGCGGATGCGCTGATGCAGTTCCTGGTGAAGAAGCAGTGGACCCGCATCATGCTGGTCACCGGCCACTACCCCACCGACGAGGCGCTCGGCGAGGCGTTCCGCAACGCGGCGAAGAAGTTCGGCGTCACGCTCAACGCCGACAAGCCATGGCTGGCTGACGCCGACATCCGCCGCAACGCCATGCAGGAAGTGCCGCTGTTCACGCAAGATGCCGACTACGACGCCATCGTTGCCGCCGACGAGGAGAACCAGTTCGCCACCTTCTTCCAGTACAACAGCTGGCAGCCGCGGCCGATCATGGGCTCGGCCGGACTGATGACGCTGGCCTGGTCGCCGGCCATGGAGCAATGGGCGGCGATCCAGTTGCAGGACCGCTTCAACGCTTTCGCCAAGCGCAAGATGGATTCCATCGACTATGCGTCGTGGCTGGCCGTGCGCTCGGTCGGCGAGGCGGTGACGCGGACCCGCAGCGGCGACGTCGCCGCCATCCGCGCCTATCTCCTGGGCGACCAGTTCGGCCTCGACGGCTTCAAGGGCTCGCGCCTGTCCTACCGCAGCTGGAACGGCCAGTTGCGCCAGCCGATCGCGCTGGCCAGCCGCGACGCGCTGGTGACGCTGGCGCCGATCGAAGGGTTCGAGCACGAGAACACCGAACTCGACACGCTGGGGCTGGATCGGCCCGAGACGAAATGCACCGGGATGGAGTAGTCCGATGAAGGCCCGCACCCTTGCGGCGACGACCGCGCTTTGCCTGCTCACCTGCGCCAGCGCCTCGGCGCACTGGCTCTACGTGTCGAACGAGAAGGACGACACACTGAGCGTCATCGACACCGAAACCAACGAGTTGATCGACACCATCAAGGTCGGCGAGCGGCCGCGCGGCATCACCTTCTCGGGCGACTACAAATACCTCTACATCTGCGCCTCGGATTCCAACGCCGTGCAGGTTTACGACATCGCCGCAAAGAAGATCATCCACGACCTGCCGTCCGGCGATGATCCCGAACAGTTCGCGCTGGCGCCCGACAACAAGCACCTCTACATCGCCAATGAGAACGACGCGCTGGCGACCGTGGTCGACGTCGACAGCCGCACGGTGGTGGCGCAGATCGACGTCGGCGTCGAGCCCGAGGGCATGGCCGTCTCGCATGACGGCAAGTGGGCGATCGTCACCTCCGAAACGACGGCCATGGTGCACTGGATCGATACGGCCACGAACACGCTGATCGACAACACCCTGGTCGACCAGCGCCCGCGCGAGGCGCAGTTTTCGGCCGACGACAAGGAGCTGTGGGTTTCTTCCGAGATCGGCGGCACGGTGACCGTGATGGATGTCGCCACGCGCCAGATCAAGAAGGTGATCGACTTCGCCATCAGCGGCGTGTCGCGCGACACCATCCAGCCGGTCGGCATCCGGTTGACCAAGGACGGCAAATGGGCGTTCGTCGCGCTCGGCCCGGCCAACCATGTCGCGGTGATCGACCGCGCCACGATGGAAGTGGCCAACTACGTCCTCGTCGGCCGGCGCGTCTGGCACATGGCGCTGACGCCGGAAGGCGACAAGCTCTACACCACCAACGGCGTTTCGGGCGACGTCACCATGGTCGACGTCGCTTCCCAGAAGCCGGAAAAGACCATCAAGGTCGGGCGCTTCCCGTGGGGCGCGGCGATGCTGCCGAAAGACAAGATTCCGCAATGATCCGCTTTTTCCAGGAGAGTATTCCATGACCGGAACCGTTTTACGCTGCATTCTTCCCGCGGCCTTCCTCGTTGCCGGGACCGCCGTCGCGATGGCGCAGTCGGGCCTCGTCGGCAAGGCCGAGAAACTGCCGCCGATCACGCTGTCTTCCGGCGCGCCGCTCGCCGACAAGCCGCTGACGTTGAAGGCCGGCACCTATTACAAGCTCGCCATCAAGTCCGACGGCTCCGCCGAAAAGGACTTGAGGGGGCCGGCCTTCTTCCGCAACTGCTGGATCAACGAGATCGTCATCAACGACATCGAGGTCCGGCCGCTCGGCCTGGATTCGCTCGAATTCGACGACGAGGGCGAGGCCGACATCTCGTTCGTCTGCATCAAGCCCGGCCAGTTCGAACTGACCTCGATCGGCAGCGAACCGTTGAAGGTGACGGTCGAATAGGTTTACCTCACGCGGGCGGCGCGATCATACCAGAGTCCACGGCCAGCCCTAACGGAGCGCTCATGCTCAAGCCACTGGCGCCGGCGCTCGATCTCATCGGCGTGACCTTCGCCTATGGCACCCGCCAGGCGCTGAAGGAGGTGTCGCTGCGCATCGAGCCCGGCGAAACGGTAATCCTTCTGGGGCCGAACGGCGCGGGCAAGACGACGCTGTTTTCAATCGTGTGCGGGCTGTTTTCCCCGACCGCCGGCTTCGTCGGCGTCGCCGGGCTGGATCTCGGCCGCCAGCGCACGGAAGCGCTCGCCGCGCTCGGCATCGTCTTCCAGCAGCAGACGCTCGACCTCGATCTCAGCGTCCGCCAGAACCTGTCGTACTACTGCCGCCTGCGCGGCATTCCCAAGGCAGAAGCGGCGCGCCGCATCACCACCGAACTCGAACGGCTGAAGATGGCCGAGCGCATCGACGAACGGGTGCGCGACCTCAATGGCGGGCACCGCCGCCGTGTCGAGATCGCGCGCGCCATGCTCGACCGGCCGCGCATCCTGCTTCTCGACGAGCCGACCGTCGGCCTCGACATTCCGACGCGCCGCGAACTGATCGCCTATCTGCACACGCGCGGCGTCGAGGACGGCACGGCCGTTTTGTGGGCCACGCACCTGATCGACGAGGTGGCCGAGGCCGACCGAGTCGTGGTGCTGCACAAGGGCCGGATCGCTGCGTCCGGCACGCCGCAACGCCTGTGCGAAGAAACCGGGGCCGCCGGCCTCGACCAGGCCTTCGCGAAACTGACGGCGCAAGGCCCGCCGCCGAAGGAACAGCCGGCATGAGCGCTGCGCATTATCTCGGCGCCTTCGCCGGCATCGCCCGGCGCGAACTGCTGCGCTTCGTCAAGCAGCGCGAGCGCTTCCTGTCGGCGCTGGTCAGGCCGCTGGTCTGGCTCGTCGTCTTCGCCGCCGGTTTTCGCGCCGCGCTGGGCCTGTCGATCACCGCGCCCTACCAGACCTATATCCAGTACCAGGTCTATATCGTGCCGGGCCTGATCGGCATGATCCAGTTGTTCAACGGCATGCAGTCGTCGCTGTCGATGGTCTACGACCAGGAGATGGGGTCGATGCGCGTGCTCCTGACCGCGCCGCTGCCGCGCTGGTATCTGCTGCTTTCCAAGCTTCTTGCGGGCGTCGCCGTGTCGATGCTTCAGGTCTATGTCTTCGTCGTCGTGGCGATACTGTTCGGCATCGACATTCCGCCGCGCGGCCTGTTGTGGATGCTGCCGGCGCTGATCCCGACCGGGCTGATGCTCGGCGCTCTCGGCATGCTTCTGGCCTCGGCCATCCGCCAGTTGGAGAATTTCGCCGGCGTCATGAACTTCGTCATCTTCCCGCTGTTCTTCCTGTCGACGGCGCTATACCCGGTGTGGAAGATGCGCGAGGCGAACACGCTGCTCGCCCGCATCTGCGATTGGAACCCCTTCAGCCACGCGGTCGAACTGATCCGCTTTGCGCTGTACGGCCAGTTCAATCTTCTGGCCTTCGCCGTGGTCGCCGGCACCGGCCTGATCTTTTTCCTCGGCGCCGTCTGGTCGTTCGATCCGGCCCGCCGGTTCAGGGCTGGCCGAACGGCGTGAGCCGCACCACCTCGCGCACGATGGCGTCGATTGTGGCGGCGTCTCTCTCATGGCGTGGTGTCGCGATCGCGTGAACGCCGAGCACGCGGCCGGGGCGCGCCGACAGCACCACGATGCGGTCGGCGAGTTCGGCCGCCTCGCGCAGATTGTGCGTCACCATCAGCGCCGCCGTCGGTCGCGCCTGCCAGACCTCCATCAAAAGCGCACGCAGCCGCGCGGCGGTGGCCTCGTCCAGCGACACGAACGGCTCGTCCAGCAAAAGCAGCGACGGCTCGACGGCGAAGGCACGCGCCAGCGAGGCGCGCCGCGCCATGCCCAGCGACAACTCCCCCGGATAGAGCCTGCCGGCACCGGCGATGCCGAGCGTGGCATAGAGCGGATCGAGGTCGGTGTCGGCCAGTTCAGGCGGCAGCGCCAGGCGGATATTGTCCTCCACCGTGCGCCACGGCAGCAGGCGCGGTTCCTGGAAGGCAGCCGCGACGCGCCCGTCGGCGCGCGCGACCGTCCCCTCGAACTCGCCTTCCAGTCCCAGCACCAACCGCAGGGTCGTCGTCTTGCCGCAACCGGAAGGCCCGGTGAGGCAGACGAACTCGCCGGTGCCGACGCTGAAGGCGACTTCGCCCAACGCCTGCAACCGGCCGCCGCCGGCGACGGCGTAGCTCTTGGACCGGATGGCGACCTCAAGCATCGCGCTTGCGCCAGCGTCTCGCGCGCGCCTCGAACGGTTGCAGCGCGCAGAACTCAATGACCAGCATGACCGCCACGAAAGCCAGCGAATAGCCGATGATCGCGCGCACGTCGAAAAGCTGGAAATAGGTGTAGATCTGGAAGCCGACGCCGTTCGGCCGGCCGAGCAGTTCCGCCACCAGCACGATCTTCCAAATCAGCGCGATGCCGGAGCGCGTGGTCGCGGCGAAATAGGGTTGCAGTTGCGGCAGGACGACATGGCGCAACTGCCGCGCCGGCGGAAACCGGAACACCTTCGCCATTTCCGACAGCGCCGGATCGAGCGCGCGCGCGCCCTCGCGCATGGTCACCACCACGTTGGGGATCTTCGTCAGCGCGACGGCGCCGACGGCGGCGGCCTCTGTCAGGCCGAACCAGATATAGGCGAGCACCATGATGACCAGCGCCGGCAGGTTGAGCAAAAGCACCAGCCACGGATCGAACAGCCGGTCGGTGAAGCGGTGCAGCCCCATGACGATGCCGATGGCCGAGCCGATCGCCATGGCCACGGTGAAGGCCAGCGCGACGCGCGCCAGCGTCATGCCGAGATTGACCCACAGCGCGCCGTCGAGAGCCTCGTCCCAGACGAAGGCGAGCACGGCGCCGGGCGGCGGCAGCACGCGCGATTGCGCGACGGAAGCCGCTATCGCCCACACGCCGGCCAGCAGCGCCAGCGAGACGAAGCCGAGCAGCAAGCGGCCGGGCAGCCGGGTGGCCGGGGCGGTGGCGGGACGCTCAGCCGCCATCCTTCAAGCCCTGCCAGTAGGTGCCGGCGGGCAAGGCCTTGGCCCGTCCCACCAGTTTGACGCCGCCGAGTTTGGCCAGCACCTCGAACAGGCGCGCGGCGTCGGCCTCCTCCTCGGCGACCGGCCGGTCGGGAATGCCGTCGCGATAGCGCTCGCGCAGCGTCTCCAGCGCCTTGCCCTCGTCCTTGACGACGCCGGCTTCGTGCAGGCGGTTCCATTCCGCGTCAGACCCCTTCAGGCGCTCCTTGGCCTGGTGCGAGGCGGCGAGGAAGCCGCGGATGGCGGCCGGGTGCTCGCCCGCCCATTTTTCGTGGAAGACATAGCCGAGGGTGGAGACGGCGCCTTCGGCCCCCAGGGCCGTGGCCGCGTCGTCGGCGCCGGCGATGCGGCGAAAGCCCTCCGCCTCCAGCCGCGCGTTGAAGTGCCAGTAGTTGAGCGCGGCGTCGAGTCCGCCGTTGCGCAAGGTTTCCGACAAAAGCGGCGGCGCACCGAAGGCAAGATCATTCTCCCTGGCCAGGTCGAAGCCCTGCGTGGCGGCGAGCCCTTGCAGCAGCAGCCAGCTCTTGTCGAAGGCGCCGCCGGCGACGCCGAGCCTCTTGCCCTTGATATCCGCCAGGGATTGGATCGGCGAATCCTTCGGCACCATGATGGCGCCGGTGGAGGAGGAATAGGGCGCGAAGGTCACGTCCTGCCCCTCGGCGCGCAGCCGCGCCACGTCCAGCCAGTCCGAGACGATGACGTCCACGTCGCCGGCCTGGAAGGCGATCGCGGAGGCATCCTCGCCGGCGAAATAGGTGACTTGCATGGTCACGCCGGCGGCCTTGTCGAAGCCGTTGGCGGCGATGGTGTCGAGTTCCCAGTTGACGGTGCCGAACTTCAGCGCGCCGACGCGCACCGTCTCGTCGGCCCGCGTGCCGGCGGTGGCCAGCAGCAGGCAGATGAAGCCCAGCACAACTGTCGCGTGACGTGCCATGGCGTGTCCTCCCTCGGTCTGCCCCGGTGTCCGCTTGGCGGCGCGTGCATCCTACGCGGGGCCGCATCCGCGCGCCGTAGCACTTTGGTACATCGCCCCGAAAGGTCGGCAAGGATTGCACTATGGTACAGATGCGGGCGGGCGCGCGCCGTCGCATAGTCGCAGATGGAGGAGACCGGCATGCACTCGTTTCATATCCTGCCGCGCCTGTGTGGCGCCGTCCTCGCCTGCCTGGCGACAACCCTTGTCGCCGCCGCGGCGCAGGACTTGCCTGCCGGCGTCGATCCGGCGACAGGCTACCGCATGGACCACTACCGCGCGCCGACGCCCGACACGCTGCCGGGCGGCACGGTGGCCGACTACGCCATGGTCGAGCAAGCGACGAAGGACGGCAGCTACCAGCTCATCGACGTCTACGCCAAGGGGGTGAAGGCCGATCCGGCGACCGGCGAATGGACCGTCGTGGAAAAGCGCGAGCACATCCCGACCTCGATCTGGTTGCCCGGTCCCGGTTTCGGCAAGCTGGACGCCGCCCAGGAAGCCTATTTCCGCCGCAATCTCGAAGCCGTCACCAAGGGCGACAAGGCGCGCGGGTTGCTTTTCTACTGCATGTCCGATTGCTGGCACAGCTGGAACGCCGCGCACCGCGCCATCGAATGGGGCTACAGCCATGTCGCCTGGTATCCGCTCGGCACCGACGGCTGGCGCGAGCACGGCGGCGCCTTCGTCGAGGTGACACCTGTCAACTTCCTGGGTTCCGGCTCCTGAGCGCCGCCCGCCCCGCCACGGATATGAGCCATGCACGGCACGACCGACAGCAAGGATGACGCGGTTTCGGCCCATGCCGCGCTTTGCACCACGCGCGAGGCGCTGCGGGCGCGGCTGATCGGCCGCGAGGCCCTCGTCGAGCGCCTGCTGATCGCGCTGCTGACCGGGGGGCATGTGCTGATCGAGGGCGCGCCGGGCCTTGCCAAGACGCGCGCCGTGAAACAGTTCGCCGACCTGATCGCGGCCGACTTCGTGCGCATCCAGGCAACGCCCGACCTTTTGCCGGCCGACCTGACCGGCACCACCGTGTTCCGGCCCGAAAGCGGCGGCTTCGAGTTCGTCGAAGGGCCGCTGTTTTCCAACATCGTGCTGGTCGACGAGATCAACCGCGCGCCGCCGAAGGTGCAGAGCGCGCTGCTGGAAGCCATGGGCGAACGGCAGATCTCGGCCGGCGGCGTGACGCGGGCGCTGGCCCGGCCCTTCATGGTGGCGGCGACGCAGAACCCGATCGAGCACGAGGGCACCTATCCGCTGCCGGAAGCCCAGCTCGACCGCTTCCTGTTCTTCGTCGATATCCCGATGCCGGGGCTGGAGGAGGAGCGCGCCATCCTCGATCTGGCACTGTCGGAACGCACCGCCGTGGACGGCGGCGCGCGCCCGCTCGGCAGGCAGGCGCTGGAGGCCGCGCAGGCGCGCGTGGCGGCGACGCATCTGTCGGCGGCGGTGCGCGACTTCATCGTGCGGCTGGTGGCTGCGACGCGCGGCATCGGCGCCGGCGGCGCTGCGGCCGGCGACATCGAGCATGCGGCCAGCCCGCGCGGTTCCATCGGCCTTGCCGCCGCCGCACAGGCGCGCGCCTGGCTGGAAGGCCGCGACCATGTG
>NZ_JAFKID010000040.1 GCF_017306545.1 Mesorhizobium sp.
TTCCCCTCCCCCTTGAGGGGAGGGGTTAGGGGTGGGGGTATCAAGCCCGCAAGCCTCAACAAGAATCCCATCCGAACCCGCCTATCCGCAAAGACAGGTCACGTAATCACGCTCGGCTTGGGGCGGCCGGTGTGGCTGTGGATGCCGGCGATGTCGTCGGCGGCGGCGATCAAGTCGGCAAGCGCTTCCTGCGTGTCGATGCCGTGCTTGGCGGGGTCCGCCTCGTAGCGTTCCATATAGACGCGCAGCGTAGCACCCGAGGTGCCGGTGCCGGACAGACGGAAGACGACGCGCGAGCCGCCGGCGAACATCACGCGGATGCCCTGATGCTCGCTGACCGAGCCGTCGACCGGATCGTGATAGGAAAAGTCGTCAGCTTTCTCCACGGTCAGGCCACGCACCTTGGTTCCGGGCAGGGAGCCCAGCTTGGCGCCGAGGTCTTTCATCAGCGCGCTGGCTTTCTCGCTCTCGACCTCCTCGTAGTCGTAGCGCGAATAGTAGTTGCGGCCGTAAGCCGCCCAGTGCTTGGTGACGATGTCCTTCACGCTCTCGCCGCGCGCAGCGACGATGGCGAGCCAGAACAGCACCGCCCACAGGCCGTCTTTTTCGCGCACATGGCTGGAGCCGGTGCCGAAGCTCTCCTCGCCGCACAGCGTCACCTTGCCGGCATCGAGCAGGTTGCCGAAGAACTTCCAGCCGGTCGGCGTCTCGTAGCAGCCGATGCCGAGCTTTTCGGCGACGCGGTCGGCGGCGGCGCTGGTCGGCATCGAGCGGGCGACGCCGGAAATGCCCTTGGCATAACCCGGCGCCAGCTTCGCGTTGGCCGCGATGACGGCGAGGCTGTCTGACGGCGTGACGAACATGCCCTTGCCGACGATCATGTTGCGGTCGCCGTCGCCGTCGGAAGCGGCGCCGAAATCCGGGCCGGCCGCGCTCATCACGTCGTCATAGAGTTTCTTCGCATGGACGAGATTGGGGTCCGGGTGATGGCCGCCGAAATCCGGTAGCGGGTGGTAGTTGCGGCAGGTGCCCTTCGGGGCGCCGAGGCGGTTTTCAAGGATTTCCTTACCGTAAGGCCCGGTCACGGCGTGCATGGAATCGAAGGCCATGCGGAAGCCGGACTTGAACAGCGCCCTCAGCGCATCGAAATCGAACAGGCTTTCCATCAATTCGGCATAGTCCTTGACCGGATCGATGACTTCGACGGACATGCCCTCGACCTTGACCGTGCCGAGTTTGTCGATGTCGACCTCGACGCCGTCGGCGATCCTGAACTCCTTGATTGCCTTCGACTTGGCGAAGATGGCGTCGGTGATCTTTTCCGGCGCCGGACCGCCGTTTTCGGCATTGTACTTGATGCCGAAATCCTCGTGCGGACCGCCCGGATTGTGGCTGGCCGACAGGATGATGCCGCCGAAGGCCTTGTATTTGCGGATGACGTTGGAGGCCGCCGGGGTCGACAGGATACCGCCCTGCCCCACCATCACCTTGCCGAAGCCGTTGGCGGCGGCGATCGCCAGCACCGTCTGGATGACTTCACGGTTGTAGAAGCGGCCATCGCCGCCCAGCACCAGCGTCTTGCCCTTGAAACCGTCTAGCGCGTCGAAGATCGACTGGACGAAGTTCTCGACATAGTGCGGCTGCTGGAACACCGGCACTTTCTTGCGCAGGCCGGAGGTGCCGGGCTTCTGGTCGTCGAAAGGTTTCGTGGCAACAGTGCGGATCATTCTTCAAACGGCCTTTCTCGAAAGGAGCGAGCGATAGAGCCCGGCGTATTTTTCCGCGCTCCTGTCCCAAGATAGATCGGCTTTCATGCCCTGCCGCTGGATCGAAGCCCAGATCACCGGGTTTTGATGCAGTTCGACCATTCGGTGAACGGCGTGGAGCAGCGCCTCGCCGCTGTTGGGCGCGAACTGAAAGCCGGTGGCGGCGTTTGCCTCGACGGCAGCCTCGTTGGCGTCGATGACCGTGTCCGCCAGTCCGCCTGTGCGGGCGACGACAGGCACGCAGCCGTAACGCAGGCCGTAAAGCTGGGTCAGTCCGCACGGCTCGAAGCGCGACGGGATCAGGATGGCGTCGCAGCCGCCCTGCATCAGATGCGACAGCGCCTCGTCATAGCCGATCAGCACGCCGACGCGGCCGCGATGGCGGGCGGCGGCGCCGAGCAGCGCGCCTTCCAGACCCGGATCGCCGGAGCCGAGCACCGCCAGCCGCGCCCCCGCCGCAACGATGCCATCGACGGCGCCCGCCAGCATGTCCATGCCCTTCTGCCAAGTCAGCCGGCTGACGACGCAGACGAGCGGGCTTTGGTCGCCCTGAAGGTTGAAGCGCTCCTCCACCGCCGACCGGTTCTTGGCGCGCGCCTCCAAATCGGCGGCACCGTAGACGGCCCCAAGCTGCCTGTCCGTTGCCGGGTTCCAGATATCCGTGTCGATGCCGTTGACGATGCCGTGGAGATCGGCGGAGCGCAGGCTGAGGAGGCCGTCGAGGCCCATGCCGAATTCCGGCGTACGGATTTCCTGCGCATAGGTGGGGCTGACCGTGGTGATCGCCCAGGCCGCCTGCAAGCCGGCCTTGAGAAAGCCGACGCCGCCGTAATATTCGACGCCGTCGACGGTCATCGCCTGGCCCGGCAGGCCGAGCTCGCCGAAGATGCCGGCGCCGAACTGGCCCTGGAACGCGAGGTTATGGACGGTCATCACCGAGGGCGTGCCGGGCGCCTTGCCATAGCGCATATAGGCCAGCGTCATCGCCGCCTGCCAGTCATGCGCGTGGACGACGTCGGGCCGGTAGCCGGAAACCGCGCCGGCCGCGATGTCGCCGCCGACCTGGCTGAGTGCGGCGAAGCGGCGCCAGTTGTCCGGCCAATCGTGGCCGGCCGCATCGCCGTAGGGGCCGCCGCCCGGCCGATCGAACAGGTGCGGCGCATCGAGGACGAACAGGTCGAGATCGCCGGCGCGGGCGGCGTGAACCACCGCCTTGCCGCCGTGCAGCAGCGGATATTTCAGCACCGGCTTCTTCCTGCCGAGCGCGCGCATCACGGCCGGATAACCGGGCACCAGCGAGCGCATGGCGACGCCCTTGCCCGCCAGAGCGGAGGGCAGCGCGCCGGCCACATCCGCCAGCCCGCCGGTCTTGACCAGCGGGAAAATCTCGGAGGCGACGGAGAGGACTTTCATCGGCGACAACCGCTATACTTCCAGCCTGTCGATCATCGACTGGGTGATCAGGCAGATACCTTTTTCCGAGACGCGGAAGCGCTTGGCGTCCAGTACCGGGTCCTCGCCGACGACGAGGCCTTCGGGGATCTTCACGCCGTGGTCGATGACGACGTTCTTCAGGTGCGCGTTGCGGCCGACGGTGCAGTCGGGAAGCATGACGACGTGATCGAGCGTCGAATAGGAATTGATGCGCGCGCCGGTGAAGATCAGGCTGCGCTTCAGCGAGGCGCCGGAGACGATGCAGTCGCCCGAAACCAGCGAAGACACGGCCATGCCGCGCCGGCCGTCGTCGTCATGCACGAACTTCGCCGGCGGCTTCAGTTCGGCATAGGTCCAGATCGGCCAGTCGCGGTCGTAGAGATCGAGTTCCGGGGTCACATCGGTCAGGTCGATATTGGCTTCCCAATAGGCGTCGATGGTGCCGACGTCGCGCCAATAGGGCAGAGCCTCCTGGCTGGAGCGCACACAGGACTTGGCGAAGCGATGGGCGATCGCCTTGCCGCCCTGAACGATGGCCGGAATGATGTCCTTGCCGAAGTCGCGGCTGGAATTGGGGTCGGCGGCGTCCTTGCGCAGCAGGTCCATCAGGAATTTCGTCCGGAACACGTAGATGCCCATGGAGGCCAGCGCATAGTCCGGCTTGTCGGGAATGCCGGGCGGATCGGCCGGCTTCTCGACGAAGGCGATGATGTTGTCCTTGCCGTCGACATGCATGACGCCGAAGCCGGCGGCCTCCATGCGCGGCACTTCGAGACACCCCACGGTGACGTCGGCGTTGGCGTCGACATGCTGGCGCAGCATCAGTTCGTAGTCCATCTTGTAGATGTGGTCGCCGGCCAGGATGACCATGAACTCCGGATTATAGGCCTCGATGATGTCGATGTTCTGGTAGACGGCGTCGGCCGTGCCTTCGTACCATTGCGTCTCCGACACGCGCTGCGAGGCCGGCAGGATATCGAAGCTCTCGTTGCGTTCGGGGCGCAAAAAGTTCCAGCCGCGTTGCAGGTGGCGGATCAGCGAATGCGCCTTGTATTGGGTGGCGACGCCGAGGCGGCGGATGCCGGAATTCAGCGCATTGGAGAGTGCGAAGTCGATGATGCGGGTCTTGCCGCCGAAATAGACGGCCGGCTTGGCACGCCGGTCGGTGAGTTCCTTCAGCCGGCTGCCGCGCCCGCCGGCCAGCACATAGGCCATGGCGTCACGGGCCAGCGGCTGGGTTCGTTTCATTTCGGCCATGGTTTCCTCCCCAAGCACTCAATCCGGAACGAATTCGAGCATGACGGTGGCGAGCGGCGGCAGGGTGAGCGAAGCCGCTGCCCCTCCTCCTTCGGCATGCGCCGTGACGGAGCCGCCGTTGCCCATGCCGGAGCCGCCATAGGCGGCGGCATCGGTATTGACGATCTCGCGCCATGTGCCGGCATGCGGCAGCGGCAGGCGATAGGCTTCACGCGGCACCGGCGTAAAATTGGAGACAACCGCGACCGGATTCGCGCCCGGCGCCTTTCGCAGCCAGGCGAAGACGGAGCGCTGCTTGTCGTCCACCACCAGCCATTCGAACCCTTCCGGCTCGCAGTCGCGCGCGTGCAAGGCGGGGTGATCGCGATAAACACGGTTCAGGTCGCGCACGGTCCGCTGCATGCCGCTGTGCGGGGCGTATTGCAGCAGGTCCCAGTCGAGCGCCCTGGCCTCGCTCCACTCCCTCGCTTGAGCGAACTCCTGCCCCATGAACAACAGCTTCTTGCCGGGATAGCCCCACATGAAGGCGTAGAAGGCGCGCAGCGTGGCGAACTTCTGCCAGTCGTCGCCGGCCATCTTGGAAATCAGCGTGCCCTTGCCGTGCACCACCTCGTCATGGCTGAGGGGCAGGACGAAATTCTCGCTGAAGGCGTACATCAGCCCGAAGGTGAGGTCGTCATGATGATGCTGGCGATGAATGGGCTCACGCGCGAAATATTGCAGCGTGTCGTGCATGAAGCCCATGTTCCACTTGAAGCCGAAGCCCAATCCGCCTTCGTGCACCGGCTGCGACACTTTCGGCCATGAGGTCGACTCTTCAGCGATGGTGACGACGCCGGGTTGATGACCGTAGAGCTCCTTGTTCATCTTCTGGAGGAAAGCGACGGCCTCCAGGTTCTCGCGGCCGCCCTTCTCGTTGGGGACCCACTCGCCCTGCTTGCGCGAATAATCGAGGTAGAGCATCGAGGCGACGGCATCCACGCGCAGCCCGTCGACATGGTACTTCTCGGCCCAGTAAAGCGCGTTGTTGACGAGGAAGGACACCACCTCGCGGCGGCCGAAATTGTAGATCAGCGTGTTCCAGTCAGGGTGAAAGCCCTTGCGCGGGTCCTCATGCTCGTAGAGCGCGGTGCCGTCGAAGCGCACCAGCCCGAACTGATCGACCGGGAAATGCGCCGGCACCCAATCGAGGATGACGCCGATGCCGGCGCGGTGCGCGCCGTCCACGAAGCGGGCGAAGCCCTCGGGATCGCCGAAGCGGGCCGAAGGCGCATAGAGGCCGGTCGTCTGGTAGCCCCAGGACGGATCGTAGGGATGCTCCGAGATCGGCAGGAACTCGATGTGAGTGAAGCCGGTGTCGGCCACATAGGGGATCAGGCGGCCCGCCAGGTCGTCCCATGTCAGGAAGGCGCCGTCCTCATGGCGCTGCCAGGAGCCGGCATGGACCTCGTAGATCGCCATCGGCTGACGGCGCGGATCGGCCTCGCGCCAGAACGTCCGATGCGCCTCGTCTCCCCATTGGTGCGACGACGGCTCTGCCGTCACCGAAGCCGTTGCCGGCCGCAACTCGGATTTGAAGGCGAAAGGGTCGGCCTTGAGCGGCAGGCGCACGCCCTGCGCGCCGATGATCTCGAACTTGTAGGGCCGGCCGGCGCCGATGTCGGGAATGAAGATTTCCCACACGCCGATGTCGCGGCGGTCGCGCATGGGATGGCGGCGGCCGTCCCAGTCGTTGAAGTCGCCGACGACGGACACGCGCTGGGCGTTCGGCGCCCAGACGGCGAAATGCACGCCGCTTGCGCCTTCATGCTCGATCAGGTGGGCGCCGAGCTTGTCGAAAAGCCTGAGATGCGAGCCCTGCGCAATGTAGTAGTCGTCCATCGGCCCAAGCACCGGGCCGAACGTATAGGGATCGGTCAGCCACCATTCGCCGCCGGCGTTCTTGGCGTGGTAGCGCAGCGGCTGGCGCTTGCGGACCGAGAGTTTTCCCTCGAAGAAGCCGGCATCGTCGCGCTTCTCGAGCGTGCCGACTTCCTTGCCGGCCAGCGTATGAGCCGTCACCTCTTCCGCATGAGGAATGAAGCAGCGGGCGACAAGGCTCTTGCCCGACGCCTGGATGCCGAGGACCGCAAACGGATCGCCATGCGTGCCGGCAACAATGGCGGAGATAGCGCCGGCTGATGCCAACCCGTCCGTTCCGCCCATCGTCGCGGTCGCACGCGGCTTCTTCGTCAAGCGGCTCCCCTTTCCGGGTACAACAATACGTTGCCGTTTCTCATGCAATCACATCAGGCAGGCACGTTCCAGATGTCTTTCGCATATTCGCGGATTGTGCGGTCAGAGGAGAACCAATTCATCTGACAGTCCCTCTCGTTACTCCTCATAAAGTTCCCGCAACGTTCGCAGAGCCTGCGCCAGCACCTCGTTGGAGACCTGGCCCATGCACTTGATCAGCCGTCGCTTGTCGAGCGCCCGCGACTGCTCCAAAAGAATCAATCCCTCGACGCCCTGAAACGACACCGGCACCCGAAAGCCGGCCGGCCGGCTTCCCGACGTCATCGGCGCGACAATGACCGTTCGCAGATGATCGTGAATCTCGGGGGGCGATATGATGAGGCAGGGCCGGGTCTTCTGGATCTCGCTGCCAATCGTGGGATCAAGCGCGGCAAGCCAGACGTCCCCGCGCTTCACCATGTGAGGCCGGCATCCTCGTCATTGCCGAATTCCGGCCATACAATCATGTCGTCCTCCTCCGCGGCGAGACGCCGTGCATCTTCCGCCCACCCCTTGCGGGCGGGTCCCGGCGCGCGCTCGATGACGATCCGGCCCTGCTCAAGCCGCAAGTTGACGCTGTCGCCCGCTTGCGCACCCAATTCCGCGAGCAGCGGCTTCGGGATGATGATCCCGGCCGAATTGCCGAATTTCTTCACCGCGCTCAACATCACTGTCTCCTTGCCTCACGGATCCATATAGAACGCAGCGCCGTTCGTTACAACAATGTTATCACATCAATCTTCCATTCAAAAGATATTCCAGTCCCTGCCCGGTCACGCAGGCACGTTCCAGATGTCTTTCGCATATTCGCGGATTGTGCGGTCGGAGGAGAACCAGCCGACGCGGGCGACGTTGCGGATAGCCCTGGCGTACCAGTCGGCATCGTCACGCCAGACGTCGTCGACCGCGCGCTGCGCTGCGGCATAGGCATCGAAATCGGCGGCGACCATGAACCAGTCGCTGTCATAGAGGCCGTTCATCAGGTCGCGATAGCGATCCGGGTCGTCGGGCGAGAACACGCCGGACGAGACGGCGGCTATGGCCTGCGACAGTTCACGCGAGCCTTCGATGATCGCGCGCGGCTGGTAGCCGTTGGCACGCCGCTCGGCCACCTCGTCGGCCTTCAGGCCGAAGATGAAGATGTTGGCGTCGCCGACCCGCTCCCCGATCTCGACATTGGCGCCGTCCAGCGTACCGATGGTGAGCGCGCCGTTCAGCGCGAACTTCATGTTGCCGGTGCCGGACGCCTCCATGCCGGCCGTCGAGATCTGCTCCGACAGGTCGGCCGCCGGCATCATCACCTCGGCGACGGAGACGTTGTAGTTAGGCACGAACACAACCTTCAGCAGGCCGCGCACCGATGGATCGCCGTTGATGACTTTCGCCACGTCGTTGGCCAGTTTGATGATGAGCTTGGCATTGTGGTAGCTGGGCGCCGCCTTGCCGCCGAAGAATTTCACGCGCGGCACCCAATCGCGTTCGGGATGCGAGCGGATCTGGTCGTAGAGCGCGATGGCTTCGAGGATGTTGAGAAGCTGGCGCTTGTATTCGTGGATGCGCTTGACCTGGATATCGAACAGCGCCGACGGATCGACCCTTATGCCCAGCCGCTCGGCGACCAGATTGGCGAGCCGCGCCTTGTTGGCGCGCTTGACGGCGGCGAATTTTTCCCGGAACGCGGCGTCGTCGGCGAACCGGTCCAGATCGCGGATCGCCTCGATGGCGTCGAGGAAGCGGTCGCCGATCGTCTCGCGCGCCAGGTCCGTCAGGCCGGGATTGCACTGGAACAGCCAGCGGCGCGGCGTGATGCCGTTGGTCTTGTTGTTGATGCGGTTCGGATAGAGGCTGTGCAGGTCGGCGAACACGGTCTGCTTCATCAGCTCTGTGTGCAGCGCCGACACGCCGTTGATCGAATGCGAGCCGACGAAAGCGAGATTGCCCATGCGCACGCGGCGGTCGCCGTTTTCCTGGATCAGCGAGATGCGGGCGATCTGATCGCCGTTGAAACGGCCGGTGGCGCGCGCTTCCAAGAGCACCTGCGCGTTGATGGCATAGACGATCTGCATATGGCGCGGCAGAAGCCGCTCGAACAGCGGCACCGGCCAGCTTTCCAGCGCTTCCGGCAAAAGCGTGTGATTGGTGTAGCCGAAGGTGCGCCTGGTGATGCCCCAGGCCTCGTCGAAATCGATGCCGTGGACGTCCATCAAAAGCCGCATCAGTTCCGGCACGGCGATGGCCGGATGGGTGTCGTTGAGGTGGATCGCCGCCTTGTCGGGAAGCGAGGAGAGATCGCCGTATTGGCTGAGATGCCGCTGGATGATGTCCTGCAAGGAAGCGGAGGAAAAGAAATACTCCTGCCGCAAGCGCAGCTCCTGCCCTTCCTTGTGCGAGTCGGCCGGATAGAGCACGCGCGACAGGGCGTCGGCCTTGTTGCTTTCGGCCAGAGCCCCCATGTGGTCGCCGGCGTTGAACCTGTCGAGCAGGATCGGATCGACCGGCATGCCCGACCACAGGCGCAACGTGTTGACGCGATTGGCCCGCCAGCCGACGACCGGGGTGTCGTAGGCGACGGCGAGCACGCGCTCGCCCGGCTTCCAGACGTGGCGCTCCAGCCGCCCGTCCTTGCCGGTGATCGATTCCACAGAACCGCCGAAGCCGACCTCGAAGGAGCGCTCGCGGCGCTCGAATTCCCACGGATTGCCGTGGTCGAGCCAGGTTTCGGGCAGTTCCACCTGCCAGCCGTCCTGGATTTCCTGACGGAACATGCCGTTGGCGTAGCGGATGCCGTAGCCGTGCGCGGGGATATCGACGGTGGCCATCGATTCCATGAAGCAGGCGGCCAGCCGGCCGAGGCCGCCGTTGCCGAGCGCGGCGTCCGGCTCGAGCGCCGCGATCACGTCGAGATCGACGTTCAGCGAAAGGAGAGCCTGGCGCATCGCCTCCATCATGCCGAGGTTCGAGAAGGCGTCGCGCATCAGCCGGCCGATCAGGAATTCCAGCGACAGGTAATAGACGCGCTTTTCCCGCTGTTCGTAGGCTTCCTTGGTCGCTGTCATCCAATGGTCGATGATGCGGTCGCGCACCACCTTGATCGCCGCCGTCAGCCAATCGTACTGCGTGGCGACGGTGGTGTCCTTGCCGACGCGATAGCGCAGCACTTCGAGGATTTCTGCCGCAAGCGCTTCGGGATCGGGATTTTCCGGGCGTGAGGGAAGAGCCTGAAGGGTGGTTGCGCGCGCCATGTCGCCTCTGGTCGATGCCCGTTGTTATGCCGCGGCCGTCGCGCCGCCGTCCCGTTCTAGCCTCGCGTCGGGCTGACCGATATAGCGCGCTCGCTTCAATCGGTTGAAAATTTCAACCGATCCATTGAATATCTGCCAATCGTAAGAGCAAATGCTCGCACTATCAAGCGGCCAGCGCGGTCTCGGGCGGAGTCTTGGCGCCGGTCATGAAGGCGACCGCGTCCGACATCGTATATTGCTTCGGATCGATGACGGTGAGGCGACGGCCGAGCCGGTGGATGTGGATGCGGTCGGCGACCTCGAAGACATGCGGCATGTTGTGCGAGATCAGCACGATCGGCAGACCGCGACGCTTGACGTCGAGGATCAGTTCCAGCACCCGCCGGCTTTCCTTGACGCCGAGAGCCGCCGTCGGCTCGTCCATGATGATGACGCGGCTGCCGAAGGCGGCGGCGCGTGCCACGGCGACGCCCTGCCGCTGGCCGCCCGACAGCGTCTCGACCGACTGGTTGATGTTCTGGATGGTCATCAGGCCGAGTTCCGACAGCTTCTCGCGCGCCACCTTGGCCATGCGGGCGCGGTCGAGGCGGCGGAATATCTGCCCGGCCCAGCCCGGCTTGCGCAACTCGCGGCCGAGAAACATGTTGTCAGCAATGGACAGCGCCGGCGACAGAGCGAGGTTCTGGTACACCGTCTCGATGCCGGCCTGGCGCGCCTCGATCGGAGAGCGGAAATGCACCGGCTGGCCGCCCAGTTCGATCGTGCCACCGTCGGGAATGACGGCGCCGGACAGCGCCTTGATCAGCGTCGACTTGCCGGCGCCGTTGTCGCCGATGACGGCGAGGATCTCGTTCGGCATCAGGTTGAAATCGGCGTTGTCGAGCGCCACGACGCGGCCGTAGCGCTTGGTGAGGCCGGTGGCCTTGAGAACGGGCGTTTCGCTGCTCATGCCGAGATCTTTCTGATCCACTGGTCGATCGTGACGGCCAGGATGATGAGGATGCCGACGGCGAATTCCTGCCACAGAACGTCGACGCCGGAGAGCGCCAGGCCGTTGCGGAAGACGCCGACGATGAGCGCGCCGAACAGCGTGCCGACGAGCGAGCCGCGGCCGCCGAACAGCGAGGTGCCGCCGATCACCACGGCGGTGATGGCGTCGAGGTTGGCCGTCTGGTTGCCCAGCGGGCTCGCGGCGCCGATGCGGCCTATCAGCACCCAGGCGGCGATGGCGCAGATGAAGCCGGCCAGCGTATAGACGCCCACCAGCGTGCCTGCGGTGTTGATGCCGGTGAGGCGGGCGGCCTCCGGATCGTCGCCTGTGGCGTAGACATGGCGGCCGAAGGCGGTGCGGTTCAGAATGTACCAGACCACCACGGCGACCAGGATCATCAGGATCGAGCCGTAAGTGATCAAGGCACCGTGGCCGAACAGGATGCGGTTTCCGGTCCAGTGCAGGATCGGCGCCATCTGGTCGATGTCCTGGGCGCGGATCGTCTCGGAATGGGAGACGTAGATGACCATCGCGCCATAGATGCTCCAGGTGCCGAGCGTGACGATGAAGGGCGGCAGCTTGACCAGCGCGACCAGCACGCCGTTGATGAAGCCGCAGGCGATGCCGGTCAGGAAACCCAGCACGAAGGCGATTTCCGGCGGCCAGCCCCAGACGACCGCGAGGCGGCCCATGACGATCGACGACAGCACCATGATGGCGCCGACCGAGAGGTCGATGCCAGCGGTGAGGATCACCAGCGTCTGGGCGATGCCCAAGGTGCCGATGATGGTGACTTGTTGCAGGACGAGCGACATGTTGAACAGGGCGAAGAACTTGCCGCCCGCCGTCACCGAGAAGATCATGACGCCGACGATCAGCACGATGAACGGGATCGCCGTCGGAAATTCGTGCAGGAAGCGCTGAATGCGCTTCAGCAGGCTGGGTTTGTCCTCGTCGAAACTGGCGACCGTCTGGTCGGCGCCGTCAAGGCCGCGCTCGGCAAGCGCCGAACCTTGGCTGCTGTCGCTCATATGCGTCCTCCCGATCGTTCCCGGTTATGCCGGATACGGTCCCGGCGTCGGTTCAGTGGGCGGCCGCGAGGGCCGCCCACAGTGTCAATCTAACTCGAAAAGGAAAGCGTGAGAAACGAGACGGCGCCACCCCCTCGGGCGTCCGAAACCTTCGGAACGTCCACCGGATGTTCCGATCCGCCGAAGGCGGCCCTGCCCTCGGCTGCGGCCTCCGGCCCTTCGGGCGTTCAAGACCTTCGGAACGTCCACCGGACATTCCGATCCGCCAAAGGCGGACCGGCCCTGCCCTCGGCTACGGCCTCGGGCGTTCGTCGCTCGAAAAGCCCATTCAGGGGCTTTTCGTCCGCTGCGCGGACCGCTTTCCAGCCTGGGGCCCGTTGCCTTCGGCAACTCCCAGGCGTTCGAAGCCTTCGAAAGGTCCACCGGACCTTTCGATCCGCCGAAGGCGGACCGACTTCTCACCCCCAGCAGAGTTTCAGGCCTTCTTCGGTGTTGATCGAGGGTACGCCCTGCACAGGCTTGTCGGTGACGAGCTGGGCGCCGGTGTCGAAGAAGTTCTTGCCTTCGGTCGGCTTCGGCTTCTCGCCGGTCTTGGCGAATTTCTCGATCGCCTCCATCGCCAGCGCCGCCATCTTCAACGGATATTGCTGCGAGGTCGCGCCGATCACGCCGGCCTGGACGTTCTTGACGCCGGGGCAGCCGCCGTCGATCGAGACGACGAGCACCGAGCCGTCATCCTTGCCGGCCGCCTTGAGCGCCTGATAGCCGCCCGCCGCTGCCGGTTCGTTGATCGTGTACATGACGTTCACGTCGGGGCATTTCTGCAAAAGCGTTTCCATGGCGGTACGGCCGCCGTCCTCGGCGCCGCCGGTCATCTCATGGCCGCAGATGCGCGGGTCGGTTTCGTCGCCGTAGTGCTTGGGGTCCTTGATGTCGATGCCGAAGCCCTGCATGAAACCCTGGTCGCGCAGATAGTCCACGGTCGGCTGGTTGGTGGCGAGGTCGAGGAAGGCGATCTTGGCGTCCTTGGCCTTGTCGCCCAACGTGCCCTTGGCCCATTCGCCGATCAGCTGGCCGGCCTTGAAATTGTCGGTGGCGAAGGTCGCGTCGACGGCGTCGATGGGATCGGTCGGCGTGTCGAGGTCGATCACCAGAAGGCCGGCGTCGCGCGCCTTCTTGATCGTCGGCACGATGGCGGTCGAGTCCGAAGGCACGATGGCGAAGCCCTTGGCGCCGGCGGCGATCAGGTTCTCGATTGCCGCCACCTGGCTGTCGTTGTCGCCGTCATACTTGCCGGCGAAGGTGCGCAGTTCCAGCCCGAGTTCCTTGGCCTTGGCCTGCGCGCCCTCGCGCATCTTGACGAAGAACGGGTTGCCTTCCGTCTTGGTGATCAGCCCGACGATATCGGCGGCGTGCGCCATGCTTGCCATGCCGCCATAGATGGCGAGGCTGGCAACCGCAGCCGTCAGGAACTTCAATTTACCCATGTCTATCCTCCCGATGGAACCAACGCCGGCCGGCCGGCAACCCGACGACAGCGATTTCGCCTCCCAGCCAAGCTGCCCGTCGCAGGCAGGAAAGCACCAGCGGATAGGTGTGTCAATAAGTAAATAAGAGTGATTTATTATTGACAGGCTTGCCTTCCCCACCCATCCTGATCAAAAGCAGCGCAGGCTTGGGAGGAAATTTTGCAGGGCGGCGCAAGACGGGACAGCGGTTCGCCGGCAACCGCAAGCCGCTTCCATCGCGGCACCAACCAGAGCGGCATGCGCGATCACAACGAGCGGCTGGTGCTGTCGCTGGTGCGCCAGCACGGCAGCCTCGCCAAATCCGATATCGCGCGCATGACGGGCCTTTCGGCGCAGACCGTGTCCGTCATCATGCGCGAACTGGAGGAGGAAGGGCTTTTGCTGCGGCAGGCGCCGGTGCGCGGCCGCATCGGGCAGCCCTCGATCCCGATGGCGCTCGCCCCCGACGGCGCTTTTTTCATCGGCCTCAAGATCGGCCGCCGCAGCGCCGAACTGGTGCTGATCGATTTCCTCGGCACGGTGCGCTCGATGCTGCACCGGTCCTACCGCTATCCGACGCCGCGCGAAACGGTCGCCTTCGTCGCTTCCGGCATCGAGGAACTGCGCAAGGCGCTCGCAGCCGGGCAGAACGAACGCATTTCGGGCCTTGGCATCGCCATGCCGTTCGAACTGTGGAACTGGGTGGATACGGTCGGCGCGCCGCGCGAGGTGATGGAGGAATGGCGCCATCACGACATTCGCGGCGAAATCCAGGCGCTGTGCGACTTCCCGGTCTACCTCCAGAACGACGCGACCTCAGCCTGCGGCGCGGAGATGGTGTTCGGCCAGGCGGGAGGCCTGCGCGATTTCATCTATTTCTACATCGGCGCTTTCGCCGGCGGCGGCGTGGTGCTGGACGGCCGGCTCTATGGCGGCCGCACCGGCAATGCCGGCGCGCTGGGCTCCATGCCGGTGCCGGGCCCCGGCGGCAAGCCGACCCAGCTCATCGACGTGGCCTCGATCGCCGTGCTGGAAAGGACGCTCGCCGAGCGCGGCATCCAGGCCTCGCACCTGTGGACCTCGCCGCAGGAGTGGGGCGATGTCGGCCCCGATCTCGACGCCTGGATCGGCAGCGCTTCCGAAGCGCTCGCCTACGGGATCGTCGCCGCCTCCTCGGTGATCGACTTCGAGGCCGCCGTCATCGACGGCTGGATGCCCGGCTCTGTGCGACGCCGGCTGGTCGACGCGGTGAGGCAGGCGATCAATCGCATCGACGCCGAGGGCCTGAAGCTGCCGTCGATCCGCGAGGGGACGGTCGGCATCCACGCCCGCGCGCTGGGCGGCGCGAGCCTTCCCCTTTCCGAGCGCTTCCTCGTCGGCGCGGCATCTCCCGAAAGGGCCGGGTGACGATGCCGGCCGGAAGCGCCCATCCAGAAGAAAGCGGACAACCATGATCCTGTGCTGCGGCGAGGCCCTGATCGACATGCTGCCGCGCCGGTCGACGGCGGACGAGCCGGCCTTCGCGCCCTATGCCGGCGGCGCTGTCTTCAATACGGCCATCGCGCTCGGCCGCTTGGGCGCGCCGGTGGAATTCTTCTCCGGCCTGTCCACGGACCTGTTCGGGCAGCAGCTTGTCCGCGTCCTCGCGGAAAGCAAGGCGGGCACGCGCTATGCTCATTTTTCGCCGCGGCCGACGACGCTCGCCTTCGTGGACCTGAAGGACGGACATGCCAGCTATGTCTTCTACGACGAGGGCACGGCAGGCCGGATGCTGTCGCCGGAAAACCTGCCCCACCTTGCCGACGACGTCGAGGCGCTGCTGTTCGGCGCCATCAGCCTGATCCCCGAACCCTGCGGCTCCACCTACGAGGCGCTGATGGCGCGCGAGCACGCAAGGCGCGTCACCATGCTCGATCCCAATATCCGGCCGGGCTTCATCCCGGATCGCACCCGCCATGCCGAGCGCATCCGCCGGATGGTGGCGATGGCCGATATCGTCAAGCTGTCGGACGAGGACCTCGCCTGGTTCGGCGAAGCGGGCTCGCCGGAAGACGTCATCCGGAACTGGCTCGACCAGGGCCCGAAGCTGATCGTGCTCACCCAGGGCGGCAAGGGCGCGACGGGCTACAGCCGCGACCATGTCGCCTCCGTCGCCTCGCGCAAGGTCGAGGTGGTCGATACGGTCGGCGCCGGCGACACGTTCAACGCCGGCATCCTGGCCTCCCTGCACGAGCAGGGCCTGCTGACCAAGGCCGGCGTAGCCAACCTGTCGAAGGATGCCATCGGGGCGGCGCTGGACCTCGGCGCCCGCGCCGCGGCGGTGACGGTGTCGCGCGCCGGCGCCAATCCGCCGTGGCGCCGCGAACTCGGCTGATCCCGTTTTCGGGATTCATGCTTCGATCACATTGTGTTGCGACGCGACGCATTGCGGCGTCGATCCGGTCGGTCCTATGTTCGCAAACGGCCGTTTTCCGCAGTTGCGGGGCGATGACCCTCGTCCTTACGGTAACAGGGAAACCTGCCTGGACCGCAATCGGCCTGTCGGAGTTCCTTTTCGCGCCGGCGGAAGTCTGATAGCAGCGGCCCATCATCGGCAAAGATAAAAACATCTGGATTCCCATGCAGTTCATCGATCTCGGCGCGCAGCGCAAGCGTATTGAAGGCAGGTTGAAGGCGGCCATCGATGCCGTGGTCGAGGAAGGCCGCTACATCCTCGGCCCGCAGGTCGCCGAATTCGAAAAGAAACTCGCGGCCTATGCCGGTGTCGAGCATGTCGTCGCCTGCGCCAACGGCACCGACGCGCTGCTGCTTCCGCTCTACGCTTCCGGCATCGGTCCCGGCGACGCGGTGTTCGTGCCGTCCTTCACCTTCGCGGCGACCGCCGAGGTGGTGGCGCTGGCGAAGGCCGAGCCGGTCTTTGTCGACGTCGATGCCGAAACCTACAATATCGATATCGCGAGCCTCGAAGCGGCGATCGCCATGGTGAAGAAGGAAGGCCGGCTCACGCCGAAGGCGATCATCCCGGTCGACCTGTTCGGGCTCGCCGCCGACTACGACGCCATCATGGCCATCGCCCGGCGCGACAACCTTCTGGTCATCGAGGACGCGGCGCAGTCCATCGGCGGCAAAGCGGACGGCACGATGTGCGGCGCTTTCGGCCATGTCGCCGGCACCAGCTTCTATCCTGCCAAGCCGCTCGGCTGCTACGGCGACGGCGGCGCGATGTTCACCAACGACGCGGCCCTTGCCGAAAAGCTGCGCTCCTTCGCCTTCCACGGCAAGGGCGAGACGCAGTACGACAACGTCCATGTCGGCATCAATTCGCGCCTCGACACGTTGCAGGCGGCGATCCTGATCGAAAAGCTCGCCATCCTCGAAGACGAGATGGAAGCGCGCCGCACCGTGGCGCAGCGCTATGCGGACGGATTGGGCGACGTGGTCAAGGCCGCGAACAATCCAGGCCACGGCCGCTCGGCCTGGGCGCAATACGCCATCGAGACGCCGAAGCGCGACGGCTTGAGGGCGCATCTGACGGAAAAGGGCATCCCCTCGGTCATCTACTACGTGAAACCGCTGCACGAGCAGGTCGCCTATCGCGACTATCCGCGCACGCCGACCGGGCTGAAGGTTTCAGAGGGCCTGCCGAACCGCATTCTGTGCCTGCCGATGCACCCCTATCTCGGCGAAGCCGATCAGGACCGCATCATCGAGACGATCCGCAACTATGTCGGCTCGAACTCGGCCGAGGCGGCGGAGTAGCGCTGGCACCGTGCCCCGCCCCTTCCCTCTTGCGGTCAGGGGTTCTCGCATAAGGCGCAGTACCCCCACCCTTGTTCCCTCCCCGCAAGGGGGAGGGAGACGCCGGCCGCACTGTTTCACCCAGAATCTTCGGTATTGGCGTCCGGCGGCGCCGCCCGCCGGGTCCCCCTCCCCCTTGCGGGGAGGGGTTAGGGATGGGGGGCCGCGCCCTATGCGACAACCCTGCCACGCGTAGAGAAAGGCCCCTCACCTGCCCTTCGCGATGAAGTGCGGATTGGCGAAGTCCGCGTCGTTCGCCTGGTTGCGCTTGCCGTAGGCGAGCGGTGCGTCGTCCAGCGTCGCGGTCGAACCGCCGGCCGCGCGCAGCACGGCGTCGCCGGCGGCGGTGTCCCATTCCATCGTACGGCCAAAGCGCGGATAGACGTCCGCCTCGCCCGCAGCCACAAGACAGAATTTCAGCGACGAGCCGACCGAGACGATCTCGGCCGCGCCGAGCGAAGCGATGTAGGCATCCGTTTCGGGCGTGTTGTGCGAGCGGCTGGCGACAACCGCAAGCGGCGCCCCCCCTGCCCGCGCGGCAATCGCGTGGCGCGCCGTGACGGCAAAATCCGCATCCACCTCGACAAATTCGGCAAAACCCGGCTGCCCGGAATAAAGCCTGCCCGTACAGGGTGCGAAGACGACGCCGACTTCCGGAACGCCGTCGCGCACCAGCGCGATGTTGACGGTGAAATCGGTGCGGCGGTTGACGAATTCCTTCGTCCCGTCGAGCGGATCGATGAGGAAGAACGCGCGGCCGAGATCGGCGGGAACGATGCCGGCCGAAACCTCCTCTTCGGCGACGCAGGGAATCGCCGGGAAGGTTTCGCGCAAGCCCGCGAGGATGATTTCCTCCGCACGGCGGTCGGCTTCCGTCACCGGCGAGGCGTCGGCCTTGCGATCCACCTCGAAACCGGCGTGGTAGACGCGCATGATCTCGCGCCCGGCGGCGAGCGCCAGATGCTCGAACAGGGCGAGCATGGCCGCATCGTCAGATGCCGCCGCCGCTTTCGTACTCGTCTGCCGCGATGTCACGCCTGATCAACCATTGTTCGACGATCTCGACCATCTCCTCAGCCGTGCGGCCGAGCGTCTGGAGCCGGATTTCCGGGTTTTCCGGCGCCTCGTAGGGAGAATCGACGCCGGTGAAGTTCTTGATCTCGCCTTTCAGGGCACGCGCGTAAAGACCCTTGGGGTCGCGGCGCGCGCATTCCTCGAACGGCGTATCGACGAAAACCTCGATGAACTCGCCGCCAGCCATCAATTCGCGCGCCATGCGGCGCTCCGCCTTGAAGGGCGAGATGAAGGAAACGATGATGATCAGGCCGGCATCCGCCATCAGCTTCGCCACCTCCGCGACGCGGCGGATGTTTTCCACGCGGTCGGCGTCGGTGAAGCCGAGGTCGCGATTGAGGCCATGGCGGACATTGTCGCCGTCGAGCAGGTAGGTGTGGCGGCCGGCCACATGCAGCTTCTTTTCCAGAAGATTGGCGATGGTCGATTTGCCCGAGCCCGACAGGCCGGTGAACCAGAAGATCGCCGGACGCTGGTTCTTCAGGTCGGCGCGGGCGCGCTTGCCGACGTCGAGCGACTGCCAATGGATGTTCTCCGCCCGCCGCAGCGCGTGCTGGATCATGCCGGCGCCGACGGTGGCGTTGGTGATGCGGTCGATCAGGATGAAGGCGCCGGTGCCGCGATTGTCGCTGAACGGATCGAAAACGATCGGCGCGCGCGTTGAGAGGTTGCAGACGCCGACCTCGTTCAGCTCCAGCGATTTCGCCGCCTCGCGGCCGAGATCGTTGACGTTGACGCGGTGCTTCAGCTCGGTGACGGTGGCGCCGGTCTGGTCCGTCTCGGTGCGCAGGATATAGGAGCGGCCGGGCAAAAGGCCCTGCTCGTCGAACCAGACGATGTTGGCGCAGAACTGGTCGGCCACCTGCGGCCGTGCATCCGGCGCCACCAGCATGTTGCCGCGCGAGACTTCCACCTCGTCGTCCAGCACCAGCGTGACCGCCTGGCCGGCAACCGCGCCGGCGAGGTCGCCGCCCTGGGCGACGATGCGCCTGATGCGCGTCGCCTTGCCGGACTTGGCAACCACGACCTCGTCGCCGGCAGCGACCGAGCCGGAGGCGATGGTGCCGGCGAAACCGCGAAAATCGAGATTGGGGCGGTTGACGTATTGCACCGGGAAGCGGAACGGCAGTTCGGCCGCGACATCGTCGACGACGACCGTTTCCAGATGCTCGACAAGCGTCGGGCCGGCGTACCAATTCATGTTGTCCGAGCGGCGCGAAACGTTGTCGCCATAGCGCGCCGACAGCGGAACGGCGACGATGGAGCGGAAGCCGAGATCCTTGGCGAAGGCACGATAGTCCTGCTCGATCCGCTCGAAGGCCTGCCGGTCGAAGCCGACGAGGTCGATCTTGTTCACCGCCAGCACGATGTGGCGGATGCCCAGCATCGAGGCGATGATGGAGTGGCGCCGCGTCTGGCGCAGCACGCCCTGCCGGGCGTCCACCAGGACGACGGCGAGGTCGGCGGTCGAGGCGCCGGTCGCCATGTTGCGGGTGTACTGCTCATGGCCGGGCGTGTCGGCGACGATGAATTTCCGCTTCGGCGTGGCGAAGAAGCGGTAGGCGACGTCGATGGTGATGCCCTGCTCGCGCTCGGCTTCCAGCCCGTCCACCAGCAGAGCGAAATCCACGTCGTCGCCGGTGGTGCCGTGCTTCCTCGAATCCGCCTCAAGCGCGGCGAGCTGGTCCTCGAAGATCTGCTTGGTGTCGGACAAGAGCCGACCGATCAGCGTCGACTTGCCGTCGTCCACCGAACCGCAGGTCAGGAACCTCAGCAGCGACTTCTTCTCCTGCGAAGCCAGATAGGCACGCACGCTGTCTGCGGTGGCAGGCTGGCTTTCGGCGCGAGCGGCGGTATCCATGCTCAAAAATACCCTTCGCGCTTCTTCTTTTCCATCGAGCCGGATTCGTCGCGGTCGATCAGCCGGCCCTGGCGCTCGGAGGTGCGGGCCGTCAGCATCTCGCCGACGATGGCCTCCAGCGTGTCGGCATCCGATTCGATGGCGCCGGTCAGCGGATAGCAGCCCAGCGTGCGGAAACGCACCATGCGCTCCTCGACGCGCTCGCCCGGCCGCAGTTTCATGCGCTCGTCGTCCTTCATGATCAGCATGCCGTCGCGCTCCACCACCGGCCGCCTCTTGGCGAAATAGAGCGGCACGATGGGAATGCTTTCCTGCAAAATGTACTGCCAGATATCAAGTTCGGTCCAGTTCGACAGCGGAAAGACGCGGATCGACTCGCCGGCCGAAATGCGCGTGTTGTAGATGTTCCACATCTCCGGCCGCTGGTTCTTCGGGTCCCAGGCATGGCTCGCGTTGCGAAAGGAGAAGATGCGCTCCTTGGCGCGCGATTTCTCCTCGTCGCGGCGGGCGCCGCCGAAGGCCGCGTCGAAGCCGTATTTGTCGAGCGCCTGGCGCAGCGCCACCGTCTTCATGACGTGGGTGTGGGTGTTGGAGCCGTGGTCGAACGGATTGATGCCGTCGCGCACGCCCTCCTCATTGATATGGACGAGAAGGTCAAAGCCGAGCGTCTTCGCCATCTCGTCGCGGAAGGCGATCATCTCGCGGAATTTCCAGGTCGTATCGACATGCAGGAAGGGAAAGGGCGGCCGCGCCGGATAAAAGGCTTTCATGGCGAGGTGCATCAGCACGGATGAATCCTTGCCGATGGAATAGAGCATGACCGGCTTGGAGAAATTCGCCGCGACTTCCCGGAAAATATGAATGGATTCCGCCTCCAACTGCTGGAGGTGGGAGAGCGCACGTGTCATATCAGGCCGTATCCCTTTCGACAGTACGGGTTTGCGGGCAGACAGTCCCGCGAGGTCGCCTGGTCTTAGGCCCTATCGGCAATTGACGCTCCTATCGACAAGCGGCACCCAGGTTAGAAAGGCTGACAACTTTGGCCGCAGGGTCCCGTGCTTCCGGGCCGCTTTTAGCCTCTCGACAGGGGAGAACCAACACAATCACAACTCTTTCAAGGTGTCATCGAGGACGATTTTTTCAAAGGGTCGGTCAGTGACGAAACAAACCACCGGCGGCAGGCGGGCAAAGACTCGTTCAATGCCAAGTATTCATTATCCGAGAAATTATTTGTGAACCATCATTTAATACTCAATCTCACGAGTGTGGAAACAGCAAATATTACGGTTATATAAGACTAATCGCTCACCTAATTTCGTAAAATATAATACGATCTTTTTCGGAAATGTTTCTTTTGGTTCCGCCTTGATGTTGAGACGACATTTCGTCGGGAAGCGCACAATGTGCGCGGCTCGCGGAAGGAGATACTGGCGATATCGATGTAAATGTAGTCTGGTTGCGAGATATCAAAATGTGTAGGAAGACCCGATCCTGAGCAGGCTTGGTGCCTGATTCCAACAGTGAGAGAATGTGAATGGCGGTCCCTTACTTCCGTCTTGATCTCGGTCAATCTGAGATTGACGCTGTCGTGGCTGTGCTGAAGTCCGGTTGGTTGACTACCGGCCCGGAATGTGCGGCCTTCGAAAAGGAATTTGCAGAGGCATTGGGTGGCGGTGTTCAGGCCATAGCGGTCAATTCCAACACCTCCGGCATGCATCTCGCTCTGGAAGCGGCGGGCATCGGGCCCGGCGACGAAGTGATCGTTCCCGATCTTACGTTTACCGCGACGGCGGAGGTCGTGCGCTATATGGGCGCCGAGGTCGTCCTGGTCGACGTTCTGCCCGATACGCTGTGCATGGATCCGCAAGAGGTGGAGCGCTCGATCACGCCCCGCACCAAGGCCATTTTGCCGGTGCATTTCGGCGGCCTCGGCGCAGCCATGGACGAATTGCTGGCAATCGCGGCGAGACACGGCCTGGTCGTCATCGAGGACGCCGCGCATGCGTTCCCTGCCTCGAAAGGGGGAGTCGCCATCGGGCGCCATGGAACTCTGGCGACGGTCTTCAGCTTCTATGCGAACAAGACGATAACGACCGGCGAAGGCGGCATGATCGTGACCGCCGATGAAAAGATCGCGCAGCGCTGCCGCACCATGCGCCTGCACGGTATCGACAGGGACGCCTTCCGCCGTTTCCAGGGAGATTCGGCAGCTTGGCAGTACGATATTGTCGCACCGGGTTTCAAATACAATCTGACCGACATAGCCGCGGCGCTGGGGCGCAAGCAACTGGCACGTGCGGTCGAAATGCGGAACAGTCGGGCCGTCATCGCCGACGTCTATAGAAAGGGATTGGCGGATTTGCCGATCGAAATGCCGCCAGATTCGGCGGAGGGCGATCTGCATGCATGGCATCTTTTTCCGATCCGGCTGGCTGTCGGCGCATCTATAAATCGGGCGCAATTGGAAACTGCCCTAGCCGCCGCCGGGATCGGCTATTCCGTGCACTATACCCCGCTTCATCGGATGACTTACTGGCATGAGCGCTATGGTCTGAGCGATAATCGTTTCCCGGTCGCAACGTCGCATTTCGAACGTTGCGTTTCGCTGCCGCTGTTTTCAGCCATGCGCGAAGACGAGGCGGAAGAGGTGATTTCCGTCATTCGCAGAACCTTGACTTGAGATCTCTTCTTGTCCCTGAAAAGAACCCTCGATTTCTGCATAAGTTTTTTCGGACTGGTCCTACTGGCTCCGTTCTTTGCCATGATTGCTCTCGCCATCCGGCTCGAAAGTCCGGGCCCGGCCTTCTTTCTCCAGGAAAGGGTGGGCTATCGGGGGCGCCTCTTCCGCATCGTCAAATTCCGCACGATGCGCCGCAACGCTCCCAAGGAAGGGCCTCAGATCACCATCGGGGCCGACCCGCGCATAACGCGGATTGGCGGCTGGCTGCGGAAGACGAAGCTCGACGAGTTGCCGCAGCTGATCAATGTGTTGAAAGGGGACATGTCTTTAGTCGGGCCGAGGCCGGAAGTGCCGGCATTCATGAGCCGCTATCCGACGGAGCAAAGGGACTTGATCCTGTCGGTGCGTCCGGGAATTACCGACTTCGCAGCGATCGAGTTCAGCGACGAAGCCGACATTCTCGCACGGGCCGACGATCCGCAGGAGGCCTATGTGAACGAGGTGATGCCGCGAAAGTTCGCCCTATACAAACGCTATGTGGATGGGCAGTCTCTGTGGCTTGATCTAAAGCTGATCGGCAAAACACTCGCGAAGATTTCAGGGGCTGGGAAATGATTCGACCGGAGAGGCAGGTTTGACCGAGTTGAGAGACGGCGAGCTTTCGGAAATAGAGCGGCGCTATGCCCGCAGGAATGCTCAAGGCAAGGCGAACCTCTATGACCCCTTGTTGCCGGTGAATATCGCCTTCCGGCAGGAACGTGAGAAAGTCTTGGCGAAAACGCTGCGCGCGCTGCTCGGCGAAAGGCCCATATCAAGTCTCAGAATATTGGAAATCGGGTGCGGCGGCGGCCGTAATCTCGTCGATTTTATCGGCTGGGGCGCCTTGCCAGGCAACTGCACCGGCAACGAACTTCTAAGCGAACGCGTCGAGGTGGCGCGGCGCAATCTTCCGCCCACGGTCACAATCGTTCAAGGCGACGCTTCTTCGCTCGATTTTGCCGATGGAAGCTTCGACATCATCTTGCAATCGACTGTTTTCTCTTCGATTCTTGATAAGGAACTGCGTTCGGCTGTGGCGAACAATATGTGGCGGATGCTGGCCAAGGACGGTGGGATTATCTGGTACGACTTCACGATGGATAACCCGCGCAACGCCGATGTCGCCGGCATAAAGCAAGCAGAAATCCGCTCCTTGTTTCCCCAGGCGCGCTACGACGCGACGAAAACAACCCTCGCGCCGCCTATCGCAAGACGGGTGACAAAGCTGTCTCCCGGTCTTTATTCGCTTTTGAACACGTTGCCGTTTCTGCGCACGCATGTCGTTGCGCTTCTGCGAAAATAGGCCCCATCCTTAAAGGGACGGCGAGCTTCCAGGACTTTGCTGGAAAGCCTCCACGTAACGGCTGGCGATTCCAGCGTAGTCGTATTTGTCCGCCATGTACTTGTTGCCTTTTTCTCCCACGGTGCGTCGCTGTTGCGGCGTGAGAACGACAAGTTCCCGCAATGTCCGCCATATCTCTTCCGGGGTGTCGAGCCGACGCGCAATGCCTCCGCCCGATTCCGAGACAGGATCTCCGCAGGGAGTTATGGGGAGAAG
Source organism: Mesorhizobium sp. (assembly GCF_017306545.1). Classification (GTDB taxonomy): domain Bacteria; phylum Pseudomonadota; class Alphaproteobacteria; order Rhizobiales; family Rhizobiaceae; genus Mesorhizobium. The sequence goes on from NZ_JAFKID010000040.1 coordinate 24,514, forward strand.
AACCGGGAGCGAAGCCCGATAGTAATCGGCGAACTTATTCAGTGAGACGCCGTAGCGATATAAATTGTCATGGGTCCGCACACCGCCGTAAGCGATGCCGCAATTCTCCAAGATAAGCGGCACATCGCTTTTAGGGACCCGACCCGAGAAATGTATGTCGGTTACGCCTTTCGATTCCGCCAGTTCCCGAAGGGCAGCCTCTTCCTGCCCCCCTCCTATCAGCAGCAACCTGCAATTCCTTGCTTCGCCGATTGAGCGCCCGTAGGCCAGTGCTTCGACCAGAAGATCCACCGCGTTGGGCTTGCCCATGGCCCCCGCATGCACAATGACGATGTCTCCTTCCGCTTCCCATTTTGTCGCCAAAGCGGCAGCTTTTTTTCCTTCTTCGCTGGAAAACGCGGCGTTGTCGCGCTGAGGTCCGGTTCCATTGGGAACCCACACGAAAGGCTTATGACCAAATCCACGGTCAGCCAGGTAGCGATCGAGGCGAGGCAGGACTGAAGCGATCAGATCGGACTTCGATAGCGCAAAGCGCTCGGCAAACGCGCATGCCTGAACGAAGGGATGGAGCCGTGAAACGCCGAGGATTTCTGTAATGCTGAGCGGCCAAATATCCCGGATTTCAAAAACCAGCTTGGCGCGAAACCGCCTGGCCAGACGGAAAGCGGGAAAAATCGTGAAAGGATGAGGAGAGGACGCGACAATGACGTCGGGAACGGCCTTCCTGGCCTGAACACGACCGACGCCGACAAGATTACGGGAGAAATCCCAGATGTTTAGAATTCGTCCCAGACCGTTGCCGCTATACGGGCGCGCCGGCACCGCCAAGTAGCGCACGCCGCCGATCGAAAACTCTGGTTCCAGTGGCGGGGTCCGTTGTAAAAGATGATGATAGGCTGCGATGAAGACGGTAGCGGAATGGCCAGCCTCCTGCCAAGCTCGCCCCAGTTGATAGGGCCGGTCATACGAGCCGAGCTCAGGGCCCCCGCCGTAGTGGTGGATGTACCAGATGTTCACAATATCCGTGCCCTATGCCGCGACTCCGGGATGCCGACATAAATCCCTTTGTTTCCGCAGCCTGAAGGGATGCATGGCCTCGGGCCCGCGCGCGGACAATCATTTCGACGCCACTATATCCACCTCCCTATAACACCGCTCCATACTGGTTCAAGCTATCAACGCGACGAGCAAGGACCAATGGAAAACTCCCCCAATCTCTCCCTTCCCTACATCATGCCCTCGCAGGCGCAGAAGCACGTCACCCATAACGAGGCGCTCGTCGCCCTCGACGCGATCATCCAGCTTGCGGTTCTCGACAAGGATGTCGGTGCACCGCCGCTCTCGCCGGGCGAAGGCGACCGCTATCTCGTCGCGGCCGGCGCCGACGGCGGCTGGGTCGGCAGGGACGGCGCTGTCGCGGCCTGGCAGGACGGGGCGTGGGTCTTTTATGCGCCGCGGCCCGGCTGGCGGGCATGGGTCGGCGATGAAGGGTGCCTCTACGTGTTCGACGGCGCCGGCTGGACCGCTCTTGCGGGCGTCGACGGCACCTTCGAGACGGTCGGCGTCAACACGACTGCGGACGCCACCAACAAGCTTGCCGTGTCGTCGCCGGCGACGCTTTTCAACCATGCCGGCGCCGGCCATCAACTCAAACTCAACAAGCAACTGGCCGGGGATACGGCGAGCCTGCTGTTCCAGACCGGTTTCAGCGGCCGCGCCGAATTGGGAACGGCCGGAAACGACGATCTCCATGTCAAGGTTTCTGCCGACGGCGCTGCCTGGAGCGATGTGATCAGCATCGGCAGCGCCGACTCCAAAATCCGCATTGGCGCCACGTCGATGAATTTCTCCACGGTGAACGTCAAGGGCAGCCAGTTGGCCGGAACAGGAGAAAGCTGGTTCGGCCTGACCTTCACCCACACCGATCTCGATGCAACCCCGAAAGGCGGCGCTGCCCTTTGCGGCGCGCCCTACGACAACGCAAACAAGCCTTTCGTGGCCGTCGGGCCCTGGGCCGCAGCGAGCTATCATCAGATCTATTACGGCGGCGGCGGCTGGGGATGCCCGGACGCGACCCGGCACGTCTTCTACACCGGCTCCTACCAGCCCACCGTCGACAATACCGCGACCATGGCTTTCGATATCGAGCCGGACGCCGTCATTTCCGCCCGAACCACGCGCCCCTCCGGCGACAACACCTACAGTCTCGGCAGCGGCGCCTATCGCTGGTCGGTCGTCTATGCCGCGACGGGGACGATCAGCACCTCCGACGCCCGCCTGAAGACGGATATCGTGCCGGTCCCGCTCGGCCTCGGTTTCATCCGGGATCTGCAACCGGTCGCCTATCGCTGGAAGGTCGGCGGATACGATGTGACCCAGGAGCGGATCGCCGATCCGGAGCCGAAAGGCGGCACGGTGCAGGAGATCACCGTCGATACGGCGATACCGCAGGCTGGCGTGCGCACCCACTACGGCCTGGTGGCACAGCAGGTGAAGACGGCGCTCGATGCACACGGGGTCGAGGATTTCGCCGGCTGGACGCTCGCCGACCGGAGCGACCCCGACAGCGAGCAGGGCCTGCGCTACGACCAGTTCGTGCCGATCCTGGTCAGGGCCGTTCAGGAACTGGCCGCGCAGGTGGAAGCACTACACACAGCGTGAACAAAAGAGAGGCCGATGCCATCCAGGCATCGGCCTCTCGTACGAAATTCCTGGACGCTCAGTCGACGGGTTTCAACGTGTCGCCCGACAGTTCGTAGCGCTCGCCGGTGCGCGGACACACCAGCGTCTCGTCGAGGATTTCGCCGGCACGCGACACCCAGCCCATGCGCCGCGCCGGCACGCCCACCATAAGGGCATAGGCCGGCACGTCCTTCGTCACCACGGCGCCGGCGCCGATCATGCAATATTCGCCGAGCGTGTTGCCGCACACGATTGTGGCGTTGGCGCCGATGGTGGCTCCGCGGCGCACGCGCGTGGCGCGGAACTCGTCCTTGCGCTCGATCTCGGCGCGCGGATTGAGAACGTTGGTGAAGACGCAGGACGGACCGCAAAACACGCCCTGCTCGAGTTCGACGCCCTTGTAGAGCGACACGTTGTTCTGGATCTTGCAGTTGTCGCCGACGGTCACGTCCGGGCCGGCCACGACGTTCTGGCCGATCGACACGTTGCGTCCGATGCGGGTGCGCGAAAGCACATGGCTGAAATGCCAGATCTTCGTTCCCGCGCCCAGTTCGACCCCGTCGTCCACATACGCGCTTTCGTGGACGAAAGCGGGCTTCAATTCGGCGCTCATGCTGCTTCTCCTGCCTTGACCGGGGCGTTCAGGTTTTCAGCCAGCGCCCGTTCGGCGGCGTCCAGAACGCGCAGCACGGCCAAGCCCTCGCGTCCGTCGGTGCGCGGCGCCGTTCGGTTCTCGATGCTGCGGACGAAATGCCGGCATTCCTCCTTGAGCGGTTCGGCCTTCTCAACGAAAACACGCTCCGCATCGGCTTTCACCGGATTGGGCACAGGGCCGCTACGATCGATCGCGTGGCGGTAGATCTGCAACTTGTCTTCCCAGACAGGTTGGCTGTCCTCGAACACGGCCATGCCCTTTTCCCCGATCACGACCAGGCGCTGCTCCTTGAAAGGGTGCATCCACGAAACCAGGAGATGCGCGGTGGCGCCGCCGGCGAACCGCATCTGCACGGTGACGAGGTCGGCCACGCCGGGCGTGAACGTGACATTGCCCTGCGCGGTGACGCTTTGCGGTTCCTCGCCCAGAAGGCCGAGCACCATCGAAATGTCATGCGGAGCGAAGGACCACAGGACGTTCTCCTCGGTGCGGAATTTGCCGAGCGACAGGCGGTTAGAATAGACGTGATGGAGCTTGCCGAGTTCCCCCGCCTTCACCAGTTCGAGCAACCGCACATAGACGGGATGGTATTGCAGCAGATGGCCGACCATGAGCGTGAGGCCGCGCTTCGCGGCCAGATCACGCAGCTCCTCGGCTTGCCCGATGTCCAGCGCGAGCGGCTTTTCCACATAGACATGCTTTCCCGCCTCGAGCGCCGCTTTGGCGTGGCGATGGTGAAGGCCAGCGGGGGAGGCGATCGAAACAGCGTCGATGTTGGGATCGGCCAGCACCTCCTCGAAGGAAGCGGCGCGCACGCCGTAGCTCGCGGCGGCCGCTTCAGCGACTTTCGCGACGGGATCGACCACTGCTGCGAGATTTCCCAGTTCATGAAAGTTCCGGGCCAGGTTCTTGCCCCAGTAACCGTGCCCGACATGCGCTATTCTTGTCATCTACCTTCGTCCGACTGTGGAAATCCTGTTTGGCGATAACCGATCAACGCTACCCTGTCCACGTCGGCAGCGCCTGTCGCGCTAGGATTTGCGCGATCGCCTGCGCGGGTCGGCCGCCGCGCGAACAAGCATCGGCGCCGCGGAGACCAATCGACGCCCCTGCCTCTCTTCGGATCATCAAAAAGCGACGTTTCCCTGCGAATCGGGATGGATCGAAGGTGGCTCGACGAGGATCGATCCACATTTGTCAGCGCCGGTTATCCACTGTTTCGGGCCATCTTGCCAAAATGAGGCGCGTGCATCCATTTTCATGAGGTACGCCGCTGCTTGGGCCACGGCCCTTGATTTCACTCCGATAATACCAGAGAACGGCGTGAGCTTGGAAGGGCCGGAACCGGCTGGACGGACTCCTCTGAATCCCAACGAAGAACGCAGAAGATTTAAGCGAGCCCAATGAATTTCCTCTCTCTGGTGGGTCGCATAGCCTATGTCATGCGCGGTGGTTTCTACCGGGCCGCGATAATTATGTCGGGCGGCCGATGCGGGCCCTCGCTGCGGGTCGAACGAGGTTTCCGGCTGCGGCACGGAGGGCACCGAGGGTTGTCGATCGGGAAAAGCGTATACCTTGGGGCGGGAACGGTTATCGATTGTCCCTATCCTGGCACCCTCTCGATTGGAGACAACGTTACCCTCACTCATGGCGTCTTCATCAGCGCTGCCAAATCGGTGACGATCGGGAAAGACACGCTAATCGGAGAGTACGTCTCAATCCGGGATGCGAACCATCAAATCGATATTTCTCCTGTCCCCATTCGCCAGCAACCGATGCTGGCGCAGGGGTGCGAGATCGGATCGGATGTCTGGATTGGACGGGGCTGTGCGATCTTGGCCGGATCGCAGTTACAGGACGGCTGCGTCGTCGGTGCCAATTCGGTGGTGAAAGGCGACGTCCCCCGAAACGCCATTGTCGCTGGATCTCCGGCCAAAATCATTCGGTACCGGATCAAAACGCCAGAGCCGACGAATGAAAAATAGCATCAAAGGCGCAATATTCATAAGCCTGGTGGTACAAGGCGCCGGCAGCTTTGTACCGCTTTTGACGGTTGTGGCTCTCGCGAGAATCGCAGGACCTGATATTCAGGGCGTATTCTCTACATTCAAAACATGGTCGGATCTTGTATGTTCATTCATCATATTTGGATTCCCGCAGGCATTTGTTTATCTTATAAATAAGAGACTATCTACTCAATCTCACCTTCTTAATGTCTCAATTTTATATGCGACCGCATCCGCATTTATTGTGGTTCCAATAGCCGCGATAAGCATCAAATCTGGATATAATATACTTCCCGATGAAAGGAATATATGGATTTATTCCTTTTTGTTGACGGGAGGGATTTGGTCGATCGTCGTAAACAAACTCGTCCGCGCAATATACCTGACGATAGATGACGGCTTTGTGTTTTCTATCATCACGTCCGCGCCGGCGTTTTTTCTGCTCGCGACCATGGTGGCAGCCGTCGAGCACGGTGGCTTCGACTACGATATAGCATTCTTTGTCTCAGGCATCCTGACATGCCTCGCCACAGGGATATGGATGAAGCGGATAATCGCTGACGATCCAAAGTATGAGTTCAAGGTTTCCTCTATTCCCAAGCGCGCGCTGACCGAACAATCCGTTCACGCATTTCTTCAATCGATAAGCGTTACCCTGCAACCTGTTCTGACGATATACCTTATAAGAGCCCATGGCGGAAATATTATTGACATCGCATTCTTCTCAACTTCCACCATCGTTTTAGTTTCTGTAAACGTCCTTTTTGGCTTAATATCTCCAATATTATTCAACAGATGGAGCAAGAATATAGACCTAAGTGTATTTTATACTATATTAAAATTTGACTATATTTTATCTTTTTCGTTTCTTTTTATAGGATTACTTTCTACAATTCTCTATCAATATATAGTTCCATTTGTATTCGGCGAGAATTATGGGGCATCAGTTCCGGCGTTTGTGATTATTTCATTCGCAATGGCACCGGTGGCTTTCACAAGAGTAATATATCCTGCGGTCCATGCGGCCGGAAGACCGCAGGACAATACGGCCAGTTGCGCGATTCGGTTGTCCTCCTCCATAGCGCTACAGCTGATATTGTCGCTCGGCGGCATGCCGCCTCTGATATCCGCCGTATGGGCCTGGGTGCTCGCTGAGTGGCTGGCTGCGATCTATTCGACGATAGCCGCAAATCGCATGCACAGATGGGTCATCGAATGACTGAACAACCAGTGCCTGACCTGTCGCCGTTGCCGGAACTGAAAGTAACCTGGGTTCATAATACCCCGAGAGAAGGGAATATGTTCCTTTGGGATGTGCTGGAAGCGATCCCGGACCGAATCAAGATCGATGAGATCATCGTTTCACTGCGCCCCACGATCCGATCTGTCTTCGAGCAGATCAAGCAGATCAAAGCGGCGGCACGGCACGCACACGTCGTCCACGCCCAGTTTGGATCGCTGGTCGGCATGCTTGCATCGTTCACGTCGCGCCCGTTTGTTCTAAGCCTGAGAGGAACGGACTTCTATGTCATGCCGTCCACCACCGTGCTTGGCCGCATCGACGCGAGGCTACGCCAGGTTCTGACTTACATCGCCTGTTTGCGCGCCGACGTTATTGTCGTCATGTCCCGGCGTATGCGACGGGAGTTGCGCCGGTGGCCCTTGATGAAGCGCAGGCGGATCGTCGTCATGACCGACCCTATTGGCGACGAATTTCTGGATAAAGACATCACCAGGCAATTGAACTTGAAAAAGGGGCGGCCGTTGACGATTTTCATAGGCTCGCTATCGGCGTCGAATCCTATTAAGCGGGTCTGGTTGATCCAGAAGGCTGCAGATATCTGTAACCGGGCGGGCATTCCGGTCGAGTTGAACGTCATCTCCGGAATGCCTCGACAGGCTGTGAAGGAAGCCATGCGCAAAAGCGACGTGATGGCCTTGGCCTCCACACATGAGGGCTGGCCGAACATCGTGAAGGAAGGTCAGGCGTTGGGACTGCCTTTCATCGCCACTGACGTATCCGATCTCGCCGAATTGTGCTTTCCCGGGTCGCCGAACCGACTTGTCGAGGCGGATGAACTGGACATTGCCCTGGCAATTGTTGACGCATTCGCTTTTAGAGAGACACAGAAAACCGAGTCTTCGATTTTTCCGCAGGTTGTCGCCCTGAAGCATGAGGTTATGTACGAGTTCGTATCGCCGGGAGAGAGCACATGATCTATCTTTCTCTTGCCGGCTGCGTCGTCGTTTTTTTGCTCTCGAAACCAAATAATAATGTACTAATCGACCCACTTACGATATTTTTTATTGGTATACTATACTATGGATTCTTTATACCGATCTCAATGGATATTTATGGAGATAATAGGTTACCATTTCTAGATGGATATCTTTACGTTTCAAATGACGATATTGAGAAGATATCTTATCTACTTTTTGGCGGGTACACCGCGTTTGTGATAGGATGGAGAATATTCGTACCTAAATCCACCACGGACGCGGCGCTCAACAAAATGAAGATCCGTATAATAGAAAGCGGCGATGGCGGAAGGATAACTATCATATGTATGTTTCTTGTTTTTCTGTTTATATGCCTATCCGTATTTAAAAATCAACTAAATTTAATTTTTTCTGATTATCAGGATAAAATACTCTCAAGATACGAGAATCCGTCGTTTTCATTGATATATAATCTATCTATAATTACTTTAACTGTATTGTTTTGCTACAATATACTCACCTCGAGAAGATTCATTTTCCATTCAATTTCTTACGTACTTTTCTTAATGATCCTGTCATTCCTGACCTACAGCAAGGACCCAATGGTCCTGGCAGGGATTCTTTGTTTCTCGACTGGCGCACGCGCTTTTAAAATTAGTCAGATTTATATCTTATTTGCTGGAATCGTTGGCGGAATTGCGTTCCTGGCATTCTTTGTTCCAGCGTTCGCCTTCTATCGCTCCACGGGCCAAATATCATTCGACTGGATCGGCACTCTTCCCCTGGCCGACCTTTTCTCGGATGCCAGAGGGCCGTTCTCAACTATCGTACTCGCCGTGCGAGGTGAAAACTCAGTCCAATTGGCCTCGCTTCTGCAATCTTTCATCCTCTGGATTCCCAGAGGCGTCTGGCCCGATCGACCACTTGATGCAGCCGAGGATTTTGCCCGCCTCACAATGCCTAACTGGCAACCTGGCTACGGATTGGGTTTTTCACCCTTTGCGGAAGCCACCCTTCGGTTCGGCCTCGTGTTAAGCCCAATGCTGCTGTTCCTGGCAGGAATTTCCTTCTCAATATTCCAGAGAATTGTCGCAAAGCTACTCCAGCCGACAATTTTGCCAGCCTCGCTACTTATAGTGCATGGGTCTATTATGTTCACGCTGCAAAGAGGTGCCTTTTCTGCGATATTTTCGAATCTAACTCAATTCTGGATTCCATACTTTTTTCTCTATTCTCTATTTATTTCCCTATCTTTGTTCCTCAAGCGGGCAACGGGTGGCGCTACAAATGTTCGTGACCATCCGATGAAATGACTGGACTCCATTGACGAGCGCATCGCGATGTCGGCATCATTTTGAAATTCGCGTGTGTCATGATCTTATGCGCCGAGCGCCATCTGTGCCTTGGGCAGCAGGCATGTGGTGTTTTCCCCTCTTCAGTAACAGGAGGACAGTTGACGCCAATCAGACGCAGGCGATCTGGCAGACACAGGCTTTGCGGTCCGAGGGTCATATGCTGAACAGCAAATGCGCGCCGCCGTCGGGCGAGCCTATTCCATACATACTGACTTTGATTTGCGGGCACCTTGCCCCCAAACCATTTCAAGCTCTGGGCAGCCTCGTACCTGGGGAAGCGAAAACGTGCATGAACCACGGACCGTCGCCAACGGCCGCCGGAATCCGTAGAAACCATAGCTGGCTGAACTAGTAACATTGAGTGCCCAACAGCCGCTATCATGAATTAGTCTATTTTCTCAGGAAGGTTGAAGAGAGATGTCATCCGGGAAGTTGATACCGCGTCGGTCAATCCTCAAGGGAACGGCTGCCGCCGCTTCAATGGGCCCCTTGTTTGCCTCGGCCGCAACTGCCGGGAAAGCGGGTTCCGATATCGGCGGACTGTTGACCGGCCCGCCTCAAAAAAATCCCACGATGATCGGCGTCCCGTTCGAAAAGCACGACGTCATTCGCTTCGGCGTCATCGGGACCGGCGTCCGTGGCACGACCACTCTGGCGGAAATGCTGAAGTTTCCGGGCGTGGAAGTCACGGCGATCTGTGACGTCCTGCCATCGAAGACCGGCGACGCGGTCAAGCTTATCGAATCCATGGGAAAGCCGGTGCCGGCCGTCGTCGTTGACGGCGACCACGGGTTTGAACGTCTTGTGGAGCGCGACGACGTTGATTTCGTCTATATCGCTACGCCTTGGGAATGGCATTTCCCTCAGGCGATGGCGGCGTTAAAGGCTGGAAAACACGTCGGCTGCGAAGTCCCCCTTTCTTATGATCTGGAAGAAATGTGGCAGTTGGTCGATGCCTCCGAGGCGGCGCGCAAGCATTGCATGATGCTTGAAAACTGCTGCTACGACTATGATGAACTACTCGTCTTGAACATGGTCCGGGCCGGCGCATTCGGTGAACTCGTCCATGGCGAAGCGGCCTATAATCATGATCTGCGTTCGATTCTGCTCGGCACGTCCGACAGGGGGAAATGGCGACGCCACCATCACACACTGCGCGACAGCAATCTGTATCCAACCCACGGACTTGGCCCGGTTGCCAACTACATGAACATCAACCGAGGCGATCGCTTCAAGAGCATCGTCTCGATGAGCTCGGGGTGTTTCGGATTAAATCAATATCGAGAAGATCACGTCGCGAAAGGCGATCCTATGTTCGCGGAGAAATACATCTGCGGAGATTACAACACGAGCCTCATAAAAACAGACAAGTCAAAATCTGTTTTACTACAACACAATGAATCTCTCCCAAGACCATACGACCGAATCAATTTGATACATGGCACGAAGGGGGTTTTTCGAGGTTATCCTTCAAGAATCTATCTTGATGCAGATGTGAAAGACGACAAGGATTTGGATGTATGGAAGAACCTCGATCCATACAAAGAAAAATACGAGCATAGCCTTTGGCGATTGGAGGGAGAAATTGCCCGGAAAACAGGTGGTCACGGAGGCATGGACTACTTGATGATGTATCGCCTGGTCGAATGTTTGCGGGAAGGGTTGGTTCCCGATATGGACGTCTACGATGCGACTACCTGGTCGGCACCAGGCCCGCTGAGCCAGATTTCGGTCGCGGGCGGGTCCATACCGATCGACTTTCCTGATTTTACGCGAGGACGGTGGGAGGCGAAGCGAGATTCGATTCCCAGCTGATTGGACAGATCAAGGACTGAGCTTCGACAAGATACTCCCGTCCGGCATCGGAAGAGGCTGGTATTCTTACCGGCCTCAGGCCACCTCGGGAGCGCGTCGCTGGTTTCGATCGGCAGCAAGTCTTAGTGTAGGATTAGCTATTTCAGCAGTCGATCCGCCTTGTTTCCACATCAAAGGCGGCATCACCGCGCGGTTGCGGTCGGCCCGCAACTCCACTATACGCGCGAGATGACAATGTAGGTCGAGCAATTCGAACAGACCAATAAAATACGGAATTCACATCAGTCCGATTCGACTGGTCCTCCCGGAGACAAACGACTTTGAACGAGCGTGCAGAACTGGCGGCATCCCTCATTGCCAAACTGAACAAAGGGAGCGCCCGGATCGGTATTGTAGGCCTCGGTTATGTGGGGCTGCCACTGGTGTTGCGCTTCAGTGAAGTCGGTTATCCCGTCGTCGGCTTCGACATCGATCAAGGCAAGGTCGACGCGCTGCTCGAAAAGCGCAGCTACATCGACCATATCGCGGCAGACAAGATCGGCCGGGCGATCGACGGCGGTTTTCTTCCGACCACGGATTTCTCGCTGGCAACCGATGTCGATGCGCTGATCGTGTGCGTTCCCACCCCGCTCGATCGCCATCGCGAGCCGGATCTGAGCTTCGTCATCGGTACGGTCGAATCCCTCCTGCCGCACATCAGGCCCGGACAGGTATTGTCCCTGGAAAGCACGACCTATCCCGGCACGACCGACGAGGAACTCCTGCCGCGCATCAGTTCGCGCGGACTCAAGGTCGGCACCGATTTCTTCCTCGTCTACTCGCCCGAACGGGAAGATCCGGGCAACAAGAATTTCACCACACGCACCATTCCAAAGGTCTGTGGCGGCTATACACCGACCTGTCTCGACGTCGGCCTTGCCCTGTACGGCCGGGTAATCGACAAGGTCGTGCCGGTCAGTTCCACGCGCGCGGCGGAATTGACCAAACTGCTCGAGAACATCCAGCGCGCCGTGAACATTGGCCTGGTCAACGAAATGAAGATCATCGCCGACCGCATGGGCATCGACATCCACGAGGTCATCGATGCGGCATCGACCAAGCCGTTCGGCTTCACGCCCTATTATCCGGGCCCCGGCCTGGGCGGCCACTGCATCCCGATCGACCCGTTCTACCTCACCTGGAAGGCGCGCGAATATTCGCTCAACACCCATTTCATCGAACTGGCCGGCGAGATCAACAGGGACATGCCGGCCTGGGTGGTGAGCAAGATTGCCGACGCCTTCAACGCGCGCGAAAAATCGCTCAAGGGCAGCCGCATCCTGGCGCTCGGCATCGCCTACAAGCGCGACGTCGACGACATGCGTGAATCGCCGTCGGTGCTGGTCATGGAACAGTTGCGCGACAAGGGTGTCAGCGTCGACTATTCCGACCCGAACGTTCCTGTCTTCCCCAAGATGCGCGAGCACAAGTTCGATCTGAAGTCAGTCGATCTGACACCGGAAACGCTGCGGTCCTACGATGCCGTCGTGCTTTTGACGGATCATACGACTTTTCCCTACGAGGCGATCCTCGAGCATGCGCGCCTCGTTATCGACACGCGAGGCAAGTACCGCCAAGCGCATGAGCGCGTCGTAAAAGCCTAGTTGAGCGCCGTAAAAGACCGCATCGTTCGACCATTTCAATAGCCGAGGAGAGAGCTTTGGATATCCACCAAGAAGCCGAGATCGACCTTCGGCACGTGATTCTCAGGCTTTGGCGGGGATGGCCCATCCTGCTTTTCACCTCGATCATAGCGGTGGCTATCGGGATGGCTCTCTATTTCGTGCTACCGAGAAGCTATCGTTCGCAAGCCGTAATTCTACCCATATCCCAGACGCAATATAGCGAATACTTAAATCTGATCGCGAATTCGGCCTTGCCTGATGCGTTGAAAGGCAACGCACAGCTCGCTACCACGTTCGCGTTTTCGCGCGACGATCTGCTAAATGAGTTTATCTCTTCCTTACAGTCATCCGACCTTCTTATGCGAGTGGTCGAGGAGAGTGGCGTGGCGCGCAAGGAGGGGCAACAGAAAACAAGCGAAGCAGACGCGTTGAGATTCATTCGGGATCTGCGGATCACGCCGCCCAATGATCGGAAGCCGGGTTTCGATATCGATGTACGCGCCAAAAACGAAGATGCGTTGAACGAATTTATCAAGAAAGTTCTCAATGAAGCGAGCGCCGACGCCGCGACAAGGATACGGGATACGGTCGTCGTCAAGATAAAGGCAAGTGAGAACATCAGAAAGAATGCCATACATAATCTCGATGTGGAAATAAAAGCGCGCCGCGATCAGGAAGAGAATGCTCGCAAAGACGAGATTGCAAAGCTCTCCGAGCAGAAAGAAATCGCCGAGACGGTAGGCATCGTGGCACCAGTCGGCGTGTCGCCCCCTTCCGACGCAAAGGCCACCCCGATGGCTTCCGCGCAGGTGATCGGCGCACAACAGCCTCCATATTTTCAAGGAACCACTGCGCTTAACGAACAGATTGATCTGCTCAAGAGCCGTACGAGCAACGATCCGTTCACCGGAGATTTGCGCAACCTCGAGCGTCAAATCTATATTTTGGAGAATGACAATCAGGCAGCGACGCTGGGGAAACTGCTGGAAGAATCTCCCCTCAAAGACCCCCAAACGGCTCCGATCGCTTCCTTTAACGTCACCATGGCCAAAGCTATGAAGACATTCCCACGGCTTAGCATATTCGGCATCGGCTCCGTCGTGTTGGGCCTTCTTATCGGCGCCGGGATCGTATTGCTCCGCGACGAGACGAATAAACCGAACCCCGCGCTCTCCTAATTTCAAGTCATCGAAAGATGCGCAACCTTGCGGCCCGATTTCAATCAGGTCCGCAATGTCGCGCGTTGGTCACGAAGTAATCATCCGGTGAGGGCCGCGGGGTCTCCGTTCTCGGGCGCCGGCCGATCAGGGATGAGGGCCTTGAGGCTTTTCGAGTCTGGCCGAAGTGAAGTCGCCATTGTCTGGCGTTCGTCGCTGTCGTGGATCCAGACAACGCCGTCCTCGGGCTCCATCTGATCGGCAAGCACCCAAAGGGGACGATCGAGCACTTCCCGTTGGCTCGGTCGTAAGCGCTGTTCTCAGGCCACGGCCCTGAGTTCGGGAGCCTGGATGTAGGCCCATGGCAGGAGGTCGTCGATCTGGCTGTTCGGGTGGCCATTGACGATCCTGGTGAGGACATCGGCGAGATAGCCGAGGGGCTCGACGCCGTTGAGT
>NZ_JAFKID010000041.1 GCF_017306545.1 Mesorhizobium sp.
CTTCAGGCCGGTGGCGGTGAAGCGAGGATCGGAGGGCGAAGAGCCGTAGATCGAGGTGCCGCCGTTGGCCGTCACGGTGATCGGTGCGGGGGTGACGGTCAGGTTGCCGTCCATATAGGTCACGGCATAGTTCGCGATGTCAAAGCTGCCGCCGGCAGCGCCGCTGGCCTTGATCGCGTAGGGGCTTCCAGCGACGCCGGCGGCGTTAGCCTGGCCGGTGCTGGTCAGGTCGACATGGCCGATGCTTTCGCCGTTCTGCAAGCCGGTCGAGGAGAACTCGCTGCCGGTGAAGGCGAACGTGTCGCCGTAGACCTTGCTTCGGCTGTCGGCGGTGACGCTCAGCGGCGCTGGCGTGACGACCCAGGTGCCGATGTTGCGGGCGGTGATGGAATAGTTGGGATTGGTCAGCGTGCCGAGAACGCTCAGCGTATAAGGGCTGCCGGCCACGTTGGTGGTCGAGCCGATGCCGAAGGAATTGGACAGGCCGGTGAGGACGCTCTCATCCTGGCCGTTCTTCAGGCCGGTGGCGGTGAAGCGAGGATCGGAGGGCGAAGAGCCGTAGACCGAGGTGCCGCCGTTGGCCGTCACGGTGATCGGTGCGGGGGTGATCGAAAACGCCGTCGTATTTCCGGACGCGGTTGCGAAGACGTAGTTGCCGTGGTTGGCAATCAGGCCCGAGCCGATGATAGCATAGTTGCCCGCATTGCTGTGTGATGTCGCGGCCGTTGTAAACGCCAAGGTGCCGGTCGTCGCCGAGCCCTGCGTTTCATTGTTGACGAAGCCGGTGACGGTGCCGCTCAGGCCGGGCACCGTATCGCCGTACGTCATGCTCGCGCTGTTGGCGACATAGGTCAGCGTCGCCGGGTTGATCGTCAGCGTGCCGTTCACATAGGCGATGGCGTAGTTGCCCAGCCCCGAGCCCTGCGCGTTGCTGGGCGTGATCGCATAGGGGCCGCCGTCGACGGCGGCATTGGCGGCCAGGCCTGTGCTGTTGAAGGATACCGAGGTGACGGTATCGCCGTTGACGAGGCCGCTGACCGAATAGCCCGTGCTGCCGTTCGCGACCGTCTGGCCGTAGGTCTTTTGAACGCTCGTCGCGGTGACGGTCATCGGTGCTGGCGTGACAGTGAGCGTGCCGGGGAGGAACAAAACGCGCGCCGCCGTGCCGTCCAGCATACTCGCCGTGGCGGTCGCGGCGGGCGTGTACGAATACGCGCCGGCGCCGATGATGCCGAATGAATCGTATTGGGGATAGGTCGCGGAAATCGTGAACGATTGCGCCGACTGCAACACGAGATGGCCGCCCGCGTCGGCCGAGGCGGTGACGTGGGTTGTGCCTGCGTAGGCGTTTATGAGGTTTACCGCCGCGTCGACCGATGGAACGCTGCCGCCCAGCGCGAGCCCGTTGATCGTCACCCACATCCCGCAGGAACTGCTGCATGTCCGCGTTCCAACGTCCGTCGCCATGATCTGCGGTTGCAGCCCGATCGAATAGGCGCCGACCGGCGAACTCGATGTTGTCGAGGCGGTCAGTTGGCCGACGTTGTAGGAACCGAGCCGGCCGATGTCGCCAAGGCTGTAAAGACCGCCCGTGAGCGTGGGCGCAGCCGTGCCGTATTGCTGGCTGGCGCCGTTCGCCACAAGAACGACGATGTTGTTCGAGGCATAGAGCAGCGGATAGGAAGCCGGCGACTGACCACCTTGCCCGGCCTGGTTCGGCGGCGCCCAGACGTTGAAGAAGTCCCAGTTGGCATAGGTCGAGGCGTAGGCGCCGAGGTCCTGCATGCGGGCGGTGGTCAGCCCGGTTCCGGGGCCGGACTGGTTCGTGGCGGTGTTCGAATCCCAGAACGAATTGGAGACGCTGCCCTGGTTGTTGCCGATGAGGGCACCGGCGGAATTGATACCGTAGTTGTAGTTGTTCGCGATCAGGCCGGTCGTATAGCTGTTTGCGACGGCGCCGCCGTTATAGCCGACAAGGCCGCCGACGGCGCCGTTGCCGTGCACCGTGCCCAAGGCATAGGTGTTGGCAATCTGGCCATAATTCGCGCCGACCAGACCACCGTCGTGGTCCAGGAACAGGTTCCAGTCGGGCGCGCCCGGCTGATTGACGCCCCATACCTGGACGTTGGCGTAGGACTGGGCGACCGTTCCCTGGTTTGTGCCGACGAGGCCGCCGGTGTCGCTGGCGAACCAGCTGTTCACCTGGCCGCCGGTCGCCCAGACGTTGTAGATCGTTCCGGCATTGTAGCCAGCGGCGCTGCCAGCCGCGCCTTTGGCGATCAGGTGATTGTCCGCGTAGATCTGCGGGTTCACGAGGCCGAGGTTCTTGACGGTTCCGCCGCTTCCAACCGTGTCGAAGAGGCCGGCATTTGCGCTGGTGACGCTCTCGGCCAGGTTGCTGATCGTGTGGTTGTCGCCGTTCAGCGTGCCGCTAAAGCCCGTCGGCTGATAGCTGACGGAATAGGTATCCGAAAGCAGCGTTTGCTGCACTGGATATTGAGTCCCTCGGTTGATGATCGTATTGATGACGTTGTTGCCAGACTGGGTTTGGGAGCTCGAAGAACCGCCCCCAAAATCGAAAACGCCATAAACCTTGGTCTCGACGTTGAGCGCAGTCTGCGGCACGATCGGCGAGAAGCCCGCCGAACTCCACATGCCGTCGTTCGCATAGGTGATGTCGCGCGCGAGCGTGTAGCTGGCGCTTCCGTTCATGTCGATCAGTTGGAGCTGGTGCGCGTTCTGGATGGTCGGGGACCACTCCGCCGACAGGAACGGCCGCGTCGCGCCGTCGACCATGTACCAGCGGGCGGCGAAGCCGCTGCCCTGCATGCCGCTGTTGCCCGGCGTCGGATCGTTGAAGGCGCTGTAAGACGATGTCTGGTAGGAACTGCCGAGATAGCCGCCCATGCCGGTCGGGCACGAGGCCGTACAGGCAGCAGCGCCGGTGTAGCCGATGTACTGGACGGTCTCGCTCGCATAGCCGGGTCTATCGAGATAGGAAATGCCGAAGGGCTTGTAGGTGCCGGTCGTGTCAGCGTCCCAGGTCGACCACCAGACTTTTCCGGATTGTCCGTTCTGCGAATTGAAGTCGCTCTCGTTCGCCGACACAGGGTAGTCGTTTCGCCCGACCAGACCGCCGATGGTGCTGCCTGTCAGATGCCCGGCGGCGTAAGAGTTCTGGATCGTCGCGTAGGCGGCGCCACTCTGTTCGTTCTCGCCGACAAGCCCGCCGGTATACCCCGTTCCGTGAACCGACCCCAGCGCGTAGGTGTCGTTTATGAGGCTGCCAAGCCTGTTCCATCCGACCAGTCCGCCGGCATATTGTCCGTCGACCGCGCCGCTGGCGTAAGATTGTTCGACCCTTGCCCCGCCCTGGTTGTTGCCGACAAGGCCGCCGACATAGTAGGCGCCGTGCACCGTGCCGGTGGCGTAAGAGCCGGTGATACCGCCAAGGTTCAGGCCGACCAGGCCGCCGGCATAAGACGAGCTGTTGTTGCCTGCGACGGAAACACCGCTCCAGGAATTGGAGATCACGCCCGTTGAGCCGACGACGCCCGCAAGGCCGCCGACCCACTGGTTGTTGACCGTGCTGATCGAGCCGGTGACGCCGACATTGCGGATGGTGCCGTCGTTTTCCCTGAACAGGCCGGATTGTCCGCCGGCATAGACATCGGCTGTCGCGCCGATGCTGAGATTGTAGACGATATGCCCCTGGCCATCGAACAGGCCGGTGAAATTATGCGCCGTGCCGTTCCAGCCGATCGGCGTGAAATTGACGCCGCTTGCATCGATGTCGCGGCCAAGCGCGTAGGTCCCGCTCGGCGCGTTCGTGATGGCTTCCAACTGGCTGACACTGGTGACGAGCATGTAAGGCGTCACTGAACCGGCGCCGGTCACAGTGCTACCGAAATTCGTCGGCGCGGTGTAGGAAGCGGGATTGTAATAGATCGTAACGGGAGCGCCTCCTGCCTGGAACTGGGCGCCGTTGGTGAAATTCAGCGTGCCGCTGCCGTTGCCGTCCGCGTCCGCGCGCAGCGTGACGGGACCTGTCCCGAAATTTCCGTAGTTGCTGAGATTGGCCGCGACATTGATGTCGCCATAGGCGTTGAACGTCGCACCCATCCCCGTCCCGGCAGACGTCAGGATCTGGATGTTGCCGCCGGCATTCAGCACCGGGGTGAGGCCGAGATTGTTGGAACTGCCGCTAAGAGTGATGTTTCCACCCGCCGACAGCGTCGACGTCCCGTTCACCGTGAGATCGCCGTTCAACGCAATGTCGTGTGGCGTGGCGATGGTGAGGTTCTTGACGGCAAGGGGGCCATTCAACCTGAAATAGCCCCCTGCCTGGGCGACGAAAGAACTTGCGGTCGAAACATAGGCGCCGCCACCGTTGATTACGACGTCGTTGTAGGCCTTGGCGGTGAGCGTGGCCGAGGTGCTGCTCCCGCCGGAAGCAAAGAGCGGTGCCGCAAAGACGATATCGCCGAGGCCGCTGCTCGCCGTACCCGGTCCGCCGATCGTTCCGTCCGGATTTGTTTGCAGCGTGACGTTGGTGCCGCTGACCAGGGCGTTGGTGATTGTGGTCGCCGCCGCAGAATCGACGATGAGGTTGGTCGGATCGACCAGCCAGGCGCCCGCCGCGCCGTTCACGGCCGATGCGTTCACGCCGATGCCTGTAAAATCGACGCTGTGGCCCGAGGTTTCGATGGTGCCGCCGTCGCCGCCATGCGCTCCGCCTCGCGCGGAGAGCGTACCGGCAACGCCGGTATGGCCGTCGGACCAGACGGCTATCGCGCCGCCGTTGCCATTGTCGAGCGCGTCGGCGCGCAATGTGCTCGCCCCGTCGATCGAGACATTCAGTGCATGCGTCAGCGATCCGTTGCCGTGCAGGCCGCCGCCGGCCTCGATAGTCCCGCCGCCTGCCGTGCCGGACGCATCGACGAGCGCGCCGATGAGGCTTATGTCGGCGGCGGTCAGGTCCACAGTGCCGCCCTTGCCGGCAGATGCGGTCGCCTCGACCTTGCCCGACAGCGTGAGTTTGTGGGTCGCCTTCACCGCAATCGTGCCGGCATTGGCGCCGACCACCGAGAGGGTGCCGTTGATATCGATCTGCGTGCCGGCGACGGCAATCGAGCCGCCTTTGGAATGCCGGCCCCCGGCGGCGACCGATCTGCCTTTGTCGCGCCGGCCGTTGGCGGCGAGCTTGCCGCTGACCTTGACGGTTCCACCGGCGCCGCCGTTGATGACGATCCGACCGTTGCGGGAGCCGACCGTGTTGGTGCGCACCGAGCCGGGTATGTTGACGGCATTGCGCAGCGCATTGGCGGCCGTGGCGGCGCTGAGATAGACGGTACCGCCATCTGCCGTGATGCGCCCCTTGTTGCTGACAAGCGCGCGGTCCGCCTTGACCAGCTTGCCCAGTTCGCTCGAAGGCACGGTGACGGACAGGAACCCGTCGCCGGACAGGTCGAGCGTGGCAGCTTCGCCGGCGCCGAGCCCGACCTTGCCGAGCCGTGCGGCGATCACGCCGTCGTTGGCGACCTGGCCGCCGAGCAGGGCTACGAAACCGCCGTCCGAGACGTTGATGCGGCCTTCATTCACAACGGCTGCGGAAGCGCCGGTGCCGGCGAAACTGTAATTTCCGGCGAGGAAATCGGAATCCTTGATATCGAGCGTCGATGCCGCGAACGATCCGGTATCGATCACGCCGCTTTTGGTGATCGCGATGCCGTTCGGATTGACGAGAAGCACCGTGCCTCGCGCGTTGATCGTGCCGGCAATGCTCGAATGCGTCGATCCGAGAACGCGGTTGAGGGTCGCGGACGAGGCGCTCGGCTGGTTGAAATTGACCGTGCTGCCGACGCCGACCGAAAACGACTGCCAGTTGATGATCGCCTGGCTGCTGCTCTGGTTGATGTCCAGCGTGCCGGCGCTCGGCCTCGAGATCGAGGCGCTGCCGGCGCTCACCGCGCCGCCAGCCGGCAGCTGCTGGGCATAGCC
Organism: Mesorhizobium sp.; assembly: GCF_017306545.1. Taxonomy (GTDB): domain Bacteria; phylum Pseudomonadota; class Alphaproteobacteria; order Rhizobiales; family Rhizobiaceae; genus Mesorhizobium. Next base: position 6,001 of record NZ_JAFKID010000041.1, read on the forward strand.
CGTTGTCAGCGGCCAGAGCAGCGCGGCGGCCGAGACGGTCGAGGCCAGCAGCGCACGCGAACGAGCCGTTTGCCGGGTGACGGTGTCGTGCATTGGTGCGCGTTCCAGTTGTCCGCAAATCTTTAGCTTGTCGCCCGATATTTCCAAAAGATCGGACCCTTCAGATCATTTCCACAAGCCATTGATTTTGCAAGATAAAGAAATCTTTCAGAAAAATTTCAGAATGAATTCATCGCAAATGGATCGCAGCCGTGATGAATTCCACGCGTGCTTTTTGAATCAATGGCGTGCGGTATTTTCCGGCTCTTCGCGGTGATGTTGAAACCGTGCAAGGCATAAGGGCCGGCCTGACGTGGACCGAACAATGCGGCTGGTGCGCAAGAGAACGACCGGCCGGCGGGAGGCTGGGCCAGGTAAGGTGCGAGTGATGGGGCGGCTACGTCTGATCGGGCTTGGCGCGGCTGCGCCCGCGTTGTTGTTGAGCGCCGCCGCATGGGGGCAGGGCGCGCCGGCACCGAGCCAGGTCGAGCCGCCGAAAATCGCGCTGCCGGTGCCGGCCGGGCACATTTCCATTCCGCAGGTGCCGGCGGGTGCGGCCGTTCCCGCAGAGGCCAAGCGCCTGACATTCACGCTGACCGGCTTCGATATCGACGGCGAGTTTCCCGAATTGGCGGCCAAGCGCAAAGCCATCTCGGGCGGCATGGTCGGCCGGCGCGTCACCGTCGCGGAAATCTTCGAATTCGCCGACAGGCTGCAACAGATCTACGTCCGCGCCGGCTATCCGCTGGTCCGCGTCGTGATTTTGCCCCAGGAACTCGAAGGCAGCGCGCGAATCAAGCTGCGGGTCATCGACGGTTTCGTCGAGCGGCTCGATCTCGACGCGCTCGGACCGCAGGTCCATGACCGGGTCCGTGCGGTGCTGGCATCGCTGGTGGACCGGACGCATCTCACGCAGTCCGAGTTGGAGCGCCGCCTGCTGATTGCCGGCGATACGGCCGGGCTGACGCTCAACGCAACATTCTCGGCCGGCAAGAAGGAGGGCGGCTCGCTCCTCATCCTCACCGGGGACTATCGGCCGGTGTCGCTCAGCCTCTACGCCGACAATGCGATGCCCGGCGTGTTCGGCCATGATCAAATCGTCAGCACCGCCAGCCTCAACAGCGTGCTCGGACTGGGCGAGCAGATAACCGTGTCGGCTGCCGGGCTGCCGAGCCGCGATTTCGGGTCGGATGACCCGACACGGCGCTATCTCAGCGCCAAGGTCGCCGTGCCGATCGGCACGGACGGATGGACGCTGGAGTTCGGCGGTACGGACGGCGTGACGACACCGCGCGTCAGCGCGGATGCCGCGACGCAGGGGACGCTCAAGCAGGTTTACGGCAAGCTGTCCTACGACCTCGTCAAGCTGCGCAATCTCGACCTGGCCGTTTTCGGCCAGATCGAGGCGACGGACGAAGAAATCGACACCTTGCAGTTTACGCCCGCGATCCCGCTGAGCCTCGACCGGGTGCGTCCCGTGCGCTTCGGCGTCGAAGGTACCTGGCGGATGCCGGTTTCGGGAACCACGATCGCCTTCGCGAGCACCTTCTCGCATGGCCTCGATGCCCTCGGCGCGCGCATGGCCGCCGACGCCACGCCGTTGGTGCCGCTCTCGCGGCAAGGCGCCGACGCGGATTTCAACAAATGGGACGGCCGCGTGCAGATCGTACAGGCTTTGCCGCAGGATTTCAGCGTCACCGCGATCCTGGCGGGACAGACGTCCTTCAATCGTCCGCTCCTGCGGTCGGAGCAGTTCGACATCGACGGCAGCCGCGCCCTCTCGGGTTTTACTTCGGGTTCGCTGTCGGGTGACACCGCCTGGGTCGCCCGCGCCGAACTGGCGCGCGCCTTCGCCGTTCCCGTCGGCAAGGACCCCTTGACGCTCAGCCCCTATGTGTTCGCGGCGACCGGCGAGCGCACTTATGTCGCTCCGACGGCGCTGGAAGTCCGCAATCTGCGGGCGAGCGAATACGGCATGGGTTTGCGCATCAGCATGGCCGGCGGCTATGGTTTTGCCGAATGGAGCCACCGCACGACCGACGATCATTCGCTCGACGGCGACGGCATCTTCACCGGGCTGGCGCTGCAATACTGAGATTGCAGCCGCCTGGGCGCCTGCGTTGCAGGGTTTGCGGCAACGGGCCGGCCGACAGCGCTATTTATCCGGCAGGCCGGCGGCGGCCATGAGATCCACGATCTCGGCGGCGCGCTCGTTGTAGCGGGGGCTCTGGTTCTTCGACGGCAGGGCGACGTTGTCCCGGTTCGTTCCGGGCCGTATGCGAAGCCCGGCGGCCATGTGCTGGCGCGCCTCTTCATGGCGTCCCAGCGCTTCGAGAGCCGCCGCCATGACCATGTCCGTCCGCCCGCTCGCCGGCGTGATGGCAAGCGAGCGCTGGAGCCAGGGCAGAGATTCCTCGTAGCGCCCCATGAAAACGAGCGCCACGCCGGCACCGAGCGTCCAGGTCCAGCGCGAGACTTGCGGCGTATCGGCCGCATCGGCCTGCTCGAACGTCGACAGCGAATCTTCGTACCGACCCAGACGCATCTGCGCCATGCCGATCTGGAACATGGCAAGGCCGTCCCATGGGTTGAAGCGCAACGTGTTTTCGCAGGCGACGAGCGTGTCGGTGAATTCGTTGATCGTTTGCAGGAGCCGGCAATAGGCCTGTAGCACCGGAATGTAATTCGGCTCCTTTTTCAGCGCCTCTTCGAGCAGGGTCCTGGCGCTCTGTTCGATCGCCTCGTTCTCCGCGACCGGATACCAGACCAGCGCGACCCCGCGCATCAGGTGCGCCGACAGGGCGGCGTCGATGTCGACGTCGTCCGGTTTGGCGGTGTGCGCCTTCTGCAACATGTCCTCGGCGTCGGCGAAGCGCTCACGGTCGGTTCGATTGAGGAACGCGGCGGCCTGTTCGACGATGATCTTCGAGTCGGGCGCAGGCATGCGCGCGTGCGTCAGCGCATTGAGCTGCAAAGCCAGGGAATTGCCGATGCCGGCGGCGAGGCGGCTCTGCGAAAGCTGTTTGTCGATGCCCGAGGCCGGCACGCTGTAGCCGCTCGACCATTCCACCTGGCCGGTGCCGGGTTCGATCAGCCGAGCCTGCACCTCCCATTTGTCGCGGTTGTGCTCCAACTCGCCGCGCACGATGAAGTCCGCCTTTGGCGAGGACGTTGCGGATGCGCTCACCACGCCTGCGCCTTCCTGCTGCGACAGCACGCGAATATTGCCGATCTCGGAGAGACCGTCGGTCAGCCTGTCGGTGAAATCGGCTGCCATCGATACCGTCGCCGCATCGGATGTCTGCGGCTTGACCGGAACGACCGTAATGGTCAGCGTTTCAGGCGTCGCCAGCCGTTGCATCAGGATCGGCGCCGCGAAAGCGAGAGCGGCGGCAAAGCCGACGACCAGCGACGCGGCAAGGACGGGATGCCGCCGTGTGTATGACTGGCGCTGGCCGACGGACGGGGCGGGCACGGGCAGAACAGGTGAAGCCGGGTCGGCGGGAGCTTGCCCCGGAGAGGTACCGGCCGCCTTATCCGAGAAGACCTCGGCCTCGAAGAGATAGCCACGGCCGGACACCGATCGGACGATCCGCCGCTCGCTGTCGCCGAGCGCGCTGCGTATTTCGCGGATGCACTGAAACAGGCTGTCGTCGCCGACGTGGATATTCGGCCAGATCAGGACCATCAGTTCGTGCTTGCTGAGCAGGCGGTTCGCGTTGGTCGCGAACAGATGCAGCAAGGCGAAAGTCTTCGGCCGCAGCTTCAGCGCTGTGCCGTCCGCCGTCCGCAACTCCACCCGATCGAGATCGAGCTCAAATCCGGCGAAACGGAGCACGGTGTTTTCCTCAACCGCGATATGACCAGCCTGTCGCGACGATTATCAGAAATTTTTCTTGAAGTCATCCGGCACCGGCGTGCTCCCATCGGCCTGCCAGCCCCGCTGGCGATACCCGAGCGATCACCCGATCGTCAATTTTCGGCGAGTTTCACGGGGCTTATCCTGGGGGGATACAACTCCTCGGCCGTTCTTTCGCTGTTCGGTGCGGTTCAGCCAACGCCGGCGCTGGATCGCTCCGGTTTTGGCAATACCCCTATGGCGCGTGGCGGCGGCCGGGCGACAAGCGGTCCTGTGCCCTGCCGTCGTTACGCCGGATGCTGGAGCACGCTCAGGCCGCCGTCGACGACCAGGCATGCGCCGTTCATGAAAGGCGTCTCGTCGGAAATCATGAAGACGGCCGCCTTGGCGATCTCCGTCGGGGTGGCGATTCGTCCGCCCGGATGCAGCGCCATGGTCTGCGCGCGCGCGGCGGCAGGATCGGGAAAAGCGTTCCAGTAGTCGACGACCTTCTGCGTCTCGACATAACCCGGCGCCAGCGCGTTCACGCGCACCCCTGCCGCCGCGTATTCCAGCGCCAGCGCCTTCGTCATGCCGAGCAGGGCATGCTTGGCGAGCGGATAGGGGAAGGTGTGCGGAATGATTGTGAAGGCGTGCGTCGAGGCGATGTTGAGGACGGCGCCGCCGCCTGCCGCGATCATGCCCGGAAGCGCTGCCTTGCAGCAGTTCCAGGCGCCTTTCAGGTTGACGTCGAAGCAGCGGTTCCATTCCTCGTCGCTGGTGGCAAGCGGCTCGCTGAAGACGTTGATGCCGGCGTTGTTGATGAGCGCGTTGACCGGCCCGATTTCGCGGTCGGCCTGCTTCATCGCAGCGGCGATTGCCGTGGCGTCGGAAATGTCGGCGGCCGCGCAAGCGACCGGGCTATCCGGTTGGCCGAGCGCGGCGGCCGTCTTGTGGAGCAGGTCGGCATCGCGGTCGAGCAGGAAAAGGCCGGCGCCTTCCTTCAGGCATTCGGCGGCTATGGCCCGACCTATGCCTTGCGCGGCGCCGGTCAGGAAGATGCGCTTGCCAGCCAGGCGGTCAGCCATCGCTCGTGCTCCAGTTCGATATGGACATTGTGAAAGCGATCACCCTGGTGAAGTCGAACGGCCCGGCGCCGTCTTTGTCTCCGCGCGGGAAAGCCCGACTGTCGCGCGCCCGTCCCGCCGGCATGGCGCCGTCTTGTGAACCGGTTTCGATGCCGACGGCCATGAGGGGCTGTCAGCGCCGGCCGAGCGCGGTCGAGCGCAGATTGTCGAGCAGGACGGCCAGAAGCAGGATCAGGCCACGCACGATGTACTGGTAGAAGGCCGGAATGTTGAGCAGGTTCATGACGTTCTCGGCGATGCCCATGATCAGCACGCCGACGATGACGCCCGACATGGTGGCGCGGCCGCCGGCCAGCGAGACGCCGCCGAGAACGCAGGCGGAAATCACCGAGAGTTCCAGCCCGACAGCGGCGTTCGGTTGCCCTGAGGTAATGCGCGAGGCGAGCAGGATGCCGGCGATGGCGCAGGTCAGGCCCTGCAACGTGAAGATCCAGATGCGCGTCATATCGACGTTGACGCCGGCGAGCCGCGAAGCTTCCGGATTGCCGCCGACGGCCAGCGTGTTCTTGCCGAACACCGTGCGGTTGAGTACGAAGCCGAAAACGACGAACAGCACCGCCAGAACCCAGATCGGGGTCGGAATGCCAAGCAGCTTGGAGAGCGCGAGCTGATAGAAATTCGGGTCGTTGATGCCGACGGCGCGTCCGTCCGACGAAATCAGCGCCATGCCGCGCACGATCTGCATGGTGGCCAGCGTGGTGATGAGCGCGTTGATGTTGAACTTGGCGATGACGATACCGTTGACCAGCCCGACGACGATGCCGCTGGTCGCCGCTGCCAGCAGGCCGAGCACGATGGAGCCGGTCACGTTCGAGGCCATGACCGCGACCATGCCGGCGAAGGCGACGGTGGAGCCAACCGAGAGGTCGAAGTCGCGCGCCGCCAGGCAGAACATCATGGTGCAGGCGACGATGCCGACCGTCACCACCGATTGCAGCAGGCCGAGCATGTTGCGCTCGGTCAGGAAGTTCGGCACCAGCAGGGCGACCAGCGCGAAAGCGATGACGAAGATGACGACCAGTCCCTGTTCGCCGAGAAGAATCCTCTTGAACGAAGCGTGCATGGAATGTCCCTCAGGAGGCTATGGCGGCGGGCACGGTTTTGTCCGGCAGCGCGGCGGCCAGGATTTCGCGTTCGTTGAAGCGGTCGCGGGTCAGTTCGGCGCGGATGCGCCCCTCGCACATGACATGGATGCGGTCGCAGATGCCCATCACCTCGGGCAGTTCGCTGGAGACGACGACGATCGCCATGCCGGTTTCGGCGAGCTGGTAGAGAAGTTCGTAGATTTCGGCCTTGGCGCCGACGTCGATGCCGCGCGTCGGCTCGTCGATGACCAGAACCCGGATGCCCTGTTCGGAAAGCCAGCGGCCCAGGATGACCTTCTGCTGGTTGCCGCCGGACAGATTGACGATATCCTGCTTGCGCGAGGGCGTGCGCACCTTCAGCTTGGCGATGAAGGTTTCGGCGGTCTTGGCCTCGGTCTTCGTGTCGAGGATGCCGAAGCGGGTAGAGTGCCGGCGCGAGGAGATGTTGATGTTCTCCTCGATGGAGCGGCCCTGGATGATGCCGTCGAACTTGCGGTCTTCCGAGCACAGGACGAGGCCCGAGCGGATCGCGTGGTGCGGGTCGGAGGCGTCTACCGGTGCGCCGTCGATCGAAACCTGGCCGTTGCGGCGCGGGTCGGCGCCGAAGACCAGCCGCATCAGTTCGGAACGGCCGGCGCCGATCAGCCCGAAGAAGCCGAGGATTTCTCCGGCGCGGGCCTCGAAGCTCGCGGCGACGGGAAGTTTTTCGCCGGCGATGCCCCTGGCGGCCAGCCGCACTGTGCCGATCTCGCGGCCGCGCCAGCCCCAGATGTCGGCGATCTCGCGGCCGACCATCTCGGCCACGACCCGGTCGCGGGTGACGCCTTCCAGGGAGGCGTGGTGCGCCGCCAGCTTGCCGTCGCGCAGCACCGTGAGGCTGTCGCAGAGGCGGAACACCTCGTCCAGTCGGTGCGACACGTAGATGATGACTTTGCCTTGGCTGCGCAGCCGGTCGATGAGGGTAAAGAGAATTTCGCTTTCGCGCGAGGAAAGCGAGGAGGTGGGCTCGTCCAGCGCGATCACGCGCGCGTCGAGCATGACGGCCTTGGCGATTTCGACCATCTGGCGCTCGCCGATGGAGAGCGTCTTGATTTTGCGGCGCGGGTCGATCTCGATGCCGGCCGCCTGAAGCCCGGCGCCGACTTCTGCAAACATGCGCCGCCGCGCGATGACGCCGCCGGCGGCGGGGAAGCGGCCGAGGCAGAGGTTCTCCGCCACCGTCAGTTCGGGGACGAGCTGCAATTCCTGATGGATGACGATGACGCCGTTGTCGAAGGCGTCGCGCGTGCTGGCGTAGGTCTGCCTGGTGCCGTCGATGCTGATGGCGCCGCTGTCGGCCTGCTGGTCGCCGGACAGGATCTTGATGAGCGTCGACTTGCCGGCGCCGTTCTCGCCCATCAACCCGTGCACGGCGCCTTTCTCGACGCCGAAGGAAACCTCCGACAGCGCCCTGACGCCCGGATAGGTCTTGGTGATATGCGCGAATTCCAGGTAAGACACGGCCGTACCCTTGCGAAAGCGCGGGAAAAGAGCCGGACGGCGAGCGTAGCCGCCGCCCGGCGTGCCGGAGACTACTCGATGCCGAGGTCCTTGCGAACCTGCTCGTAGGTGTCGCGCTTGGCGAGCGAACCGGAGGTGAGGGTCAGCTTCTCCGGTTCCTTGTTGTTGGCGATCCAGTCGTACATGTTGATCGCGGTTTCGTAGCCGTGACGCTTCGGCGAGATGATGACCGAGCCGACGAAGCCGGTCGGCTGGGGCTTCTTGAACTCGTTGATGGCGGAGTCCGCGCCGCCGATGCCGACGCCGATCATGCCGTCTGCGGGAATGCCGACGCTCTCGGAGGCGCGCACGGCGCCCAGCACCGCCTCGTCATTGAGGCCGAAAGCGACCCACTTCTTGATGTCGGGGTGGGCGTTCAGCACGACGGTCGCGGCGTTCAGCGCAGCCTCGGTATCGGTCTTGGCCTGCGGCGCGTCGAAGATGCGGTCAGCGGGGAAGCCGTTGGCCTTCAGGACGGAAATGGCGCCCTCGACGCGATCCACGGCGGTCGGCAACTGGTCGTAGGAGACGCGGATGGCGCCGACTTCCTCCGGCTTCCAGCCGCGGGCCTTCATCTCGTCGACGATGGCCTGGCCGACGGCTTCGCCGATCTTGGTGGCGGAAATGCCCATGTGCGGCACGTCTTCCAGAGGCTTGCCGTCGGCGCCGACCAGCCGGTCGTCAACCGTCATCAGCTTGAGGTTGTTGGCGGCTGCCTTGGCAACGATGCCGGGGCCCAGCTTGACGTCCGGGGTACAGACGATGAAGCCCTGCGCGCCCTGTGCGCCGAGGTTGTCTATGGCCGACATCAGCTTCTCGCCGTCCTCGGCGCCGATCTTGACCAGCGTGAAGCCTTTTTCCTTCGCGGCCTGGTCGGCGAATTTCCATTCGTCTTGGAACCACGGCTCTTCCGGTTGCTTGACGACGAAACCGATCTTGACGTCCTCGGCATAGGCGGTCGCGCTGAACGCGAATGCGGTCGCGGCAAGGGCGCCGGCAACGAGGGCCTTCTTCAAAAATCGCATGGTTTTCCTCCCGAGATGGCAGCCGGATATTCGATCCGGTCAAAATCCGCTTTAACTTCTTTCATCATACTCGTCAATTGATCTGGTATGATGAATGAGTTAGTAAGTTGTGCAAGGAGGATCGGCGGCCGATTGCGGGAGCGGCCGTGGATCGACATTGTCCGGGAGCGAATCCGGAATTCGCAACCGGGCAGGGGAGTGGAAGATGAGCAGCGCCGCGGCGGAACCTGAACAGACCGAGGTCCGGACAAAGCGGCCGCGCGTCATGCCGGACGTGACCAGGGCCATCGCCTCGGATATTTTCTCGGGGCGCTATCAGTCGGGCCAGTCGCTTCCCACGGAGAACGAACTCGGCGTCGAGCACGGGGTCAGCCGCACCGTCATTCGCGAGGCGCTGAAGGTGCTGGCGGCCAAGGGGCTGGTACTTAGCCGCCCGCGCATCGGTACCGTCGTGTGCGAGCAGGACAGCTGGAACATCATCGATCCGCAGGTCCTGGCCTGGCACGCCCCGCATATGCTCGACGACAAGCTGTTCGACGCCATTCTCGAGACCCGCCGCGCCATCGAGCCTCTGGTAACGGAACTCGCCTCGAAACGGGCGACCCTGCGCGAGATCGCCGATCTCGAAGCCGCATGGCAGGGCATGGCCGGCGCCGGCGAGGACGTCACGGCGTTCTCGCGCTCGGACATCGCCTTCCATCAGATCCTCTATGCCGCGAGCCACAACCCGATTTTCAGGCAGATCGGCAACCTGATCGACACAGCGTTGAAGTTCACACTCGAGGCGACGGCGACGATTTCGCGCGACCGCCGCGCCGAGGCCATCGAGGCGCACCGCGAAGTGGTCGAGGCATTGCGGATGCGGGACGAGCAGGCAGCCGGCAAGGCCGCCAATCACATTCTCGACCTCGCGGCGCGCGACCTCGTCAGCGCCAAGCAAACCAAGAAAAGCTGACCCGGCAGGCAGAGATGAAGATCACCGCGCTCAAGACCTACATCGTGCCGCCGCGCTGGCTGTTCCTCAAGATCGAGACGGACGAAGGGGTCAGCGGCTGGGGCGAGCCGGTCATAGAGGGCCGTGCGCTGACCGTCGAGGCCGCCGTCAAGGAACTGGCCGACTATCTGGTCGGCAAGGACCCGCGCCTGATCGAGGATCATTGGACGGTGATGTACCGGGGCGGCTTCTATCGCGGGGGTCCCATCCTGATGAGCGCGATCGCCGGCATCGACCAGGCGCTGTGGGATATCAAGGGCAAGGCGCTCGGCGTGCCCGTGCATGCGCTTCTCGGCGGCAAATGCCGCGACCGCATCAAGGTCTATTCCTGGATCGGCGGCGACCGTCCCTCGGATGTCGCGAAGGGTGCGAAGGGCGTTGTCGCACGTGGCTTCTCCGCGCTGAAGATGAACGGTACCGAGGAATTGCAGATCGTCGACAGTCACGACAGGATCGACGCCGCGGTCGAGCGCGTGGCGGCGGTGCGCGAGGCGGTGGGACCGGATATCGGCATCGCCGTCGATTTCCATGGCCGCGTCCACCGGCCGATGGCGCGCGCTTTGGTGAAGGAACTCGAACCCTATCGGCTGATGTTCATCGAGGAGCCGGTGCTGAGCGAGAACCGTGAGGCGCTGAAGGAGATCGCCGCCCATTCCTCGGCGCCCATAGCGTTGGGCGAACGCCTCTACAGCCGCTGGGATTTCAAGCATGTCTTCGAGGAAGGGGTTGTCGATATCATCCAGCCCGACCTGTCGCATGCCGGCGGCATTACCGAATGCCGCAAGATCGCGGCCATGGCGGAGGCTTACGACATCGCCGTCGCGCCGCACTGTCCGCTGGGGCCGATCGCGCTTGCGGCCTGCCTGCAACTGGATGCCGTCAGCTACAACGCCTTCATCCAGGAGCAGAGCCTGGGCATCCATTACAACGCCACCAACGACCTCCTCGACTACGCTAGAAACAAGGACGTCTTCCGCTACGAAAACGGCTTCGTCGCCATTCCCGATGGACCGGGCCTCGGCGTCGAGGTCGATGAGGACTACGTCCGCGAACGGGCGAAGGAAGGCCATCGCTGGCGCAGCCCCGTCTGGCGTCACGCGGACGGCTCGTTCGCGGAATGGTGAGAAGCGGCGCGCTTATCGGGTGTGACGCAGGCGGGGGCAGGACATGACGAAGCGACGCTCGCAGCACTGGTTCGGTGGTCTCGGCAAAGATGCCTTCATCCACCGAAGCTGGATGAAGAACAACGGCCTGCCGGACGACGCCTTCGACGGCCGGCCGGTCATCGGCATCTGCAACACCTTTTCCGATTTCACGCCCTGCCATGCGCATTTCCGTGGTCTGGTCGAACACATCAAGGCCGGTGTGCTGGAGGCGGGCGGGCTGCCATTGGAATTCCCGGTGTTTTCCTGCGGCGAATCCAACCTGCGTCCCACCGCCATGCTGTTCCGCAATCTCGCTTCAATGGACGTGGAGGAGGCGATCCGCGGCAACCCGATGGACGGGGTGGTGCTGATGGCAGGCTGCGACAAGACCACGCCGTCATTGTTGATGGGAGCCGCGTCCTGCGACTTGCCGACCATCGTCATTTCCGGCGGGCCGATGCTGAACGGCCACTTCCGGGGCGAGGAGATCGGTTCCGGCACGGATGTCTGGAAATTCTCGGAGGACGTGCGCGCCGGCCTGATGAGCGCGCAGGATTTCGCCGGCGCCGAAAGCGCGATGTCGCGCTCGCCCGGCCATTGCATGACCATGGGAACCGCTTCCACCATGGCCTCGATGGTCGAGGCTCTGGGCATGGCGCTGCCCGGCAACGCCGCCTGGCCGGCGGTCGATGCCCGCCGCAACAGGCTGGCCCGCCTGACTGGCCGCCGCATCGTCGAAATGGTCGAGGAGGACCTGCGGCCCTCCGCCGTTCTCGGCCGCGATGCCTTCGCCAACGCCATCCGCGTCAACGGCGCCATCGGCGGCTCCACCAATGCGGTGGTGCATCTGCTGGCGATCGCCGGCCGCGTCGGCACCGAACTGACGCTGGACGACTGGGACCGGCTCGGCCGCGATGTTCCCACCATCCTCGACCTGATGCCGTCCGGCCGCTTTCTGATGGAAGATTTCTGCTATGCCGGCGGCCTGCCCGCCGTGATGAAGGAAATCGCCGACCTGTTGAGGCTCGACGCGCTGACGGTGACGGGCAAGAGCGTGGGTGAAAACATCGCCGACGCCCGCAACGACAATTCCGAGGTGATCCGGCCTCGCGACAGGGCGCTGACGGCGCAGGGCGGCATCGCCGTGCTGCGCGGCAACCTTGCGCCGGATGGTGCCGTCATCAAACCGTCGGCGGCCTCGCCCGAACTGATGAAGCACCGCGGCCGCGCCGTCGTCTTCGAGGATATCGACGACTACAAGGCGCGTGTCGACCATCCGGCGCTCGACATCGACGAAACCTGTGTGATGGTGCTGAAGAATTGCGGCCCGAAAGGCTATCCGGGCATGGCCGAAGTCGGCAATATGGCGCTGCCGCAGAAGCTCTTGAAGAAAGGCGTCCGCGACATGGTTCGCATTTCGGACGCCCGCATGTCCGGTACCGCCTTCGGCACCGTCGTGCTGCACGCCGCGCCGGAAGCAGCGATTGGCGGGCCGCTGGCGCTGGTAAGCACAGGCGACATGATCGAGATCGACGTCGAGGCGCGCAGGCTGCATCTCGACGTGACCGAAGCGGAGTTGGCGCGCCGGCGCGCGGCATGGGCGGCGCCGAAGCCGGCCATGGCCGGCGGCTACCAGAGCCTTTACGTCGAGCGGGTGTTGCAGGCGGATCGCGGCGCCGATCTCGATTTCCTCGTCGGCTGCCGTGGCCACGCCATCCCGCGCGAAAGCCATTGAGGGCGGTCATGGCGCGTTTCCAGTCCGATTCTTTCCACGGCATCCACGCCATCCTCTATGCGCTGTTCGACCGCGACGAGAAACTCGACCGCAAAGCGATGCGCCGGCAGGTGGAGCTATGCCTTGCTTCGGGCGTGCACGGCATGGCCGCCCTCGGTCTTGCAACCGAGGTGTCGAAGCTGACGGAGGGCGAGCGTCGCACCGTCATGGATTGGACGGCCGAAGACACGGCCGGGTGCGTGCCGCTTGGCTTCACCATTTTCGGCGCCTCGGTCGCCGAGCAGGTTGCCCAGATCCGCCACGCCGAAAGTGTCGGCGCCGACTGGGTCGTCTTGCAGCCGCCGCCGGTCGGTTCCTTCAGTGCGGCCGAGCATATCGGCTTCTTCGGCCGCGTCGCGGAGGCGACGGAATTGCCGGTGGCAATCCAGAACGCGCCGGCCTTCTTCGGGCGTGGACTGTCGGCGGAAGAAATCCGCATGCTGGTTGAGCGCTACCCGAATATAAGGCTGGTCAAGGGGGAGGGGCCTGTCGTCGATATAGCCGGCCTGATCGAGCGGACCGAGGGCAAGCTGCCGGTGTTCAACGGGCGCGGGGGGCTCGAACTGGTCGATAACCTGCGTATCGGCTGCCGCGGCATGATCCTGGCGCCGGACTGCATCGACTATGCGGTACGCGCGTATGAGGCTTTCCGGGCCGGCGACGAGCGTGGTGCCGAAGTTGCCTACGGCGACATGCTGCCGGCGGCGGTCTTCGTCATGCAGGGTATCGAAAACCTGATCTGCTATGGCAAGCGCCTGTTCGGCGCGCGCGCCGGCATCGAAATCCATGACCGCGCGCCGGCCTTGCGGCCGAATGCTGCCGGGCTTGCGATGGTCGATCGTTTCGCGTCCCGGCTGGGGATGCTCGGCAGCAGTTGAGGCGCTGGATCGCGAGCGAAACTATACGCTCCCGTAGCGCGTACTGCGCGCCCGGCGAGCCGAGTTTCATGCAGAGGACTGCAAGACGCGGTTGCGCCGGCCATGTGCTCTGTCGGATTTCTATGCCAGTCGGACGCTTTGTCGAAGGGATGGGTGCGCTCTCCGACCGGATTGTCGGGGTAGCCGGCATGCCTTGAGTTGGGCGGGAAATAGCCGGGTGGATTTATGAAGCCTTCCGATCGGTAAGGAAGACCACGTCTTGACAGATTAATTAATTTATCAACATTATAAAATAATAGGGAGGAAAGATGGGCATTCACCACGGCGCCATCCTGCGCATTCTTCGCGACGACGGCCCGCAGTCGCGGGCCGAGCTGGCGCGGCGCACCGCGCTGTCGCCGACCGCGCTGACCCATCTGACGGCCCAACTCCTGAAGGACGGGACGGTAGCGGAACTGTCCCAGAGCGCTGGGGCGGGCGCTGCCGTCGGGCGACCGGCCATCAGCGTGGCGCTTGTGCCGGAATCACTGTTCGTCGTCGGCGTGCATCTCGGCGCCGGCACCATTCACGCCACCATCACCGACCTGAAGGCCGCGCCCAAGACGATGGCCTCGCTGCATTTCGACACCGACACCAGCCTGCCCAAGACGGTGATCGGCAAGGTGGTCAAAACGGTGGAGGGGTTGATCGGCAGGGCCGGCATCGAGCACTCGCGCCTGCTCGGCCTCGGGCTCGGCGTACCGGGACCGGTCGATACGGCGCGCCGCCGCAACCTCCAGTCGATCAATTACGACTGGAAGGACGTGCCGTTCGCCGACGAACTGGAAACCGCGCTCGGCATGCCCGTGGTGGTGGAGCACAATGTCAGCGCCATGGCGCTGGCGGAGTCGCGCTACGGCATCGGTCGCGATTCCGACGCCTTGCTCTACGTCTATCTGCGCACCGGATTGGGCGCCGGCCTGGTGGTCCACGGCATGCCGTTCCGTCCCGGCGGGCACGGCGCCGTCGAGCTTGGCCATATCCAGGTGGTGGAGCATGGCGAGCGCTGCGCCTGCGGCAGCACCGGCTGCCTGGAGACATTTCTGTCCGAGCGGGCGCTGTCGCGCGCCGCCCATATCGAGAAGCCGCACCCGAAGAACCTGCTTGCAGCGGTCGAGCACTATCCGGAGGCGTGGGATGCCGCGGTACGGCACCTGACGACGGCGATCGCCAGCGCCACCAACCTGCTCAATCCCGACCTGATCGTCTTCGGCGGCCATCTCGCCGAGGCGCCGGACAGTTTCATCGACGCCATCCGCGCCAACGTCCCGCCGCGCGTGCTGCCGCCGATGCGCGACACGCTGCGCTTCGAGCGGTCGAGCCTTGGTGCAGGGGCCGGTGCCATCGGCGGCGCGGCGGCAGCACTCGACGATCTCTTCTATTCCGGGATTCCAAGATGAGCGCACCGGCCAAGACAGCGAAGCCACTTCGGCAGGACGGCAAGGGGCAGGGCGCCGACCTTTCCAGCCTGGCGCTCAACCTCGTCGGCCTCGTCGCCGGCATAGCCGTGTGGTGGGTGCTGACGGCGAGCGGCGCGGTCGGCCTGCCGCCGCCGCCGGACGTGGTGCGCAAGTTCGGCGACCTGATCGCCAACGGCCAGCTTGCCACCGACATCATGTCTTCGCTGGCGCGCGTGCTGACCGGTTTCCTGCTCGGCGTGCTGCTGGCCGTGCCGGTCGGTTTCGTCATGGGCTGGTACAAGGTCGCCCGCGCGCTGATCGAGCCCTATTTGCAGTTCTTCCGCATGATCCCGCCGCTCGCCATCATCCCGCTGGCGATCGTGACGATGGGCATCGACGAGACGCCGAAGATATTCGTCATCTTCCTTGCTTCCTTCCTCGCCAGCGTGGTGGCGACCTACCAGGGCGTCATCAGCGTCGACAAGACCATGATCAACGCCGCCCGCGTGCTCGGTGCCAACGACCTGACCATCTTCCTGCGCGTCATCGTGCCGGCCTCGACGCCTTTCATCCTGGTCGGCGTGCGCATCGGCCTCGGTTCCGCCTGGGCGACGCTGGTGGCGGCCGAACTGATCGCGGCGCAGACGGGGCTCGGCTATCGCATGCAGCAGGCGCAGCTCTACTACGACCTCGCCACCATCTTCGTCAGCCTGATCACCATCGGCGTGCTCGGCCTCGCCATGGACCGGCTGTTGCTGGCCATCGAACGCCGGCTGACCGTCTGGCAGGAGCGCGTGTGATGCAGCCGAAGATCGTTTTCAAGGATGTCACGCGCCGCTTCGACCTCGGCAGTCAGTCGTTCGTCGCGTTGGATCGCTTCTCGCTCGATGTCGCGGACGGCGAATTCGTCACCGTGGTCGGGCCGTCCGGATGCGGGAAATCGACCGCGCTCAACATTGCCGCAGGCCTGCTGGCGCCGAGCGAGGGCGAAGTCTTGGTCGCCGGCAAGGCGGTCGAAGGGCCGGGGCCCGAGCGCGGCATGATCTTCCAGCAATACGCGCTGTTCCCCTGGCTCACCGTACGCCAGAACGTCGAATTCGGCCTGCGCATCAAGGGCGTATCGGCACCGGAGCGGCGCGAGAAGGCGAACTACTTCATCAACCTCGTCGGCCTCGGCGATTTCGCCGACGCGCTGCCGAAGACGCTGTCGGGCGGCATGAAACAGCGTTGCGCCATCGCGCGTGCCTACGCGGTCGATCCTTCCGTGCTTTTGATGGACGAGCCGTTCGGCGCGCTGGACGCGCTGACGCGCGTGCAGCTCCAGGACCAGTTGCTGGACACCTGGCGGCGCGAACGCCGCACGGTGATGTTCATCACGCACGACGTCGACGAGGCGGTCTATCTCGCCAACAGGGTGATCGTCATGGCCGCGAGGCCGGGCCGGCTGAAGGAGATCATACCGGTCGACCTGCCTTATCCCAGAACCGAGGAGATCCGGCTGTCGCCGGAATTCACGGCCATCCGAAACCGCGTCTGGCACGCGGTCTATCACCAGCAGGGATCATCCAGAGAGGAGAACTGACATGAGAATGACACGCAGGGGCTTCATGGCCTCGACGGCTGCGGCTGCCGCCTTCGCCGCCGGTGGCCTGCCGGCACGGGCGGAGGGCATACCGGCCCGCGTCGGCTACAACGGCGACTTCTGGGGCGCGAGCATTGCCTCCGTCGCCGTCGACCAGGGTTTTTACGCCAAGCACGGTGTGGACGCCGACATCAAGGTCTTCACCAACGGGCCGATCCAGGTGCAGGCACTCGGCGCCGACAGCCTCGACTTCGGCTATATCGGGCCGGGCGCGCTGTGGCTGCCGGCGACCGGCAAGGCCAAGATCATCGCCGTCAACGACGTCGGCTTCTCCGACCGCGTGATCGCACAGGCCGGCATCAAGTCCATCGCCGACCTCAAGGGCAAGAAGGTGGCTATTCCCGCCGGAACCTCCGGCGACATGCTTCTGCGGCTGGCGCTCCAGAAGGCCGGCATGGCGATGAGCGACCTGAACATCGTCGAGATGGATCCGAGCACCGTCGTCGCCGCCTTCTCGTCGAAGCAGGTGGACGCCGCCGGCATCTGGTATCCCTTCGTCGGCATCATCCAGAAGAACGTGCCCGACCTGGTGGAACTGGCGAAGAACAAGGATTTCTATCCGAAGAACACTTTTCCCAGCGCCTTCATCGTCCGCAACGAACTGGTCGACAGCAATCCCGATCTGGTCAAGAAGATGATCGGCGCCATCAAGGAGGCGGCGGACTTCCGCGCCGCCAACCAGGACAAGGCGATCGAGATCACCTCGAAGCGGCTGGGCATCCCGGCGGACCAGCTCAAGACCGAGGCCGGCTACGGCAATTTCATGACCTCGGCCGAACTGGTGAAGCTGACCAAGGACGGCACCGTCAACGGCTGGTTCTCGACCATGAACGAGCTGTTCAAGACCTTCGGCAAGTTCGACACGTCGCTCGATCCGAAGGACTACTACCTCGGCGATATGTACGTCGAAGCCTGATCTTCTTCCCGATAGCGGAGGCTCGGCCACCGAGCCTCCGCATTTTCCCCCGTGACCTTCCCAGCGGCGAGCATCCCATGAACGTTCTCTACATCGACATCGACAGCCTGCGGCGCGACCATCTCGGCTGCTACGGCTACCATCGCAACACCTCGCCGGTGATCGACAGCCTGGCGCGCGACGGCATCCGCTTCGAGAACGTCTATGTCTCCGACGTGCCCTGCCATCCCTCGCGCACCGCGCTGTGGAGCGGCCGCCACGGCATGCGCACCGGCGTCGTCGGCCATGGCGGCACCGCCTGCGAGCCGTTCCGAGAGGGTCCGGAGCGCGCCTGGGCCGGCACCTTCTACGAAGAAGGCTGGATGCGCGCGCTGCGCGATCTCGGCTACCACACCACCACGATCTCCAGCTTCGGCGAACGGCACGGCTGCTGGCACTGGTATGCCGGCTTCAGCGAGATCATCAATCCCGGCAAGGCCGGCATGGAAAACGCCGACGAAGTGTCGGCGCTGGCGCTGGATTGGCTCAAGCGCAACGGCTCGCGCGAAAAGTGGTTCCTGCACGTCAATGTCTGGGACCCGCACACGCCCTACCGCGCGCCGGAGAGTTTTGGCGAGCCCTTCGCCGACGCGCCGCTGCCCGAATGGATGACCGAGGCCGTGTTCAAGCGCAGCCACGCCGGCTACGGGCCGCACAGCCCGCAGGAGCCGTCCGGCTTCGACGTGGCGCCGGGCGGGTCCGGCTACCGCCGCATGCCCTCGCCGATCAGCGACATGGCGCGGGTCAAATCCTGGTTCGACGGCTACGACACAGGCGTGCTCTACGCCGATCACCATATCGGGCTGATCGTCGAGGAACTGAAGCGGCAGGGCCTGTTCGAGAACACCATCATCGTCATCGGCGCCGACCATGGCGAGAATCTCGGTGAGTTGAACATCTGGGGCGATCATCAGACGGCCGACGAATACACTTGCAACGTGCCGCTGGTGATCCGCTGGCCTGGCGCTGCCGATATGCGCGGCGTCAACAGCGGCCTGCACTACCATTTCGACTGGGCGGCGACGCTGATCGACCGCCTCGGCGGCAGCGTGCCCGCCGTCTGGGACGGGCAATCCTTCGCGCCGGCGCTCAAGCAGGGCAAGGACGGCGGCCGCGACTACCTGGTGCTCAGCCAGGGTGCCTGGGCGGTGCAGCGCGGCGTGCGCTTTCGTCTTGACGGCGCAGACTGGCTAATGCTGCGCACCTATCACGACGGCTACAAGGATTTCGGGCCGGTCACGCTCTTCAACCTTAGCGACGACCCGCATGAACAACACGATCTTTCGGGATCACGGCCCGATGTGATCAATCATGCCAGCCGCTTTCTGGAAGACTGGCGCACCGACATGGCCGTCAAGAGCGACGGCGACGTCGATCCGCTGGTGACAGTGATGCGCGAGGGCGGGCCGTTCCACTGTCGCGGCGAGCTTCCGGCCTATCTGGAACGGCTGCGCGCGACCGGCCGGGCGGGCGCGGCCGCCGTGCTGGAGGAGCGCCATCCCGCCCCGTCGCCGCGCCGCCAGTCGCTGAACTAGAGCATTTTCAGCAAAAATATGAAACGGTTTTGCATCCTTAAATGGCGCCAAATCAAAGAGTTGGAGTGGTTGATTTCACCCAAACAAGACGGCTCTAGTGATACGGCGATCTACGTGCGGGCGGGGGAGGCTTCGTCTTGCTGAACGGCAGCGAGGCCGGGCTTTGCCGCTTCAATCCGAACTGTTATCGCTGCTGTATCTACTTCGTCCGGAACACGTTCATTGCATGCAGACCCATATGCAACCCTATCTGCTCTCGGGCGGGACGAATTCCCTCCAGTGGCCGGAAAGTTCGGGCATCTCGGCAAAAGTCTTGCGCGCATCTGCGGCGCGTCCCACAAGGTCCGAGGCCGACATGTTCTTTCCGCGGCAATAGTCATCGAGGGTTGCGACGCTCTCGGAGATCACGCCGAAGCCGCGCAGCATGACGGCGGAGGCGAGCCCCACCGCCGAAGCCCCCGCCAGCATCATGCGAGCAACGTCATGCCCGTCGGTTGCGCCGTTGATGCCGATCAGCGGCTGGTCCGGCCTTAAGGCAGCGCGGCACAGCGCAAGCCAATGGCATGTGAGCGGGAGGTTCCAGAACCCGCCATAGCCTCCGGAGGTTCCGATCATCGGCGCCTGCGTTTCGAGATCGGGCAGCATTCCCAGAAGCCGCCCGGCGACGATCACGCTCTCGGCTCCTGCCTCGACCGCCGCCTTGGCAAGCTGCGGGACGTCGTTCGACTGCCCTGTAAGCTTGATCCAGACGGGGATGGAGACTGTATCGCAAATGCGGCGAGTGATCGTTGCGACCCGATCCGCAACGGTTTCGGTCGACACGGCGCCCGCCGCGGCCTCGCGCGCATAGGGCGTGCCGATGTTGAATTCCAGCACGCGCAGCCCGGCCTGCTCGACGGTCCGGGCCATCTCGACCGCACGGTCGAGGTCGGCCAGGATCAGGCTCGGGATCAGAAGGCAATCATGTTTCCGGGCAAGGGCATCGTGGGCAACAGCCTGTGCCAGCCAAGCGTCGAATTCCAGTGGATGCAGGCCGGATCGCGACAGGATCATCGTTGCGGGATTTGCCTGCGGCCCCCATTCGACCGGCCTCCACCGGTTGTCGAGCGCGACGTATTCGGCCGCGCGAAGCTGCGCCTTGGCGGCCGTGCTCTCGTTGGTCGACTTGACGACCACGGCGCCCGCCCCGGCGCGGATCGCCGCCTGGACTCCGCCGTCCACGATCATGTGCTCCGCCGGCGCGGCTATCACCGGGTTTTTGAGATCGAGTGTGCCGATGCGGCTTTGCAAACGGGTCATGTTCCGACGAAGGATGCTGAAATCAGGAAAGGTATCACGTGGCGGCTCGACTGCCGGATACGATGTTACCTTGCAGCCCCAACGCCGCCGCGGATGGTACTCAGCGCCGCTTTGGCCGCGCTCTTGAGAAAGCCCTGGTCGGCGGAGAGGATGAAGGCGGTAACTCCTTGCGCGGCCATGTCGGCCGCGTCCTCCGGGCTTCCAGGCAGGATCGCTGCCGGCATCCTTCCGCGCGCAGCCGAAAGCACGTGCCGGGTCGCTTCGGCCGCCGCCTCCGGTCCTTTCCCCGCTCCGGTATAAGCGGCGCTGAGGTCGCCGCGGCCGATGAAAATGCCGTCGAGACCCTCGACTTCCAGGATCTCGTCGATGCGGTCCACCGCCTCGGGGTCCTCGATCATCGCAATCACGGTCACGCGGGCGTCCTGCCTCGCGATATGGTCCTCCATACCCTCGGCGCCGAATGTGCCGGCACGCGTGGTCGGCGCGAAGCCCCGACTTCCAGGGCGATACCGACATGCCGCGACCACCGCGCGCGCTTTCTCCGCGCTGTCGACATGGGGCACGAGGACGCCATCGGCGCCGCAGTCGAGAACCGACAGGAGCGCCGCCGGCTGGGCGCTCTGCACGCGCACGACAGAGGCGATGCCCCAGGCCTTGCACGCCAGCACGATCGCGTCAGTCGTCTCGCGGTTGAAAGGGGAGTGCTCCTCGTCGACGACAACGAAGTCGTAGCCCACGGCGCCGAGAATCTCGGCCGGCATGGTGGCGGGAATCTTGAGGAAGGAACCGTAGAGTTCCTCCCGATCCAGGAAGCGCTTACGGAAGCCGGTGGCGGCGGTCATGTGTATCTCCAGTTCTGTCTTCTATCGCGCCGGTTGGACAGGCGCAGAGCAGATCGGGCCGGGCGGTCAGGCCGCCGCCTCGAGCCCGAGCGCCTTCACGGCGTTGGAGGCGACCATCTTGTGGATCGCCGCGTCGTCGTAGCCAAGGTCGAGACAGACCGCGACGGCACGCCGGAAGCCGTCGACCGGGGCAAGGGTACCGACCTGGCCGAGGTCGGAGCAGAAGATCGTCTGGTCCACGCCCGCGGCCTTGATGTGGTTATGCAGGTCCTCGCTTGTCCGCGTCCTGAATTTCGAGCCCTCGAGGAAGAAAGCCAGTGAGTGCTCGACATAGGCCCCCATCGCGGCGATCCCCTTCACATCGTTCAGCGAAGCGCCGACGATGTCTTCGGGATGGGTGAACATCAGTCGCGAAACGCCGCGCCGCCTGGCCTCCTCGAACACTTTCCACGTCTCGGACACATGGATGTGGCCGCTTGCCAACGCGATGTCGTTCTTGGCGACAATGTCCAGCACCTCCTTGACGTCGTCGCGCACCTCTCCGTTCGCATCGAGCACCGGAACCGGAGAAGCGTGGCGCATCTTCTGCGTCGAGGCTGGGTGGGACCAGTTGGCGCTCTTCTCCCATGCGAGGTGGTTCTCGGCGGCGAGCGTCGGCAGGAAAACGATCTTCGCCCCCATGGCGATGGCATGCTCCACCGCGTAGGGATTGATGCCGCCGACCACGTTGTTCAGCACCAGCGAGGTGTAGACCTTCGTCTTCAGTTCGGGGAAATTGTCATTGATCAGGATCGCCGTCGCGGTCCCGGCATAGTCGTGATCCTTGGTCACAACCGCGCTGAATCCGGCGGCTGAGGCCTGGCGCGCCAGTTCCAGATGGTCGAGCGCGCGCGGCGCGATCGAAGGGCCGGAATGGACGTGAGGATCGACTGCGCCCTGGAGGATCCTGTCGATCCGGGCAGCGAGTTCGGGCGTGGGAGTGAAGGGGGTATCCATCTTTTTGCCTCCTGGGCTGTATCAGGAATCCGGCGCCCGCGATGGAACTGCCGGTTGAGCGACCCAGACCGTGCGATGCCGCCGGCCGGGCCGGAAACGGTTACGCGCGGGTCCAGGCCTGCGCTCCCATCCGGGCAAGCGCTGCCCGCGGGTCACGAATTTCAACACTCGGGGCAGCTTCGGCCGCGGCCACCACCCGCGTCCTCCATCGGGCAAGGCAGTCTGCTCTTTCCTCGTCACTGATGCGGGGGACCGCATAGGAGACGAAAGGCGCCTCCACCTCATAGCCCATGTATTCGAGTGCCAGACGCTTCAGCGGATAAAGAACCCTCTCGATCGGGCCGTAGACATCTTCGTCCGAAAAGCGTTTCGGGGTCCCGCCGGTGGTCACGGAAATCAGCGCTCTGCGCCCCTTGAAGAAGCCGGTGTCGAAGCGACATCCGTCGACGTAGGCAAAACCGTAGGCCATGACCCGTTCGAACCAGCTTTTGAGAACGGCAGGCGGCGCACCCCACCAGAGCGGAAATTGCAGCACCAGCAAATCCGCCGCCATCACCCGCTCCTGTTCGCGTGCGATCTCGGCAACAAAGCTGTCGGTCTCGGCTGCGTGGGCTTGCTCTGCTTGATAGTGGAACTTCGCCGAATTCGCCGCGCCGGTGAAATCGCCCCGCCCTGCAACCGCATCGAACCCTTCGGCATAAAGATCCGAGACGACGGCCTCGTGCCCTGACGCTTCCAGCGCCTCGACGGCGACGGAAGTCAGCGCGCCGCTGAACGAGGCCGGCTCGGGATGGGCGTGAACGATCAGGACCCGCATCGCCTCATTCTCCGGGCATCGGATAATCGTCCGCGTTCAGGACCCAGCCGGGTTTCTGTGAGAAATCCAGCCGCGGCGGGCAGAAGATGTCGACGAGCTGGTTCACGCCCGCTGCCACACCGCGCGAGGTGTGGATCGCCGGCGGCGGGATCACCAGGACCGAGGGTGCATCGCATGTCTCGTGCCGGTCGTCGCGCCACATCCGCATGTCGGGTGTCCAGGCCCAGCGCAGATGATGGATGAAGCTGCCTTCGAGGGCGAGCGAGCATTGCTCGAAATCGTCATGATGATGGGGCGACAGTTTGGTGATGTCGCGCGGGCCGTTCTGCGGCTCGAGGAAGTTGACCATCAGCGTCTCGCCGCGCCAGATACGGCCGAAGCGCCCCGGTTGGGGCGGCACGTCGAGCGAGTAGACGCGCACCTTGCGGCCTCCTCGCGGCGCGGGCCATGGCGTGATCGGGGCGACGTTCGGGTGATCTTCGGCATAGGCAGCGGCATTGCCGCAGGCGGCGGCGAGATCGGAGGCCACGCTGGTGAAGATGCGCACGACCTCGCCCTTGCCGTGAACCGTCACCTTGCTCGCCCCCGCGGGGATGAAAGCGATCGAGAAGGCTGGCACGTCGGTTGTCGTGCCGCCGCTCTCGACCGACGCCGAGACATCCTTGCTCGGCAGCAGCAGGACATATTCGTCGGGTTGGCCGGCTCGCTCGAAGACCGCGCCATCCTCTGCCTTGGAGTAGGCGACCACGGCGTTCTGGCTGCGGATCAGCCAGGTTCTCGCGCCGTCCGCGTCGACTTGCGGCGCGTCCTCGTAGAAGCGGCCGATATCCGGGGGGGCATAGGCGGTAAAGACGGGAGCGCCGGAAGCGGCGGGCGCAAGGCTCGAGCGGGGGTCGGTTGGGTCGTACATGATTTCTCCTCTTCCGATGCAGGGTCAGCGCCGGCTTGAGCGTAAAGTCTTGATCTGGGCGAGGATGCCCTGCGGAAAGACCAGCAGCACAACAAGCAGGACGCTGAGCGCCGCAACGTTCTTGAAGCTCGCGCCGAGCAGGGCGATGGCGAGGGCCTGGAACACGCCGAGCAAAATCCCGCCCGTCACCGCGCCCGCCGCAGAGCCGAAACCGCCGATGATGGCGGCGATGAAGCCGTTGACGCCGAAGGGCGTACCGATGTTGTAGGCGGTGATCTGGCTCGGAGTGATCAGGATGCCGGCGACGGCGCCGAGCCCTGCGCTGAGCGCGAATGAGAGCATCATCATGCGGCGGACCGGGACGCCGAGCAGCGCCGCCGCCTCGGCGTTCTGCGAACAGGCGCGCAACGCCCGGCCACTGCGGGTGCGGGTGAAGAAGGCCCACAGGCCGGCCACCATCAGCGCGCCGCAGCCGAGGACCCAGAAGAACTGGTAGGGCAGGGCGACGCCGCCGACCATCAGCGGCCCCCCCGGCGTGAAGGAATCGAAGGTGCGCGGCTGGTCGCCCAGGCCGAGAAGCGTGACCTGCTCGATCAGCATCTGGCAGGCGAGGGTAGCGAGGATGATGGCGAAGATCGACGCGCCTCGCTTCCACATCGGGCGGACGATCGCCACTTCCATGGCGACGCCGATCAGCGCGACGACGGGAACGGTGACGAGCGCCGCGAGCCAGATCGGCAGGCCGGCATGCGCGAGGAAGGTGGCGCAGATCATTCCGCCCAGCATGACGAAGACGCCCTGGCCGAAATTCACGATGCCGGAGGCGTTGTAGATGACGCAGAAGCCGATCCCGATCAGCCCATAAATGAGTCCGAGGCCGACGCCGTTGATGAGGTTCTGCGCGAGTTGGACGACGTCAATCATCATAACCCTCCGTGCCGCCGAGATAGGCGGCGATGACATCGGGGTGGACGCGGATCTCATCCGGCGTTCCCTCGGCGATCTTGCGGCCGTAGTCGAGCACGGCGATGCGATGGGCGATCTGCATGACGAGGCCCATGTCGTGTTCGATCAGCATGATGGTGACGCCGTTCTCGTTGACCTTGCGGACCACCCGCGCCAGTTCGGCCGTCTCCTCGGTGTTGAGCCCGGCAGCCGGCTCGTCGAGGAGCAGGAGCTTCGGGCTTGCCGCCAGCGCGCGGGCGACTTCGAGAAGCCGCTGCTCGCCGTAGGGCAGGAGGTCTGCGGTAACGTTGGCGCGGTGGGAAAGTCCGACGAAGTCGAGGATCTCCGCCGTTTTCGCGGCGATCTCGCGCTCCTGGCGGCGCATGGCGGGCGGCCTGAGCAGCGCAGAGAAGACCCCGCCCGTGGTGACGCGATGGAAGCCCACCATCACGTTCTCGGCCACCGTCAAGGCCT
The DNA here is from genome assembly GCF_017306545.1 of Mesorhizobium sp. Taxonomy (GTDB): domain Bacteria; phylum Pseudomonadota; class Alphaproteobacteria; order Rhizobiales; family Rhizobiaceae; genus Mesorhizobium. The sequence goes on from NZ_JAFKID010000041.1 coordinate 31,320, forward strand.
TGAAGAGCTGGACGAGCTGATAGGTCCGCACCAGGCCCGCCTGGGCGATCTGGGCCACCGGCCGGCCCGAGATCGCCGCGCCGTCGAACATCACCTTCCCCTCGGAGGGCGGGAAGGTGCCGGCGATCATGTTGAAGAGCGTCGTCTTGCCGGCCCCGTTCGGGCCGATCACGGCGAATATCTCTCCCTTCTCCACCTGGAAGGTGACGTCGTCATTGGCGACGAGACCGCCGAAGCGCTTGGTGATGCCCTGGATAGCCAGCATGGCCATGTCTCAGCCCTCCCGCTTCGGCAGCAGCCGGTCGAGAAGGCCTGCGACACCCTTCGGCGCGTAGATCAGGATTCCCAGCAGAATCACCAGATAGCCGATCGTCTGGTAGTCCTTGAGGCCGCGCATCAGTTCGGGCAGGAGCGAGACGACGACCGCCCCGATCAACGGCCCAGCGATCGTGCCGATGCCGCCGAGGTAGAGCATGGTGAAGCTCTGCACGACCATCGCGGTGCCGAAGACTTCGGGGCTGATGAAGCCGACAAAATGGGCGAAAAGCGAGCCGGCGGCGGATGCGTAGAGCGCAGCGATCACGAAAGAGACGAGCTTGTAGCGCGCGACCGGGATGCCCAGCGCCCCGGCGGCAAGCTCCGACCCCGCGATCGCCCGGCAGGCCCTCCCGAAACGGGAGTTTTTCAACGCCGCCGCCGCCAGGACGCCGAGCGCCAGAAGGATAAGGATCACGGCGAGCTGCTGCTTGGGCGTATCGGCGTAGTAGGGCCCGATGCCCAATGGCGGAATGCCGGAATAGCCCATGTAGCCCTGGGTCACGTCGGTCCAGTTGATCGAGATCTCATAGGTGATGAGGCCGAGCGCGAAGGTCGCCATGGCGAGGTAGTGGCCGCGCAGGCGCAGCGTCGGATAGCCGACGACCAGCGCGACCACGCCGGAAAACGCCATGGTCAGGATAAGCGCTATCGCCGGCTCGAAACCATAGTCGGCGGTGAGGATGGCGCTGCCGTAACCGCCGAGGGCGGCGAAAGCGTTCTGGCCGAAGGAGGCCTGCCCGGTGAATCCCATGAAGAAATTGAGGCCGGTGCAGAACAGCGCATAAATCGCGGCGAAACCGATTACCGTCACGACGTAACCGTTGGCGGAGAAGGCAAAGGCGACGACCAGCACGCCCAGCGCCGCGAGCAGGATATGCCGCCAGGGCAACCCGCCGCTAGTGGAGGTAGTAACGGGCAAGGTCATGGTGCGACTTGATCTCATGGGAAGGCAACTCCGCGACGATACGCCCAAGCGAAAGCACGTAGACCCGACGGGCGAGCCGGAGCGCCAAGGGCGCCTTTTGCTCGACCAGAAGGATACCGAGGCCCTGGCGATTGAGTTCACCCAGTGTTTCGAGGATTTCCCCGGCCACGCGCGGAGCGAGGCCGAGCGAAGGTTCATCCAGCATCAGGAGCTTTGGGCCGGCCATCATCGCGCGCCCGATGGCGAGCATCTGCTGCTCGCCGCCGGACATCAGCGCCGCCTTCTGGTCGAGCCGCTCCTTGAGGCGGGGAAACAGGCTGAAGACCTTCTCCATCCGCGCCGCGATCTCGGCCGTATCGCCGCCGGCATTGTAGGCGCCGAGGACCAGGTTCTCGCGCACGCTCATGTCGCCGAAGAGGCCACGTCCCTCCTGGACCAGGATTATGCCAAGCTCCGAAAGCTTGTGCGTCGGCAAGGCGCTGACGTCGCGGCCCTTGAAAAGGATCGCGCCCGGTCCGGGAGTGAGGCGGGTGACGGCGCGCAGAAGCGTCGACTTGCCCGCCCCGTTGGGGCCCAGGATCGTCACCAACTCTCCCTCCGCGACAGTCAGCGAGGTCGGCTTGAGCGCCTCGACATGACCGTAGCGGGCCGAAAGATCGCGAATTTCCAGAAGCGGCGTGGTCATGCCGGGCTCACTTCACCTGGACGAGTTTGCCGTCCTTGACCTCGCCGATCACGAAGGGGTTCTTGACGACCCCGACGTGCTGCTGCGGCGAGAATTCGTAGAGCGCGGCGGCTCCCTGGTAATGCGAGACCTGCTCCAGCGCGTCGCGTACTTTCGCGCCGTCGGTCGAGTGCGCGGTTTCCACCGCCTTGGCGATGACCATCATCGCGTCCCAGGCGCGCGACGCCGCACTTCCGTCGCGATCGCCGTACTTCGCCTTCCAGCGCGTCAGGAAAGCGTCGAGCGCCTCGCGCGCGGGCCCGGCCGGCACGGCCTCGGGGATCTGCACGGTGGTCGCCGCAAACATGAAATGGTCGCCAAGAACCTGCCCTGCCTGGAGATAGGGCGCGGCATCGTCCAGCCCCGCCATGAGCAGCATGTCCTTCAGGCCAAGCTGGTTGACGTTCTTGGCAATCGTAACGGTCGAGCCGCCGATGCCGATCTTGATGAGTGCGGTCGCGCCCGCCGCCTTGATGCGGCCGATCTGGACGCTCATGTCGCTGTCGTCCTGCTGATAGGTTTCGTGGGCGACGATCTCGATGCCGTATTTCTTGGCCGCCGGATCGGCGAGCTTGGCCATCAGCATCGCGTAGGGGGTCGGGTCGTTCAGCACGCCAACCTTGCGGATGTCGGTATGGTCCTTGAGGTACTGCATCCGCGCCTCGAGTTCGTAGATAGGCGGCGGCAGGAAGCTGAAAGCCCAATGGATCTCGTTGTCGCGGCGCGGCAGGATCGAGCAGAGAACCATCGGAATATTGGCCCGCGCAACCGCGCCGGCCGCGGCGAAATTGCCCGCCGAGACACAGCCTGACGCGAAGATCTGCACCTGATCGTTCGCCATCATCTTCTGATAGGCGACGACCGCCTGCTGCGGGTCGGACTTATTGTCCTCGACGACCAGCTCGATCTTGTGCCCGTCGATCCCGCCCTTCTCGTTGAGATAGTCGGCAGCGATCTCGAGCCCGTCGCGCCAGCCTCGGTCGGTGGTGGCGGCGTAGCCGGTCAGGCCGACGGCGGCGCCGATCTTGTAGACATCTGCGGCATGGGCGACCGGCACGGCCAGCGTAAGCGCCAGGGCTGCGGCGGCCGCGATGGACATAGTGCGTCTCGACATATTTCTCCTCCCAGAGATTATTTCGTTGACCGAAACAGTGTTTCGTATCTCTGAAACATTTTGGGAGGCCGTGTCAAGTCCCTCGCGCTTATTCGAGCACGTAGCCGAGTTCCGAGGAAATGGTGCGGGCGGCCTCGATGACCGCCGCGATCTGTTCCTGGGCGGGAACCGGCGGAAGAAACTGAACCGAATCGACGACGGCAACCGCCCCGACCAGAGCCCCCGACCCCTCGAAGATCGGGGCGGCCAGCGTGTTGATGCCGATCATCGCTTCGCTGGGGGCGGTGGCCCAACCCTGATGACGGATCTGCTCGATCTCGGTGCGAAGGGCGGCAGGCGTAGAGATCGTGTACTCGGTCATCTTCTCGAGCCGGGAATTGAGCACCTGGGCGCGCAGCGTCTCGGAACCGAAAGTCAGGCCGATCTTGCCCTGCGCCGAGGAATGGAACGGCAGGAGGGAGCCGGGGCGCACCCCGATTTCTATGGGCGATTTCCCTATAATCGTTGAAAGAATCCGCACGCCGTCGATCTCCACCTGCGACACGACGGCGGAGTGGCCGAGCTTGTCCCGAAGCGCTCGCAACGCGCGGTAGCTGGCGATCGCAAGGTCCTGGTTGTCGTTTGCCGCGCGCGCCAGAGCGATCAGCCGCAGGCCGATCCGGTAGCGTTCGGTCGTCTCCGATTGCAGGATATAGCCGTGCTGCTTGAGCGTATGCAGATGGCGGAAAATGCGGCTCTTGGTTGTTCCCAGGGCCTCGGCCAGGGCGGTCACGCCCATCGGCTTGCCCTCCTCGGCCAGTTTTTCGAGAATCTTCAGTGCCAGCGCAACCGCCTGCACGCCGTCGCCGGACTCACCCGTCACCTTCGGCATCCTAGCCTCCTTGAATCTGTCATTGGAAAGCGCGGAACAACCGGCCGCGCATTGTGTTGCACTGAATATAAAGGGCTACGCCGTTTTTTCTAACGAAACAAGCGCCACGACGGCATCGATGGTTCGGCTCACGCCCATCCAACGACGGACACCGGATCGCCGGGAGCACGCTCCCCGGCGTGCGGCTATCGAAAGATGGCGAAGTACCGACTTGACTCCCAATTTGTTTCGTTCAACGATTTAATACTACTATTATGTTCTGTTAGATGAAACATCATGAGGAGCGAAGCCATGGAGACCCGGCATGCGAGCGCCCGGCGCCTCTTGCCTCCGCTCTCCCTCCGTTCAGGAAAGACCGCTCCATGAGCCGCAAAGTCATCATCACCTGTGCCGTGACCGGATCGATCCACACCCCGTCGATGTCTCCGTATCTGCCAATCACGCCCGAGCAGATCGCCGAGGCCGCGATCGGTGCGCGCGAGGCGGGTGCCGCGATCGTCCATTTGCACGCGCGCGATCCCGAAACCGGCCAACCGGACCAGCGCCCGGAAGCCTTCGAACCGTTCCTGAAAGTCATCAAGCAGCGATCGGATGTGGTGATCAACATCACGACCGGCGGCGCGCCGACGATGACGGTCGAGGAGCGGCTGCGCCCGGCCACGGTCTTCGAACCCGAGGTCGCCTCGCTCAACATGGGATCGATGAACTTCGGCCTCTTCCCGATCCTCGAAAAGAGGAACGACTTCCGCTTCGACTGGGAACGCGCCTATCTGGAGGGATCGCGCGACCGGGTCTTCCGCAACACCTTCGCCGACATTTCGAGCATCCTGAGCACCTGCGCGGGCAACCGCACGCGCTTCGAGATCGAGTGCTACGACATCGGCCATCTCTATACGCTCGACCACTTCGTCCAGCGCGGGCTCGTCGAGCCGCCGTTCTTCGTGCAGTCGGTCTTCGGCATTCTCGGCGGCATCGGCGCGCATCCCGAGGACGTGATGCACATGCGGCGGACCGCCGACCGTCTTTTCGGCGGAAAATATCACTGGTCGGTGCTCGGCGCGGGGCGCCACCAGATGCCGGTGGCGCTGCAATCGGTGCTTCTGGGCGGCCACCTGCGCGTCGGGCTGGAGGACTCGCTCTATGCCGGGCGCGGACGGCTGGCGCGCAGCAATGCCGAGCAGGTCGCGCTGGCGCGCCAGATGGTCGAAAGCCTGGGACTGGAAATCGCGACCCCCGACGAGGCACGCGAGATCCTGAACCTGAAGGGCGGCGACAAGGTGGCCTTCTGAAGCAATTTCGCGAAAAGCGCGAAGCGGCTTTCCGTCAGGATAGCCAGGGAGCCAAGAACCGGACCGTTTGCGTGAAACGATCCGGTGCGGAGGAGTGGGATGGCTGCAAAGAGCGGGTTGGCGGGAAAGGTTGCGCTGGTCAGCGGCGGCTCGCGCGGGATCGGCGCGGCCGTCGCCCTTCGGCTTGCGCGCGACGGTGCCCGTGTCGTCGTGGGCTACAGGTCCGACGTGGCCTCGGCCGAGCGCGTGATTGCGGAACTAGCGACAGCGGGAAGCATGGGACAGGCCGTGGCGGCGGACATTGCCCGGCCCAAAGAATGCGAGCGGCTTGTCGCACAGGCACTTGAAGCCTTTGGCCGGCTGGACATTCTCGTGAACGCCGCCGGTGTCGCAACCTATCTCCCGCTCGAGGAGGCCGACGCGGACCACTTTCACGCCACGTTCGATGCCAATGTGCTCGGCGCGCTGGCACTTACTCGCGCAGCTGCCCCGGTGATGACGGCGCCCGGCGGGCGCATCATTCACTTCTCGTCACGTCTGGCGCAGACGCCGCTCGCCGGCAGTTCTGTCTATGCCGCGTCGAAGGCGGCAGTTTCGGCGCTGGTGCTGGCGCTGGCGCAGGAACTCGGTCCGCGCGGGATCACCATCAACGCCGTCGCCCCTGGGGTGATCGAGACAGATATGACGGCGGGCGTGATCCGCGAGCGCGGCGATGCAATCCGCTCGCTGACACCCTTACGGCGCATCGGCCAGCCCGAGGATATCGCCGGCCTGGTTGCCTTCCTCGCCTCGGATGACGGAGGCTGGATCAACGGCCGGACAATCCGGGCCGATGGCGGAATGTTGTAGACCTCGGTCAAGAACCCTCCGCACGACGGACGCCGATCGTCGAGCGTACCGGCCGCAGATGTCGAGAATTCTGTACCATCACGTGACAGGCGACGTCAGAAGCCGAGGGTGCCAGAGGGGGCTTTCCGTGCACCGGCAAGCAGGGGAGGGCTCATTTTCCTTTCCCGCGGTACAATCGAAGAGAGATGCCGTTACGAATATGGCCGACACCCAGATCATACGGAATATCCTCTCGTATTCGCGCGAACGGCTTCGGCGGCGCGTCAATAGTCCTGTCTTGCCGCAGGCACGGCCGGCTTCGCCAGCTTCCCTCGAACGGGCAATAGAGCAAGCACCGTCAGCAGCGCGAAGGCGGTGCGATGTCGGCGACGAGGGCATCGCGCGGCGCGCCGCGTATGCCCTTGCCGATCCGGTCGATGAAGCGTGCGGCGATCAGCCCGTCGAGCGAGGACGCCAGCGGAAAGACCGGCTTGACCAGGGCGGCGAGGCCATAACCCAGCTCCCGAAAAGACCTTGGTGATCGAGGCCGTCGCCTCGGCGATGCCCTCGATAATGCCGACGGCCAGCGTCGAGGTGCCGAGCACCGTCACCATATAGACCGGCAGCAGCGCATGGATCATCTCGGAGGAGACGTCCATCAGCAGCGAGACGAAGCCGAGCGCCCAGATGCCGGCCGGAATGCCCGGACGCAGGCCGGACGACGTGATTTTCCCGGCCGCGCTTGCGGGCTTCCCGGTCTGGTCGCTCATTTCCTGCGGTTTCCGTCGGCAGCGCCGAGAAGCCGGCGCTTTCCGTGCTGTTGATAATCCTGCCGAGCAGCCGCGCAAAGCGCGATGTTCACGGCGACCGGCAATCGCTGGCTGCCTCAGCCCTTTTCTTCTGCCGCGGTAAAGCCGTGGCCTTTGGCGGTCTTCGCCGGCTTGCCGCTTGCGTCGACCTCGACCAGTTCCTCGCCTTCGTGCCGCAGGCTCATATAGACGACGATCAGGACGATCGCAGTAAGGAAGATGGCGCTGGTGATGATCGTGCCGAGGCCGAAGCCACCATACTGCGCCGGCTGGGACATCAGGTCGCCGAACGAGGCGCCCAGCGGCCGGGTCAGGATATAGACCAGCCAGAAGCCGAGGATCGCGTCGAGGCCGAGGAAGAAATAGCCGATGCTGAGCGAAAGGATGATCATGCCGAACAGGACGCCGGTCGCCAGGTAGCCCAGCGCGAATTTCTCGGCCACAAGGTCGCCCGCCGCCGTGCCCAGCGCGAAGGTGAACAGGATGGCCAGCCAGTAGAAGGCCTCGCGCCGCCCGGTGAAGATGGAGTGGATGGAAAGCGTGCCCTCGGCCCTGAACCAGAGCAGGAACGTCAGCGCCAGCGCGACCGAGAACGCGATCGTCGTATCCAGCAGCGGCACATGGAAATTGTCGACCAGGTTATCGGTGATCAACGTGCCGACGATGCTGATCAGCACCACGCAAAGCCAATAGGCGGCCGGAACGTAGCGCTTCTGTGCGAACTGCCAGACCAGCGCGATCGCGAGGATGGCGGACATGATCAGCGACGTCGCCGTCAGGCCGAGCCCCATCTGCACGTTGAGATAGTCGGCCGCCGTTTCCCCCATGGTGACGGCCATCAGCTTGATGAGCCAGAAGTCGGTGGTGATGCGGGGAACTCGGTTGTAGGCGACGGTTTTGGCGGTGGCGCTCGGTGCGGGCATGGCGGCTCTCCTGGAATGGGCGGAGGGAAGGTTGGCGGTGGGATGGCGTGCGCCTACGAAGCGGGCCGGGCCGGATCGTTGAGGACGGCCATCAGGCCGGCGAGCGTCTTGTCGACCTTGTCGGCCGACGGCGGGGATTGGCGCAGCGCCTTCAGCGCGGCGTCCGAGGCGGCGTCGATGTTGCCCCAGTCGGTCTGGTTCAGCGGCCTGATTGCCGTCTCGGCCTGGTCCCAGGCTGTTTCATAGTCGGTGACGCGCTTGGCGGCACCGGCAAGATCGCCCTTGGAAGCGAGGGTCTGGACGTCGGCGATGATGGTCTTGAAGGATGAAAGATCGCCAAGCCCCGCCGCCTTGGCCGGCGCGTTGCTGGCGTAAAGCTCGAACCCCGTGAAGACCGCCACTGGAGCGACAATGAGCGCGATGGCGAGAAAAA
>NZ_JAFKID010000042.1 GCF_017306545.1 Mesorhizobium sp.
ACCTCGCCGGCATGAAGGACTCGAAGGTCATCGTCGCCATCAACAAGGACGAGGAAGCGCCGATCTTCCAGATCGCCGACTACGGCATCGTCGGCGACCTCTTCACCGTCCTGCCCGAACTCCAGAAGGCGCTTTGACGTGGCGGGGGCGCTTTCCGGCGTCAAGGTCATCGACCTGACGCAGATGCTCGCCGGACCTTATTGCACCATGATGCTGGCCGACCACGGCGCCGAGGTCGTCAAGATCGAGCCGGTCGGCGGCGATCCGACGCGCCATTTCGGCCCGTTTCCGGCCGACGACGCCGAACGTCATTTCGGCGGCTATTTCCAGAGCACCAACCGCAACAAGCTCAGCATCGCTCTGGACCTGAAGAAACCTGAGGCGAGGGACCTGCTTCTGCGGCTGGTGCGGGGTGCCGACATCCTGGTGGAAAACTTCCGCGCCGGCGTCATGGATCGGCTCGGCCTCGGCTACGAGGCGCTGGCCGCCGAGAACCCGCGGCTCGTCTATGCCGCGATCCGCGGCTTCGGCGATCCGCGCACCGGGCAGAGCCCGCATGTCGACCGCCCGGCCTTCGATGTCGTCGCCCAGGCGATGGGCGGCGCCATGGGCATCACCGGGCCGGATGCGCTGACGCCGATCAAGATCGGGCCGGGCATCGGCGACATCTTCCCCGCCGCGCTGGCGGCCTTCGGCATCCTGGCCGCCCACCACCACGCCGCGCGCACCGGGCAGGGCCAGTTCGTCGACGTGGCCATGTATGACGGCATCGTCTCGCTGTGCGAGCGGATGGTCTACCAGTATTCCTACACCGGCCGCTCGCCGGTGCCGGAAGGCAACCAGCATCCGATCCTGTGCCCGTTCGGCACCTTCCCGGCGCGCGACGGGCAGGTGACCATCGGCTGTCCGCGCGACACCTTCTGGGTCGAGCTCGCCGCCGCCATGGGCCGGCCGGAACTGGCGGACGATCCGCGCTTCCGCACCAACAACGACCGGCTGGCGCATCGTGACGAGACGGTCGCTGCGGTCGAGGCCTGGACCCGCACCCGCAGCAAGGCCGAGATCGCCGAGGCGCTCGGCACGCGCGTTCCCTTCGGCGCCGTCAACACCGCCGCCGACATCTATGCCGATCCGCACATGGCGGTGCGCGAGATGCTGGTCGAGGTCGAGCATCCGGGGTCGGCAAACCCGGTCACCATCGCCTCGACCCCGATCCGCATGACGGCCACGCCCGGCGGCGTGACGCGCCGCGCGCCGACGACGGGGGAGGACACCGATGCGGTGCTGCGCTCGCTGGGGCTGGAGGCCGGCGAGATCGCAGCGCTCAAGGCGGCGAAGATCGTCGCCTGAACAGACCCCGGAGCGCCAGTCAGCGGATCGGCGAGAAGGCGGTCGGCCGCAGGATCACCGATTCCATCGTCTGGATCAGCGGCGTCGTCTTTGGCCCGAAGGCGATCCATTCCGGATCGGCGTAGAGCCTGGCTCGCTTCTCTTCGCGGTCGGCCATGCTTTCGTAGCCCCACATGGTGATCACCTGGTTCAGCGGGCCGATATCGGAAACGAAATAGCCGAGCAGCGGCAGGTACTTGGTGTGCAGCGGCAGCCCCTCCCGCTCGTACAGGGCAAGGAATTCCTGCACTTTTCCCGGATGGAACGTATAGGTACGCTTCTCGACGATCATGTTGCCTCCGATGCGGGCGGCCGCGATCCGTGCGGCGCCGGACGAACCTGTCCGGCTGCGAAATGTCTAGCACACCATTGCAGAAAATCAAACAATCGTTAGAATTAACACGAAACCGCATCCGATGCAGTATCGGACGGCATGGCGCGGCAGGAGGCACACGATGATCGAGCGGTCGCTGTTTTCGGAAGAGCACGAGATCTTCCGCCAGTCGGTCAGGCGCTTCATGGAAACGGAACTCGCGCCGCACCACGAGGAATGGGAGGAGAAGGGTGAAGTGCCGCGCTGGGCCTGGAAGCGGGCCGGCGAGAACGGCTTCCTCTGCGTCGCCATCCCGGAAGAGTGGGGCGGCGTCGGCGCCGACCGGCGCTATTCCATCATCCTCATGGAGGAGCAGTCGCGCCTCAACCTGACAGGCCTCGGCTTTCCGCTGCACTCCGACATCGTCGCCCCTTATCTCGACCATTACGGCACGCCAGAGCAAAAGCTGCGTTGGCTGCCGAAGATGGCGACCGGCGAGGCGATCGCCGGCATCGCCATGACCGAGCCCGGCGGCGGCTCCGACCTGCAGGCGATCCGCACCACCGCCGTGCGCGACGGCGACGACTACGTCATCTCCGGCCAGAAGACGTTCATCACCAACGGCCAGACCGCCGACCTTTTCCTGGTCGCCTGCAAGACCGATCGCGCGCAGGGCGCCAAGGGCATCAGCCTGATCGTGGTCGAGGCGGACCGGCCGGGCTTCGAGCGCGGCCGGCGGCTGAAGAAGCTCGGCACCAAGGCGCAGGACACGTCGGAACTCTTCTTCAACGAGGTGCGTGTGCCGGCCTCCAACCTGATCGGCGAGGAAGGCAAGGGCTTCGCCTACATGATGCGCGAACTCGCCTGGGAACGCATGCATGTCGGCATCCAGGCGGTGTCCTGCTGCGAGGCGGCGCTGGAATGGACGATCGACTACACGCGCAATCGCAAGGCGTTCGGCAAGCCCGTCATCGACTTCCAGAACAGCCGCTTCCAGCTCGCCGAGATGAAGACCGAGGTGCAGGTCGGGCGCATCTTCCTGGACCGCTGCCTGGAACTCGTGCTGGACGGCAAGCTCGACACCACCACCGCCGCCATGGTGAAACTGTGGACCAGCGAGATGCAGGGCAAGGTGCTGGACGCTCTGCTCCAACTCCACGGCGGCTACGGCTTCATGTGGGAATACCCGATCACCCGCGCCTATGCCGACGCCAGGGTGCAGCGCATCTATGCCGGCACCAACGAGATCATGAAGGAACTGATCGGGCGGACGCTTTAGACCGTTCGAGCTGGCCTGGTCATGCCGGCAAGGCACCTTTCCGCTTGAGCGCGAACTCCCGCCAGCCGGTCGCCGGCCGGCCGGTCACGGTCTCTACCGTATCGTAGACGGCATCGCTGAGCGGCATCGCGCCGCGCTCGATCGCCGCGACGCCTTCGGCCAGCGAGCCCGCATAGAGCGGTTCGGCGCCTTGCTTCTGCATGATCGGGTAAAGGTCCGAGGCCGGGCGCGGACGGTATTCCACCGACCTGCCGGTCACCCCTGACAGGATCGTCGCGATCTCCTCGAAGGTCAGCGCCTCGACGGCGAGCGGATAGGTCCTGCCGGAGTGCGCGTCGGGATCGCGCAGGCTGGCGGCGGCGACGGCGGCCATGTCCTCCGACGAGATCCACGAGACGCGCCGGTCGCCAACGAAATGGACGACGCGGTCGGGCCGGTGGACGAAGCCGTTCCACACCGTGTCCATGAAGAAGTTGGGACGCAGATGCGTCCACGAGAAGCCCATCGCCTCGATCGCCCGCTCGATCAACTGGTGCCAGGCGAAATGGGCGAACGGCGTGTCGTCGGCGGCGAGCGCGCCGAGATGCACGATATGGCCCACGCCCGCGGCCTTGGCGGCGTCGAGCAGACGCTTGGAGTGGATGAGCATGTCCACCGAGTAGCCGGTCACCAGGAAGATCGAATCGACCTTGTCCAGCGCGGGGCGGAGGGTTTCGGGTGCATCGAAGTCGAACGCGACCGGGACGAAGCCGTCTCGCTTCAGCTTGTCGGCGCCGCTGGAATTGCGCGCCGTTCCCAAAAGCTCGATCCTGCCGTCGTCCGCGTCCGCCCTCAGCAGCCGCATCGTCGCGCCGCCGACCGTGCCTGTCGCTCCCGTCACCAGAATCCGTCTCGGCATCTCGCCTCCCACAGGGCCGTTCCTCGCTTGACCGCGAAGAAATTCTAACAGATGTTCGTTTTCTACAGGAGGAGAACCCGATATGTCCAGCACCGATGCGGCCGCTCGGTCGAGGGAGGGGCGGACGCCAGGCGCCGCCGAGTATGCGCTTCTGGCCGGCATCAGCATCGCCTGGGGAACGTCCTACATGTTCACCAAGATCGCTGTGGCCAGCGTCCCGCCGCTGACCCTGGTCGCCGCGCGCACCGTGATCGCGGCGGCGGCCATGCTGGCGCTCATGGCGCTGCGCCGCCGGTGCATGCGGCTCTCCGGCCGCGAACTCGCCGCCTTCGCGCTGGTCGGGCTTCTGGCGAACGCCGCGCCACTGAGCCTGATCGCCGTCTCCGTCGCCCACGTCCATTCCTCGGTGACGGCGACGACGCTGGCGCTGGTGCCGCTGATCACCGCCCTGTTCGCGATTTTCCGGGGACAATACCCCACCATGCGCAGCATCGCCGGCATCCTGGTCGGACTCGCCGGCATCGCCGTGTTGTTCGGCCCGGACGCCTTCGCTTCCTTCGGCGACGATGCGCGGGGACTTGTCGCGGCCATCGCGGCGGCGCTGGTCTTCTCGGCCTCGTTGTTCGCGATGGCTCTGGTGCGCCGCCACGATGCGGTTACGGTGACCACCCTGTCGCTCGTCTCGGCAGCGCTGTGGACGACGCCGGTGGCGCTTCTCGCTGACGGCGCGCCGCCGGCTCTGCCGGACATCGGCGTGCTCGGCGCCGTGCTCGTCCTGGCGCTGTTCAACACGGCGGCCGCCAGCCTGCTGATGTTCGCGCTGGTGCCGCGCGCCGGCCCCGCCTTCACGGCCTACAACAACTATCTTGTGCCTGCGGTCGCCGTGGTCTGCGGGACCGTCTTCCTCGGCGAACCGCTGACAACCCGCTCCGTGGCCGGCGTCGTCCTGGTGCTGGCGGGCGTGGCGATCTCGACGCTGCGCCTGCGCGCTCCCGCGCCGGCTGCGGCGTCGACATAGCGCGCTCCACGTCATCAACAGATTCTATCGCATGTTCGAAACTTTTCCCGTTGCACTGTTTTCGAACAGATGTTAGGTTTTCTTCATGAAGCAGAACGGGCGGCCGCCGGGGGATTTCCCTTGAGGTTGGCCCGACCTCCGGAACTGCCGCAGTTCCGGAGGCGGTCAGGAGGGTGCGGAACGTGCGTCGTCTGGAAGCCAAGCTCGCTGTCGTCACCGGCGCCGCAAACGGCATAGGCCGCGCTTCGGCGCTGCGTTTCGCCGCCGAGGGTGCGAACCTCGCCATCATGGACCTCGATCCCGTCGGGCTCGAAGCGGTCGCGGAGCAGGCGCGGGCAGGCGGCGCCAAGGTGCTGGCCATCGCCGGCGACTGCACCGGCGAGGATTTTCTTACGGCCTCGTTCAAGTCGATCTACGACGAGTTCGGCTTCGTCGACGTGCTGATGAACAATGTCGGCCAGAGCGCCCGCGAGCGCGCTTCGGAGTTCTACAAGTCGAGTTCCGACGTCTGGCGCTTCGTCGTCGACGTTACCCTGTTCTCGACCCTCCTCGCCTCGCGGCAGGTGGTGCCGTCGATGCGCGAGGCCGGGCGCGGCAAGATCGTCAACGTCGCGTCCAACGCCGGCATGGCGGGCGAGGTCGGCATCAGCGAATACGCGGCGGCCAAGATGGGCGTCATCGGCTTCACCCGTTCGCTGGCGCGCGAGCTCGCCCCCTTCAAGGTCAACGTCAACGCGGTCTGTCCGGGCGTTACCAAGACGCGGGTCATCGACCGCATTCCCGAGGATATCCTCGACAAGATCCGCGCCTCCATCCCGCTCGGCTACTTCGCCGAGCCGGAGGACATCGCCGCCGCCGCGGCGTTCCTGGCCAGCGACGACGCCCGCTACATGACCGGCCAGTCGGTCGTCGTCGACGGCGGCCGCTGGATGATCTGACAGGGCGCCGGCCACCTTCCGGGCCGACATGCAACAACAACCATCGATAGCAGGACGAAACCACGACATGACAGGAATGCTCGACAACAAAGTGGTGCTCGTCACCGGCGGGGGGCGCGGCATCGGGCGCGAGATGGCGATGCTGATGGCGAGCCATGGCGCGAAGGTGGTGGTCAACGACCCCGGCGTGTCGCTCGACGGCAAGGACGAGACGGACGGCCCGGCGCGCGAGGTGGTTCGCGACATCAGGGCGGCCGGCGGCGAAGCCGTCGCCGATTTCGGCAGCGTCGCCGACGCCGACGCCGCGCGCGCGATGGTCAGCCTGGCGGTCGAGACGTTCGGCCGCATCGACGTGGTGGTCAACAATGCCGGCATCCTGCGCGACGTCATCTTCCACAAGATGACCGACGAGGACTGGAACTCGGTCCTCCAGGTTCATCTCTACGGCAGCTACAATGTCAGCCGCGCCGCCGCCGAGCATTTCCGCAAGCAGGAAAGCGGCGCCTTCGTCCACATGACCTCGACGTCGGGCCTGGTGGGCAATCCGGGCCAGGCGAACTATTCGGCCGCCAAGATGGGCATCGTCGGCCTGTCGAAGTCGCTGGCCCTCGACATGGCCAAGTTCAACGTGCGCTCGAACTGCATCTCGCCGTTCGCCTGGAGCCGCATGGTCGGGTCGATCCCCAACACGCCGGACCAGGAGGAGCGCCTAAAGGGCCTGCGCATGCTGACGCCCGACAAGATCGCGCCCGTCGCGGTGTTCCTGGCCAGCGACGACGCGAAGGACGTCAACGGCCAGATCTTCGCCGTGCGCGGCAACGAGGTGTTCCTGATGAGCCAGCCGCGCCCGCTGCGCTCCGTGCATCGCTCCGAGGGCTGGACGCCGGAGACGCTGCGCGACCACATGCTGCCGACGCTGAAGACCTCCTTCATCCCGCTTGAGATGTCGCGCGACGTCTTCTCCTGGACCCCGGTGTGATGGGTGAGTACCGGCGCTACGACGAGGTGTCGGTCGGCGACGTGTTTCCGGCAGAGCCCTTGCGCTTCGCGGTGACGGCGGAGGCGGTCGACGGCTTCCTCGCCGCCACGGAAAACGCCGGCGGCGCCTATCGCGGCACGCCGCGGCGCGCGCCCTCGATGATCGCCGCCGTCTATCTGGTCGACCTTCTGATGGCCCGCCGCAGCCCGCCGGGCGGCATCCATGCCAAGCAGGCGATCCGCTTCCACCGCGCCATCGCCGTCGGCGAAGACTTGAAGATCCAGGCGAAGGTGGTCGAGAAATACATCCGCAAGGAGCGGCCCTACGTGGTGTCCGACTTCGAGGCGCGCGGCGCCGACGGCTCGCTCGTCTCGTCCGGGCGCGTCACCTCGATCTGGGGCCGGGACCAATGAGCGTCGATTTTGTCTCGCGGTCTCTGGCCGGCGTCGGCGACCGGCTTCCCGTCGTCGTCCGCACGGTCGACCAGCAGGCCATCGACGCCTATGCCAGGGCGTCCGGCGACTTCAACCCGATCCACGTCGATCCCGGCTTCGCCCGGCAAGGCCCGTTCGGCCGCACCATCGCGCACGGCCTGATGACGCTCGCCTTCGTCGCCGAGATGCTGAACGACTGGAGCGGCGGCGCCTTCGACGAGACGGGCGAGATCGACATCGCCTTCACAGGTCCGGTGTTCGCCGGCGACACGGTGGAAGTGACCGGCGCCGTCGAGGAAACGGTCCGGCGTGACGGCGTGGAATGCGCGCGGATCAAGCTCGTGGTGCGCGCTGGCGATCGCCAGATTCTCGCCGGCCACGCGATCCAGCCGATCAAGGAACCAGAGGACTGACATGGCACGCGAAGCGGTGATCGTGGGGGTCGGCGACGTTCCCCTCAAGGACGGCAGGGTGGTCGGCGGCGGCTCTGTGCTCCAGGTTCAGGCGCGCGCTGCCAAGGCGGCGCTCGACGACGCCGGTATCCCGATGCGCCACGTCGATGGGCTTCTGGTGGCCGGCCTCTGGGGCGTGCCGGGGCCGGGGCAGTTGCCGTCGGTGACGCTCGGCGAATATCTCGGCATCCATCCGCGCTTCGCCGACAACACCAACATCGGCGGCTCGGCCTTCGAGGCGCATGTCGCCCATGCCGCCATGGCGATCGAGAAGGGCTATTGCGACGTCGCCCTCATCGTCTACGGCTCGACGCAAAAGAGCGAGCGCAGCCGCACGCTCGGCGGCCGCCCGCCGATTCTCACCATGCAGTTCGAGAACGTCTGGGGCATTCCCCAGCCGGTCGGCGGCTATGCCCTTGCCGCGCGCCGGCACATGCACGAGTTCGGCACCACTGAGGAACAGCTTGCCGAGATCGCCGTGGCGACGCGCAAATGGGCGAGCCTCAATCCGGCCGCGACCATGCGCGAGCCGATCGCCATCGACGACGTGATGAACTCGACCAGGATATCCGATCCGCTCAAGCTCCTGGATTGCTGCCTGGTCACCGACGGCGCCGGCGCGGTGGTCATGACCACGGCCGAGAACGCCAGGGCGCATGGCGCCAGGGCGATCCATATCCGCGGCTATGGTGAGGCGCACACGCACTGGTCGATCGGCGCCATGCCCGACCTGGCGCGGCTCACGGCCGCCGAGATGGCGTCAAGGCGGGCCTTCGAGATGGCCGGCATCGGCCATGACGCCATCGATCTCGTCGAGTGCTACGATTCCTTCACCATCACGGTGCTGATGACGCTGGAAGCGCTCGGCTTCTGCAAGCGCGGCGAGGGCGGCGCCTTCGTCTCCGGCCAGCGCACGGCGCCCGGCGGCGCCTTCCCGCTCAACACCAACGGCGGCGGACTGTCCTATTGCCATCCGGGCATGTACGGCATCTTCCTTCTGGTGGAGGCGGTGCGTCAGCTGCGCGGCGAGGCCGGCGAGCGGCAGGTCGCGGATCTGGCGACGGCGCTCGTCCACGGAACCGGCGGCACGCTGTCGTCCGGCGCCACCGTCATCCTTTCCAACAACTAGGGCGCAGCGCGATGAGCGAAGTCTACGAGAAGCCGCAGCCCGTCATCGATCCGGGCACCAAGCCGTTCTGGGACGCGGCGCGCGAGCACCGGCTGTCGATCCCGCGCTGCCGTTCCTGCGGCAAGCATCACTTCTATCCGCGCGAACTGTGCCCGCACTGCCATTCGGACGACCTTGAATGGACCGACGTCGGCGGCAAGGGAGAGGTCTATTCCTATACCATCGCGCGCAAGCCCGCCGGTCCCGTCTTCGCGGCGGACGTTCCCTACGTCATCGCCATGATCGTCCTGGACGAGGGGCCGCGCATGCTGACGAATATCGTGACCGAAGACGTGGAGAAAGTGCGTATCGGCGACCGGGTCACGGTCCGGTTCGACGACGTGACGCCCGAACTGACCTTGCCGAAATTCACGCTGGACAAGGATTGACATGAATACGGCGCTCATCCCGGAAGAAGTCGTCCAGATCGGCGAAAGCCTCATCCGCTTCGTCGACCGCGAGGTCGCGCCGATCGAGGCCGCCAACCAGGCGGTCCTCTCGTCGGAACGGACGATCTTCGACGAGCGCGGCCGCTTCACCGCCGAAGTGGAGGCGTTGCGCCGCCAGGTGCGGATGAAGTCGGCCGAGGCCGGTTTCTACACCATGCTCGGCCCGCAGGAGATCGGCGGCGGCGGACTCGGCCCGCTGGCGGCGGTCTATCTGAACGCGGTGCTGTCGGCCCATTGCGGGCCGGGCCGGCCGCTCATCCATCCGGTGGTCATTCCGTCCCCTTTCACCAACGGCCTGTCGCCGGTTCTCGCCGCGCTCGACCCGTCGCTGCGCGACCGCTACCTGCCGCAGCTCGGCTCCGGCGACAAGACGCTGTGCTTCGGCCTGTCCGAGCCGGACGCCGGCTCCGACGTCTTCGCCATGAAGACGCGCGCCGTGCGCGACGGCGACGACTGGGTCGTCACCGGCTCGAAGCAGTGGATCACCAACGGCCCCTACGCCGACTACGCCATGATCTTCGCCATCACCGATCCGGAGCTCGTGGCGCAGCGCAAGGGCGGCATCACCGGTTTTTTCGTCGACACGAAATGGCCGGGCTTCGACGTCGTCTCGACCATCCCGATCATGGGGCAGCTCGGCGCCGAGATCGGCATCCTGTCCTTCGACGGGCTCAGGGTTCCCGACACGCACCGGCTCGGACAGGTGAACGAGGGGCTGAAGGTCGCCCTGAAGGGCGTCAACACCGGCCGCCTCGGCCTTTCCGCCACCTGCATCGGCTTGGCCCGCTGGGCGCTGGTGCAGGCGGTCGAGTATGCCAAGGTGCGCAAGACCTTCGGAAAGCCCATCGGCGACCATCAGGCCGTGCAGATCCTGCTCGCGGAGAGCGCGGCCGAAATCTACGCCGCCGAGACCATGCTGGTGGACTGTGCGCTGAAGCTTGAGCGCGGCGCGCGGGCGCTGGCCGAGACGTCCATGGTCAAGCTCCACTGCACCGACGCAGCCAACCGCGTCTTCGACCGCTGCATGCAGGTGCACGGCGGCATGGGCCTGACCAACGAACTGCGACTCGAAGCGGGCTACCGCTTCACCCGATCCATGCGCATTCCAGACGGCACCAGCGAGATCCAGCGGCGCACAATCGCCCGTGACCTGCTGGCGCACGGGGTGAATTTCTGAGCGATCCGATGAAGCACGTCACGCATTCAACCAGCCTCGACGCCCTGTTCCGGCCGCGCTCGGTCGCCATTCTCGGCGCTTCCGACGACCCGACCCGCATTTCGGGCCGGCCGGTGCGCTACCTGCTGGAAGGCGGCTTCAAGGGGCCGCTCTACCCCGTCAATCCCAACCGCGACACCGTCCAGGGGCTGAAGGCCTACAAGACGCTGGCCGACGTGCCGGAAACGCCGGACGTGGCGCTGCTGGCGGTGCCGGCCGCGCTCACCGAGCAGGCGGTGCGCGAATGCGTGGAGAAGGGCGTCAAGGGCGCGGTGATCTTTTCCGCCGGCTATGCCGAGAGCGGCGAAGAGGGCCTCGCCATCCAGAAGCGCATCGCCGACGTGGCGCGCGCCGGCGGCCTCAGGCTGCTCGGCCCCAACTGCCTCGGCATCTTCAACCCGCAGATCGGCTTTTTCGGCACCTTCACCCAGTCGCTCGACAAGGAAATGCCCGGTCCCGGCCCGCTCGGCATCGTCAGCCAGTCGGGCGCATACGGCTCGCACATCGCCTATCTCGCCCGCCAGCGCGGCATCGGCATCAACTACTGGATCACCACCGGCAACGAGGCCGACGTCGACGTCGCCGAGAGCCTCGAATGGATGGCTGCGCAGGACGACGTCAAGGTCATCATGGCCTATGTCGAGGGCGTGCGCGACGGCGAGCGCTTCCGCCGCGCGCTGGCGCTGGCGCAGGCCAACCGCAAGCCGATCGTCATGATGAAGGTCGGCCGCTCCGAGATCGGCGCCAGGGCCGCATCCTCCCACACCGCCTCGCTGGCCGGCTCGGACGCGATCTACGACGCGCTTTTCCGCCAGTACGGCGTGCATCGCGCCGCCACCACGCAGGAGCAGATCGACATCGCCTATGCCTGCGCGCGCGGGATCTTCCCGAAGGGCGACAAGCTCGGCGTCGTCACTTTGTCGGGCGGCGCCGGCGTGCTGATTTCCGACGCCGCCGAGCGCTACGGCCTTGACGTGGCGCCGATGCCGGAAGCCGCGCAGACGACGCTCAAGGCGCTCCTGCCTTTCGCCACCGTCGCCAATCCCGTCGACACGACGGCGCAGGCGTTGAACGACATGAACCTGCTCGCCCGCAACATGGAGGTCATCCTCGACCAGGGCGGCTACGACGCGCTGCTCGGCTTCTTCTCCACCGTGCCCAACACGCGCACGCTGTCGGGGCCGCTGCGCGACGCCATCGCCAAGGGCTGCGAGCGCTTCCCCGACCGGCTGATCGCGCTGGAGATGGTGGCCGACGCGGCGGTGGTGAAGGACTACGAAGAGGCCGGCTTCCTGGTTTTCGAGGACGCCGACCGCGCCGTCGCGGCGCTCGCGGCTCTGGTGCGCTTCAGCCGTGCGTTCGACCGCGCGCAGGCGGTGCCCGCCGTTCCCGCCGCCGCTCCGCTCGCCGGCACCGCATTGTCGGAACATGCCGCCAAGGCGCTGCTCGCCCAGGCCGGCATCCCCTTCCTCGCCGAGCGGATGGCGGCGGATGCCCGTGCCGCCGGCGAAGCCGCGGACGCCATCGGCTATCCGGTGGTCCTGAAGATCGTCTCGCCCGACATCGAGCATAAGACCGAGATCGGCGGCGTGCTGGTCGGCGTCGCCCACCGCGCTGGCGTCGAGGCCGGATTCGCAACCCTGATGGAGCGCGCTGCCGGCCATCGGCCGGACGCCAGGATCGAGGGCGTTCTGGTCGCGCCGATGGCGGGCAAGGGCGTCGAGGTGATCGTCGGCGTTTCGCGCGACCCGGTTTTCGGGCCGGCGGTGATGTTCGGCCTCGGCGGCGTCCATGTCGAGGTGCTGAAGGACGTCACCTTCCGCCTGGCGCCGTTCGGACGCGACGAGGCTGAGCGCATGATCGACGAAATCCGCGGCCGGGCGCTGCTGTCGGGCGTGCGCGGCGCGGCGCCGGCGGACGTCGACGCGCTGGCTGAGCTTCTGGTCAAGGTCTCGGAATTCGCCGCCGCACACCGCGACGACGTCGAGACGATCGACCTGAACCCGGTCGTCGCGCTGGCCGCGGGCGAAGGCGTCGTGGCGCTGGACGCGCTGGTGGTGCCGCGCGCGGCGGATCGAGCCGGCATCGAAGCGTGAAACCGATGTTTGGATTGACTATTTTTCTAACAATAGTTAGAAAAATAAAGGGCTGCAGCGGCGGCAAGCACGGGAGAGACCCATGGACGTGGATTATTCGGGCTACAAGTACTTTCTGTTCGAGAAGCAGGGCCGCACCATGACGGTGACGATGAACCGGCCCGACCAGCTCAACGCCATGACCTGGGACATGCACGAGGAAAGCTCGCGCGTCTTCTACGACCTCGGCATGGACCATTCCATCGACGTGGTGATCTTCACCGGCGCCGGCCGTGCCTTCTCGGCCGGCGGCGACATCGCCGGCATGAAGATGATGTACGAAGATACCGAGATGTTCGACCGCTCGATCAACGAGGCCAAGAAGGTGGTCTTCGGCATCCTCGACTGCGAGAAGGTCATCATCGCCAAGGTGAACGGCGACGCCGTCGGCCTCGGCGCCACCATGGCGCTGTTCTGCGACATCATCATCGCGGCCGACCATGCGCGCTTCGGCGACCCCCATGTCCGGGTCGGCCTGGCGGCGGGCGACGGCGGCGCGGTGATCTGGCCGCAGGCGATCGGCTACGCCAAGGCCAAGGAATACCTGCTGACGGGCGACCTCATCAACGCCAGGGACGCCGAGGCGATGGGGCTCATCAACTACGCCGTGCCTGCCGCCGAGCTGGACGAGCGCGTCGACGCCTTCGCCAAAAAGATCGGCGGCGGCGCCATGAAGTCGATCAAATACACCAAGACTGCGATCAACGTCGGCCTGAAGCAGCTCGCCCACACCATGATGGACACCTGCATGGCCTACGAGGCGCTGACCAACCGCAGCCAGGACCACCTGGAGGCGATCAACGCGTTCTCGCAGAAGCGCAAGCCGAAGTTCACCGGTCTCTGACCGGCAGCCAGGGAGGCAGGATATGGATTTCGGCGAGCCCGAGCACATCGCTATGCTGCGCGACAGCATCCGCCGGATGCTGGACCGTCACGCCACGCGCGAGATGATGGCCAAATGGGACGAGGCGGACAAGGTTCCGCGCTCGCTGATGGGGCCGATCACCGAACTCGGCGTCTGCGGCATGACCATTCCGGAAGAGTATGGCGGCCTCGGCCGCGACATCCTCGCCACCATGGTCACGGTCGAGGAACTGTCGCGGCGCTCCATGGTGATCGCCACGCTCTACCTGATGAATTCGTGCTACGGCTCGATGAACATCCTCGCCTCCGGCAGCGAGGAGCAGAAGAGCCGGCTGCTGCCCAGGCTCGCCAACGGCGAGCTGCTCTTCGCCTACGGCCTGTCCGAGCCGGACGTCGGCTCCGACCTCGCCAGCGTCAAGACGCGCGCCGAGCGGCGCGGCGACACCGTCGTCGTCAACGGCTACAAGCGCTGGTGCTCCGGCGCCGAGAACGCCGACTACATCTACGCGCTGGTGCGCTCGGGCGAACCGGACGCCCGCTACAAGAATCTTTCGATCGTGCTCATCCCGCCGACCGCCAAGGGCGTGACGCTGACGCACATCCCGGCGCTCGGCGCGCGCGGCCTCAACACCAACGACGTGACGCTCGACAATGTCGAGATCCCGATCGCGGACGTTGTCGGCGGCGAGGACGGCTGGAACCAGGGCTGGTCGAAGCTCGCCGGCCCGGCGCTCGAGGTGGAGAAGCTGGAAGTCGCCGCCATGGCGCTCGGCATCGCCGCGCAGGCGGTGGACGACGCCTGGGAATACGCCCAGACGCGCAGCCAGTTCGGCAAGCGCATCTGCTCCCACCAGTCGATCCGCCACATGCTGGCCGACGTCCAGACCAAGCTCGCATCCGCCCGGCTGATGCTCTACCGGGGCTGCTGGCTGGCCGACAACGGCCTGCCGTGCTCGGTCGAGACGTCGATGGCGAAGATGTATGTGTGCGAGACGGGCCTCGACATCGTGCTGACCTGCCAGAAAGTGATGGGCGCCTACGGCTACGCCAAGGGCTTCGACATGGAGCGCCATGTGCGCGACATGCTGCTGATGCCGATCATCGGCGGCTCGACGGCGATCCAGAAGAACAACATCGCGAACCGCATGGGCCTGCCGAAGGCCTGAGCCGGGCGGATCGCCGAGGGAGGAACCGAGATGATCGAGACGGTTGGCGACGTGTTGCGCAACAACGCGCACAAGTTCCCGCACGAGACCGCCTATTCCTATCACGGACGGAGCGTGACCTTCGCCGGCCATCTGGAGCGCGGCAACAGGCTGGCCTCGGCCCTGTGGAATCGCGGGATCAGGCGCCAGGACCGCGTCTCGATCCTGGCGCAGAACACCGTCGAGTTCATGGAATGCTACGCGGCCTGCGAGCTTGCCGGCTACATCGCGGCCACGGTGAACTGGCGGCTGGCGCCGCCGGAGATCGCCTACATCCTCACCGATTCGTCGCCGCGCGTGCTGATCTTCGAGGCGCAGTACGCCGCCGCCATCGAGCAGATCCGCGACAAGCTCGGCTTCGTCGAGCTGTTCGTCTGCTTCGGCGGGCCCGTGCCCGACTGGGCGCAGGACTACGAGGCGCTGTTGGACTCCGGCGACCCCGCCGGCGCGCCGACGCGGCCGCTGCCGGACGAGATCATGCATCTCATCTATACCTCCGGCACGACCGGCCGGCCCAAGGGCGTCATGCGAACGCACCGCGCCGAGATCGCGGTGGCGATCCTGATGGCCACGGAGCTTGGCCTGATCGTCTCCGACAAGCTGCAATTGATGATGCCGATCTTCCATGTCGGCGCCCGTTTCCTGCAAATGGGCGTCCACATGCGCGGCGGCAGCGTCGTGCTGCATCATGACTTCAAGCCGGCCGAGATCGTCGAGACCATCGCGCGCGAGCGCGTGACCATGACGCACATGGCGCCCACCATGGTGCAGGCGGTGCTGAACGTGCCGGGCATCGAGGAAATGGACCTCTCCTCCCTGCACACCATCTGCTATTCTGCCGCTCCCATGCCGGTGCCGCTGCTGAAGCGCGGCCTGAAGCTGCTCGGCCCGGTGTTCCTGCAACTCTACGGCATGACGGAAGGCGGCGGCACGACGCTGCACAAGCGCCAGCACAAGCCGGACGGCACGCCGGAAGACATCAAGCGGCTGGGCTCCATCGGCCAGGCCGCGCCGAATGTCGGGCTGCGCATCGCCGACGAGGAAGGCCGCGAGCTGCCGGCCGGAGAGCCGGGCGAGATCCTGATCAACACCACCAGCCGCATGGCCGGCTACTGGAACAATTCCGCCGCCACCATCGCCGCCATCAAGGAAGGCTGGTACCACACCGGCGACCTCGGCTATGTCGACGAGCAGGGCTTCCTCTATCTCGTCGACCGCAAGAAGGACATGATCATCTCCGGCGGCGAGAACATCTATTCGCGCGAGGTCGAGGAGGCGCTCGCCGCGCATCCGGCGGTGATGGACGTCGCCGTGATCGGCGTCAAGGACGACTATTGGGGCGAGACGGTGCGCGCCGTCGCCGTCCTCAATCCGGGCCAGACGGTCGCCGAGGCTGAGCTGATCGAGCACTGCAAGACGCTGATCGCCAGCTACAAGAAGCCGAAATCCGTGATCTTCGTCGCCGACCTGCCGCGGCTGCCGAGCGGCAAGATCAACAAGGTGGCGCTGCGCCAGGCTCATGGCGCGCCGGATGCCAAGGCGGGCTCGAAATGAGCGCCGCCGGCGAACGCCCCGCCGTCACCCGCTGGCTCGCCGGGCGCGCGGCGGCCGTGCGCCTGGAGGATCTGCCGGAAAGGGCGGTGACGGTCGCCCGCCACTGCATCCTCGACTGGTTCGCCGTGACGCTCCCCGGCGCGGCCGAGCCGGCGGTACGCATCCTCGCCGAAGACCTTCTGGCCGACGGCGCCCGGCCGGTGGCCTCGCTCGTCGGCCTGCCGCAGCGGACCTCCGCGCTCAACGCCGCGCTGGTCAACGGCACGGCCTCGCATGCGCTCGACTTCGACGACGTCAACATGGCGATCCTCGGCCATCCGACCGTCGCCGTCCTGCCCGGCCTGCTGGCGCTCGCCGAGGAACGCGGCGCGTCTCAGGACGAGGTGCTCGCCGCCTTCGTCGCCGGCTACGACGTCGCCTGCCGCACCGGCGCGCTGATGAGCCCAGGCCATTACGGCCACGGCTTCCACGCCACCTCCACCGTCGGCAGCGTCGGCGCGGCCGCGGCCTGCGCCCGGCTGATGGGGCTCGACGCCGAAACGACGGCCACCGCCTGCGGCATCGCCGCCACCAGGGCGTCGGGGCTGAAGTCGATGTTCGGCACCATGTGCAAGCCGCTCCACGCGGGCATGGCGGCACAAAACGGGCTGATGGCGGCCCGCCTGGCCGCCCGCGGCTTCACCAGCCGGCCGGACGCGCTGGAATGCGCCCAGGGGCTGGCGGCGACGCAGAGCGCCGACTTCAACCCGCAGGAGGCGATGCTGGAGGCGCCGCTCGACCACCACATCGCCAACAACCTCTTCAAGTACCACGCCGCCTGCTACCTGACGCACGGCGCGATCGAGGCCGCCAAGGGGTTGCGCGAGAAGACGGCCGCTTCGTCGAACGCGATCCGCTCGATCGAGATTCGCGTGCCGCCGGTGGCCGACCGGGTCTGCAACATCGCAAGGCCCGAGACCGGGCTCGAAGCCAAGTTCTCCCTGCGCCTGACGGCGGCGATGGCGTTGGCGGGCCGCGACACGGCGGGCATCGCCACCTATACGGATGAACTGACCCGCGATCCGGAGCTGGTGCGCCTGCGCGACATGGCGACCATCGTCTTCGTCGACGGTTACCCGGAAGCGAAGGCGGAGGTTTCCATAACCACCGAGGGCGAGCGCCGCTTCACCGCCACGCACGACGCCGGCGTCGCCGACGCCGACCTTGCGCGGCAGGGCCGCAAGCTGGAGCGCAAGTTCGACGCGCTGGTCGAGCCGGTACTGGGCGCGGCGGCGCGCAACCTGCGCGATGCGCTCGCCGCGTTCGGCGGCGGCGCGGGGATTTCGGATGTCATGCGACTGGCAGGAGCGGCGGCATGAGCGACCTCGGAACGGCAATCGTCACCGGAGCGGCGAGAGGCATCGGCCACGGCATCGTCGAACGTCTGGTCGAGGACGGCTACCATGTCGTCGCGCTCGACCGGCTGGAAGCCGTGCATGACGTCGCCGACGGGCTGCGGGCTGCGGGCGCCCGCATCGATTCGGAGGTCGCCGATATCCGCGATCGCGCCGGGATCGTCGCCATCATGGAGCGCTTCGCGCCGTTCGACGTCATCGTCAACAACGCCGCGATCACCGGCACCTTCCATTTCGAGGAACTGACGGAAGAGCATTTCCGCGAGGCTTTCGACATCAATGCGGTCGGCACCTTCATCGTCGCCCAGGAAGGCGCCCGGCGCATGAGGAACGGCGGCCGCATCGTCAACATCGCCTCGCGCTCCTTCGCCGGCGCGCCGCAGATGGCCCACTACGCCGCCTCCAAGACGGCCGTCGTCGGCCTCACGCGCGCCATGGCGATCGACCTGTCGCCGCGCGACATCAGGGTCAACGCGGTCGCCCCCGGCGTCGTCGATACCGACATGCTGCACTACATGACGCCGGAGCGGCAGCAGATGATGCTGTCGCTGCAGCTTCTCGGCCGCATCGGCCAGCCGCAGGACATCGCGCGCGCGGTGTCCTTCCTGGCGTCTCCCGAAAACCGCTACATCACCGGGCAGGTCCTGATCGTCGACGGCGGCCGTTCGCTCGGCCAGGGCCAGCTCCCGCCGGAGGATTCCCCCTATGCCTGAACTCAGCGAAGAGCGCCGCATGATCCAGGACTCGGCGCGCGAGTTCACGCGCTCGGTGGTGCGGCCGACCGCCGACCGGCTGGACCCGGTCAAGGG
The DNA here is from genome assembly GCF_017306545.1 of Mesorhizobium sp. Taxonomy (GTDB): domain Bacteria; phylum Pseudomonadota; class Alphaproteobacteria; order Rhizobiales; family Rhizobiaceae; genus Mesorhizobium. Next base: position 18,495 of record NZ_JAFKID010000042.1, read on the forward strand.
CGAGATTCCGCGCGAGTTGATCGAGCAGATGGCCGAACTCGGCTATTTCGGCATCCTCATTCCCGAGGAGTACGGAGGGCTCGGCCTCGGCGCGGTGGAATATTGCCTTGTGGCCGAGGAACTGGCACGCGGCTGGATGAGTGTCGCCTCGATGATCGCGCGCGGCAACGCGCTGATCGGCTCGCTGAAGGCGATGACGCCGGAGCAGAAGAAAGTCTACCTGCCGCGCATGGCGCGCGGCGAATTCCTCGGCGCCTTTTCCCTTTCGGAGCCGGATGCGGGCTCGGACGTCGCCAACATCTCCTGCCGCGCCCGGCGCGTCGGCGACGAGTGGGAGATCACCGGCAACAAGTACTGGTGCACCTTCGCCGACGGCGCCGACTTCATCATGGTTTTCGCCCGCACCGAGCCGAAGGTCGATCCCAAGGCCCGCCACCGCGGCATCTCCGCCTTCATGGTCGAGAAGCCGCGCGGCAGGCTGCCTGAAGGCGTCTCCGGCAACCCGATCCCGAAGATCGGTTATTTCGGCTGGACGACGTGGGAACTCGCCTTCGACAAATGCCGCGTCCCGGCGGCGAACCTGATCGGCGAGGAAGGCAAGGGCTTCTATCTCGCCACCGCCGGGCTGGAGACGGCGCGCGCCCACACCGCCGCCCGTTCCATCGGGCTGGCGCAGGCCGGGCTGGACGACGCCGTCGCCCATGCGCAGCAGCGCCGGCAGTTCGGCCAGGCGATCGCCTCCTTCCAGGCGATCCGTTTCAAGATCGCCTCGATGGCGACCGAGATCGAGGCGGCGCGCGCGCTGATGTATGCGGTGTGCGAGAAGATCGACCAGGGCGTCCGATGCGACAAGGAAGCCTCGATGGTGAAGCTGTTCGCCTCCGAAATGTCGGAGCGCGTCACCAGCGAGGCCTTGCAGATCCTCGGCGGCGGCGGCTACACGACCCTCAACCAGGTCGAGCGCCACTGGCGCGACGCGCGGCTGACGAAGATTTTCGAAGGCACGTCGGAAATCCAGATGCGCATCATCTCCGACCATATTCTCGGGCGAGGCTGAAGCTGCTACAGCGCCCGCACGCGGGCGCTGCGCCGCTTCGGCCCGGCGCCCGCCGCCGTGGCGGGGAAGGCGGCATTCTCGCTTCTGCCGGAGAGCCCGTCGAGCACGAAGGAGGCGAACTCGCGCGCCACGTCCTCTATGGAGCGGCCGCCGGGCTTGAACCATTCCACCGTCCAGTTGAGCGCGCCGAGGATGAACAGCCGCGCCAGCGTCAGGTTTGCCGAGGTGCGGAACTCGCCGCGGGCGTGCGCGTCGGCCAGGATCTTCTGCCAGATCGCGCCGTAGGAGTCGCGCAGCCGCGTGTTCTTGGCGCGGATCGCCTCCGGCACCTGGCCGAAAACGCGCCGCGTCGCCAGCGTGTAGTCGCCGACCTCGATGATGGCCGAAAGGTGCGCCACGATCGCCGTCTCGATGCGCTGGCGTCCGCCGGCGTCCTCCGGCAGCGCCGCCAGCGCCTCGGTGACGCGGTCGGTGACGGCGTTGATGCCGATGTCGAGCACGGCGCTTATCAGGTCGTCCTTGGACTTGTAGTGGTAGTAGATGCTTCCGGCCTTGAGGTTCGCCTCGTCGGCGATCGTGCGCATCGTGGTGCCGGCATAGCCGTAGTCTCGAAATATCTTGGCGGCGGCGTCCAGCACCCGCTTCTGCGAGATGGCCGACTTGGGCAGTTTCTTGGTCATGGATTCGCCTCTCTCGTCGTTGCCTCACCTTACGTTGGGATTCGATTTCATGGAATGGTTTCGAACACAAAGTCGATTTTACATTTTCTAACTAGTGTTAGGTTTTGAACCGGTGTAAGCTCCTTTCCACGGACACTGCATCGGGAGGAACTGGTGGGACTGGTCGATATCGAGCGGCACGGCCGCGGCGTCGTGCGCGTCGTCCTCAACCATGCCGAATCGCGCAATGCGATGGGGGAGGCGTTGCGGGGAGCGCTGTTGCCCGCCCTTGAGGACCTGTTCGCCGATCCCGCCTGCCGGGTCATCGTCATCACCTCCGGCCTGAAGGATTTTTCGGTCGGCGGCGACCTGTCGAAGATGGACACGCTCGCCGACCCGAAGGCGGGGCGCCGGCGCATGACCTCCGCGCACCGCCTCGTGCGTCTGCTGCTGGCCGCCGACAAGCCGATGGTCGCTGAGATCCGCGGCTACGCGATGGGCGCCGGCGCCGGCCTGGCGCTGTTCTGCGACACCATCGTCATGGGCGAGGACGCCACCATAGGCTTCCCGTTCCCGAAGGTCGGCCTGGCGCCGGATTTCGCCATTGCGCACACGCTGCCCGAGCGCATCGGCTTCGCGCGGGCGCGCCAGGCGCTGCTCTACGCCCGTTCCTTCAAGGGCCCCGAAGCGCTCGCCATCGGGCTCGCCGACGACGTCGTGCCCGCCGCCGAAGTGCAGGCCACGGCGATGATGCGGGCAATGGAACTCGCCGCGCTGCCTTCGCATGCGGCGGCGATGACCAAGCGCATGATGGAGCGCAGCGACGACGTGCAGGCGGTGCTGGACTTCGAGGCGACGGCGCAGGCGCTCTGTTTCGGCACCGACGATTTCCGCGAAGGCGTCGCCGCCTTCCGGGAGAAGCGCAAGCCGGTTTTCGACAAGGACGCGCCATGAGCCGCGGACCGGGGCCGGCCGCGATGCGGGTGCCGCAGACGCTGGCCGACATGCTGGACAACAATGCCTGGAAGTATCCGGACGAGACCGCCTTCGTCTGCGGCGACAGGCGCGTCACCCATTCCCAGCATCACGCCCGCGCCGCCAGGCTCGCCAGCGCGCTGGCCGGGCTCGGCCTGCGCCGGCAGGACCGGATCGGCATCCTCAGCCAGAACAGCCTGGAATTCCAGGAAGTCTACAGCGCCTGCGAATTGTCGGGCTTCATCTGCGCGACGGTGAACTGGCGCCTGGCCGTTCCCGAGATGGTCTATATCGTCAACGACGGCGCGCCGAAGGTGCTGGTGTTCGAGGCAGCCTATGCGGAGACGGTACTGGCGATGCGGCCGCAGCTCCAGACGGTCGAGCACTTCGTCTGCATCGGCGGGAAGGGAACGCCCGGCCTCGACTTCGCGCTCGATTATGACGAGCTGGTTGCGTCCGGCGAGACGTCAGGCGCGCCGTTCCGCCCGCTCGCCGACGACATCGCCTTCCTGATCTACACCTCCGGCACGACCGGCCGGCCGAAGGGCGTCATGCTCGGCCAGGGCGGCCAGGTCGCGGCGGCCGAGATCCTCGGCTCCGACCAGCGCAATTCGCCGGCCGACCGCCTCCTGATCATGATGCCGCTGTTCCACATCGGCGCCAAGATCATCCAGCTTGCCCAGCACTGGCGGGCCGGCATGGTGGTGGTGCAAAGGGGCTTCGATCCGCAGGCGATCGCGGCGTGCATCGAGCGCGAGCGGATCACCGTCACGCACATGGCGCCGACCATGATCCAGACGCTGCTCGACTATCCCGGCATCGCACAGGCCGACCTTTCCAGCCTGCGCATGATCGTCTATGCGGCCGCGCCGATGCCGGTGCCGGTGCTGAAGAAGGGTTTGAAGCTGCTCGGTCCGGTCTTCCAGCAGCAGTTCGGCCAGACCGAGGGCATCGGCACGACCCTGCTGGCGCACCAGCACAGGCCCGACGGCAGCGACCGCGACAGGGAAATCCTCACCTCGGTCGGGCAGGCGTCGCCGCGCGTCAACGTGCGCGTCGTCGACGAGCGGGGCAGCGACCTGCCGACCGGCGAAGTGGGCGAGATCCTGCTCACCAGCCCCGGCGTGATGAAGGGCTACTGGAACAACACCGCCGCAACGATCGAGACGCTGCGCGACGGCTGGGTGCATACCGGCGATATGGGCCGGCTCGACAATGAAGGCTACCTATACCTGGTCGACCGCAAGAAGGACATGATCATCTCCGGCGGCGAGAACATCTACTCGCGCGAGGTCGAGGAGGCGGTCGTCACCCACGAGGCGGTGTCCGAGGTCGCGGTGATCGGCGTGCCGGACGAGAAATGGGGGGAGGCCGTCCTGGCGGTGGTGGTGTTGCGGCCGGGTGCCGCCACCATCACCGCCGGCGTGCTTGTCGACCACTGCCGCACCCTCATCGCCGGCTACAAGAAGCCGCGTCACGTCGTCTTCGCAGACGAGATCGTCAAGCTGCCGAGCGGCAAGATCGACAAAGTCCGCTTGCGCAAGCTCTACGGCGGCCAGCCAGCCTGATCCGCACAGGGAGGTTTAGATGCTCGAAATGTTTTCGCTGAAGGGCAAGGTGGCCGTCGTCACCGGCGCCTCGCGCGGCCTGGGGAAGCCGGTGGCCAAGGGTATGGCGGCCGCCGGCGCCCATGTCGTCCTTGTCGCTCGCGACCGGGGCAAGCTCGAGGCGACGCGTGCCGAGATCGAGGAAGCCGGCGGCGCTGCGACTGTGCTGGCACTGGATCTCACCGACGAACAGGCCGTCCGCGCCGGGGTGCGCGGCATCGCCGGGAAGCACGGCGGCATCGATATCTGCGCGAACATCGCCGGCATCATCAACTGGCAGCCGCTGCTGGACAGCGACGAGGCCGATTTCGACCGCATCATGGAAACCAACGTGCGCGGCACCTTCGTCATGGCGCAGGAATGCGCGGCGACCATGCGCGCCGGCGGCCGCGGCGGCCGCATCATCACCACGGCATCGGTGCTCGGGCCGCTCGGCCGGGCGAAGCTGCACGCCTACTGCGCGTCGAAATCGGCCATCGTCGGCCTGACCCGCTCGCTGGCCGCCGAACTCGGGCGCGAGAACATCACCGTCAACTGCGTCGCGCCGGGCTATTTCCTGACCGAGATCAACGCCGCCTTGCAGGCGCGTCCCGGCTACATGGACGCCATCAACGGGGTGACGCCGATGGAGCGCTGGGGCGACCCGCAGGAGATCGTCGGCGCGATGATCTTCCTCGCCTCCGCCGCATCGTCGTTCGTCAACGGACAGGTGCTCCATGTCGACGGCGGCGTGTCGTCGTCGTTCAAGTTCCAGCTCGCGGCGTAAGGAGAGCGCAATGACCGGTCGTTTCTCGCTCGCGGGACAGGTCGCCGTCGTCACCGGCGCCTCGCGCGGCCTCGGCTTCGAGATGGCGAAGGCCATCGCCGAATCCGGCGCCAAGGTATGGATGACGGCGCGCGGCAAGGAACAGCTTGAAGAATCAGCCGCCCGGCTCCGCGCCGATGGCCACGACGTCGCCGTCCGCGCCTTCGACCTCGGCGACGGCGCTGCCTGCGTCGAGGCCATCCGCGAGATCGGCGCGACCGAGGGCGGCCGGCTCGACATCCTCGTCAACAATGCCGGCATCAACGCCTGGGAGCCCATCGCCGAGGCGACGACGGTGACCTGGGACAAGGTGATGGCCACCAATGTGCGCGCGCCGTATCTGCTGTGCCGCGAGGCCGCGCGGCTGATGGCGCAGCGCCGCTACGGCCGTATCGTCAACATCGGCTCGGCGCTCGGCGTGGTCGGGCGCGAGAACGTCACCGCCTATGTCTCCAGCAAGCATGGGCTGGCCGGCATGACCAGGGCGATGGCAGCGGAACTGGGCGCGCTCGGCATCACCGTCAACATGATGGCGCCGGGCTATTTCCTCACCGAGATCAACACCACCATCCTGGCGCGTCCCGGCTACGAGAAGGGCGTCTCGAACCGCATCCCGCTCGGCCGCTGGGGCGATCCCGAAGAAGCGGGCGGCGTCGTCGCCTTCATGGCGTCAAAGGCCTCAGGCTACATGAACGGCCACGTCCTGGTCGTCGACGGCGGCCTGACGGAAACGTTGGTGCTGCCCGTGGACGCAGCTTGAGGACCCGATAATGGAACACGAAAAAGAAGTCGCGCTGGTCACCGGCGCGGGACGCGGGATTGGGCTGGCGACGGCGAGGCGCCTGCTGGAGGACGGCTTCCATGTCGTCATGGTCGATCTGAACGCAGAGACGCTGGCGGCCAGCGCCGGCAAGTTGGCCGAAGCCTTCGGCGCGGTCGAGCATCACGCCCTGTCCGTCACCGACCGGGCGGCGGCGGCGGCGTTGATCGGCGGCCTGCCGCGCCTCGACGTCCTCGTCAACAACGCCGCCATCTTCTGGGACGGTAAGTTCGACGCCATCAGCGAGGACGATTTCCGCAAGATGTACGAGGTCAACGTCATCGGCGCCTTCATCATGGCGCAGGAGGCGGCCAAGGTGATGAAACGCGGCGGGCGCATCGTCAACGTCGCCTCGCGCGCCTATCTGGCCGGCTACGCGCACGCCCCCTACATCACCTCCAAGGCCGGCGCCGTCGGCCTCACCCGCTCCATGGCCATCGACCTCGCGCCACGCGGTATCTTCGTCAACGCCATCGCCCCCGGCCTGATCGAGACGGAGATGTTCCGCTCGCTGACCCCCGAGCGCCAGCAGGAGCTGATCGCCAAGCAGCCCACGAAGGAAGTCGGCCAGCCCGAGGACATCGCCAACGGAATCGCCTTCTTCGCCAGCCCGCGCACCCGCAACGTCACCGGGCAGTTGCTGTCGCTCGACGGCGGCCGCTCGATGGGCATTTCGCTCTATTGATCGGTTGCGGTCGCTCAATCCGGAAGGCGTTCGCGCGCCATGGCCGACCGGAGCGCATCGTCATCGACGGCAGCCGGACCAATCACGAGGCGATCTTTGCCTGCGATGGCGAAAGCCGCTTGCGAAATCGGTCTTGGCGATCGCTGGGGCCAATCCGCATCAGGCAAAGCCAATATCTGAACAACCGCATCGAACAGGATCATCGACGCACTAAGCGCCGGATACGTTCCATGCCGGGGTTCAAATCAATCTCCGGCGCCGCGACGATCCTGTCTGGAATCGAAATGATTCACATGATGCGCAAACGACAGGCGAGGTACGCCCACAATCCGGCACCGTCGCTCGCCAGGCAGTTCGAAATCCTGGCCGCATAAAAACTGAGCGGAAGCCTTCCGCTCCTCCAATTCGTGTTCGCGACGGAACCGATGTGCTTCGCCCCCATCCCGGCCGCCTGGTCAGAAGGCGATATCCAGATGGGCTTGTGTGGTCACGATGAAGGCTTTGTCGCTGCCGTAGGACGTTTCGACGTCGCCGCCGAACGTCATTCCGTTGCCGGCAGACATCGAGAGGTTGGCGCCGACGAAACCACGCAGCGTCCCCTTCCTGCTGCCGTCGCCGAAGATGATGTCCTGGCCGAGAAGGGTGGCGGAGACATCGTCGGCGCTCCGGGCGGAGCCATCCAGTCCGACCCTCCATGTGGCTTGCCAGACGCCCGAGCGCGTCGTCAGGGGCGCCGTCGCCAGTGCCAGTTGCGCACGCGCGTCGAAAAGGTGGATGTCGCGGCCGGCGACCGCGAGCGCGTCGGCGGCGCCCGTCTCGGCATAGTCGCCGAGGAACAGGCCGGCATAGCGCAGCCGCAGGCTGGGTATGAGCGTGCCTGTCCCGTACGGCATACGCGCGCCGAGCGTCAGGGCGGGGCTGACGAAAGTTCCGTTGTAATCCGCCTGCGCCATCTGGACGCCGCCCAGCACGAGGTTGTTCGCCACGCGCCTGCGGCTGCTCTCGTCGAGCCTGCCGAACGCGAGGGAAACATCGGCGAAACGCGCTCCGGTGTCGTAGGCAAGGTAGCCGCCGCCGAAGACGCTGCGATGGGTGATATCCTGGGCATAGCCATCGACGGACGTGCTGCCGCCGGCCGCTCCCATGAAGGCGCCCACGCGGATATCCGCCGCGAGGGCGGTATCGGCGCCGGCCACGATCCCGCCGAGACCGTCGCTGAATCCAGCCGCCGGCCCCGACGCCGTTTGGACGCGCTCCACGCCGAAGGGCGTGATCCAGGCGTGGGAAGAATGGCCGGCATCGCCGTCTGCTCGTCCTGCGGACAGATGGGTTTCGACGGCTCCCGCGACGCCGCCGGTAAGATCCTGAACAACCGCGCCAGCGCTTGCGAAACCGGTGATGTCGAGCACCGCAACCGTGTTGCCGGCGACCACAAACGGCCTGCCACCGGTCAGGACGGTCTGCGGCAGGCCGGTCCCCGAAAACGTCATGACCGCATTGAGCCCCGGCCCGAACGTCGCCGTGTTGCCGGTGTCGGCGAAGACGATCGGTCCCTGGATGGCCGTCCCGGCCAATAGATTCAGCGTCGCGTCGGACCCGCCGAAATAGAGCGCGGCAAAGCCCTGGTCGCTGATTATGCTGCCGGAATTCGTGACGGTCGTTCCGTTGCCCAGGCCCGCAAGGGCGATGTTGTCCGTACCGGTCGCAACGATCGAGCCGGCATTGGTCACGACGGCCGCGGCCGATGTGACCCCGACACCGACGGTATGTTCGCCGGACACCTGGACCGAACCCGCGTTGCCGACGACCGCGCTGTCGCCCGATGCCAGAACGCCGACGGTCGAGGCGCCGCTGACGACGACCGATCCATCGTTGTTGATGACGGCCGTACCGAAGGCCGAGCCGATGCCGATGGCGGCATCGCCGGTGGCCTGCACCAGTCCCGAATTGTCGATGACCACGTCGTTGCCGCCGGCGCCGATGCCGATGGAAGCGAGCCCGGAAACCACGACAGAACCTGAATTGTCGACCTGCAATCCATTGTTGTGCCAGACGATCCCGGCGGCGGCCTCGCCGTCGACCGTGATCGAACCGCTGTTGGAAACGGACAGGTTTGCTCCGGACCCGATGATGCCGGCATCGCCAATGCCGGAGACGGCAATGGTGCCATTGTTTTCGACGGCCGCGCCGGAACCGCCGGCGATAATTCCCGCCGAGCCGTCGCCGGTTGCACGAACGAGGCCGTAGTTGGCGATGCCGGCCGCGTCGCCCTGCGAATTCACGCCGGCGGCGCCGTTCGCCGACGTCGCGACCGATCCGTAGTTGGTGAAGCCCTGGCCCGAATTGAACATCTGGACCGCATCGCCGCCGGTGGCGTCGATGGAGCCGCCGGTCCAAACCGTTCCTGTATCGTTTTCGCCGGCCATGGTCTTCGGCCCGCTGGTCTGGCCGGCTTCGATTTCAAAACTCTGGGACCGCGCGGGCTGCTGGCAGAGCGCCGCAAGGGCGGTCGCAGAAGCGAAGGCTACCGCCGAGACCTTCAGTGTGGACATTTCGCGCCCTCGCCCGCCAACCGTGATGTGGATTCTGGGCCTGTCGGGGCTGTGATGCAAGGTCAGTCGCGTGCGTTTCAGCCGTTGCGGATTTCGCGGCCTGCCGATCGTGTCGAGCGTGCAACAGAAGCGGTTACCCGGCTTTCGGATCGATGAGGCTCCGGCCCCTCGATGCGGCCATACCCGTCCTTGCGACGACGGATGTGCGGCGCGGATGGACCCGCGCCGCACATAAGGCACCCGCTCGAATCGGCCAGGCCGGTTTCAACCGCCGGAAACCCGGCCCATCAGGCCCTCGAGCCAGATCTTGGACAGGCTATGGTCCTGGTCATTGTTGCTGGCCTGGCCGTTGCCTTTGTCGTTGCCGACATTGCCGTTGCCGTTGCCGTCGGTCGAATTGTTGTTTCCGTTGTTGTTGCCGACGTTGCCGTTGCCGTTGTTGTTGCCGGAATTCCCATTGCCGTTGTTGTTGCCGACATTGCCGTTACCGTTGCCGTTTCCACTGCCGGCCATGACCGGACCGGAAAAGGCGGCCGCCAATGCGATGGCGAACAACGTCAGGATGACCGGTTTTCGTATCGGATTGTTCATCACGCACCTCATCCGTGGCCGTTATAGTTGCCGTTTCCCGACCCGATGTTGCCGTTGCCGTCGTACATGCCGCCGTTGAAGTTGCCGTTGAACGAGCCGATGTTGCCGTTGCCGCTCGTGGAGGAGGCATTGCCGATGCCGTTGAAGGCGCCGACGTTGCCGTTGCCGCCGTTGAAGGCGCCGATGTTGTTGGTCCCGCTGTTGTGGTAGCCCAGATTGCCGTTGGCCGGCGCGACGCCGTTGCCGTTGCCGTTGCCGTTGGCGATGCCACGGTTGCCGTTGCCGTTCTGGTTGCCGCTGAAGAGGCCGACCTGCCCGTTGCCGTTGCCGTTGCCGTTGCCGATGCCGCGGTTGCGGTTGCCGTTCTGGTTGCCGTTGGCGATGCCCTGGTTGCCGTTGCCGTTGCCATTGCCGTTGCCGACACCGCGGTTGCGGTTGCCGTTCTGGTTGCCGTTGGCAATGCCCTGGTTGCCGTTGCCGTTGCCGTTGCCGTTGCCGATCCCGGTGTTGTGGTTGCCGTTGGAATTGCCGTTGCCGAGGCCGACATTGCCGTTGCCGTTGCCGTTGCCGTTATAGCTGCCGGCATTGGCGTTGCCGTTATCGTTGCCGTTGCCGAAACCGAAATTCCCGTTGCCGTTGCCGTTGCCGTTGGCGGTCCCGGTGTTGCCGTTGCCGTTCCGGTTGCCGTTGTTGGCGCCGACATTGCCGTTGCCGTTGCCATTGCCGTTGCCGACGCTGGCGGCAAAGGCCTGGCTTACGCCTGTCTGAGCTGGAAGGCAGACCGGCGCGCAGAGCGCCAGGCAAGCGAGTGGTGTCAAGTAGCGTTTCATGATCTTCTCCTTAGAATCTTGAGAAAGTCCTGTTACGGGCAGGCGTTTCTGCGGTGGGAGCGCTGGCCGGGAATATGCAAGCCATGGCTGCCAGAGCAGCTTGCCGGCACAGGGCTCGGTAAATCCTCGTCACGGCTGAAGAAGGAGAAACCAGATCCGGCCTTGCCAAGCTGGCCGCTGTGGGCGGTAGACCTTACGCCGCTGCCACTGCCGCTGCCGCTTGCGCCGCCGTTCGAGCTGGTTCCCGAACTTTGGGTGCCGCCGCCTGATCCGGCCCCGTTGCCATTCCCGTTGCCGCTGCCGCTGCCGGAATTGCCGTTTCCGTCACCCACGCCAGAATTGCCACCCCCGCTGCCGGAACTGCCGTTTCCGTTGTCATTGCCGTTACCGAAGCCGGTATTGCCGTTACCGTTACCGTTGCCGTTGCCGAAGCTGGCGGCAAAAACCTGAGACACACCCATTTCCACTGGAAGTAGCACAGGCCCCCACACCAGCAGGCAAGCGACGGCTGTCACATGTCGTTTCATGACGACCTCCTATGCCGTCCCGACTATTCATACGCGCACGGACTCCATGGTGAAGGCCGAGATCCCGGCCGGCGCCGCGCGGACGGAAAGTCCGACGCATTGCCGAGATGGCGACGGCAGGAACCTCGACCTTCCGGGGGACATCCCGCTACCAGTTGAAGTTGCCGTTGCCGTTGCCGTTGAACAGCCCGTGGTTGCCGTTGCCGTTCACGTTCCCGTTCAGGGCGCCGACATTGCCATTGCCGTTCACGTTGCCGCTGAAGCCGCCGACATTGCCATTGCCGTTCACGTTGCCGTTGCCGAGGCCGATGTTGCCGTTGCCGTTCACATTGCCGTTAACGACGCCATGATTGCCGTTGCCGTTCACGTTGCCGTTGAACGCGCCGGCGTTGGCATTGCCGTTCAGATTGCCGTTGCCGATGCCGTGGTTGCCGTTGCCGTTCATGTTGCCGTTGAAGGCACCATGGTTGGCATTGCCGTTGCCATTACCGTTGCCGATGCCAACGTTGCCGTTGCCATTGCCATTGCCACTTCCGATGGATGCGGCGGCAGCATAACCTACGAAAGAGGTCAGTATTGCTGCTGCAAGAATGATCTTCCTCATGATAATCACCTTTCCATTGCCCGAAGTTATTCTTATTAGTCCTGGTTATCCGTCAGGACGTCACCGAAACCTTCTGCCTGACGCGATGTATTATCGACTTATTGGCGGCCATACCAATTGGGGCTTAACCAGACGCCGTGTCGGGTTCTTAGCCGGCTATGACGTCGGGCTTCGCCGCGCTGCATCGGGAAAATCCTGACATACGCAGGGGATAAAACGGTCTATTATCAGTGTGGTGTCGGGTTCGATCCACCAGTCAAGTGGACAGTTGACCCTCGCATTGGGAAGGGCTGGTAGAAGTTGGCCTATATTCCGACCAAATCTTCCGATACTCTTTCCAAATAGCTTTTTCGGGGCGACCATTTCGGGCGGGCGCTTAAATGCAAACGACAGAGATGACCAAAAGCCATGATTGGCTGAATCTTCACAAGAAGATCGGGACGGTAACACTTTGGGTATGTATCCTTGCACTTGGTGGAAACATTACATGGATACTGGTAACGTCGCAAAATTGGCACTACAATACCGAAAGTCTATTTCTTGTTTCCGGGATTTTCCTGGTTATGGCGCTTTCGAGCGCTCTCATCCGGTCGATCAATCACGCTGCCAGGATCGAGCGCGACAGGCTTTTCACCAGCCGGGAGTTGCAGCGCAGCCAAGCCAGCTTGCGGGCCGTGGTGAAATTCATGCCGGTGGGCGTCGTGGTGGTCGAAGCTCCCAGCGGCCACCTTATCCTGGCAAACGACCGGCATGAGCAATTGCTCAAATACATGCTCATGCCAGGTGCCTCGCTGTGGGAACAGTGCGGGCAAAGGGCCTATCACGGGGACGGCCGCCCCTACGAATATTGCGAATGGCCGATCGCGAGGGTCATCCATTCCGGCGAGGTCGTGCTGGATGAAGAGGTCTGGACCGAACGCGGGGACGGAAGCAGGGTCTGCCTGTCGATCAACGCGGCTCCCATACTCGACGGCACCGGCGTCATCGCGGCTGCGGTGATCGCATTCACCGACGTCACCGAGCACAAGGAGATCGCCGAGGAGCGCGCCACCCTGACGCGCCGGCTGATCAATGCCCAGGAAGAGGAGCGCCAGCGTATCGCGCGCGAACTTCACGACGAAATGGGACAGGACCTTACCGCGCTGTCGTTCGAGCTGAAGGGTCTTGAGGAGATCGACGAGATTCGCGACATCAAGCCTGCGGTTTCCGGAGCCCGCAGGATCGTCGAGCACATGAGTATCAGGGTGCATGATACGGCGACCGCCTTGCGGCCGATGCTGCTGAACCATCTCGGGCTGCGCGAGGCGATCGAAGGTCTGGTCATTACATGGTCGGAGCGTCTGCGCATATCGGCCGATGTCCATCTCGAACCGTTGTCGGTCCCGCTGAACGACGAAACGGCGACGGCCATCTACCGCGTCATTCAGGAGGCGCTGACGAACGTAGCCAAGCATTCGCAGGCGAGCGGGATCAGCATCACGGCCCAGATATCCGACGATCTGCTCAGGATCGCCGTCGAGGACGACGGCGAAGGCTTCGATCACGAAGGTATCGAAAACAGGCAACTCGGATGTTTCGGCCTTTCCGGCATGCGTGAGCGCCTGACGCTGGTGGGCGGCAACTTCAGCGTTGAAAGCATTCCCGGTCGCGGAACCACCGTCTATGTCTCGCTGCCGTCGGTGGCCGGGCAGTTCGGGGTCGGCACGTCGTGACAGAACCGTTCCCCAACCCCCGCCGCGTCTTCCTCGTCGACGACCACCCCGTCGTGCTGTCGGGGATTCGGGCGATGGTTGAAGCCCAGAGCGATTTGCAGGTGGCCGGCGTCGCCGGAAACGTCGAAAGCGCACTGGCCGGCCTAGCCCAGACATCGCCGGATATCGTCGTCATCGACGTCTCGCTGCCGGGCTCGAGCGGCATCGTGCTGGTGGACCAGATGCGGGTGCTCTTCCCGAAGATCGCGGCGCTGGCCCTTACGCTCCACGAAGAGCCGGCATACGTGCGCCAATTGCTTCAGGCCGGCGCCCGCGGCTTCATCCTCAAGCGCTCGGCGGCCGAGGAACTGATCCATGCTATCCGGTCCGTTCTGGCCGGCGGCCTTTACATCGATCCCGGAGTTGCGGCCAAAATATTGACGGAACCCAAATTCTCGGCGACCAGCGCCGACCCGCTCAGCGAGCGGGAAATCATGGTGGTCAAACTGGTGGCCAAAGGCTTCAGCAACAAGGAAATTTCCGGACAGCTGTCGCTCAGCGTCAAGACTGTCGAGACTTACCGCGCCCGCGCATGCGAAAAACTGGGACTGAGGACCAGGGCGGCCCTTGTCCGCTATGCGACCCTCGAAGGGTGGATGGCGGAGGGCTCCTAACAGACTTCTTCAACAGCCTGCTAAGACAAAATTACTCGTATATCGGGTTTCGCTCCAACAGTTCGATTGAAATGCCTTGCGGCCCCTGGATGAAGCACACGCGCAAGCCGGGTCGCAGGGTCAGCGGACCCTTCGTGAATACGGCCCCCTTCGCTTTTAATTCCGCTGCAAGCGCATCGATCCCGACAACCGAAAGTCCGAAATGATCGAGGCCTTGATAGGGGGGCGACGGCGGCGGGTTCACTCCGTCACCCTCATTGACCTTTGCAAGAAAGATATTGACGCCGCCAAGCTTGATATTCGTCAGATGCGGCAACTCGACGATATCGGCTCCCAGCATCTGCTTGAACCAGAGTGCGGTAGCGCCGACGTCCGGCGTCCGCAAATGAAGGTGGTCCCACACAATGCCGTGCTTCTCCGCCACAATCCGATGCTCCGTAGTCGCGTCGCCCAAGATTGATCGTTGTCCTCCTGCCGTCAATTGGCAACTGCTCGGGAGGGAACGTGCTCTTGAGAGCCGACCGTTACCTGGATGTGCGGATGTTCAATCGCGGCGTCCGTTCTGGGACGACCGCAGCGGGGCCGCTCTCCCTGGAATACCGGCGCGGCGCAATCACGCCGCGCGAAACAGGACGCGAAACTTTTCCGCTTGAGGCACGCCCGTCGGCTGAGCCGGCAGCAGCAGAACCGAAATAACGCGGTCTGCATCGATATCATGTTCCGAGAGGGCGTGATTGAGGGCGTCGACGGTGGCCTCGGTTACGATTTCGTCGACCAGCCTGGCTCGATTTGCAAATGCGGCTTGGGTTTTGGGCATGTCAGCTCCTTGGAATGGTTGCAGCGTTCGGCGCGTCGGTCAGCCGGCCAGCAGGTCGTAGCGGTCGGCGTTCATGACCTTGGTCCAGGCGGCGACGAAGTCGTTGCCTTGGCGCGTGATGGCGATTGCGTGACCGAAGGGACGTGCCGCGGCTGCACGGTGTCGGGCGTTCGTTGTCCGGCCGGCGATTTCCTGGATGCGCACCAGCCGGACGGCAATCGTAAAAGGCGAAAGGCGCGGGCGTCTTTGTTCAGCGTGAATGCGTCTGCGGCCAAATCGTATCGGCAATACGCCGCGCCATTCGTTCCTCGATCCCGGTCCGCCGGAATACCTCCGTGCGACCACGGAAGGCTCCAGGTAATTTCCACAAAAATCCAAAGAATTCCGGGAAATTTCCGCCCGGAAACTTGTTTGTGCAGGCCGGTTAATATTACGACTGCCGTGTAATGAGGCGGTGGGATAATGCATCAGCTTGACCAGTCTCGGGCAGCGCGTCGGCGCGCCCTTCTTTCCGGCACGGCTTTCGCCGGCGTGTTGCTCGCGGGTGTCGCGGGTCAGGCGGACGGGGCGCTGGCAGCCTGTACCTTTTCGGACACTTATACGTTTTCCTGCGGCTCGATGGTGTCGACACCTGCGGACTGGGTGGCCGTCCACACCGGCGGCGTGACCACCGGCACGATCGAAGCCGGCGCGACGATCAGCCAGGCGGGGCTTGCAGTTAACGCGGGAGCAGGAAGCTCCCTTGACATCGTCAACAACGGCACCGTGACCGGATCGCTCATGGGCCTTGGTCTCGCCGCTGACGGCGGAAATGTCACCTATTCGGGCAACGGCAGCGCCAGCGCCACTCTCGCAGGGCTTGCACCCGCTGGCCTCGCCATTGGCGCCAAGACCGGCTTCATCGCGGTGGGGACTGCCGATACACCCGTCGTACCGCACTTTTCCGGACCTGCCGGTCTTTGGACCCAGACAGACATCGGTCCGATCTCGGTCTTTCTGAACGGCGGCAGCCTCTCCAGCTTCGACGCCAATGGCGGCGGCCTGGTCATGCAGGGCGGCGGAAACGTCTCCGCCGCGCTGACAGGCGGCACCACCATCACGAATGCCGGCACCGCAGGAACCGGCTACGGCATTATAGCGGACTCGATAAGCGGTTCGGCGAGCGTCACATCGGACGCGAATATCGGCAGTGCCGCCAACATGTTCGGGAACGGCATCGGCGTCACCGGCGGATCGGGGAATGTCACCTTGTCCCAGACCGGCGGGACGATTTATGCGGCGACGATAGGATCGGTCGCCCTTGGTGCGGGTGCCGTCAACGTCATGGCCGCCGGCACGATCAGCGGAGGCGTATACGGTATCGTGGCCGCCAGCCTTGCCGGGACCGTGACCGTCACGGCCGCGGGTACGATCAGCGACACGCAGAACGGGATCGTGGCCCAAGGCCTCGACCGGACCGACGTCGCGGTCTCCGGCACGATCACCGCCGATGACATCGGTATTTTCGCCGTGGGCACTCATGTGGGCGTCTCGGTGGGCAACGGCGCGACGGTGCAAGGCACAAATAGAGGAGGTGTCTCGGTCCAAGCCTCGGACAGCCTGATCGAGAACAACGGCACGATCACCGGTATAGCCGGTGTCGGATCCGCCATCGGCACCGCAACGGTCAACAATGCCGGCAGCATCATCGGGACCAGCGGCATTGCGGTGTATCTTGTCGGCGGCGCCGACAACATCTTTGTCATGAGCGGGCCGAACGCGACGCTGTCGGGTGTGGCCATCGGCAGCGGCACGGACACCTTCCGCCTCGCGGGCTCCGGTTCCAACAGCTTCGACGTCGGCCAGATCGACACCGGCTGGGTGCTGCTCGACAAGACCGGCTCGTCCGATTGGTCGCTCACCGGGACATCGACCTATAGCGGCCCGGTGACGGTCTCCGACGGCACGCTGTCTGTCGACGGCGATCTCAATTCGATGTCGGGCGCCACCGTCACCGGCGGCCGGCTCGTCGTCAACAGCGACCTCACCTGGGCGTCGGGCGTTGCGGTCAACGGCGGCCGGCTTTCGGTGAACGGGACGCTGCACGGGCCGGTCAGCGTCGCCGCCGGCGGCACGCTGGGCGGCAGCGGCACGATCGACGGCGGCGCCATGGTCGACGGCGCGCTGTCGGCCGGCAACTCGCCGGGCACGCTGACGGTCGTTGGCGACCTGACGCTCGGCGGCGGCTCGACCTCGGTGTTCGAACTCAACACGCCGGGCGTGGTCGGCGGCACCGGCGCCGGCGGCAACGACCTGGTCAGGGTCGGCAACAATTTGACGCTCGGCGGCACGCTCGACGCGCGTGTCGCGGCGGCGGGGTTCTATCAGCTGTTCACCTATGGCGGCACGCTGTCGGGTTCGTTCGCCGGTGCCACGGCGACGGGCACCGGCGGCTTCGTGCCGGCGCCCGGCGTTCCGGATGTCGTCACCGGCATCGCGCACCAGGTCAATCTGTCGGTGCTCGCCTCCGGGCAGACGATGCAATTCTGGGACGGTGCCGATGCGGTCGGCAACGGCACGGTGGACGGCGGCGCCGGCATCTGGAGCACGGCCGCAACCAACTGGACCGGCGCACCCGGCCATGCCGCGATCAACGGCACCTGGGGCGGTTCGGTCGGCGTCTTTACCGGCGCGGCCGGCGGCGCCGTCACCGTCAGCGGCACGCAAAGCTTCGACACGCTACAGATCTCGACCAACGGCTATACGTTCAATGGCGGCTCGTTGGCACTGTCCCCGGCGAGCGGCGGCGCGGGGACGCTCAACGTCGACGGCGGCATCTCCACCACCATCGCCTCGGCGATCGTCGACGGCACGGGTACGGTGCTCAAGAAGGCAGGCGGCGGAACGCTCGTGCTGACGGGCGCGAACACCTACGGCGGCGGCACGCAGCTTGTCGGCGGCACGCTGTCGGTGTCGAGCGACGGCAATCTGGGCGCGGCTTCGGGCGCGCTGACAATCGACGGCGGCACGCTGCAAAACACGGCCGCCCTGACGTCGGCGCGTAACGTCACGCTGCTTTCGGGCGGCGGCATCCTTCAGGCCGATGCCGACCTGACCCTGACCGGCGCTGTCGCCGGCGGCGGCACGCTGACCAAGGCGGGTGCCGGAACGCTGAGGCTCTCCGGCGCCAACAGCTACGGCGGCACGGTCGTCTCCGCCGGCACGCTGATCGGCAATGCCGGTTCGATCTCCGGCGACATCGCCAACGACGCGACGGTGGTGTTCGAGCAGGCGGCCGCCGGTACCTTTGCCGGTGCCATCGGCGGCTCGGGCGCCATGGTCAAGCAGGGCGCCGGCGCGCTGACGCTGGCCGGCACCTCGACGCTCGACTGGTCGATCGAAGACGGCGGGCTTGCCACAGCCGCCGAGCGCTTCGGCGGCGATGCCGAGATCGGCTCGGGCGCATCGCTCACCTTCGACGAAGCGGCGAATGCTGCCTATGGCGGCGCGTTCAGCGGAACGGGGCGGTTCGTCAAGGCCGGTTCCGGCACGCTCGCCTATGACGGCGCCGGCTCAAGCTTCACCGGGACCACCGACGTCAGTGCCGGCGGCCTGATCGTCGGCTCGGACGCCGCGCATGCCAGCGCCGTGCTCGGCGGCTCGTTCGACATCGCCGGCGGCGCCCTGCTCGGCGGCCACGGCACGGTCGGCTCCGGCGCCGGCAGTATGGTGACGATCGCCTCGGGCGGCACGCTCTCGCCCGGCAACTCGATCGGCACGCTGACGGTCAACGGCGACCTCGCCCTTGCGGCGGGTTCGACCTATCTCGCCGAGATAGCCGGCGCCAGCAGCGACAAGACCGTCGTGACCGGCACCGCCAGCCTCGGCGGCAAGGTAGCGGTGGACCCGCTGGAGCGGCTGCGGGCGAAGACCACCTACACCATCCTGACGGCCGGCACGGCGAGCGGCGCCTTCTCCGGCGTCGACTTCCTCACCGCGACCAACTTTGCAAGGAACCCACGGCTGACCTACGCGGGCAACGACGTGCTTCTGACGCTCGATCCCGGCCTGCTGTCGCCGATCCTGCCGGGCAACGCCACCTTCAACCAGAAGAACGTCGCGGCCGGCATCGACAATGCGCTGATCGGCGGCACCACGCTGCCGGACAGCTTCAATGCGCTGTTCGCCCTGTCGGACAATCCCCTGCTGGATGCGCTGTCGCAACTCTCCGGCGAAATCCACGCCTCGGCCAAGGGGGCATTGCTGGAGGACAGCCGGTTCCTGCGCGATGCGGTCAACGAGCGGCTGCGCGCGGCCTTCGACGGCGTCGGCGCCGCCGCGACGCCGGTGCTCGCCTATGGCGAGACGGGCAAGGACGGCGGCGCCACGGCGGCGGTCGGTCATGCGCTGGCGCCGGCCGATACCGGCGGCGTCGCCGCCTGGGGCTCGGTCTTCGGCTCCTGGAGCAGCATGGACGGCGACGGCAACGCGGCCAAACTCTCGCGTTCCGCCGGCGGCTTCTTCACCGGCATCGACGGGCT
>NZ_JAFKID010000005.1:0-38212 GCF_017306545.1 Mesorhizobium sp.
CACCGCCACCGGCCTGAAGAACGGCCAGGACGAAAGCGTCCTCACCGGTCTGTCCAACTCCTTCGGCATCGGCCCGACCACCAACGTGGCCGGCAGCCCCTATACGCTGAGCGTTCTCGGCACGCTGACCAACCCCAACTATTCCATCACCGCGCGCAACACCGGCACATGGACCGTCACCCCGGCACCGCTGAGCATCGCCGCCGACGACCGAAGCAAGGTCTACGGCGACACGTTCGCCTTCACCGGCGGCGAATTCTCCTCGACCGGCTTGCAGAACGGCGAAAGCATCGGCCATGTCGACCTGACCAGCACCGGTCAGACTAACACCGCCGGCGCCGCTGGAAGCCCCTACGCGATCAAGGCCAGCGGCGCGGCCGGCGGCAACTTCGACATCACGAACTATGCCGTGACCTATATGGACGGCCACCTGACCGTCACCCCCGCACCGATCACGGTGGCAGCCAACGGCGGCACCTCGGTCTACGGTTCCTCGCCCTCCGATCCCGGCTTCTTAGCGGCCGGCTTGAAGAACGGCGAAGGCCTGTCAGCCCTGACCGGCCTGTCCAACTCCTTCGGCATCACGAACGTCACCGGTGCCGGCGCCCACACGCTTGTCGTCGCCGGCACTCTGACCAATCCGAACTATGCCGTCAGCCGTAGGACGCCTGCGACGTGGACCGTGACGCCGGCGCAACTCATCTATGTCGCCGACCCCGCGCGGCGCTACTTCGGCGCCGTCGACCCGGCATTCGGCGGCACGGTTACGGGTTTCGTCAACGGCGAAACGCTCGCGGCAGCCACGAAGGGCGTATTGACCTTCATCTCGCCGACAACGAAAGACTCGGCGCCCGGCACATACGCCATCGATGGAACGGGTCTGGTCGCCGCCAACTACGTGTTCGCGCAGGTGCCTGAAAATGCCAATGCCTTCACGATCACCACGCCGCCGAGGGTCTCCAGCAGTCAGTTCGCGCCTCCTGCCGGTAATCCGCCGCCGGCCACCGTCACTATAAATTTCCAGGTTCCCGGCACCGAAGCCGCGCAACCGGAGGAGCCAGCAACCACCGGCATGACAGGTGCTGATGGAGGCGGGCCTGCGCCGGAGAGCACCGGCGGCCTGCGCAAAGGACGGTCCTACCCACCGATCAGCGAGTTCGACGCCAGCCAGTACACGCAGTTCAATATCCCCGACTACGCGCCACAGGCGAGCCAGGCCACCGTCTTCACCATGATCGCGCGCGCGGCGATCTCCAGGCAGGCCGCAAACATCGATACGTTCTGGGACGGAAAGGCAGCCGACCTGGACGGCACGACCGGCAAGAATCCGTTGGCCGGCAAGGTGACGTTCTCCGACGGCGCGGGCCATGATGTGACGCCGGGCATTGACAATGGCTTCCCGATCGTGCCGGGCAGGACCAACTTCACGAAGCTGCTCGAGAGTGGCGCCATCATGATCGGCGGCGCTTCCGGGCACGTACCTGCCCAATGGTTGCTGGCGACAGGCCTTTCGCCCGACGGCAAATCGATCCTGTGCAACGATCCGGTCACAGGCAAGGTCGTGGCATTGTCACTCGACCCGGCAACGGGCGCCGTGGGCCGGATTGTCGGCTTCTACGACCCGAAATCGAAAGGCGTGGTCCGGCTTGCCGACAACAGCGCAGCGCTGCCCGCAGGCTCCGACATCGAGGCCGTCATGGATTTCGAGCCGTCGACGTTCTTTGCGGTCAGCATTGAATAATGCCGGCAGCGCCTGTCGATCTTCAGTCGCTTCGAAGTTCTCACCGGGACCATCTGGCAAACCGGGACCGATGTCAGAACTCGCGGAGTTCCTGGCCACTTGCGAGGTCGCGCTTGCCGACCCTCGCCGAGCCCGCTTTGGCTGGCTTGTTCGCAGTGGATGCTCGCCTGCCGTTCAGCCTCAACGCATTGGCGATAACCAGCAGCGAGGAGCCGGACATGGCAGCGGCCGCGATGAGCGGCGTGACATAGCCCAGGATCGCGATCGGCACGGCGATCAGGTTGTAGGCGATGGCCAGCGCAATGTTCTGACGGATCAGTTCGCCGGCGCGCCGCGCTACCGCCAGCGCCAGCGGCACCGCCTCCAGGCTCTCGTGCAGGAAAACGAAATCGGCGGCGTTACGGCCGATGTCGGCCGCCGTCGCCGGCGCCATGGAGACGTGGGCGGCAGCCAGCGCCGGCGCGTCGTTCAGGCCGTCGCCGACCATCAGGGCCCTGTGTCCCCGCGCCGCCAGTGCGCCGATCCGTTCGACCTTGCCTGCCGGCAAAAGACTCGCCTGGACGTCGTTGATGCCGAGCTTGTCCGCAACCGTGCGGCAGTTCCGCATAGTGTCGCCGGACAAAACGGCCAGTTGCTTGCCGCTGCCGCGCAAAGCCGACACCGCCGGCCCGGCGCCCGGCCGCATCTCGTCCTCCAGTTCGAACCGCGCAGCCAGCTTGCCGTCGAGGCTGAGCACGGTGCCGTCGATAGTGCCGCCATTTTCCCCCGGCGCTAATGTCCACGAAGCACGACCCAGCCGCCATTCTTCCTCGCCGCGATAGCCTTGCAGGCCGCAACCGGGGATTTCCCGGATGCCGTCGAGAGACGCGCCTCGGGTGGACGCGGAGGCGATCGCCTGCGAAACCGGATGCCGCGAGCCGGCGGCAAGTCCGGCCGCGACAGCCAGCATGTCCGGGGCGATAGCCTCCGCATTGACGAGGCGCGGTCGGCCGAGTGTCAGCGTGCCGGTCTTGTCGAAGACGACCGTGTCGATTTCGGCCAGCCGCTCCATAGCGCCGCCGTCCTTGACCATGACGCCACCCTCGAAAAGACGCCGCGCGGCCACGACCTGCACGATCGGCACGGCAAGGCCGAGCGCGCAGGGACAGGTGATGATGAGGACTGCAATGGCAATCGTCATCGCCTTGCGCCAATCACCGTCCGCCGCCATCCAGCCGAGGAACGTCAGCAGGGCGGTCAGGTGCACCACCGGTGCGTAGAGCGAAGACACCCGTTCGGCGATGCGCCGGTAGCGCGCGCGGCCGCCCTCCGCCGCCTCCATCATGCGCGTCATTTCGGCAAGGAAGGAATCGGTCGCCGCACGCAAGGCGACCAGGGTAATCGGGCCGGTCAGGTTCAGCGTCCCAGCACGAACCTCCGCGCCGGCTTCGACCGCCTGCGGCGCTCCCTCCCCCGTCACCAGCGAGCAATCGAGATCGGAACTTCCGGCGATCACTTCGGAATCGACCGGGATGCGCTCGCCGGCGACGACGAGCAGGCGCATTCCAGGCTCGATCTCGGCGACCGGCCGGTAGCTGCGCCCGCCCTCGGCGTCGAGCACGACGGCGCCCTGCGACGCCAGGCGCGACAGGCCGAGCACCGCCGCCCGCGCCCGGTTGCGCATGACATGGTCCAGCGTGCGGCCGATCAGCAGGAAGAAAAGCAGCGTGATGGACGCATCGAAGTAGACGTGCTCGCCGTGGTTGATCGTCTCGTAGAGGCTCATCGCATAGGCGAGCGATACGCCGATGGCGATCGGCACGTCCATGTTCATGCGGCCGTGGCGCAGTGCGCCCCACGCCGAGCGATAATAGACGCGACCGGAAAACAGCAGCGCCGGCAAGGCGATGAACGCCGAGATCCAGTGGAACAGGTCGCGCGTCGCGCCTTCGGCGCCCGACCACACGGAAACGGAAAGCAGCATGATGTTGCTGGCGGCGAAACCGGCAACCGCCAGCGCGCGAATGAGTTCGGACAGCGTGCGGTCCCGCTGGCCTGCTGCTTCGTCGAACAGATGGGCCGGATAGCCGATGCCGTTCAGCGCCTCGACGACGGGCGGCGGCTCCTCGCCCTGCCAGCGCACGCTGACGCGCTTCGTCGACAGGTTCACCCGTGCCGCCGTAACACCGGCAAGACTTGCCAGCCGCCGCTCGACGGTCTGGATGCAGGCCGCGCAATGCACGCCTGGCACCGACAACTCGATCTGAAAAGCGCCGTTGCCGAGCGGGCGTGCCGCAAGGCCGATCTCACGCGCCGACAGCGAAACACCCATGTCGAGCGCCGCTTCGGTTCCGGGCGCACAGCAACTCATGGCACAACTCCGTCAAGGGCGGGACCGCAAGCGATGGTCCGACAGTTATACGACAGCCGCACCGGCCTCCTTCCAGTGCCGCCTTCGATGCGCATCGCAGGCATGTTCCGGTTGTCCGGTCATGATCTAACGGCATGACCGCCGTGATCGTCAACGGACGGCGCCTTGCCCTGAATACGGCATCTAGCCGCAGGGCCGGCCGATGGCGACTGCATAGAAGGGAGCGCGACCAAAAAAGGGCGCTCGCCACGCCCCTGCATCACCTTGCCTGGATGGTTCTTGCCACTCAACCGCACCCGGCATGGTTCACCGACCATGCGCCAGCTTTTGCCAAGTCGGTTGCCTTGGGCGCCACACGCCGCAACAGCGTAGGCAAACCGACCGAACCCAAAGAACCGGTCATTTTTGAATTCCATTTGACTGAATAAAGGATCGATGCCAACCTTCCTATCGGGAGAGAGCGTGCACAATGGCACTTCGGGGGACCAACCAGGAATTTGGGCGGCCTTACAACCGGCGCATCGTGCTGGAAGCCATTCGTCTTGGCGGACCGCTGGTGCGCGGCGAGATCGCCCGGCGCGTCGGCTTGACCGTGCAGACCGTTTCGACAATCGTGCGCGAACTCGCGGAGCAAGGCTACGTCCTCTCGGCACGCGAGCAACCGAAAGGCCGAGGCCTTCCAGCCTCCGCGCTGCGCATCAATCCCGAGGGCGGCCATGCCGTCGGCGTCCATCTGACGCCGCTCGGCGTGGATGCGGCCCTGATCGACCTCAGCGGCGAAGTCATCGGCAGCGCCCATCGCGAGGCGCCGCAGGCCTCGCCCGATTTGGCCTTCGACCTGATTGCCGCCATGGTGCCGGAACTGACCGGCCTGCGTCCCGGCGGCCGCATTCTCGGGGTGGGCATGGCCTTGCCGGGACCGTTCGACGTGGAGTCCATGAGCTTCGTCGGCCCCACCACAATGACCGGCTGGACCGGCGTTGCCCTCAAGGAAAGGTTGGCGGAGGCAAGCGGGCTGGCCGCCTTCATCGAAACCGACATGGCGGCCGCCGCGCTCGGCGAGCAGCTTTACGGCTACGGCACGCAACTGTCGGACTACTATTATCTCTATTTCGGCTACGGTCTCGGCGGCGCCATGGTGCGCGAGGGCACCGTCATGCGCGGCGCGCGCGGCAACGCCGGCGAGATCGGTCATATCCCCGTGGTTCCAGACGGCGAGGCCTGCCCGTGCGGCAACCGCGGCTGCCTGGAACGCTACGTGTCGCTGGAAGCCCTCCAGCGGCGCGGCCAAGGCGAGAGCGATTGGGTCGCTGGCATCGGTCCGCTCTTCCGCAATGCCATCGTGACCATCGAAAATCTCTTCGATCCCGAAACGGTGGTGATCGGCGGCCTGGCGCCGACGAGCCTGATCGAACGGCTGGCGGGCGAGGCGGCGGCGCTGCCGAATTCCGTTTCGGCGCGCCGCAATCGCGCCCATCCACGTATCGTGGTGGCGCGCGGCGGCAAGCATTCGGTGCTGCGCGGGGCGGCGGCCCTTGCCGTGTCGGGCACCCTGTCGCCGCGCTTCGGCCAGATGTTCGCGACCGCGCGCGACCGCGACCAATCCATTCCGCTCGGCAAGGGAGTGGCGGCATGAGCGAACCTCTTCTGGTTCTGGACGACATCCGCAAGAACTACGGCGCCATCGAAGCGCTGAAAGGCGTCTCCTTCTCGATGGCGAAGGGCGAGGTCATCGCCCTGCTCGGCGACAACGGCGCCGGCAAGTCGACGCTGGTCAAGATCATCTCGGGCGGGCTGGAGCCCACCTCCGGCAAGATGCTGTTCGAAGGCAAGGAATTTCTCGCCCACACGCCTGCCGAGGCGAAGGCCGCCGGCATCGAGACGGTCTACCAGGACCTGTCGCTGTGCACGAACGTCGATGTCGTCGCCAATTTCTTCATGGGCCGCGAGATCACCCGCAAGGTGCTCGGCGTGCCGGTGCTGGACGAACGCGCCATGGAAGACGTGGTGGCCAAGGCGCTCGCCGACGCCGGCACCCGCATTCCCTCGTTGCGCACTAACGTAGAGCATCTTTCGGGCGGCCAGCGCCAGGCGATCGAGTTGAACCGCTTCGTCCATTGGGGCGGCAAGCTGGTTCTGCTGGACGAACCCTTCGCCGCGCTCGGCGTCGACCAGACACGGCGCGGCCTGGAGATGATCCGCAAGGTTGCCGCCCAGGGCATCGGCGTCATCATCATCACCCACATCATGCAGCAGGCCTTCCAGGTCGCCGACCGCATCGTGGTGATCCGCCAGGGCGTCGTGGCGGGTGACGTCGAAACCCGGAAGACAAGTCCCGATCAGGTGATCTCGATGATCACCGGGGAAACGCATGTCGGTGCCGGACCGGCAGGCTGAAGGGAAAGAGGGGTCCGGCATAACAGGAGGAACGATATGAAGAGAATTCTTCTTTCCATCTTCGGTATCCTGGCACTGGCCTTTGCCACGCTCACGCCGGCATTCGCCCAGTCCAAGGGGACCGTCTACTACCTCGTCCCGACCTTGCTCGACGAGTTCCAGACCGGCTCGGTGAGCGCGCTTGAGATGTTTCTCAAGCAGGTCGGCTACGAGATGAAAACGCTGAACGCCGACAACAAGACCGACGCCCAGCAGAGCCAGATGAACGACGTCATCGCGCTCAAGCCGGCGGCCATCATCCTTGCCGCCGTCGACTTCAATGCGTTGAAGCCTTCGGTTGAATCGGCTCGCGCCGCCGGCATTCCGGTGGTCGAGTTCGACCGCCCGATCACTTCGACCAAGTCGGACTTCACCTCTGTCGCCGGCACGGTCGAGATCGGCCATGTCGCGGCCGATTCCGCCGAAAAGCTGCTGAAGGAAAAGAACGGCGCGGTGAAGGGCAAGATCCTGCAAGTGCTGGGCGACCCCGGCGACCCCTACACGCTGGATATCCAGAAGGGCTTCGAGGAGAAGATGAAGGCGTTTCCGGACGTCAAGATCATCTCCCTGCCGGCCATGCAGTGGGAAGCCTCGAATGCCGGCACCATCGTGTCCGACCAGTTGCAGGCCAATCCCGACATCGACCTGATCTTCAGCCATGCCGCGCACCTCTCGGTGGCGGCGGTCGCATCGCTGGAATCGGCCGGCAAGAAGCCGGGCGACATCATGCTGATGAGTTCGAACGGCGCGCCGGTCGGCCTCGACCTGATCCGCAAGGGCTGGCTGAACGTCGAGGTGGAGCAGCCGCTCTACGCACAGGCGGCTGCCGTGGCGATGCTCATGGACAAGATCGTCAACAAGCAGGAAATCAAGCCCGGCGAGTATGACGTGATCGGCCTGAAGGGCGTCGTCACCAACGAGGAATGGGGTCCGAACCTGAAGGTTCCGGGCGCCGCCATCGACAAGTCCAATGTCGACGACCCGAAATTCTGGGGCAACCAGAAGCCGCCGACGGACAAGATCAAGTCCGTCGAGTAATCCAACCTCCCTGCCCCGGACCGCGCCGGTCCGGGGCATCTTCTCCAGCCGGATCGACCGATGAACCCTCGCACCCGCCGCATACTCGAGTTCGTCCTCGACAACCTCGTCTGGTTCATGCTGCTGTTCGTGCTGGCGATTTTTTCGGCCTTCGTGCCGAACTATTTCCAGCTCGGCATTTTCGCCAACATCATCGAGGCTTCGAGCGTTCTCGGCGTCATGTCGATCGGCCTGGCACTGGTCATCATCGCCGGCCACATGGACCTTTCGGTGGAATCCGTGGCGGCGCTGGCGGCGATGGCAGTCGGCATTCTCTTCTGCTCCGCAGGCATCGGCTACGGCTACCAGATCCATCCCGAATGGCTGATGGTGCCGGTTTCGATCGCGGTCGCGCTCGCCGTCGGCGGCATCATCGGCCTGTTCAACGGCTACCTCATCGTCAAGGCGAAGATGAACGCCTTCATCATCACGCTCGCCTCCTATATCTGGGTGCGCGGACTGGTGCTGGCGATCTCCGGCGGCCGCTCGGCGCAAGACCTCGCGCCGGCAATCCGCTGGTTCGGTATCCAGCGCCTGCTCGGCCTGCCGTTGACCGCCTGGATCGCCATCGGCTGCTTCGTGGTCTTCTCTCTCATCATGGCCAAGACGCCGTTCGGGCGTCATCTCGTGATGATCGGCGGCAACGAGACGGCCACCTTTCGGGCCGGCATCCGCGTCACCCGCAATCTGATCCTCGCCTTCGTGCTGGCGGGCGCTATCGCCGGCCTGTCAGGCTGGCTGCTCGCCGTGCGCACGTCCGGCGCCACCGCCAATCTCGGCATCGGGCTCTTGTTCAACGCCTTCGCCGCCGTCGTCATCGGCGGCGTCAGCCTGAAAGGCGGCGTCGGCTCGCTGCCCGGTGTCTATGCCGGCGTGCTTTTGCTGTCGGCCATCAACACCGCGATCAACCTGATGGGCCTGCCGGCGAATTTCACCCAGGTCATCCACGGCCTGCTCGTGCTCGCCGCCGTCATGCTCGACACGTTCAAGCAGACCATCCGGCAGCGGCTGGCATAGGAGTCGGAAAAATGACCGGACGGCTGCAAGGCAAGGTCGCGCTCGTCATTGGCGCCGCACGCGGCATCGGCCGGGGCATTGCCGAGCGCTTCGCCGAGGAAGGCGCAAGGCTCGTCCTCGGCGACATGGATTCCGAGGCCGCCCGGACGACCGCCCGCGACCTCGACGCCGCCTTCGTCGCCACCGACATCTCGAAAATGGCCGATGCCGAAGCGGCGGCCGCGCTCGCGGTACAAAGGCACGGCCGCCTCGACATCGTCGTCCAGAACGCCGGCATCTACCCCTGGCAACTCATCGAAGACACCAGCCCCGACGACTGGGACCGGGTGATGGCGGTGAACCTGCGCGGCGCCTTCAACGCCGCGCGCGCCGCTCTGCCGGTTATGAAGACGCAGCACTCGGGACGCATGCTGTTCACCTCTTCCATCACCGGGCCGCATGTGACCAGTCCGGGTCACGGCCATTATTCCGCGACCAAAGCCGGCATCAACGGCTTCATCCGCGCCGCCGCGCTGGAGTTCGCCGGCTACGGCATCACCGTCAACGGCGTCGAGCCGGGCAACATCCTGACCGAAGCGATCCAGGAACATCGCGGCCCGGCCTTCATCAAGAACATGGAGGACGCCATCCCGCTTGGCCGGCTCGGCAGCCCGCGCGACGTCGCCAACGCCTTCCTGTTCCTGGCTTCCGACGACGCGGCCTACATCACCGGCACGACCATCGTGGTCGACGGCGGCCAACTCTTGCCCGAAGGCGCCGACTTCCGCCTCAATCCTCCATGAACGCCGGACCGACCATCCTCGATTTCGGCGGCGGCTTTATCCTGCGCCAGGCGAGAACGGAGGATCATGGCGACCTCGCCCGGATATGCCTGAAGACCGGCAATGCCGGCGCGGACGCCACGGCAAGAGAAGACGATCCGGACCTTCTCGGACACATCTACGCCGTTCCCTATCAGGTCTGCGAACCGGACCTCGCCTTCCTGATCGAAGGGCCTCAAGGCGCCGCCGGCTACCTGTTCGGCGCGCTCGACACCGAAGCCTTCAACGCCCGGCTGGCACGCGACTGGTATCCAGCCTTGCAGCGCCGCTATCGCGATCCCGGCCCCGACCGCTCGCGCTGGACAGGCAGCGACTGGGCGCGGTACTTGGTTCATCGTCCGCAAGCGGCGCTGCCGCCCGGCCTGTCGGCCTACCCCTCGCACGGACATATCGACCTGTTGGAACCGGCACGCGGGCGCGGCATCGGCACACGGGCCGTCGCATTCCTGCTTGAGCGGCTGCGCATCGGCGGGTCGCCCGGCCTTCATCTTCAAGTCGATCCCCGCAACGGCAACGCGCAGCGCTTCTACCGGGCGCTCGGTTTCGAACGGCTCCAAGCGAGCGACCTGCCGGCGGATATCGCGTTCATGGCAAAGAGGCTGCGCTGAAAGGAATGGCCGACAGGGGTTGGCATCAGGTGTGTGATCTGCAATCACAGCGCGAACCTGAGCCGCCGCAAGTAACGACATGAACGCACAAGCCAAGCCCCTCGTCATCATGGTGGCCCCAAACGGCGCCCGCCGCACCAAGGCCGACCATCCCGCCCTGCCGACCACCGCCGCGGAACTGGCGGAGACAGCGGCGGCCTGCCTCGACGCAGGTGCCGCCGCGATCCACTTGCATGTGCGTGACGCGCAGGCGCGGCACGTACTTGACGCCGAACTCTACCGCGAGGCGATAGCCGCCGTTCGCGCACGGACGGGCGCCGCCATGGCGGTCCAGATAACGACCGAATCGATGGGCCGCTATTCTCCCACCGAGCAGATGGATCTCGTCCGAAAGCTGCGGCCGGCGGCCGTCTCCATGGCTTTGCGCGAACTTCTGACGGGCGGCGAAGCCGGACCGTCGGCGTTCTATGCATGGGCGTCAGACAACCGGATAGCTGTCCAGCACATCCTTTACGATCACGCCGATCTCGACCGTTTCGCTGAATTGCGGCGGCGCGGCCTGCGTCCCGAAAGCCGCCCGCAACTGCTGTTCGTCCTCGGCCGTTATGCCTTGAACCAGGAAAGCCGGCCGCAGGACCTCGATGCCTTCCTTGAAGGGCTCGACCACCATGGTCTGCGCAATGAAGCGGTCTGGTCGGTTTGCGCTTTCGGGCGGGGCGAAACGGCGGCCCTTGCCGCGGCGATCGAAGGGGGCGGCCATGTCCGCGTCGGCTTCGAGAACTCGCTGTGGAATGCCGACGGCAGCGTCGCCCGCGACAACGCCGAGCGCGTCGCAGCCATAGCCGCCCTCGCCAGGCGCATCGGGCGGCCGGTAGCCTCGGGGCCGGAGGCCAGAGAAATTCTCGGTATTACCGCCGCCTGACCGGAGCCTCACCGGGCAAGGCCGTAGCGCTTAGAGCGAAATGCCCGTTTCCCTGAATCGGTATTCCGCTCTAACCATTTGTTTTTGAAGCATGATGTTTTCCGAAAAGTCTGCAACTTTTCGGCATCATGCTTTAACCGACCCACTTCTCGTAGTCGGACACCAGAAGATGCAGCGGCGGCGTGTCTTCCTCGATGGCCGCGAAACGGCCGATCGGATCGCGGAAAATATTGTCGGTGAGATCGTCATTGACGGTCGAGACTTCGCCGATGAGCACGTCCTTGCCCTCGGCCCAGAAGGCATGCCAGACGCCAGGCAGCAGCGTCACGCTCTCGCCCGGATCGAGCTTGAGCAGGCCGCCGGCCGGCAGCTTGTGAATGGTGCCGTCCACCGGCACCGAAACCTCGGCCTGCGGATCGATGCCGCCCTCGGCATCGTGCATGAACAATTCCAGCACCAACTTGCCGCCGCCGCGATTGATGATGTCCTCCGCCTTAATGACGTGGCGGTGCATGGGCGAAAGCTGGTCCTTGCGCGAGATCATGATTTTCTCGGCATAAAGCATGCCGGCGCCCTTCTTCATGTCCTCGAAACGGCCGTTGCGCACGGTGAACAGGAAGAGGCCCAGCTCGTCGAACTTGCCCTGCCCGTAGTCGGTAATGTCCCAGCCGAGGCGGGACGAGAAAATACCGGCCGAACTTTGCCGGCGTGCCTTCATCTCGTCAGGCGACCAGTAGGCGAAGGGCGGCATGACATAGCCGAAGGAGCGGATGAAGGCATCGGCTTCGCGGATGATGGCGTTGACGGCGGACCGTTTCATGGCGTTTTCACTCTCGACTTATGCGATCCATCCGCATTAGCCGAACGGCCTTTGCCTGTCGATGCCGCCTACAATCGATTTATGCGTTGGCGATTTATGCGTTGGCCCGGCGCGCCGCCATGCGGCGCATGGCGGCAACCCGCCGGCGCAGGATCTCGCTGCGCATCGCCGTCAGGTGCAGGGCGAAGAACAGGACGGTGAAGCCAACGGCCATCACCAGCAGCGGCACCAGCATCGAGGGATCGATGGTCGGGCCGCCCAACCGGAACACGGAGGCCGGCTGATGCAGCGTGTTCCACCAATCGACCGAGAACTTGATGATGGGGATATTGACGAAGCCGACCAGCGTGATGACGGCGGCGGCCCATGCCGCGCGGCCGGCATCGTCCAGCGCGCGGGTGAGCGCAATAATGCCGAGATACATCAAGAACAGCACGAAGACCGAGGTCAGGCGAGCGTCCCACACCCACCAGGTGCCCCACATCGGCTTGCCCCAGATGGAGCCGGTAATCAGCGCCAGCGCCGTAAACGTCGCCCCGACGGGTGCTGCCGACTTCAACGCCACGTCCGCCAGCGGGTGACGCCAGACCAGCGTGCCGAGTGCCGAGACGGCCATCAGCGTGTAGCACAGCATCGCCAGCCAGGCGAAAGGCACATGGATATACATGATGCGCACGGTGATGCCCTGCTGGAAATCGGCCGGCGCGGCGAAGCTCATGTAGAGCCCGCAGGCGAGGATGACGGCGGCGGCCGTCCACAGCCAGGGAGACAGCCGGTCTGCAAACGCGACGAACCGCGTAGGGTTCGCCAAGTCTATCCAGCCGGTCGGGCGCGTGCTCGTCTCGCTCATGCCTCGTTCATAGACCGGGGAAACTGTCGGGGCAATCGGCCGATTGTCGCTGCCCGGCCGGGATGGGCGGCGAACCGCGCCGCCCTTGCCGGAAAGCCGTCAGGCGGCCGCGTCCTGCACGGCCGAAAGGCGGCTCATGCGGCGCACTTCCTCGTCGCTGAGCAGGCCGCCGGCGCGCAGCAGCGCGGCGAAGCGGCCGTTGCGCATCGACAGTTCGACGAAGCCGCCCTGCTCGACCACCTTGCCCTTGTCCATGAAGACGACGAGGCTGGCGTCGCGCACGGTGCTGAGGCGATGCGCGATGATGAAGGTCGTGCGGTCGCGCCGCAGGTCGTCGATGGCTTCCTTGACGCGGCCTTCCGTCTCGACGTCGAGCGCGCTGGTGGCTTCGTCCAGCACGAGGATCGGCGCGTTCTTCAGCACGGCGCGCGCGATGGCGATGCGCTGGCGCTCGCCACCCGAAAGCTGGCCGCCACGCTCGCCGACGATAGTGTCGTAGCCTTCGCTCTTGGCGAGGATGAAGTCCTGCGCCACGGCGGCCTCGGCGGCGGCATGGACCTCTTCATAGCTGGCATCCTCGCGGCCGATGCGGATGTTGTCCTCGATCGACCGGTTGAGCAGGCCGGCGTCCTGAAACACTGTGGCGATGGCATGGCGCAGCGACTTGCGCGTCACCGTGCGGGTATCGACGCCGTCGATCAGGATACGGCCCTTCTGCGGCGCGTAGACGCCTTGCAGCAGGTTGATGAGCGTCGTCTTGCCCGCACCCGTCGGCCCGACGATAGCGACCGTCTGACCGGCCTGGACCTCGAAGGACACGTCCTCGACGCCCTGCCCCGAAGCGGCGAACTCGAAGCCGACATTCTCGAAGCGGATATGGCCGGTCACGGAGGTCAGGTCGCGCAGGCCCTCGGGCTCGGCTTCATCGACGGCGGAATCTTCCAGACGATAGAATTCTTCCAGCTTGGCGCGGGCTTCGGAGATCTGGTTGACGAAGGTCGAAACCTGGTCGAGACGCGCGATCAGCAGCGTGGCGAAGCCGGTGAAGGCGATCACCTCGCCGATGCGCAACTCGCCCTGGGTCACGAGATAGGCGCCGATCATCAGCACGATCATCATCGAGATGGTGGAGGACAGGCGGTTCAGCGCGCTGGCGATGGCCCACCAGTCGAGCACCGGGTTCTGCGCCTTCAGGAGATCGCCGACATAACGCTTGAGCGCCTCCGTCTCGTGGCCGATGCGGTTGTAGCTCTGCAACACCGAAATGTTGGTGACGGAGTCCGTCACATGCGCGAACACCTTGTGGTAGTGGCGCTCGACGTTGGCCTGGCCGTCCTTGGTGCGGCGCATGACCAGCCGGCCGATGACAAAATAGAGGACACCGAGAACGATCAGCACCACCGA
Organism: Mesorhizobium sp.; assembly: GCF_017306545.1. Lineage (GTDB taxonomy): Bacteria > Pseudomonadota > Alphaproteobacteria > Rhizobiales > Rhizobiaceae > Mesorhizobium. The sequence goes on from NZ_JAFKID010000005.1 coordinate 14,047, forward strand.
CATGCGCACGTCGAGCGACAGCGCGGTCGGGATCAGCAAGGCAAGCGCCACCACGGTCGACAGGTGCAGGCGCATGAATTCCAGCCACAGGCTGAACAGCGTCTCGACGGCCCTCAAGAGGGTGTGCAGGGAATTGGACGTGCCGCGCTGGTGATGCCACGAAAGCGGCATGGTGATGATGCGCTCGAAGGATTCACACAGCACCTCGCTGCGGCGGGCATGGGCGAAGCGGTCGGCGCTGCGCGCCACCAGCACGAAGGCGACGATGTTGAAGGCACCGAGGCCGGCCCACATGCCGAGCGGCGGCACGACGTCGGTATGATCGGAAATGGCGTCGATCACATGGCCGAACATGATCGGCTCCAGGATCGCGATCACGGCCAGCGAGACGTTGGCCAGACAAATGAAAAACACCCGCTTCTTGTCGGCGGCAAGATAACCGAGCGCTCGCCAGTAGATCTGAAGGATGGACACCTTGGCTACTCCACGAACCTGTCAGTTGTGCGCTGTCCCATTCGGCGTGAACAAGTATCGTTCGGCAGGTCGGAAAACAATGGTTGGACACCCGTTCTGTTCCGATTCCGCGAACAAAAGATGGCAACGGGCCGAAATTTGCCGTGAACGGTAACGGGTTGAGATAAAAGGTGAAATGCCTGCTCTGCGGCGAAATTGCGGCAACCGGGTGCCGTTGCGGCAATTTTGAGCGCCGTCTTCGGCCGCCCGCGACGGGCGGCCGTTTCTCGCCGGTTCAGCCCGGTATTTTCACCAGCACGTCGAAGTCCGCGCCCTTCTTCAATTCCAGCGAGGTGCCCTTCACTTTCGCGCCGTTGACTTCGAGCGAAACGGACTTGCTTGCCTTGGCGCGCACGACGCGCACGCTGCACCGCGCGCCCAATAGATTGAGCTTTGCCGAATAACCGTCCCAACTGGTTGGGATTTTCGGATTGAAGCTGATGCGCTTGCCCTGCCGTTCGATGCCGAGAACGGCCTCGACGGCGGCCCGGTACAGCCAACCGGCGGAGCCGGTGTACCATGTCCAGCCGCCGCGGCCGCCCTTGTCGCCCCCCTCTTCCCGCTCCGAGGCGTAGATGTCTGCGGCGACCACGTAGGGCTCGACCCGGTAGCGTTCGGCGGCCTCCTCGTCCAGCGCATGATTGACCGGATTGAGCATGGAAAGGCAGCGATAGGCCTCGTCCACCTGCCCCATCTCGGCCAGCGCGATCACGAACCATGTCGAGGCATGGGTATACTGGCCGCCGTTTTCGCGCACACCGGGCGGATAGGCCTTGATGTAGCCGGGGTCCTTGTCGGTCTTCGAGAAGGCCGGGGTGAACAGCTTGACGATCTTGAGGTCTTCATCGACCAGCATGCGAGTCGCCTGGTTTATGGCGGTGCGCGAGCGCGCCGGATCGCCCTCGCCCGACAGCACGCTCCACGACTGCGCGATCGAGTCGATCTTGCACTCGTCGGAATCGTGCGAGCCGAGCGGCGTGCCGTCGTCGAAGCTGCCGCGACGATACCATTCGCCGTCCCAGGCCGTGTTTTCCAGCGCCCGCTTCAACAGGTCGGCGTGTTTTTCCCAGCCCTTGGCTCGCTTATCGTCGCCTTCCGCCTTGGCGACATCGGCAAAGGCGCCCAACGTGCCGAGCAGGAACCAGCCGAGCCATACGCTCTCGCCCTTGCCGCCCTGACCGACACGGTTCATGCCGTCGTTCCAGTCGCCGCCGAGGATCAGCGGCAGCCCGGCCGGACTGCTGCGCTTGATCGCGAGGTCGAGCGCCAGCGCGCAATGTTCGTAGAGCGAGACGCTCCGCTTGGAGACTTCGGGTGTGAAGAAGGCGTCATGCTCGCCCTCGGTCAGCGCCTGGCCGTTGATGAACGGCAAGGCTTCCTTGAGGATCGCCTTATCGCCGGTGACTTTGACATAGCGGGCTACCGCATGCGCCAGCCACACCACGTCGTCGGAGATCATGGTGCGCACCCCAGCGCCGGTGCGCGGCAGCCACCAGTGCTGTACGTCGCCTTCCGGGAACTGCCGCCGCGCCGCGTTGAGGATCTGGTCGCGCGCCAGTGCCGGGTCGTGCATCAGGAGCGACAGCGTGTCCTGCAACTGGTCGCGGAAGCCGAACGCCCCGCTCGCCTGGTAGAAGGCCGAGCGTGCCCGGATGCGGCAGGCAAGCGCCTGGTACGGCAGCCAATGGTTGATCACGGCGTCGAGCGCCTTGTCCGGCGTCTCGATCTGCACCGTATCGAGGAAGGCACGCCAGTCGCGCTCATTCTCTTCGAGCCGCTGGTCGAAATCCTTCTTTCGGTGCAGGCGGATCAGTTCGCCGGCCTGCTCCGCCGTGTCCGCGTCGCCCAACAACCACAGCAGGGTGACGTTGCCGCCCGCCGGTATCTCGACATCGCGCGCCATGGCGGCGCACGGATCGTCGCCAGCCTCGATGCGGCCGGACAGCGCCCTACCGTTCAGAACGGCCTGCGGTTTCCCGCTCGAGCCGTGCCGGCCGAGAAATTCCTGGCGGTCGGCGGTGACGGACTGCGGCTCCCGATCGGCAGCCAGGAAGGCCACCCGATCGCCGAAGTCCAGCCCATAGGGGTTGCGGGCGAACAAGGCGCCGGTATCCGCGTCCAGCGACGGAATGATGGTCCCGGCGGTCTTCGAGCGATGAGTGCCAAGCACCCATTCGGCATAGGCGTAGATGCGCAACCTTGCCGTGGTATCGCCTTCGTTACGGATGCGCAGGCGCGAAATTCGCACCGGATCGGCGGGATCGACCACATGGGTGAGGTCCATGGCGAGCGGCCCCCGCGTGGCGCGGAAGGTCGAAAAGCCCTGTCCGTGCCACGTCTCGTAGACCACCGCCGGATCGCGCACGACGGCGGCCGTCGGCGAGAAAGCCTGGCCGCTGTCGAGGTCGTGGATATAGATGCCCTCGCCCGGACGGTTCGTCACCGGATCGTTCGACCACGGCGTCAACTGGTAGTCGCGGCTGTTGCGGCTCCAGGTAAAGGCCGCCCCTTCCGCCGAGACATGAAAGCCGAAGGCGGCGTTGGAAATGACGTTGATCCACGGCTGCGGCGTCGCCCGCTGGCCGGTCAGCCGGGTGACGTAATGGCGGCCGTCGCCGTCGAAACCGCCGAAGCCGTTCCAGTGGCTGAGCCCCGAGCCGTCGGCCGCGAAATCCACGACCGGCGCATGCGGCGCCGGCTGCGTTTCCACCAGGCCGGCGCCGCGAAGGGCGCGCGTCTCGTCGCGCGCCTGCAAGGCCGCCGCCTCGGCCCGCTCGATCTGGTCGAAAATGGTGCCGTTGCGGGTATGCAGGACGACGCGGGCGACGGCCAGCAGGGTGCGATAGGTCGGCTCGTCCATCAGGTCGCGCCGCACCGCGAAAATGTGCTGGCGCGGTCCGAGTTCGGTGCCGCGCACGCGGCTGTTTTCGCACAGCGCCTCGATCGCCTGCTGGAGATCCTGCACGTAGGACGAGGCCTGCTCGTTGACGACGACGAGATCGACCATCAATCCGCGTGCCCGCAGATACTCCTGGAACCGCAACGCCTGCGCGACGATCTCCAGGTCGGCGACGTCGCCGATGCGCACGGCAAAGATCGGGTAGTCGCCCGAAATCGACGTCGGCCACAGGCTCGACTGCTTGCCGAGACCCGATGAAATCGCCTCCGACGGCAGGCGCAGGAACGGGTCGGGATAGATCAGGTAGCGGCCGAGCTGCTGCACGTTGGCGGCGTCGGTCAGCGAAAGCCCCATGTGGCGCGTCTGCACCTGCGAGCGCGTCCAGGCGAGCATGGCCTGGCGGGCGAAGCTTTCGCCGTGGTCCAGCCGCGCCCGCGCCTCCTCGACCTCAGCGCGGCTGGCACCGACGACGGTCCAGAACACCAGCGAGATCTTCTTGTTGGCCGGAACGCGCACCCGCCGCCGCAGCGCCGCGACAGGGTCGAGCGTGAAACCGGCCGTACCGCTCAGCCTTGCGCCCGGATCGAACGCGGCGGCGTCTGCGATGCCGCGCCCACGGCCGATGAAGGCCCGCCGGTCCGTCTCGGCCTCGGTGTCGCGCGCCAGGCTCGACGGATCGGTGACGAAATGCGCCATGGCGATATCGGGTTCGCCTGCGTCGCGCTTGCGGCGGGTGGCGAAGATAGCGCCGTTGTCGGCGGCGATCTCCGTCTCCACCATCATCTTGGAGAAAGCGGGGTGCGCATTGTCGGAAGCCTCGGAGCCCAGCACCAGTTCGGCAAACGACGTCACCTCGATATGGCGGTCCGTCGCCCCGTCATTATAGAGGGTGACGCGGCGGCCCTCGCCGTTGCCTTCCGACACGACGATACATTCCACTTCGGACCGCAGCGAACCGACGCTCTTGATGAAGCTCGCCTTATCGTCGGAAAACAGCGCCTGCGCCGTTTCGTGCGGCGCCTTTCTCGGTTCCGTCGTCGCCGACCACCAGTCGCCGGTATCGGCGTCGCGCAGGAAGATGAAGGTGCCCAGCCTGTCTTCCGTCGGGTCGGGCTGCCAGCGGGTGACGGCCAGTTCGCCCCAGCGGCTGTAGCCGGAGCCGGTGGCGCTGACCATCACGGAATAGCGCCCGTTGGACAACAGGTTGGTGGAACGCAGCGCCAATGACGGGTCGAGGATGACACGGGTATCCGGGCTCTGCACCTCCGTCTCGTCGACCGATGTGCGCTCTTCCGCCTCGGTGCGCACCGTATCGGCGGGAATCTCGCGCGGCGCCTTTTCCTGCAACAGCAACTCGGCCGATTCGATGACCGGATCGCTGTGGAAGCGGTCGCGCAGGCGCCCCTCGAACACGGCGTCGGCAACGGCGGCGATCGACATGCCGGAATGGTGCGCGAAGTAGTTCAGGACCACAGCGTGCGTGGCGCCTTCCGGCACGCGCTGCGGGGTAAAGTCGATGGCGTCGTAGTAACCGTGCCGGCCGAGTCCGCCGATCTCCTTGAGGCGCTTGAGGTTTTCAACCGCCTCGCGCGGCATGAACTGCGCCGCCAGGATCGTCGCATAGGGCGCGATCACCGTGTTCTGGCCGAGGCCGCGCTTGAGTCCCAGGCCCGGCACGCCGAAATTGGTGTATTGGTAGTTCATCTCCCGGTCGCGCGCATTGTAAGCCGCTTCCGAAATGCCCCACGGCACGTCCTTGGAACGCCCGTACTGGATCTGCCGCTTGATGATGAGGTTGCTGGTCTGGTTGAGGATCGAGCCATGTGGCTCTTTCATCACCAGCGGCGGCATCAGGTACTCGAACATCGAGCCCGACCACGACATCAGCGCGCCGCGGAAGCCGATTTCGACGATCGGGCGGCCGAGCTTGAACCAGTGCTCGGTCGGCAGGTCGCCCTTGGCGATGGCGAACAGGCTGGTCAGCCGCGCTTCGGACGCCATCAGGTCGTAGCAGGCCTCATCGAGTTGGTGTTCCTCGACGCGATAGCCGATCGACAGAAGCTTGCGCTCAGGCCGCATGAGGAAGGAAAAATCCATCTCGAAGGCGTAGCGGCGGGCCCGCTCGCGCAGTTCCAGCAGCTTGCCCCGCAGGTTCTCCACCGCCTTGTCGTCGCTGTGGGCGTCGCGCACATGTGCCTCGCAGGTGGCGTCGAGCAGGCTGGCCCAGTCGGCGATGATGTCGCTCTGCGTGGAGCCGACCTCGGTGTGGATGGCGGCCGCAAGCTTGCGAATCTCGCCTCCCAGCACGGCCAGGTTGATGGTGCGGATGGACGCCATTTCGGGCTGCGCCTTGATGGTGCGCACCGCACGGCGCATGCCGTCCAGCCGATCCGCCAGCCTTTGCCGGAGCGGCCGGAGCTGGCGGCGGTCGTCGGGCAACTCGTCCAGCACTTCCTCGAGGATCGCCACGGTATCGAGGATGCCGTCGAAATCGCCCTGAAGGTGGACCGAAGGCGCTTCCGCCCATTCCGCGCAACTGGCGGCCACCGCGACCAGGTGGCCGGCCAGGTTGCCGCTGTCCACCGCCGAAATGTAGAGCGGGTAGAGCGGCTTGAGGTTCCTCGTCTCATACCAGTTGTAAAGATGGCCGCGGCTGCGCGGCATGCTTTCGATGGTGGTCAGCGTCGCCTCGATGCGGGCGACGGCGTCGGCCATGCTGATCCAGCCGAAGTCGCGCGCCGACACCACCGACAGGAGATAGACGCCGATGTTCGTGGGCGAGGTGCGCGCCGCCACGACCGGCACCGGGTTCTCCTGGAAATTGTCCGGCGGCAGATGGTTATGCTCGTCGGTGACGAAGGTTTCGAAATAGTGCCAGGTGCGCCGGGCCGCGATGCGCAGCGCATGAACGTCTCCCGGCAGCAGGTGCAGCCGGTCCTCGGTTTCGGCCGAGCGGCTGATGACCCAGGCGAAGGCCGGCGAGCCGATCCAGAACAGGGCGAAGAAGAAGGCGACGAAGGCACCGGTGGAATCGGCCAGAACGGGGATCGCCAAGCCGACGACGCCGATGATGACGGCCCCGTACATCAGGCCGTAATAAGCGCCGAAATCGTTGCCGCCGCTCTTGTGCGCCTGCGAGGCGGTACGCCATTCAAGCAGGTTCCTGCGGCTGATGAACAACCGGTAGAGCGTGCGGATGACGGCATCGCCCATCATCCAGGCGAGGTGCGCCATCAGCACCACCTTGAGCGCCACCATGGCGGTGCCGAAGGCGGCGTCGCGGATCAGCGCCGAGAAATGGCCGCGCGCCGTGCCGTCCAGGTTTTTGGGAACGAGAGCGTTCACCACGTCGAAGGTCGGCGCCATGAACAGGGTCAGGATCAGCACGGCCTGCCATTGCGCCGCCTGCGTGAAGGGCAGCAGCGTCCAGCCGGCGACGCAGGCCATGACCCAGAAGATCGGCGTCAGCGACCGGCGCAGGTTGTCCACCATCTTCCAGCGCGAAAGCGCCGGAACGCCGGAACGCGGGTCGAGAATGAAGTTGAGCAGCTGCCAGTCGCCGCGCGCCCAGCGGTGCTGGCGCGAGGCATCGACCGAATAGCGGGTCGGATAGTCTTCCACCAGTTCGACGTCGGTGACGAGCGCCGAACGCGCCAAGGCACCTTCCAGCAGATCGTGGCTGAGGACGGTGTTTTCCTCGATCCGTTCCTTCAACGCCGCCTCGAAGGCGTCGATGTGATAGAGCCCCGTGCCGGTGAAGGAGCCGGCCTCGAATACGTCCTGGTAGAGATCCGAAATGGCGAAGACGTAAGGGTCGAGGCCCCTGTTGGCCGAGAAGACGCGCTGGAAGAAGGAAGCCTCGTCGCCGGTCGTCAGCGACGGCGTGATGCGCGGCTGAAGGATCGTGTAGCCCGCCGTCACCACCCGCCGCTGCGCGTCAAAATGCGGCCGGTTGAGCGGATGCATGATCTTGCCGACCAACCTTGCCACGGCGTCGCGCGTGGTGCGGGTGTCGGCGTCGAGCGTAACGACATGCACGACGTTTTCCGGCAACGGCGCGTCGAGCGGCATGAAGGTGGTGTCGCTGTCGCCGCGCAGCAGCAGATTGAGTTCGTGCAGCTTGCCGCGCTTGCGCTCCCAGCCCATCCAGCAGCCTTGCGCGGGATTATAAAGACGCCGCCGATGCAGCAGGTGGAAGCGCGGCACGCCTTCCGCCGGATAGCGCAGGTTAAGGCGTGCTATCTGCTCCTTGGCGAATTCGAGGATTTCGGTGTCGCTGGTGCTGATCTCGCTCTTGCTGTCGGGCCAGTCGGACAGCAGGGCGAAATAGAGTTCGCCCGACATGTTGGCGAGGTGATGGACCTCGATGTTGCGGATGTTTTCCTCGACGTCGTCGCGCGAGCCGATCAGCGAGGGCACCACCACCAGCGTGCGCGCCTCGTCGGGAATCCCGTCCTTGTATTCGTAGCCGACAAGGCGCGACGGCTTGAGGAACAGCAGCACCACCGAATTGAAGAAGGCCAGGGCGCCCTCGCTGGCCGGCACGGCGAACAGCACCAGCATCAGCGCGATGGCCGACGGCGACAGGATGCCGAGCGCGGCGAGCGCGCTTCCCGCCATCCACATCAAAAGAACGGTGAGCAGGAAGACCGGAACCACGATCCCCAGCCAGCCGGCCTGGCGGAAGGCGCGCTTGAGGCGCAGGCCGAAACCCGGCCTGAAGCCGATCGCCTTCTCCAGTTCGAGGCGCCGCTGCCCGACCAGGAAGAAGCCGATGTCAACCGTTTGCGCCGATGCGGCGCTGGCATTGGCCTCGGCCGGATTGGGCGAGCCGCCGGCCAATTCGGTCGCCTTTTCAGCGACCAGATATTCCGACTTGTCGGAGCGCTTCGCCAACGTCTCGATTTCGGTGCGGTACTGGTCGCGCGAGGCAAAATCGAGCGCGGCGAAATTCGTGCGCTCGCGCAAAAGCGCGTCGATACGGCTCACCTCCTCGAACCAGACGGTCCAGTCGACGTCGTTGATGAGCCTCAGCCCGCGGATGATGTTGCCTGTGGTGACGTTGCCGCTGGACAGCGTCTGGTGTTCGGCCAGAATGATCTCCTCGGCATCCGACCCCGAACTCTCCAGTTCGCCTTCCAGCCATTCCAGCGCCCTGCCGGCGTTCTGCGAGCCGTCCCTCAGCCGGTAGAGGAGTTGCGTGGCGAAGGTGGTGTCGCGGGCATGCGCCGCGTAGGGAGCCAGCACCACCCGGTCGTCGTCCTTGCGGTCGGCAAGCACCTTGTCCGCCACTTCGTTGGCGATCAGCCGCATCGAGCGCGAACTCGCGACCCGCACCGCGAGCCGGCGCAGGTTTTCGATCAGCACGAAGCGCAGCAGCGACGGCAGGGCCCAGATTTCGCCTATCTTCATCGGCTCGACCGATTGGAAACCTTCCACGATCGCCTTGAACATGGGCGCCGAAACGGAACTGTCGGAATGCGCCACATAGGCCCAAGAAATGGCGAGCGCGCGCGGAATGGCACGGCCGTTCGCCAGGTGCAGGACCGGCAGTTGCCGATAGAACCGGCGCGGCAGGTCGCGCTTGATCTGGTAGATGGTTTCCTCGACCAGATAGTTGTTGTCGAGCAGCCATTGCGCCGCCGGCGTGATGGTTTCGCCCTTGCCCTGTGCGGCGTTGATGGTGCGGTAGACTTCGAGGATTTTCTTCGCGTTTTCGCGGATACGCGCCTGAAAATCGAAGACTTCCAGGCCGTCTAGGTCGGCAACCTCACCCTTCGCCAGCTTTTCGCCGAGGGAGCGCAACTTGTCTTCCGGCAGAAACTGCGACCGGATCGGCTCTTCGGACGATGCAGGAAAACCAGCGCCGCTCGATGTCAGCTGCTTGGGATTGGTCTGAATATTCATTTGGAAGTCCAAAAGGCGGGGCTGACCCGCGCCAGGTGCCCGGATCGTGATGCTAGAACCGATTTCGGCGCGATTGGTTGCATCGCGGCGAAGGTGGTGTGCGGTGGCGCGTCCATCCAGACAGACAATAGCAGGCGCTGTCCCCTCGACAACCTCCGAGCGCGCGCATTAGCGCATGCCGTGCGGATCGAAGGAAAAGGATTCGGGCTTTTTCGTGATCGCGCCGGGCGCTCCACCGTGTTTTCGGGTGCCGGGCGGCAGCTTTCGCCGATTCATGCCGTCCTTCCGAAAAAAGGCCCGCGCGGAAACCGCGCAGGCCGATGAAAAATCTGGAAGCGCCCGCCGGCCAAGGTCGCCGGCCGGGCGGTCGATTGCCGGCTCAGATGGCGGCCGTGATGATGATCTCGACCAGGAACTCCGGACCGGCCAGCTTCGCCTCGCCGGTGGCACGCGCCGGGGTATGGCCCTGCGGCACCCAGGCTTCCCATTCCTTGTTCATGTCGGCGAAGCCCTTCATGTCGGAGAGCCAGATGATCGCTTGCAGGATCTTGGTCTTGTCGGTGCCGGCCTTGGCCAGAAGCCCGTCGACGGTCTTGAGGATGTCGCGCGTCTGAGCGCCGACACCGTCGCCGCTGCCCACCTGGCCGGCGAGATAGGCGGTGTTGCCGTGAATGACGATCTGGCTCATGCGCGGGCCGACATCGATGCGACGAACGGTCATGATATTTCCTTTCAGGTTTCGGTGTTGCCTCGGGCGCCTGTGTAGTGGCGATGCGAGCCGGCGGCAAGGCATGCGCGCCAGCGACCTGTGGGTCCAGCCGACAGGCGCCGCGACCGTCGATGGGATCGGTGCAGGTTGACATATGTAATAACATCACATACCTACCGCATGGAAAATCTCCGGACGGATAACTGATGCAGCCGGCCTGCCTGACCTTTCGCGACCTGACGCTCGGCTACGGCAGCCATCCGGCCGTGCATCATCTCGACGGCGCGGTGCGCAAAGGCTCGCTGACGGCGATCGTCGGCGCCAACGGCTCCGGCAAATCGACGCTGATGAAAGGCGTCGTCGGCATGCTGAAACCGATGGCCGGCGGCATCGACAAGGCCGCCGGCACCCGCATTGCCTACCTGCCCCAGCAATCAGAACTCGACCGCTCCTTCCCCGCGCGCGTCGTCGATCTGGTGTCCCTCGGTCTCTGGCCGCGGCGCGGCCTGCTCGGCCGGCACACGAAGGAAGATCGCGCCGCCGTCACCAGCGCCTTGCAGGCGGTCGGACTGGAGGGTTTCGAAACGCGGCCGCTCGACACGCTGTCCGGTGGCCAGTTGCAACGGGCGCTGTTCGCCCGCGTGCTGGTGCAGGACGCCGACCTGATCCTGCTCGACGAACCCTTCAACGCCATCGACGCCAGGACCGTCATCGACCTCGTCGCCCTGATAAAGCGCTGGCACGCCGAGGGCCGCACCGTCATGGCGGTGCTTCACGACATCGACCTCGTCCGGCGCAATTTTCCCGAGACGCTGCTTCTCGCCCGCCGCCCGGTGGCTTGGGGCGAGACGCTTTCGACGCTCGGGCCGGAGAACCTGCTCAGGGCCCGCCGTTTTCACGAGGCCTGGGAAGACGACGCGCCCTGGTGCGAACCGGGCGACCATGGGCGCGGCCATGGCGAGCAGGACCATGACGGCCATGTGCACGAGCACGACCATGCCCACCGCCATGGACACGCCGAAGAGCCTGCTCCGGCGACCGGACCGAGGGCGGCGTGATGCAAGGCGTCTATGATTTCGTCGTCGCGCCGTTCGTGGACTACGCCTTCATGCAGCGGGCGCTGTTCGGTTCGTTGATGCTGTCGCTCGGGGCCTGCCCGGTCGGCGTCTTCCTGATGCTGCGGCGCATGAGCCTGTCGGGCGATGCCATGGCCCATGCCATCCTGCCCGGCGCGGCGGCTGGATTCCTTTTCTACGGCCTTGAAATCCTGCCGATGACGGTCGGCGGCCTGCTCGCCGGCATCGTCGTGGCGCTCGGTGCCGGTGCCGTCTCCCGCTTCACCGTGCAGCGCGAGGACGCCTCGATGGCGGCCTTCTACCTGATCTCGCTGGCGCTCGGCGTTCTGATGGTGTCGATGCGCGGTTCCAGCGTAGACCTGATGCACGTCCTGTTCGGCACGGTGCTCGCCCTCGACAGCGAGGCGCTGGCGCTGACCGGCGGCATCGCAGTCGTGACGCTGGCCGCGCTGTTCGTGTTCTGGCGCGCGTTGGTGGCGGAATGTCTCGACCCGCTGTTCCTGCGTTCGGTCAGCCGGCTGGGCAGTCCCGTGCATTTCGTCTTCCTCGGCCTTGTCGTCATCAACCTCGTCGGCGGCTTCCAGGCGCTCGGCACGCTGCTGTCGGTCGGACTGATGATCCTGCCAGCGGCGGCGGCCCGCTTCTGGACGACCCGCGTCGAGACGATGTGCATTGCCGCGGTGGCGATCGGCTTCGCTTCCTGCGTGTCCGGTTTGCTTCTGTCTTACCACGCCGCCCTGCCCTCCGGCCCGGCCATCATCCTGTCCGCCGGCGCCGTCTATCTCGCCTCCGTCCTGTTCGGCACGCGCGGCGCATTGCGTGCCCGGCTGATTACCCACCGACACAGGACGGCCTGAACACGATCCCGGGAGACACACCCATGCTGAAGCATTTTCGTCGCGCCCTCGCTCTGATTGTTATAACATTAAGCGCGCTTGGCGGAACGCAGGCCGTTGCGGAACCTTTGAAGGTGGTTGCCTCCTTCACGATCATCGCCGACCTGGCGAAAAACGTCGGCGGCGACCGCGTTGCCCTTACCACCGTCGTCGGGCCGAACGGCGATGCGCATGTCTACGAACCGAGCCCAGCCGACGCGGTCGCCATGGCGAAAGCCGACATCGTCTTGGTCAACGGCCTGCATTTCGAGGGTTTCCTCCAACGTCTTGTCGACGCCAGCGCCACCCACGCCGCGATCGTGGAACTGACAAAGGGCGTGACGCCCATCCAGTTCAAGCCGGATTTCGCCGAAGCGGACCATGCCGACACCGGCGACCACGACCATGGCAGCGTCGATCCGCATGCCTTCCAGTCGATCCCCAACGCCGAAATTTACGTGAAGAACATCGCCGACGCCTTCTGCGCCGCCGACAGCGAGGGGTGCGGGGACTACAGAGCCAATGCCGAGACCTATACGCAAAAGCTGCGCATGCTCGACGCCGAGGTACGCGCTGCGATCGCATCGATTTCGCCCGAAAAGCGGGTCGTCATCACCTCGCACGACGCCTTCGGCTATTTCGAGCGCGAATACGGCTTGACCTTCCTCGCGCCGCAGGGAATCTCGACGGATGCCGAACCGTCCGCCGCCGACGTGGCAAAGCTGGTGAAGCAGATCCGGCAGGACAAGGCAGCGGCGATTTTCGTGGAAAACATGACCAACCCGCGCATGGTCGAACAGATCGCCGCGGAAACAGGGATCACGGTCGGCGGCGCACTCTATTCGGACGCCCTCTCCGGCCCGGACGGCCCGGCCGCGACCTATATCGACATGATGCAAAACAATGTCCGCCAGATCAAAAGCGCGATCCTGGGAGGATAAGCGGCCCGGCCATTGCTCCTGCGACCCGGCGATGGCATGACTGTCGCCGAGCCGGACACGGCAACCCGATACGAGGACACCATGGAATACCGCCAGATCAGCGAGAACTATTCGGTTTCGGCCCAGATCGCGCCGGAGGACGTCGAGGCCATCAAGGCAGCGGGATTCAGGAGCGTGATCTGCAACCGCCCGGACGACGAGCAGCCCGGCCAGCCGTCGCACGATGTGATCAAGGCGGCGGTCGAAGGCACCGGTCTCGCCTTCCGCTACATTCCGGTGATCAGCGGCCAGATGTCGATGGACAACGTCGAAGACCAGGCCGAGGCACTGGATGAGCTGGAGGGGCCGGTGCTGGCTTTTTGCCGCTCCGGCGCGCGCTGCACCAACCTCTATGCTCTTGTGCAGGAACGCAAGCGCGGCTAGTCAGCGTGCTCCTGAAGCGGCCCCGGCTCGGCGGCCGCTTATGTCCTTTTGTTTAGCTGCATGTCCGGCCACGGAACCGTCCGCATGCTGCTGTCGGAAATGCTCCAGGGATCGAAGTCGTGAACGATATCACCGTCGCCCAGGCCGTAGAGGCCATCTACACCTCCCTTCGCAACGACAACGAAGAACTTGACGTTCACATCGCGGCGCTCAAGGGCGCGATGGCGCGCGAAGGCGTGAAAGAGGCTACGTTCGAGACGAGCAAGCTCGTGCAGCCGAACCGTCAGGGACGCAAGCTGATGCAGTCCTATTTCCGGAAGAAGGGCGTCGCCGTCGGCTTCGTCTGAAAGCGCGCCGCCGACGTCGTCACCTTTCGGCAAGTGGCAGCGAGCCGGTTTCCTTCAGCGTTTCCAGAACGATGGCGGTCTTGACGTGCTGCACGGCTTCGTGCGGCAGGAGAACGCCGTTGACGAAGTCCGACAGCGACTTCAGGTCCGGCGTCACCACTTTCACGATATAATCCATCTCACCGGTCAATGCGTGCGCTTCCTGCACTTCCGGCAGGCGCGCCAGCAGTTCGGCGAAGCGGCGGGCATTGTCGCGGTTGTGGGTGGCGAGCGTCACCGAGATGATGTTGACCAGCGGAAAGCCCAGCAGGTCGCGATCCAGCACGGCGCGATAGCCCCTGATGAAGCCGCTCTCCTCCAGCCGCTGCCGGCGCCGGGAGCACTGCGACGGCGACAGGTTCACCCGTTCGGAAAGGTCGTTATTGGTGAGACGCGCATCGATCTGCAAAAGCGCGAGGATTTTGCGGTCGAATTGGTCTAATTCTTCTCTCTCAGCCATAGAGTCATCATAACACGCACAATTCATGCATGTAAGAGCCCTTCAAAGCGATTGAATGCAAGCACCGTGCGGGCCATCAGGCGTATCATTCCTCCAAATCGCCCTTTCTGTCGCGCCGCGCGCGGCATCTCTCCAGAATGCTGGCGAGAAATGGACGCCAGATGAGGAGAAAGCCATGGGTCCCTTCCCGCACGACGCACCGCCGGCCAAGATCACCGAAAAGAACCCCGCCGGCACGGATGGCTTCGAGTTTGTCGAATTCGCCCATTCGGAGCCGCAGAAGCTCGAAGAGCTGTTCACCCGTATGGGTTACGCACCAGTCGCGAAGCACAGGACGAAGGCCATCACCGTCTGGCGGCAGGGCGACATTAATTACGTCGTCAACGCCGAGCCCGGCTCGCATGCGATGAGGTTCGTCGATGAGCACGGCCCCTGCGCCGCCTCCATGGCTTGGCGCGTGGTCGATGCAAGGCACGCTTTCGACCATGCCGTCTCGAAGGGCGCCACCCCCTATACCGGTACAGACAAGGCGCTCGACGTGCCGGCCATCGTCGGCATCGGCGGCTCGCTGATCTATTTCATCGAAAAATACGGCGCCAAGGGCTCGGTCTACGATGCCGAGTTCGACTGGATCGGCGAGAAGAACCCGAAGCCGGAGGGCGTCGGCTTCTACTATCTCGACCACCTCACCCACAACGTCTATCGCGGCAACATGGACAAATGGTGGGACTTTTACCGCGATCTGTTCGGCTTCACGCAGATCCACTATTTCGACATCGACGGGCGCATCACCGGGCTGGTCAGCCGGGCGATCACGTCGCCGTGCGGGAAAATCCGCATCCCGCTCAACGAGAGCAAGGACGAGACGAGCCAGATCGTCGAGTACCTGAAGAAGTACAAGGGCGAAGGCATCCAGCATATCGCGGTGGGCACCGACGGCATCTACGACGCCACCGACAAACTCGACGCCAACGGGCTGAAGTTCATGCCCGGTCCGCCCGACACCTATTACGAAAAGTCGTTCGACCGGGTGAACGGCCATGACGAGCCAGTCGAGCGCATGAAGAAGCACGGCATCCTGATCGACGGTGAAGGCGTTGTCGACGGCGGCATGACCAAGATCCTGTTGCAGATATTCTCCAAGACCGTCATCGGCCCGATCTTCTTCGAGTTCATCCAGAGGAAGGGCGACGAAGGCTTTGGCGAGGGTAACTTCCGCGCTTTGTTCGAGTCGATCGAGGAAGACCAGATTCGCCGCGGCGTCATCAAGGTGCAGGCAGCGGAGTAAAACCGCAGGCCCGCTTCACCCTCTACCTTGTCCAACCTGCTATTATGTCCTAAATTTAGGACATAATAGCAGGTGCGCGCATGAACATCACTGTTGCCGAGATGAAATCGAATTTGGCCGCCGTGCTGCGCAAGGCAGCCGCCGGCGAAGAGATCATCGTCACCAGACACGGCAAGCCCTACGTGAAGATAGGCCCTGAGAAGCAGGCCGGCAAACTGCCCCGTCTCGGCGCCTTCAAGGACCAACCGTTCCGCATGGCCGACGGTTTCGATGAACTCGGCTCTGAGTGGGACGACTATACACGGTGAGCGAGCGCTATCTCGTCGACACCAACATCGTGCTTTGGGGATGGCATGAGCCACACAGGCTTTCGCAAAAGCAGCGTTCCCTGCTCACCACCGACGCCGAATTCCACGTCAGCGTCGCGACGATATGGGAAATCTGCATCAAGGCGGCTATCGGCAAGCTGGAAACGGTTCCGAATGTGGCGGAAGCGCTGATTGCGACCGGCTACCTGATCCTGCCGATCAAGCCCGAACATGCCGAAGCCGTCCGAGACCTTCCCCTGCACCACCACGACCCGTTCGACCGGCTATTGATCGCACAGGCCCAGTTGGAAAACCTGTCGGTCGTTACGGCGGACGGGCACTTTTCCAACTACGATATCAAACTGGCATAAATCGCAGCGGCCCCGCCGTCGACCCACTCACCGCTCGTACTTCTCCACCGTCTGCTCGATGGCGCCGAAGATCGAATGCCCGGCCTTGTTTTTCATCTCGATGCGGACCGTGTCGCCGAAGCGCAAGAACGGCGTCTTCGGCTCGCCAAGCTGGATCGTCTCGATGACGCGCTGCTCGGCGATGCAGGAATAGCCGGCGCCGCCTTCCGAAACCGGCTTGCCCGGCTGGCCGTCCAGCTTGTTGGAAACGGTGCCCGAGCCGATGACCGTGCCGGCCGACAGCGGCCGGGTGCGCGCCGCATGGGCGATGAGCGCCGGGAAATCGAAGGTCATGTCGATGCCGGCGTTGGCGCGGCCGAACGCCTTGCCGTTCAGGTCGACCATCAGCGGCAGATGAACCTTGCCGCCGTCCCAGGCCTCGCCCAGTTCGTCCGGCGTCACGGCGACCGGCGAGAAGGCCGAGGATGGCTTGGAGTGGAAGAAGCCGAACCCCTTGGCGAGCTCCGGCCCGGTCAGCGCGCGCAGCGTCACGTCGTTGACCAGCATGACGAGGCGGATGGCATCCCTGGCTTCCTCAGCGCCGGCGCCCATCGGCACGTCGTCGACGATCACCGTCACTTCTGCTTCGCAGTCGATGCCCCAGGCCTCGTCGGCCATGCGGATCGGGTCGCGCGGCGCAATGAAGGCGTCCGAGCCACCCTGATAGATCAGCGGATCGGTCCAGAAGCTCGGCGGCATCTCGACGCCCCGTGCCTTGCGCACCAGTTCGACGTGATTGACGTAGGCCGAGCCGTCCGCCCACTGATAGGCGCGCGGCAGCGGCGAATGCGCGTCGCTCTCGTGAAAGCGCCCGGACGGCACGGAACCGTGCTCCAGCGACTCGGCCAGCGCCGCCAGATGCGGCGCGACGCGGGTCCAGTCGTCGAGCGCCGCCTGCATCGTGCGGGCGAGGAACGAGGCGTCGGTACAGCGCGTCAGGTCGCGCGAGACGACGACCAGTTTCCCGTCGCGGCTGCCGTCCTTCAATGTGGCGAGTTTCATGCGGTTCTGTTCCCCAAATCGCGCTGCTGCTTATCCAACTGACGCACTCCATTAATACAGCGTCGGCGCCTAACTCCAATCCCCTTCCACGGTCCCGTTGAAACGCTTTTTCAGGTCCTTCCAGCAGTCGATATAATCTTCCTGCAAGGTCGGCGCTTGCGCCGCGAAGCGCGTCAGCATCTGCGGAAAGCGCGTCTCGAACATGAAGGCCATGGTGTGGTCGAGCTTCACCGGCTTCAGTTCCGCCTTCGACGCCTTCTCGAAGCCGGGTGCATCCGGGCCGTGCGCCAGCATCATGTTGTGCAGCGAGATGCCGCCGGGGACGAAGCCCTCCTCCTTGGCGTCGTACTGGCCGTGGATCAGGCCCATGAACTCGCTCATGATGTTGCGGTGATACCACGGCGGCCGGAACGTATTCTCCGCCACCAGCCACCGCGGCGGGAAGATGACGAAATCGACATTGGCCGTGCCTTCCTCGCCGGACGGTGCCGTCAGCACGGTGAAGATCGACGGGTCCGGGTGATCGAACAGAATCGCGCCGACCGGCGAAAACGTTGCAAGATCATATTTGTAAGGCGCATAGTTGCCATGCCACGCGACCACGTCGAGCGGCGAATGGTCGAGCATGGTTTCATGGAAGGAACCGCACCATTTGACGATCAGCCGGCACGGCGCCTCCTTCTCCTCAAACCAGGCGCACGGCGTCTTGAAGTCGCGCGGATTGGCGAGGCAGTTGGCGCCGATCGGGCCGCGGTCCGGCATGGTGAACTTGGCGCCGTAGTTCTCGCAGATATAGCCGCGCACTTGCCTGTCAACGAGTTCCACCTTGAAGGTCAACCCGCGCGGCAGCACGCAGATTTCGCCCGGCGCCATCTCGATGACGCCCATTTCAGTGATGAAATTCAGCCGGCCGACCTGCGGCACGATCAGCATTTCGGCATCCGCGTTGAAGAAATGATCGTCCGCCATCGATTTGTTGGCGACGTACACATGCGCCGCCATGCCGGACTGGCCGAGCGCGTCGCCTGCCGTCGTCATGGTGCGGATGCCGGCGATGAAGTCGGTCGGCTCCGAGGGCATCGGCATCGGGTTCCAGCGATACTGGCCGAGCGCCAGTTCGTGGTCGCCGAGCGCCGGAGCGGTCTTCCACAGCGGGTGGCTGGTGGCCTTGAAACGGCCGGTATGCTTGACGCTCGGCCGGATGCGGTAGAGCCATGAGCGCTCATTGGTGCCGCGCGGCGCGGTGAAGGGCGAGCCGGAAAGCTGCTCGGCATAGAGCCCGTAGGCCGGCCGTTGCGGCGAATTGCGGCCCTGCGGCAGGGCGCCCGGCAGGCTTTCCGTCTCAAAATCGTTGCCGAAGCCCGGCATGTAGGAAAAGGCCATGATATCCTCCCGGATTGACCATATTTGTTTCATCTGTAACCATCGATTTTGTAACTATCAACGGATTGGTTGGAGGAAGCGATTTGGATCGGGAAATCCTCGAACTGGAAAGCTTCCTGCCGTACCGGCTCTATCGGTTAGCCGATCTGGTGAGCCGCGAGTTCGCAGCCGTCTACAAGGACAGGCTCGGCATGACGCGGCCGGAATGGCGCGTGCTGGCGGGGCTCGGCCAGCACGGCACGCTGACCGCCAAGACGCTCGGCGAACAGTCCGCCATGCACAAGACCAAGGTGTCGCGCGCCGTAGCGGAACTGGAGCGGCGGCGCTGGCTGATGCGTACGCCCGACGAAAGCGACCGCCGCATCGAACATCTGACGCTGACCAAAGCGGGGCTGGCGGCCTATGGCGAGATGGTGCCGCTGGCGAAGGCGTTCGAACAGCGCCTCGCGAAAGCGATGGGTTCGGCGCACCTTGCCGAATTCGATTCCGGGCTGGAGCGATTGGCAGGGTTCATGCGCGACCGCGGCGCCAACGGCGGCCAGCAGTAGGCAAGCGTCCTTGCTTCACCAATCCATCACCACCTTGCCGGAACTGCCGCTCTTCATCGCTTCGAAGCCGGACTGGTAGTCGTCGATGCCGATGCGGTGGGTAATCAGGCCCGTCACGTCGAGCGGCCCTTGCACCAGCGCGATCATCTTGTACCACGTCTCGAACATCTCGCGGCCGTAGATGCCCTTGAGCGTCAGCATCTTGAAGATGACCTTGTTCCAGTCGATCTCGAAGCCGGTCGGCGCGATGCCGAGGATGGCGATCTTGCCGCCGTTGTTCATGGTGTCGATCATGTCGCGGAAGGCGACCGCCGAGCCGGACATTTCCAGCCCGACGTCGAACCCCTCGGTCATGCCTTCCTGCCGCATGACGTCGCGCAGCTTCTCCTTCGAGGCATCGACGACGTGGTGGATGCCGACCTTGCGGGCAAGGGCGAGCCGATAGGGGTTGATGTCGGTGATGACCACCTTGCGCGCGCCGACGCACTGCGCCACCAGCGCGCCCATGATGCCGATGGGGCCGGCGCCCGTCACCAGCACGTCCTCGCCGACCAGATCGAAGGACAGTGCTGTATGTACGGCATTGCCGAGTGGATCGAAGATCGCCGCCACCTCATCCGGCACGTCGTCGGGGATCGGCACGACATTGTGCTGGGGGATGGCGACATATTCACCAAACGAACCCGGCCGGTTGACGCCGACTCCTAAAGTGTTGCGGCACAGATGGCCCCTGCCGGCCCGGCAGTTACGGCAATGCCCGCAGACGATATGGCCCTCGCCCGAGACGCGTTGCCCGACCTTGTATTCGGTGACGGCCGAGCCGACATCGGCAATGGTGCCGACGAACTCGTGCCCGGTCACCATCGGCACCGGCACGGTCTTCTGCGCCCACTGGTCCCAGTTGTAGATATGGACGTCCGTGCCGCAGATGGCGGACTTCTTCACCTTGATCAGTACGTCGTTGGGGCCGATCTCCGGCACCGGCACCCGCTCCATCCAGATACCGGGTTCGGCCTTCGCCTTGACCAGCGCGCGCATCATATTGGACACAATACCTCTCCGCTAACGTTCAAGGTTCGGACGCATCTTCCTGCAATCGAAGTGCGAGGTCCATGCGCTGGTGAAGGATCGCGACGATTGCGATCTGACCGTCTGACCGCAGCTTCCAGAAAACGAAATGGCTTCGATATCGCGCAAAAAATCCATTGACACCAAACTCCCGGGGGATACGCCGCCAGACGATCCGCTTTGCGGTGATGTCCTCGAACAGGGCGAATGCGCCATCCAGATATCGGTCCGCCTGCGCCTCGCCGAAGCGTTGAAGCGTAAAGCGATAAATCTCCTCCAGCCGGGCCGATGCATTCGGCTGGATGAAGTATCGCTTCAACGCCTTGCAGCCGCCAGGGCACGCCGCCGGATATCATCGGCCGAAAGAAATTCGTACTCGCCGTCAGGTGTCGCGAACGCATCCCGCAGCCGGGCCTTTAACGCCTCGAATGCCTCACGCTCCGCGCGTTCCTTGTCGCGCCGGATAAGCGTTCGGACATATTCGCTGACGTTTTCATAGTCGCCATCGGAGATCATCTCGGCGACGAAGTCGCGAAGCGAGCCGCTGATACGCACGTTAAGGTTCATCGTATCCGTCATCGGAATCTCCTGCTGCAACATTATGTTGAATAATGTCGCAGATCAAGAAACGATCCCCAGTTCCTTGCCCACTTCCCCGAAAGCTTCCACCGCCCGGTCGATGTCCGAACTCGAATGCGCGGCCGACATCTGCGTGCGGATGCGCGCCTGTCCTTTCGGCACCACGGGGAAGGAAAAGCCGATCACGTAGATGCCGCGCTCCAGCATCTTTTGCGCCATCTGCTGCGCAAGCGCGGCATCGCCCAGCATCACCGGAATGATCGGGTGATCTGCGCCTGCGAGCGTGAAGCCGAGCTTCGTCATGGAGGAACGGAAGCGCGCCGCGTTGTCGTAAAGTTTCTGCCGCAGCCCGTCGCCGTGCTCGATCAGGTCGAAAACCTTCAGCGAGGCGGCGGCTATGGCCGGCATCAGCGTGTTGGAGAACAGGTAGGGTCGCGAACGCTGACGCAGCCAATCCACCACCTGCCGCTTGCCGGACGTATAGCCGCCCGATGCGCCGCCGAGCGCCTTACCCAGCGTCCCGGTGACGATGTCCACCCTGCCCTCGACGCCGCAATGCTCGGCGGAGCCGCGCCCATGCTTGCCGACGAAGCCGACGGCGTGGCTATCGTCCACCATGACCATGGCGCCGTGTTTCTCGGCCAGGTCGCAGACGCCCTTCAGGTTAGCGATGATGCCGTCCATGGAAAAGACGCCATCGGTGGCGATCAGTTTGAAGCGGCAGCTTTCCGCTTTCTTCAATTCTTCCTCCAACGCCGCCATGTCGTTGTTCGCATAGCGAAAACGCTTTGCCTTGGAGAGCCGCACCCCGTCGATGATCGAGGCGTGGTTCAGCGCGTCGGAGATGACGGCGTCCTCCTCGGAAAGCAGCGTCTCGAACAGGCCACCGTTTGCGTCGAAGCAGGAGCCGTAGAGGATCGTATCCTCCAGGCCAAGGAAGGCAGATATCTTCGCCTCAAGCTGCTTGTGCTCCTCCTGTGTGCCGCAAATAAAGCGCACCGAGGCCATGCCGTAGCCGTAGCGGTCGAGCGCGGCTTTCGCCGCCTGCCGCAGTTCCGCGTTGTCGGCGAGTCCGAGATAGTTGTTGGCACAGAAGTTCAGCACCCTCGCCCCGTCCGCCACCTCGATCTCGGCCGACTGCATCGAGGTGATGACACGCTCGGCCTTGTAGAGCCCGGCCGTCTTCAGCCCGGCCAGTTCGGCGTCGATATGGGAAAGGAAGGATGCGGTCATGGGGCCCTCTCGGATAGCGGCCGACTGTCGCGCCGCGCCGGGAAAAAATCCACCGCAAAAACGACGGCATCGGGTGCGCACCCCCACAGTGTCCGGCCGCAGGATCGGGTTCAGGCAAATCGCGCTAAATGACTCCAACTCCGTAAGCACGCGATAACCATCGCGCACATTTTCACCTGGCCGCCGACCCTTAAGGGGTTCCGATTTTTCAAGCCTTTAACCTTTCAACGCCATGGTTCTCCGCAAACCTGACCACCGAGAGGGCATCCAGGTCGATGTCGCAGCCAGCCGTGCCAGCCGCCGCTCCTAACCGGCTCGTACTCCTCATCAAAAGCGCCTACTGGGTGGCCCTTCTCATCATCGCCGCGATGGTGCTGGCATCGTTCCTGCTGCTCCAGCAGATGATCGCCGCCCAGCAGCGCGACGGCTCGCTTCTCGATATCGTCTCCACGCAGAAAGCCCTGTCGCAGCGCATCGTCTTCCTGGCCGGCGCGGCGGAAGCGGCCACCCGCAGCCAGAAGCCGGCGCTGGTCAGGGACCTCAAGGCGGCCACGGATGAATTCGAGAGGAATTACGACCGCCTACTCGCCAGCACCGGCGTAGACTCCGATTCGCCGGCGAAGTTCGATTCCGCAACGGTCGAGAACGTGCTGTTTTCCAAACCGTTCCACCTCGATTATTTCACCGTCGGCCTGACGGCGAACGGACGCCGGCTGGCTGCGGCAATCGAGGCCGAATTCAACCATAGCAATTCAAAGTCCGCTGGCCAGCTTGGCGGCGGCGAATACGCGGCGCTGGACCCGTCCATTGCCAATGCCACCCTGTCGGGCTACGCCGCGCTCGGCAAGCGCATCGGGGCGATGGCGGACCAGCGCTCCGCCGGCATGCTGACGCTGCACAAGCGGCTGTTCTTCGCCACCATCGGCGTGATCGTCCTGGTGGCGCTGTTCATATTCAGGCCGATGTCGAACGCCATCCTGCGCAAGACGCGCGAATTGGTCGACGCGCGCAACTCGATGGCCTTCATCGCCGTGCACGACGGGCTGACCGGCCTGCACAACCGCGCCTTCCTGACCGACCATTTCGATACGCTCATCAAGGGCGCGCACCGCCGGCGCGAGCGGCTGGCGGTCATCCAGCTCGACCTCGACCGCTTCAAGCAGATCAACGACACGCTGGGCCACGGCGCGGGCGACTACGTGCTGGTGGTGACGGCGCAGCGCATGCGCGAGGCCTGCCGCGCGTCTGACCTGTGCGCGCGCCTCGGCGGCGACGAATTCGTCATGATCCTCAACGGCGCCGGCGGCACCGAAGACATCGATATGGTGGCCCGGCGGATCCTGTCGTGCATCAACCAGCCGATCGTCTTCCAGGGAACCACGATCCTGCCCGGCGCCAGCGGCGGCATCGCCGTATACCCGGTCGACGCCGACAACGCCAAGGACCTGATGGTTCACGCGGACCTCGCCCTCTATTCGGCCAAGAAGCTCGGCGGCGGCACTTTTTCCTTTTTCTCGGAGGAATTGCGCTTCGAACTGGACTATCGCAAGCAGCTCGAGCAGGACCTGCGCACAGCCATCGCCGAACGGTCGTTCCAGGTTTATTTCCAGCCGCAGGTGTCGCTGGTGGATGGCAGGATCGGCGGTGTCGAGGCGCTGGTGCGCTGGCAGCATCCGCATCGCGGTATGATATCGCCGGGCGAATTCATCCCGATCGCCGAACGGTCGGGTCTGATGGCCGACATCGGCCGGATCGTCGTCGCCAAGGCGATCGAAGAAGCCGCCGAATGGCACAAGAGCGGCATCGAATTCGGGCGGATCGCGGTCAACGTCTCGGGTACGGAACTGCGCGAGCCCGATTTCGATGCCTTCCTGTTCCGCACGCTGGAGAAAGCGGGGCTGCCCACCGACAAACTGTCGCTGGAGATCGTGGAGTCCGTCATTCTCGATGACGAGAAGACCGGCATCGCCGCCAAGCTGCGCCATATCCGCTCGGCCGGAGTGCATCTGGAACTGGACGATTTCGGCACCGGCTATGCCTCGCTCAGCCACGTCAATCCCAACGAGATCGACCGGCTGAAGATCGACCGCCGCTTCGTCCAGAACATCCACCGCAACGGCGACAATTCCAAGATCGTGCGCGCCATCACCGAGCTGGC
>NZ_JAFKID010000005.1:38219-262316 GCF_017306545.1 Mesorhizobium sp.
CGAGCTGGCGCGCGGCCTCGGCATCGCCATCGTCGCCGAGGGCGCCGAAACCGAAGCGGAACTGGATTCCCTGCTGGCCATCGGCTGCGAGCAGGTGCAGGGCTATTCCATCGCCTTCCCGATGCCGCAGCCTGAGGCGCGCGCATGGCTCGCCGCGCGCAGCCCGAAGAAGGCGAAGCTGCGGGTCGTGCGCGGCAGCGCCGCCTGAGCGCGGCCTGCCGGCGACAGCAAGCGCGTCAACCTTCGATGTTCGCCCGCAGCGCCGCCAGCGCCGCCGCAAGTTCAGCAATGCGTTCGTCGGCGATGCCGGCGCGCAGCTGTTTGTCGAAGGCGACGGCAACATCGCGCAAGCGCATGAACAGCGCCTCGCCCCCTGGCGTCAGTTCCACCTGATGCATGCGCCGGTTGGCCGGGTCCCGCCGTCGCGTCAAAAGCCCCTGCTTTTCCATCGCATTGAGATGATGCGTCAGCGTCGCGCCCCGGATGCCGATCATGCCGGCCAGTTCCTGCTGGTTGGCGGACGCCTGCGACTTGATAGACAGCAATGTCAGCCAGACCGGAAGGCTGCCGCCGGCCTCCGCCAGCTTCGCCTCGAAGGCGAGCGCGAGCTTCTTGGTGGTGCGGAAAAGGTCCATTCCGATGGGAAGCGATGTCAGTGTCATGGCAGGATCATAGCAGGTGTTTCGGGTACAACGATTGACGTCTAATTATTCGATATCTATCGGTATGCCAAACTGAAAACCGAGGAACGGATCATGCAATATGTCTATATCGTGGTTCTGGGCCTGCACGTCCTGACCGGCGTCTTCTGGGCAGGCGTCACCTTCACCATCGCCCGCGACCCCGAAATCAGGGCCGAGCGCTTCTTCGCCCCTCAGATGGGCGCCGCCACGGTGGCGGTGATTACCGGCGCCCTGCTTTGGCATTTCTTTCACGAAGGCGTGTTCGGCACGATGGAACTGGTGCTTGCCATCGGCATTGTGGCGGCCCTTGCCGCGGCCGGCGTGCTCGGTGCGCTGGTCGGACCGGCGCGGCGGCAACTTGCCGGCGCTGACGAGGCGAAGACCATTGCCCTGCGCGCCCAGATGGCCATGGGTGAGCGCATTGCCGGAGGATTGCTGGCCTTGACCGTGCTGTGCATGGCAGTTGCCAAGCTGTTCTGAAACAGCCGTCGAACGGCGCGCGTCCGCGTCGGCCTGCCGATGCACGCGGCGCGCGGCTTGGCGGACACACGGCTCTCGTGCCGCAGGCTGCGCGCCATCGCTCAAATCCGGATGCCGAGGCGTATGCCGTCATAGATCGCGGCGTGGATGTTGCGCGAGGCAACCGCATCGCCGATGCGCAGGACGATGAAGCTGCCCTCCGGGTTCCTGTCCGGGAAAATGGCGCCGCCCTTCACCAGTTTTTCGTAATCGACCGCCCCCAGATTCTTCGACAGCGGCTTCAGCGCGAAATAAAGCTCGTCCAGCGGCAGCGTGCCGTGCTCCACCACCACCTGATCGACATGGCGCTCGGCACTCCAATCTCCGGAAAAATCGGAGGATAGTGTCGCAACCAGCTGATTTCCCTCGCGCCGAACCGCTTTCACCCGCGTATTGATGGTGACGGTGACGCCCTTTTCATGAAAAGTCTTCATGTAAGGCACATGGTTCATGCCGCCCATTTCGGGCGCGAAGAAACGCTCCGGCGACACCAATTCCAGCTTCGAGCCGGCATTGGCGATCAGTTCCGCGGCGCCCATGCCCTGATGACCGCCATTGTCGTCGTAGAGCAGGACGCTTTCGGCCGGCTTGGCGCTGCCGGCCATAATGTCCCAGCTCGACGTCACCAGATCGTCGCCAGCATCGAGAGGCGGATTCTGCGGCAAACCACCGGTGGCGATGATCACCACGTCGGGCGCCAGCGCCAGCACGTCATCCTTCTCCGCCCATGTATCGTAGCGGATCTCGACGCCGAGCCGCTCCAGTTCCGCCAGCCGCCAATCGACGATGCCGATCAGTTCCTTGCGGCGCGGATTGTGAGTGGCGAGCCGAACCTGTCCGCCCGCCTGCCCGGACGCTTCGAGCACCGTCACCTTGTGGCCGCGCTCGGCCGTCACCCGCGCCGCTTCCAGCCCGGCCGGGCCGGCGCCGACCACCACGACCTTTCTTGCCGGCCCGTCAGTCTTGCGGATGACGTGCGGAATCCAGGCCTCGCGGCCGGTCGCCGCATTGTGGACGCACAGCGCCTCGCCGCCCTCATAGATGCGGTCGAGGCAGTAGGTGGCGCCGACGCAGGGACGGATTTCGTGTTCCCTGCCCTCCATCACCTTTTTCACGATATGCGGATCGGCGATATGGGCGCGCGTCATGCCGACCATATCGAGCTTGCCGGTCGCGATGGCATGGCGGGCCGTCGCGACATCCGAGATGCGCGCGGCGTGGAAGGTCGGGAACTTCGTCGCCGCCCTGACTTCGCCGGCAAAATCGAGATGCGGCGAGGAGCGCATACCGGCGACCGGGATCACCTTGGTCAGTGCCGCATCGGTTTCGATGGTGCCGCGGATGATGTTGAGGAAATCGACCTTGCCGGAATTGGCCAGGCGACGGGCGATCTCGACGCCTTGCTCTTTCGAAAGGCCGGAAGCCATGTCTTCGTCGGCCACCATGCGGATGCCGACGATGAATTTTTCGCCAACCGCCTTGCGCACGGCATCCAGCACCATGTTCGTGAAGCGCAGCCGGTTGTCCAGCGACCCGTTGAACTCGTCGTCGCGGTGGTTGGTCGCCGGCGACCAGAAGCCGTCCATCAGATGGCCGTAGGATTCGAACTCGATGCCGTCGAGGCCGGCCGCCTGGCAGCGCTGCGCGGCGGACGCATAGTCGGCGACGATGCGCTCGATGTCCCAGTCCTCAGCGGTCTTGGGGAAAGCGCGATGCGCGGGCTCGCGCACCGGCGAAGCGCTGAGTACCGGCAGCCAGTCGGCCTTGTTCCAACCGGTGCGGCGGCCGAGATGGGTGATCTGGATCATCACCTTGCAGTCGTACCGGTGGCAATCGTCGGCCAGTTCCTTCAGCCACGGCACGATGGCGTCGTCGTAGACGTGCAGATTGCCGAAGGCGGCCGGGCTGTCGCGCGACACGATGGCCGAGCCGGCCGTCATGGTCAGCGCCATGCCGCCCTTGGCCTTTTCGGCATGATAAAGCCGGTAGCGCGTCTTCGGCATACCGTCCTCGGAATAGGCCGGCTCGTGGCTGGTCGACATGACGCGGTTCTTCAATGTCAGGTGCTTGAGCTGATAAGGTTGAAGAAGCGGATCGTTGCTGGCGTTCATATGCTGGCGTTCCATGCTAGGAGCCGCCCCCAAAGGAGCTTGCCCGATGACCACAACCGACAAACTGACTCAACTCGGCACGCGGGTCGAGACGCCAGAAAGTCCGGATCAAGCGGTCCTGGAAACCGTGCCGTTCTCGCGCGGGGACGGCCCGCCGGCCATCGTGCGCTTCACCTGCCCGGAATTCACCTCGCTCTGCCCCGTCACGGGCCAGCCAGATTTCGCCCACATCGTCATCGACTACGCGCCGGACGGGCTTCTGGTTGAATCGAAATCGCTGAAGCTGTTCCTGACCTCGTTCCGCAACCATGGCGCTTTCCACGAAGACTGCACGGTGACGATCGCACGGCGCATCGTGGCGGCAACGAAGCCGTATTGGTTGCGCATCGGCGGCTTCTGGTATCCGCGCGGCGGCATTCCGATCGACGTTTTCTGGCAGACCGGTGCGCCGCCGGAGGGCGCCTGGCTGCCCGACATGGGCGTGCCGCCCTATCGCGGCCGCGGCTGAATTACTCGCACTGATACTGGCTGAGTTCCCATTCTCCGGTGACGGACAACAAGTTCGCGATCTTCCAGGCTCCGGCCACTTTCCGGAGCTTCCATTCCAGCCGGTGCGGTTGGCTGTCCTCGATGAAGGCGACCACGACTTTCGCCTGATCGCCATCGACCGATTCCAGCGTTTTCAAGCTGGCCGCGATCTGCGCCTTGTCGGCGGCGGCGTTGTCGAGCGCCATGTTCGGGTCGAGGCATTCGCCCTGCCCGGATTTTTCCAATGCTTCGGCATCGTCCAGCACCTTCTTTGCCGGATCGATGAAATTGCCACGCTGGGCCGGATCGAGTTCCAATCCGAACTGCTCGTAGAACGGCCTGACAAGCGCGGTCGGCGAACCCGGCGCCGGCGGCGCGAGCGGTTCAGCACCGACGGCGGCGGACGGGGCGGCGGGCATGATCCCGGCAAGGCCGCCATCCGCCAGGGCGCCATTCAGGGCAAAGACCTCGCTGGCAACAGCCATCAACAGCGCAAAGACGGCCGCACGGCACATTTCGCTAGTCCGCGTCCTGCCCGGCCATGCATTCGAGCTGGCTGAGCGTCCAGTCGCTCGTTTTGGAGGCGATGTCGGCGATCTTCCATTGGCCGTCGATCTTCTTCACCGACCAGATCATCTCGCGCGACGCGCCCTCCACGCCGGCATCGGCCGGAAAGAGCGTGAAGGTCGCCGTCACCGTGCCTGTGTCGCCGTCCAGGGCTTCGGTCAACTTCAGCGTCTTCGACACGGTGGCCTGGTCGAAATCCTGCGCGTCCAGCCCCGGATCGAAATCGATGCAGGCGATCTGGTCCGGGTTCTTCCGAACCGCCTCGTCGTTCTGTTCGAACAGATTCGTCACCGGCTGGGTGAAACGGTCGCGATATTGCGCGTCGGCCTCGAAGCGGACCTCGGGCGTATAGAAGAACTTCACCGCGTCGGAAGCCGGTCCCGCCAGTGCGGGCGTGGCGAGCGGAAGCAAGGCAAGGGCAAGCGGCAGCTTCATGATTGTCCCCAGGAGTGGCGCAGCTCTCTAGCACACGATCCGCATCCTGGCTTTTTTACGGCCGCCGCCTGTGGAAAGCGGCGGCGACGATGGTCTCGCCGCGTTCGCCGTCTTTGGCGAACAGGGCGAATCCGGCTAGGATGGAAGGATGCCCATTCGCCAGCTTTCCGAAACGATGATCAACCAGATCGCCGCCGGCGAGGTGATCGAGCGCCCGGCGAGCGTGGTCAAGGAACTGGTCGAGAACGCGCTCGACGCCGGCGCGCGGCGCATCGAGGTGGTGACGGCCGGCGGCGGCCTGTCGCTGATCCGCGTCACCGACGACGGCGGCGGCATCGCCGAGCCGGAACTGGCGCTGGCGGTGGCCCGCCATTGCACCTCGAAACTCTCCGACGACATCCACGACATCCGCTCGCTCGGCTTCCGCGGCGAGGCGCTGCCGTCCATCGGCTCGGTGGCGCGGCTGTCGATCCGCTCGCGCACCGCCGGCGGCGACAGCGCCGCCGAGATCGGCATCGACGGCGGCCACGTCTCGGCGGTCCGCCCCGCCGCCGCCAATCGCGGCACGACGGTGGAAGTGCGCGACCTGTTCTTCGCAACGCCCGCCCGGCTGAAATTCATGAAGGGCGAGCGCGCCGAGGCGACCGCTGTCACCGACGTGGTCAAGCGCATCGCCGTCGCCTTCCCGACCGTGCGCTTCACGCTGGCCGGCTCCGACCGCTCGACGCTGGAACTGCCGGCCGTCGCCGAAAACGACCGGCTTGTCCGCATCGCGCAGGTGATGGGCGCGGAATTTCCGGAAAATGCGCTCGCCATCGACGCCGAGCGCGAGGGCGTGCGGCTGACCGGCCATGTCTCCATCCCTTCCTTCACACGCGCCAATGCCTTGCTGCAATATGTCTATGTCAACGGCCGGCCGGTGCGCGACCGGTTGCTGGCCGGCGCCGTCCGCGGCGCCTATGCCGACGTGCTGCCGCGCGACCGCCATGCGGTGACGGCGCTGTTCCTCGAACTCGAACCGGCGCTGGTCGACGTCAACGTGCATCCGGCCAAGGTCGACGTGCGCTTTCGCGATCCCGGCCTGGTGCGCGGGCTGATCGTCGGCGCCATCCGCTCAGCCCTTGCCAATGCGGGTATCCGCCCCGCCACCACCGGAGCCGCCGGCATGATGGCGGCGTTCCGGCCGGGCGGTCCCGCCTACGAGCACTCCGCGCAGGCGGGCGGCCATCGCAGCTATGACGCCGCCTTCCGCGCTTCGGGACCGGTCGGTTTCGACCCTGCCCGTTCTCCATACCGGCCGTTCGAGGCGCCGCGCGCCAACGGCTTCGCCGAGGTCGCCCAGGCGATCCTCGACACCGGGCCGCTCGCCAGCGCCGATTCGCGCGCCGGCCAAGGCGCGGTGGAGGACGCGCTACTCGACACCGATCTGGGGGCGGCGCGGGCGCAGGTGCACGAAAATTACATCGTTGCACAGACACGCGATTCGCTGGTCATCGTCGATCAGCACGCCGCGCACGAGCGGCTGGTCTACGAAGCGCTGAAAACTGCGCTGCATTCGCGCCCGCTGCCCTCGCAGATGCTGCTCCTGCCCGAAATCGTCGACCTGCCGGAAGAAGACGCCGAGCGGCTGGCAATGCACAGCGAAACGCTCGCCCGCTTCGGGCTGAGGCTGGAGCGCTTCGGACCGGGTGCGGTGGCGGTGCGCGAGACACCCGCCATGCTGGGCGAGGTCGATATCGGCCGGCTGGTGCGCGACCTCGCCGACGAGATTGCCGACAACGACACCGTCGAGACGCTGAAGGAGCGGCTCGACCACATCGCCGCAACCATGGCCTGCCACGGCTCGGTGCGTTCCGGGCGCCTGCTGAAACCGGAGGAGATGAACGCGCTGCTCAGGCAGATGGAAGCGACGCCCGGCTCCGGCACCTGCAACCATGGCCGCCCGACCTACATCGAACTCAAGCTTGCCGACATCGAAAGACTGTTCGGACGCCGCTGAATTCTACCGCTTCAAATTCACGACCATCACGCCGCCCAGCGCCAACACGCCGCCGATAATGCCCATCAGGGTCGGCACTTCGCCCAGCCAGAAGAAGCCGATCAGCACGGCCGTCGGCGAAACGATATAGAGAAAGTTCGTGGCGCGCGCCGCCGGCAGGCGCGACAGCGCCACCGCCCAGGCCGCATAGGCGATCAGGCTGGGCACGATGCCGAGATAGATCACCGCGCCGAGGCCGGCCGTGTCGGCCACCTGTGCCTGCGCCAGCGCCGCAGGAAGGAAGGGCGACAGGCAAAGCGCCCCGAGCACCATGTTGGAGGCGGCGACATCGAGCGGATTGTGGCGGGAGAAAAGCGGCTTCTGCACGATGGTGTTGAGCGAGGAGCAGAGTGCCGCGACCAGCACCAGCAGCGCGCCGGCGTTGATGTGGAAGCCCTTCCCTTCGCCCAAGGCGATGATGCCGATGCCGGCGAAGGACAGGAACGTGCCGATCCAGGCCCAGGTCGAGAACCGTTCGCCAAGCAGCGGCATCGCCATCAGGGCGGTGAAGATCGGGCTGACATTGATGATGAAGGCGGCGGCACCCGCCGACACCGTCGTCTCGCCGATATTGAGGACGGCGGTATAAAGCGCGACGAAGATGGCGCCGCCGAAGGCCAGCCGCCACCAGTCGGAGGGACGCGGAAGCGCCGGACGGCGAACCGCGAGGAACAGCGCGGCGGGCACGGCGGCGATGGTGAAGCGCAGCGCGCCAAGCTCCAGCGGCGCGAAAGCGGTCAATCCGGCCCGGATGCCGGGAAAGGCCGAAGCCCAGCCCGTCACCGTCAAGGCGATGGCGGCCGCGGCCACCAGGTCGAACCCTTTGGCATCACCGGTCACAGTCGTCGTGCTCATCGAACGGCCCTCGCAAGTCCATGCCTCTGTATCGCTTTCACACGGTCCGCAACACCCGATTTCCGCTGGCGACGGGACCAGCGCGCCGCATAAGCTTCATGCGCGCTTGACCTCGCCGCCCATTTATGGCGGATGGCTGGCATGAAGGTGAGCCCGGCACGATGATGAACCGTTTTGAAGGTCCTGGCGGCCGCGAGGCCGGTATCCGCTATCTGGATGGCGATTTCCAGGTGACGAGCCCCGGCGCCTTCGTGCGCTGTGCGGTGACGGGAGAATCGATCCCGCTCGACGAGTTGCGCTACTGGAGCGTCGCCCGGCAGGAGCCCTATGTCAGCGCGGCCGTCTCGCTCGACCGCGAGATCGCAATGAACCCCGACTTGCGCCAGAGGCATTAAGCGGGCAGCACTGATCGTCATTCGCCCTTTTCGAGCGCGGTCAGCTTACGGCGGCGCCAGGCGACGAGCGTTTCCTCGATGATACGCTCGGGCGCGCGAGGAAGATCGAAGACCGTACCGATCCGCAGGACTTCCAGTCGGTCGAGCAAGGCCGCGGGCGCCGTATCATGCGAAAGGCGCACTGCATCCTTCGCCGTGGTGATGAGCGCCAGACCTTCCTTGCGTGCTGTGGAAACCAGTTCGTCGAGTTCGTCGGCGCTGTAGAAATGATGGTCCGGAAAAGTCCGTGCGATCGCCACCTCGCCGCCGGCCTCAGCCACGCTGGCGAAGAATTTGTCCGGATGGCCGATGCCGGCAAAAGCGAGGAAGCGCCGGCCCGATACGGCCTGCCTGCCGACTGTGCGCGTACGGGCGTCGAAGACCGGCTTGCCGGCGCGCGCGGCGCGGCGCACGACGGCGTCGGCCGCGCTGCCCTCGCCGACTTTCAGCAGCGCATCGGCGAACAGGAACTGGTCACTGAGCGGCGCCCTCAACGGTCCGCCGGGAATGACATGGCCGTTGCCCAGGCCGTATCGGGCGTCCACCACCACCAGCGCGAAATCGATATGGATGCGCGCGCTCTGGAACCCGTCGTCCATGATGAGGAAGTCGCATCCCTGCCGCTCGATCAGCAGCTTCGCCCCGGCGGCGCGGTCGGCCGTCACCGCGACCGGCGCATGTTCCGCCAAAAGCAGCGGCTCGTCGCCGACATGCCGGGCGCCGTCATGCGCGGCATCGACGATATGCGCCCCGGAAAAAGCACCGCCATGGCCGCGCGACAGGAAGCCGGGCTTGAACTTCATGCGTTTCGCCTGTTCGGCCAGCGCAATCGCCACCGGCGTTTTTCCGCTGCCGCCGACCGTGAAATTGCCGACGCAAAGCACCGGCACATCCATCTTTTCCCGCCGGGCCGTTTTCATCCGGCGGCCTGCGACCGTGCCGTAGACGAAAGACAAAGGCGACAATGCGAAGGCGCGCCAGTCCGCCTTTTCCCACCAGAACGGAGGCGCCTCGCTCGCCATTACTTCCCGTTGGCGCTTTTGAGGCGCGCTTTCAGGATGAGCGGCTGGATGAACGGCTCCAGCGCCTTCAGGGTGCGGGCGAGCGCGCCGCGCATCTCTTCCACTGTGGCGGCGCCCGCAGCGATCATGTCGTGCCGCGCCGCCTCGTTGGAGAGCAGGAAGTTGACCGCGCCGGCCAGCATGTTGCGGTCGCGCACCAATTTGGCGCCGCCGCTGTCGAGCAACTTCTGATAGGATTCGCGGAAATTCTGCACGTTGCGGCCGGCGAGCACCGCCGTCTCCAGCATGGCCGGTTCGAGCGGGTTCTGCCCGCCTTCGGAAGTCAGCGAGCGGCCGACGAAGGCGATTTCGGTCAGCCTGAGATAAAGCCCCATCTCGCCCACCGTATCGCCGAGCAGAATATCGGTGTCGGCCTCGATCCGCTCGCCTTTGCTGCGCCGCGCGACCTTCAACTCCATGCCGTCGAAAGCGGCGAGCAGCGCCTCGGCCCGGTCGGGATGGCGCGGCACGACGATCGTCAGCAGTCCCGGATGGCGGTGGCGCAGCGTCACATGCACTTCCGCCGCGATCAGTTCCTCGCCGTCATGGGTCGAAACGGCGGCCCAGGTCGGTCGCGCGCCGATCTGCTTCTGCAACGCAGCCAGCGCCTTCTCATCCACCGGAGGCGGCGGCGTATCCACCTTGAGATTGCCGGACACCGTCACCGGCCGCGCGCCGAGCGCGCGAAAACGGTCGCCATCGACCTCGGATTGGGCAATGACATGCGCAAGGTTCTCGAACAGCGCTTCGGCAAGGCTCGGCCGCTTCTTCCAGGAAGCGAAGGAACGGTCGGAGAGCCGTCCGTTGACCAGCACCTGCGGCACGCGGCGCGCGCCAAGCTCCAGGATCGTCATCGGCCAGATTTCCGATTCGGCGATGACGGCTAGGTCGGGCCGCCAATGGTCGAGGAAGCGGCTGACCGCCGGCTTGAGGTCGAGCGGCACGTATTGGTGGATGACGCTTTCGCCGAGGCGTTCGTCCGCAACCTTGGCGGACGTCACGGTGCCGGTGGTGAGCACGATGTTGACGCCGGTGTCGAGGATGCTTTCCACCAGCGGCACGACGGCGATCATCTCGCCGATGCTGGCGGCATGCACCCAGATCAGCGGGCCGTCGGGCCGCTCCTTGCTGGCAAAGCCGTAGCGCTCGCGGCTGCGGGCGCGATCCTCCTTCCCCTTGGCGGTACGCCAGGCGACATAAGGACCGATCAGCGGATAGGCGGCCGCTCCGAAGAAGCGGTAGGCCGACAGCAGCGTGCGGGCCCGGCGCTCGCTCATCGCGGGCCATCCACGAGGCGGTAGGCCTCGGTGGTGGCGGCGTTGAGCGCGTCGGTCAGCTCGCGGCGCTTGCGCTCCATCTCCGCCTCGTCGGCATCGGCGGCGACGAAGACGGGGTCGGCCGCCGCCAGCGCCGAACGGCCGAACGGCAGGTTGATGGTGGTCTTGTCCCAGCTTTTCTCCAGCACCTTGCGGCGGCTGGTGGCGAGCGCGGCGGGGTAGATCGGCCGGCCCGACAGCTTGGCCAGGAGCACGACGCCCATGCCCGCGTCGCGCGGCGTGCCGTGCGGAATATCGGCGATCATGCAGACGTTCTTGCCCGCAGCCAGCGACTTTTTGAGGGCGATCAGCGCCTTCGCGCCGCCCTTGTCGAGGTGGCGGGCACTGTCGCGGCCACCGGAGCCTCGCACCGTCTCGATACCGAATTTCTCGATCACCAGCGCATTGATCTCGGCGTCGGCGCTGCGCGACACCATGGCGACGAGCGGCCGGCGGCTGGGATAGAAGGCCGGCAGCAGGATATGCTGGCCGTGCCAGAGAGCCAGGATCGCCGGTTCGTCGCGCTCGTAGACGCTGTTCTGGAAGGAAGGCGAACCGGCCACCAGCGGATTGGTGAGCCGAATGAACCGCATCGCCAGCTTGATCAGGCTGGCGGTCAGGTTCTTGGCGAAGCCGGATTGCGCCAGCGGCTTGCGGACGCGCTTCCAGAACGCCTTCACCGCGCCCTGCTTTTTCGCCACCGGCGCCTGTCGCGCCTGCGGCTCGCTCGCCTCCTCTTCCACGATCACGTTCCGGCCTTGCTCCCAGGATCGAGCAACCGGTGCAGATGGACGACGAAATAGCGCATGTGAGCGTTGTCCACGCTCGCCTGAGCTTTCGATTTCCAGGCCGCCAGCGCGGACTGGTAGTCGGGATAGACACCGACGATATCGAGGTTATCGAGATCGCGGAATTCCATCCCGCCCAACGTCTTCAGTTCACCGCCGAACACAAGGTGCAACAGCTGTTTGTTGGCGCTTTCGCCGGTCATGGACCGTCCTTCACGTCTTTCGCTTTTGGCGCATGTCTAGAACAAAGAACGCGCCGTGAAAACCATCGAAAATGCGCTTGACGCTAGAGGCTTGCGATGACGCCGCCCATCGCGTCCAGCAACGCGCCGCTGCCGGCGCAGAGCGCGCCGTGGCGCGTCACCTCGCCGCCGAACAACGGCCGCTGGCACCAACTGTTCAGTAGACGGCCACCAGCTTCATGCAGAATCAGGTCAGCGGCCGCGATATCCCAGTCATGCGCGTTGGGCTTGACGAAGGTAGCGTCCAGCGATCCGTTGGCGATCATCGCCAGCCGATAGGCGAGCGAGGGAATGTAGGCGGCCCGCACCATCCGCTCACGCCATGGTTCCGGCACGGCATCCAGCATCGCCTTCGGCCCGGCAATCTCCGGCTGCGACGAGCCCGCGCGCACGGCGATGCGCCTGCCATTGCAGAACGCGCCCTGCCCCGGCAGCGCCCAATAGGTTTCCTGCTTGGCCGGGCACTCGAGCACGCCGGCTATCGTGCGGCCGTCCTCCACCAGCGCGACGCTGACGCACCATGTCGAGCGGCCTTCGAGGAAAGCGCGCGTGCCGTCGATCGGATCGACGATGAACTGGCGCCGCGCCTTCAGCCGGGCCGGGTCGTCGGCCGTTTCCTCCGACAGCCAGCCGTGGTCCGGCCGCGCCGCAAGCAGCGTCTCGCGCAGATAGGCGTCCGAGGCGTAATCGGCCTCGCTGACCGGCGAGACGCCCTCCTTCATCCACACCTGCGGGTCCTTGCCGAAATAGCGCGAGGCGATGCGGCCGGCCTCTGCGGCAGCCCGCATCAGCAGCGCCAGGTCGGCATCCGTCTCGATCAGGTCCGTCGTTTCAGCTTCCGGCAAGGGTCATGCCCGTAATCAACAGGGTCGGCGCGGCGGTGCCGAAATTGCGGTCGAGGTCGTTGGCGGGTTCCATGTTGAGGAACATCGTCTTGAGGTTGGAGGCGATCGTTACCTCCGACACCGGATAGGCCAGCGCGCCGTTTTCGATCCAGAAGCCGGAGGCGCCGCGGCTGTATTCGCCCGTTACCATGTTGACGCCCTGCCCGAACACTTCCGTCACGTAGAAGCCGGATTTCAGCGAGCCGATCAGGTCCTGCGGCGTACGGCTGCCCGGCTCGATGGCGAGGTTGGTTGAGGACGGCGACACCTGCGAACCGCTGCGCGCGCCGCGCCCGTTGGTCACGAGCCCAAGTTCGCGGCCCGCCGACGTTGACAGAAGCCAATGATTGAGCACGCCGTTTTCGACCAGAAGCAGCCGCTCGCCCTCGATTCCTTCGCCGTCGAACGGCCGGGACGCCTGGCCGCGCACCCTGAGCGGCTCGTCGGTGACGGTGACGGCAGCGGACGCCACCGGCTTGCCCATCATGTCGCGCAGGAAGCTGGTCTTGCGGGCGACCGAGGCACCGTTGACGGCACCGGAGAGATGGCTGGCAATGCCGCGCGCCACGCGCGGATCGAACACGACATCGACCGGGCCGGTCCTCGCCTTGCGCGCGCCGATACGCTTCACCGCCCGCTCGGCGGCCGTGCGGCCGATCCAGTCCGGCTGATCGAGATCGGAAAAATGCTGGCGCGACGAAAACTCGTAGTCGCGCTCCATGCCGGTGCCTTCGCCGGCGATGACGCTGACCGAGCGCGAAAAGCGCGTCGCGACATACTGGCCGAGGAAACCGTGCGAGGTGGCGAGCACCAGCCCGCCCATGCCGGCACTGGCGCCGCTGCCGGCGGAATTGGTCACGCCCTTGACGGCGAGCGCGGCTTCTTCAGCGGCCAGAGCATCCTCCTTCAGCCGTTCGGCCGAGACGTCCGTCTCATCGAAAAGATCAAGATTGCGCGGCGCCTTGGCGAGCAGCGTCGGGTCGGCAAGGCCCTGATACGGGTCTTCCGGCGAGACTTTCGCCATCGCTACGGCACGCTCGGCCAGCACCTTGGGATCGGAAGCGGCAGTCGCCGAAACGGAGGCCACCCGCTTGCCGACGAACACGCGCAGGGACACGTCCTCGCTTTCTGAGGCGCCGGTGTTCTCGACCTTGCCAAGCCGCACCGACACGCCGGTGGAGCGGCCGAGCACGACGACGGCGTCGGCCGCGTCCGCGCCGGCGCGCTTGGCGGCATCGACGAGAGCCGCGACACGATCGGTGAGTCTGGCCGAATCGAGCCTGTCGGTCATGCGAATCGTCCTATCTGGCGTTGGCCTGTGCGCATTGCTGCTGCACCATCTATTGTTCCGGCCCGGCTTGTGCAATGGGAAGGGACGCAACCACCACCCGGCCGGCCGCGCCGGACCGCTGCCGCCGTCGCTTTATGGGAGCCGCCGATGACACCTTTCCACCTAGCCTTCCCCGTCCGCGATCTCGCTGAAACCCGCGCCTTCTACGGCGACGTGCTCGGCTGCGCCATCGGCCGCTCCTCCGAGACCTGGGTGGACTTCGACCTCTACGGCCATCAGATGTCGGCGCATTTGAGGCCACTGGCGGCGGAAGCCGGCCGCGACGGCAAGGTTGACGGCGTCGCCGTGCCGATCCCGCATTTCGGCGCCGTGCTCCTGATGGACGAGTGGGAAAAACTCGCTGCCCGGCTGGAGGCGCGCAGCGACATCGATTGGCTGGAGCGGCCGATGGTGCGCTTCAAGGGCCAGCCCGGCGAGCAGGCGACGCTGTTCATTCGCGATCCGTCCGGCAACGCGCTGGAGTTCAAGGGCTTTCGCTCGCTGGAGCAGGTTTTCGCACACTGAGCGGAGATCCCGCCGGCCTCAGTGCTTCTGCGGCTGGTAATGCGCTGCAACAGCTTCCTCGACCGCGCGCTTGACCTCGTCCTTCACCGCCGCCGTCTCGGCCATCACCGCGTCGATCTTGAGAAAGTCGAGGACGCGGAAACGTGACACCGGCGGCCGGATCAAAATATCGGGGCGGCGCTGCATCAGCTTGTTCGCGGTGATCGACTGCATCATCAGTTGCGTCGCGCCGAACATCAGGTCAACCGAGCTCGGCCGCTTGCGCTCGGCCTCGGTCGGCGCGCCGACGACGTCGATGGCAATGACGATGTCGGCGTCGTGCTCGATCAGGTCGAACGGCACAGGATTGTAGATGCCACCGTCGATGAGGAGGCGGCCGTCGCGGCTCACCGGCCGAAACACCGCCGGGATCGCCGCCGAAGCCGCCAGCGCCGACGGCAGGTCGCCGCTATCGAAGACGGCGAGCTTGTGACCGAAATAATCGGTCGCCGTCACCTTCAGCGGGATTTTCAAATCCTCGAAACGGTCCGGCACCGCGTCCGGCAGAAAGGCCTTGACGATGCGCTCGACGTTGAACTGGCTGACATGCAGGCCGCCCTGCACCACTTCGGCGAAACTGCCCGGCCGCGCCTTCCACATGCGGCTCGCCACTTGGGCGCGGGTGCCGAGGATCGAGCGGGCATAGTCGTGAATGTCCCGCCCCGCCATGCCGGCGGCCATGCCGGCGCCCATCAGGGCACCGATGGAGGAGCCGGCGATGGCGGCCGGCCGGATGCCCAGTTCGTCCAGCGCCTCGATGACGTGGATATGGGCAAGGCCGCGCGCGCCGCCGCCGCCGAAGGCGATGCCGAAGGTCGGGCTCATGCGCGGTCCATAGCAGGTTCTAGCCTTTGTCGGCCAGCGGCGGACCGACGATCATCACCGCCGGCTCAGCCGACAGGACCTTCTTCGCCACCGCCTTCACCTCGTCCAGCGTCACCGCGCCGATATAGCCGGCGCGCCGTTCCATATAGTCGATCCCCAGCCCCTGGATCTGCAATTCGACCAGCGTCGAGGCGATCGAACCGGACGAATCCAGATTGTTGATCGCGTAGGCGCCGATCGTATAGGCCTTGGCGGCGGCGAGTTCCTCGGCGGTCGGCCCCTGCTCCGCCATACCCTTGACCACGGCGCGGATGACGCCCAGCGTCTCGGCAGCGCGGTCGGAACGGGTCGCGGTGCTGATCGCCAGCAATGAGGAATGACGGCTGTTCATCAGCCCGGAACTGATGCCGTAGGCCAGGCCGCGCTTGTCGCGCACCTCCTCGAAAAGCCGCGAGGTGAAGGTGCCGCCGCCGAGAATCTCGTTCATCAGCGCAGCGGCATAGAAGTCCGGGGCATCGCGCCGCACACCTGGAAAGGCCAGTTGCAGCGAGGTCTGCGGGCGGTCGTAATTGACCTCGATCTGCTGGCCGAGCTTGGGAGAGGCATCAGCAACAGGCCGCAGCGCTCCCTTTTCCGGCAGGTCGCCGAACACCGCGTCCAGCTTGCGCTTCAGCGTCGCCGCATCGATGGCGCCGACCACCGCCACATGCAGGCCGCCGCGCGCGAACGTCGCCTCGTGGAAGGCATGCAGGTCTTCCGCCGTCAGCGAGGCGACGCTTTCCTTCGTACCCTGGTCGGGCCGCGAATAGGGATGGCCGGCATAGACCGCCTCGGCCCATTTGCGGGCGGCGACCGTATCGGGATCGCGCTCGCCGGAGACGATGCCGGCAAGGATCTGCGCGCGGATACGGTCGATCGGCCCCTGGTCGAAGCGCGGCTGAAGAACCGCCAGCCGAAGCAGGTCGAACGCCTGGTCCTTGCGGTCGGCCAGCATGCGCATCGACCCGTAGACCGCGTCGCGCGTTTCGTTGAAGGCCATCTCCGCCCCGGCATCGTCGAGCCGGGTCTGGAAGGCATCGCTGTCGAGGTCGCCTGCCCCCTCGTCGAACAGGCCCGTCATCAGGTTGGCGAGCCCTTCCTTGCCTGGCGGGTCCTGCGTCGAGCCGCCGTCGAAGGCGAAGCGCACCGCCACGATCGGCACCGTATAGTCCTCGACCAGCCAGGCGGTGACGCCCTTGTCGGACTTCACTTCCTGGATGGCGACAGCAGCATGCGCCGAAAGCGCCGGCAGCACCAGGAAGAACACCGAAAGCACCAGCATGCCAAGGCCGGCGGCGAGACGGAGATGGAAAGGCCGGGCTGCATTTTCCATCACTTCGCCACCTCGGGTTTCGGCAGAAGATAGCCGCTCACGGAGCGCTCCGGGACAAGGTAGCGCGCCGCAACCGCCTTGATCTGGTCGGGCGTGACCTTGCGGATGCGGTCCGGCCATGTGGCGATGTCTGCTACCGTGCCGCCGGTGGCGAGCGTCGCGCCGTACATGTTCGCCATCGCGTCCTGCCGGTCGCGCGCAAAGATGGTGGCGCGGATGAAGCGGTCCTTGGCGCGCTCGAGTTCGTCGCCGGTGACGCCGCCGGTGGCGACCCGCGCCACCTCCGCATTCACCGCCGCCTCGGTGTCGGCCAGGCCGGTTCCGTCGCGCGGCTGGGCGTAGACGACGAAACTGGTATCGTCCAGCATAGTGCCCTGGAACGCTGCTCCGGCGCCGGTCGCGACCTTCTTCTTGACCACCAGTTCCTGATAGAGCCGGCTGCGCGGTCCGCCGCCGAGGATTTCCGACAACAGGTCGAGCGCCTCGGCCTCGCCCGGCTTTGCTGTGTGATAGGACGGCACCACCCATTGCGTCGAAAAGCTCGGCTCGCCGACGCGGGCGTCGGCCAGCGTCACCGTGCGGCGCGCCGCCTGCTCCGGCTCGACCGGGCGGATGCGCGGCGGCAGGTCCGGCCCGCGCTCCAGCTTGCCGTAGGTGTCTTCCGCCAGCGCGCGCACCTGATCGGGTTCGACGTCGCCGGCGACGACGAGGATCGCGTTGTTGGGGCGATAATAACGGTCGTAAAAGGCCATCGCTTCGGTCCGGCCGAGTGTCTCGATCTCCTGCTTCCAGCCGATAACCGGGATGCGGTAGGGCTGGTTCTGCCACAAGGTCGCGTCCACCTGCTCCGACAGAAGCGCGCCGGGGTCGTTGTCGACGCGGGCGCGGCGCTCTTCCAGGATGACGTCGCGTTCGGTGGCGACTGTCTTGTCGTCGAGGATCAGGTTGCGCATCCGGTCGGCCTCGAAGGCCATCATCTCGCCCAGCGCCTCGGGCGGCACCGTTTCGTGGAAGCAGGTATAGTCGTAGGAAGTGAAAGCGTTGTCGCTGCCGCCGATGGCCGCCACCGCCTTGTCGAAGGCGCCTTCCGGATAGGTCTTCGTCGCCTTGAACATCAGGTGCTCGAAGAAATGGGCGATGCCGGATCTTCCCGGCGGCTCGTCGGCGCTGCCCACCTTATACCAGACCATATGGGTGACGATCGGCGCGCGGCGGTCCGGAATGACGACGACCTGCATGCCGTTGGCGAGCGTAAAATCGGTCACGCCCGCCTGCCCCTGATCTTGTTTTATCACCGCCTGCTGGTCGGCGAACGCCGGCGCGGCGAGGCTTGCGGCCAGCGCCAGGCAGACAAGGCAGGAACGAAGCCGTCCGGCCAGACTTGTCATTGACGGCTCCGTTGGAATGTCATTGCGAAACGATAGGTTGGGTCACGATGCGCAGGAAATGAATTATCCGTCATCTGCCGGGTAAAAACGGCCGAAATCGGGGCAACCACCGTCATGCCGCCTCGATGAAGCGGATGATCGTCTCGCCGTAGCCGCGTTCGTCGATGACGGAAAAGCCGGCACCCGGCTCGAATGGCGCCGTTGCGGCCTCCTCGACCACGCAGAGCGCGCCGCCGGTCAGCCAGCCGCCGTCGGCGGCCGAGCGCAACGCGCGCTCGCCCAGCCCCTTGCCATAGGGCGGATCGGCAAAGACCAGCCCGAACGGAGCCATGGTGCCTGCTTCACCGAGCGCCGTGGCGTCGCGGCGGAAGATTTTGGTGCGGCCGGTGAGCCCGAAAGATTCGACGTTTTCGCGGATCAACCCGCGGCCCCCGGCCGATTCCTCGATGAAGACGGCAAAGGCGGCTCCGCGCGACAATGCTTCAAGCCCCAGGGCGCCGGTGCCGGCGAACAGGTCGAGCACCCGCGCACTCTCAAGCCGGTCAGCGAAGCGGTGCGCCAGCACGTTGAAGACGGCTTCGCGCGTGCGGTCCGTCGTCGGCCGGATGGATTGATCGCGCGGCGTGGCGAGCGGCCGTCCGCGCAACGCGCCTCCGACGATGCGCATCAGCGCTTCTTCGGTCCACCCGGCTTCGGCCGCGGCCGGTCGCCGCCCGATCCGGATCGCGGCGGCCGGGCGTTACGCGGCTTGCCGCTATCTTCGCCTTCCGCTTTTTTGCTCTGCGGCCGCGCGCCCGGTGCCATC
Organism: Mesorhizobium sp.; assembly: GCF_017306545.1. GTDB lineage: Bacteria > Pseudomonadota > Alphaproteobacteria > Rhizobiales > Rhizobiaceae > Mesorhizobium. The sequence continues at coordinate 56,965 of NZ_JAFKID010000005.1, forward strand.
CAGACATTGGCGCGGCGTTGACCGGGAGGCTCCAGCGGCCGCTCGTCGCGTTCGAACTTCTTGCCGCCGCGCGCCGGCCTACGGGCAGGGCTACGGTCGGGCCCCCGGTCTGGTTTGTCGGAAAAATCCCGGCCCGGCCTGCCGCCGAAGTCGGATTTCGACCCGAAGCCGCTCCGTTCCGGCCGGGTCGACAGCTTGCCCAGCGCTTCGTCGCGGCTGTTCTCGCGGCGCTTGCGCGCCTTGATCAGCCCGCCCTCGCCGATCGGCTGGCGATTGCCGTCACGCAACGGCCGCTGCCGCTCCGGCTGTTCGGGCCGCGGCTCGGTGCGGCGCATCGGCCTGTTGGAGAACGGCTTCAGCACGTCGGCCTCGAAGTTCGCGCCGGATTCCTCCACCAGCCGCTCGCCGAGTTGTTCGCGCAACGTGCGGCCCTTGATCTCCAGAACATGGCCTTCCGGCAGTTCGCCGAGTTGGAACGGCCCGTACGACACGCGGATCAACCGTGTCACCTCAAGACCGAGCGCGCCAAGAATGTTCTTCACCTCGCGGTTCTTGCCTTCGCGCAGGCCGATGGTGAGCCAGGCGTTGGTGCCCTGCGTGCGCTCCAGCGAGGCCTCGACCGCGCCGTAGAAGACGCCGTCGACGGCGATGCCGTCCTTGAGGCCGGCCAACGCGCTTTCTTCCACCGTGCCGTGGACGCGCACGCGGTAGCGGCGCAGCCAGCCGGTAGCGGGCAGTTCCAGCACGCGCGACAGGCCCCCGTCGTTGGTCAGAAGCAGCAGCCCTTCGGTGTTGATGTCGAGACGCCCCACCGTCATCAGCCGCGGCAGTTCGGCCGGCAACACGTCGAACACGGTCTTGCGCCCTTCCGGGTCGCGGTTGGTGGTCACGACGCCGGCAGGCTTGTGGAACAGGAACAGGCGCGTGCGCTCGACCGGCGGGATCTCGGTGCCGTCGAGATGGATGACATCGCTGGCCGCGACGTTGAAGGCCGGCGTTTCCACCACCTTGCCGTTCACCTTCACGCGGCCGGCGGCGATCAGTTCCTCGGCGTCGCGGCGCGAGGCGATGCCGGCGCGCGCCAGCCGCTTGGCGATCCGCTCGCCGCTTTCGGCGGCCGCTTCTTCCGAACGCGGACGCGGCTTGAAGCCGCCCGGCTTGCGATCTGCAAAATCGCGCCGGGGCTTTTCGGACCGGTCGCCGCGCTCCCCGCCCGCCGGCTTGTCGTAAGGTTTGCGCGGCGGCCTCGGGCCATCGGAGTACGAACGCTGCGGGCGCTCGGAGCGAGCCGCATCGGCGTCGCCGCGGGCAGCCTGACGCTCGAACCGCCCCGGACGATCGCCTTGCGTTTTCTCGAAAGGCTTACGCTCGCCGCGAAAGCCGCCGCCCGTCTGCCCGCCTTCAGGCCGATCGCCGCGCGGCCTGAACGGCTTGCGCGCCTCGTCGCGCTTCTCATAGGGCCTGCGCGCCTCGTCACGCTTCTCATAGGGCTTGCCGCCCTCACGCGCCCGATAGGGCTTGTCGCCAGCCTCGGGTCTCCGGTCGTTGCCTTCGCGCTTCTGATACGGTTTGCGAGAAGGCCGTGCGTCCGACCCGCCGTCCGCCGCACCGCTCTTGCGGAACGAGCGATCGCCGCCAAACGTGCGCTGCGGCCGGTCGCCGGCTTCGCCGCCGCGGTCTTCGCGCGGCTTGTAAGGCTTGCGGTCGCGCTTGAAATCGCCATCGGCCCCGCCGGCAGCCGCGCGCGGCTTGCCGAACGGCTTCTTGCCGCCACCGAAGGGCGGCTTGCCGCCCTTGCCCGCGCCGGAGGGGCGAGGACCGGAAAAGCCGGCATTCGAGGAGCGTTGCCCGCCCGGCTTGCGCCCGCGCGGCGGTTTGTTGTCTTTATCGTCCATGGTCTTTGCCCGTTTGCGCGGCTAGATAACAGGATCGCCGCCGCGAGGCGAGGCCAATCGGGACCCGACAACGCTTGAAACGACCGAATTTCATGGCCCTGGCGCTGGAACAGGCAACGGCCGCCGCCGCTCGCGGCGAGGTGCCCGTCGGCGCCGTGATCGCGCAAGGCGACCAAATCATCGCCGCCGCCGGCAACCGCACCCGCGAACTGGCCGACCCGACCGCGCACGCCGAAATGCTGGCGATCCGCGAAGCCTGCCAAGCGCTGTCCAGCGAACGGCTCACCGGCTGCGATCTCCATGTAACGCTGGAGCCTTGCGCCATGTGCGCCGGCGCCATTTCCTTCGCCCGGCTGCGGCGGCTTTATTTCGGCGCCGCCGACGACAAGGGCGGCGCGGTGGTCAGCGGCGGGCGCTTCTTTACCCAGCCGACCTGCCACCATGCGCCGGAAGTCTATGCGGGGCTGGCCGAAGTGGAATCGGCGGCGCTGCTCAAGGCCTTTTTTCGCGACCGCCGCTGAGCCGGCCGCTGCTATCCCTTACCAGGGAAGCCAGTCGAACCAGCCGCTCTTGCCGCTCTTGGCGGCCGCTTCCTTCTTCAGCCGGCGTTCCTTCTTGTACTCGTCCTCGCCGATATCGTTCTGCGGCGCGGTGGTGGCCGCCTCGCGATACACAAGCGGCGGATCGCTGAGATATCGGCGGGTCGTCGGATCGCCCTGCCGGTTTTCGGCCAGCTTGCGGTTGATCTCGGCGGCGCGGGCGCGCGAACCCCCGGCAGAATCTTCCGGCGACCATGCCGGCGGATGGCTCGAACCCGATTCCTTCATCGCCTTCCTGACGGCGGCGGGATCGGTCTGGATGTCCTCGACGATCTGCGACTGGTAGTTCGGGTCGTTCTCATGTGCCGTCGCATCGGCGCGCAGGCGCGCACGGCGCTGCTCCGGCGATTCCGGCCATTCGCCGCTCGCCGTCTTGGTGATGTCATCCTGCGGCTGCGGCAGCGTTTCCTTCTGGCCGGGCGCCGGCTTCACCAGTTCAGGACGCGGCTTGTAATCGATCGGATCGCGTTGCGGCGGGCGCAGCGAAAACGCATTGCTGACGTCGCCCAGAAGCTGCTCGCTTGCCGTTTTGTCGGTGCCGTAGGTGGGCGAACTCACACAGCCGGCCAGTGCCAGCGCCGATACGACAAGCGGCGCGACAAGGGCCGCGCGCGCGCAATGTCCGTGGTTCATGCCCAAAATCCCACTCTCGATCCCTGCCGTCCCGACCGTGTCCCGGCTCGCCGCTCATCCGACGGAAATCCGGCGATAGTTTGTCTGCCAAAGTGGCGTATCTATCGCAACCGCCCGGCAAGGGCAACGCACGGCCAGTTTGATCCACCGGCCGTGACATTTGTGCACCGGCTACAGGCGCCCGAGCGCCTTCAGTTCATGCAGCACGGCGGCATCGCGCGCCGACACGTCCGGGAACGCTGCGTCAGTGCCGACGTCGGCCGTGTAGCGCCAGGAGCGCGCGCATTTTTTGAGGCCCTCGTCTTCCGCCTTGCCCACCACCACGGCCACGCCCTTGACGTCGTCCAGCCGGAAAGCGCCCGCCGGCGCGCTGTCATAGGAGAAGACAAGACCGCTGGTGATGGCGATTTCGGCCATGTCCACGCCGGCGACGTCCTTTTCCAGCGCGCCGTCGTCCAGATAGACGGTCGGCACGGCTTCGAGCGACGAGCCGATCACCTTATTGGCCCGCGCAATCTCCAGCGCGCCGGTAACGACGCGGCGCATCTGCCTGACTTTGCGCCATTTTTCTGCCAGCGCCTCGTTGCGCCAGGCGCCCGGCACCTCAGGCATCTGCTCCAGATGCAGCGACTGCGCCTGCGGATTGCGGTCGAGCCAGGCCTCTTCGGTGGTGAAGGGCAGCATCGGCGCCAGCCATTTCACCAGGCAGTCGAACAGGTGGCGCACGACCTGCAAGGCGGCCTTGCGCTTCACGCTCGACGGGCCTTCGCAGTAGAGCGCATCCTTGCGGATGTCGAAGTAGAAGGCCGACAGTTCGACCACCATGAAGTCGAGCAGCGCGCGCGTGATGCGCTTGAACTCGAAGGCGTCGTAGCCGGCGCGCACCGCCTCGTCCAGTTCCGACAGCCGGTGCAGCATCAGCCGCTCGAGCTCCGGCATTTCGGCCAGCGGCACGTCCTCGCCCTCGTCATGCGCCAGTGTGCCGAGCATCCAGCGGATGGTGTTGCGCAGCTTGCGGTAGGCGTCGATGTTGGTTTGCAGGATCGTCTTGCCGAGCCGCTGGTCCTCCCAATAGTCGGTGGTGACGACCCACAGCCGCAGGATATCGGCGCCGGACTGCTTGATGACGTCCTGCGGCACGACCGTGTTGCCGAGCGATTTCGACATCTTGCGGCCTTCCTCGTCCATGGTGAAACCATGGGTGACGACCGCCTCGTAAGGCGCCCGGCCGCGCGTGCCGCAGCTTTCCAGCAGCGAGGAATGGAACCAGCCGCGATGCTGGTCCGAGCCCTCGAGATAGACGTCCGCCGGCCATTTCAGGTCCGGACGGTCCTCCAGCGTGAACGTGTGCGAAGACCCGGAATCGAACCACACGTCGAGGATATCCTTGACCATGATCCAGTTCTCGTTGGCGCGGGAACCGAGGAAACGCGCGCGCGCGCCTTCCGCGAACCAGGCGTCGGCGCCTTCCTTCTCGAAAGCCTCGACGATGCGGGCGTTGACGGCTTCGTCCTTCAGGACATTGCCGTCGGCGTCGGCGAACACCGCGATCGGCACGCCCCAGGCGCGCTGACGCGAAAGCACCCAGTCCGGCCGCTCCTCGATCATGGCGCGCAGCCGCGTCTGGCCCGCCGCCGGCACGAAGCGCGTCGCGTCGATGGCCTTCAGCGCACGCGACCGCAGGGTATCCTCCCCCCCTGAGGGGGAGGTGCCGCCGAAGGCGGCGGAGGGGGTCGCCGCGGCCGTGCTCGACGCCTTATTGGCGGTGCCTTCTGAGAGTACCCCCTCTGGCCTGCCGGCCATCTCCCCCTCAAGGGGGGAGAGTCCATAGCCGCCGAGTTCCTTGTCCATATAGACGAACCACTGCGGCGTGTTGCGAAAGATGATCGGCTTCTTCGAACGCCACGAATGCGGGTAGCTATGCTTCAGCCGGCCGCGCGCGAACAGCGCGTTGCGCGCGATCAGTTCCTCGATGACGGCCTTGTTGGCGTCGCCCTTCTTGCCGTTGTCATCGATGACGCGCGCCGGTCCGCCTTCGCGGTCCGGGCCAAAGCCCGGCGCATCCTTGGTATAATAGCCGCCGTCGTCCACTGTGAACGGGATCGCCGGGTCGATGCCCCGGCCTTGCAAGTCGCGCGCCGCATCCATCCACGCCTCGAAGTCCTCGCGGCCATGGCCGGGCGCGGTATGCACGAAGCCGGTACCGGCGTCGTCCGTGACGTGATCGCCGGGCAGCATCGGAACGACGAATTCATAACCACCGCCAAGGCCCTTGAAAGGATGGGCAAGTACGAGGCTTCCAAGCTCTTCCGACGAAACGCCGCGAAGCCGATTGAAGGCGACCTTGGCCCTTTCGGCGGAAGGCCCGGCGAGCGCGTCGGCGAAGATCAACTTCTCTCCCGGCTGCGGCCCGAATGGGTTCTCGGCGGCCGTGACCTCATAAAGGCCATAGTCGATACGCGGGGAATAGTTCACCGCACGGTTGCCGGGGATGGTCCACGGCGTGGTCGTCCAGATGACAACTTGAGCGTCGTATAATTGGCCTCGAAGTTCGTTCTTTCGGGCCACGCTTTCCGGATCATCTGGGTTGAAGCCAAGATAATATTCGGCCACCGGGAACTTCACCCAGATCGTGTCTGACTCATAGTCATGGTACTCGATCTCGGCCTCGGCCAGCGCGGTGCGTTCCACGACACTCCACATCACCGGCTTGGAGCCGCGATAGAGCTGGCCGCTCATGGCGAATTTCAAAAGCTCGCCGGCGATGCGCGCCTCGGCGTGGTAGCTCATCGTCAGGTACGGGTTTTTGAAATCGCCGACGACGCCGAGTCGCTGGAACTCGTCGCCCTGCACCTTGATCCAGTGCTCGGCATAGGCGCGGCATTCGCGACGGAACTCGATCATCGCCGCCGGATCGGTGAGGTCGGGCTTCGCCTTGCCCTTGGAGCGGTAGTTCTCCTCCTCGATCTTCCACTCGATCGGCAGGCCGTGGCAATCCCAGCCCGGCACGTAATTGGCATCGTGGCCGCGCATCTGGAAGGAGCGGCTGATGACGTCCTTGAGGATCTTGTTCAGCGCGTGGCCGATATGGATGTTGCCGTTGGCGTAGGGCGGGCCGTCATGCAGCACGTATTTCGGTCGGCCGGCGGAGGTGTCGCGCAGGCGCCTGTAGAGGTCCATGTCCTGCCAGCGCTTGACCAGCAGCGGCTCCTTCTCCGGCAGGCCAGCGCGCATCGGGAAATCCGTCTGCGGCAGGTAAAGCGTTTTGGAATAGTCGATCGTCTCGGCGTGTTCGGTCATCGGTCTGCCATATGCGTTGCCGGCGCAAGCGCCCGGCGTTGAACTATCATGTTATGGAAAAAGCGCGAGGCCTTTCGGCGCGCGGAAAATCCCGGCGGCTCCGGCGGCGTCTCAGGCCGCCCGGAACACCGGGCCGGTAATTCGTATCGCGATGGCATTGCGAAATGGCATCATGCGCCGGCTTCTAGCGGAAAGACGGCCGCGAATAAAGCGCCTCGATCATGGTATCGTGAAATCGAAACGATAGGAGGTCGACACGCCGATCATGAACTGGTCGGGCGAGCCGCGTTCCTTCACGAGACTGGAAGCGGCGGCCGGACCCGTCAGCCGCGAATATTCGCCGAACAGGCTCGCCGTCATCGGCTCGGTGACTTTCCAGGTGATGGCGCCGCCGACGCCGGCCGATTTCAGTCCGCTGCCCGGATGGTATTCGCTCAGGCCGGAAGCGGCCGATTCCGCCGCGTCGACGCCGTAATAGGCGTCGAAATACTTGGCCGTGGCCAGCGACAGCCGGGGACCGCCCGAAATGCGGATATCCGGCGTCACGTCGTAGAAGGCGTCGGCAGCGAAATCGGCGACGACGCCGTTGTGCGAGCGAATGCCGTGCCTGACCTCGGCGCGCACGCGCATCCAGTCGGTCGGATAGAATTCGAAGAAGCCGCCGGCCTCGCCGCCCCACTTCACCGGCTCCAAACCTTTCAGCGCGGGATCGGAGTTGTCGCGCCCCCAGAGGAACTTCCCGGTCAGGCCGGCGCGGACATGGCCGTCGTCGATCAGCGCCAGCGAAATGTTGTCGTTGCGCGAGGAAAAGCGCGCCTCGGGTCCGGCCTTGCCGAGCGAGACGAGCGGCTGGGCGCTGAACAGGTATTTCTTGCCGCCCTCGAAATTCGGCGCCATGAGGCCGGTGACGCCGACCGTGAAATACCAGTCGCCGGACAGCCAGTTCGATGCCCCCTCGCCCGCTTCGGCCGCCGCCGGCGCCATCAAGAGCAGAGCCGAGGCCGCAGCCACCATCGCACAACGAGTCATCCTGGCACCTTACGCACAACTTGCCGTTGACGGAAGCCTTGCGCGGAATCCGGTAAAATTTGAATTAAACGGCCCGCCCGGCACGGCCGCTCAGCGCGATCGGTTGTGCTTGCCGCTGGACGCCGGATACAACCGGCGCTAGCTTTCCAGCCGTGGTTCAACTTCCTGCGGCGGAGATCGGAACAATGAGCCTGCACAGCGACTCTCTCAAGACGGCAATCGGCGAAACGCGCGGCAAATGGGGCTGGTTCGTCGCCCTCGGCGTGCTCCTTCTCATTTTCGGCGGCATCGCCTTCGGCAATCTGTTCATAGCCACCGTGGCTTCGGTCTACATGATCGGCTGGCTGATGCTGTTCGCCGGCGTGATCGAGATCGTCCATGCGTTCGGCGTCAAGACGTGGGGACGCTTCTTCTACTGGCTCCTGTCCGGCCTGCTCTATGCGGTGGCGGGCTTCTTCGCTTTCTATAACCCGCTGCTTGCTTCGACGGTGTTCACCTTCCTGCTGGCGGTGGCACTGCTGGCGGCCGGCCTGCTCAGGATCTGGGTCGGCTACCAGCACTGGTCCGAGAAGGGCTCTGGCTGGATCGTCACCGGCGGCGTCGTCACGGCGCTGGCGGGCCTCGTCATCGCGATGCACTGGCCGGTCAACAGCCTGTGGGTGCTCGGCCTGTTCCTGGCCATCGACCTGGTTTTCCAGGGCTGGACCTTCATCGCCTTCGGCCTGGCGTTGAAGAAAGCGGCTTAAAAAGCCACGCTGGCATCGAGGTCTGAAAGCGGGCGCACGCCGGAAAGCAGCGCCCGCGCCTCAACATCGTCGCGCTTTATCTGCGCGACGAGCGCATCCAACCCATCGAACTTTTCTTCGCCCCGCAGCCAGCCGAAGAACGACACCGCACACGTCTCGCCATAAAGATCGCCGGAAAAGTCGAACAGGAAAGTTTCCAGCAGCGGCGCCCCGTCGTCATCGACGGTCGGGCGGCGGCCGAAACTCGCCACGCCGTCGTGCAGCGTGCCGTCCGGACGGCGGAAACGCACCGCATAGATGCCGTGCCTGAGGGCTGTATCGGTCGGCAGCGCCATGTTGGCCGTCGGAAAGCCCAGCGTGCGGCCGAGTTTCTGGCCGCCCACCACCTCGCTCTCGACGGTGAACCGGTAGCCGAGCAGGCCGGCAGCCTCGGCCACCTCGCCGCCCTCCAGCAGCGCGCGGATGCGGCTGGACGAAACCACCTCGGTGCCCTCGTCGCGGAAAGCGTCCACCAGCGTCACGCCGAAGCCGTGCCGCTCGCCCGCCTGCATCAGATAGGCAGGACCGCCCTGGCGGTCTTTGCCGAAATGGAAGTCGAAGCCGGTGACGACATGGCCGACGCCCAGGCACCGTTCAAGGACGTCGGTGATGAAGGTTTCGGGCGACTGCGCGGCGAAGGCGCGCGTGAACGTCTGCTCCACCATCGCATCGAAGCCGAGCAGCGAAAGCAGCCGCGCCTTCATCGGCGGCGGCGTCAGCACGAAAAGCGGCAGGTCCGGCCGGAACACTTTTCGCGGGTGCGGCTCGAAAGTCAGCGCCAGCACCGGCACGCCGCGTCGCGCCGCTTCCTCCAGCGCCCGGCCGAGCACCGCCTGGTGGCCGCGATGAACGCCGTCGAAATTGCCGATCGCCACCACCCCGCCGCGCAGATGCGCCGGCAATGGTGACGAAGCGGGGATGCGCTCGAACGGTCGTTCCATTCCCTGTCTACTTCAGGCGCGGCATGGTCGCCACCGGACGGTAGCCGTGTCTTTCAAGAAAGGCGGCAAGCAACGCACCGTCCGGCTGCAAGGGATCGCCGTAGTCCCGCGCATGGATGCCGCCGGATACGTAAAGCACGTCGAAGCCGTTGTCGGCGCCGCCCTTGACGTCGGTCATCATGCCGTCGCCGATGGCAAGAACCTCGGAACGGGCAAGCGCGCGGCCGGCTACCTCGTCCGCGACCTTCAGCGCGACGTTATAGATCGGCGGGTGGGGTTTGCCGGCAATCAGCGTGCGGCCGCCGAGCTGGGCGTAATCGCGGGCGATCGCCCCCGCGCACCAGATCAGCCGCTCGCCGCGCTCCACCACGATATCGGGATTGGCGCAGATGAACGGCAGGTTGCGGGCCCTGAGCCGCGCCAGGAGATCGCGGTAGTCGTCCGGCGTTTCAACCTCGTCGTCATAGGGACCGGTGCAGACAGCGACGTCGGCCTCGAACTCCTCGGCCAGCTCGACATCCAGCCCGTCATAGAGGTTGAGGTCTCGATCCGGGCCGATATGCAGCACCCTGCGCGGCCCTTCGGCGATCAGGTCGCGGGTGACGTCGCCGGAACTGACGACGCGGTCGAACGTCCCGTCCGGCACGCCGATGGCGCGCATCTGCGCGATCACGTCGGCGCTGCGCCGCGGCGAATTGGTGATGAGAATGACGGCGAGCCCTGCCGCCCGCGCCCGTTGCAGAGCGGCCGCAGCAGCCGGAAAATGCGTCTCGCCGTTGTGGACCACGCCCCATACGTCGCACAGCAGCGCCTTGTAGCGCGGCGTCACGGCATCGAGCGAACCGATCGTTTCAGGCAAATCAGCCATGCGGTGTTCCATATCCACGTTCTCGGGCAGCGCCGGTACGAGCCGGCCGCCCGGATTAACCGAACCTCTTCACCCTGTCACCAGCTTTCGCTTAACAGCATCCGGCCCGCATGCGAAGTTCGCCGCCGTGGGAAAGGCGCCGGGACCGCCTTTCGGGGACCTGTAATGACGCGCTTTTTCAACTTCGCGGCGGCCGCGCTGGTGTGCGGCTTCGTCTACCTGCTCGCGGCCGGCATCGCGGTGCCCGAAGCGGCGACGGACCGAACCATGTTTGTCGTCTCGGCGGTCGCGTTGCTGGGTTCGATCCTCGCCATTGCCTTTGCCGTGACGGCGGGCCTGCGGATGCGTTCGCTGCGCACCGACCTCAACCGCCTCGCCCGTTCGGTGGACGCGGCGCTCAGCACGATCGCGAGCGAGCGCGACACAGCGCCACGCCCCGACACGGCCACGCCCACCCTTCCGGAACCGGCGGTTCCCGCCATGCCCGGAACCGGCCATGAACAGACAGGAAACGTGGTGCCGCATCCGGCGACGATGCGCAACCGGATAGGAATCCCCGCTCCGGAGGTGCCTGTCCCTTTGCCCTCGCCCGTAATCGCCACCGCACTGCGGCGCGCCATCGCTTCGGGAGCGATGAAAATCGTCCTGAATCCGATCGTCCCAACCGCCAGGGACGGCGAACAGGGTTTCGACGTTCTGGTGCGCCTGCACGGCGAAGCCGGAGCAGCGACGGATCTGTGGCGGATCGATCAGGCGGTGGCCGGGCAGACGTCGGCAGCGGCCGAAAGACTGGTTGTCGCGGCGGCTGTCGACGTGGCGCTGCGCCCCGACCGGGAACCCCCGCCGCTTCACATCGGCATTTCCGGCAGCCTTCTCGGCGACCGCGATGAAATCGCCGCGCTCGTCGATCTCCTGAAATGCAACGCCGGCGCGGCCCGTTGCATCGTGCTTTGCCTACCCGTCTCCGTCATGCGCGATCCGGGCGGCCGCTCCGCCGCGCTGGCGCGCCTGGCCGCGGCCGGCGTACGCTTTGCCGCCGAAGGCTGGCCCCGTTCCCTCTCCGATCTCGACGGCCTGTGGCAAGCGGGCGTTTCCTTCGTGCGGCTGCCCGCCGAAAGGCTGCTCGCCGGCACCGGCAGGACGGCGAACGAACCGGATGCGCGCACCGTGCTGCGGGCGCTTTCCGGCAGCCCCATGGCGGTCGTCGCCACCGCTGTCGGCGGTGCGCAGGATGCGGCGGCGCTGGCTTCCCTCGGCGTGGCGATGATGGTCATGTCCCCGGCGATTGACACGATCGCGAGCGACGCGGCGCAACAGCGCCAGTCCGCGCCCCTGGATGGTTAACGCTCAGGCAAGGCGCAATTGCGTTTTGCCAGCATTCTGGAAACGTCAAATTTAACGTTTTCTGCGATCTTGCCGCCATCGTGGGTGGCAGGGTCGAGACAATGGTCCGGAATTTCTGGAAGGACAGGCGTGGCAACTATGCGCTGCTGACGGCAATCGTCATGGTGCCGCTGATGGGTGCCGTGGCGCTTGCGGTCGACTATACCGAGCTGGTGCGCGAGAAGCAGGACACGCTGAACGCGCTCGACGCGGCCGGCGTCGCCACCGGGCGCTACATCTCGGGAGGCGCGACCAACGCGCAGGCGATCGCCTACGCCAATAATTTCTTCAACGCCAACCTGAGCTCGGTCGATCCGGCCAACGCCACGCTGACGGTCGACCTGCCCAGCAGCTTGACCGGCGGCGGCACCCTGACGCTCAGGGCCGACCTGACCTACCACCCCTATTTCCTGCCGGTTGCCGCCTACCTTCTCGGCAAGGAGTCCTCCGACATCAAGTACAGCGCCACGTCCCAGGTACGGCTCAAGAATACCCTGGAGGTCGCCCTGGTTCTCGACAATTCCGGTTCGATGAACGAGAACGGCTACGGAACCAGCATAAAACGCCTCGACGTCCTGAAGAACTTCGGCAAGGGGCTGATCGATCTCGTCTCCGCCCAGGCCGCCCTGATTTCCCAGGTCAACAAGCCGGTCCAGTTCGGGCTCGTTCCATTTGCCGCGTCGGTCAACGTCGGACCCGACTACTACTACAAGACCCGGGCGACATGGCTCGACCTGAACGGTACGTCGCCGATCCATCACGAGAACTTCAACTGGAACTCTTTTCCGCAAACGACCACCAACACCTGCTCCGACCCTTCGGGCAAATGCATCCAGAAGACCGGCGGGATGGTCATGGCACGTGGCAGCGGGTGGGGTGCGCTACAGGACAAGCCCCTCACCCGCTTCACGCTGTTCGACGAAACCAAGTATATGACGAGTTCAGGCGCCGTCCCTGCGGCCAAATGGGGCGGCTGCGTGGAGTCTCGGCCCTATCCCCTCAACGTCAACGACACGCCGCCTGACCAGAACAATCCCGCGACACTGTTCGTGCCCATGTTCGCGCCGGACGAAGCCGGAGAGGCCTGGACGACCAGCTCGATCGATTATTGGTCGCTCAATGCATACTCCGCACCCAACAGCTGGTGGAACGACGACACCGCCTCGAGCGCCGGCGCGGTTTCTCGTCAAAGCAACATGACCAAGTATTTCAAGGTACGGCCGGCCGGCAACAGCCTGCCGAGCGGCAAAGGCCCGAACTACAGCTGCACCACGACGCCGATCACGCCGCTGACCGACGTGACGGATGCGACGCAACGGACCGCCATGAAAAACGCCATCGACGGCATGGTCGCCAACGGCGCCACGAACGTGCCGGAGGCCATGGCATGGGGCTGGAGAGTGCTGTCCAGCGGCCCTCCCTTCACCGGAGGCCGCCTCGAAAGCGAGCGCGGCAACGACAAGGTGCTCATCGTGCTGACCGACGGCGCCAACACCTACTATACGCCAAGTTCCCTCGGCTTCAGCGATTCGGCCGGCAACAAATCCACCTATTCCGCCTATGGCTACGCCGCGACGAACTACGACGGCCAGTCCGGCGTGAAGCGGATATTCAAGGGCACCACGCTCAGCGTCTCCTACGACAACGACACCTATACCAAGGCGATGAGCCAGCATTTAGTCCGCGGCGCCACGGACCCGGCGGCGACCGTCTGCAAGAACGCCAAGGACGCCGGCATCATCGTCATGACCATCGCGCTCGACCTGAACCAGAGCGACCCGGCCGAAGTATCGCAGATCCAGTCGCTCCAGGACTGCTCCTCCTTCTCGCGTCGGACGGCGGGAAAGAAGCTCTTCTGGAACACCCGCAGCAACGACATGGACCAAGTCACGCACGAAATCGCCGACGAACTCTCCAACCTGCGCATCGTCGGCTGAAATCGGCGACCTGCACTTGCGCGAACGGCCGGCTCCAAAGGAGCCGGCCGTTTTGCCATTTGGGCGCTACATCGGCCGCCGGTCGGTGAGCCCGCCTTCCGGCACCACCACCTTGCGATAAAGATGCCACGTTGCATGGCCGAGGATCGGCACGACGATGGCCAGCCCGGCAAACAACGGGATCGAACCGATCACCAGCAGAACGGCCACCGTCAGCCCCCAGAGTGCCATCGGCCCTGGATTGGCCGTCACCGCCCGCACCGACGTCTCGATGGCCGCCACGGCGCCGACGTCGCGGTCGAGCAGCAGCGGAAAGGCCACCACCGTCGTCGCCAGGACGACGACGGCGAAGGCAAGGCCCGCCGCGTTGCCGAGCAGGATGAGACGCCAGCCGCGCTCCGTCGTCAGCACGTCATGCAGGAATCCGGCCACCGAGGCGGGCGGACTGTCGCCGAACAGATCGGTGTAGATGGACTGGGCCGCGTAGAGCCACAACAGGAACAGCGCCACCAGCATGATGCCGATCACGGCGATGGACGGCAGAGCCGGCGAATGGCGCACGTCCAGCGCATGATGCCAGCTCGAACTCATGCCGGCCTCGCGGCGGCGGCTGATTTCGTAGAGGCCGATCGCCGCGAACGGCCCGACCAGCGCAAAGCCGGACATCAGGGGGTAGACCAGATGGATCGCGTTCGAGCCCGACGACCACCGTGTCAGGATCACGCCGACGATCGGATAAATCAGGCACAGGAACACATAATGCGAAGGCTTGGCCCAGAAATCCTGCGCGCCGAGCCTGAGCGCGTCCCACAGATCCGCTGTGGAAATGTGGCGCACGGCCGGCTGCATATGCAGGCCGCGCGCGTCCGCCATGACATGAAAGTTGGCCATAACCGTCCTCCCGTTGCTGCGGGGGCAGTCACCGCCACGGTGGCCGCCCGAGGCTGCCACTTGCTGAACAGGACGGCATCATAGCCGATGACGCGCAGTTTGTCGCGGATCGCCTGCGTCAACGCGGTAAAAGGAACGCGAGGATAGAAAAATGGTGGGCGATGTAGGGATTGAACCTACGACCCCACCCGTGTGAAGGGTGTGCTCTCCCGCTGAGCTAATCGCCCGCCCGCGGCCCGAAGGCCGAAGCGCGCCGCGATATAAGGGAGGGCCGCCATCGAAGTCAACCGGCTTGTCGGTCCATAGGCGAACGCCGCCGAAAACCGTGGCGTTCGGCAGCCGCGCCCTGCCCTCAGGTCGATGGCGCGCGCACCGCTTCCGTCGCCTCGATCGCCTGCCGGACCCGGTCGTCGCGGCCGTAGATGTCGCGGAAATACTCGACCTTGCCCGCCATATCCGGCCATGCGGTGAAATAGGCGACGTAGACCGGCACGGTGCGCGTCACCTTCTCCTCTGAATGCCCGCCCTTGAGCTTGTCGGCGACGTAATCGACGCTCTTGCCGAGCACTGCGGCGGCCATGCCGCGCGGATTTTCCAGCCGCACGCAGCCGTGGCTGAACGCGCGCACATCCTGCTTGAAGAAGGATTTCTGCGGCGTGTCGTGCATGTAGATGGCGAAGCGGTTGGGAAACAGAATCTTCAGTTCGCCCAGCGCATTGGCCTCGCTCGGCTGCTGGCGCACATTATAGGGAACCTTGGCGCCATATGCGCCCCAGTCGATGGATGAAGACGGAATCCGCTTGCCGCGCGAGTCGGTCACTTCGTAGCCGGCGCGATCCAGATAGCCTGGATCGGAACGCAGCTTGGGCAGCATCTCATTGACGATGATGGATTGCGGCACGCCCCAGTAAGGGTGGTAGTCCACCGTCTTGACCGTATCGTAGAAAAAGGCCGTCTGGTTCGTCACCTTGCCAATGACGGCGCGCATCTTCAGCTTTTCCTCGCCGTCCTCGATGAAGGAAGCGGTGAAGGCAGGCTCGTTGATGAAGACGCGCGGACTGCCGAGGTCGGAGGGCAGCCAGCGCAGTTCCTCCATCGCGACCTGCACCTTGGCCAGCCGGTCGGCCTTGGAGGTGCCGGCAAGGGCCGCCACCGTGCGCGGGCCGATGACGCCGTCGGCCTTCTGGCCGGCCTTCTTCTGCGCCGCCTCGATGACCGGTACCAGTTCGGCAACATACGTCTCGCTGCCGCCGAGGCGCGCCAGCGTCTCGCCATAGGCGCCGCCCATCTCGTCGTCCAGGTTGCGCGCGATCAGCGTCAGCAGCTTCGGCAGTTCCGGGCTCGACTGGCCCGGCTTCAAAAGCAGGTCCGGATCGACGACGATCTGGTTTTCCTCGCTCGCCCGTAGGGTTTCCAGTTCGGCGCGCAGCGCCTTGTATTCGGGATTTTGCGGATGGTGCGATTCGAGCGCGGCGCGCACATCCGTGGCATGCGCCAGCGCGCCAAGGACGGCCGGGCCGTCGACCGGCTTGGCGGGAAAATCGTAATAGCCGGTGGAGATGCGGTTGGGGTCGATGCGGCCGTCCTGCGCGTCGTGCACGTAGCGCAGCACGCGCGCCGACAGCGCCATTTCGAAGCGGATCAGCGCGGCCGCGCGGGTGGCGGCGTCGTCGCTCGCCAACACCGCCGGCGCGGCGACCGTATAGTCGTCCGGCGACAGCCCGTAGCTCGCCGCCTCCCCGAGCACCCGGATGGCCTCTTCGGCGCGGCTGTTGGGAGCCGAACCGTCCACCCAGATGAAGCCGGGATTGGCCGAATAGTAGGCAATCAGCGCCTTGGCGATGTCGCCTTCCGCGAACAGGTCGTAACCGTCCAGTCCAGCCAGCGCTTCGCGAAACGCCGGACCGCTCGCCGCCGGATCGAAAGCGGTCTTTTCGACGGTCGCCCCGGTCGTCTGCGGCACCGTCAGGGCGGCGAAGTCGACCCGCACCAGCCTGTCGGCCTTGTAGGTGTTGTACGAAGGCGCCGATATCCTGGCCGCCGGCGCGCGTGGCGCCCTCGCCTTCGGCGGCGGCGGAAACTCCCCCTCGACTTTGGGTTGGTGCCGGATCGGGCCGCCGAACAGCATGTCCAGGAAGGTCTGCGCACCGGCCTGCGAGGCGCCGAATGCGAGCATCGCCGTCAGCGCGCTTGCCGGCAGCACGACGCTTCTCTTCCAGAAAGTTCTCATCAATCACCCATTCCGGCAATCATGCCGAATCCCGTTCCGCCGGCTCTACGATCCTGCCAAGGGAATGGCGGATGTATGACGCGACTATATCGATTCATCGTGATTTGGTTAAGCTTCGATGAATTCCACTCCCATAGACCCCATCGGCCTCACGGTATCGTGATGCCGCGCCGTGGCCGGCATTCGTCACGACGCAATTGCGATGGCGGCTGTCCGGGCTTTGTGGCATCAATCCGGCTCGCCGGACCGATGGAGGGTTGCGTGAAGAAGGGCTATCGCGAACTGCTGGACGAGGCCAACGCCGAGATCGAGGCGATATCGCCGGACGAGGCGGCCGCGCTGCTGGAGGATGAAGGTACGGTGTTCGTGGACCTGCGCGACCCGCGCGAGGTGGAGCGCGAAGGCCGCATGCCGGGCGCCGAGCACTGTCCGCGCGGCATGCTGGAATTCTGGATCGATCCGGAAAGCCCATACCACAAGGCGGTCTTCTCTTCGGGCAAGAGCTTCGTCTTCTTCTGTGCCGGCGGCTGGCGCTCGGCGCTCGCCACCAAGACGGCGCAGGACATGGGCCTGGAGCCCGTCAGGCATATCCTCGGCGGCTTCACCGCCTGGAAAGCGGCGGGCCTGCCCGTCGAGCCGGGCGCCAGGAAAAAGTAGAAAACCAGAAAAATACTTGTTTTCAGTGTGTTGTCGGCAAAACCTCCGGTTCGGCAACGAACTCTACCACGCGCCGCACCACGCCGGCATCGGCGAGAATGCGCCGGTGGCCAAGACCGTCGGCCCAATGCAGCCGCACATGGGCCTCGGCGCTCGCATAATGCTCGGCCTGTGCTGCCGGCACCTCGCGATCGTCCCTTGCATGGACGATCAGCGTCTGCAGATGCGCTTCGGCCAGTTGCCGCGCGCCGGTGTACTGGCTGAGCGGAAGCCCGGCGATCCGTTCGACGATCCGCGCCATCTTGTCCTGTGCGCGCGGCCCGACATTCAGCATCCGGCTGAAATCCGCAAACAGCGCAGGCATCGAGCTGGGCGCGGCGATCAGCACCAGCCGACCGGCCGCCAGCGGCGGCGCGCCTTTCACCGAGCCGGCCGCCGCGTTTGCGGCAATGGCGCCGCCGAAGGAATGGCCGACGACCGCAGCGAACGGCCCGAACCAGTCGCCGGCGGTCCTGACCGCCTCGACCCCGACCGCAAGGTTCAGCCTGCGTCCGGACGACTGGCCGTGACCGGGCAAGTCGAGCGAAACGACCTTGTAGCCGGCATCGCGAAGACCGCTAACCAGCGCCCGCATGTATTCGGTGCGCGAGCGCCAGCCATGGATGACGAGCACTGTGCCAAGCGATTCCCGGTCCGGCAGGTCGCCCGGCTCCGGCCGGAATTCATGCACGGCGACGCAGCCGCCGCCTTTCGTCGTCAGACGGTGATGGCGGGCTTCAGCCATGAAATCCGCCGCCTGCGCGATGGCCCGCCGCTCGCCCGGCGTCGGTTTGTCGACATTCGGCGTGCGGCAGAACACCTCGAACGCGACCCGGCCGGCCAGGGACGGCGCGACACGCTCTGCCGCACCGAAGACGGCGCGAGTGACCTTGAGAGCAAAGGATGCCATAGTGACGGCCAATCAAATGGTTCAATTGTGAACATAATAGTTCAAGGATGAACAAACTGCAATCACTCCCCTTGCATCCTGCTGACACCGAACCGCCATGGGACAATCCGCGCTTCCGCAACTGGGTGGCGGTGGCGCGCGCCTGCCACGCGCTAGAACGGGCATTGGCCGTCAAGCTCGCACCGCTCGACCTGAAGCCGGCCCAACTCGACGTGCTGATGAACCTTCACCGGCATCCCGGCATGTCGCAGCACGATCTCGCCCGCCGGCTGCTGGTCGGCCGCTCCAGCATCACCATGCTTTTGCCGCAGCTAGAACGGCGCGGCCTGCTGCGGCGCGAAGGCGACGAAAAGGACAAGCGCATCCTGCGCCTGACCCTGACGGACGAAGGCGAAGTGCTGCTCGGCGAGGCGCTGAAGGTCCACACGGCGCTGATCGAGGTGGCGATGGGCCAGTCGACGCCCGAACAGTGCGACATGATCGGCGAGCAGATGCGCAAGATCGCCGAGGCGGTGAAAACGGCCTGAGGCGCGTTTCGTTCTCCTCGTTCACGGGGAGAAGACAGCCCGAAGGGACGGATGAGGGGCAGCGCCAACCTTGTAGAATTCAGCGCCGCCCCACCTGCCTGCCGGCATCCTCTCCCCGTAAACGGGGCGAGGAATCGCTTACCGCGACAGGCCCTTCTCTTCCAGTTCGTCCAGATAACCCTGCCAGCGCTCCGCCTTTTCCTTCCCGAGCGTGGCGAGGTAGGCCCAGGTGAAAATGCCGGTGTCGTGAAAATCGTCGAAGGTGATGCGCACGGCATAATTGCCGACCGGCTCGACTTTCAGGATCGCCACGTCGCGCTTGCCGGGAACGGTGACGCGCTGCTCGGGCGAATGGCCCTGCACTTCCGCCGACGGCGAAAGCACGCGCAGCATCTCGGCCGGCAGCTCGAACGGTGCGTGGCCGGGAAAGGTCACGGTCAGAAGCCTGCGGTCCTTGGAAACACGGAGTTCGCTGGGAGCGGCCATGATCTGTCCTATTCTGGGCGGCGTCGTTTCCGGGATATGACGAAAGATCGAGCCCGTCTATCTTGAACCGAACGCCGGATCGTATCACATAGCCGTATATAACGGCGCAGGAGCGCGTGGGGCCGCTGACCGCGACGCGCAAGGACGGAAAAGCAGCATGGACATGATCGATCCCTTCGGCCGCACGATCAGCTATCTGCGCGTCTCCGTCACCGATCGTTGCGACTTCCGCTGCACCTACTGCATGGCGGAAAACATGACGTTCCTGCCGAAGAAGGACCTTCTGTCGCTGGAAGAACTCGACCGGCTGTGCGCGGTCTTCATCGAAAAGGGCGTCAGGAAGCTGCGCCTGACAGGCGGCGAGCCGCTGGTGCGCAAGAACGTCATGCACCTTGTTCGCGAACTGTCGCGGCACCTGAAAAGCGGCGCGCTGGAGGAACTGACGCTCACCACCAACGGCTCGCAACTGTCGCGCTTCGCCGCAGAACTGGCCGATTGCGGCGTGAAGCGCATCAACGTCTCGCTCGACACGCTCGACCCGGACAAATTCCATTCGATCACCCGCTGGGGTCATCTGGAGAAGGTGCTGGCCGGCATCGACGCTGCGCAGGCGGCCGGCATCAAGGTCAAGCTCAACGCGGTGGCGCTGAAAGGCTTCAACGACGCCGAACTGCCCGACATGCTGCGCTGGGCGCACGGGCGCGGCATGGACCTGACCGTCATCGAGACGATGCCGATGGGCGAGATCGACGCCGACCGTACCGACCAGTACCTGCCGCTGTCGCTGTTGAGGGCGCAACTGGAACGGCAGTTCACCCTGACCGATATTCTGTACAAGACCGGCGGCCCGGCCCGCTATGTCGAGGTCACTGAGACCGGCGGCCGGCTCGGCTTCATCACGCCGATGACGCACAATTTCTGCGAAAGCTGCAACCGCGTCAGGCTCACCTGCACCGGCACGCTCTATATGTGTCTCGGCCAGGAAGACGCCGCGGACCTGCGCGCGCCGCTGCGCGCCTCCGAAGGCAACGAACTGGTGGCGCAGGCCATCGACGAAGCCATCGGCCGCAAGCCCAAAGGCCACGATTTCGTCATCGACCGGCGCACCAACCGGCCTTCTGTCTCCCGCCACATGAGCGTGACCGGCGGCTGATTTCCAGCCCTGCCCTTCCCCCTATTCTTTCTCAGCCAAATTTTACTGCCGCCGCGCGCGCCTTCTTGACTTGCGAGGGTCGCCGGCCTATCTCACCGGCACGTTAGCACTCTGCAATAGGGAGTGCTAACAGTCCGGTTTCGCCGGATCGAGGAAATCCTTTCTCACGTTCTCATTCGAGGAAAGCAAATGGCAAAGTCGAAGTTCCGCCCGCTTCATGACCGCGTGGTCGTCAAGCGCGTCGATTCCGAAGAGAAGACCAAGGGCGGGATCATCATCCCGGACACCGCCAAGGAAAAGCCGCAGGAAGGCGAAGTTGTCGCCGTCGGGTCCGGCGCCCGCGACGAGGCCGGCAAGCTGGTTCCGCTGGACGTCAAGGCCGGCGACCGCGTGTTGTTCGGCAAGTGGTCGGGCACCGAGGTGAAGCTCGACGGTCAGGACCTTCTGATCATGAAGGAATCCGACATCATGGGCATCATCGGCTGATCGGCCGGCACCCTTTCTTAAAAACGCCAAACGCAATTTCGGATCTGAAGATCCAGGAGTACAGATATGGCTGCCAAAGAAGTAAAATTCTCCCGTGATGCCCGCGAGCGCATGCTGCGCGGCGTCGACATCCTCGCCAACGCGGTGAAGGTCACGCTCGGCCCCAAGGGCCGCAACGTCGTCATCGACAAGTCGTTCGGCGCCCCGCGCATCACCAAGGACGGCGTCACCGTCGCCAAGGAAGTCGAACTGGAAGACAAGTTCGAGAATATGGGCGCCCAGCTGGTGCGTGAGGTCGCTTCCAAGACCAACGACATCGCCGGCGACGGCACCACCACCGCCACCGTTCTGGCTCAGGCGATCGTCCAGGAAGGCGCCAAGGCGGTTGCCGCCGGCATGAACCCGATGGACCTGAAGCGCGGCATCGACGTGGCCGTGGCCGAAGTCGTCACCGCCCTCGGCAAGACCGCCAAGAAGATCAAGACTTCCGAGGAAGTCGCGCAGGTCGGCACCATTTCGGCCAACGGCGACGAGTCGGTCGGCAAGATGATCGCCGAGGCGATGCAGAAGGTCGGCAACGAGGGTGTCATCACCGTCGAGGAAGCCAAGACCGCCGAGACCGAGCTGGAAGTCGTCGAAGGCATGCAGTTCGACCGCGGCTACCTGTCGCCCTACTTCATCACCAACCCCGACAAGATGGTTGCCGAGCTCGAGGACGCCTACATCCTCCTCCACGAGAAGAAGCTCTCCAACCTCCAGGCCATGCTGCCGGTCCTCGAGGCCGTCGTGCAGACCTCCAAGCCGCTCCTCATCATCTCCGAGGACGTCGAGGGCGAGGCCCTGGCCACGCTGGTCGTCAACAAGCTTCGTGGCGGCCTGAAGATCGCCGCCGTCAAGGCTCCGGGCTTCGGTGACCGCCGTAAGGCCATGCTGGAAGACATCGCCATCCTCACCGGTGGCCAGGTGATTTCCGAAGACCTCGGCATCAAGCTCGAGAACGTCGGCCTGAACATGCTTGGCAGGGCCAAGCGCGTGCGCATCGAGAAGGAAAACACCACCATCGTCGACGGCGCCGGCAAGAAGGCCGAGATCCAGGGCCGCGTTGCCCAGATCAAGCAGCAGATCGAGGAGACCACCTCCGACTACGACCGCGAGAAGCTCCAGGAGCGTCTGGCGAAGCTGGCTGGCGGCGTCGCCGTCATCCGCGTCGGCGGTGCGACCGAGATCGAGGTCAAGGAAAAGAAGGACCGCGTTGACGACGCTCTGAACGCCACCCGCGCCGCGGTCGAGGAAGGCATCGTCGCTGGTGGCGGCGTCGCCCTGCTGCGCGCCACCCAGGCGATCAAGGCCACCGGCGCCAATGCCGACCAGGCCGCCGGCATCAACATCGTGCGTCGCGCCCTGCAGGCTCCGGCCCGCCAGATCGCTGCGAACGCCGGTGCGGAAGCTTCGATCGTCGCCGGCAAGATCCTTGAGAACAAGGGCGCCAACTACGGCTACAATGCCCAGTCGGGCGAGTACGGCGACCTGATCGCCCTCGGCATCGTCGACCCGGTCAAGGTCGTGCGCACCGCTCTCCAGGACGCCGCTTCGGTTGCCGGCCTGCTGGTCACGACCGAGGCGATGATCGCCGAGGCGCCGAAGAAGGACGCTCCGATGCCGGCTATGCCCGGCGGCGGCATGGGCGGAATGGGCGGCATGGACTTCTAAGAAGTCCGCAACCCTCGAAACTTGCGGAAAGGGCGGCAGCGATGCCGCCCTTTTTGCATTCCCTGTCCGGATTTCGATACCCGCCACGGAACCGAACGCTTTTCCGGCCGTTCTCGCTCGCCAAGACGAAACCGAACCAGGAGATGCGATCAATGGTGAACAAGGATCAGGTGGCCGGCGTGGCCAAACAGGTCAAGGGCTCGGTCAAGGAAGCCGCCGGCAAGGTGGTGGGCGACCGCAAGACGCAGGCCGAGGGCGTAGCCGAAAAAGTCGCCGGCAAGGTGCAGAAGACCTACGGCGACGTGAAGGAAAAGATCAAGCGCTCGCTGTAGGCAGCGGAAATCCAGACTAGGAACAGGGGCGGCTCAGGCCGCCCCTTGCCGTTCCGGCCCATGGCATTCGCGAGCGAGCAACCGGGTAAATCGCCATGGGCCTACCTTAACCGATTTGCATTCCGCCACGCCGCATTCTTCTCTTGAAGGCCATTGTGCAACGCGATACGCCGGTGCCGTCCGCGCGGGGCGGCAACGCCCTGCCCGCCAACAACGGAGATTGATCGTGAGCGCGCAAAAGACCAGAACCGAGACGGATACATTCGGCCCGATCGAGGTGGCGGCCGACCGCTACTGGGGCGCGCAGGCCGAGCGTTCGCTGGGCAACTTCAAGATCGGCTGGGAAAAGCAGCCGGCGGCGATCGTGCGCGCGCTTGGCATCGTCAAGCGCGCCGCCGCCGAAACCAACATGGAGTTGGGCCGCCTCGACCCGGCGCTCGGCAAGACCATCGTGCAGGCCGCGCAGGAAGTCATCGACGGCAAGCTGAACGACCATTTCCCGCTGGTGGTGTGGCAGACCGGCTCGGGCACGCAGTCCAACATGAACGCCAACGAGGTGATCTCCAACCGCGCCATCGAACTGCTCGGCGGCACCATGGGTTCCAAGAAGCCGGTGCATCCCAACGATCACGTCAACATGAGCCAGTCGTCGAACGACACCTATCCGACGGCCATGCACATCGCCTGCGCCGAGCGCATCGTCCACGATCTTCTGCCGGCGCTGAAGCACCTGCACAAGGCGCTCGACGCCAAGGCCAGGGCCTTCAATCACATCGTCAAGATCGGCCGCACCCATACGCAGGACGCCACGCCGTTGACGCTGGGCCAGGAATTCTCCGGCTATGCCGCGCAGGTCGCCTCCTCCATCCACCGCATCGAACTGACGCTGCCCGGCTTGCAGGAACTGGCGCAGGGCGGCACGGCCGTCGGCACCGGCCTCAACGCACCGGTCGGCTTCGCCGAGAAGGTCGCGGACCGCATCGCCAAGATTACCGGCATTTCCTTCACGTCCGCGCCGAACAAGTTCGAGGCGCTGGCGGCGCACGATTCCATGGTCTTCTCGCACGGCGCGATCAACGCCACGGCAGCCGCCCTGTTCAAGATCGCCAACGACATCCGCTTCCTCGGTTCCGGTCCGCGCTCGGGGCTGGGGGAACTGGCTCTGCCGGAAAACGAACCGGGGTCATCCATCATGCCGGGCAAGGTCAATCCGACCCAGTGCGAGGCGATGACGCAGGTCTGCGTGCAGGTGTTCGGCAACAACGCGGCGCTGACCTTCGCCGGCAGCCAGGGCCATTTCGAGCTGAACGTCTACAACCCGCTGATGGCCTACAATTTCCTCCAGTCGGTGCAGTTGCTGGCCGACGCCTCGGTTTCCTTCACGGACAATTGCGTCGTCGGCATCGAGGCGCGCGAAGACAACATCCAGGCGGCGCTGAACCGCTCGCTGATGCTGGTGACGGCGCTGGCGCCGACCATTGGCTATGACAACGCCGCCAAGATCGCCAAGACCGCGCACAAGAACGGCACGACGCTGCGCGATGAAGCCGTCGGCGGCGGCTATGTCAGCGAAGCCGATTTCGACCGCCTGGTGCGGCCGCAGGACATGACGCATCCGGGCTGAAGACGGCAGAGCAACCACCGGATCGGCGCCTTATTCCGTCTATTTGGTGAACAATGTGTAAGCTGATCCGCATCTTTGGTGAACGATCGAATCCGGCTATGTAGGGCGCGCACCGCCAACCCGGAGTGACCCGCAATGTCCAACGCTTCCACCGCCGCTTCCGGCACCGCCTCGAATTCCTCGCTCGTCGTCTTTGTCAGCCGCGTGCTGCTGTCGATCCTGTTCATCCTCGCCGGCTACGCCAAGCTCACCGACATTGCCGGCACCGCCGGCTGGTTCGGTTCCATCGGCCTGCCCATGCCGACCGTAACGACGGTCGTCGCCGGCCTGATCGAACTGCTCGGCGGCCTCGCCATCCTGGTCGGTTTCCAGACGCGCGTCGTCGCCGTCGTCATGGCGATCTTCACGCTCGCCGCCACCGCAGCCGCCCATCTCGACTTCTCGCAGGCCGGCAACGCCCTGATGCTTCAGAAGAACCTGGCGATCACCGGCGGCTTCCTGCTGCTCGCCGTGCTCGGCGCCGGCGCCTGGTCGATCGACGCCAAGCGCGGCTGATCTTCCGGCCAACGCATCGCAAAAAAGGGCGCGGATCGTTTCCGCGCCCTTTTTCGTTGCTCACCATCCCCGCGCTCGCGCGACGCGATAGGTCGGGATCATTTGACGGTGACGCTCTGCCCGCCTTCCACCGCCAGCACCAGCCGGCGGTTCAGCACCTTGGCGAGTTGCGCCAGGCGGCCTGCCGGCCGCTCGCCGTAGAGCCCGGCCAGATCGGCGGGTATGACCAGCGCCAGCGTGCCGCTGCGATCTTCCCATCTCAGGCGCGGCATCACGCCCGGCATCGCGGCGCTGAGCAGATAGACGACCCGCATCAGCCCCGCCAGCACGCGCGCCCGCTCCAGATAGCGCGGCGTCGCCAGCATCTTGATCTCGGGCGCGATCCCGTCGTTGAAGACGCCGTCATGGCGATAGGCGGTGGCTAGCGCCAGGAAAGCGCGGCCCGGATGATCGACGCCGATGAAGGCGGCATGGGCGATGATGTTGAGCGACTGCTTGCCGCGATATTCCGGATGTGCCCGCCAACCGATATCGGCAAGCAGGCAGGCCGCCTGCCGGTAGCGCGCCTCGTCCTCGGTCTCGTCCAGGCCGAAGGCGCGGAATGCCTTGCCGGTCCATTCGACCAGTTCATACGCATGCGCGAGCGAGCGCGAGCGCAGCCGGGCCAGCTCTTGGGCGGCCGAGATCAGCGGATCGGCCTTGCGCGCGTCCTCGTCGAGCAGCGAATAGAGAAAGCCTTCGCGTACGCCGAGCGCCGAAACGATGATTTTCGACGGCTGCATGGCAGCGATGATTTCATGCAGCACCACCGCACCGTAAGGCAGCAGCGAGCGACGGTTCTTCGACACGCCCTCGATGCCCTTGACCTTCTCCACCTCGCCCTTGGCGACCCGCCGCAGGAAGGCCGCGGCTTGCGGCAGGTCGAGTTGGTAATGGTGCATGACGCCGAGCGGATAGTTCGTCATCTCCATATGCAGGCGGGCGAGGTTTCGCCACGTGCCGCCCACCGCGTAGAACGGCCTGTTCCGGCCGTTCCGCAGCAGCGCAGCCTTGGCCAGCGCCTCCCTGGAGATGCGGACGGCATCGGCCAGCGATCCTTTGGCCATGTCCTGCAACCGCAGGCCGCCGAGCGGCAGCGTGATGCCGTCGCCGACCGCTTCTCCGGCCACGTCGACCAGTTCAAGGCTGCCGCCACCGAGGTCGCCAGCGACGCCGTCGGCCGGATGGAAGCCGCAGATGATGCCGAGCGCCGAATACCGGGCCTCCTGTCGGCCCGTCAAAACACGGATCTCGGTGCCGAGCACCTCCTCGGCACGCTGGATGAAATCCGGCCCGTTCACCGCCTCGCGCGCGGCTGCCGTGGCGAGCACGTACATGCGCTCGGCCCCGGCCTGCTCGGAAAGGCTGCGGAAACGCCGGAACTCCTCCATCGAGCGTGTCACCGCCTCCGGATCGAGCTTGCCGGTTGAGACGATGCCCCGACCGAGACCGGCCAGCATCTTCTCGTTGAACAGCACCGTCGGCGAACGCGCCAGCCCTTCGTAGACGACGAGGCGGATCGAGTTGGAACCGATGTCGATGATCGACAGCGGGCGCCGGTCCTGGAGCCGGCCCTGGGAATCCGCCAGCATCAATCCGCCGCGGCTGTCTTCTTGCGGCGCCTGAACTGGGCGATCCGCTTCGGCGCATGGGATTTCAGCGCGTCACCCCGACCGGACAGGCTCGGATTCGTCATGAAGTATTCCTGCGCGTTGAACGGTTCCTCGCCCTCGTCAAGCGTCAGCCGGCGCGAGGTGCCGTCCGCCAGTACCTCGAAACTTTGCTGGTTGTCCATGATGTTGCCGAGCATGATCTGGCCGAGCACCTGTTCGTGAACGGTCGGGTTGGTGATCGGCACCATCGTCTCGACCCGCCGGTCGAGATTGCGCGGCATCATGTCGGCCGAGGAGATGTAGACGATGGCCTCGTCCGACGGTAGCCCGTGGCCGTTGCCGAAACAGTAGATGCGGCTGTGTTCGAGGAAGCGGCCGACGATGGATTTCACCCGGACGTTCTCCGACAGGCCGGGCACCTTCGGCCTGAGGCAGCAGATGCCGCGCACCACCAGGTCGATTTCCACACCGGCGCGGCTGGCGTCGTAGAGCGCGTCGATGACGATGGGATCGACGAGCGCGTTCATCTTCATCCAGATGCGCGCCGGCCGGCCGTTGCGGGCATGTTCGATCTCCTCGGCGATGTGCCCGAGGATGCGGCTGCGCAGCGTGTAGGGCGACAGCGCGATCGCCATTTCGCCGGTCGGCTCGGCATAGCCGGTGATGAAGTTGAAGATTTGCGCGACGTCGCGGGCGATGCGCGGGTCCGACGTGAAGAAGGACAGGTCCGTGTAGATGCGCGCCGTGATCGGGTGATAGTTGCCGGTGCCGAGATGCACGTAGTTGCGCAGCCGGCCATCCTCGCGCCGCACCACCAGCGACATCTTGGCGTGCGTCTTCAATTCCAGGAAACCGAAGACCACCTGCACGCCGGCGCGCTCCAGGTCGCGCGCCCAGCGGATGTTGGCCTCCTCGTCGAAGCGGGCCTTCAGTTCGACCAGCGCCGTCACCGACTTGCCGGCCTCCGCGGCATCGATCAGTGCGCGTACGATCGGGCTGTCGTTCGAAGTGCGGTAGAGCGTCTGCTTGATCGCGACCACCTCGGGATCGAGTGCCGCCTGCCGCAAGAACTGAACCACCACGTCGAAGGATTCGTAAGGGTGGTGGACGACGATGTCCTTCTCTCGGATGGCGGCGAAGCAATCGCCGCCATGCTCGCGGATTCGTTCGGGGAAGCGCGGATTGTAGGGCACGAACTTGAGATCGTCGCGCGCCACGGTGACGATCTCGGAAATCTGGCTAAGCGCCAACGGCCCGTTGAGCACGCTGACGCGATTGCCGGATACGCCCAGTTCCCCTGCCACGAACTCCCGCAGTTCTTCCGGCATGCGGTGGTCGAACTCGATGCGGATCACCGAGCCGCGACGCCGGCGCTTCAGGGCGGTCTCGAACAGCCGCACAAGGTCCTCGGATTCCTCCTCGACCTCGATATCGCTGTCGCGGATGATCTGGAACGTGCCGGACCCCTTGACCTCGTAGCCCGGAAACAGCTTGCCGATGTAAAGGCCGACCACCTCCTCCAGCGGAATGAAGCGGACATGGCCCTTGCGGTCCGGCAGGCGGATGAAGCGCTTCAGCGCCGGCGGCAGGCGCAGCAGCGCGCTCATCGTCTCGCCGTTCTTGCGATGATGAAGTTGCAACGCGATCGAGAAGCCGAGATTGGGGATGAACGGAAACGGATGCGCCGGATCGATCGACAGCGGGGTCAGCACCGGAAAGACCTGATTCTGGAAGTGCTCCTCCAGCCAGGCTTTCTCGTCCTTGCCCAGCGCATCTCCCGTGATGCTCTCGATACCTTCCTTGTTGAGCAGGACCATCAGCGCCGAAAGGCTCTTCTGCTGGTCTTCCTGCAAGCGCTCGACTTCCCGCAGGAGTTGCTCGAGCTGCTGCTCGGGGGTGCGGCCGTCCGGGCTTTTCAGCGCGATGCCCTCGCGCACCTGCCCGGCCAGGCCGGCCACGCGCACCATGAAGAACTCGTCGAGATTGGCCGCAGAGATCGACAGGAAGCGCACCCGCTCCAGCAGCGGATGCCGGTCGTTCTGCGCCTCTTCGAGCACCCGGCGATTGAATTGCAGCCAGGAGAACTCGCGGTTGACGAAACGATCGGGATTGCCGCCTTCGGCGCCTGCCGCCTCGACAGTGATGAATTCAGCCTGGATCGGCTTAAGCTCGTTCATGTGCCTGCTCTCCAGCGGTCGCGCCGGTTATCCGGCTCAATTTATCCACTGACAGGCTTTTGCGACAGTTTCATTTCATCGAACTTGCAAACAGCCACGATATGTTTCAAACGCATCCTATCGACCGACAGCGAAACGGGAGACGATCATGGCCGGCGGTTCCATTCCGCACTTCCAGAACGACGCCGGGCACCCGGCGATCGAAATCGGCGTGAAGGAATTCATGTGCGTCGGCGCCAATCCGCCTTTCGACCATCCGCATGTCTTCCTCGACCTGGGCGAAGACGACGAAAAGGTCTGCCCCTATTGCTCGACCCTCTATCGCTATTCGCCGAATCTGAAGGCGAACGAGACGGTACCGGCCGGCTGCTTCTACGTCGATCGCGCGGCCTGACCGCCCTTTAGTCATGACGGAGCGGCAGGCCCGGCGGATCGTCGTTGCCGGGGCCGGGATTGCCGGACTGACGGCGGCTATCGCGTTTGCGCGGCGCGGGTTTTCCGTGCAGGTGTTCGAGCAAGCCCCGCGTTTCGAACCGTTCGGCGCCGGCCTCCAGCTTTCACCGAACGCCAGCCGCATTCTCGACGGGCTCGGTGTGCTCGCCGCCCTGCGGCCGAAGGCGGTGCAGCCGCAGGCCGTGCTGCTGAGGGATGCCGCTTCGTTGAAGACGCTGGCCCACATTCCGCTGGGCGATTTCGCCGAACGGCGCTGGGGCGCGCCCTATCTTGCTGTCCATCGGGCCGATCTTCATGCCGCGCTGGTCCACTCGGCCAGGCAGGAAAAGACCATCGACCTCGTCACGGACGCCCGGATCACCGGCGACGCCGCGGCCGCCGGCAACGGCGCAACCGTCACAGTCGAGGGGAACGGTCGCCGCGAGATTGTCGAAGCCGACTTCGTCATCGGCGCCGATGGCGTCTGGTCCGCCCTGCGCGGAAACCTGTTTCCCGCCTCCCGCCGCCGCTTCTCCGGCTCGCTGGCATGGCGGGCGACGGTGACGGCAGACAGCCCTGCCGGCCAGGCCTTTTCCGCCGTCTCGGCGGCGGATTGCGTCACCACCTTCCTCGATCCCGCCTTTCATCTCGTCGCCTATCCGGTCAGCGGCGGATCGGCTTTCAACCTCGTGGCCTTCACCAAGGGCCCGGCCGACGGCAAATCCAGCGCCGCCGCTATTTCCGTGCTGCGGCAGGCCATGCGCCATGCGCCGCCCGCCCTCGCCCATGTCGTCGAAGAGGCCGGGGCATGGACCGCCTGGCCGATCCATACCGTCGATCAGGACGGCTCCTGGACCCGCGGCGGACGCTTCGCACTGATCGGCGACGCCGCACACGCCATGACGCCTTTCGCCGCACAAGGCGCGGCCATGGCTATCGAAGACGCGGCAACGCTTGCGCAAGCCGTGGCCGGCACGCATGGCGAACCCACCGAAGCACTGGGCGCATGGGAGCGGAAGCGTAAAGCGCGCATGACGAAAGTGGCCCAGCGCGGCGCGCTGAACAAGCTGGCGTGGAACGCCGCCGGGCCGCTGGCGATCGGCCGCGACCTGTTGCTTAGGATGCGTTCGCCCGAAAGCCTCGCGGCCGATCTCGACTGGTTGTACGGATGGCGAATAGCGAATAGCGAATAGCGAATCTGGTCGGCGCGTATGCGCCAACCCCTTCCCTATTCGCCACTCCCCATACGCTCTCAGTGCAGGATCTGCGACAGGAACAGCTTCGTGCGCTCATGACGCGGGTGGTCGAAGAACTCGGCCGGCGTGTTCTGCTCGACGATCTGGCCGGCATCCATGAAGATGACGCGGTTTGCGACCTTGCGGGCGAAGCCCATTTCGTGCGTGACGCACAGCATCGTCATGCCTTCCTCGGCCAGACCCACCATCGTCTCCAGCACTTCCTTGATCATTTCGGGATCAAGCGCCGACGTCGGCTCGTCGAACAGCATGATGCGCGGGTTCATGCAGAGCGACCGGGCAATCGCCACGCGCTGCTGCTGGCCGCCGGAAAGCTGCCCCGGATATTTGTGGGCCTGCTCGGGAATCTTGACGCGCTTGAGGAAGTGCATGGCCGTCTCCTCGGCCTGCTTCTTCGGGATCTTTCGCACCCAGATCGGCGCCAGCGTGCAGTTCTCCAGAATCGTCAGGTGCGGGAACAGGTTGAAGTGCTGGAACACCATGCCGACCTCGCG
This sequence comes from Mesorhizobium sp., assembly GCF_017306545.1. Lineage (GTDB taxonomy): Bacteria > Pseudomonadota > Alphaproteobacteria > Rhizobiales > Rhizobiaceae > Mesorhizobium. The sequence continues at coordinate 87,946 of NZ_JAFKID010000005.1, forward strand.
GCGCACCTCGTCGATCTTCTTGAGATCGTTGGTGAGTTCCTTGCCCTCGACGACGATCTTGCCCTTCTGGTGTTCCTCCAGCCGGTTGATGCAGCGGATCATCGTCGACTTGCCCGAGCCGGATGGCCCGCAGATGACGATGCGCTCGCCACGCATCACCTTGAGGTTGATGTCCTTCAGCACATGGAACTCGCCGTACCATTTGTGCATGCCGGTGATCTCGATGGCGACCTCGGTATCGGAGACGTGCATCTTCTTGGTATCGGCCTTGATCTCTTCGGCGCCGACTGCGTTTTCCGTGGCCATGAGCCTTTTCCCCTTGGATTCCTAGCGTTTGTGACCGGTATCGAGCCGGCGTTCCATGAACTGTGAATAGCGCGACATGCCGAAACAGAAAATCCAGAAAACGGCGGCGGCGAAAACATATCCCGTCTTGGCCGTCTGCGGCGTCGCCCAGGTCGGGTCGCCCGAGATGTTCTGCTTCACGACGCCGAGCAGGTCGAACATCGAGATGATGAGCACCAGCGTGGTGTCCTTGAACATGCCGATGAAGGTGTTGACGATGCCCGGAATGACCAGCTTCAACGCCTGCGGCATGATGATGAAGCCCATCTTCTGCCAATAGCCGAGCCCGAGCGAATCGGCGCCCTCGTACTGCCCCTTCGGGATAGCCTGGAGCCCGCCGCGCACCACCTCCGCCATATAGGCGGCGGCGAACAGGGCGACGCCGATCAGCGCGCGCAGCAGTTTGTCGAAGGTCATGCCCGGCGGCACGAACAGCGGCAGCATGAAGGACGCCATGAACAGCACCGTGACCAGCGGCACGCCGCGCACCGCCTCGATGAAGATCACCGACAGGAGCTTGACGATCGGCATCTTCGAGCGCCGCCCCATCGCCAGCAGGATACCGAGCGGCAGCGACACGACGATGCCGACATAAGACAGCACCAGCGTCACCATCAGGCCGCCCCAGCGCGGCGTCTCGACGTAAGGCAGCCCGAAGAAGCCGCCGACCAGCAGGAAGAAGGCGATGAACGGAAACACGACGAAGAACAGGATAGCGTTGACGCCCTTGTAGGGCACGCGCGGGATGAGCAGCGGCGCCAGCAGGGCGATGAAGACGATGCCGGTCAGGATGACGCGCCAGCGCTCCTCCATCGGATAGCGGCCGAACATGAACTGGCCGAAGCGGCCGCTGACGAACGGCCAGCAGGCCCCGGACCAGCCGGCCGGCAGTTGCCCGCCCTGCTCCGTCGTCAGGCAGGCGGTGCGATCGGCACCGGTCCACACGGCATCGAAGAACACCCAGTTGAGCATTTGCGGCAGCGCCCAGGCGACCGCCAGCAACGCCAGCACGGTAAGAACCGAATCGACCGGCGTGGCGAACAGGTTCCGGCGCAGCCAGGCGCCCGGCCCGACCTGCGAGCGCGGCGCCTGCTCGGCCAGAGCCATTTCGGTGCGCACCCAGGACATGTCATGTTCCTGCATGGCTCACCTCTCCTTCAGCGCCATCTTGGTGTTGAACCAGTTCATGAACAGCGAGGTCACGATACTGATGCCGAGATAGACGACCATGAAGATGACCACCACCTCGATGGCCTGGCCGGTCTGGTTCAGGATCGTGCCGCCGACGGCGTAGAGGTCGGGATAGCCTATCGCCACCGCGAGCGAGGAGTTCTTGGTCAGGTTGAGATACTGGCTGGTCAGCGGCGGGATGATGATACGCATCGCCTGCGGAATGACGACGAGGCGCAGCCCCTGGCCGGAGCGCAGGCCAAGCGCGGAATAGGCCTCCGTCTGGCCCTTCGGGACGCCGACGATGCCGGCCCTGACGATCTCGGCGATGAAGGCGGCGGTGTAGAAGGACAGCGCCAGGTAGAGCGACAGGAATTCCGGCTTGACGTTGACGCCGCCGGTCAGGTTGAAGGTGCCCTTCTGCGGGAACTCGATCGAGAGCGGAAATCCCGCCAGTGCAAAGCCGAGCAGTGGCATGCCGACGATCAGCGCCACGCTGGTCAGGAACACCGGAAACTGCTGGCCCGTCGCCATCTGCCGCGCCCTGGCGCGACGCGCCACGTACCAGGAGAGCACCAGGCCGGCGGCCAGCCCCGCCACAACCAGCCACGCCCTGTCGCCCCAGACGAAGCGCGGAAAGTAGAAACCGCGGTTGTTGAGGAAGGAGCCGAACGGCAGGCCGACGCTGTCGCGCACGTTGGGCAGCAGCGCCAGCACGCCCTGATACCAGAACAGGATGACCAGCAGCGGCGGAATGTTGCGGAAGACTTCGATGTAGACGGTGGCCAGCTTGCGGATCAGCCAATTGTTCGAGAGCCGGCCGATGCCGACCAGAAAGCCGATGACGGTCGCGCTGACGATGCCGGCGATGGCCACGATGGCCGTGTTGAGCATGCCGACGACGAGCGCGCGCCCGTAGGACGAATCCGAACTGTAGTCGATCAGATGATTGGAGATGTCGAAGCCGGCCCGCCCTTTCAGGAAGCCGAACCCGGTCGCGATGTGGGAGCGGCTCAGGTTCTCGATCGTGTTGTCGACGATCCACCAGACGCCAAGGACCAGCAGCACGACCAGCACGACCTGAAAGACGATGCCTCGCACTCTGGGATCGTAGAGCAGCGATGCCCTTGCCGGCGCCGCTTCGCGAATGACCTCTTGTGACACAGGGTTCCCCTTCCCGTCAGTCCGGCCGTTTGTATTGTTATTGCGAGCCAAGACCGGAACGGGCCGGAGGCGTGTCAGCCCCCGGCCCGTCTCGACCGATTACCGGATGGGCATGCCGTATTGCAGGCCGCCCTTGGTCCACAGCGCATTGATGCCGCGGGCGATCTTGAGCGGGCTGCCCTGGCCGACGTTGCGCTCGAAGATCTCGCCGTAATTGCCGACGGCCTTGACGATGTTGACGACCCAGTCGTTCGAAACGCCGAGATCGGTGCCGATCTTGGTTTCCGCCTCGGTGCCCAGCAGCCGCTTGATATCCGGGTTGTCCGAGTTCTTCATTTCATCGACATTGGCCTGGGTAACGCCGGCTTCCTCGGCGTCCAGCAGGGCGAAGTAGGTCCACTTGACGATGTGGTACCACTTGTCGTCGCCCTGGCGCACGGCCGGTCCGAGCGGCTCCTTGGAGATGATTTCCGGCAGCACGACGTGGTCGTTCGGCGAGGCCATTTGCAAGCGCACCGCATAGAGGCCCGACTGGTCGGTCGTGTAGGCATCGCAGCGGCCCGAGTCATAGGCGGCGTTGGCCTCCTCGAATTTCTCGAAGACGACCGGATTGTATTCCATCTTGTTCGCCTTGAAGTAGTCGGCGAGGTTGAGTTCCGTCGTGGTGCCCGACTGCACGCAGATCGCCGCGCCGGAAAGCTGGAGGGCCGAATTCACGCCGGGCAGCTTCTTGGAATTGATCATAAAGCCCTGGCCGTCGTAGTAGGTGACGCCAGCGAAGTTGAGGCCGAGCGCGGTGTCGCGGTTGATCGTCCAGGTGGTGTTGCGCGACAGGATGTCGATTTCGCCGGATTGCAGCGCGGTGAAACGGTCCTTGGCGGAGAGGCCGGTGAACTTCACCTTGCTGCCGTCGCCGAACACGGCGGCCGCGACCGCACGGCAGAAATCGACGTCGATGCCCTTCCATTCGCCCTTGTCGTTGGGGGCTGAGAACCCGGCCAGGCCGGTGTTGACGCCGCACTGGATGAACCCCTTCGCCTTGACGTCGCTCAATGTATCGGCCGCCGCTGCCGAAGCCATAAAGCCGAATGCGGCCGCCCCCAGAATACCGATTGCAATGTGTTTCATGACCCACAGACCCTTTTCTGATTCTCAGGTAATGCCCTGATCTTTATTGCCGTGCGAATGCAGCTCCTATCCCGGCCCATTTCCGGAACGCGACGCCAAAGCCGGCGCAAACGCTGCCCCCATTCACGAACTGCATCGAAGGCGATTATTCCGGTGAGGTCAAGAAAAATGACCGAAGCCGCGGCTGTTTGAGGGTCAGATACGGAAAACGGTGTGGATACAGGTGCTTGCATCGCGTCCTTGGCGTTGAAAGGGTGATTCCCGACCTGGCCCGTGGAGTATGGTTTTGCGTCGCCGCCCGCCACCTGCACGTGGTTGGACCATCCGAACGAGCCGTCTGACACCGCCGTCGCCGTTGCATACGGAAGGAGCGCGCACTATGGCTCCGCCATACGGCAAGCGACCACGAGGCGACCAAGCATGGCCAAAGGCGACGGAAACTGGGGCATCAACACGCGGCTCGCCCATGGCGGCAACGATCCCCGCGACTATTTCGGCTTCGTCAACCCGCCGGTCGTGCATGCCTCCACCGTGCTTTATCCCGACGCAGCCACGATGGCGGGCCGGTCGCAGAAATACACCTACGGCACGCGCGGAACGCCGACGACGGACGCGCTGGCAACGGCCATCGACGCTCTCGAAGGATCGGCCGGCACCATCATCGTGCCGTCAGGCCTCGCCGCCGTCACCGTGCCGCTGCTCGCCTTCGCGGCGGCGGGCGAGCATATGCTGATCGTCGATTCGGTCTATCATCCGACCCGGCATTTCGCCGACACCATGCTGAAGCGCCTCGGCGTCGAGATCGAATATTACGACCCGCATGTCGGCGCCGGCATCTCGAAGCTCATCAAGGCGAACACCAGCGTCGTGTTCACCGAATCCCCCGGCTCCAACACTTTCGAAGTGCAGGACATCCCCGCCATCGCCAAGGCCGCGAAAGCCGCCGGCGCCGTGGTGATGATGGACAACACCTGGGCGACGCCGCTCTACTTCAAGCCGTTGGAGCACGGCGTCGACATTTCCATCCACGCCGCCACCAAATACCCGGCCGGCCATTCGGACGTGCTGCTGGGCACCGTCTCGGCCAACGAAGCCTGCTGGGAGCGGCTGCACGAAGGCTTTGTGACGCTGGGCTGCTGCGCCGGGCCCGACGACGTCTACCAGGTGCTGCGCGGCCTGCGCACGATGGGCGTCAGGCTGGAACACCATCGCCGGAGCGCGCTGGAGGTCGCCACATGGCTTGAGGCGCAGCCCGGCGTGGCGCGCGTCCTGCATCCGGCGCTGCCCAGCCACCCCGACCACGCGCTGTGGCGCCGCGACTTCGGCGGCTCGAGCGGCGTCTTCTCGATCGTGCTCGCCGGCGGCGGGCAGAAAGAGCAACACGCTTTCCTCGACGCGCTGACGATCTTCGGCCTCGGCTACTCGTGGGGCGGCTATGAAAGCCTCGCGGTGCCCGTGTTCCTCGGCGACCGGGTGGTGGCGAAGGCGTCCGAGGAAGGACCGGTCATCCGCCTTCAGATCGGCCTCGAAGATGTGGCCGACCTGAAAGCCGACCTGTCGCGCGGGCTCGCCGCGGCCGCTGCCGCCTGACGCTTCCGGACAGACGGGCATGTCTCCCGAAAGTGGTCCCGGTTTCGGGAAAAGGACATGCGTAAAATCAGGAAGCCAAAGCGCACGGAGCGAATCTGAAAGATCGCGAAACGCTTTGGGCGAGACAGGCGCTCCGCACCGGAGCGCGACGATACGGCATGCTTTCCGGAAAGGATTCGTGCGGAACCTTTCGGGCCTTCTCCTGTTCCATTGCTGTCGCAATGCTGCGGCGCACAGAAATGGAGAACATCATGCTTACGAGAATTCTCGCAGCCTCGACCCTCGTTTTCGGTCTGGCCGCCTCGGGCGCGATGGCGCAGTCGGTCGGCGACCGTTCGGAAATCAACGGTGTCCCCACCTCGTCGATGGACGACACGATGATCGACACCGGCACCACCGGCAGCATCTATCCTGACGGCACCATGGGCACGACGGTGGGTTCGGACAAGGTCAGCACCGGGGCGTTGGGACCGTGCGCTTCCGCACCGGGTACCATGGGACCCGACGCCAATGCGTCGATGAACATAAACGACAAGTACTGCGGCAAGTAACCGATCCGCTGCGCGCCGGACTGAAAAACGCCGGTTGTCGAACTGGACGGGCGGCGGCTGAATTCGTGAAAGACCGGCGTGCGAACGCGCCGGCCTCAGTTGGCCTTGCGGTGTTCGTCGCGCTGGACAGGCGAAAGCAGGCGGCTTCGCCGCTCGAACGAAAGCTGACGGTCCCAGGGATCGAAGAAATCCACCGGCTCCGGTTCGCGGGCATTGTCGGACTCAGTGTCCGTTCTGTTGCGGTTATTGTCTGCCAACGTCGAATGACTCCATGTCCCGGATAAGCGGATACGCCAAGGCCGCCGGCGGCGCATACCCCATTCGGGGTAGATCTCAAAAAAAGTGCCCGGTGCAGCGCAGCCGGCGTCCACAACCCCAGGAAACGAAAGCCCGCCGATCGAAAGGATGGCGATCCCGGCAGGGCTCGAACCTGCGACCCACAGCTTAGAAGGCTGTTGCTCTATCCAACTGAGCTACGGGACCGAACTGCAACCGAAACCAGGCGCATCATACCGCCGCACAACCCGCAGGCTTGCCCGCGAGGCGTCGCGGTCAATGGGTCCAGGGCGTGCGGCGGTCATAGCGGAAATTCTCCGCATAGGAAATCTGCCGCCGCTTGGCTTCCTTCGGCTCGTCCAGGCGGTACGGAATTTTTTCCCGCTCGGCGTAGGCGATCGCTTCTTCCTTGGTCGGGAAGGAGAGCCGAATCTGGCTCCTCATGTCGCCGGACGACGTGTAACCCATCAGCGGATCGATCTTGCGCGGCTGCGCCGGATCGAACTCCAGCACCCAGTAACCGGTCTTGGCCTTGCCCGACTGCATGGCGGTCTTGGCGGGGCTGAAAATGCGTGCGGACATATGCACCTCATGAATGGCTGCGGCCGGAACCGGCCTTGCTTGCCCCGTGCTTACTGTGCAACGGCGCGAAGGGCAAGGCTCCGCCGATTTTGCGCTTGCCTTGCAGCAAGCGAACCACTAGGCAACGTCCGGTTCGGAGTGTAGCGCAGTCTGGTAGCGCATCTGGTTTGGGACCAGAGGGTCGGGAGTTCGAATCTCTCCACTCCGACCATTTTCTCCGGCAGGATCGAAAAGCCGGCCCGTTTCTCGGGGTGGCAGGTTCAAATCCTGCCACTCCATGCAAGCCACGCCTCAAAATCCCAGTTCGCCCTGCCCCTCGTCCATGGCGCTCACTACCTCGGCTGCAAGCGCGCGGGTGATGCGCGTCTGCTGCTCCAGTGCCGCCCTGTCGAGACGCTCCACCACGCGCATGGCCGTCGCCAGCGAGCGCTCGATGCGGCGCACCAGATAGTGCACGACATGCGGCTCGACCTCGACCTGGCGGTCCGAAAACAGCTTCGTCAGCACCCCGGCAAGCAGGAGATCGTCCGGCTCGTGGATCTCGACCGTCGCCGCGGCTTTCAAGCGCGAGGCGAGGTCGGGCAACGCCACGCCCCACGCCGAGGGAAAGCGGCGCGCCGTGAGCAGAAGCTGCGATCCGGCGCCGCGCACGGCATTGATGAGATGGAACAGAGCCGGCTCGTCGATGCGTGCCGAATCGACATCGTCGATCAACACCGGGTGGCCGCCGATATCGCCCGCGATGGCGTCGATCGCCGAGGCGGGGACCGACAGCGCCCCGGCGGCCTCGCGCCAGATCGCCCCAAGATGCGTCTTGCCGGCGCCGAACGGCCCCGCCAGCACCACGACGGGCGCCGGCCAGTCCGGCCAGCGATCCACCAGGGCAACGGCCTCGGCATTGGCCTGCGAGACGACGAGATCATCGCGCGAATGGCCGACGCCGTGACCGAGATCGAGCGGCAGCTGGCGTGGCTTCTGCATGGTCCGCGTCACTTGGCTTTCCGCACCCGATCGAGGCGGCGCGGCAGCGGTGGCGGCGGCGCGGGATCGTGCCCCTTGTAGAGCGGCGATTCCAGGTAGCGGGAAATCGCGAAGCGCACCAGCACCGCGATCGCCGCCGCCGCCGGCACCGCCACCAGCAGCCCGACGAAACCGAACAGCGCGCCGAAGGCGAACAGGGCGAACATCAGCCAGACCGGATGCAGGCCGACGCTTTTGCCCACCAGCTTGGGCGACAGGATGTTGCCCTCGATGAACTGGCCGACGAAGAAAACGGCCGCGACCGCGACCACCATCCCCCAGTTGGGCCAGAACTGGACGAAGGCGACGCCGACGGCCAACACCAGCCCGGTCAGCGAGCCGACATAGGGAATGAAGGAAATGAGGCCGGCGAAAAGCCCGATCAGGATGGCGAAGTTCAGCCCGGTCAGCGTCAGCCCGATGGCGTACATGGCGCCGAGCACCAGGCACAGCGTGCCCTGCCCGCGCACGAAGCCGGCGGTTGCCGTATTGATGTCGGCGGCGATCTGGCGCACCGTGCGGACATGGTCGCGCGGCACCCAGTTGTCGACGGTCGCGACCATGCGGTCCCAGTCGAGCAGCATGTAGAAGGCGACGACCGGCGTCACCACGAACAGGCTGACGATCGACACGAGCGCCTTGCCCGAATTCCAGATCGATTCGAACACGGTGGTGAGCAGGCCGAAGCCCGACGTCAGCAGCGAATTCAGCCCTTCGCGCAGATTGGCCGGATCGACGCCGAATTTCTCTTTGAGCCACTGCGGGTCGAAACTGGTGATCAGGGCCTGCAACCGCGTCAGGTAGTCCGGCAGCTTGCCGGCGAAATCCGCCATCTGCGAGGCCAGCACCGGAACGAGAATGACGAAGGCGAGCACCAGGACGATGATGAAAGCGAACAGGATGACGACGGTCGCCATGACGCGCGACAGGCCGAGCCGCTCCAGCCGGTCGGCCACCGGGTCGAGGAAATAGGCCAGCACCATACCCGCCACGAACGGCAGCAGGATATCGCTGAAGACGTAGAGGAACACCGCCAGCACCACGGCGCTGGCCAGCCAGAAGCGGAACTGCCGCCGAAAAGCGGCCGATACGGCCGCTTCGGCCGCCTGTTGCTCAGTTGCCGGAGTGGGTGCCTTCGCCATATCCGCTCATATGTTTCAACCAGGCGACGAGATAGGCCGCCGCCGAAGCCACGGTCAAGAGGCCCGACAGCAAGACCAGCCCCTGCCCGAGCCATCCGAGGTCGAAGCCGAAGGTCAGTTCGGCCAGCACTTCGGCCGCCAGCACGATCTGTACGGCCGTGTTGGCCTTCGATACCAGCAGCGGCTTCACCTCCACCGGATGACCCATGACGGTGGACAGGAGCACCCCGCAGACGATCAGCGCATCGCGCGAGACGACCGCCACCACCAGCCACAGCGGCAACTGCCCGCCGATGCCGAGGACGACGAAGACGCTGACCAGCAGGACCTTGTCGGCCATCGGGTCGAGATAGGCGCCGAGCGTGGAGCGCTGGTTGAACTGGCGGGCGATGAAGCCGTCGACGCCGTCCGAGACGCCGGCAACCACAAAGCCGAAGAAGGCCCATTCCCAGCGCGATTGCAGCATGGCCAAGACCACCGCCGGCACCAGCAGCAAGCGCAGGATGGTAATCAGGTTAGGGATAGTCACCAAGGAGCGGCCACCCAGGGTCAGGACCTTTCGCTATAAATGGGCGAAGACCGTGGCGAGTGCAATGGGCCGCGCCTCCCCGCTATCCACGGTTTTGGCAACGGCGGCGCCCTCACTTCTTGCGGCTCCTGCCGGTTCATGCGAAGACCCCGCTTCCAGAAAGACCCGCTTCCGGACAGGGAACCGCCATGGCAAGCAACGGGCTCACCTACGCCGAGGCAGGCGTCGATATCGACGCCGGCAACCTCATGGTGGAGAAGATCAAGCCGCTGGTGCGCGCCACGCGGCGGCCGGGCGCGGACGGCGAGATCGGCGGCTTCGGCGGCCTGTTCGATTTGAAGGCGGCCGGCTTTATCGATCCCGTCCTGGTCGCCGCCAACGATGGTGTCGGCACCAAGCTCAGGGTCGCCATCGAGGCCGGCAAGCACGACACGATCGGCATCGACCTTGTCGCCATGTGCGTCAACGACCTCGTCGTGCAGGGCGCCGAACCGCTGTTCTTCCTCGACTATTTCGCCACCGGCAAGCTCGACCCCGAGCAGGGCGTGGCGATCGTCTCCGGCATCGCGGAGGGTTGCCGGCAGGCCGGCTGCGCGCTGATCGGCGGCGAGACGGCCGAGATGCCCGGCATGTACCAGGAAAAGGACTACGATCTCGCCGGTTTCGCTGTGGGTGCCGCCGAGCGCGGGCAATTGCTGCCGACCGACGACATCGCCGAAGGCGACGTGTTGCTCGGCCTCGCCTCGTCGGGCGTCCATTCCAACGGGTTCTCGCTGGTGCGCCGCATCGTCGAGGCGAGCGGGCTGGCGTGGGACGCCAGGGCGCCGTTCGGTAGCGGCGAAACGCTGGCCGAGGCGCTTTTGGAGCCAACCCGCATCTACGTGAAATCGATCCTCAAGGCGATCCGCAACACGCACGGCATCAAGGCGTTGGCCCACATCACCGGCGGCGGCTTTCCCGACAACATCCCGCGCGTGCTGCCGAAGGATTTCTCGGCCGAACTCGACCTCGGCGCGATCGACGTTCCGCCGGTTTTCTCGTGGCTCGCCAAGACGGGCGGCGTCGCGCCGGAAGAAATGATGCGCACCTTCAACTGCGGCATCGGCATGGTCATCGCGGTCGCCTCGGGACAGGCGGCGCAGGTCGCGGCCGTCTTGCAGGAAGCCGGCGAGACGGTGACGCCGATCGGCCGCATCGTGCCCCGGCGCGACGCCGGCGTCATTTATCGCGGGAGCATCGGCCTATGACGCGCAAGCGCACCGCCATCCTCATTTCCGGGCGCGGCTCCAACATGGCGGCGCTGATCGCGGCCGCCGCCGACCCTGCCTTTCCGGCCGAGATCGTCGGCGTCATTTCCGACAAGGCCGACGCACCCGGCCTCGGCATGGCGGCGGCGCGCGGCGTGCCTGTGCAAGTGGTGGCGCGCGGCGACTTCGCCGGCAAGGACGCCCATGACGCGGCGATCGACAAGGCCTTGAGGGACCTTGGCGCGGAGATCGTGGCGTTGGCCGGCTACATGCGCCTGCTGACCCAACCGTTCGTGCAGAAGTGGCAGGGCCGCATGATCAACATCCACCCTGCCCTGCTGCCGCTGTTCAAGGGATTGGACTCGCACAGGCGCGCCATCGAGGCCGGCATGCGCGTGCACGGCTGCACCGTCCATTTCGTCACACCGGAAATGGACGATGGCCCGATCATCGCGCAGGCGGCAGTACCCGTCATGCTGGGCGACGACGAAGCCGCACTCTCGGCGCGGGTCCTAAAGGCCGAACATCAACTCTACCCGATGGCCCTGCGGCTGGTGACCGAGGGCAAGGCTCGCATGGAAGACGGCCGCGTCGTGTTTTCCGGCTTTGCTGATAATGGCGACAATGCCGCAACCACGATCGCCGCGCCGAACCCGCTGCGAGACGAGGTCGACCTGGAACAACTGGCCCGCATCACGCCGTAGGGCGCGCACCGTCGCCGGAGATATCGGCGGCCAGCGGGACGAGGCGAAAGCTGCTTGCGCCGCCAACGCCGGCCAGATCGACCTGTCCAGCCGCTGCCCTGAACAGGGCGTCGAATTCGACCTGTCGTTCGTAAAGCACGCCGCCGACGCGCACGACCAGCGGCTCCGACCGTTCGGCGGGAGTGAAATAGACCGCACTGACCGCCGACACGATGCGGTTGCCGATCTCCTCGGCATCCTGTTCGGAGGCGCCCGCCAGGAAGACGCCGAAATCGGCCTCGCCGACGCGCCCGACCAGATCGTCCCGTCGCACCGAGTTCTTGATCGTGCCGGCGATGAGTCGTAGCGCCTCGTCCCTCCAACTCAGCCCGAAACGGGCGCCGACCGCCATCAGTCCCTCGACGTGAACGACAAGGAACGCACCGCCGCGGCCCATCGGACCGGCGGGCACATATTTGCGCCGCGTCTCCACCATTCCGGTGAACGCGCCGGAACGGAAACAATCGGTGACGGGATCGTACGCGGCCGACCGGTTCAGCCGCTGCCTGAGGCCGCGCACTTCCGCCAGTTTCATCCCGAGGGCGACAAACAGCGGGACGCCGACCAGCACCGGCACGGCAATCGCCGTGAACACTCCGCGCTCGAAAGCATCGAGCCGATCGCTGAACAGAAGCAGGTAGTTGAGCAGCAGCGAGAGGCCCACGCATGCCGCCACGCCAAGTGCCGTAAACGTGGCGATACCTCTCCAGTTGCGAAAATCGAATCCCGACGAACGATCCATGCGGCGCCCCCTGCAAACGCGCCGATCATGTACCGGGGAGTCGTGCAGTCGCCCTTTCCAGAAAAGGAAGCTTTTGAACGATTCTCCGGAAAATTCGCAAGAATCGAAGGCCGGTCGCCCGTCGGGCCGGGCGACACGCCTAGTCAGCCACGCGCCGCACCCATACCTTGCTGTCGTGCACGGCCGCCCCGCTGTAGGGCGCCGGCGCGTCGGCGCCGGTCAGCACGTTGATGCCCTCGCCGCGCTCATGCGCACTGTTCGGCCATACGCCTTCGGCGATGACGACGCCGCGCTTCAAGCCGTCGAACAATTTCGCATGCAGCACCACCTCGCCGCGCCGGTTGCCGACCTCGACACGGCCCCCTTCCATGATGCCGAGCGCCGCAGCGTCTTCCGAATGAATGAGCAGCGAGGGCCGCACCTCCTTTTCCTTCGACACCGGCGTCTCGGTAAAGCTGGAATTGAGGAAATTGCGCGCCGGCGAGGTCGCCAGCCGGAACGGATGCTCGGCGTCCGCCACTTCGATCAGATCGACATGGTCGGGAAACTCAGGCAACCGGTCATACGGCCCGAACGCCTTGCCCATCACCTTCGGCGGCCGGTTCGGTGCGAAACCGCCGACCCATTCGGGCTTGAAGCGGTACTTGCCGTCCGGATGGCCGAAACCCTTGAGGAAATGCGCCTGCTCGAACGGCGGCTGCAAATCCACCCAGCGCTGCGCCTTGAGCGTGTCGAAGCTCAGGCCGCGCTTCGCCAGCATGATGTCGATGTGCTCGCGCTCCGTCAGGCCGAAGCCCGGCAGATGCGAAACACCCAGCCGCTTGCCCAGTTCCTCGATGACGAAGTGATTGGTCATCGGTCCTGGCGGCGGCTCGATCACCTTCGGTCCCAGCGTGACGTGCTGGTTGCCGCCGCCCTTGTAGATGTCGTCGTGCTCAAGGAACATGGTGGCCGGCAGCACGACGTCTGCGAGTTTCGCCGTATCGGTCATGAACTGCTCGTGCACGCAGGTGAACAGGTCGTCGCGCAAAAAGCCTTGCTTCACCAGCCGCTGCTGTGGCGCCACATTGGCCGGATTGGTGTTCTGGATCAGCATCGCCGTCACCGGCGGGCCGCCGAACAGCGCGTCCTCATGGTTCATCAGCACCGGGCCGATGCGCGAATGATCGAGATAGCGAATTTTCGGGTCGCGCAGGCTCTGGCCTTCCAGCGTTCCGGTATCGAGCTTGAGGATACCGGAGTTGGAGTTGAAGGCGCCGCCGCCCTCATATTGCCAGCAGCCGGTGACGGCCGCGATGGAGAGCGCGGCGTGCATGTTGACCGGCCCGTTGCGCTGCCGTGAAAAACCGTAACCGAGGCGGAAGAAGGTTTTCTTCGTCGTGCCGACGAGATTGGCGAAGGCTTCGATCTCGGCGATGGACAGGCCGGTGATGGCGGACGCCCACTCCGGCGTCTTGTCCTTCAGGTGCGCTTCCAGCCCCTTCGGATCGTCGGTGTATTTTTCGAGGTAAGGCCTGTCCGCCAACCCGTCGCGGAACAGAATGTGCATGACCGCGCAGGCCAGCGCCCCGTCCGTGCCGGGCTTCAGCACCAGCCCCATGTCGGCCTGCTTGACGGTGGCGTTCTCGTAGATGTCGATGGCGACGATCTTCGCCCCGCGCTCCTTACGGGCGCGGATGGCATGCGTCATCACGTTGACCTGCGTGACGACGGCATTGGTGCCCCAGATCACCACGCAGTCCGACTTCGCCATCTCGCGCGGGTCCGAACCGCGCAGCGAGCCGGTGCCCATGACATAGCCGGTCCAGGCGAGATTGGTGCAGATCGAGCCGAAGAAGCCGGAATACTTTTTCGCATGCCGCAACCGCTCGATTCCGTCGCGCTGCACCAGCCCCATCGTCCCGGCGTAGAAATACGGCCACACCGTCTCCGAGCCATACTTGGCTTCCGCCGCGTCGAATTTCTCCGCCACCAGGTCGAGCGCCGCTTCCCAGCTCGCTTCTTTCCACGTTCCCTCGCCCTTGGCGCCGGCGCGGACCAGCGGCGTCAAAAGACGGTCAGGATGATGCACCCGGTCGGCATAGCGCGCGACCTTGGCGCAGACGACGCCGGCCGTATAGCTGTTGTCCCGCGCGCCGTGGATGCGGCCGATGCGGTCGGGCGCCAGAACCTCGACATCGAGAGCGCAGGTGGAGGGGCAATCGTGCGGACAGGCTGAATGGCCGATCTGTATATCGGCTTTGGCGGGCTTGATCGGCGTGTGCTGGTTCATGGCAGGGAATTAACCCGTTTTATCCGGCATGAGTAGGGCCAGATCGGGCACCTGCCCTACTCCGCAATGCCTTCCTCATATTCCGTACTCATCTCCAGCCACTTTTCCTCATGGCGGGAGAGTTGGCCGGCAAGGTCGGAGCGCTCCTTGGCAAGCCGCGTCGCGCCGACCGGGTCCTTCTCGTACAGCGCCGGATCGGCAAGCTGATCCTCGATGGTGTCGATGCGCTTGCGCAGGCGCTCCATCAGCCCCTCGGTGGTGCGGATTTCCTTGGCCAGCGGCTCAAGGGCGGCGCGGCGGGCGGCGGCTTCGCGGCGGCGGTCGGCCTTGGACGCCTTTTCCGCCTCACGCTTTTCGCGGCTGTTGGCCGAAACGCCCGTCACCAGCGTCTTGTAGTCATCGAGGTCGCCGTCATAGGGCGCGACGGTGCCGTCCTTGACCAGCCACAGCCGGTCGGCGGTGGCTTCCAGAAGATGGCGGTCGTGCGAGATCAGGATGACGGCGCCCGGAAAATCGTTCAGCGCGTGCACCAGCGCCTCGCGGCTGTCGATGTCGAGGTGGTTCGTCGGCTCGTCGAGGATGAACAGGTTCGGCCCCTCGAAGGCGGCGAGCCCCATCAGGAGCCGCGCCTTCTCGCCGCCGGACAGGTCCTTGGCCGGCGTGTTCATCTTCTCGGTCGCCAGGCCGAAATTGGCAACGCGGGCCCGCACCTTCGATTCCGGTGCTTCCGGCATCAGCCGGCGCACATGCTCGTAGGCGTTCTCCTCAGGCCGCAGGTCGTCGAGCTGGTGCTGGGCGAAGATCGCCACCTTGAGGCCCGGCGCGACGGTGATCGTGCCCGTTTCGCCTTTTAAACGGCCGGAGAGCAGCTTGGCGAAGGTGGACTTGCCGTTGCCGTTGGCGCCGAGCAGCGCGATGCGGTCGTCGTTGTCGATGCGCAGCGTAAGCTTCCTCAACACCGGCTTGCCGGCCGTATAGCCGACATCGACGCCTGACAGCGCGACGATGGGCGAGGCCACCGTCTTGACCGGTTCGGGGAAGGAGAAGGGCCGCACCGTGTCGTCCACGAGAGCGGCGATCGGCTTCATCTTCTCCAGCGCCTTGATGCGCGACTGCGCCTGCCTCGCCTTGGACGCCTTGGCGCGGAAGCGGTCGACGAAGGATTGCAGGTGCTTTCTGGCCGCCTCCTGCTTGACGCGGCTCTTTTCCTGCAATTCGCGCTGCTCTGAAATCTGCCGTTCGAACTGGTCGTAACCGCCGCGCCAGAAGGTCAGTTTCTTCTGGTCGAGGTGGACGATGGAGTTCACCGCGCGGTTGAGCAGGTCGCGATCGTGCGAAATCAGGAGAACGGTGTACGGATATTTCGCGACGTAATTCTCCAGCCACAGCGTGCCTTCGAGGTCGAGATAGTTGGTCGGCTCGTCCAGCAGCAGGAGGTCCGGCTGCGAGAACAGCACGGCGGCGAGCGCCACGCGCATGCGCCAGCCGCCCGAGAAGGACGAGGCCGCCCGCCGCTGCGCGTCGTCGTCGAAGCCAAGGCCGGCGAGGATGGTGGCGGCGCGCGATTCAGCCGAATGGGCGTCGATGTCGGCCAGGCGGATATGGATCTCGGCGATGCGGTGCGGATCGGTGGCGGTCTTCTCTTCCTCCAGAAGTGCGGCGCGCTCCTTGTCGGCCTTCAGCACGATCTCGATCAGCGGCTCCTCGGTGCCGGGCGCCTCCTGCGCCACCTGGCCGATGCGCGTGTTCTTCGGCAGATCGATGGAGCCCGTCTCGGAAGGCATGTCGCCGGTGATGGCACGAAACAGCGTCGTCTTGCCGGTGCCGTTGCGGCCGACAAGCCCGGCCTTCGTGCCCGCCGGCAGCGTCAGCGAGGCATGGTCGAGAAGCAGGCGCCCGGCGATGCGGAGCGAGAGGTCGTTGATGGTCAGCATGGCGGGCGGGGTTTTGCACGCTCCCCGCCGACTTCGCAAGGGCGGCGGGCTTCGTCAGGCGAAAGCTCTGCCCTCTTCGGTGCGCTGGAAATAGACCAGGTCGAGCACGACGGACGGGCGGCCGAGCATCGTCAGCGCAGCATGCGCCTGCCCGCGATGATGGGTCTGGTGGTTGAAGACATGCGACAGCGCCGGCGCCAGCCGCTGCGAGACGGTGCGCATGTCGGTGACGGTCATGTAGGTGAAGCGCCCGCCCAGTTGCGTGTCGCTGAGGCCATCGACCCATTCGAGAATGCGCTGGTCCTCCGCCTCGCGCGCCACCCGCAGGGCGCCGAGCGCGCGGTGGATGACGGTATCGAGCGTCGACGGCGCGTCGCCCTCGCCGGTAAAGCGCTTCATCCAGATTCGGTCCGCCACCAGGAGATGGTTCAGCGTTCCCATCAAGGAATCGAAGGCGACGCCGACCGGGCGGCTGAATTCCTCGTCGGTGAGATCGAGCGCGGCATCGTAGACGCGCGCGTTGGCCCATTGATTGTAGGCCGCAAACATCATGAAATGCTGCTTCATCGAAAACCCCGCATACAGTTTGCGCGCATACCTAACCCTTGAGGCCGCTGCCGCCAATGACCATTCTTCTCTACGATCTCGTTGCGAACGACGCCGCGCGCCCGTTCAGCCCGCATTGCTGGAAAGCGAAGATGGCGCTCGCCCACAAGGGTCTCGACCACCGCGCCGTGCCGACACGCTTCACCGACGTGCCGAAGGTGGAGGGCGGCATTTCGAAGACGGTGCCCGTCATCCGCGACGGCGAGCGGGTGGTGGCCGATTCCTTCGCCATCGCGCTCTACCTGGAAGACGCTTATCCGGAGCGCCCGACCCTGTTCGGCGGCGATGGCGGCAAGGCCATGGCGCGCTTCATCGAACGCTGGTCGCAGACGCAGTTGCATCCCTTCCTCGGCTCGGCCGCGCTCATGGATATCTATCGGCAGCAGGACGAGGAGAATGCCGTCTATTTCCGCCAAAGCCGCGAGACCCGCTACGGCAAGACACTGGAGGCGGTCGGAGCCGCGCGCGACACCCATCTCGCCGCTTTCCGCAAGAAGCTGGAGCCGTTGCGCAGCATGCTGGAGTATCAACCTTTCATCGGCGGTCAGAGGCCGCTGTTTGCCGACTACATCGTCTTCGGCGCGCTGCAATGGGTGCGGGTGACATCCACCTACGAATTCCTGGAGCCTGGCGATCCGATCCTGCCCTGGTTCGAGCGCTGCCTGGACCTGCACGGCGGGGTCGGCCGTTCGGCACCGGCTGCGGCCTGAACGTCAATTCTCGCGGCCGTAGCGCAACAACTTCACCCCTTGCGGAAGCTCTTCCCAGCCGAGCGGCTTCAGATGCAAGGGCGTGCCCGGCTGGAAAAATGCCTTTCCGCCACCCAGAACGACGGGTTGGAAGAAAAGCTGGTATTCGTCGATCAGGCCGAACTTGGAGAGGCTGCCCGCAAGGCCGGCACCGGAAACGGCAATCTCGCCCTGTGTCTCGGCCTTGAGCTCGCGGACAGCCGCCTCGACATCGCCGCGCACGAGGCGGGCATTCGGCCCAACTTCGGTCAACGTCGTCGAGACGACGACCTTGGGCACGGAACGCCAGGCGCGTGCGAAATCGGCCTCCACATCAGAGACATCCGGCTGGCTGTCCCAGTCCTGCCAGACCTTCATGGTCTCGTACATGCGGCGGCCATAAAGCGAAACCGCCGTCCGCTTCATCAGATCGTTGAAATACCAGTGCAGTTCCGGCTCCGGTACCGGCAGATCAATCGCGCGGTCAGGACCGGCTATGTAGCCGTCCAGCGACATCATCATCCCGTAGACGATCCTGCCCATCGATTTTCACCTTTAACCGATTGCGATTTGCAATCAGTTTAGCGAAAGGCCGCTCGAACGCAAGCTGCCGCTTGGCGCAGATCGATGGAAGCCGCCTCCCCTTGGCAATAGGCAGGGCGGCTTGTATAGAGCCGCCACTCCAATTCATTCCAATCTGCCCATTCCAATCTGCAAGGACTTCCCATGGCGACCGAACGCACCTTCTCGATGATCAAGCCCGACGCGACCAAGCGCAACCTGACCGGCGCCATCACCAGAATGCTCGAGGAGGCCGGCCTGCGCGTCGTCGCTTCCAAGCGCGTGTGGATGAGCCGCCGCGAGGCGGAAGGCTTCTACGCCGTGCACAAGGAACGCCCCTTCTTCGGCGAACTGGTCGAGTTCATGTCGTCCGGCCCGACCGTGGTGCAGGTTCTCGAAGGCGAGAACGCCGTGCTGAAGAACCGCGAAGTGATGGGCGCCACCAACCCGGCCAATGCCGCGGAAGGCACGATCCGCAAGGTGCACGCGCTCTCCATCGGCGAGAACTCGGTGCACGGCTCGGACGCTCCGGAAACGGCCGCCCAGGAAATCCGCTACTGGTTCTCCGACACCGAGATCGTCGGCTGATCTGGCCGAAGCGGTTGCAAACGAAGCCGGGCGCCCTGCCCGGCTTTTTTGTTGAAAAGCCTCAAGCTGTCGCCGCGAACCGCAGCAGCGCCCGGCCGTCCTGCGCCGTCAGCACCAGCGCGCCGTTTTCGAGCTTGAAACCGGCAACCTTGCCGAAGGCGTCGAAGAACGCCCGTTCCTGCGCCATCAGCTTCTGTTCGCAGGCCATCATCGTGGCGCCCGGCTTGCCGATCGTCATCGTCATGCCTTTCGTCCCGGCGGTGGCGAAATAGCGGTTGCACGGCGCCTGGCCGACGACCCTGCCGTCTTTCTGGAGGCGAAAGGTCGCTTTCGAGCCCTCGATGCCGCCAATCCCGTCGATGAATGTCAACGCCCAGGTGCGGTCCATGATCGCCGCCGCATCGCCGCCCTCGGCCTGCTGCCGCACCATCTTCACCACGATCGTCTGCGGCTCCGACGTGGCCGGATCGACCTGATGCCGCTCGTCATTGATGAACATCAGCTCATTATTGACGGTGATCCGCGCCTGGAGCGCATAGCTGTGCTTCTCGAGGACGGCGGAAGACTTGAATTTGAGTTCGAAGGGAACCGGCACCTGGCCGGTCGGCGTGATCTTCTGTTCAGCGACGACGGCGGCCGGCGCGTCCGCCAGCGAAACGTCGGCAAGCTGTACGGTGACGAGCGCGCCGGCCGGCAGCGCCATGCGCTCGCGATAGGTCACCTCGCCCTTCAGCACCTGTTCGGCAGCGACCGAGGCGACGGGCGCGGCCATCATGCCGACAACAAGCGGCGTGAATCCGAAGATGAACAATTCGGCGATCCGATCCAGCATGGCGCAAGCTCCTTTGCCGCCGGCAGGATGGCCGGAGGAATGCGGACAAACCATGGCCCGGTCGGGGAAAATTCGCGACAGTCATGGCTGGGGACGGCCAGGTTCGCGACAAGTCAGGCGATCAGCGCCGCCAGCGCGCCGCCGCCTCGTCATCGGCCTCTTTGGCGTCAACCCAGCCGCCTTCGCTGCCATCCACGCCATGCTCCTTCTTCCAGAAGGGCGCGCGCGACTTCAGATAATCCATCAGGAAGCTGGCCGCTTCGAAGGCTGCCTGCCGGTGCGTCGAGGCCGTCACCACCAGAACGATGTTATCGCCCGGCTTGATGCGGCCGTAGCGATGGATGACGGTCACGCCCTGCAACGGCCAGCGTTCGGCCGCCTCGGCGGCGATGCGGCCGATCTCCGCCTCGGCCATGCCCGGATAGTGTTCCAGTTCGAGCGCCGCAAGACGCCCCGCTTCGTCACGGCACAGGCCGGAAAAGGTGACGACGGCGCCGATGTCGGAACGCCCGGTCGTCAGCGCCGCGATCTCGGAGGCCGTGTCGAAATCGTCGGCCTGGATGCGCACCACCGGGCGAACCGCGCCGGACATGGCCTCAGCCCCCCGTCATCGGCGGGAACAGCGCGATCTCGCGGGCGCCGGCGATCGGCTCGTCATGGCCCACATGCTCCTGGTCGATCGCCACCCGGATGATCTTAGGATGCTGGAGCGCGTGTTCGTATTCTTCGCCACGCGAACGCAGCCAGGAAAGCAGCTCGGTGACCGTCGTGACGTGAGCCGGCAGGTCAACGTCCTCGTACGGCTTGCCGATCCGTTCGCGCACCCATGCGAAATAGACGAGTTTCATGACCCTACTCGTCGACGATGTGCTTCAGCCCGGCGCGGAAATAGTCGTAGCCGGTATAAAGCGTCACCACCGCCGCGACCCACAACAGCACCAGCCCGATCTGCGTGGTGTGCGGAAAGATCTTGTCGCCGGCAGGCCCGACCAGCAGGAAGGCGATGGCGACCATCTGGATGGTCGTCTTCCATTTGGCAAGCTGGGTAACGGGAACCGAGACTTTCAGCGCCGCCAGATATTCCCGTAGGCCCGAGACGAGAATCTCACGGCACAGGATGATGATGGCCGCCCACAGCGACCAGCCGGCGATGCCGGCGTGCCGGTCCGTGTCGGCGGCGAGCAGCAGCAGGCAGGTGGCGACCAGCAGCTTGTCGGCGATGGGGTCCAGCATCCTGCCGATGTTGGAGGTCTGCTGCCAGGCCCGCGCCAGGTAGCCGTCGAAATAATCGGTCACGGAAGCGGCGATGAAGATGACCAGCGCCGACCAGCGCGCGAAATCGCTCGACTTCAGGTGCCCTTCGAGAAAAAAGCACAGCACCACCAGCGGCACCGCGACGATGCGGGCGTAGGTCAGGATGTTCGGCAGATTGAAAGCGCGTTTCGCCATGGCCGCCAGATTTCTTCGTTCCTTCGTACAAACCAGAAGCACATGCCGGGGGTCAACTGGCGAAAGCCGGCTGGACCGCACAAAATGCCGCACTGCCGGCAATTTCGGCGCTGATCGCCTCAGCTCTCGTGGAAGTGATTGTAGACGGTCCGCGCGACCGTCTCCGAAATGCCCTCCACGGTCATCAAATCCTCCATCGCCGCGCGGCTGACGGCTTTGGCCGTGCCGAAGTGCAGGAGCAGCGCGCGCTTGCGGCCCGGCCCGATGCCGGAAATCTCGTCCAGCGGGTTCCGGATCATCTCCTTCTTGCGCCGCGCCCGGTGCGAGCCGATGGCGAAGCGGTGCGCCTCGTCGCGCAGCCGCTGGATGAAATAGAGCACCGGGTCGCGCACCGGCAGCGTGAAGGAGGGTTTGTCGCGAGCGAAGAAGCGTTCGCGGCCGGCCTCGCGGTCCTGCCCCTTGGCGACACCGATGGCGGCGATGCGGTCCTCGATGCCGAGGTCGGCAAGGATCTTGCGCACCGCCGTCATCTGCCCCTGCCCGCCATCGATCAGGATCACGTCGGGCCAGGCGGGAAAACCGTTGCCGGTCATATCCTCTTCACCCGCTGCATCGTCCTCCCCCGGCATCTGGTCGCCATGGTCCTTGATGAGCCGCGAGAAGCGCCGTTGCATGACCTCGCGCATCATGCCGAAGTCGTCGCCGGGGGTGATGTCGGTCGAGCGGATGTTGAACTTGCGATACTGGTTCTTCACGAAGCCCTCGGCCCCGGCCACGATCATGGCGCCGACCGCATTGGTGCCCATGATGTGCGAGTTGTCGTAGACCTCGATGCGCTCAGGCGGCTTTTCCAGCCCGAACGTTTCGGCCAGACCGGAAAGCAGACGCGCCTGCGTCGACGTTTCGGCCAGCCGCCGCCCGAGCGCCTCGCGGGCGTTCTGCAAAGCGTGGTCGGTCAGGTCCTTCTTGTCGCCGCGCTGCGGCACCGAGATCGCCACCTTGCGGCCCGCGCGGGTGGACAATGCTTCGGCCAGAAGGTCCTGCTCGTCCACGGCGTGCGACAACAGCACGGCGCGCGGCGTCGGCTTGTCGTCGTAGAACTGCGCAAGGAAGGAGCCGAGCACGGCGGAAGCCTCCAGTGCCGGGTCGGCCTTGGGGAAATAGGCGCGGTTGCCCCAGTTCTGGCCGGTGCGGAAGAAGAACACCTGGATGCAGACCTGCCCGCCCTCCTGATGGATGGCGAAGACGTCGGCCTCCTCGACCGCCTGCGTATTGATGCCCTGATGACTCTGCACATGCGCCAGCGCCGCCAGCCGGTCACGGAACACGGCGGCACGCTCGAAGTCGAGGTCTTCGGCCGCCTGCTGCATGGCGTCCGACATTTCCGTCTTCACCTTCTGGCTGCGGCCGGAGAGAAAGCCTTTCGCCTCATCCACCAGGTCGGCATAGGCGCCATTCGAGATTTCGCCGGTGCAAGGCGCAGCACAGCGCTTGATCTGGAAAAGCAGGCAGGGGCGAGTGCGATTCTCGAAGAAGGAGTCCGTACAGCTTCGCAACAGGAAGGCGCGTTGCAGAGAATTGATCGTGCGCCCGACCGCCTGCGCCGAGGCGAAGGGGCCGAAATAGTCGCCCTTGCGCGAGCGCGCGCCGCGGTGCTTGTAGATGCCCGGCGACGCATGATCGCCGGTAATCAGAATATAGGGAAACGACTTGTCGTCGCGCAAAAGCACATTGAAGCGCGGCCGCAAGCGCTTGATAAGATTGGCTTCCAGCAGAAGCGCTTCGATCTCGGTGCGGGTAACGACGAACTCCATCGTCGCCGTCTCGCGCACCATGCGGCCGATGCGGTTGGTGTGGAAACGCCCCTGCGCATACTGGGTGACGCGCTTTTTCAGGCTGCGCGCCTTGCCGACATAAAGCACGTCGCCGGCAGCGTTCATCATGCGGTAGACGCCGGGCGCGTTGGGCAGGCGTTTGACCAGCGCCTGGATGACCTCCGCGCCGACCTTGGTGTCCGTCTCGTCGGTACGCGCGGTCCAGTCGAGCGCCGTGAAGGCGACGTCCGGCCCGGCTGGAGCCGGCGTCTCGTCGGCCGCGTCATCGTCGTCGAGGTCGACGTCCGGCATATCTTCGCCGGCTGTCAGGCCGCGCGCGCCGCGCTTCGAATTGCTTGCGTTCATTCCGCCATGCCTGTCACATCTGGCGTCTGCCATGCAAGATGCTGGCCGCCGTCGAGCGCGATCATCTGGCCTGTGACCGAGCGCGCCCGCCACAGATACCGGATCGTCGCGCCGAATTCGGCCAGATCCGGCCCGCGCTTCAGGATCAACCCGTCCACCTGCGCGGCGAAATCGGCGTCGTCCTGCCGCCTGTTCTTCAGCGTCGGGCCCGGCCCGATGGCGTTGACGCGGATGCGCGGCGCCAGTGCCTGCGCCATGGTCTGCGTCGCCGTCCACAGCGCCGCCTTCGACAGCGTATAGGAGAAATAGCGCGGCGTCAGGCGCCAGACACGCTGGTCGACGATGTTGACGATCAGCCCTTCTTGCTCGGCGGGCAAGGCCTCGGCAAGCCGCCGGGCGAGCAGCGCCGGCGCCTTGACGTGCAGGGCAAAATGCCGGTCCCAGCCGTCCCAATCGAAATCCAGAACCGTGTCGTCAGAAAAGACGGAGGCGCTGTTGACCAGCAGCGCCACCGGGCCAAGCGCGGCCTGCGCGGCGGCGACCAGCCCGTCCGCGGCGGCCATATCGGTCAGGTCGGCGCGGACCGCGACCGCCCTGCCGCCCGCCGCCGCGATCGACGCGGCCAATTCCTGCGCGTCGGCGAACGAGTTGTCTGCATGGATGGCGACGGCGAAGCCATGCGCCGCAAGGTCTTCCACGATCGCGCGGCCGATGCGCCTCGCGCCGCCCGTCACCAGCGCCGTGCCGGTTGGCCCGCTCATCGGGCGCCGCTCCCGGCCTGAAGTCGCCCGGATGCCGCCAAATGTGTCATATAGCGGTAAATTTCCATTATTTCCTCTGGCAAGATTGTGGCAAAGGCGCCGTCCGGCCTGCCCTGTCCGGCCGATTCACGACCGCATGCCCGCAATATATGAGGCGCAAGCCCTTGCACCAAGCAGTCTGCCGGCTTCTCGGAACAAAGCTCCTGACAACGCTGTTGCTGAACTGCAACGTCAATTTTCAGCCTCATTTGCGCCGGGCAATGACCCAAGTTCAGGTTCGCTTCAGCCGCATTTGGCCACCACATTCCGGAACCGATGAACGCCGGACCCGTTTCTCCCCCCGGACGGGCCGGGCGCGTTCATGAATTAGGCCCTGTATCTGTGGCTAAGGAGTTAGAACTATGCAAGCCAACCTCAAATTCGCGCGGCCGGTCGCTGTCGCACTGGGGCTCACCGCCCTCGTCGGCATGGTCCCCGCCGCTTATGCCGCTGATGCGATTGCGACCGAAGAGCCGCCGGCGCCCGCCCCTGTCACCGAGCTTCCCGTCGCCTCCTGGGCCGGCCCCTACGCCGGTATCAACCTCGGCTACGGCTTCTCGGGCAAGACGAAGGCTCCCGATGTCGGCACCAGCATCAAGACCGACGGTTTCGTCGGCGGCGCCTTTGCCGGCTACAACTGGCAGCAGGAGAACTTCGTCTACGGCGTCGAGGGCGACCTCGGCTACAACGGCGAGAAGGGCACGGAAAACGGCTATAAGTCCAAGTCGGGCCTGGAGGGGTCGCTGCGCGCACGTCTCGGCTATTCCGTCAGCCCCGACATCCTGCTCTACGGTACTGCCGGCGGCGCCGGCAAGAACCAGAAGATCGTCGACGAAGTCGGCGGGACGAGCCAGAGCAAGGGCATGTTCGGCTGGACTGCCGGCGCCGGCGCCGACATCAAGCTGACCGACAACGTGTTCGGCCGCGTCGAATACCGTTACACCGACTTCGGCTCGGCGACCTTCGACAACGTCGGCAAGGTCAAGAGCAACGACAACCGCGTCACCTTCGGCGTCGGCATGAAGTTCTGAGTAGCGTTCAAGGCGTACATGGAAAAGCCGGGCCTCGCGCCCGGCTTTTTCTTTGGCGGCTTCAACCTTTCCGGCAGGCGCCGGACAGATTCAGGCCGGCAGACAGGCCTTGAGTTCGGGGAATTTGGCATCGAAGCGGGCGGCCCAGCGCACCAGACGGCTGCGCCCCTTCTCCCATTTGCCGGCAAAGCGCAGGGCCAGATAGCCGAGCGCGGCGCGCAGCGCGATGTGGCCCGCCGTGATCTTCTTCGGCAGCTTCGGCGGATTGGCGTTGAGCATGTCGAGCGCGCGGGAAATCTTGCTCCACTGCCTGTCCAGCCATGGCTGCGAAATCTTGTCCTCCGGCCGCCCGCGCCGCTCGTAGACATGCGCCAGCGCGCAATCGCAAATGCCGTCGGCCAGTGCCTCCAGCCCTTCCGCCTCTGTGCGCTTTTCGGGATTGCGGGGAAAGAGCGCGTTCTTCGACAGGCGGTTCAGGTATTGCGTGATGACGCGGCTGTCGAAAACCGCCTTGCCGTCGTCCAGCATCAGTACCGGTATCTTGCCGAGCGGATTGGCCGCCAAAAGAGCCGGCGGTTCGTCGTCGGTCTTGGTCGGCACCGTCTCGATGGCGACGCCGGCATAGGCAGCGGCCATGCGCACCTTTGAACTGTAAGGCGAAGGGGAAGCGTAGAAGAGCTGCATCGAAATCTCCCGGATTTTGCCGCGCACTTTTGATCGCGCCGGATCGGCACCGCAACGGCCAGCGGACCAAATCCGATCCGCCACCGCAACAGTGTCACCGACCGAATGCCAACGACTATGAAATCAAGCCATGAGAAAGCCGATCGTCCAGCGATCGGGCGCAGCCGGCCGGCGCCGTGTCAGCGCAGGACGCGGCAACGGCCGTTGTAGACCATCCAGCGGTCGAACCCCGAGACGCAGAACTCGACGTTGTCGCCGATCGAGGCGAAGCCCTGGCCACTCTCGACCAGATACCAGATGGACCGTTCGCGCCCGTCCGAAAGGGCGACGGTGGCGCCGCAGTAAAGCCGTGCGATCGGCCGTTCCTCGCCCCGCGCCGGCAGATAGCGCCGCTCGCGGATGCGGCGGAAGTCGGTGATCTCGACGTCCGGCAGGTGCGGCACGTTGTGGACCTGATGATGGAAACGGTGCGTGATGCGGTTGAGCACCCACGGCTCGGCGCAAACGCCGGACCCGCCCTCGTCCACATAGGCGGGAAGATCGGCGGCGTAGGCAACGCCGGATGTTGCGGCAAGCGGAGCGGTCGCGACGGCGAGCGCGGCGAGGAGGGAACGGGCGAAGCGAGTCATGTCGGCCTCTTGGCGATTTGCGCGCACTGTGCGGAGGAAGCGCGTTGCGGTCAAGCGCTATGCGCTTTCTCGCCGGCGAGCCACTGCAACGACCAGTCCGCCTTGCCGTCGAGCGCCAGAAGCCGCTTCAGCTCAGGCAGCAGGATGCGCAACTCGCGCTCCAGCGTAAAGGGCGGGTTGACCACCACCATGCCGGACCCGTCCAGCCGCGGCTCGGACGACGGCGCCCTGATTTCAAACCGGATATCGAGAATTTTCGCCATGCCCGAGGCCGACAGGTCGTCGCGGAAGGCGGCGACGGCGGCGCGATCCTTGATCGGATACCACAGCGCATAGATGCCGCCAGGCCAGCGCCGGTGCGCCCTGGTCAACCCTTCCGCGATGCGACCGAACTCCCCTTCCGCTTCGAACGGCGGATCGACCAGCACCAGGCCGCGCTTCTCTTTCGGAGGCAGATGCCCGCCGAGCGCCAGCCAGCCGTCGAGATGCATGACCCGAACCTGGAAATCGCCCTCGAATAGAATCTTGAGCCGTTCCGCGTCTTCGGGATGCAGCTCGGCCGCCGAAAGCCTGTCCTGCCGGCGCAGCAGATGCCGTGCGATCAGCGGCGAGCCGGGATAGCGCGACAGGCCGCCGTCCGGGTTCAGGGCGCGAACCGTCTCCAGGTACGGCGCAAGCAGCGCGGCCGCTTCCGGCGAGAGCGCCGCATCCAGCAGCACGCCGATGCCGCCCCGCCATTCTCCGGTCTTCTGCGCCTCGGCCGACGCCAGATCGTAGAGGCCGATGCCGGCATGCGTATCGACGACCCGGAAGGCCTTGTCCTTCTGCTTGAGATACTCCACCAGCCGCGCAAGCACCGCATGCTTGACGACGTCGGCGAAATTTCCCGCATGATAGACGTGACGGTAGTTCATGGCGTCAGGCCGATGCTCCGCCCCTGCCCCACCGGGGCCGCGGCGGTTGCGAATTCGGGTTCTGCGGCCTGCCGCCGGCGCGCCGGAAAGCCAGCACGGCGCCGATGAAGCCCACAGCCATCAGCGCGAAACCGACGGGCTGGTAGCGCGGATCGGCGGCGGCCCATTCATGCCGCAGGACGAGATCGACGTGGCGGACGGAAACGTCCTCGGCATCGCCGAGGCCGGCGGTGAAGACGTAGCTGCCCGCGTCGACCCGATCGAGCATGCCGGCGGTATCGACGAAGATCTTTTCCTGCGTCTGGATGTTGGTGTCGTGCGGCCTGACACCGGCGAAGTCCATCGCCTTGGCGAGTACGGTCCGGCCGTCTTTCGCCACGGTGAGCGTGACGGCCGCCTGCCCTTCCTGCATGCCGTCGCGGCCGGCAACGCCGAGATCGACGACGACGCGCAGCGGCGCATCCTTGCCGGCAAGATCGATATGCGCGGGCGCCGGCCCGGTGCCGGCATCATATAACCGCCACCGGCCGATATCATGGCCGAGAGCCTGTCCAGCCAGCCAGTCCACGCCTGCCAGCGCGACGCCGGCCAGGAAGACGATCAGGAAAACGATGCGCATGGAAAACCGGTACAGTGCCAGAGCGACGGCGCCAAGCCCAAAGCGCGGCGCGTCAAACCGGAATTGCGCGCCGCGCCTCCGGCTCCTGTTCACACATGTCTCCGCCCCGAAACCGGCATCCGCACTCGGACGGCAGGCTTCAAGCCTTGCGCTCCCACCGGCGATCCGGCCCTTGTTGCCAATAGGTCACGGCATGGCCGGCCGCTTTCATCGCCTTCCAGTGGTCGCGCGCCGCCTCGACCTGCCCGGTATCGTGGCCGTCGAACATGAACACGGCCCGCTCATAGCCGTCGAGCAAGGGAGGCGCGGCGCCGTCGACGATGAAACGGATTCGGGCGCCGTTGGCATTGTCCGCCCCGGTCGTCAGGAGAACCGGCTGCTCGGCCGGATAAGGCTCGCGGTCGGTGGCGTGAGCCAGGAAGGAATCGTCGCGAAACGTCCACAAATGCGCATCCAGCGCATCGCGCCGTTCTTCGGTGCCCGTCTGCACCGCGACCCGCCAGCCGCGCCCGAGGCTGCGCTCCAGAAGACCGGGCAGCGCATCCTCCAGCGTCGATTCCGTCAGGTGATAGAAAAGCACCTCAGCCATGGCGACGGCGTCAGCCCTCGTAGTTGTCGCGCACCAGCCGGTCGAGCAGCCGCACGCCGAAGCCCGAGCCCCAGGACTGGTTGATCTCGTTCGCAGGTGCCGCAAGCGCCGTTCCGGCAATGTCGAGATGCGCCCAGGGGGTGTCGTTGACGAAGCGCTGCAAGAACTGCGCGGCGACGATGGCGCTGCCGAAGCGGCCGCCGATGTTCTTCATGTCGGCGTTCTTGGAATCGATCAGCTTGTCGAATTCCGGACCGAGCGGCATGCGCCACAGCCGCTCCTGCGTCGCCTGGCCGGCGCTGACGAGGCGGCCGGCGAGATCGTCGTTGTTGGAGAACAGCCCGGCATAGTGCTGCCCGAGCGCCACCATGATGGCTCCCGTCAGGGTCGCCAGGTTGACCATGAATTTCGGCTGGAAGCGATCCTGACAGTACCACAGCACGTCGGCCAGGACGAGCCGCCCCTCCGCATCGGTGTTGAGCACCTCAATGGTCTGGCCCGACATCGACGTGACGATGTCGCCCGGCCGCTGGGAATGGCCGTCGACGGCGTTTTCCACCAGCCCCACCAGCCCGACGGCGTTCACCTTCGCCTTGCGGCCGGCAAGCGCATGGATAAGGCCGGTGACGGCGGCGGCCCCGCCCATGTCGCCCTTCATGTCTTCCATGCCGGACGCAGTCTTCATCGAATTGCCGCCCGTATCGAAAGTGACGCCCTTGCCGACGAAGGCGACCGGCTTGTCCTTGGCCTTGCCGCCCTTCCACTGCATGACCGCGAGACGCGCGCCGCGCGGCGAACCCTGCGCCACGCCGAGCAGGGACCCCATACCGAGCTTCTTCATCTCCTTTTCGGTCAGGATCTCGACGGAAACGCCGAGCGCCTCCATCTCCTTGATCCGTGCAGCGAACTCGACGGGGCCCAGCGCGTTGGCCGGCTCGTTGACAAGGTCGCGGGCGACGAGCACGCCGCCGACAACCGCCTCGATCTCGGCGAACGCCTTCTTGGCGGCGGCCGGATCGGCCGTGTGGATGGTGATGCGGGCCGGCTTGCGTTCGTCCTTCGCATCCGTCCCGTTGTTGCGGGTCTTGTATTTGTCGAAAGAATAGCTGCGCAGCAGGATGCCCGCCGCAAGGCCGGCTGCCTGCGCCGGTCCCGCTTCGGCGCCCGGCACGTCCGCGACCACCGCGACGTCCGACGCCTTGCGCAAGCCGGCGGCAACCGCGCCGCCGAGTTTCAACCAGGCATATTCGTCAAGCGCCGACGCCTTGCCGACGCCCAGCGCCACCAGCCTGTCCAGTCCGCCGCCTTCCGGCGCAAGCACTTCGAGGCTGGTGCCTCCCTTGCCGGTGAAATCGGCCACGGGCGCGGCCCGCTCCAGCGTCCTTGCCGGATCGCAGGCACTCGCCGCCTCGCTCAAGCCCGCGCCCTCCGCCGAAAGGACGAACACCGTACCCTTGCGGGGAACGGCGAATCTGGCGAAGGAAATGGAAGGCTGCACGCTCATTTCGGGTCCTGTTGCGGCTGGAAGCGGGTGGGAGACGCGACCTTTGGCGGTTTTGCGACATTTTGCAAGGCGCGGAAAGTCGCGAATCCATGTTCGTCCCCGCAATGTCGTCTGGTTGCTCGCCGGCGCACAATCCAGCCACAACCCTCTGTTAACCAAGGATATTGGCCTTTTCTTAGCCAATCCCGCCGAGACTTCGGCCGCCGGGGACATCACGTTGGAAACAGGGACCAGTCGGCTCCGGTTGTACACGCAGCGCCAGAACGCTACCTTACGGCGGGCGATGCCGGTCCGATCAATCGAGAAGAACAGTGCCTGAATGAAGGTCGTTGAACGCTACATCATGCGTCGCGCTTTCGTGCTCTTCCTGAGCGCGCTCGCATGGACGTTGGCGATCGTATGGACGACGCAGGTGCTTGCCCGCATCGACCTCGTCACCGACAGCGGCCAGTCGGCGCTGACCTTCTTCAAGGTCGCGACCCTCATCATTCCCTCGGTCATCCCGATCGTGGTGCCTTTTTCGATCGTCGTGGCCGTGGCCCAGACGCTTAGCGTGATGAATACAGACTCGGAACTGGTCGTCATCAACGCGGCCGGGGCGTCGCGGCTCACCGTGGCGCGCCCCGTCCTGCTTCTGGCGCTGATCGCCGCCGTCTTCTGTTTCGCCGTGCAGAACGGCGTCGATCCCTATGCGCGGCAAAAGAACCGCGAACTGGTTGCCGCCGCGCGCGCCGACCTGTTGTCGCTCATCATCCAGGAAGGCACCTTCCGCAAGGTCGAGGACGGGCTGTTCCTTCAGATCGGCGAACGCCTGCCGGACAACAGGCTGGGCGGCATCTTCGTCGCCGATTCGCGCCAACAGGGCGTCGACCTCGTCTATTACGCCAAGACCGGCGCCATCGTCGACAAGACCGACGAAAAGGTGTTGCTGATGAACGACGGCGTCGTCCATCGCAAGACACCGACCGGCGACGTCTCGGTGATCCATTTCACCTCCTATGCGTTCGATCTTTCGGCGTTCGCGGCGGACGCCGGGCAAAAGACCTTGCTGCCCAAGGACCAGACCACCCCGTACCTCCTCAATCCCGATCCGAACGATCCGATTTTCCAGCAGACGCCCGGCCTCTACCGGACCGAACTGTTCAAGCGCTTTTCCGAGTGGCTTTTCCCGGTGACGTTCGCGCTGATCGCCCTGGCGGTCGCCGGCGACGCGCGTTCGCATCGCGAGGCGCGCCTGCATCCGCTGGTGACGTCGATCAGCATCGCTCTGATCGTGCGCTGGCTGACCTTCTTCGCCGAGGGCAAGGCCAAGATCGACCCGAGCTTCAACTATGTCATGGCCGCCATCCCGGTCGTCATGGCGCTGGTGGCGGCTTGGTTCATCTACAGGCAGAAGGCCATGGAACTGCCGGTCGGCTGGACAGACGCCGTGCTCTCACTGGCCCGCGACGTCGGCCGCAGGCTCACGTCGCTCAGGCTCCGTCTCGGTGGCGCGCGCGGAGGGGCGGCGTGATGGGCTGGACGCTCGGACGATACTTCTTCTTCCGCTACGCGACGATCACGCTGTGGTTCCTTCTCGGCATCGGTGCGCTGATCTTCCTGATCGACTTCACCGAACTGACCGGCCGTACCGCCCGCCTTCCCGGCTTCACCTACCAGATGGCGCTGGCGATCTCGGCACTCAGAGTGCCGATGCTGGTGCTCCAGATGGTGCCCTTCGTCGGCCTGTTCTCGGCCATGGCGATGCTTGTCTCGCTCAACCGCAAATACGAGCTGGTCATCGCCCGTTCGGCCGGCATCTCCGCCTGGCAGTTTCTGCTGCCGGCCTGTGTGGGAGCGCTGCTGTTCGGCATGCTCGCCGTCGGCGTCATGAACCCGCTCGCCGCGCACGGCCTGTCCCGCTCGGAAGCGATCGAAAGCGACCTGCGCGCCGGCGATTCCAACGAGGTGACGGCGGCAACGACGCCGTGGCTGCGGCAGAAGACCAGCGAAGGCGATACCATCATCGGCGCCCGTGCCATTCTCGCGCAGGGCCTGGAGATGGCCGACGCCTCGTTCTTCCAGATCGATGCCGACGGCAATATCTTCGCCCGCAAGGATGCGCGCCGCGCCTACCTGCGCGACGGCTACTGGGAGCTTCAGGACGTCACCGTGCTCAAGGAGGACGGCTCGCGGAGCAAGGAAGAAACCGACCGCATCCCCACCGATCTCAAGCCGGAATTCGTCCAGGAACGTCTGGCCGAGCCCGAGACGATCCCTTTTTATGAGTTGCCGGGCAAAATTGAGGTTGCCCGTTCCTTCGGCGCCAAGGCAAATGCGTTCGCGATGCAGTTCGATTCGCTGCTGGCGCTGCCGTTCCTGCTGGTCGCCATGACGCTGATCGCGGCCACGGTGTCGATGCGATTTGCGAGGATGGGACAGTCGGGTACGATGATTTTAGGTGGCGTCGTGGCTGGGTTTCTGCTTTATGTCGTGTCGGTCCTCGTCAAGGCGTTCGGGGTGGCCGGCTTCGTTCCGCCTTCTGTTGCGGCATGGTTTCCGGTCGTGGTGGCGATGTTTTTCGGGGTGACGTTTCTGCTGTACAAGGAAGACGGCTAGTGAGAGGGGCGGTTTTGCAAAACCGTAGGCCGGTCCGGAGCACGCTGCTATGCGGGGTGAGCGCCTTGGGGTGCCTGCTGGCCGGCGGGCTGTACGTCCAGCCTGCCTTGGCACAAGGCGTGGATCTCGCCCCAAACGT
Source organism: Mesorhizobium sp. (assembly GCF_017306545.1). Lineage (GTDB taxonomy): Bacteria > Pseudomonadota > Alphaproteobacteria > Rhizobiales > Rhizobiaceae > Mesorhizobium. The sequence goes on from NZ_JAFKID010000005.1 coordinate 120,832, forward strand.
TCCCAGCGGCTCGCAGATGCTGCTCGAGGCCGATACGCTGGTCTACGACAACGACAACCAGACCGTCACCGCCGTCGGCGGCGTGCGGATCGACTACGGTGGCAACCGGCTGGTCGCCGAGCGGGTCGAATACAACCGCAAGACCCGGCGCCTGGTGGCGAACGGCAATGCCCAGCTCGTGCAGAGCGACGGCACCAAGGTCAATTCCGACCACATCGACATAACCGACGATTTCGCCGACGGTTTCGTCAACGCCCTGCGTGTCGAGACGGTGGACAAGACCTATTTCGGCGCCGAGAGCGCCGAGCGCATGGGCGGCGTACTGACGACGTTCCACAACGGCGTCTACACCGCCTGCGAACCGTGCGAGGACAAGCCGAACAAGGCGCCGATCTGGCGCGTCAAGGCGCGCAAGATTGTCTGGAACGGCGAAACGCACACCGTGCGCTTCGAAAACTCCAATTTCGAGTTCTTCGGCCTGCCGATCGCCTATTTCCCGGCTTTCGAGATCGCCGACCCGACAGTGAAGCAGAAGAGCGGCTTCCTGATGCCGGGCATCGCCTATGGCAGCAAGCTGGGCATCGGTGTTTCCGTTCCCTACTATCTGGCGCTGTCGCCCACCTACGACATCACCGCGCGCGGGACCTACTATTCCAAGCAGGGCTTCCTCGGTGAAGCCGAGTGGCGCCAGCGCTTCAACAACGGCGAGTACAGCTTCAAGGTCGCCGGGATTTCACAGAACGATCCCAGTGCCTTCGTTGCGGACACCGTCGATTCGGGCCCGGCGGGCGACCCGAACAAGAAGCGTGCCATGATGGGCACCAAGGGCCAGTTCGCCATCAATTCGCGCTGGGAGTTCGGCTGGAACGCCCTGCTCCAGACCGACAAGAATTTCTCCACCACCTACCACGTCGGCGGCTATGCCGACAGCGTTCACCGCTCCGAGGTTTATCTGAAGGGGCTGAACGACCGGAACTATTTCGACGCGCGCGTCATGCACTTCGAGGTGCAGGAAGCAACGCCGGACAAGCTCGCCGACGGCTCGGATAGCCCTTATGCCCGCGATCCGTCGCAGCCTTGGGTGCTGCCGTCCGTGGACTACGCTTATATTCCGGATGTGCCGTTGGCGGGCGGCCAGCTTTCGGTCAATGTAAACACGCGCGTCTTGCAGCGTGACCGGCTGGATCGGGCATTCGCCACGCCGTACAATACCGGCACCGACGTTCAGCGCGTGCGCGGCCTGGCGGGCAATTCGGGCCGTCTCACCGGCGAGGTCGAGTGGAAGCGGTCGCTCGTCACCGAGGGTGGCCTCGTCGTTACGCCGCTTCTGGCCTTCCAAGGCGATGTCGACTACGTTTCCGCCTCGTCGGCCTCGCTTGCCGCGGTCGACGCAATGGCCAAAAATCCGGCCATTGACGCTTCGGCCGACATGCGCTCCTCGTTCGCCCGCTATATGGCGACGGCTGGTCTTGAGCTGCGCTGGCCGGTGCTTTTTTCCGCGATCGGCTCGTCTCACATCATTGAGCCGATGGCGCAGGTGTTCGTGCGGCCGAACGAGCAGTATGTCGGCGGCCTCGCCGTTCCGAACGAAGACGCGCAAAGCTTCGTCTTCGACGCCACGACCTTGTTCGAGCGCGACAAATTCTCTGGCTACGACCGCATCGAAGGCGGCACGCGCGCCAATGTCGGCGTTCGCTATTCCGGCAGCTACGACAACGGCTGGACGACGAACGCGATCTTCGGCCAGTCTTATCAGCTTGCCGGGGTGAATTCTTTCGCCTCGCCTGATCTGGTGAACGCCGGCGCGGAATCCGGCCTGGAAAACAGGACGTCGGATTTCGTCGGCCTTGTCGGCCTGGCCAGCGCGAGCGGTTTCTCGACGTCTCTCAGCGGCAGGTTCGACGAAAAGACGTTCGAGGCCCGGCGCACCGAAATCAAAGCCGCCTACAGCGGCGCTTCCCCGCTGTCGGTCTACGCGCAATACGCCTACATCAACGCGCAGCCGCTCTACGGCTTCCCGTACGACCGCCAGGAGGTGACGGTCGGCGGCAGCGCGAGCCTCAATGCGAACTGGCGTGTCTTCGGGTCAAGCACCTATGACCTCGTGAATGATCTGTTCACGAACCAGGGTGTCGGTTTCGCTTATGCTGACGAGTGCTTCACCTACATGATGTCGTTCGCCCAGAGCCAGACTGCCGATCCTGTCAGCGGTGTCCGAGGAAAAGCCAGCCAAAGCATCGGCTTCAACATCTCGTTCCGCACCCTTGGCGATTTCGGTACGTCGACCAGCGCCCTCACCAACTAGAACGCGACCGTCGCCGACATGGTTTCGCCGCATAAAGCAGGCATGGACCGGCATATCGGGCCCAAGGCTGGCCGAAGCCGAAACAGAATCGGGAACTCCAGATGAGGAAATACCTGTTTTCCGCGAGCTTTGCCCTGTTCGTCGCGGTTACGTCCGTTTCACTCGCCATACCCACGCTTCCGGCCGTGGCGAGTACGATCAAATACGTCGTCAACGACATTCCGATCACCACCGGGGACATCCAGCACCGGGCTGCCTTCCTGCGGCTGCAGCACCGCAAAGGCAGCGCTTCGGACGAGATGATCGACCAGACGCTGAAGATGGCCGAGGCCAGGCGGCTGGGCATCCGCATCAGCGACAAGCAGGTCGACGATGCCTATGCGCGGTTCGCCACGAACAACAAGATGCAGCTGGCCCAGCTCGACGCCATCATGGCCAAGGCCGGTGTCACCAAGGAGCATTTCAAGGAATACATCCGCGCGCAAATGGCCTGGAACCAGGCCGTCGGCGCCCGCTACCGCGCCGAGGCCGGCGGGACCAACTCGAACGAGGACGTGGTTCGCAAGATGCTCGACAAGGACGGCAACAAACCGAGCGCCACCGAATATATGCTCCAGCAGGTCATCTTCGTGGTGCCGGCGGCGGAGCGCAGCGCGACTCTGGGCAAGCGCAAGCGTGAGGCCGAGGCGATGCGCGACCGCTTCAACGGCTGTGGCACCACGCGTGAATTCGCCAAGGGGTTGATCGACGTCACCGTCCGCGACCTCGGCAGGGTGCTCGCGCCGCAGCTGCCGACCGACTGGGCCGAGCAGATCAAGAAGACCAAGACCGGCGGCGCGACGCCTGTGCGCGAGACGGATCGCGGCGTCGAGTTCATCGGCATTTGCAGCGCCCGTGAAGTGTCCGACGACAAGGCCGCGCAACTCGTCCTCCAGAGCGAAGGCAACGGCGACAAAAGCGATCAACTAAGCGAAAAATATCTCAAGGAATTGAAGGCGAAAGCCCGAATCGTCCAGCGCTGAGCCGATCCGCCATGGCCGCCGTCTTCCTTGACCCCGGCGCCTCGCACGTCGACAGACCTGTGGGCACTTCCCGTGAGCGTTGACGGACTGCCGCCGCTGCGGGACGTCATCGAGCGCCACGGCCTCCAGGCGAAAAAGGCGCTCGGCCAGAATTTCCTGCTCGACCTGAACCTGACCGGCAAGATCGCACGGGCGGCAGGCAACCTCGCCGATACGACCGTGATCGAGGTCGGTCCGGGGCCCGGCGGCCTGACTCGCGCCCTGCTGTTCAGCGGCGCGCGGCGCGTCGTGGCGATCGAGCGCGACGAGCGCTGCCTGGCCGCATTGGCCGAAGTCGCCGACCACTATCCGGGCCGGCTGGAGGTGATTCCCGGCGATGCGCTGAGGACGGATTTCTCGATGCTCGCGGACGGCCCGATCAGGATCGTCGCCAACCTGCCCTATAACATCGGCACTGAACTTCTGGTGCGCTGGCTGACCACGGAGGTCTGGCCGCCCTTCTACCAATCAATGACGCTGATGTTCCAACGTGAGGTCGCGGAGCGTATCGTCGCCCTGCCGGGCACCGACGCCTTCGGCCGGCTGGGCGTACTGGCCGGCTGGCGCACCGAGGCGCGCATCGCCTTCGACGTCCCCCGCCAGGCATTCACGCCGCCGCCGAAGGTGACGTCCTCGGTCATCCATCTCGTGCCCCGCCCTACGCCGCTTGCGGCGGACGTGCGCAAGCTCGGCCGCGTCACCGAGGCGGCATTCGGCCAACGGCGCAAAATGCTGCGGCAGAGCCTCAAGAGCCTCGGCGGCGAAGCACTGCTGGAGCGCTGCGGCATCGACCCGACGCGGCGCGCGGAGACGCTGAGCGTCGAGGAATTCGTCCGGCTGGCGAACGCCTGAACAGCCGCCGTCCTGAACGCTCCCGCATCGCTCGGCACAAAGCCGTTACATTGCGCGGCTATGGAGTTGGCGATGGGAAGATGACAGCCCGTCGCCGGCGACAGATTTTTGCCGCGTCGCTGCCCGCACCGCGGTCGCGATTGCCTTTTGCGGCGATTTGCGGCCATTGTGTCGACTGGCGCCTTTTTCCCGTCCAGTTCTTCACGGACATGTGAAAGGCGCAAGGCAATTCATAACAGTTCAGTTTTTTGGGAATCCGCGATGACCATCCACCGCTCGACCTTCTCCAAGCTCGCCTTTTCGACCTTCCTGTTCGTCTTGCCGCTCAATACGGCCTTCGCGCAGGACACCGGCGCGGTCGCCGGCAGGCTCAAGGCGCTGCTCGCGAACCAGGGCGTCGACCTCGCCTGGACCGGCATTTCCGGCGACGCTTCCTCGATGGTGATGGAAGGCGTGACCGTCAAGCCGGCGGCGGAAAAGGACGGGCTGCCGATCGGCAACGTCAAGCTGGAGGGCGTCACCGAACAGAACGGCGGCTACGCCATCGGCACCGTTTCCACGGAAGCCTTCTCGCACAGCGAGGACGGCACCGAAGTCGATATCAGCCCTTTTGTCATGCACGATCTCACCATCCCCGCCGAAGGCAGCACCGACCCGTTGGCCTCGATCCTCATGTACAAATCGGCGGACCTCGCCAACATGACGGTGAAAGTGGGCGACAAGACCGCGTTCTCGATGGAGGACTTCACCATCGACGTCACGCCGCCGGCAGACGGCAAGGCCATGGAGTTTGCCGGCAAGGCCGGAAAATTCACCGGCGACCTCTCGCTGGTGGAAGACTCGAAGTCGAAGGAAATGATCGACGCGCTGGGCTACCAGACCATTTCCGGCAACATCAAGATCGGCGGCTCCTGGCATCCGTCGGACGGCAAGATGGAGCTGTCGCAATACGACATCACCGTGGACAACGCCGGCACCTTCGGCATGACCTTCGATATCAGCGGCTACACGATGGATTTCGTCAAATCGTTGCAGGAAGTGCAGAAGAAGATGGCCGAGAAGCCTGAGGGAGCCGATAGCTCGACCGAAGGCATGGCCATGCTCGGCCTTTTACAGCAGCTGACCTTCAACGGCGCATCGATCCGCTTCGACGACGATTCGCTCACCAACAAGGTGCTCGACTACGCCGCCAAGCAGCAGGGCATGACGGCCAAGGATATCGCCAACCAGGCCAAGGCGATCGTGCCCTTCGGCATGGCGCAGCTCAACAATCCCGAGCTGACGGCGCAGGTGTCGGCGGCGGTGAACAAGTTCCTCGACAATCCCAAGAGCCTCGAAATTGCCGCCAAGCCCGCCTCGCCGGTGCCCTTCGCGCTCCTGATGGCCAACGGCATGGCAAACCCGCTCGACCTGCCCAAGACGCTCGGCCTGAGCGTGACCGCCAACGAGAATTGATTTTTCGTAGCCCGATCCGCCGCCCGCATATGCCGGCGGCGGATTGCGCAACGACACAGCCCAACCCCGGCGGCAGCCGCTTCATCTCATCGCAGGATTAGTCGATCCTCAGATCGCCGGATGACCCACGGACATCGCCCGGCGGCGCGATCCCGTCACGCCTTTTCGTCCAGCAGGCTGGAGACGAAATCGAACAGACCCGGCCGGCGGTCGCGGCGCAGGCGCTCGGCCGCCACGATCGAGCGCACCTCGGAGAAGGCGCGATCGAGATCGTCGTTGACGACGACGAAATCGTATTCCGTCCAGTGCTCGATCTCGGTGCGGGCGTTCTTCAGCCGCGTCTCGATCACCTGTTCCTGATCCTCGGCCCGGCGTTTCAGCCGCGCTTTCAGCTCGGCCATCGACGGCGGCAAGATGAAGACCGAAACGATGTCGCCGCGCATCTTCTCCTTGAGCTGCTTGGCGCCCTGCCAGTCGATGTCGAACAGCATGTCGCGGCCTTCCGCCATGGCCTTTTCGGCCGGCTCGCGCGGCGTGGCGTAGAAATTGCCGTGCACCTCGGCCCATTCCAGCAATTCGTCGTTGTCGCGCAGGATCTCGAAATCACGGCGCGAACGGAAATGGTAGTGGATGCCGTCGATCTCGCTGCCGCGGCGCGGCCGCGTCGTCACGCTCACCGACAGCTCGAACCCCTGGTCGCTCTCGATCAGGTTACGCGCGATGGTCGATTTGCCCGCCCCCGAAGGCGAAGACAGAACAAGCATGAGCCCCCGGCGGCGAATGCGGGAAGCGGTGTCCTTGGGCACCATCGGTCACTCCAGATTCTGGACCTGTTCGCGGAACTGGTCGACGACCGCCTTCAATTCCAGCCCGACGGCGGTGACTGCGGCGGCGTTCGACTTGGAACACAGCGTATTCGATTCGCGATTGAATTCCTGCGCCAGAAAATCGAGCTTGCGGCCCACCGCGCCGCCGGCCGAAAGCAGCGCGCGGCCCGAGGCGACATGCGTCTTCAGCCGGTCGATCTCCTCGCGGATATCGGCCTTGGTGGCAAGGAACGCCGCCTCCTGGTAAAGCCGCGTCTCGTCCAGGCTGGCCGACGCATCCAGGAGAAGCCGGACCTGCTCGGCGATACGCGCGCGGATCGAAGCCGGCTCGCGCGACGGGTCGGCCTCGGCCCGCAGCGTCAGCGCCTCGATCGCGTCGAGATGGCCGGACAGCAGGCCGCGTAGCGCCTCGCCCTCGACACGGCGGGCCTGTTCGAGCCCGGCCAGGGCCTTGTCGAGACAAGCCATGATCGTGGCATCGACGGCCGCCCGCTCGTCCTCCGTCTCGACCGCCTCCGGCACGTCCAGCACGCCGCGCAGGGCAAGCAGTCCGTCGGCGCTGGGCGGCGCGGTGCCGAACTGTTCCTGCAACCGCTTGGCGAGCCCGGCCAGATCTTTCAGGAAAGCTTCGTTGACCACCGGCTGCGCCTGCGTTCCGGCCGGGCGGCCGACCGTCAGCGTCGCCTGGAAATTGCCACGCGAAAAGCGCTTCTGGACGACCTGCCGGACCGCCGGCTCAAGCCGTTCGAAGCCTTGCGGCAGGCGCAGGCGAACCTCCGCGCTCTTGCCGTTGACCGACTTCACCTCCCAGGCAAGGGAGGTGCTGCCGTGCTCGGCCGCCGCACGCGCAAAACCGGTCATGCTTTGAAGGTTCATGCGGTTCGGTCCCCCTTGCCCGCCGGCTACTGGGCCGGCACGACCCCGGTGCCCGCCCCCTCTTCGGCCGGCAACTGCTTGCCCGCCTTGGCGGCCTCGTCGGCCAGCTTCTTCTGGAGCGTGCGGTAGCGGGCGACGTTCTCGTTGTGCTCGTCCAGCGTCTGGGCGAAGACGTGGCCGCCGGTGCCGTCGGCGACGAAATAAAGATCGTCCGTCTTCGACGGATTGGCGACGGCCTCCAGTGCGGCGCGGCCGGGATTGGCGATCGGCGTCGGCGGCAGGCCGTTGATGAGGTAGGTGTTATAGGGCGTCTGCTTGTTGATGTCGGACTGGTAGATCGGCCGGTCCGCCGGCTTACCCTTGCCGCCGAACAGGCCGTAGATGATGGTCGGGTCCGACTGTAGCCGCATGCCTTTGGCCAGACGGTTCAGGAAAACGGCAGCGACGCGGGAGCGCTCGTCGTTCTTGCCTGTCTCCTTCTCCACGATCGAGGCCAGCGTGACGAACTCGTCCACGTTCGCCAGCGGAAGGTCGGTGGCGCGATGCGACCAGATTTCGCTCACCAGCTTCTTCTGGTCGGCCAACAGCTTGTCCACCATTTCCTGCCGCGTCGCGCCACGGGTGAAACGCAGCGTGTCGGTGGCGAGGCTGCCTTCGGGCGGCATCGCGGCCGGCATGTCGCCGGTCAGCTCGCCCTGCTCGGCAATGCGCTGGAAAGCCTGCTCGACGGTCAGGCCTTCGGGGATCGTCAGCGAATACATCACCGACTTGCCGCTCTTCAGCAGTTCCATGATCTCGCGCATCGAGGCACGCGGCTTGATCTCGTACTCGCCGGCCTTGAGCGCCTGTTCGTCGCCGGCGGCGCGCACGCCGAGCCGGAAGATGCGCGCATCCGAAATCAGACCGCGGCTTTCGAGCTGGCCTGCGATCGTAGCAACGCCGGTATTGGCCTTGACCAGAAACGTGCCGCCGCTGTCCGACGGACCCGGACCGGTGAAGGCCTGCTTGCCGAGATAAAGCGCGACGCCCGTCGCCAGCACCAGCAGCATGACGCAGGAGACGACGAAATTCATGAACACGACGATCTGGCTGCGCGACCTGCGTGAACGCTTGGCCGACGGCGGCGGCGGTGTCCCGGCTTCAGGGCGTAGCGCCTCGCTCGCGGTCTTCGGCACGATGGGCGTCGGAGGCACTGGGCGCTGCCCGAAATCTCCCCCGCCTCCTCCATTGTCCGCCGCGTTGGTGTTCATGGCGACCTACCGTTGATTGTTCGACGATTCCCCCGGAACAGTAGGGGCGAATATGGCAAAATTGGCAGCAAATGCCAGGAAGGGACGGCAGGACGACGCGCCTGCCGCCTCACCCATCGTAGCGCTGGAAAACGAGCGATGCGTTTGTGCCGCCGAATCCGAACGAGTTGGACAGCGCCACGTCGATCCGACGCTTGCGCGGCGTGTTCGGCACAAGGTCGATGGCCGTCTCACGCTCGGGATTGTCGAGGTTGATCGTCGCCGGCGCGACGTTGTCGCGAATGGCGAGGATCGAAAAGATCGCTTCGGCGGCACCGGCCGCGCCGAGAAGATGACCGATCGACGACTTCGTCGACGACATCGACACCTTCGAAGCCGCATCGCCGACCAGCCGCTCCACCGCGCCGAGTTCGATCGTGTCAGCCATGGTGGAGGTGCCGTGCGCGTTGATGTAGTCGACATCGGCGGGCGAAAGGCCGGCCCGCTTCAGCGCCGCCGTCATGCAGCGGAAGGCACCGTCGCCGTCTTCGGCGGGCGCGGTGATGTGATAGGCGTCGCCGGTCAGGCCGTAGCCGACCACTTCGGCGTAAATGCGTGCGCCGCGCGCCTTGGCGTGCTCCAATTCTTCGAGCACCACGACGCCGGCACCCTCGCCCATAACGAAACCGTCGCGGTCGCGGTCGTAAGGCCGAGAAGCGATCTCGGGCGTCTCGTTGCGTTCGGTGGAGAGCGCCCGGCAGGCTGCGAAGCCCGCGAGCGACAACCGCGTCACCGGCGATTCGGCGCCGCCGGCCACCATCACGTCGGCATCGCCGAACTGGATCAGCCGGGCGGCGTCGCCGATGGCGTGCGCGCCGGTCGAGCAGGCGGTGACGACCGCATGGTTCGGCCCCTTGAGGCCGTGCCGGATCGACACCTGACCGGAAACCAGGTTGATGATATTGCCGGGAATGAAGAACGGGCTGATGCGGCGCGGACCGCGCTGATCGAGGATGAGCGCGTTTTCCGCGATCCCCTCGATACCGCCGATGCCGGAGCCGATCATGACGCCGGTCGCGCACTGTTCCTCGTGCGTTTTCGGAGTCCAGCCGGAATCCTTCAGCGCCTCGTCGGCGGCGGCGATGCCGTAGAGGATGAAATCGCCGATCTTGCGCAATTCTTTCGGCTCGAGCACGGCCTCGGGGTTGAACGTGCCGTTGCTGCCGTCGCCGCGCGGAATGACATGCGCGATCTGGCAGGCGAGGTCATCCACCTCGAACTCGGTGACACGCCGAGCGGCGCTGCGGCCGCTCAGCAGTTCTTTCCAGCTATGCTCGAAACCCATGCCGAACGGCGACAGCAGGCCGAGGCCCGTGACAACGACACGCCTCATTCCCGAAACCTCGCCTTCGGCCAGCGATGGATCAGGCCGAAGCCTTGTCGATATACTTCACGGCGTCGCCGACCGTGAGGATCGTCTCGGCCGCGTCGTCGGGGATCTCGACGCCGAACTCTTCCTCGAAAGCCATGACCAGTTCGACCGTGTCGAGGCTGTCCGCGCCCAGGTCGTCGATGAAGCTCGCCTGTTCCGTCACCTTGTCGGCATCCACGCCCAGATGCTCGATAACGATCTTCTTGACGCGCTCTGCGGTGTCACTCATGTGGGCATCCTCGTCCAATGTTTGTCTGTCTTCGTTAGCGGGCCGAATGCCGCTAATCAAGCTCTAAGATAGCCTTGCCGAAAGCCTTCCGGCAGGCCGGTTTTGCCGCAAACCGCGCGGTTCGGGGCGCAATACACGAAAACCGCCCGGCATCCAAGCCGCAGCCGGCTTTTTCCCGTCTCGGCATCAAATCCCGGAAAACCGGGGCAAACGCACGCCCCGGCCGCGTCCGCGCACGGCCATCAGATCATCGCCATGCCGCCGTTGACATGCACGGTCTGGCCGGTGACGTAGCCGGCCTCGTTCGAGGCCAGCCAGGCGACGGCGGAGGCGACTTCCGCGCCGGTCCCCATGCGCTTCATCGGGATGGCGCCCATGATCGCCTCCTTCTGTTTGTCGTTGAGCTTGTCGGTCATGGCCGATTCGATGAAGCCGGGGGCGACGCAGTTGACGGTGACGTTACGGGTGGCGATCTCCTGCGCCAGCGACTTGGAAAAGCCGATCATGCCGGCCTTTGAGGCACAGTAGTTCGCCTGCCCCGGATTGCCGGTCACGCCGACGACCGAGGTGATGTTGATGATGCGGCCATGGCGGCGGCGCATCATCGGATGCGTCAGTTCGCGCGTCAGGCGGAAGACGGCGGTCAGGTTGACCTCGATCACCGCATCCCAGTCGGTGTCCGACATGCGCACGAACAGGCCGTCCTTGGTGATGCCGGCGTTGTTGACGAGAATATCGACGCCTTCGAGTTCAGCCTCGGCCTTCTGCCCGAGCGCCTTCACCTGGTCGCGATCCGACAGGCTGGCGGGGAAAAGCCTGACGCGGTCGCCCATCTCGGCGGCCAGCGCTTCCAGTTTCTCGACGCGCGTGCCGTGCAGGCCGACGGTCGCGCCCTGCGCATGCAGCGTGCGCGCGATCGCCTCGCCGATGCCGCCTGTGGCCCCGGTGACGAGCGCCTTGCGGCCGGTCAGTTCGAACATCTTCTTCTCCTTGAAGGCATACCCTTCATACGGGTGGGATCGACTGTATCAGGTCAGCCAAGCGCCGCCAGCGCCGCCTCGACATCCGCGGGCGAACCGACGTTGGCGGTCGCGACGTCGCGGTTGATGCGCCGCGCCAGGCCCGACAGCACCTTGCCGGCGCCGACTTCATAAAGCGTCGTCACGCCGTTGGCGGCAAACCATTCCACCGTCTCGCGCCAGCGCACGCGCCCCGTCACCTGCTCGACCAGCCGCGCGGCGATGGCTTCGGGATCGGTCGTCGGCGTCACCGACACGTTGGAAACCACCGGCACCGCCGGCGCATTCTTCTTTACCTCGGCAAGCGCGGCGCGCATGGCATCGGCCGCCGGCTGCATCAGCGCCGAATGGAAGGGGGCGGACACCTGGAGCATCAGCGCCCGCTTGGCGCCCTTTTCAGTACAAAGCGCGGCCGCACGTTCCACCGCCGCTTTCGTGCCCGAAATGACGAGTTGGCCGCCGCCATTGTCGTTGGCGACCTGGCACACCGCACCTTGCGCGGCTTCCTTGCAGGCGGCTTCGACGCCGTCCTGGTGGAGCCCGATGATGGCCGCCATGGCGCCCTCGCCCACCGGCACGGCCGACTGCATGGCGTTGCCGCGGATGCGCAGCAGCCGCGCCGCGTCCGCGACCGTCACGAAACCCGCCGCCGCCAGCGCCGAATATTCGCCGAGCGAATGGCCGGCGACATAGGCTACCTTGCCTTTCAGCGAGAAGCCGCGCGATTCCAGCGCCCTGATGGCCGCCAGCGACACCGCCATCAGCGCCGGCTGGGCGTTGGCGGTCAGGGTCAGTGTTTCTTCCGGCCCCTCCCAGATCAGGGTCGAAAGCTTTTCGCCGAGCGCCTCGTCGACCTCCTCGAAGACACGGCGGGCTTCGGGAAACGCTTCGGCCAGGTCCTTGCCCATGCCGACCGACTGGCTGCCTTGTCCCGGAAAGGTGAATGCGATCGCCATGGCCTGCCCCGATTTTCGACTTCCGCCTGCCTGTGGCCCAAGGCGGTCCGCCTAGTCAAGCCCGCAACTTCGACCGCAAGGTCGGCAAACGCCTGTTCCACAGCGCTTTTTGCCGATCACTCATGATTAAAAGCGAACACGATTTTTTTGCCGGCTCTTTTCAATTTAGACGCAACCGCTAGTGTCCCGCGACAGTTTAATGACACTTCCGTGACAATGCACGGGTGCATTATGTCAGTTAAGAACGGTGCGGGCGTGGACAGGACTATGGAAGACCGGAACGGCGCGCCCTTTGGCGCCGGCGAGGATGCTCGCCGACAGCGCCGTGCTTTGCGCTACGGCCTGACGACGCTGCTGGTTTCCGCCCTGCTGGTGTTCTGCATCGAGCTGATCTTCCGCGGCGATCCCGCCGCGACCGTCACCTTCTTCCTGCAACCCTTCAAGCCCGGCTGGACGACGGTCGTGCTGTTCACGCTGATCCTGGTCGCGCTCGACGCGCTTCTGGGCCGCATCTATCTGGGCCTAATGATCGTGGCGCCGCTGACGCTGGCGCTCGCCTTCATCGGCCACCAGAAATCGCACTATCTCGGCGACCCGCTCTATCCGACCGACTTCCTCTATGCCCGGCAGATCGTCGACCTGATGCCGCTGCTGGTGCGGGAACGGCCATGGACGGCATTGGCGATGGTCGTCGGCCTGTTCGCGGCGCTGGCGCTGCTGGTCTTCGCCTGGCGCCAATGGCGCCGCCGCGTGCCCAAGCTGACCTACAGGGGCCGGGTCGCCCGGCTGGCGTTCAGCCTGCCGCTGCTCGCCTTCTTCGTCTCGATCATGGACTACGCGACCTTCTCGTGGACCCGCGACCGCTTGCAGATCATTCCGATGATGTGGGACCAGAAGGAGAACTATAATTCCAACGGCTTCGCCCTCGCCTTCGCCCTCAACGTGCCGATGGCCCACGTGTCGGCGCCGGCCGGCTATTCCGAAAAGACCATCGCGGCGATCCAGAGGCCTGGCGTGACGGCTTCAGTGCCGGCCGAAAAGCCGGACATCATTGTGGTGATGAGCGAATCTTTCTGGGACCCGACGCAGCTGCCCGGCGTCGTCATTGCGCCCGATCCGATCCCGACCGTCCGGTCGCTGCGCTCCGGTTCGATGTTCTCGCCCGAATTCGGCGGCATGACCGCTAATATCGAGTTCGAGGCGCTGACTGGCTTCTCCAACGCTTTCCTGCCGGCGGGCAGCATTCCCTACCAGCAATATGTGCGCGCGCCGATTCCGTCCGTGGCGACCTTCCTGAAAAGCGAGGGTTACGAGGCGCGCGCCATCCATCCGGGAACCAACTGGTTCTGGAACCGCACCAACGTCTATGCCGATTTCGGCTTCGACGACTTCAAGTCGGAAGAGACGCTGCCGCCGCTGGCAAAGCGCGGGCCGCTGGCCTCGGACGCCGCCATGACCGACGAAATCATCCGCGAGGCCGACGCCACGCAGGAACCTTTCTTCTTCTTTGCCGTCAGCTTGCAGAACCACGGTCCGTACGAGCCGCACCGCTACACCGACACCACCCACTCCGTGCAGGCGCAGACCAGCCAGTGGGCGCGCGATTCGCTGACCAGCTACGCCGAAGGCGCGGCCGACGCCGACCGCGGCCTGCAACGCCTGATCGAATGGGCGAGCAAGCGCCAGCGGCCGACCGTCATCGCCTTCTTCGGCGATCACCTGCCGCCGCTGGGGCCCGTCTATGTCGAGACGGGTTTCCTTAAGAACAACGTCGCGCCGCGCAGGGAAGCGCCCGACAAGATGCTCGAACATCACCAGACGCCGCTGGTCGTCTGGTCGAACAGGACGGGACCGGAGAAGGATCTGGGTCCGGTCAGCCCCGCCTTCCTGCCCTATTATATCCTGAAGACGGCAGGCATCACGCATCCTTACTACACCGGCTTCCTCGCCAGCCTGAACGAGCGCTACAGCGTGGTGGACCGCAATATGCTGCTGACGCGCGCCGGCGCGCCGACGATGGACTGGGCGAGGCAGAAGGACATCGATCCGGCGATCCGCGATTTCCGCTACCTGCAATACGACATGATGTTCGGCAAGCACCGCGCCGCGCCGGTCTTCTTCCCCGAAACGACCGAAAAGCCGCTGCATACGAGCTGAACGAGGGCAGAAAAGGGCACCGTCGCCCTGCCCGGCTTGACTTTCCGGGCACAATCTTTATGTGTCGCGCCAAGTTTTCGCGCCCGGCCGTTTTCCCGATGCTCCGGCCGCCGGAATTTCACGACATTCAACGGACGAACACCCATGGCCAAAGCCGCGAACATCAAGATCAAGCTTCTGTCGACCGCCGATACCGGCTTCTTCTACGTCACCAGCAAGAACAGCCGCACCAAGACCGATAAGCTGTCGTTCCGCAAGTACGACCCGGTCGCCAAGAAGCACGTCGAATTCAAGGAAACCAAGATCAAGTAATCCTGGTCTTCCTGCACAATACGAAAACGCCGCCTTCGGGCGGCGTTTTTCGTTTGGCCGCCGCGCAAAGGCCGTCGTTCCCATTCCACGCCTTGGAGGCCGAGGGACGAACGTCACGCGGCCTGCGAAGGCCAGCGCAAAACGGAGTTATCCGGAAAATGACAAGGGGGCCGGTCGGCGATCTGGCAGCGGTACGAGGAGGCCACTATGTGCCAGCGCCGGCCGGCCGACCCCACGGACCCAGGAGATGCGGCGGACCTGAGCATCATGGGGTATTTCGGGACGCCCGGCTTGCCCTCCCCGCCGGTTCCATCCGTTGAACGTCATGGAACATTTGCGCAAGAGCTTATGAAAATCAACAGTTTCTTAACCAAGGCTCGCGAATCGCTTGGATTAAGGTAAACCGCTAACCCTGATGACTGGCACGGCAATCCCGAATTCTTGGGAGTACCCGCCGGTCTTCGTGATACGGCGCGAGCGGCCGGACGGGCTCAGGCGGCCTTGGCGACGACGCGGTTGCGGCCGCCGTCCTTGGCTTCGTAAAGCGCCAGGTCTGCGCGCTTCATCAGCCCGTCCACGGTGTCGAGCCCCTTGAGCAGCGATGACACGCCGACACTGACGGTGACGGGTATGGTCTTGCCGTCATGGCCAATGGCGAACGGCTCGCGCTCGATCTCGGCGCGGATGCGCTCAGCCACCCGTTCGGCGATTTCGCCCTCGGTGTCGGGCATGACGACGACGAACTCCTCGCCGCCGAAGCGGCAGGCGAGATCGATGCCGCGCACGTTTTTGCGCAGGCGCCGCGCGAACTCGCGCAACACGTCGTCGCCGCCGTCATGGCCATGAGTGTCGTTGATCGACTTGAAGCGGTCGAGATCGGTGATCATCAGGGACAGCGGCCTCTTGCGCGCGACCGCGCGGTCGAACAACGTTTCGAGATGGCTGTCGAGATAACGGCGGTTGTGCAGGCCGGTCAGCCCGTCGGTGACGGCCATTTCGATGGTTTGCGTGACGCTGGCGCGAAGCTGGTCGTTGTAGCGCTTGCGGCGGATCTGTGTGCGCAGCCGGGCCGTCAGTTCCTGCTGGTCGATCGGCCGGATCAGGTAGTCGTTGATGCCGAGTTCCAGCCCCCGGATGATGCGCTCGTCCTCATGCCCGTCGGCCAGCAGGATGATCGGCATGAACCGTGTGCGGTCGAGCGAGCGCAGTTGCGAGCACAGCCGCAGCGGGTCGAACTCGGCGAAGGCGGTGGAGACAAGCACGCATTCGTAGGGCGTCTCGGCCGCCTGGAACAGCGCCGCATGCGGGTCCGGGCAGACGTCCAGTTCGGCCGTTCCGCGCAGCAGCTTGCGCATCCGCTCGGTCGAGGACGCCCGCTCGTCCACCAGAAGCACTTTCGGCGCACCGTCGCCGGACGCGAAGTTGCGGCTCAACAATTCCTCGATGCCGATGTTGCGCGTGGTCGAGGCGCGCAGCCGCAGTTCGTCGGTCAGCATCTTCAGCCGCACAAGGCTCTTCACCCGCGTCATCAGTTGCAGGTCGTTGACCGGCTTGGTGAGGAAGTCGTCGGCGCCCACTTCCAGTCCGCGAATGCGGTCGGACACCTGGTCGAGCGCGGTGATCATCACCACCGGAATGTGCGAGGTCGCCGGATCGCTCTTGATGCGACGGCAAACCTCGAAGCCGTCCATGTCGGGCATCATGACGTCGAGGAGAACGACATCGACCTTGCCGTTTTCGCAGGTTTCGAGCGCGTCGGCGCCGTTGCTCGCCGTCAACACCTCGAAGTACTCGGCGAGCAGCCGCACTTCCAGCAGCTTCACATTGGCCGGAATGTCGTCGACGACAAGAATGCGGGCAGTCATCTCAAAGCACTCCGGATCGGCGGGCGGGCATCAGGCGTCGCCCAGATAGGATTTGATTGTCTCGATGAAGCGCGGCACCGAAATCGGCTTGGAGATATAGGCCTCGCAGCCGCCCTGCCGAATCCGCTCCTCGTCGCCCTTCATGGCGAAGGCGGTGACGGCGATGACGGGAATGACGTGCAGGTCGTCGTCCTCCTTCAGCCATTTCGTCACCTCCAGCCCCGAAACTTCCGGAAGCTGGATATCCATCAGGATCAGGTCAGGCCTGTGTGCGCGCGCCAGGTCGAGCGCCTCGAGCCCGTTGCGCGTGCGCACCGTCTCGTAGCCGCTGGCTTCGATGAGGTCGCGAAAGAGCTTCATATTGAGCTCGTTGTCCTCGACGATCATGACCTTCTTCGGCATCGAATTCCCGTCCCGGCCGGCCTTCGTCCGAAAACCGCCGCATGCGCCCGCCATGCGAACGCACCAAACCCGGCTCCGAACCTACCGCAAGATCATTGACGAAACGGAAACCGGCGGTTGAAAAGGCGCCCGATTCCCGCACGGGCCCAACTGCCGGCCTTGTCGTGTCAGATGCTTGCGGTTACTGCGAAAGGCAGACTCAATCACTCGCAAGCCAAAGGTAGTGATGACGAACCAAGCGTCAATGCGCGAGGAGGCCGAAGCCGTTGCGATCCGCGCGCTCGGCTTCGTGGCTTCGGACCCGGAATTGCTGCCGCGCTTCCTCGCTTTGACCGGCATCGAGGCGTCGGCCATCCGCCGCGCCGCCGCCGAGCCCGGTTTTCTGGCTGGTGTGCTGCAATTCGTCCTGGCGCACGAGCCGACCCTGATGCGCTTCTGCGAAGAAACCGGCACGCCGCCGCCCGCCGTCGGCGCGGCGCTGAAGGCGCTGCCGGCCGGCGACGACAGCCACGAGCGATCGATATGAGCGACGATCCCGAAACGCTGCGCCAGATCGAGGAACTGGCGGCCGACGACCGACCGCTGCTGGTGCTCGACGTGGACGACGTGGTGCTGGAATTCATCCGGCCGTTCCCGAAGTTCCTTGAACGGCGCGGCTTCAAGCTGACCGTCTCCTCCTTCCGGCTGACCGGCAACATCGCCGAGACGGCGAGCGGCCGGCTGATCGAGCAACCGCAGGTGACGGCGCTGCTCGACGAGTTCTTCGACGGTCAGGCCGAGTGGCAAACGGTGACGGAAGGAGCCGCCGAGGCGCTGGCTTCGCTGGAAGACCGCGTCGAGATCGTGCTTTTGACCGCCATGTTCCATCGGCACCGCGCAGCCCGGCGCGCGCATCTCGACACGCTCGGCCTGCACTATCCCCTGCTCACCACCGAGATGGCCAAGGGACCCGCCGTGGGGCGGCTGCGCGGCCTGACGCGCCGTCCTGTCGCCTTCGTCGACGACCAGCCCAACAACCTCGTTTCCGCACGCGAATCGGTGCCGGACGCCCACCTCTTTCACCTGATGGCCGACAATTCGCTGCGCGCCTTCCTGCCGCCGCTGCCGCATGACATCATGGCCGTGCACGACTGGCGCGAGGCCAGGCCGAAGATCGCCGGGGCGCTGGGGCTGTAGGGTCGCACCGGCGCGGCTCAAAGAACCAGCCGCATCAACGGCCGCTCCGCCTTGCGCTCCGCTATCCTGCGGAAGCCGGCCGTCTCGAATACGCGCGAGGAGCCGACGAACAGGCCGATGGAGCGCGAATCCTTCGAACGGTCCATCGGGCAGGCTTCGAGCCAGCGCGCGCCGCTCTCGCGGGCAAAACCGATGCCGCCTTCCACCAGACGATGCGTGAGCCCCTGCCCGCGCGCCCTCGCACGGATGAAGAAGCAGGAGATCGCCCACACTTCCGGATCGGCTGCGTTGCCCGGTTCCAGCGGCGCCGAACCCCTGCCTTGGTTGTTCCACTCCGGCACATCGGCGCGCGGGCCGACCTGCATCCAGCCGATCGCCTGCCCGTCCTCGAAGGCAAGCAGGCCCGGCGGCGGCCCGGTCTCGATGCGCGAGCGGATATAGTCCTTGTTGCGCTGCCGGTCGTTCTCGCGGCGCACGGCCGGCGGCAGCCGGAAATGCGTACACCAGCAGCCGTAGCAGGCGCCCTGCCTGCCGAACAGGTCTTCGAAGGCCAGCCACAGCGCCGGCGTCACCGGCTCGACGGAAACAGCCATCGCCTCATCCTTCCAGTCGCCTTGCGGTGTTCGGTCGTGTAAACTGGATTTGCATTTGTTCTCTTTATGTTCGCATCCATGGCGATTCCTGTCAACGACCCTGAGCACGGTTTCTGTCGCGATTGCCTGAGGTTGCAGGCCGTGCGAAGCCTTCGTTGCGAGCGCTGCGGCAGCCCGCGGCTGACCCGCCACGCCGAGCTTTACCGACTGCATCTCGCCCATATCGACTGCGACGCCTTCTATGCAGCGGTGGAAAAGCGCGACAATCCGGCGCTGAAGGACAAGCCGGTCATCATCGGCGGTGGCAAGCGCGGCGTCGTCTCGACCGCCTGCTACATCGCCCGCATCCAGGGCGTGCGCTCGGCCATGCCGATGTTCAAGGCGCTGGAAGCCTGCCCGGAAGCGGTGGTCATCAAGCCGGACATGGAAAAATACGTCCGCGTCGGACGCGAGGTGCGCGCCATGATGCAGGCGCTCACGCCGCTGGTCGAGCCGCTCTCCATCGACGAGGCCTTCCTCGACCTCGCCGGTACGGAGCGGCTGCACGGCCTGCCGCCGGCGCTGGTGCTGGCGCGCTTCGCCTTGCAGGTGGAGAAGGAGATCGGCATCACCGTTTCGGCCGGCCTCTCCTATTGCAAGTTCCTCGCCAAGGTCGCGTCCGATTTCCGCAAGCCGCGCGGCTTTTCCGTCATCGGCGAGGCGGAAGCGAAAACCTTCCTCGCCGAACAACCGGTGACGATGATCTGGGGCGTCGGCAAGGCCTTCGCCGCCGTACTGGAGCGCGACGGTATCCGCCTGATCGGCCAGTTGCAGCGTATGGAGCGCACCGACCTGATGCGCCGCTACGGCACGATGGGCGACCGGCTCTACCATCTGGCGCGCGGCGAGGATGAGCGCCGGGTCGATCCGTCCCGCGACGCCAAGAGCGTTTCGGCCGAAACCACCTTCGACATCGACATCGCCTCGCTGGACGATCTCGTGCCGGTGCTGCGTTCGCTGTCGGAAAAAGTTTCGGCGCGGCTGAAGAAGGCGGGCCTCGCCGGCCGCACCGTCGTGCTCAAGCTGAAATCGGCCGACTTCAAGATCCGCACCCGCAACCGCCAGCTCGGCGATCCGACCCGGTTGGCCGACCGCATCTTCTCGGTCGGGCAGGATCTCCTGCGCCGCGAAACCGATGGCACCCGTTACCGGTTGCTCGGCATCGGCGTCAGCGACATATCCGACGACGGCAAGGCCGATCCGCCCGACCTCGTCGACGTGCAGGCGCGCAAGCGCGCGCTCGCCGAAGGCGCCATCGACGCGCTGCGCGACAAGTTCGGCCGCAAGGCGGTCGAGACGGGCTACACCTTCGGCAAGGGCCATCGCGGCCGCCCTGCCCGGCCCGACGAGGACGACGGGCCGGAAGTGCAGCACCCGTGGGAGCGCATCTGAACGCGGCGACGCGCCGGCGGCCAGGGAATCACATGCGTTTCAGCTCGATCCGGCTGGTTGTTACGGCCTCGCCGGTCCTCAGATCGGTGTCGGTCGTGGTCAAGGTTATGCCGTCGTCGCCGTTTTTCTCGACCGTCATCATGGCTGTGCGGTCGCCGTTGACCGGCTTGGCCCAGGTAATGCCGAGGTTGATCGCGCTGCCCTTGCGTACCCCGTTCAGCCCTGCGGGACCAGTGGCGGAACCGACATAGGAGCCAGAATATTTCGAACCGTTGAATTTCAGCGTCGCGCTGAAATGTCTCGAGAAAATCAGAAAGCCCCGGCAGTCGCCGTCCAATGCCAGCGAAACGGCCGTCGCTGCCGACTTGAATTTGCAGGAGACGCGGATCGTCGGAGCGGTGATACGCACCTTGACCGAGCCTTTCCCGGCCCAGTTGCCCTCCATCGACTTGAGGAAGGCCGATTCGTCGGCACGAGCCAAGCCGGTGCCGGCCATAATGCAGCCGACCACGGCCGCAATATGCGGGATCGATCTCAATGCGTTCTCCTATGCTGATTCCGAAACTACCGGGCGCAACGCGACCGGCCAAGCCCGGTTCCTTTGCGACGCGGTCCCTGGCCCATGCGAAGCGGCGCGCTAGCGATTGCGGATCGCACGCGAGCCTGTCACAGAGCGGCCATGGCGCCCCAACCCTCCATCGCGAAAGCCGCCTTCTGGATGGCGCTCTCCATCGCCTCGTTCCTGACGATGTCGGTGGCGGGCCGCGAGACGACGCGCGTCCTCAACGTCTTCCAGGTGCTGGAACTGCGCTCGGCCATCGGCTGGTTCATGCTTCTGCCGGTGGTGCTGGCGACCGGCGGCTTCGCCGCGATGCGCTCGCAGCGCCTGCCGCTGCATATCGCGCGCAACGTCGTCCACTACGTCGGCCAGGGCGCCTGGCTCTATGCGCTGACGCTGATTCCGCTCGGCGTGCTGATCTCGATCGAATTCACGACGCCGATCTGGACGGCGATCCTCGCCGTCGCCTTCCTCGGCGAGCGGCTCGGCAAGGCCCGCATCGCCTCCATCGTGCTGGGCTTGATCGGCGTCGTCATCATCGTCAGGCCGAGTGCCGGAACGATCAATCCCGGCCACCTGATGGTGCTGGGCGCCGCCGTCTGCTTCGGCATCTCGCTGGTGATGGTGAAATCGCTGACGCGCACCGACAGCGTCGTGCGCATCATCTTCTGGATGCTGATCGTGCAGTCGGCCATCGGCCTCGTTCCCGCCCTCTATGAATGGCAGAACCCGCCGCTCAGCCTGTGGCCGTGGATTCTGGTCATCGCCTTCACCGGTTCGGCGTCGCATCTGTGTCTGGCGCGGGCGCTCGCTTATGCGGACGCCACGCTGATCTCGCCGATGGATTTCCTGCGCGTTCCGCTCTCGGCCCTGCTCGGCTGGGCGCTTTACGCCGAACGGATCGACACCTTCACCGCGCTGGGCGCCGCCCTCATCCTGTGCGGCAACCTGCTCAACCTGCCGAGGCGCAGGCCGCGTCCGGCGGAAGCGGTGGCGGCAGGCCCCTGACCGCCAGGTTCACCGGCCTTCGTCGGGAATGTTGAGGATATGGCCGCAGGCCTTGCAGTGCACGGCATCCGGCTCATGTCGCGACAGGCCGCATTGCGGGCACGGAAAGTAGACCTTGTAGGGCCGGAAGATCGCCTGCGCCAGCCGCACGAACAGCGAAATGCCGATCAGCATGGTGACGATGGCCGTCAGCTTGCCCGCCACGCCCGGCAGCACCAGATCGCCGAAGCCGGTCGTGGTGATGGTCGCGACGGTGAAATACATCGCATCGACATAGCCGGCGATGCCCGCGCCGGTGCGGAAGAAGAAGGTGTAGACGAAACCCGTCACCACCAGCAGGAAAGTGACGAGGTTGACGACGGCATGGCTGGCTTCGCGCCATTCGCGCACCTTCGCCTGCCGGAAATGCCGCCACGGCGCGCCGCTGCGCGACAGCGACCATAGCCTGAGGATGCGCAGGAAGCCGAGATTGGCGAGCGCCATCGGAAACAGCAGCGTAACGAGAATGAACACGTCCACCCAGGTGGCCGGCTGCTTCAGCAGCCTCAGCGGATCGTTGGAGGCGAGCAGCCGCGCACCGAGATCGGCGGCGACGAGCGCCGCCACCGCATAGTCCAGCCACAGGAAGGATCGCGTTTCCTGCAAGACAGGCGTGGCGATGAAGAAGGCGATGATCGCCAGGTCGACGATGATGGCCGCGATCTGGAAGCGGAACGCCGCCGGCGACGCGCCATGATAGAGCCGGCGCAGGATGTCGCGCAACCGCGCCAGGCCGGTCAGTTCCTCCTGCCCGGTCCGGTCGGCGCCGGTCACACCAGTTCCACTTCGACGACGCCGGGAACCGCGCGCAGGGCGGACGCCTCGCGCGGGCCGATGCGGTAGCGGTCGGGCAAGGCGATCTCGACTTCGCCCTGGGCCTCGCCCTTGAGGACGACGAAACTTACATAGCCCTCGCCCCTGACGCCGAGCTGGCTTGCCAGCGTATTCAGCGGGCCGGCGTCGCGCACGAAGATGCGCAGCGATTTCTGCACCTGCCCTGCCATGTCGTCCAGCGACTGCACCGTCTGGATGCGCATGTTGATGCCTTCCGGCCGATCCTCCGCCGAGACGGTGATGACGACCGACCGGCCGGGCTCCAGCATGTCGCGATACTGTACCAGCGTCTCGGAAAACATGACGGCCTCGTACTGGCCGGTCATATCGGAGAAATTGACGACGCCCATCTTGTTGCCGGTGCGCGTCTTGCGCTCCTGCTTCGACGTCACCGTGCCCGCCAACCGACCGGCGGTGGCGCCGCGCTTGACGGCGGCGGAGAACTCCGCCCAGTTCTGCACGCGCAGCTTTTCCAGCGCGGTCCTGTATTCGTCGAGCGGATGCGCCGAAAGGTAGAAGCCGACGACCTGGAATTCGCGATGCAGCCGGTCCGCCGGCAGCCAGGGCTCGGCCGTCGGCAGCGCCAGCGCCTGCGACTGGGCGCCGAGCGACGCGCCGAAAATATCGGCCTGGCCGAGCACGGCGTTCTCGTGCGCCATCGCCGCCAGACCCATCATCCGTTCGACGCCGGCCATCATGGCGGCGCGGTCATGGCCGAACCCGTCGAAGGCGCCGGCCATGATGAGGCTTTCGAAGACGCGCTTGCCGACGATGCGGGGATCGACCCGCTCGCAGAAATCGGCGAGGCTCTTGAACGGCTGTTCTCCGCGCTTTTCCACGATATGCTCGACCGCGGCGTCGCCGACGCCCTTGATGGCGGCGAGCGAATAGAAAATCCTGTTTTCGCCGACCTCGAAGGGCCGGAAGGAAGTCTGCACCGAGGGCGCCACCACCTCGATGCCGAGGCGCATGGCGTCCTGGCGGAAATCGGCCAGCTTGTCGGTGTTGGCCATGTCCAGCGTCATCGAGGCGGCAAGGAACTCGACCGGATAATGCGCCTTGAGATAGGCCGTCTGGTAGGACACCACGGCATAAGCGGCGGCGTGCGACTTGTTGAAGCCGTAGTCGGCGAACTTGGCCAGAAGGTCGAAGATGAAATCGGCCTGCGGCTTGGAAACGCCGCGCTCGACCGCACCGGTGACGAAGCGCTCGCGCTGCCTGTCCATCTCGGCGCGGATCTTCTTGCCCATGGCGCGGCGCAAAAGGTCGGCTTCGCCGAGCGAATAGCCGGCCAGTTCCTGCGCGATCTGCATGACCTGTTCCTGGTAGACGATGACGCCTTGCGTCTCCTTTACCAGATGGTCGATCTTGGGATGGATGGAGGCCGTCTCCTCCTCGCCGTGCTTGCGGGCGTTGTAGGTCGGGATGTTTTCCATCGGGCCGGGGCGGTAGAGCGCCACCAGCGCGATCAGGTCCTCGATGCGGTCCGGCTTCATGCCGATCAGCGCCTTGCGCATGCCCGCACTTTCCACCTGGAACACGCCGACAACCTCGCCGCGCGACAGCATGGAATAGGTCGTCTCGTCATCCAGCGGGATATGCGCGAGATCGAT
Source organism: Mesorhizobium sp. (assembly GCF_017306545.1). GTDB lineage: Bacteria > Pseudomonadota > Alphaproteobacteria > Rhizobiales > Rhizobiaceae > Mesorhizobium. The sequence continues at coordinate 145,062 of NZ_JAFKID010000005.1, forward strand.
GGCGACGCCGCGCCGGCGGATCAGCTTCACCGCCGTTTCCAGCACGGTCAGCGTCTTCAGGCCGAGGAAGTCGAACTTCACCAGTCCCGCCTGCTCGACATATTTCATGTTGAACTGCGTCACCGGCATGTCGGAGCGCGGATCGCGGTACATCGGCACCAGTTCCGACAGCGGCCGATCGCCGATGACGATGCCGGCGGCGTGGGTCGAGGCGTGGCGGTAAAGCCCCTCCAGCTTTTGCGCCATGGCAAGCAGCGTCTGGACGATCGGCTCCTTCTCCGCCTCCTCGGCGAAGCGCGGCTCGTTGGCGATGGCCTCGGCGAGCTTGACCGGGTTGGCCGGATTCTGCGGCACCATCTTGGTGAGGCGATCCACCTGGCCGTAGGGCATTTGCAGGACGCGCCCGACGTCGCGCAGCACCGCCCTCGCCTGCAAGGTGCCGAAGGTGATGATCTGGCCGACCTGGTCGCGGCCGTATTTGCCCTGAACGTAGCGGATCACCTCCTCGCGCCGGTCCTGGCAGAAGTCGATGTCGAAGTCCGGCATCGAGACGCGGTCGGGGTTGAGGAAGCGCTCGAACAGCAGCGAGAAGCGCAGCGGGTCGATATCCGTGATGGTGAGAGCGTAGGCCACCAGCGAACCGGCGCCCGAGCCGCGCCCCGGCCCGACCGGAATCCCTTGCGCCTTCGCCCACTTGATGAAGTCCGACACGATCAGGAAGTAGCCGGGAAATTTCATCTTCTCGATGATGCCCAACTCGTATTCCAGCCGCTTGTCGTAATCCTCCTGCGTGTGGCCGGCCGTCGGCCCGTGCGCCGCCAGACGCTTCACAAGGCCTTCGCGCGCCTGCCGTTTCAGTTCTTCCGCCTCCGCTTTTTCGGCGGCTTCCGGGTCGGCGACACCGGCGCCGGCGAAGCGCGGCAGGATCGGCTTGTGCGTCCTGGGATAGAACGAGCAGCGGCGCGCGATCTCGACGGTGTTGTCCAGCGCTTCCGGCAGGTCGGCGAACAGCGCCGCCATCTCCGCCTGGCTCTTGAGATAGTTGTCGGGCGAAAGCCGCCGGCGCTGGTCGGTCGCGATGACCGAGCTTTCGGCGATGGCGATCAGCGCGTCATGCGCCTCGTAATCGTCGCGCGCCTGGAAAAAGGCCTCGTTGGTGGCGACCAGCGGCAGTTCGTGCCGGTAGGCAAGCTCGATTGCCGCCTGCTCGATCGCGTGGTCGTAGCCGCCGACGCGCTCCAGTTCGACATAGAGCCGGTCGCCGAACAGGGCCTTGAGGGCCAGAAGCCGGTTTTCGGCCAAGTCGCCATGGCCGTCTTTCAGCGCCTGCCCGAGCGGGCCGCGAGGCCCGCCGGTCAGGCAGATGACGCCGTCGCAATGGCCGGCCAGCATGTCCGTCGTCAGGTGGATCGGCTCGCCGGATGGCGTGTCGAGATAGACCTTGCTGACCAGCCGGACCAGATTGGCATAGCCGGCTTCCGTCGCCGCGATCATCACCACCGGCCGCAGATCCGGTCCCTGCCGGCGCCGGTCGCGCTGGCCATCGGACGCTTCGCCGGAAAACGCCAGGTCGAGTTGGCAGCCGACGATGGGCTGGATGCCGTCCTTGATCGCCTTCTGGCCGAACTCCAGCGCGCCGAACAGATTGTTGGTGTCGGTGACGGCGACGGCCGGCGCCTCGTCCTTCAGCGCATGGCCGATGATCTTGCCGAGTTGGAGCGCGCCCTCCAGCAGCGAATAGGCCGAATGCACGCGCAGATGAATGAACGGCCTCGCCGGCACTTCCGGCTTCGCCGCCTGCACAAGCGCCTCGCGCTTCAAGGGGTCGCGGGGAAGTTTTTCATCGGCCATGAGATGGGGCGCAGCCTGCTAGGACTCGGGATCAATCCCGAATGTATTAGCCCCAGCCATGCGATGCCAGCCGAACATTCCCCAGTTCACAGCCCAGGCCCCCAGTTCACGGCCCAAACCTATGCGAACTCCATGATGACGGCATCGACCGCGAGGCTGTCGCCAGGCTTGGCCTTGAGCGCGGCGACGACGAGGTCGCGCTCGGCGCGCAGCACGTTTTCCATCTTCATGGCCTCGACCACGGCGAGCATCTCGCCGGCCTTGACCTCCTGCCCTTCCACGACGGCGATGGAAACGACCAGCCCCGGCATCGGGCACAACAGAAGCCTGGAAGTGTCCGGCGGCAGCTTCACCGGCATCAGCCTTTCCAGTTCGGCGGTGCGCGGCAACATGGCGTGCGCCGCAACCGACATGCCCTTCCAGGCGATGCGCAGCCCGTTCGGCAGCGGCCGAAGCTGGGCGGCGACGGCGCGCCCGCCGACCGTGCCGCGCCACACCGCCTCGCCCGGCCGCCACTCGGACGCCACGGTGAAAGGCTTGCCGCCTTCGACGGACACGTCGATTTCCATCGGGATCGAAACCATGCCGTCGCGGACGGAGACGGCAAGGCGGTCTTCGCCGATCTTGACCACCCATTCGGTTTTCAGCGCACCCGAATGCGGCGCCAGCCGCCCGGTCAGCCGGTCGAGCCGCTCGCGGCGCAGCAGTTCGACCGCCGTGGCGATGGCCGCCAGCACGGCCTTGTCGCCGGCGCCCGGCACGATCGGCGCGAAGCCGTCCGGATATTCCTCGGCGATGAAGCCGGTGGAAAGTCGCCCCTCGCGCCAGCGCGGATGCTGCATCAGGGCGGAGAGAAACGGGATGTTGTGCTCGATGCCGTCGACGACGAACTCGTCCAGCGCCTCGGACATGGCGTCGATCGCCTCGGCGCGGGTCGGCGCCCAGGTGCACAGCTTGGCGATCATCGGATCGTAGAACATCGAGATTTCGGAACCCTCGGTGACGCCGGTGTCATTGCGCACGACGACATCGCCGAATTTGCCTTCTTCCGGCGGCCGGTAGCGTGTCAGCCGGCCGATGGAGGGCAGGAAATTGCGGTACGGGTCTTCCGCATAGAGCCGGCTTTCCACCGCCCAGCCGGTCAGCGTCACGTCCTTCTGCCCGATCGCCAGCTTCTCGCCCGCCGCCACGCGGATCATCTGTTCGACCAGATCGACGCCGGTGACGAGTTCCGTCACCGGATGCTCGACCTGCAAGCGCGTATTCATTTCAAGGAAATAGAAGTTCTTGTTCTTGTCGACGATGAACTCGACCGTGCCGGCGCTCTGATAGTCCACGGCCTTGGCCAGCGCCACCGCCTGCTCGCCCATGGCGGCCCGCGTCTTCTCATCGAGGAACGGCGACGGCGCCTCCTCCACGACCTTCTGGTTGCGGCGCTGGATCGAGCATTCGCGTTCGCCGAGATAGACGGCGTTGCCGTGGCCGTCCGCCAGCACCTGGATCTCGATATGACGCGGCTCGACGACGAACTTCTCGATGAAGACGCGGTCGTCACCGAAGGAGCTCTTCGCCTCGGAGCGGGCGCGCTCGAAGCCGTCGCGCACCTCGTCCTTCGACCAGGCGATGCGCATGCCCTTGCCGCCGCCGCCGGCGGAGGCCTTTATCATCACCGGATAGCCGATCTCGTCAGCGATCGTTTCGGCATGGTCGGCATTCTCGATGACGCCGAGATAGCCGGGCACGGTAGACACCTTGGCGGCGTTGGCGAATTTCTTCGATTCGATCTTGTCGCCCATCGCCTCGATGGCCTTCACCTTCGGGCCGATGAAGACGATGCCTTCCTTCTCCAGCGCCGCGCAGAAGGAAGCGCGCTCCGACAGGAAGCCGTAGCCGGGATGGACGGCCTCGGCGCCGGTGTCCTTGCAGGCCTGGATGATCTTTTCCGCAACCAGATAGCTCTGCGCAGCCGCCGGCGGGCCGATATGGACCGCCTCGTCCGCCATCTCGACATGCACGGCGTCGCGGTCGGCGTCGGAATAGACCGCCACCGTGGCGATGCCCATCTTCCTCGCGGTCTTGATGACGCGGCAGGCGATTTCGCCACGGTTGGCGATCAGGATCTTCTTGAACATGCGCGCGTCGTCCTCCGGCTGGAATTTTTCTTTATGCCGTTCCGCATTGGCGCTCAAGCCGACGAACGGCCTAGGCAGCCGCGCATGTCCAGCCGCCGGCCGCTCGCTCGTGCCCTTCCCCCACCGGTGGGCGGCTGATAGCGTGCCGCCAACGAATCCTTGCAGGAGAATGCCATGAAAACCCGCGCCGCCGTGGCCGTCGCCGCCGGAAAGCCGCTCGAGATCATGGAGGTCAACCTCGACGGCCCGCACGACGGCGAAGTCCTCATCGAGATCAAGGCGACGGGCATCTGCCACACCGACGAATTCACGCTCTCGGGCGCCGACCCGGAAGGCATTTTCCCCGCCATCCTCGGCCATGAGGGCGCCGGCGTCGTGGTCGATGTCGGCAAGGGCGTGACGACGGTGAAGAAGGGCGACCACGTCATTCCGCTCTATACGCCCGAATGCCGCCAGTGCCCGTCCTGCCTGTCGCGCAAGACCAACCTGTGCACCGCCATCCGCGCCACGCAAGGCCAGGGCGTCATGCCCGATGGGACTTCGCGCTTCTCCATCGGCAAGGACAAGATTTTTCACTATATGGGCTGCTCGACCTTCTCGAACTTCACCGTGCTACCCGAAATCGCGGTGGCGAAGGTCGATCCGGCCGCGCCCTTCGACAAGATCTGCTACATCGGCTGCGGCGTCACCACCGGCATCGGCGCCGTGCTCAACACCGCCAAAGTGGAGGAAGGCGCCACCGCCGCCGTGTTCGGCCTCGGCGGCATCGGCCTGAACGTCATCCAGGGGCTCAAGCTCGCCGGCGCCGACATGATCATCGGCGTCGATCTCAACGACGACAAGAAGGCGTGGGGCGAGCGCTTCGGCCTGACGCATTTCGTCAATCCGAAGAAGGTCGACAACGTCGTGCAGGCCATCGTCGAGATGACCAGGCGCGGCGCCGACCAGATCGGCGGCGCCGACTACACGTTCGACTGCACCGGCAACGTGACGGTGATGCGCCAGGCGCTGGAATGCTCGCATCGCGGCTGGGGCCAGTCGATCGTCATCGGCGTGGCGGGCGCCGGCCAGGAGATTTCGACGCGGCCGTTCCAGCTCGTCACCGGCCGCAGCTGGCGGGGCACCGCCTTCGGCGGCGCGCGCGGCCGCACCGACGTGCCGAAGATCGTCGACTGGTACATGAACGGCAAGATCGAGATCGACCCGATGATCACCCACACGCTCAGGCTGGAGGACATCAACAAGGGTTTCGACCTGATGCATGCGGGCGAGTCGATCCGCAGCGTCGTCGTTTACTGACCGGACAGGACGATGGTCGAAAAACTGCATCCAGGCATCGACAAGGGCCTGCCGAAGAAGAGCGCCAGCTTCAAGGGCGGCACGCTGGTCTGCGCCTGCATCAACAATCCGGTCGAGGTCGAGATCGCCGGCCAAATCCTGCACAGCCACGCCTGCGGCTGCACGAAATGCTGGAAGCCGGCCGGCGCGCTGTTTTCGGTCGTCGCCGTGGTGCCGAGCGACAACGTCAGAGTCTCGGCCAACAAGTCGAAGCTCAGGGTGGTGGACAAGAAGGCCTTGATCCAGCGCCATGCCTGCCGCGCCTGCGGCGTCCATATGCACGGACCGGTCGAGAGCGAGCACCCGTTCCAGGGGCTCTCCTTCATCCACCCGGAGCGGTTCCGCGAAAGCGGCTGGGCGCCGCCCGGCTTCGCCGCCTTCGTCTCCTCCGTCATCGAGGCCGGCGTGCAGCCGTCCCGGATGAAGGGCATCCGCAACAGTCTGGCAAAGGCCGGGCTCGTGCCCTACGACTGCCTGTCGCCGGCGCTGATGGACTACATCGCCGAATGGACGGCGAAAAAGACGGGCGCGTTGCCGGCTTGAAGGAAAAACCGCAGATATTGGTCGATGCCGACGCCTGTCCCGTAAAGGCGGAGGTGCTGAAGGTGGCGGAGCGCTTGGGCGTGGCCGTTACCCTGGTATCCAACGGCGGCATGCGCCCCTCGCGCGACCCGATGGTCCGCAACGTCGTGGTCCCGAAGGAAAAAGCCGACGCCGCGGACGACTGGATCGTCGAAAACGCACATGCCAACGACGTCGTGGTGACGGCCGACATTCCGCTCGCCGCAAGGGCGGTGGCGCTCGGCGCGCATGTGCTGGGGCCGACCGGGCGGCCGTTCACGCCCGAGACGATCGGCATGGCCGTCGCGATGCGCGACCTGAAGCAGCATCTGCGCGAAACAGGCGAAAGCAAGGGCTATAACGCCGCTTTCACGCCGCGCGACCGTTCACGCTTTCTCGAAGAACTGGACCGCACCTTGCGTCGAGCCCTGAAAGCGGCCACGACATAGGCAGCGAGCAAAACGGAGCGGCGTCGGCGAGATGAGCACGACAGCAGCGAAAAAACCTGTTCACCGCCATGTACAATTCATGATTTCGGCCGTGATCGGCATCGCGGCTCTCGCGGTTGCGCTGATCCTGCACGCCCCGCTCGCTTATTCGATCGGCGCCAACGCCTTCTTCCTCTTTTACGTCGTGCTCGTCACACGGCTGATGCCGAGGCTGACGGCCGACTATCTCAGCCTTAATGCGCGCGCCACCGATCAGCCGGTGATCGTGATCTTCGCCGTCACGGCGGTGGTGGTTGGCGTCGCACTGGGAGTCCTGTTCCAGATCATCAACAAGAAGGGCGTCGATACCGCCAGCCTGATCTTCGCGCTGGCTTCGATCCCGCTCGGCTGGCTCACCATTCATGCCATGACGGCGCTTCATTACGCGCATGTCTACTGGATGGACGACGAGCAGGCCGTATCGGAACCGGGCAAGAAAATCCCCGTCGGCGGCTTCCAGTTTCCCGGCACGAAACGGCCGCAGGGCTGGGACTTCCTCTATTTCGCGGTGGTGATCGGCATGACCGCGCAGACCTCCGACACCGCCGTCACCACCACTGAAATGCGGCGCATCGTGCTGCTGCATTCCATCGTCTCCTTCTTTTTCAACACGGTGATCGTCGCGGCGGCCGTCAACCTCGCCGTCAGTCTCGGCGGCTGAACAGCCGCCAACAACAATTCGTGAACGGCATGAAACGCCGGCCTCCCCGCCCTCGTATAGAATGCGAGACGAACAGGGCGCCGCACCGGGCGGCCAAGGATCAGGAATGGACGCCGCCATCGACAGCCATCCGCCACAGGCGCAAGCCGCAGAACAGGGCAAGGGACCCTTGGTCTACCGCCAATCGCGCTGGACGCGGCTGACGCACTGGGTCTGGGCGTTCGCGCTGTTCTTCATGCTGATGTCAGGCTTGCAGATCTTCAACGCCCGGCCTCAACTCTACATCGGCCAGGAATCCGGCTTCGGCTACGACAACACCGTCTTCCAGATCGGCGCGATGGATACCGATCACGGCCCGCGCGGTTTCACGAAAATTTTAGGCCACGCCTTCGACACCACCGGTGTGCTCGGCTGGTCCGGTCCGCCGGGACAGGAAAGCGCCCGCGCCTTCCCCTCCTGGGCGACGATTCCCTCCTATTATGACCTCGGCACGGCCCGGGTGATCCACTTCTTTTTCGCCTGGGTGCTCAGCGCCACGCTGCTTGTCTGGCTGGTCGCCGGCCTGCTGAACGGCCACATCGCGCGCGACCTGTTGCCGCGCATGAAGGACTTCAGACGCCTGCCCGCCGACATCGCCGCCCATCTGCGCCTGAAATTCCACCACGTCCGCGACTACAACACGTTGCAGAAGCTCACCTATGGCGGCGTGCTGTTCCTGCTGCTGCCGCTGATGATCGTCACCGGGCTCGCCATGTCGCCGTCGATGGATTCGCTGCTGCCGTGGCTGAACGAAATATTGGGCGGGCGCCAGACGGCGCGCACCATCCATTTCAGCATCATGGTGCTTCTGGTGCTGTTCTTCCTCGCCCATATGCTGATGATCCTCGCCGCCGGCCCAATCAACGAACTGCGCTCGATCGTCACCGGCTGGTACCGCACCGACCCGCCCAGAACCGACAGCACCAACGACGGCGAAAGGAGCGCCTGACATGGCCAAATTCCAGCTCAGCCGCCGAAAATTCCTCACCGCCGCGAGCCTCGGCACCTCCGGCCTGTTGCTTTCCGGCTGCGACGCCTTCGACAGCCACCTCGGCATGGGCGACGGCTTGCGCTCCTTCCTCGAAGGGGCGAACGACCTCACCCATCGCGCCCAGCGCCTGCTGACACGCGACACGCTGGCGCCGGAATTTTCCGAGGCCGACATCCGCCAGCCGATGCGGCCGAACGGCATCACCGCGCCGGACGACGACACCTACAATGCCCTGCTCTCCAACAATTTCGCGGATTGGCGATTGCAGGTGACAGGGCTGGTGGAAAAACCGCTGTCGCTCAGTCTCGATCAGCTTCACGCCATGCCTTCGCGCACCCAGATCACCCGCCACGACTGCGTCGAGGGCTGGAGTTGCATCGCCAAATGGACCGGCACGCCGCTTGCGCTGGTGCTCGACAAGGCGGTGGTGAAATCTGAGGCGCGCTATGTCGTCTTCCACTGTCTCGACACGATCGACCACGACGCCTCCGGTGACGTGAAATATTACGGCTCGATCGACCTGATCGACGCCCGCCACCCGCAAACCATCCTGGCCTACGGTCTGAACGGCAAGCCGCTGCCGGTGGAAAACGGCGCGCCGCTGCGTGCCCGCGTCGAGCGCCAGCTCGGCTACAAGATGCCGAAATACCTGTCGAAGATCGAGCTCGTCTCCTCTTTCGCCGCGATGGGCGGAGGACGTGGCGGCTATTGGGAAGACTATGGCTACGACTGGTACGGCGGCATCTGAAGTCGAACGTCCCCTTACCGGTCAGGTCATTTAATTTTCTTCCGTAACAACAGGTTATCGGAAAAACCGGATTTGAACCTTGCGCTCTGCGGCCGTGCTGTCCATGCTTTGCCGATCCGCCGCATGGGGCGGCGGTTATCCTTTCAACCGCAAAAAGGAGGTGCTTCGGGTGCCCGACACCACGACCATTTTCGAACAGGAACAGGATCTCGACACGTTCGGCGGCAGGCTTTCGCGAGCCCGCGCCGCAAGCGGCCTTTCCGAAAAAGGACTCGCCTGGCGGCTGGGCGTCAAGCAGGCGACGATTCAGGCCTGGGAACGCGACCGTTCGCAGCCCAACGCCCAGCGCATGAACCGGCTTTCCGGCCTGCTCGGCGTCAGCCTTTCGTGGTTTTTGCACGGCATGGGAAACGGGCCCGCCGATCTGGAAGACGAATCGGCGATGGATCTCGTCGGCCAGCAGTTGGCGAAGCTGAAACTGCTGCACGCCGAAACAGGCCAGTTGATCGGCCATATCGAGAGCCGGCTGGACAAGCTTTCGCAATCCTCCGCCGCCTGATCGTCAGGCCGAATTTTCCGGTGTCGCCGGGAGGTGACAATCCGTCGCGCGCAGGCTATGGATAATGTGTCGGGGGCCGGCAAGGGCCCCAACCGTTTGCGGGAGAGAGCAGCGGAAGCTGCCGCCGAAGGGGAAATCGCCCGAAATCTCTCAGGCAAAAGAACCGTAGACGGGAAAGACACTCTGGAAAGTCGGGGAATCGAATGCCCCGCGCCGAAGGTGTAAGGCCTCCCGACAGAGTTCCGGGGCGCCGAGTCTCTCAGGCTTCAGACAGAGGGGCACGAACGGGCCGCGCAAGCGGTCGATCCGTGCTGTTCTGATCTGGAGGCCTCATGGCGGGCGATGAAAACTTAAAGACTCTTCCTCTCGAAGATTTGCACAAGGCCGCCGGGGCGAAATTCGGTGGCTTTGCCGGCTGGTCGATGCCGCTGACCTATCCGCTCGGCGTCATGAAGGAACACCAGCATTGCCGCGAGCATGTCGGCCTGTTCGACATTTCGCATATGAAGCTGTTCCTGGTGACGGGACCGGGCGCAGCGGCGCTCATCAACCGCGCCTGCCCGATCGATGCTGGCGCGCTCGAACAGTCGCAGTCGAAGCTTACTTTCTTCCTGAACGACCATGCCGGCATCCGCGATGACCTGATCGTCACGCGCCTCGGCGACGAGCGCTTCATGGTCGTCGCCAACGCCGGCAACGCGGTCGCCGACGAAGCGCATCTTAAAGACATCGCCAAGGATTTCGACGCCACGGTCGAGCCGCTCGACCGCGTCTTCCTCGCCGTTCAGGGTCCGCAGGCGGCCGAGGTGCTGCGCGCCGCCAGCCTCGACGTCGATGCGCTGACCTTCATGCATGGCGTCGAGCCGCGCGAAAACTGGTTCATGAGCCGCTCCGGCTACACTGGCGAGGACGGCTTCGAGATCGGCCTGCCGGAAAAGGACGCGCGCGATCTCCTGGCGAAGATGTCCGGCGACGAGCGCGTGCAATGGATCGGCCTCGCCGCGCGCGACAGCTTGCGGCTGGAAGCCGGCCTTTGCCTGCACGGACAGGACCTTTCGCCTGAGACCGACCCGGCGAGCGCCGCGCTGATGTGGGCGATCCCGAAGGAATTGCGCGCTGCCGGCACCTTCATCGGCGCGGACGCCTTGCGCGCCATTCTTGAAAAAGGTCCGGCGACGAAGCGCGTCGGCCTGAAGCCGGAAGGCCGCCAGCCGGTGCGCGCCGGCACGAAGCTGACCGACGCCGACGGCAATCCCGCCGGCGAAGTGACGTCCGGCGGTTTCGGTCCCTCTGTCGGCCACCCGGTCGCCATGGGCTATGTGTCCGCTCCCCTGGCGAAGCCGGGGACAAAACTGTTCGCCGACGTGCGCGGGACAAAGGTTCCCGTCGACGTCGCCGCCCTGCCCTTTTCACCCCATCGCTACCACAAAGGATGATTCCGATGGCCAAGACCTATTTCACCACCGACCACGAATGGCTGAGCGTCGAGGGCGGCGTCGCCACCGTCGGCATTACCGACTATGCGCAGGAACAGCTCGGCGACCTCGTCTTCGTGGAACTGCCGGAAGTCGGCAAGACGCTCTCCAAGGGCGACACCGCAGTCGTCGTCGAGTCTGTCAAGGCGGCCTCGGACGTCTACGCGCCGGTCGACGGCGAGATCACCGCGGCCAACGAGGCGCTGTCGGCAGACCCGGCGCTGGTCAATTCCGCGCCGACCGGCGACGGCTGGCTGTGGAAGATGAAGCTGGCCGACGAAAGCCAACTCGCCGGGCTTCTCGATGAAGCCGGCTACAAGGCCCATATCGGCTAACGGAACGCACAAATGACCACGGCACCCTACGCTTTCTCGGATCGCCACATTGGCCCCGGCGACGACGATATCCGCGCCATGCTCGCCCGTATCGGCGTCCCCTCGGTGGAGACGCTGATCGACCAGGCTGTTCCGAAGTCGATCCGGCTCGACCGGCCGCTCGGCCTGCCGGCCCCAGCCAGCGAAGCCGAGGCGCTCGCCGAGCTTTCCGCCACCATGGCGAAGAACACGGTGATGAAGAGCTTCATCGGCGCCGGCTATCACGGCGTCGTGGTGCCGCCGGTCATCCTGCGCAACATGTTCGAGAACCCGGCCTGGTATACGGCCTACACGCCCTACCAGGCCGAGATCAGCCAGGGCCGTCTGGAAATGCTGTTCAACTTCCAGACGCTGGTGACCGAACTGACCGGCCTGCCGGTGGCGTCGGCCTCGCTGCTGGACGAGGCCACCGCCGCCGCCGAAGCCGTCGGCATCGCCGTGCGCCACCATCGCGACAAGCGTCACAAAATCGCCTTCGCCGGCGTACCGCTGCCGCAGACACTCGATGTGCTCAAGACGCGCGCCGAGCCGCAGAATATCGTGATCGATGGCGAGACCATCGACGACAACACCGCCGCGCTGATCGTCTCCTGGCCCGATGCCAACGGCGTCTACGGCGACCACAAGGCAGCGATCGAAAAGGCGAAGGCAACCGGCGCCGTCGTCATCTTCATTTCCGACCCGCTCTCGCTCACCGTCACCGCCGCCCCCGCGAGCCTCGGCGCCGACATCGCCGTCGGCTCCATGCAGCGCTTCGGCGTGCCGATGGGCTTCGGCGGCCCGCACGCCGCCTATTGCGCCGTCTCGGAAAAGCTGACCCGCCTGATGCCCGGCCGCCTCGTCGGCCAGTCGGTCGACACCAAGGGCCGGCCCGGCTTCCGTCTGGCGCTCCAGACTCGCGAGCAGCACATCCGTCGCGACAAGGCGACCTCCAACATCTGCACCGCGCAGGCGCTGCTCGCCAATATGGCGACGGCCTATGCCATCTGGCACGGCCCGGCCGGCCTGCAAGGCATCGCCTCGCGCATCCACACATTGGCCGCCGGGCTGGCCGAAGGCCTGACGGCCGCCGGCGTCAAGGTGCTCGGCACCAGCCGGTTCGATACCGTGACAGTCGAGGTGAAGGCTAAGGCACAAACCATTGCGGCTGAAGCGGAAAAGGGTGGCCGGCTGCTGCGCGTCATCGATGCCGACCATGTCAGCGTCGCCTTCGACGAGACCTCGACCGCCGAAGACCTCGCGGCTATCGCCGCCCTGTTCGGCGCAAAAGCGAAGCCGGCGGCCGCAAGCAGCATTCCCGGCAAGCCGCGCGGCAAGGAATTCCTGACCCAGCCGGTGTTCCACGAGAACCGCTCCGAAACCGACATGATGCGCTTCCTGCGCAGGTTGGCCGACAAGGACCTGGCGCTCGACCGCGCCATGATCCCGCTCGGCTCCTGCACCATGAAGCTCAACGCGGCGGCCGAGATGATCCCGGTCAGCTGGCCGACCGTCGCCAACCTGCACCCGTTCGCGCCCAAGGCGCATTCGGCGGGTTATCGCGAAATGATCGACCAACTCGAAGGCTGGCTCGCCGAGATCACCGGCTTCGACGCCGTGACCTTGCAGCCGAACGCCGGCAGCCAGGGCGAATATGCCGGCCTGCTCGCCATTCGCGGCTATCACAAGGCGCGCGGCGAAGGCCACCGCAATATCTGCCTCATCCCCTCCTCCGCGCATGGCACCAACCCCGCCAGTGCCGCGATGGCCGGCATGAGCGTGGTGGTGGTGCGCTGCACCGACGACGGCAACATCGACATCGACGACCTGAAGGCGAAGGCCACCGAACATAGCGCCAACCTCGCGGCACTGATGTTCACCTATCCGTCCACGCACGGCGTGTTCGAGGAAGGCGCGAAGGACATCTGCGCCATCGTGCATGCGCATGGCGGCCAGGTCTATTTCGACGGCGCCAACCTGAATGCGCTGGTCGGCCTCGCTCGGCCGGGCGACATCGGCGCCGACGTCTGCCACATGAACCTGCACAAGACCTTCTGCATCCCGCACGGCGGCGGCGGTCCGGGCGTCGGTCCGATCGGCGTCAAGGCGCACCTTGCACCGCACCTGCCGGGTCACGTCGCGGAAGGGTCGGAGCACGCGGTGGCCGCCGCCCCGTTCGGCAGCGCGTCCATCCTGCCTATCACCTGGATGTACATCCGCATGATGGGTCCGGACGGGCTGAAAAAGGCGACCGAGATCGCCATCCTGTCGGCCAACTATCTGGTGGCGCGGCTGGGCAACCATTATTCGGTGCTCTACCGCGGCCGTGGCGGGCGCGTGGCGCACGAGTGCATCCTCGACACGCGCGTGCTCAAGGACCGCTCGGGCATCACCGTGGACGACATCGCCAAGCGGCTGATCGACTACGGCTTCCACGCGCCGACTATGTCCTTCCCGGTCGCCGGCACCCTGATGGTGGAACCGACCGAATCCGAGCCGAAGGCCGAGGTCGATCGTCTCTGTGAGGCGCTGATCGCCATCGCCGACGAAGCGGCGAAGGTTGAAAAGGGCGAATGGCCGGCACACGACAATCCGCTGGTCAACGCCCCGCACACGGCGGCGGAAGCGCTGGCCGGCGAATGGACGCATCCCTATTCGCGCATGGAAGCGGCCTATCCGGCCGGCAATGCCGACACGCTGGTGAAATACTGGCCGCCGGTGTCGCGCATCGACAACGTCGCCGGCGACCGCAACCTCGTCTGCTCCTGCCCGCCGCTGTCGGAATATTCCGACGCAGCCGAATAGGCCCGCAGCTGAAATCAGGCCGGCAGCGATGCCGGTCTGATTGCTGTCGGACATTCAGGGAAATCGACTCAGCCGACGAGGCGCCACGTCTCGGATTCGATGCGGTTGCGGCCGTTGCGCTTGGCCGCATAGAGGGCGGTGTCGGCCCGATGGAGAATGTCTTCGAGGCCGGCGCCTTGCGCATCGCCGAAGCCGATGCCGGCGCTGACGGTGCACGACAGCGGCCCGCGCTCGGTGGCGAGGCTTGTAGCCGCGAACTCCTCGCAGATCGTGCGCGCGACGGCCTGCACCTGCTCTTCCGTGATGCGCGGCATGACCACGGCGAACTCCTCACCGCCCAGCCGGGCAAGGTCGTCGCCCGCTCTCAGGTGACGCCGCGCGACGTCTGCGAAGGCGAGCAGCACCCGGTCGCCAGTGGCGTGGCCGTACTTGTCATTGATGCCCTTGAAATGGTCGAGGTCGAACATGACGACCGCCATGAACGGCCCGAACGACCGCTCGCCGTGACGGGAGAAAAGCGCCCTGCGGTTCATCGCACCCGTCAGCGGGTCGCGCAGCGACGCGGCGCGGTGGCGCGCGGCGTTGCGCGCCTGGTTGAGCGCCAGCGAGAGCGCGCCGATGCCGGTCATGCTGGCCACCGCCACCATGATACTCAGATCCTCGGCCCAGTTCTGCGGCGCGTGGCCGATGGTCCATCGACCATTCAGCACAAGCATCAGTCCGCACAATCCGAACGAAACGGCGCAGGCCATGTACATCGCCGCAAGCGCGACCATGGGGATCGGTGCATCGGACCGATGCCGGAAATAAACCCATGCGGTCAGACCCAGCACGGTAAGCGCGCCGAAATTCTCCATCATCATGGCCGCGCCGTCGTAACCGGTGAGCAGCAAGGGAACTTCGAAAACGAAGACGGTGAGGCCGGCCAGCAGCGACGGGCGCAACGGCGACTGCCCCGAACAGAACTGACGGGCGGCTCCGTAGAGCAAGGCAAGGCCGGCGGCCAGGAAGGCCATGAAGCCCGCCAACAGCGGAAGCGACGGGGCCTGAACGTAATTCCAGTAGACGAGCACATGGCCGACCAGCAGCAGGACGCCGAAGGCCCAGGTCAGCAGGAAGCTGTCCCGGCGTGCCGACGTCCACACCCCGAGCAGGGTCGCGCTCAGGCAAACGCCGGAAAAGCCGATCGCCAGCAACATGGATGTGAAATCCGGCAGTTTTGACCTCCCGCACCTGAACAGGTGCCAGCCCTACAGGAGAATGCTTTGCAGACGATTACCGCAAACCATTCAAATTTGCTTTTTCCGGCCGGATGATGCAGTCCCTTGCCGGCGGCACTTCGCGGCAGGCCGCATGAACGGAATGCGAACGTTCGTGCCTCCACGCTTCAGGCATGGCAATATCATTGGTGATTCGCGACACCGAGACTTCGACGCGCATGGACGACATGAACGACCTTTTCGGAACCGCCGACAAACCGCAGCCGGTGCCGCGCCCTTCCTCGCGCCCGGCTGACCCGCTGGTGCAGGCCGCCGCCGCGAAAAAGGCTGCGCCGCGCGACGGCGCGGACAGCTATTCGGCCGCCGACATCGAGGTGCTGGAGGGGTTGGAGCCGGTGCGGCGGCGGCCGGGCATGTATATCGGCGGCACCGACGACAAGGCGCTGCATCATCTCTTCGCCGAGGTCATCGACAATTCGATGGACGAGGCGGTGGCCGGCCACGCCACCTTCATCGAGGTCGAGCTTTCGGCCGACGGCTTTCTCACCGTCACAGACAACGGCCGCGGCATCCCGGTCGATCCGCATCCGAAATTCAAGGACAAGTCGGCGCTCGAAGTCATCATGACGACGCTGCACGCCGGCGGCAAATTCGATTCCAAGGTCTACGAAACGTCCGGCGGCCTGCACGGCGTCGGCGTGTCGGTGGTCAATGCGCTGTCCGACGTCTGCGAAGTGGAAGTCGCGCGCGGGCGGCAGCTCTACCGCCAGCGCTTCTCGCGCGGCATCCCGCAGGGCCCGCTGGAAAGCCTCGGCGAAGTGCACAACCGGCGCGGCACGCGCACCCGCTTCCATCCCGATCCCGATATCTTCGGCAAGGGGGCGGCCTTCGAACCGGCGCGCATCTACCGCATGGCACGCTCGAAAGCCTACCTGTTCGGCGGCGTCAATATCCGCTGGTCGTGCGACCCGTCGATGCTCAAGGAAAAGGACGACACGCCGCCCAAGGCCGACTTCCATTTCCCCGGCGGCCTGAAGGATTATCTCGCGGCCTCGCTCGACGGCGAATTCCAGGTGACGCGCGAGGTCTTCGCCGGCAAGAGCGAGAAGCAAGGCGGTCACGGCTCGCTGGAATGGGCCGTCACCTGGTACGGCGGCGATGGTTTCCTCAGTTCCTACTGCAACACCATCCCGACGCATGAGGGCGGCACCCACGAGGCCGGCTTCCGCAACGTGCTGACGCGCGGCCTGAAAGCCTATGCCGAACTGACCGGCAACAAGCGCGCCTCGATCGTCAATTCCGAAGACGTGATGATTTCGGCCGCCGGCATGTTGTCGGTCTTCATCCGCGAACCCGAATTCGTCGGCCAGACCAAGGACCGGCTGGCGACGGTCGAGGCGATCCGCATAGTCGAGAACGCCATCCGCGATCCGTTCGACCATTGGCTCGCCGCCAATCCGCAGGAAGCCACCAAGCTGCTTGATTGGGTGGTCGCGCGCGCCGACGAGCGCGTGCGGCGGCGGCAGGAAAAGGAAGTGTCGCGCAAGAGCGCGGTGCGCAAGCTGCGCCTGCCCGGCAAGCTGGCCGACTGCACGCAGAACGCGGCCGCCGGCGCCGAGCTTTTCATCGTCGAGGGCGATTCGGCCGGCGGCTCGGCCAAGCAGGCGCGCGACCGCGCCATGCAGGCGGTGCTGCCGCTGCGCGGCAAGATTCTCAACGTCGCCTCGGCCGGCAACGACAAGCTCGCCGCCAACCAGACCATTTCTGATCTGATCCAGGCGCTCGGCTGCGGCACGCGCTCGAAATACCGCGATTCCGACCTGCGCTACGACCGCGTCATCATCATGACCGACGCCGACGTCGACGGCGCCCACATCGCCTCGCTGCTCATCACTTTCTTTTACCAGGAGATGCCGCAACTGATCCGCGACGGCCATCTCTTCATGGCGGTGCCGCCGCTCTATTCCATCCGTCAGGGCGGCAAGGTCGCCTATGCGCGCGACGACGCGCACAAGGACGAGTTGCTGCGCACCGAATTCACCGGGCGCGGCAAGATCGAGATCGGCCGCTTCAAGGGATTGGGCGAGATGATGGCCGGCCAGCTCAAGGAAACCACCATGGACCCGAAAAAGCGCACGCTGCTCAGGGTCGACGTGCTGGACGAGGAAAGCGCCACCAAGGACGCAGTCGACGCACTGATGGGCACCAAGCCGGAAGCGCGCTTCCGCTTCATCCAGGAGCGCGCCGAGTTCGCCGAAACGGAAGAACTGGATATCTGAGCGATTGACCGCGGCCGGCGTTCAGGCAACCTAGAAGCGCATGGAGCGGCTGCGCAAAACTCTCGAAGGATGGCTGGCCGGCCTCGCCAGCCCGACCCGCTCGGACTGGATTTTCGCGCTGCGCACCGTCTCGGCGGGCCTGATCGCGCTGCTCGCCGCCTACGCCCTGAAACTCGAACACCCGCAATGGGCGATGATGACGGTCTTCATCGTCGCCCAGCCGGTGGCCGGCATGGTGCTGGCAAAGGGCTTTTACCGGCTGATCGGTACCCTGTTCGGCGCTGCCGCAGCCATCGGCATCGGCAGGCTCAGCGGCAACGACGCCTGGCTTTTCGTGGCCGCGCTCTCCCTCTGGATCGGGCTCTGCACCTATGTCTCGTCAATGCTGCGCAATCCGGAGGCTTATGGCGCAGCGCTCGCCGGCTATACGGCCACGATCATCGGCCTGCCGGCGTTCGGCCAGCCGCATCTGCTGGTCGAACTCGCCGGCGCGCGCTGCGCCGAAATCGTGCTCGGCATCGTCTGCGCCGGCATCACCAGCCGGCTGATTTTGCCGCAACTGGCGCGCGACGCCATGCGCGCGCGCCTCAGCCGCTCCATCCTCGATCTCGCCGTCTACGCAAAGAGTTCGTTTGGCGGTGGCGATCCGACCAAACTCGAATCGCTCTACCGCAAGCTCGTTTCCGAAAGCCAGGCGCTGGGCGAAATGCGCGCCTATGCACGGCTCGAGGCACCCAGCCAGGCCACGCACGCCTATCCGGTCCGGCGCACCATCGGCCATCTTCTGTCGGCCCTGTCGGCGGTGCGCATGCTGCACGCCCATCCGCGGCCGCCGGGCGCGCCGAAACTCGTGGTGCGCGGCGATCTCAAGATGCTGCTGGAAGACCTGGCGGCGACGCCAGACGCTCTCGACGACACCGGGCCATGGATCGCCCGGCTCCAGGAAATCGCTGACCGCGCGCGCCGCATTCCCGGCGACATCGGCGACAGCGATCCCGACCCGGTCGGCGCCGTGACCCGGCTGACCATCGCCGCTGAATTCGCCGATGCGCTGAAGGAGGTCCTGCGCGGGCTGGACGCCCTGACGGCGCCGCCCTCCGGCCGGGCACGCGACCGCCGCCAGCCGGCGCTGGTCATTCATCGCGATCGACCGGCAGCGGTGCGCAACGCGGTCAGGGCAGCGCTGGCCACCATGCTGGTCGCAGCCTTCTGGCTGGCGACGCGCTGGTCGGAACTCGCCGGCGTCGTCATCATCGTCGCCGTCGTCTCCAGCCTGTTCGCGCCACGCCCCAATCCGGTGCAGGTCGCCTGGGGCTTTTTCAAGGGTACGCTGATCGCCCTGCCCGTCGCTTTCGTCATCAGCCAGTATGCGCTGCCGGCGTTTCCTGGCTTCGGCTGGTTCATCGTCTTCGTCGTGCCGGTGCTGGTGCCGGCCGCGCTCGCCATGGCCAATCCGCGCCGGGTCGGCATCGCCACCGCCTTCGCCATCAATTTCCTGGCCTTTCTCAGTCCGCATCAGCTCATGGTCTATGACCCTGGACCCTTCCTTGCCGGCTCGCTCTCCATCCTGGTCGGCGAACTGCTGGCCATCGGCGTCTACCTCCTGGTGCTGCCGGCACAGCCATGGGCCACCGTCGAGCGCCTCGTGGAGTCGATGCGCGAGGATCTGGCACGGCTGTGCCTGCACGAGCGCATTCCCCGCCGCACCGCCTTCGAGAGCCTGGCCTACGACCGGATCAACCAGCTTCTGCCGCTGGCGCAGCGCATCGGCCGCAAGGCGGACGCGCTCTTCGGCGGCAGCATCGCCTCCGTCGCCGTCGGGCTCGAAACCCTGCGCCTGCGCAAGGTACTGGCGGCGGGCGGATTGCCGCTGGAAACAAGCGATCCGACACGCGAATTCCTGCGGATATTGGCTCGCGACCTGCTCGTGCGCCCGTCGATCAGCGCAGCCGACACCGTGTCGAAAATCCGCGACGAGGCCGCCGCCATCGCCGGCCGAGATGGCGCGGAAAACCTCCAGACGGCGGCGTCGCTGCGCATCATCGCCGTCGCCATCGAGGACTATCCGGGCTTCTTCCGGCGGGCCTGAGGGTCAAGCGGCGGCGATAGCCAGCGCGTGGCCGCGCGCATTCTGCCGGAGCGCCTCGAGATGGATCGACTTGACCAGCGCGGCAAGGTCGCCTTGCGCGCCCTGCCCGCCGAGTTCCTTCAGCATCAGCCAGCTCACTTCCTGCACGCCGGCGACGCGCTTGCCGTTGGCCACCTCGCGCCACACTTTCAGCGCGCGCAGGATGATGCCGTGAGTCGCTTTGGCGAGGCCCGCCGCACTGAACAGCGCCAACAGCGCCGTGTCGTGGCCGCCGGCCAGCAGCGCCCGCACCCGTTCGCCGGAATGCCCGCTCAGCGCCATCAGCACGGAGCCGAAGAAATCGACCTTTCCGTGCGCCACGGTCCGAATGAGGAAAGACGCCGTCAGGTCGCCGCGCAGGCGCAGATGCTCGACCAGCGCCGGATGCTCAGCCGCCTGCGTGTTCTCGATCAGCGTGACGGAGGCCTTCACACAGGCGTCGCGCATCACCCGCTCGGCCCGCGCCTGCCCCATCAGGGCCAGTACCAACGGCGAACCCCTCAGCGCTTCGCCGAGCTTGGTGAGCAGCATATGGCGGCATTCGGCCGGCAGGCGCGCATCGGCGATCAGCGCCTCGCGCACGGTCGCGACATGGCCGTGCCGCTCGGCCATGCGCCGGAAACTCAGCGAGGCGATGTCGGCGCCCGAATTCGCCAGCAGAACGATGCAGGCCTGCGGCCCGGCGATCTCGGCGATGGCGGCGGCAACCGTCATGGAGACGACGGGCCGGTCGGCGATCAGCGCATGGGTGGCGTCCGCCGCCGTCGCCACACGGTCGATGAGATCGGCGTCGGTCAGCAGCGGCGAGCGCGCCAGCACCACGCCGGCCACTTCCGGCTGGTCGGCGGCAAGCGCCGCAATGATCTGCGCCGGAGCATGGCGGCTCATGGACAATGCCTCGGCCAGCGCCTGACGAACCTTGGAGGAGGCATCGTCGAGAAGCAGCGTCAGCGCCGCCTCCGCCGCGCAGCGATCCTCGAACGGCAGGTCGGCATTGACATAGGCTCTGGCAAGCGCCGTCGCCGCCGCCGCACGCTCCGCCACCCGCGCGGTGTTGATCCATTTGAGGAAATGCGAAACGATCATCTGTGCCCGCCGTACGCCTGCCGGTTTCCCGATCCCGCTAGAACCCTAGGCGGAAATTGGTTTACGAACGGTTCACCATGTTCCTTAACCGGCTTGATGGCGCACGCTCCCCGCCCTATCACCCGCAAAACGGAGGACATCATGCCCGGACTTTACCTTGAGGACTTCACCGTCGGCCGCACCTTCAGCCATTCGCTGCGCAAGACCGTCACCGAAAGCGACAACATGCTGTTTTCGGTCATGACGCTGAACCCGCAGCCGCTGCATATCGATTTCGATTTCGCGTCGAAGACCGAATGGGGCAAGCCGCTGGTTAATTCGCTGTTCACGCTCGGCCTGATGATCGGCATCTCGGTCAACGATATCACCGTCGGCACAACGGTCGCCAACCTCGGTATGAAGGAGACGGTGTTTCCGCACCCGGTCTTCCATGGCGACACGATCCGGGTCGAGACGACCGTGGTTTCGGCGCGCGACTCGAAATCCAGGCCGGATCGCGGCATCGTCGAGTTCGAGCACCGCGCCTACAATCAAAACGGCGCGCTGGTGGCGAAGTGCGTGCGCCAGGCGATGATGCTGAAAAGGCCCGCCTGATGCGCTCGCTGCTGTTCGTCCCCGCCGATTCGGAGCGCAAGCTGGAGAAGGGGTTCGCTTCGCCGGCCGACGTCGTCATCGTCGACCTGGAGGATTCCGTCGCGCTGGCCAACAAGCAGGCGGCGCGGCGCATCGCGGCCGACTTCATTGCCGCGCATCGCCAAGGCACGCGGGCCGCAATCTATGTCCGTGTCAACGATCTCACGACCGGCCTGACCGACGACGATCTCGCCGCACTCGTGCCGACCCGGCCGGACGGCATCATGCTGCCGAAAGCCGGCGGCGGGCAGGACGTGCAGCGGCTATCGACGAAACTCAGGGTCCATGAGGCCGAAGCCGGACTGCCGGACGGCGCGACAAAAATCCTTCCGATCATCACCGAGACGGCGGCCGCGGTGTTCACCGCCTCGACCTATACCGGTGCCAGCGAAAGGCTTTGCGGCCTCACCTGGGGCGCGGAAGACCTGTCGGCGGCGATCGGCGCTCGCACGGCCCGCGACGGGTCAGGCCGCTATACGGACGTTTTCCGGCTGGCGCGCGCCGTCACGCTGCTGGCGGCATCGGCCGCCGATATCGCGGCGGTAGACACCGTCTTCCCGAATTTTCGCGATTCGGCCGGTTTCGCGGCGGAATGCGCCGACGCCGAGCGCGACGGCTTCACCGCCAAGATGGCGATTCATCCCGACCAGGTGTCGGTCATCAACGCCGCCTTCACGCCCTCGCGGGAAGCGATAGAGCACTCTGTTGCGGTGGTCGCGGCCTTCGCCGCAGCCGGCAATCCCGGCGTCGTGGCACTGGGCGGCAAGATGGTCGACCGCCCGCATCTGCGGCTCGCCGAGCGGCTCTTGGCACGGGCGAAGGCAGCCGGGGTCTATGCCCCCGACGAATCGGCCCACGGACCGGCGTAGTCGGCATAGAGCGTCGCCGGATCGGGCCGCGGCCGCTCCGGCAGGGTGCCGGAAAACGTGCCGATATGGACGAAGCCGACGACGCGCTCGTGCGGCGCCAGGCCGAGGATCGCCCTGCCCTCCGGCACGTCGGAATACCAATTGGTGATCATGTTGGTGCGGTAGCCGAGCGCATTGGCCGCCAGCGCCAGGTTCATCGCCGCCATGCCGCCGGACAGAAGCATCTCCCATTGCGGGATCTTGATGCTCTCCTTCGGGCTGGACACGACGCCGATGACCAGCGGTGCGCGCGAGAAACGCGTCAGTTCCTGGTTGCGGCGGGTTTCGGTGAGCGGCCCTTCCCGCTTCTCGGCGAGGTCGGCCAGTTTCCTGCCGACTTCGACGCGCGCGTCGCCCCGGTAGAGGATGAAGCGCCAAGGCGCCAGCCGCCCGTGATCCGGCACGCGCGAGGCGGCTGCAATCAGCGTGGCAATGTCGGCGTCACCCGGCGCCGGCTCGTGCAGGTCGGGAATGGGAACGGAACTGCGGGTCAGCAGGAAGTCGATGATGGGCGAGGTCATTGCGCGGTTCCTCATGGGAGCGATGTTGGGCTGAAGCACGCCATGCGACCGGGCGGCTCGGTTGCGGCACGACAAGCCGCAAGAGACTCGTCCATGGACGCATCTCCAGCCTTGAAATTGCCACCGCATTGGGCTTCAACGCAAGGCATGATCTCGAGGGGCATGATCCTGGGGGGGCTTCGCTTCCTGCTGTCGGTTTTCGCCGTGGCGCTGCTCGCCGCAGCGGCGACGCCGTCCGCCGCGCAGGACAAGGACGGCCTCGGCGACCTCAAGCTTCCCGATATTTCCGGCTATGCCAGAAGCCACCGCGATGCACCGCTCGCCGCCGGCAACGGTGGCGAGGTGACGCTGAGCGCCCAACTCGTCGACAAGGGAGCCGACATCACGCGCGGCATCGTCTGGCGCGTCTTCAAGCCCGAGCCCGACGCGAAAGGCAAGCTGCCGATGGTGGCTTCCGCCCATGGCGGAACGGCGGTGCTGACGCTGGAGCCCGGCAGTTATCTGGTGCACGCCGCCTACGGACGCGCCGGCGCCACCAAGCGCATCACCGTCGGCCATGAAGCCAAGCGAGAAAGCCTGGTGCTTGACGCCGGCGGGTTGAAACTCGACGCCGTGCTTTCGGGCGGCCAGCGCATCCCGCCCGACAAGCTGCGTTTCTCGATCTACGAAGGCAAGGCCGGCGCCGACGGCGACAGGGCGCTGATTATTCCCGACGTCAAGCCGAACACCGTGATCCGGCTCAATGCCGGCACCTACCATGTCGTCTCGACCTACGGCGCCACTAACGCGGTGATCCGCTCCGACATCCGCGTCGAGGCCGGCAAGCTGACCGAGGCCACGGTCGAGCATCATGCCGCCGAAGTCACCATGAAGCTGGTACGCGAGGCCGGCGGCGAAGCGATCGCCGACACGTCCTGGTCGGTGCTCAACGAATCCGGCGACCCGATCAAGGAAGCGGTTGGCGCCTATGCGCCGATGGTGCTTGCGGAAGGCGACTACACCGTCATCGCCAAGAACCGCGACCGCATCTACCAGAAGGATTTCAGCGTCGAAGCCGGCAAGAACGAGGAAGTCGAAGTCATCGCCTCCGAAGCCACCGCCGTCGACCCCGACGAAGGCGCCGACTGAGCGGCTTCATTTCAAAAATACGGCGGCGAAACGGCCCGCCGCCGTATCGGCCACATGCCGGTCAGGCCGAGAGGCGCTTGCGGCGCAGGTCCGGCGGCACGGCCTCTTCCACCAGCGCGGCGACCGCCTCGTCCAGCGTCAGCGACTGCTGGTCGCGCGAGCCGAGACGGCGCAGGTTGACGGTGCCCTCCTCCGCCTCGCGCCGGCCGCACACCAGGATGACCGGCACTTTGGCGAGGCTGTGCTCGCGCACCTTGTAGTTGATCTTCTCGTTGCGCAGGTCCGTCTCGGCGGCCAGCCCCGCGGCTTTCAGCCGTTCCGCCACTCTTACCGCATAGTCGTCTGCGTCCGAGGTGATCGTCGCGACCACCACTTGCACCGGCGCGAACCAGAGCGGGAAATGGCCGGCATAGTTCTCGATCAGGATGCCGAGGAAGCGTTCCATCGAGCCGCAGATGGCGCGGTGCACCATGACCGGCTGCTTCTTCTCCGAATCCCTGTCGATGTAGAAGGCGCCGAACCGCTCCGGCAGGTTGAAATCGACCTGCGTGGTGCCGCACTGCCATTCGCGGCCGATGGCGTCCTTCAACACGTAGTCGAACTTCGGCCCGTAGAACGCGCCGTCGCCGGGGTTGATCTCGGTCTTGATGCGGTTGTCGGATGCCTGGATCTGCTTCAACACACCGCCCATGATCTCCTCGGCGTGATCCCAAAGGGCATCCGAGCCGACCCGCTTTTCCGGCCGCGTCGAAAAGCGCACCCGGATTTCCTCGAAGCCGAAATCGGCATAGGTGGACAGGATCAGCTGGTTGATCTTGAGGCACTCGGCGGCGAGCTGCTCCTCGGTGCAGAAGATGTGCGCGTCGTCCTGCGTGAAGCCGCGCACGCGCATCAGCCCATGCAGCGCGCCGGATGCCTCGTAGCGATGCACCGCACCGAATTCTGCAAAGCGCACAGGCAGGTCGCGGTATGACTTCAGGCCGTGCTTGAAAATCTGCACGTGGCCCGGACAGTTCATCGGCTTCAGCGCGAAGATGCGGTCGTCCTCCGTCTCGGCCTCCTCGCCGGCGACGGTGACCTTGAACATGCTCTCCTTGTACCAGCCCCAGTGGCCGGACGTTTCCCACAGGCTCTTGTCGAGCACCTGCGGGGCGTTGACCTCCTCATAGTCGTAGTCGGCCAGACGGCGGCGCATGTAGGAGACGAGGTTCTGGAAGATTTTCCAGCCCTTCGGATGCCAGAAGACGACGCCCGGCCCCTCTTCCTGGAAATGGAACAGGTCCATCTCGCGGCCGAGCTTGCGGTGGTCGCGCTTCTCCGCCTCCTCCAGCATCGTCAGGTAGCTGTCGAGCTGCGCCTGATCGGCCCAGGCGGTGCCGTAGATGCGCGTCAGCATCGGATTGTTGCTATCGCCGCGCCAGTAGGCGCCGGCCACCTTCATCAGCTTGAAGGCCGAGCCGATCTGCCCGGTCGAAGCCATATGCGGGCCACGGCAGAGGTCGAACCAGTCGCCCTGATGGTAGATTTTCACGTCCTGGTCGGCCGGGATGGCGTCGATCAGCTCGACCTTGTAGGCCTCGCCCTTGTCGCGGAATACCGTCTTGGCCTTGTCGCGCGACCAGACCTCCTTGGTGAAGGGCCTGTTGCGCGCGACGATCTCGCGCATCTTCTTCTCGATGGCCGGGAAATCCTCCAGCGAGAACGGCTCGTTGCGGGCGAAGTCGTAGTAAAAACCGTTCTCGATCACCGGACCGATCGTCACCTGCGTTCCCGGCCACAATTCCTGTACCGCCTCGGCCAGCACGTGCGCGGCATCGTGGCGGATCAGTTCCAGCGCGCGCGGATCGTCGCGGGTGACGATCTCGACCTTGCCGGAAGCGCCCAGCGGATCGGCAAGATCGCGCAGCGTGCCGTCGAAGGTATAGGCCACGGCCTTCTTCGCCAGCGACTTGGAAATGGATTCGGCCAGTTGCGCACCGGTCGTCGCCGCTTCGTATTGGCGGACGGAACCATCGGGAAACGTGAGGGAAATTTCGGACATCGTCTTCTCCTATCCAGTCCCGCAAACGAACGCGGGTGGGTAAATCGCCGGATCGGCCCGGCAGCGCCGTGTCTTTTAGTCAGCGGAACGGAGGTCGTAAAGCGGCCAGAAGCCGGAATTGCGGCTAGTTCGGCTTCCTTCCCACCCGCCAATAGCGCCAGGGCGCCCACCAGGCGAGATCGGCGGCGAGCCGCTCCGGAACGTTGTCGATGCCGTGCGTGCCGCCCGGCCCGCAGCGCAGCACACGGAACAGGCCGAGCCAGCCGCCGGCCCACAGACCGTGCCGCGCGATCGCCTCATAGGCATATTCCGAGCAGGTCGGCATGTGCCGGCAGGTGTTGCCTATGAAGCCGGACAGCGTGACCTGGTAAAGCAGCACCAGCCCGGTGCCGGCCAGCCGCGCCGGCGTGCGCGGCCAAGGGCCCGCCCAGTTGCGGGATCGGCTTGCGGCAGGCTTTCCATGAGAATGGTCATGCATGGGCTGAACATAGGCGTTCCGGCCATGCCGTGCGAGGTCGATCCGCGCATGAACCCCGGATCATCGTCAAGCAGGAGTGAACGGTGAGTGCTGTCCGTTCAATTTGAATAAGGTGAAACCGCCTCCTATCTTGCCGTGCAAACAACCTGGCGCAGCATCCGGACCTTCCGGCGAGGCGTCCCTTTCGCGCCCGGCACGGCCGGATCAACCCGCGGATCGAGAACGACCATGACCAAGCACATCGAATTCGGAATGGACACTTTCGGCGACGTCACCGTCGGCGCCGACGGCAAGCTGCTGCACGAGGCCGAAGTCATCCGCAACGTGCTCGACGAAGCGATTCTCGCCGACGAGGTGGGCGTGGATTTCATCGGCGTCGGCGAACATCACCGTGGCGACTTCGCCGTCTCGGCGCCGGAAGTCGTGCTGGCCGGCATCGCCACCCGCACCAAGCGCATCAAGCTTGGCTCGGCCGTAACGGTTCTGTCCTCGGACGATCCGATTCGCGTTTTCGAGCGCTTTTCGACGGTCAACGCGCTGTCGAACGGACGCGCCGAAGTGATCCTCGGGCGCGGTTCCTTCACCGAATCCTTTCCGCTGTTCGGCTATAAGCTCAGCGACTACGAAGTGCTGTTCGAGCAGAAGCTCGACCTGTTCGCAGCGCTTCTCGCCAACGGGCCAGTGAATTGGGAAGGCGAGCTTCGGCCGCCGCTCAAGGACGTCACCGTCTATCCGCGCGTCGAAAGCGGCAAGTTGAGCGCCTGGGTCGGTGTCGGCGGTTCGCCGGAATCGGTGGTGCGCTCGGTGCACTACCGCATCCCGATGACGCTCGCCATTATCGGCGGCGACCCGAAGCGGTTCCTGCCCTTCGTCGATCTCTACAAGCGCGCCCAGCAGCAGATGGGCACGGAGCCAATGCCGCTCGGCGTCCATTCGCCGGGCTACGTCGCCGAGACGGACGAGCAGGCGCGCGAAGAGCTTTGGCCCGGCTACAAGGCCATGCACGACCGCATCGGCCGCGAGCGCGGCTGGCCGGAGACGACGAAGGACAGCTTCATCCGCGAGATCGAGCTAGGCTCGACCTATGCCGGTTCGCCCGAAACCGTCGCGAAGAAGATCGCCGCCACCGTCAGGGCGCTCGGCAACGACCGCTTCGATCTCAAGTACTCGGCCGGCACCACCAGCCACGAGAAGATGATGAAGAGCATCGAGCTTTACGGGACGAAAGTGATCCCGATGGTGCGCGACATGCTGGCGGAGAAGGACAAGGCGGCCTGAGCGGCTGCCTACCCGTCCAGCCTCAACCCGAACGGTACGCCCTCGAAGGCATCCGCGCCACGACCGATGGCGCGGATCGCCGCGACCATGCGCCCTTGCCGCTGGAGGATCTCGTCGGCCACCGCCACCAGCCTCGGATTGGGCGTGGCGGACGGCGAGAGGCGGCGCAAGGTCCGCGCCAGTTCCTCCTCGTCGCGCTCAGGCGCGAGGGCTGCGGCGATGATGTAGGCCGACGCCGTCGAGCGGCTGATGCCGGCATAGCAGTTCACCACCAGCGGCTGCGCACGATCCCAGGCGCGTGCGAAATCGAGCAGTTTCAGCACATGCGCCGCGCCGGGCGGTGTCATGCCGTCCTGCGCTTCTGCAATGTCGTGCATGGCAAGATGCAGATGATCTTCCGCCGCGATTGCAGACAGACGCGGCATCTCCGTGCCGACGGCCAGCAGCGACAGAAGCCGCCGCGCGCCGGTGCGGTTCACCGTCTCCTCGACCTTCGACAGCGGACAGACATGGATTTCCGCACCGCTCATGCCGACGCCTCCCTGCGCTTGTCATGTGCCGCGCCTGCCCAGTCGGCAAGCGCCGCCTCCAGCCTCCGCCATTCCTCGTCATTGCCCGGCAGGCCGCAACGCAGCACATCGGGCCGCGCCTCGAAGTGGCGCAGCAGGATGCCACGCTCGCCCAGCGCGGCAAACAGGCTCGCAGCACCGGCGAATGCGACGAAGCGGAACAGCGACGTCCCGCCCGCGACAGGCACGCCGAATCGCGCCAGGAGCCGATCCAGCCGGACCGCCTCGGCAACCAGCCGTTCACGCATGGCTTGCTGCCAATCATGATCGGCCAGCGCGGCGATGCCGTATTCCAGTGCCGGCCCGGCAACCGCCCACGGCCCGAAATCGCGCGTCAGCCGCGCGGCGATGTCGGTTTCGGCCAATGCAAAGCCTAGCCGCAGACCGGCCAGGCCGAAGAACTTGCCGAACGAGCGCAGGACCACCGTGCCGCCATGCTCGACATCACCGGCGAGACTTTCGTCCGCCGGGCCCACATCCATGAAGGCTTCATCCACGACAAGCAGCCCGCCCTTCGCCTTCAGGCGACCTGCGAGTTCGAGCAAATGCCTGCGCGGCACCACCCGTCCGTCCGGATTGTTCGGGTTGACCACGATGGCCAGGTCCGCATCGGCCAGCGCCTCGAAATCGGCCGTCTCGGAGACCGCATGGCCGGCCAGCGCCGCCGCCCTGGCATGTTCCGCATAGGTCGGTCCCAGCACGACGGCGCGACCCGGCCGGACGAGTGCGGCAACGCGCGGCAGCAGGATCTGCGTGCCCGGCGCAGGCGCGACATGAGCCGGCGACGGCGCGCCATAGGCGCTTGCCGCAATCGCCGCCAGTTCATCCTGCCGCGCGGCTTCCGGCAACCGCGTCAGCGCTGTGGCGGGCAGGGAAAAAAGCGGGTAGGAGTGCGGGTTGATCCCGGTCGAAAGGTCGACGAACGGCTCGGGCGCGTGAGGAAACAGCGCCCGCGCCCGGCCAAGGCTTCCGCCGTGATCCACAGTCGTTGCCTTGTCCGGAAACGTCATGTCCGTGCTGATCGCCCTTCTGTCGCTGGCCGCCGAGGCCTTGGTCGGCTATCCCGACGGGCTCTACCGCGCCGTCGGCCACCCGGTGACGTGGATCGGCCGCCTGATAGCCTGTCTCGACCGTCTGCTCAACCGCGCCTCCGAATCCGACAGCCGCCGTCGCGCCGCCGGCATCGCCGCCCTTCTGGTCATCGTCGCCGTGCCGGCCGTCCTTGCGTTCTGCATCCAGCGGGCGCTGGGCGCGCTGCCGCTGGGCTTCCTTTTGACGGCGCTGATCGGGACCTCGCTGCTGGCGCAGAAAAGCCTCGGCCAGCACGTGCGGGCGGTGGCCGATGCGCTCGATACGGGCGGGCTCGAGGCCGGACGCAAGGCGGTGTCGATGATCGTCGGCCGCGATCCCGAAAGGCTGGACGA
The DNA here is from genome assembly GCF_017306545.1 of Mesorhizobium sp. GTDB lineage: Bacteria > Pseudomonadota > Alphaproteobacteria > Rhizobiales > Rhizobiaceae > Mesorhizobium. The sequence goes on from NZ_JAFKID010000005.1 coordinate 174,756, forward strand.
AGCCGCCGTCTGCCGCGCCGCCGTCGAGAGCCTGGCCGAAAACTTTTCCGACGGCGTGGTGGCGCCGGCCTTCTGGCTCGGCGTCGGCGGACTCGCTGGCGGCGCGGCCTACAAAGCCGCCAACACCGCCGATTCGATGATCGGCCATCGAACACCACGGCACGAGGCGTTCGGTTGGGCGGCGGCGCGCTTCGACGACCTCGTCAACCTGCCGGCTTCGCGGCTGACCGGCCTGCTGATCGTGCTGGCGGCGTATTTTGTCCACGATGCCGACCCCGCCGCCGCCTGGCGCGCGCTCCGGCGCGACGCGGCAAAACACCGTTCGCCGAATGCCGGCTGGCCGGAAGCGGCCATGGCCGGCGCGCTCGGGCTGGCGCTGGCCGGGCCGCGCGTCTATGGCGGCGTCGTGGTGGACGACGCCTTCATGGGCGAAGGCGGCCGCCGCGACGCGCAAAGCATCGATATCCGCCGCGCGCTCAACCTCTACCGCACGGCCGACGCCTTGCTGATGGCGCTGTTCACGGCCGTCGCGCTGCTTCTCTTTTGCCTTTGAGGCAAGGCCTACCCGCCGCATATATATCGACCGCATCGACTCCGGCGCTTGCTCGCGCCGGGTGGCGTTTGGCGATTGCAAGCAGCCAAACGAGTCCGCGCCGAGCACACCTATCGCGGAGATCGATATGCCGTCGCCCCGATATTCCGGCTTACCTGCGGCTGAAGACGAGGGTCGCCACGAGGCCCAGAACGACCAGCCCGACCGCGGCGGTGGCGGCCGGATGATCGCGGGCGGTGGTTTCGAGCGCATGCGCGCGGCGCCTCACGGCCGGCAGATGATCGCTGATCCTGTCCATGAAGTCGGAATAGGTGTCCGCAGCTGCGTCCCGGCCGCCCTCATAATAGCTGCCGCCGCGCCTCGCGACGGTCCGCTTGAGAGCGGAAAGCTCGCGCGACAGGGCCGCCACCTGCTTTTCCAGATCGATATCGGTCAGGTCCGAAAACAACGCCATGAGCATGTCCTTCCGTGAGAGGACGTGAAACGCCACGCCTGACGGAAGGTTCCTGCTCGGCGCCAAGAGCATTTTGCAGCCGGACGGAATCGTCCGGCGTCGCACAAATGCGGCCAAAACGATCTAGCCGGCGGCAAGGAGCGCCAAGGCGCGTTGGCGCGCGATCCTAGCGCACCTGGTCGAGCAGGCGCTTGCACTCCAGCAGGTCGAACAGCGCTTCCTGCAACAGCGCGCGATTGTCGCGCGACAGCCGGCCGCTGTCGGGTGCCACCGGTCCCTCCTCCTCGGCCTTGCCCAAGCCGAAGAAGCGCCGGCTGGGTTTCACCTTCGGCTGGCCCACCAGCATCTCGTCGTCGCTGCCGCGCGGCTGCGCGGCCGGGGTCAGCGGCACGGCATCCGCCTGCTTGCGCTGTGCGATCGCCTCGACCGCCGCCATGTCGCCGTTGCCGATGGCGACGAGGAACTGGTTGCCGTTCTCGCGCAGCAGCTTCTGCACGCCCTTGATGGTATAGCCCTGCTCGTAGAGCATGTGGCGGATGCCCTTGATGAGCTCGACATCCTGCGGCCGGTAATAGCGCCGTCCGCCGCCGCGCTTCATCGGCTTGATCTGCGAAAACCGCGTTTCCCAGAAGCGCAGCACATGCTGCGGCAAATCGAGATCATCCGCGACCTCGCTGATGGTGCGGAAAGCATCGGGGCTCTTGTCCATGGGAAAAATCCTCGCTCTGGACGCGGATTCGGCATCGAAGCGCCGAATCGAGCCTTATTTCAGCGGTTTGTTGGCCGACATTCAACCCCGGCATCAGTGCCGGGCCACCGCTTTCAACCGCATTTTGCGGCTACTTGCCGCCTTTGCCCTTGGTCTGGTGGGCCTTCAGGATGCGGTTCTTCAAAACGTTCGAAGCCTTGAAGGTCATCACCCGGCGCGGCAGGATCGGTACTTCCTCGCCGGTCTTGGGATTGCGGCCGATCCGCTCGTTCTTGGCCCGCACGTGAAAAGTCGCGAAGGACGACAGCTTGACCGTTTCGCCCCGCACGATCGCAGTGCAAATCTCGTCCAGCACGGCTTCGACCAGTTCCGCCGATTCGGTGCGCGACAGGCCGACCTTTCGGTAGACGGCTTCGGCAAGGTCAGCACGCGTAAGTGTCTTTCCCCCCATCAAACCGTCCCATCGCTAAAATCAACACACATGCAAGAAGCCGCGGAGCCTAAGTAATTGAACCGCCTAGGTCAAGGGACCGAACCGCAGGGTTCGCCTCCTACCAGCGAATCAGCACCGCCCCCCAGGTGAAACCGCCGCCCATCGCTTCCAGCAGCACCAGGTCGCCCGGTTTGATGCGGCCGTCCGCGACCGCGATCGACAGCGCCAGCGGCACCGATGCCGCCGATGTATTACCGTGCAGATCGACAGTGACCACCACCTTCTCGTCCGCTATCCCGAGCTTCTTGGCGGAAGCGTCAATAATTCGTTTATTCGCCTGGTGCGGCACGAACCAGTCGAGATCGTCGGCGGTAATGCCTGCCTGGGTGAACGTCGCCTCGATGACGTCGGTGATCATGCCGACGGCGTGCTTGAAGACCTCGCGGCCTTCCATCCTGAGATGCCCGACGGTGCCGGTGGTCGACGGGCCGCCGTCGACATAGAGTTTTTCCCGATGCGAGCCGTCGGAGCGCAGGCTGGAGGCCAGCACGCCGCGGTCGGCTATGGTGCCCTGCCCTTCGCCTGCCTCCAGTACCAGGGCGCCGGCCCCGTCGCCGAACAGCACGCATGTCGAGCGGTCGGTCCAGTCAAGCAGGCGCGAGAACGTCTCCGAACCGATCACCAGCACGCGCCTGGCCGCCCCCCCGCGAATGTAGAGATCAGCCGTCGTCATGGCATAAACGAAGCCGGAGCACACCGCCTGCATGTCGAAGGCGAAGCCGTGGCGCATGCCAAGCCGCTGCTGGATCTCCACCGCCGTCGCCGGAAAGGTGTTGTTCGGCGTCGAGGTGGCGAGCACGATCAGGTCGATATCGTCGGGAGTGAGGCCGGCATTCTTCAACGCCGCGCGCGCCGCCGCCTCGCCCAGCGAAGCGGTCGTCTCGTCATCGGCGGCGATATAGCGCTGGCGGATACCTGTGCGCTGGGCGATCCACTCGTCGGAGGTTTCGACCATGCCCTCGAAGTCGGCATTCTTCATGATGCGACGGGGCAGCGCGGAGCCCGTGCCGCGCACGACTGATCTGATCACGTCTTGTCCTACCTGTCTTCGCCGTCATCGGCGACGGCGGGCTTTTTCATTGTTGTCGATTGCGGATTGCGGGCGTGGAACAGGTCGAGGTCCGCCTCGATACGGTCCAGAAGCCGGTTGCGCACCATGTCGTAGGCGAGTTCCACGGCCGCCGCGAAACCTTCCGAATCGGCGCCGCCATGGCTTTTCACGACGATGCCGTTGAGGCCGAGGAAGACGCCGCCGTTGGCGCGGCTGACGTCCATCTTCTCGCGCAGCGTGTTGAAGGCGCCGCGGGCGAACAGATAGCCGATGCGCGCCATCAGCGTACGCCCCATGGCTGCCCGCAAGTAGCCGGCGATCTGGCGGGCGGTGCCCTCGGCGGTTTTCAGCGCGATGTTGCCGGAGAACCCTTCCGTCACCACCACGTCGACCGTTCCCTTGCCGATATCGTCGCCCTCGACGAAACCGTGATAGGTCATCGAGGCCATGGCGGCTTCGCGCAGCATGCGCCCCGCCTCCTTGACCTCCTCCTGACCCTTGATCTCCTCGACGCCGACATTGAGCAGCCCGACGGTCGGACGGTCTATGCCGAAAATGGAGCGCGCCATGCCGGTGCCGAGAATGGCGAAGTCGATCAGTTGGTGTGCGTCGGCGCCGATAGTGGCGCCCACATCCAGCACCACGCTTTCGCCGCGCAGCGTCGGCCATATGGCGGCAATCGCCGGCCGGTCGATGGTGGCCATGGTACGCAGGCAGAATTTCGACATGGCCATCAGCGCGCCGGTGTTGCCTGCCGACACGCAGGCTTCCGACGCATCGGACTTGACCGCCTCGATGGCCTTCCACATGGAAGACTTCCATCGGCCATGGCGCAGCGCCTGGCTTGGCTTGTCGTCCATCCTGACGGCCACGTCGCAGTGGACGAATTCGCTTTTGCCGGCCAGAGCCGGGAATTTGTCGAGTTCGGGCCGCACCGCTTCTTCCCGTCCGTAGACGATGAAGCGAATGTCCGGGCGCCGCACGGCGACCGCCGCGAGCGCCGGCACGACCACATTCGGCCCGTGGTCGCCGCCCATGGCATCGATGGAAATCCTGATCAAGCTGCGGTCATCTCACGGTTGGCTTCGGGCTGGCGCTTGCGTCGGCGAAAATAGCGTTTTTGCGCGTCCGCACAACGGGTTTTCCGTCGTCCTGTGGACTTTCAGGATTTCCCCAGCAGGGATTTGAGCTTGCGCTGGAATTCGCTTTCCTCCTGCCCTTCTTCGCCGGTATCCAGGAACGCGCCCGGCTTGTGCGGATAAGGGTCGATCGCCAGGCCGAAGAACTGCTCGGCCAGGGCGCCGACGTCGATCGTCTCGCCGTGGAAGGTTTCGGGGCCGTCGGGTCCCTCGGCGTCGAGGAGAATTTCGCCGCCGCCCTCGAAGCCCAGCCGGCCGAGTTTCGAATCGTCAGGCAGGAACAGGCCCTCGACCGCCTCGTCGATATGCGCGGGCACCGGATCGAGGCTAATCACGCAGGCCTGGGTGATATCGGCCACCACCGTGCCCGCGACCTTGACGCCATGCCGCTTCCACGGCGTCACCAGAAGCTCGGCACGATAAGCTTCCACCGACAGAAGGCCGTGCTCACTGGCCAGTGCCTGGCGCTGCTGTGCATCGGCCTCGATCGTCACCGGCAGGCCGTTGTGCGGCAGCCGTGCCACATGGGCGGCAAACGACACCGGGCTTTTCGGTTCCTCATGCTTCATCGCCGCCTCCTTCGCCCGCCGCCGGATAGACGACATGGCCGGCGCAGATGCCCGCCACCGGCTGCTCCGCCAGCGCCGTCCGGGCTCGCAACGCATAGGCCGCCAGTTTCGTCGCCTGCGGCCAGTCGGCCGCGTCGGGTCGCACGTTGCGCGACAGGGCCGCCGCAAGCGCAGCGATGTCCGCGCCGTCCAGCGCCTCCGTATACGCCGCCGTGCGCCCGTAAAACATCCGGACCAGCCGCTTCATGCGCTTCGGCACGCCCGGATCGCTGATGCCGAGTTCGCGCAGAGAGTGCTCGACATCGGTGAAGAACTCGTCGATCAGCACCTGCGCGACCTCGCCGGCCGAGCCGCCCTCGCCGCGCAGACGGTGCTGGAACAGGAGCATGGCGAGCGAAACCATCTCGAAGCGCCCGAGCGGCGTATCCGGCACCTGCCATTCCGAATAAAGGACGGGTTGCCGCGCCGCCGCCACGATTTGACCGTAGAGCGCTTCGGTAATGGCGCGGTTGGCCTTGCGTTCGCGGCCGAACAGGCGCTGGAACATGGAGAGCGGTCTCCCGGGGACCTGTTTGTTGGGCCGGCGTTGTTGCATCGGCGGCTAAGCTGGTTTACCGGTTTTGCCGCCTCGTGCAAGCCGGAGGGGCGGAATGGAGTTGTTGTTGCGCGCGCTGAATTTCAAGTCGAGGTTTTCATCCGCTCCGGCCGGCATCGCTTCGATGCTCGTCGTCGCCTCAGTGCTGTCGGCCTGCAACACCAACAAGATGTTCGGTGACGTCACGCCCGGAGAAACGCTGACCCAGGGCTATATCATGGACCAGCAGGCGATCGATTCCGTGCCTGTCGGCTCCAGCCGCGAGCAGGTGCTGCTGGCGCTCGGCTCGCCCTCCACCACAGCCACCTTCGACAACGAGGTGTTCTATTACATTTCCCAGACGCGCCGTCGTGCGGTCGCCTTCGCCAATCCCACCCTGGTCGACCAGAAGGTGCTGGCCGTTTATTTCGGCAAGGACGGCCGCGTCACCCAGATCGCCAATTACGGCCTGAAGGACGGCAAGATCTTCGACTTCGTCTCGCGCACCACGCCGACCGGCGGCAAGGACCAGAACTTCCTCACCCAGATCATCAAGGGCGCCGGCAAGATGACGCCCAGCTCGGCCGGCAGCATGATGAGCGGCGGCTGATCCCGCATTGCAATGACCTGACCGCTTCAAGCGGGCCACCCAAAACAAAACCCGCGGACTTCGATGAAGTCCGCGGGTTTTTCGTTGGCCCGCGCGGCCAACGGCCGCGCGGACTTATTCACACTCAGCCGTGCGCCAGCACTGCCAGCAGAAGCAGGGCGACGATGTTGGTGATCTTGATGGCCGGGTTGACGGCCGGGCCGGCGGTGTCCTTGTAGGGATCGCCGACGGTATCGCCCGTCACCGAAGCCTTGTGGGCCTCGGAACCCTTCAGGTGCTTGACGCCGTCCTTGTCGGTAAAGCCGTCCTCGAACGACTTCTTGGCGTTGTCCCAGGCACCGCCGCCGGAGGTCATCGAAATGGCCACGAACAGGCCGTTGACGATGACGCCGAGCAGCGAGGCGCCGAGCGCCGCGAAGGCCGAAGCCTTGGAGCCCGAGATCAGCAGCACGCCGAAGTAGACCACCAGCGGCGCGAGCACCGGCAGCAGCGACGGAACGATCATCTCCTTGATCGCCGCGCGGGTCAGAAGGTCGACCGCCTTGGCGTAGTCCGGCTTGGCGGTGCCCTTCATGATGCCGGGGTTCTCGCGGAACTGGCGCCGCACTTCCTCGACGATGGAGCCCGCCGCGCGGCCGACGGCCGTCATGGCGATGCCGCCGAACAGATACGGGATCAGGCCGCCGAAGATCAGGCCGGCGACGACGTACGGGTTCGACAGGTCGAACGACACCGTGCCCATGCCCTGGAAGTAGGGATACTTGTCGCCGTTGGCGGCAAAGAACTCCAGGTCGTTGGAATAGGCCGCGAACAGCACCAGCGCGCCGAGGCCGGCCGAGCCGATGGCATAGCCCTTGGTGACGGCCTTGGTGGTGTTGCCGACCGCGTCGAGCGCGTCGGTGGAGTGACGCACTTCGCTGGGCAGGCCCGACATTTCGGCGATGCCGCCGGCGTTGTCGGTGACAGGCCCGAAGGCGTCGAGCGCCACGATCATGCCGGCGAGGCCGAGCATGGTCGTCACCGCGATCGCCGTGCCGAACAGGCCGCCGAGCTGGTAGGTGGCGATGATGCCGCCGACGATGACGATGGCCGGCAGCGCCGTCGATTCCAGCGAGACCGCGAGGCCCTGGATGACGTTGGTGCCGTGGCCCGTTACCGAGGCCTGGGCGATCGAATTGACCGGGCGCTTGTCGGTGCCGGTGTAGTATTCGGTGATGACGACGATCAGCCCCGTCACCAGCAGGCCGATCAGGCCGCAGATGAACAGGTTCTTGCCCGTCACGGTCATGCCGTTGGCGGTGCCGACGTCGGCCCAGCCGATGGTCATCGACGTGGCGGCGCCGAGGCCGACGACCGACAGGATGCCGGTGACGATCAGCCCCTTGTAGAGCGCGCCCATGATCGAGCCGTTGGAGCCGAGCTTGACGAAGAAGGTGCCGATGATCGAGGTGATGATGCAGGCGCCGCAGATGGCGAGCGGATAGACCATCACCTGTTCGAGATTGGCGGCACCAGCGAAGAAGATCGCCGCCAGAACCATGGTGGCGACGACCGTCACCGCATAGGTTTCGAACAGGTCGGCGGCCATGCCGGCGCAGTCGCCGACATTGTCGCCCACGTTGTCGGCGATGGTGGCCGGGTTGCGCGGATCATCCTCGGGAATGCCGGCTTCCACCTTGCCCACGAGGTCGCCGCCGACGTCCGCACCCTTGGTAAAGATGCCGCCGCCGAGACGCGCGAAGATCGAGATCAGCGAAGCGCCGAAGCCGAGCGCGACCAGCGCGTCGACAACCTCGCGCTCGCCCGGCTGATGGCCGAGCGGACCGGTCAGGATGAGGTAGTAGACCGAGACGCCGAGCAGGGCGAGGCCAGCCACCAGCATCCCGGTGATGGCGCCCGACTTGAAGGCGATGTCGAGGCCGGCGGCCAGGCTGTTCGAGGCCGCCTGCGCCGTGCGCACGTTGGCGCGCACCGAAACGTTCATGCCGATGAAACCGGCGAGGCCCGACAGCACGGCGCCGATCAGGAAGCCGATCGCGGCGGTGCCGGACAACAGCCACCATGCCAGCAGGAAGACGACCACGCCGACGATGGCGATGGTGGTGTACTGACGAGTGAGATAGGCTTGCGCGCCTTCGCGGATCGCAGCCGAGATTTCCTGCATGCGTGCATTGCCCTGGTCCGACGCGAGCACAGACTGCGTCGCCCAGATGGCGTAGAGAATTGACAGCACGCCGCAGAGAATGACGACATAAAGCATGGTCATTTGCGGATTTTCCCCGATGATGCCGGCGGCGGGCGCCCCGACGTTGAAATCGGGGCCGGGTCCGCAAGCGAGCGGAAACCCGGCCCTCCGCAGGAGGCTTAGCCAAACAGGTTCGCGAACGTCAAGATATTGTTCGGTTTTTGCCCCGTTTTCGCCCCAAAAGTCTTAGGGCGAATGATGCGACAGGCGATACCGGCCGATTAGATCGATTAGAGCCGGCCGCAGACTGCGGGCGGCCACGGCGGACGGCTCAACCGGCGCGGCTCACAGCCCGCCAGTGCAGCGTGCCGAGCGCGGCGAAGCAAACCATGCAGACGGGGAACATGATCCAGATCAGCATCTCCCAGCCCCAGCCGTTGTAGACGGCGCCGGAGGACAGCGAGGCGAGCGCCACGGTGCCGAACAGGACGAAATCGTGGAAGCCCTGCACCCTGCCCTTCTCCGACGGACGGTAGCTCTCCGCGACGATCGCCGTCGCGCCGATGAAACCGAAATTCCAGCCGAGCCCGAGCAGGATCAGCGCGGTCCAGAACTGCCACAGCGCAAGGCCGGACAGCGCCACCAGCCCGCAGCAGACCAGCAGGACGAGGCCGGTAGCGACGATCCGCTCGGCGCCAAAGCGGTGGATCAGCCGGCCGGTGAAGAAGCTCGGCCCGTACATCGCCATCACATGCCAGGAAATGCCGAGCGTCGCCTGGTCGGAGGAGAAGCCGCAGCCGACCATGGCCAGCGGCGCGCCGGTCATGACGAAGGTCATCAGCGCGTAGGAGCAGACGCCGCACAGCAGGGCTACGATGAAGCGGGGCTGCATGACGATCTCGCCCAGTGGGCGCGCATCGCTTTCGTCCACGTCTTCCGCCTTGCCGGCAGGCGTGGTCGCATGCAGCCGGGAAAGCAGCAGGCCGCCGACGGCGGCAATGACCATGATCGCGGCGAAGGAGCCGGCGAACGGCACCGGCAACAGAAGATCGTGCGTGAAGATGACCGTCTGCGGTCCGACGATCGCCGTGATGATGCCGCCCGCCAGCACGAAGGAAATGGCGCGCGCCTTGAATTCGGGCGGCGCGTTGTCGGCAGCGGCGAAGCGGAACTGCTGCACGAAGGCGTTGCCGGCACCGATGACGAGCAAGCCGAGGGCAAACAGCCAGAAGGCCGAATGGAACAGCGCGACCGTCGCGATCAGCCCGCCGCCGGCCGTCAGCAGCGTGCCGGTCATGAAGCCTTTGCGATGGCCGAGCGAGCGAATGGCGTAGGCGGCCGGCAAAGCTCCCAGCGCCACGCCGACGTTGAAGCCGGTAAGCGGCGCCGTCGCCAGCGACTTGTCCGCGCTCAGCATGAAATAGCCGGCCAGCGCGCCCAGCGCAAAGCAGATCGGCCCGGTCGAGCCCAGCACCGCCTGCGCGGCGGCCAGGATCAGCGCCGTGCGGCGCGCCTCACGGGCGACGGCGGTATCCGCGATGGCGCTCATGCGTCCTTGCCCCGGCCTTCGCCGCGCACGCGGCGCGCGACCCGGTCGAGCACGGCATTGACCAGCTTCGGCTCGTCCTCCTCGTAGAACGCCTTGGCGATATCGACATATTCGGAAACGATGACGGCCACCGGCACGTCCTCGCGCTTCATCAACTCGTAGACGCCCGCGCGCAGGATGGCGCGCAGCGTGGAATCCAGCCGCGAAAGCGGCCAGTCCTCGGTCAGCGCCTGGCGGATGATCGGATCGACGGTTTTCTGGTTTTCGACAACGCCGGCGAGGATGGCGCGGAACCATTGCGCGTCGGCCTCGCGGTAGAGCGCGCCGTCCACTTCCTTGCCGAGCCGGAACGCTTCGTATTCGGCGGTGATCTCAAGCAACCCGCTGCCCGCCACGTCCATCTGATAGAGCGCCTGCACGGCGGCGAGCCGCGCGGCGCCGCGCTTGTTGGCCGGGCGGGCCGGCTGGCCGGACGGGGTGGGTACGCTCACGATGCCGCTCCCAGCCGGTCCTTCAGCGCGATCATGGTGAGGGCCGCGCGCGCCGCGAACCCGCCCTTGTCGCCCTCGCTGCGGCGTGCCCGCGCCCAGGCCTGTTCGTCGTTTTCGGTGGTGAGGATGCCGTTGCCGATGCAAAGCGCCTCCTGCACGGCGAGATCCATCAGCGCGCGCGAGGATTCGTTGGCGACGATGTCGAAATGATAGGTGTCGCCGCGCACGACCGTGCCCAGCGCCACGTAGCCGTCATAGGCCGTGCCGCCCTCGGCGGCGCCGTCGAGCGCGAAGGAAATCACCGCCGGGATCTCCAGCGAACCGGGAACGGTGACGACATCGTATGTCGCGCCCGCTTCCTCCAGCGCCTTCGTCGCGCCGTCGAGCAGCGCGTCGGCGAGTTCGTCGTGGAAGCGCGCCTCGATGACGAGCAGGTGCGCCTTGCGCTTCGGGCGGATGAACGCCTTGCCGTGTTCCGATATGCCAGCCATGAAGCTCTCCGCAGGAAGCGCGTCCCTTAGGCCGAAGCGCCGCCGACCGCAAGCGCCGACATGGCTCCAGGACAACCGAAATCGGCGGCCTGCCTCAAAGCCCTTCCTCAGCCGCCTCGGCCAGACGCGCGGCATAGCGCGCCATCGTGTCGACTTCGAGATTGACGCTGTCGCCCACCTTGCGTTCGCCCCATGTGGTGACGGACAGCGAATGATGGATCAGAAGCACGTCGAAGCGCGTGCCGGAAACCTTGTTGACCGTCAGCGAAGTGCCGTCCAGCGCAACCGAACCCTTCGGCGCAATGAACTTCGCAAGCTCGCGTAGCGCTTCCAGCGTAAAGCGCACGGCATCGCCCTCGTCCTCGCGCGCCACGATCTCGGCCATGCCGTCGACATGGCCGGATACGATATGGCCGCCAAGCTCGTCGCCGATCTTCAGCGCTCGCTCCAGATTGATGCGGGTGCCCGCCTGCCAGTCCGAAGCCGTCGTCAGCCGCAGCGCCTCCTCCCACGCCTCGACCTCGAACCAGCGCGCATTCGAGCCCTGCTCGGGCAGCGCCGTCACCGTCAGGCACACGCCGCCGCAGGAAATCGAAGCGCCGATGGCGATGGACGCGGGGTCGTAGGCGGTATCGATGCGCAGGCCGACGCCTTCCTTGAGCGGCTTGACACGCGCGACGGTGCCGATGTCGGTGACGATACCCGTGAACATCACATATCCCTTATCCATTCGGCGTAGCGGTCGTCACCGAAACGCATCGCCCGCACCCGCCGGAAGCCGGCCGGAATGTGGTCCTCGTCCAGCGGGGCGGCGATACCGCCCTCGCCCACCTCGACCGCTCCGCGAAACAGCACGATGCGATCGACCAGACCGTCGGCGAGGAAAGCCGCGGCGACATCCGCACCGCCCTCCACCAGCACGCTGGCCATGCCGAGCGACGCAAGGTCCTCCATCAGTTCCGGCAACGCCACGCGGCCGTCCACCGTCTCGGTCCCGATGAAGCGGACGCCGAGCCGCTCCAGCGCCGCGCGCCTCTCGGGGTCGGCCTCCGCGCAGGCCGCGACATAGACGGGCACGCGGTCGATGCCGGCGACCAGCTTCGAGGTTTCCGGCAACCGGATGCCGCGGTCGAGCACGATGCGCGCCGGAGAACGGTTCTCCAGCCCGGGCAGGCGGACCGTCAGCGCCGGATCGTCTTCCAGCACGGTGCCGATCCCGACCAGGACGGCATCCGCCTCGGCACGCATGAGATGGACTTCGCGCCGTGCACTCTCACCGGTGATCGACACCTGGCCGGCGCCTCGGCGCCCGATCTTGCCATCGGCGGAAAGCGCAAGTTTCAAGATGATTTCCGGGCGCTTCCTGAAGGACCGGCTCATATAGCCGGCCAATTGCTCGGCAGCGTCCCGCGCCAGCACGCCCTCGACAACCTCGACGCCGGCCTCGCGCAAAATCGCGTAGCCTTTGCCCGAGACGCGCGGATCGGGGTCGCTGGCCGCTCCGACGACGCGCGCCACGCCGGCATTGACCAGCGCATTGGCGCAGGGCGGCGTGCGGCCGTGATGGGCACAGGGCTCCAGCGTGACATAGGCGGTGGCGCCGCGCGCCAGCGCTCCGGCTTCGGCCAGCGCTTCCGTCTCGGCATGGGGGCGACCGCCGACGGCGGTGACGCCGGTCCCGACGATGAACGGCCCTGCCCCGTCGTCGCGCACGATCATCGTCCCGACCGAGGGATTGGTCGCGGTACGTCCGGCATTGCGGCGCGACAAGCGAAGCGCCGCCGCCATGAAACGGCGGTCGAGCGCGGCCTGCCCTTTTGCCGTGGTCCCGGCCATTACTCCGCCGGTTCCTCGTCGCTCTTCAATTCACCGAGCAGTTCGTGGAAATCCTTGGCCTCGCGGAAATTGCGGTAAACCGAGGCGAAGCGCACATAGGCGACGTCGTCCAGCGACTTCAGCGCCTCCATGACCAGCCGCCCGATCTCGGCGGACGGAATTTCCGTCTCGCCGGAGCTTTCAAGCTGGCGCACGATACCGGTGACGGCCCGATCGATGCGGTCGGGCTCGACGTTGCGCTTGCGCAACGCGATCTCGACCGAACGCAGCAGCTTGTCGCGGTCGAACGGCACCTTGCGGCCGGACTTCTTGACCACCACGAGGTCGCGCAATTGCACCCGTTCGAAGGTGGTGAAACGACCGCCGCAATCGGGACATACACGACGCCTGCGGATCGCCGCGCCGTCCTCGGCCGGGCGTGAATCCTTCACCTGTGTATCTTCGGACTGGCAATAGGGGCAGCGCATAGCTCAGTTCATCTTTGGAGTTATGAGTTCGACTGTGGGGAAATAGGTTCGATAACGTCCGCTGTCTCGCGTTACGATAGGCAAATCGAGAACCGCCGCGTGAGCTCCGATGAAGAAGTCGGGCAAGACTCCGGTTCGGACGCCTCCAGCCCGTCGATAGAGCGCGTGGACCTTGGACGCCATGAAAAGCGCGGCGCGCGGCATTGGCAACATTTGCAGACCAGCATCTGCGACAAATCCATCGAGCGTCTCCACGGCCTCAAACCTCGTCGCCAGTTCGGCGTAGACGATGTCATTGATGACCAGAGAACGCGCCGCCTGAGCGTTGGCGAGCGCTTGCACTGACCAGTCCTCCCAAACGGGATCTCCGGTCAGCAGATCCAGCAGCACGTTCGAATCTATGAACGCCAATCGTCACCACGAGTAAGGGCCATGATCTCATCGGTTGTCAGACCTGGGCCGAGGATGCCTCGATATTTGTCAAATCGGCTGGCTACCTTCTTCCCGTCCACGCGCTGGACAACGACCTCATTGCGATCATTGAGCCGAAATTCGACTTCGCCGCCCGGCTCGACGCGCAACATCTCGCGCACCGCCTTGGGGATCGTCACCTGACCTTTCGTCGTAACTTTGGTGCTCATGGCAACCTCGGTAATACCTGTTTCCAGAAAGGTATTACCGAGAGCCGTCGAAATCAAGGGAGCCGTCGCTGCCCCCTCACCCCAGATAAGGATAGAGCGGGAAGCGATCGGTCAGGGTCACGACCTTGGCTTTCACCGCGGCCTCGACGGCGGCGTTGCCCTCGTCTGAATTGGCCACTTTCAACCCGTCCAGCACCTCGGCGATCAGCTTGCCGATCTCGCGGAATTCGGCCTGGCCGAAACCGCGCGTCGTGCCGGCAGGCGTGCCGAGCCGCACGCCCGAGGTGACGAACGGCTTTTCCGGGTCGAAGGGGATGCCGTTCTTGTTGCAGGTGATGTTGGCGCGCCCGAGAGCCGCCTCCGCCCGCTTGCCGGTAGCGTTCTTGGGGCGCAGGTCGACCAGCATCAGGTGGTTGTCGGTGCCGCCGGAAACGATGTCGAGGCCGGTTTCCTGCAACGACGACGCCAGCGCCTTGGCATTGGCGGCAACGTTCTGCGCATAGGTCTTGAAGCTCGGCTTCAGCGCCTCGCCGAAAGCCACCGCCTTGGCGGCGATGACGTGCATCAGCGGGCCGCCCTGCAGGCCGGGGAATACGGCTGAATTGATCTTCTTGGCGATATCCTCGTCGTTGGTCAGCACCATGCCGCCGCGCGGACCGCGCAGGCTCTTGTGCGTGGTGGTGGTGACGACGTGGGCATACGGCAGCGGCGACGGGTGCACCCCGCCCGCGACGAGGCCGGCGATATGCGCCATATCGACCATCAGATAGGCGCCGATGGAATCGGCGATCTCGCGGAACCGCTTCCAGTCCCAGACGCGCGAATAGGCGGTGCCGCCGGCAAGGATCAGCTTCGGCTTCGTCTCGTGCGCCTTCTTCTCGATCTCGTCCATGTCGAGCAGGTGGTCGTCCTGGCGCACCCCGTAGGAGACGACCTTGAACCACTTGCCGCTCATGTTGACCGGCGAGCCGTGCGTCAGGTGCCCGCCGGAATTCAGGTCGAGGCCCATGAAGGTGTCGCCGGGCTGCAACAGCGCCAGGAACACCGCCTGGTTCATCTGGCTACCGGAATTCGGCTGCACGTTGGCAAAATTGCAGGAAAACAGCTTCTTGGCGCGCTCGATGGCCAGCGTCTCGGCCACGTCGACGAACTGGCAGCCGCCATAGTAGCGCTTGCCCGGATAGCCCTCGGCATATTTGTTGGTCATGATCGAGCCCTGCGCCTCCAGCACGGCGCGGGAGACGATGTTTTCCGAGGCGATCAGCTCGATCTCGTGGCGTTGGCGGCCGAGTTCGTCGCGGATGGCGCCGAAGATTTCCGGATCGGCCTCCGCAAGCGGCGTTTCGAAAAAGGACTCGAGATGATTCGAGGCGGCCGATGCTGTTGCCATGGCGGAAACCCTTGCTGTCGGAGGAACTGCGCGCCATTAACACAGTTGTCGACGCCCCGCCATGTACGCCACGAACTTTGCTGGCCGGATTGCGCCAACGCTTCGCCGCCAAAGCAAAAGGCCGCCCGGAGGCGGCCTTTTAGGAAACAGCGCAGGCGCTTACAGCGAAGACGTGATCTGCAACTCGTCGACGCCGTCGCGGCCATAGATGTCGTCGCGGAACTGCACAACGCCGGGGCCGGTTGACCAGGCCGAGATGTAGGTGAAGTAGACCGGCACCGGATTGGTGACCTTAACCGGAATGCTCTCGCCGCTCTTGATGGCGTCCTCGAAATGCTTGCGATCCCAGCCGGGCGTGTCGCGCAGAATCCAGGTGACGAGATCGCGCACGTTCTGCACGCGCACGCAGCCCGAGGAATCGAAGCGCATCAGCTTGCCGAACAGGCTCTGCTGCGGCGTATCGTGCATATAGACGCCGTCCGGGCTGGGGAAGTTGATCTTAACCGTGGCCATGGCGTTGTTGGCGCCGGGGTCCTGGCGGAAGCGGTACTTCACAGCGTCTTCCGTCGACCAGTCGACCGTCATCGGGTCGACTTCGCTGCCGTCAGGCGCGAACAGGCGAATATGGCTGTCCTTGAGGTAGTTCGGGTCCTTCCGCATCAGCGGAATGATGTCCTTGCGCACGATGGAAACCGGCGCGTTCCAGTACGGATTGACGATGATCTCGTTGATCTTCGAATTCACGATCGGCGTCTGCCGGTCGACCTTGCCGACGATGGCCGCATGGCGCAGCACGACGCGGCCGTTCTCCACCGCCTCGACCTGCTGGGCCGGAATGTTGACCATGACGTAGCGCTCGCCGAGGAAGCCGCCCATCGAGCGCAGCCGCACGAGATTCGTCTCGAGCTGGCCGAGACGCACCGGCGCCGACACGTTCATGGCCGAAAACGTATATTTGCCCGTAGTGCCGTCGGCCGGCAGGCCGTGCCGAACCTGGAAACGCTTGAGCGCGGCATCGACATAGGAATCGAAAGCTTGCGAAACGCCGGCGCTCTGGGGCAGATCCCCCGACACCATCAGGCGGCGGCGCAGCGCCGCCACATCCGGATCGACGACGCCGAGTTGCAGCTTCTTGGTCGCCGGCACCGGCTGCCAGCCGCCCTGCGACACGATCCCGCGATAAAGCTCGATAGCCTGCTCGGTATAGGAAATCGTCTGCGGGCTGAAGATCGGCAGCGTCGAGGCGACCTTGCCGTTCTCGCTGACGCGGGCATCGAACGTATCGTCCCAGTCTCCCGTCGATTTCAGGATATCGCCAATGACGTCCTGCGCGCGGGCCGCGCCGGAGAACGCGGCGGCGGCGAGCGCGGTGGCTCCGGAAAGGAAGAAACGGCGGCTGGTTTTCATCGACGGTCCAGACATTTTCGATCGGATCTACACAAACGACTTTCGCCGGCACACTAAGGCCTGCACTCTTAACAATATGCCAACCATGTTCCGGCTTCGACCGGGTTTCATGCGGCGTCGCTCTGAACGCGCGGCCGCGGCGCCGGTTCCCGGCATTGCGCCCGACAAGCGCCAGCACGCCGTTCCGCTTTCACCGCGAATATGGCGGCAACGTGGCGTTGCCGCAAATCAACTGTCTGCACGATTTGCGAAAGGCGACGGGCGTGCCTTTTCGGCAACCGCGCCATGGCAAGCCGGTTCGACGGCTCGCCGGCCGATTGCAAGAAAAAGGGCCGGAAGCCTCGCGGCCCCGGCCTGACTGGAAGTTTTGCCCGAAGCGGCGCTTCTCCGGCGCCGCCCCTCGCCTTCCGCTTACATGCGGTAAGCGATGGTATCGTTCCAAAAGCGGTCCAGACGCTGCAACGCGCGGTTCATCTGCTTGAACTCGTCCTGGTTGATGCCGCCCACCTGCTCGATCGAGCCGATATGGCGCTCGTAGAGGCCGGCCACCACTTCGGCCACGTCCTGCCCCTTCGGCGTCAGACTGACGCGGACGGAACGGCGGTCGATGCGCGAACGCTGGTGGTTGATGAAGCCGAGATCGACAAGCTTCTTGAGGTTGTAGGACACGTTTGAGCCGAGATAGTAGCCGCGCGAGCGCAGCTCGCCGGCGGTCAACTCCGCGTTGCCGATATTGAACAGGAGCAGCGCCTGGATGGCGTTGATGTCGGAGCGGCCGTTGCGGTCGAACTCGTCCTTGATGACGTCGAGCAGACGGCGGTGCAGACGCTCGACGAGTTGCAGCGATTCCATGTAAAGCGAACGGATGGACTCGCTGCGGTCGTCGGAGCCGATGGCGGGCTTGGCAGCCTGGCGCGTGTTGATCATTGTCTTTGCCTCTCGTTTGTCGCCCGGTGATTTTTTGTTTTTCTCACCTTGGTCGCGACCCTATCGAATACCCATAAAATTCGACTTAAACGCCAAGGCTAACAAGAGCTTACCGGTAGGAGGTTTGCAGACAGGCTTAACAAAATCCCATGTAGGGACGGACAATTAACCTCAATATTTATTGAACCCCCAAAGGGGTCGGCCGCCTTCGCGGAGCCGCGGCAAGACTATTGCCGCTGCCGGCGCTTCTGTAGATGGATGACGGTGCGCAAGGCGATATAGACCAGCGCCACCACTATGTGGGCGGCGACGATCGTCAGCCTTTCACCGAACAGCGCCGGCATCCCGGCATACATGGCCGTCTCCATCGCCGCGCAGATGAACCAAATCACCGGGCCCCAGGATGCCAGCATCCACAAGCCTGCCGCCGCGAACGGAAAGAACACGGCGAGCACGCTCGCCGCGACCTGCCAATGCACCGGCATCAGGTCGAAGCGCCACAGCGGGCCGGGATAGAAACCGACCAGCTTCACCCAGTAGAGCACGCCGAAAAACAGGCAATAGACGGCGACGATGCGCTGGAACCAGACGAAGGCGATCTCGGCAGCCGAAGCGCCCAGCACCCGCGGCGACGAGGCGACATCGCTCACAACGCCAGTTCCCGCTCGCCGAGGTCCGCGAAATAGGCATCGACGTCTGTCGCCGCGACGTCCTCGATCCGTGCGGGACGCCATTTCGGCTGCCGGTCCTTGTCGACGATCGCGGCGCGGATTCCCTCGTAAAAATCATGACCGGCAAGCATACGGTTGAGGATGCGGTACTCCATGCGCATGCAGGCCTCCATCGACAGGGTGCGGCCCATGGCAATCTGCCGGAACGCCACGGCAAGGCTGGTGGGCGAGCGCGACAGGATCGTGGACAGGGTCGCGGCGGAAAAGTCGCCCTGCGCGGCAGCCAGGCTGGAAACGACGGCATCGAGCGAGGCAAGCGAGAAATGGCGTTCGATGGCGGCAAGGGTCGCGGCATCCGTGGCGCGTGCCACCGGCCCGGAAAGATCGCGCAGCACCGCGTCCGGATCGCCGCTCTCCATCAGGCGCGCCACCAGCGCGGCCTGATCGGTGGCCTTGATTGCATGAGTTGCCAGGCCACAGCCTAGCGCATCCCCCTGCCCGATGCGGTTTCCCGTCAGCGCCAGATACATGCCGTAGCTGCCGAACTTCGGCAGGATGTGGCTGCCACCAACGTCCGGGAAGAAGCCGATACCGACCTCCGGCATGGCGAATTGGGCATTTTCCGTCAGCACGCGATGCGAGCCGTGGAACGAGATGCCGACGCCGCCGCCCATGACGATGCCGTCGATCAGTGCCACATAGGGCTTGCGATAGCGCTCGATATGCACGTTCAGCCGATATTCGTCGGCGAAGAAATCGGCCGGCGGCTCCTCGCCGGCACCGCGCGCGGCATAGACCTGCATGATATCGCCGCCGGCCGAGAACGCCCTGCCCTCGCCCAGGACCAGCACCAAGGCAACGCCTGCATCGCTTTCCCACGCCGCCAGCGCCTTCGCCAGCGCCCGCACCATGCCGTGCGTCAGCGCATTGAGCGCCTTCGGACGCGTCAGCGTCACCACGCCGGCCCGGCCGATGCGCTCGAAGCGGATTTCGTCGCCGCCGCCAAAATCCATCGACAGATTCGCTCCTGGCCCCCGGTCAGGAAGTGCTAAGGGGCCTGTCCACGCGCGTCAATCTTCGCGGCGACACGCTGGCACAACCATGCCGCATTGGTCTGGGGGGCGCCATCGTGATAAAAGCCGCCCCGTCTGGAGAACTGGCCATGAACAAATTCAGCGCGGCGAAGGCTGCCGGCACCCGCACCGTCGATGAAATCACCGGCTCGCGCCGGCTCAGGCGCATGCGCAAGGCCGATTGGTCGCGCCGCCTCGTGCAAGAGAACAGGCTGACCGTCGACGACCTGATCTGGCCGATCTTCATCGTCGAAGGGAAGAACGTGCGCCAGCCGATCGAGGCGATGCCCGGCGTCTTCCGCCTTTCGGTGGACTTGGCGGCGAAAGAGGCCGAGCGAGCCGCGAAGCTCGGCATTCCCGCCATCGCTACCTTCCCGAACGTCGACATCAAGCTGCGCGACCAGACCGGATCTGCCATTCTCGACCCCGACAGCCTCATCAACCGGGCGACCCGCGCCATCAAGGCGGCGGCGCCGGAAATCGGCGTCATCACCGACGCCGCCCTCGATCCCTTCACCAGCCACGGCCATGACGGCATCCTGCGCGACGGCGTCATCGTCAACGACGAGACGGTCGAACAGGTGACGGCCGCGGCCGTGCTGCAAGCCGCAGCCGGCTCCGACATCATCGCGCCGTCCGACATGATGGACGGGCGCATCGGCGCCATTCGCGACGCGCTCGACGCCAACGGTTTTCAGGACGTGGCGATCATGTCCTACGCCACCAAATTCCACTCCGCCTTCTACGGCCCCTACCGCGAGGCGATCGGCACCGCCGGCCTGCTGCAAGGAGACAAGAAGACCTACTACCTCGACCACGCCAATTCCGACGAGGCGGTGCGCGAGGCCGAGCAGGATCTGGCCGAAGGCGCCGACATGGTCATGGTCAAGCCCGGCCTGCCCTATCTCGACATCATCCGCCGGCTGAAGGACGAATTCGCCACGCCGACCTTCGCCTACCAGGTGTCGGGCGAATACGCGATGATCGAGGCGGCGAGCGCCAACGGCTGGATCGACGGCGAGCGCGCCATGCTGGAATCGCTTCTCGCCTTCAAGCGCGCCGGCTGCGACGGCATCCTCACCTACTTTGCCCCGCGGGTGGCGGAATTGCTGAAAGGCTGAACCCCAAAGCCGGAAATTCCGCCACATTGTTGACCGATGCCATCGTCCTTTTTTGAAGCAGACGGGGTCTTTTCGTGGACGCAGCACTGACACACTGGTTGAACGCGCCGGCCGGCAGCAATGCCCCGCTCGATGCGCTGGCGCTTGCTTTCACCAGCTACGGCGTACCGGCGATGGTGCTGATCGTCGCCTTGCAATGGTGGGCGCCGGGCGACAGGCGGCACACACGCCACGTCGCCGTTACGGCCGGGTTGAGTTTCCTCGCCGGACTGGCGATCAACCAGCTGGTCCTCCTTTTCGTCCACAGGGTCCGCCCCTACGACGCCGGCGTGAGCCACCTTCTGATACCGCCGAGCGTCGACTGGTCCTTCCCGTCAGATCATGCCACGGCCTCGTTCGCGATTGTGGCCGCGTTCGCCGCTCAGGCGATGCCGCGCCGGGCGCTTCTCTTTCTCGTTCTGGCGCTCGCCGTCTGCTGGTCGCGCATCTATGTCGGCACCCATTACGTGACCGACGTTCTGGGCGGGCTTGTCACAGCCATCGTCGGCGCCATTCTCGTCAGAATGCTGTATCGTCGGGATTCGAGGCTGGATGCGCTGCTCCTGCGCATCTTCTAATTCACTCTCCCCGGAATCAGGATGACCGTACCCGACGGCCCGCACTGCGCCTACAACGTCCATTGGCGGCGCAACCTCGTCGTGTGCCTGCTCGGCTCCTTCACCACCATCGTGGCGATGACGCTGCTCCTGCCTTTCCTGCCGCTCTATGTCGAGGAACTCGGCGCCACCGGGCATGCGGCCGTCGTGCAATGGTCGGGCGTCGCCTATGGCGCCACCTTTTTCGCCGCCGCCCTCGTCGCGCCGCTTTGGGGCAGGCTCGGCGACCGCTACGGCCGCAAGCTGATGCTGGTGCGCGCCTCCTTCGGCATGGCGGTGTGCATGTCGCTGACCGGCATGGTGCAGAGCGTGTGGCAACTGGTGCTGCTGCGACTCTTGATCGGGTTCGCGGGCGGTTATTCGTCCGGTTCGACCATCCTTGTCGCCATGCAGACGCCGAAGGACCGCTCCGGCTGGGCACTGGGAACGCTGTCGGCCGGCATCATGGCCGGCAATCTGGTCGGCCCGCTGATCGGCGGCGCGCTGCCGCCCCTGATCGGCATCCGCGCCACCTTCCTGCTCGCCGGCGGCGTCATCTTCCTCGCCTTCCTCGCCACCAGTTTCCTTATCAAAGAAGAACCGCATCGGGCAGCGCCGACCGCCGGCAAGGCCAAGGCAAAAAGCGGCTGGTCGCAGATACCCGACAAGCGCCCGGTCGTCGCCATGCTTTCGACGGGCATGCTTTTGATGTTCGCCACCATGTCGATCGAGCCGATCATCACCGTCTACGTCGCCCAACTGGTCGAGGACCAGAGCCGCGTCACGCTGGTGTCGGGCATCGTCATGTCGGCGGCGGCGCTGGGCGCCATCCTGTCGGCGTCCTATCTCGGCAAAGTGGCGGACCGGATTGGCCACTGGACGGTGGTTGCCGGCGCGCTCGCAGTGGCCGCGCTGCTGCTTGTCCCGCAGGCTTTCGTCACGGCCGGCTGGCAGTTGGTCGTGCTGCGCTTCCTGATGGGGCTGGCATTGGGAGGCCTGCTGCCCAGCATCACCGCCGTCATCCGCCACAACGTGCCGGACGGCGTCGGCGGCAACGTGCTCGGCCTTTCGATCTCGGCCCAATATGTCGGCCAAGTCGCAGGCCCGCTGCTCGGCGGCTTCGTCGGCGGCCATTTCGGCATGCGTGCGGTGTTCCTGATGACGGCCGTGTTGATGGCGGCCGGAGCGGCGGCAAACGGCCTTTTGCGCGCAAGGCATCTGGCGGCGACGTCCGCCGAAGCCGAGGCCTGACGCCGCTCTCGCCCCGTTGCCGCAAAGCGATTCTCACCACCTGACCGGGAATCGTATGGAACGGTTTGATGCCTGAAAGAGTTTTCAGCGGTGCAAATAACGGAGTTCAACATGAAAACCATTCTTGCCGCGCTTATGTTCGCTGTTGCCATGCCCGCCGCCACACTGCCGGCGACGGCAGCCAGCATGACCTATTCCACCGACAACGGCGACATGGTGATCCGACGCGACCACCGCCGCCATGACGACCGCGCCGAATGGCGGCACCACCGTGACGACCGCAACTGGCGTCGCCACCATCGCCGCGATTGCCGCACCAGGGTCGTCAAGACCTGGCGCCACCATCGCCCGGTCGTTCGCGAGATCACCGTCTGCAATTGACGGCTGACGGCGGCCATGGCGACAACGTGGCCCATGGCCGCCACCCGTGAAATCCCGCATGATCCGGGCCGGCTTCCAGAATGACCAAGGTCCGCCATGCCCGATCCTGTAGCTTCACCCAAGCGTCGGTTCGTCTTTGCGGCCGGCGTAGCCGGTGCGGCGGGCGTCGGGCTTTCGGCCGCACAGTCGCATCTCGGCGGTGCCTTTACCGGTACGGCGGCGACGATGCTGCTGGTCCATGCTCCGGCGCTGCTGGCGGCCGGCCTCGTGGGCGGCAACGGCCTTCTCAGGCTCGCCGGGGTCTTGTGGACCGTGGGACTGGTGCTGTTTTGCGGCGACCTGCTGACGCGCGATTTCCTCGGCCATAGCCTGTTTCCGTTCGCTGCCCCCACCGGCGGCACGCTGCTTATCATGGCCTGGCTCGCACTCGCTTGCTCGGCGCTGCTGAAGCCAAAGCCCTGACTATCAAAACAGGCCGTCGCCGTGACCCTTCGGCTCCTCAGCGGCGGCGCTCGATCCGGAAAGGCCGCATGATCCGGGCGCGGAACGCGACCTTGCGCTCAACGGCAGGCGCGATACCCCAATAGTTACGGTAAATGTCCTCGAACAGATAGCCGACCGGGTGCATGACCATCTCCATCGCTTGACTGAATTCAGTTTGGTTTATGAATTGGATCGATTCAAAATATAACCCTCCATCGCGATGATTCAAGCAAATTTTGAATCGGTCCAATAATTTCCGGTGTCACCTGAAAATCACGATACGGTCTGGTCGGCGCGGTTGCGCGTGGGTTAAGGTAGGCTGAGAGCGAAGCGGCCTGCCTATGGCAGCGCTTCGTCGGCGAAAACCGGGAGGACAGATGGCGCGGCAAGCAGCGGGAGCGGTCCGGCCAATCAGACTGGCGGACGTGGCGAGGGCGGCGGGCGTGTCGCACGGAACCGCGTCCAACGTTTTCGGCCGGCCGGAGATCGTGCGCCAGGAAGTGCGCGAGCGGGTGCATGCCGCCGCCGAAAAACTCGGCTATGCCGGACCCGACCCGAAAGGCCGGCTGTTGCGCGCCGGCAAGGTCAACGCCATCGGCGTCGCCACCGCCGAACCGCTGTCCTACTTCTTCAACGATCCCTTCGCCCGCGTCGTCATGTCCGGCATCAGCCAGGCCTGCGACGCGACCGGCGCCGGCATTTCGCTGGTTTCTGCCGCCAACAACGAGCATCTCGCCTGGAACATCCAGAGTGCGCTTGTCGACGGCTTCATCGTCTTCTGCGTCGAAGGCGGCTCTCGCCTGGTCGAACTGACGCGGGAGCGCAGGCTGCCCTTCGTGGCGCTCGATTTCGCCTTCGAGGACGAGACGATCGCCTCCATCGGCGTCGACGACCGCGCCGGCGCGCAACTGGCCGCGCGCCATCTTGCCGAACTCGGCCACCGGCGCTTCGCGGTGCTGGCCATGCCCTTTTCCGACGACGACGTTTGCGGCCCCGCCTCCGAGGAACGCCGGCACCAGTCCATCTATTCCGGCACGCGCGACCGCCTGCTCGGCTATTTCGACGTGCTTGCCGGCCACGGCATCGATACCGGCTCGGTCCCGGTCTACGAAACGCTGAACGACGAACCGACGGTTCACGCCGGGCTCGATCATCTGTTCGGCCTGCCGGAAAAACCGACCGCCATATTGGCCATGTCCGACCGCATGGCGCTGGTCGCGCTCGACTGGCTGCGGCAGCGCGGTATTTCCGTGCCGGGCGACGTTTCCGTCGTCGGCTTCGACGGCGTGCCCGAAAGCGCGGTGTCCAGCCCACCGCTGACCACCGTCACGCAGCCGATGGCGGAAATGGGCCGCCGCGCCGCGCGTGCCATTCTGGAGCACGACGGATCGCTGCCGCGCGAGATCATGCCGGTCGAACTGGTGGTGCGCGGCTCCACTGCCGCGGTTTGACGGCGCTCCGCCTCTTCTTGAAGGAAGCCGCGAGCCACACCATGTTCTGCCGGCGGCCTTCGTTCGCAAAAGGGCCGCTGGACGGAAAGGAAGACCAATCATCATGAACGCACGTGTTCTCGACGGCGAGATCATCACGTCCCGGCTGGACGATGTGCGCGCCTACGATGGCGTGCGCACCCGGCGCGTGCTTGCCTGCATGATCGACTACCTGATCGTCGGCCTGCTGACGATTCCCTTCGCCATTCTCGTGCTGGTCCTGGGCCTGCTGACGCTCGGCCTCGGCTGGATGCTGTTCACGGTTCTGGTTCCGGCCGTCGCTATCCTCTACATCTGGAACACGCTCGGCGGGCGCGACCAGGCTACGGTCGGCATGAAGATGATGGGCATCCGCCTCGACCGCCTCGACGGCGCCCCGATCGACGGCATGACGGCGGTGGTGCATTCGGTGCTGTTCTGGGCCGGCAACGTCGTGCTGACGCCTTTGATCCTGCTGGTGACGCTCTTTTCCGACCGCAAGCGCACCCTGCACGACCTGCTGCTCGGCACCGTCGTGACCCGCGCCGGCCGCTGATCCGGCCGGCGCCGGGCGCCATCCGCATCCGCGAACGCCTGGCGCATCACAATAGTATTGAATTTTCCGCCGCTCGCGCCAAAGGTATGACGATTCGTGAGGCGCTCGCAGGCTCGATGACGCAGCATCCGACACAATCGCCGCAATTCTTTCTGACAGCGCCCTCGCCCTGCCCCTATCTCGACGGCCAGTTCGAGCGAAAAGTCTTCACCCATCTCGTCGGCGACAAGGCGCCGGAGATGAACGATCTGTTGACGCAAGGCGGCTTCCGCCGCTCGCAGAACATCGCCTACCGCCCCGCCTGCGAAACCTGCCGCGCCTGCATCTCGGTCCGCATCCTGGCCGGCGAGTTCAACCCCAGCCGCAACATGCGCCGCGTGCTGCACGACAACGCCGACCTGATCGGCGTCATGCACGACGCCGAGCCCTCCACCGAGCAATATTCGCTGTTCCGGGCCTATCTGGACGCCCGCCACCGCAAGGGCGACATGTCCGACATGACGGTGCTCGACTATGCCATGATGGTCGAGGACACACATGTGAACACCAAGATCATCGAATACCGCCGCCGCGGTCCCGACACTTTCATCACCGGCCGCGGCCAGGGAGAACTCCTCGCCGTCGCCCTGACCGACAAGATGGCCGACGGCCTGTCCATGGTCTATTCCTATTTCGACCCGGAACTCGCCGACCGCTCGCTCGGCACCTTCATGATCCTCGACCACATCAACCGCGCCAGGGCGATGGGCCTGCCGCACGTCTATCTCGGCTACTGGGTCAACGGTTCGCCCAAGATGAACTACAAGATGCGCTTCATGCCGCAGGAGCACCTCGGCCCGAAGGGCTGGGAACGCTTCGAGGGCTGATGGCCGCCGCCTGGCTGACAGAGTTTCAAGGCGTGGCCGCTTTGTTCGGGTCCCCGCTCCTGTAGAAGACGACGTTTCTCCAGCGGCGGGCGATGCTTCCTTGACCACGACACACGACCACCACGCCAAGGGCCTGCTCATCACCGCCATCGGCGGCATGACGCTGACCGTCGACATTCCGCTGATCCGGCTGGCCGACGGCGAGCCCTGGTCGATCCTGATGACGCGCACTGGCATGACCTTCCTGGCCGCAATCGTCATCTGGACGGTATGGCGCCTTGTCAGCCCGAAGGCGCCCCAGCTCATTCCGGGCCGTGCCGGCCTTGCGGTCGCCGCGCTCTACGGGCTGGGCTCGATCACCTTCGTCAGCGCCGTCTTCAACACCTCGACCGCCAATCTGGTCTTCATCCTCGCCTTCAACCCGGTGTTCTCGGCCCTGCTGTCATGGCTGTTCCTGGGCGAACGGCCCCGTCCGGCGACGTTTGCCGCCATGGCGGCCATGATCGTCGGCGTCGCCATCATCGTCGGCGGTTCGATGGGATCGGGCCACCTGCTCGGCGATGTCCTGGCCCTCAGCTCGGCGCTCTCCATCGCCGGCGCCATCACCATCTCGCGCGCCAGCGGCAAGGACATGGGTTTTACCGCGCTGATCGGCGTCATCCTTCCTTTCGCCGTCGCCGCCTTCATGGTCGCCAAGACCGGCTATCACGTCAGCGAGCCGTGGTGGATCGTCTTCAACGGCGCTGTCATCATGCCGATTTCGTTTTTCTGCCTCGCCGCCGGCCCGCGCTACATTTCCGGCGCCGAGGTTTCCATGTTCTACCTGCTGGAGACGGTACTGGCACCGGTCTGGGTCTGGATGATCTTCACCGAAGTGCCTTCGCGCGACAGCCTCATCGGCGGCGCCATCCTGATCGTTTCGCTGGTGGCGCATTCGCTGTGGCAACTGCACGACGGCCGCAGGCGCCGAGCGGCACTTACAGCATCCTATCCCGCCTGAGATTTCTTCTCCGCGCCTCGTCCGGAAACCGGTGCAGCCGGCTTCGGCTCCCCGCCGCCCGCACTGGCGGAAGCGGCATCGGTGACTTCGACCTCGTACAGCCACTCGCGCCAGATGGCGACCAGCAGCGCCATCAGCACAGGGCCGATGAACAGGCCGAGGAAGCCCATTGTCTTAACCCCGCCGATCAGGCCGAAGAAAGTCGGCAGGAACGGCAGCTTGATCGGCCCGCCCACCAGCTTTGGGCGGATCGTCTTGTCGACGACGAACAGTTCCACCGATCCCCACAAAAACAGCGCCAGGCCGGCGAAAGGCGTGCCGCTGGCGGCGAGATAGATCGACACCAGCGTGAAAGAGAGCGGCGCGCCGCCCGGTATCAGCGCCATCACGCCGGTCAGCGCGCCGAGCGTCACCGGCGAAGGCACGCCCGCCAGCCAGTAAGCGATGCCCAGCACCAGCCCCTCGCCGATGGCGATGACGGTCATGCCGGTGACGGTTGACGAGATGGTGGCCGGCACGACGCGCGAGATGCGCTCCCAGCGCGTCGGCAGGATGCGCTCGCCGAGCCTGTCCACCTGCGCGGCGAAACTCTCGCCGTCGCGATAGGCGAAGAACAGGGCGATCAACATGAACAGGATTGTGAGCAGCAGCGAGAAGGCGCTGCCGCCGGCGGCCAGCACCGTCTGGTAGATCGAGCGGATATTGGCGCCGCTGACGATCTGGATCAATTCTCCAACCCCGCCACGGTGGCCGAACTGTGCCTGCCACTGTTCGCTCAGCCATTCGCCCACCACCGGCAGGGCGGCGATCCAGTGCGGCGTCGGCGCGCCGAACCGGTTCGCCTCGATCGCCCATATGCCCCATTCGCGCATCTCGTGAACGGCGTACTTGCCTGCAAACGAAATCGGGATGACGAGGAAGGCGAGGATCGACAGGATGGCGATGGTGGCCGCCCAGGTGCGGTTGCCGCCGACGGCGGCCAGCAGCCGGCGATAGAGCGGCCAACTCGCGAAGGCGATGACCAGCGCCGCCAGCACCGGAAACAGGAAGCCGTGGAAGAAATAGACACCGGCCGCCATGATCAGCAGAAGCAGCCAGCGCGCCGCCGACAGCGGCGGCACCACCGCCGCCCTCAGCGGCGCCGGCACGCCGAACAGCCGAGGTTGGCGTTCGGCCCTGCGGATTTCCCGTTCCTGCAAATGCGTTCCCCGATGCCCGGCTGCGATGCGACAACCTTTGTCACATCATAGTGCAGCAATCGTGACCACATGCCAAATGTCTTGCCGATTGTCTCGAAGGCGAAGACAGCGGCGTAAGGATGCGCTTCAGCCGGAAAAGCGGACAGGCCAGGTTCAGCTTCGGCCGGGCAGCTTGCCGGTCGGCCGCAGTATGCCCTCAATCACCCCGCGCACGGCGATTTCCAGTTTGTCGAAAGGCACGCCGTGCGACGGCAGGTCCTTCAGCGCCATGCCGTTTATGACGGCCATCAGCGTCGGCACCACGACGCCGAGTTCGACCGCGGGGGCGATCTCGCCGCGATCGACGGCGCTTCCGAGATAGGCGCCGAACATCGCCTGCACCTGCTCCATATGGCACCGGCATGTCTGTTCGACGGCACTGTTGCGGGCGGCTTCGGCGCAAACTTCGGCAAACAGCGGTGCGGCCTTGGTTTCGTGCATATGGCGAATGTGCGTCATGGCGCCGAACACCATGCCGTCGATAACGTTCGTCTTTGCCGTCACCGCCGCGAGCACGGTCGCATCCTCGCGGCGGTCCGCCTCGCAGATCGCCGCGACGATCGCTTCCTTGGAGGCGAAATAGCGATAGAGCGCGCCGGGGCTCATGCCGGCTTCGGCGCAGATGTCGTGCATCGACGCGCCCTGGAACCCGGCGCGCACGAAGCAGGCTTTGGCGGCTTCGAGGATGCGCTCCTCCTGCCGCTCGCGCCGTTCGGCGCGCGTGCACGGCGTCATGGCAGGAGCCTCGCCTTCGATCAGCCTTTGCAGGTTGCCAAACAGGGTTTCCATTGCTATCCATTCGCGCGAACGATCATTCGCTCTTTAAGCGAACGATTTGGTTCGATCAAGATGACGCAACGGAAATGAAGAGAACGCAGGGGCGGATATCGCAGAAGGCGGGGATGCGGTGTCCGGGGCGCGATCATCGAGGTGGTGAACGATGAGCCGATTGACAAGTGTATGTACCAACGATGCTGACACCTCCAGCCGGCTTGCGGAGGCGCCCTACCTGACCTTCATCGAGGCGATGCGCCCGCTGACGGGCAAATGGAAAATCGAAATTCTCTGGGTGCTGGCGCAGCGCACCCGCCGCTTCGGCGAGTTGCGGCGCGCGCTGCCCGGCATCACCCAGCACATGCTGTCGCTGAGATTGCGCGAACTGGAAGCGGACGGGCTGGTCACGCGCACCGTCTATCCGGAGAACGTGCTGCGGGTCGAATACGAAGTCAGCGAGGCGGCGCACGGCCTGAAGCCGGTCTTCCGCGCCGTGATCGGCTGGTCGTACCAGCACGGCCCGCTGGCGCGCCGGCTCCAACAGGAAGGCGACGACGGCAATCTCGCCGCCTGACCCGGTCAGTCCACCGGACTGTAATCGGCCCGGTCAGTCCGCCGGACTGTAGTCGGCAATGCGGCCGAAGGCATAGCCTCTGGCGCGCAGCCCGGAAATCAGCGTCGTCAGGTTGGCGGCGCCGTCGAACTTGTCCTGGAACATCTGGTCGTGCATGAGCAGGATCAGCTTGTCTTTCTCCAGCATATGGCCATAGGCGAACAGGCGCGCGATCTCGTCCACCAGCCGTTCGGCTTTCTGCACCGGCTTGCCGGTGCCGTCGTGGAACCACTCGAAATCCCAGCCGTAGACGTCGAAGTCCGAGGCCGCGACGAATTCGAAGTCGACCTGCTCGCTGGCCGCCTGCACCTCGCCGACGCTGAGGTCGTTGCGCGAAACGTATCGCAGGCGGAACACGTCGCGCCCCGGCAGGCGCGCCGGCACCGGCTTCACCGTCAGGCCCAGCACCGCATTGGCCTTCAGCATATCCGCCACCACGCCTTCGGTATCGGCATAGAAAGCCTTGTAGCGGTTGTTGGCGTGCGAGAAAGAATGGTTGCCGATCGTCACCAGCGGCATCGCCTTGGCTTTCGCCAGCAGCGCCTTGCGCTCAGGCGAAGCCAGCACGTGCTGGCCGACCATGAAGAGCGCCGCCGGCACCTGTTCCTGCTCCAGCACGGAAAGCACGTTGGCCGTGCCGTCGAGCGGGCCGTCGTCGAAAGTGAGATAGACGGTGCGCTGCGCGGCCTCAGCCGGCCCGACGACAAGGAGAACCGCAAGCAAAATCGCCAGCGCCGCGCCTGCCGCAATCGGTAAGCGCGGGGCCGGCCTTGCCGTCATCCGAACCGGCCCGTCTTCGGGAAGCCCTTCGGCACCATGCGGCCGGCCGAGGCGCGCGCGCCGATCCATTCGGCAAGCTCCGCCTGGCTGCGGGTGAAGGTGCGGTCGGCCGAATCCTGCCACGACAGGCCGTCGGCCATGGCGAAGGTCTTCAGGTCCAGCACGCCGCCGTCCTTGTATTTTTGCAGCCGCACGCCCTTGCCGCGCGTCATTTCCGGAACTTCGGAAAGCGCGAAGACCAGCAACTTGCGGTTCTCGCCGACGATGGCGGCATGGTCGCCCGAAATCGGCACGCAAAGCTTGGCCTCGTCGGGCGCCTTGACGTTCATCACCTGCCTGCCCTTGCGGGTGTTGGCCACCACCTCAGCCTCCGGCACGACGAAGCCGTTGCCCTGATGCGAGGCGAGCAGCAGCTTGCGATCCGCCTCATGCACGAAGGCGCTGACGATGTCCTGATCGTTCTCCATATCGACGATGATGCGGATCGGCTCGCCGTGGCCGCGTCCGCCGGGCAACCGATCCGCGCCGATGGTGTAGAACTTGCCGCCGGTGGTGAAGATCAAAATCTTGTCGGTCGTCTGCGCCGGGAAGGCGAACTTCAGCGAATCGCCTTCCTTGAAGGTGAATTGCGAATGGTCGGACAGATGACCCTTCATCGCCCGCAGCCAGCCCTTTTCGGAGACGATGACCGTCACCGGCTCCTTCTCGATCATCGCATTATGGATTTCCGACAGGTCATGCTCCGGCGCTTCCGCGAAGGTCGTGCGGCGCTTGCCGATCTCTGTCTCCGGCCCGAACCGCTCGCGCAACTCGCTGATCTGCCACTTGATCGTCTTCCACTGCATGGCTTCCGAGGCGAGCAGCGCTTCGATCTGCTTCTTCTCCTCGGTCAGCCCGTCGAACTCCTTGCGGATTTCGAATTCTTCCAGCTTGCGCAACGCGCGCAGGCGCATGTTGAGGATCGCCTCGGCCTGCGTGTCGGTGAGGTCCCAGCGCGCCATCATGACGGCTTTCGGCTCGTCCTCCTCGCGGATGATGCGGATCACCTCGTCGATGTTGAGATAGGCGATCAGATAGCCGGCGAGGATTTCCAGCCGGCGCTCGATCTCGCCCAGACGGTGCTTCGAACGGCGGATGAGCACTTCGCGGCGGTGGTCGAGCCATTCCCGCAGCGCATCCTTGAGCGACAGCACGTTCGGCACCTTGCCGCGCGACAGCACGTTCATGTTGAGCGGGAAGCGGCTTTCCAGTTCCGTCAGCTTGAACAGAGATTCCATCAGAAGGCCGGGATCGACCGTGCGGCTCTTCGGCACCAATACGACGCGGATGTCCTCCGCGCTTTCGTCGCGGATGTCTTCCAGCAGCGGCAGCTTGCGCGCGATGAGCAGTTCGGCCGCCTTCTCGATCAGCCGCGACTTCTGCACGCCATAGGGGATTTCGGTGACGACGATGACCCAGGCGCCCCTGCCCTGGTCCTCCTGATGCCATTTCGCCCTGACGCGAAAACCGCCGCGGCCCGTCTCGTAGGCGTCGAGGATCGACTTGCGGTCGTCGACGATGATGCCGCCGGTCGGGAAATCCGGCCCTTGGACGAACTGCACAAGGTCGGTGACGGACGCGGCCGGATTGTCGATCAGCAGAAGGGCGGCATCCAGCAATTCGGCCGCGTTGTGCGGCGGGATCGACGTCGCCATGCCGACGGCGATGCCGGACGAACCGTTGGCGAGCAGGTTCGGGAAGGCGCCGGGCAGGACGGACGGCTCCTCGTCCTCCTCGTTGTAGGTCGGGCGGAAATCGACCGCGTCCTCGGTGATGCCGGCGAGCAGTTCAATCGCCACCTCGGTCATGCGCGCCTCGGTATAGCGCATGGCGGCGGCGTTATCGCCGTCGATGTTGCCGAAGTTGCCCTGCCCGTCGACCAGCGGGTAACGCATGGAAAAGTCCTGCGCCAGACGCACCAGCGCGTCGTAGATCGACTGGTCGCCGTGCGGGTGGAACTTGCCCATCACCTCGCCAACGATGCGCGCGCACTTGGCGAAACCCTGGTCGGGGTTGAGGCGCAAGAGTCGCATGGCGTGCATGATGCGCCGGTGCACCGGCTTCATGCCGTCGCGGACATCCGGCAGGGCGCGGTGCATGATGGTCGACAGCGCATAGGCCAGATAGCGCTCCTCGAGCGCCTTCTTCAGGTCGACCGGTTCGATATTGTCGTCATCGCCGCCCCCCGGCGGCACAAGGCTCTTTCCCATGGTTTCGGACTAACCGAGCCGGTGATTCGCGGCAAGGGTTGATGGTGGCGCAGAGACGTCAAGCGCTATCGGGAACGGCAGCGCCCCCACTCCGTCGCGCTTCGAGCTATCGCCTACGCCGCCGCCAACAAGCTCGCATTGCCGCCAGCGGCGGTGGTGTCCACGCACACCGCCCGTTCATGTACATAGGCAGCCGGATAATAGACCTCGCCGACCAGCGGCACGATCGGCCCGTCGCGTTCGGCGATCACCTGCCGCACGACGCGCATTGCTTCCGCCGTTCCCGAGAACGCCACCACGTCGACCTTGAGCGCCCTCGCTTCGACCGGATCGGGGCGGCCGTCGATGGCCGACAGCGGCAGGCCCTTGCCGGTCAGCGCCGACAATGCGGCCGCAGCACCTGGCGCCACCGCCAGAACGGCATTGCCGGCGGCGAGCGCCTGGATGGTCTGGGCCAGCAGCGTGTCGGCATCCGGCCCCAGCGCCAGCACCCGGCCGCGCGGCGCCAGCGAAAGCGTGTTGGCTTCGCCCGTCGGTCCCGGCAGGTCGATCTGACCGTATTCCAGGCTGGACGCGGCGGCGATGGCCGCGGCGCCCTTGCCGCGCAGGTGCTTGCGCAGGATGGCGATGCGGTCGGCGCGCGTCGACCAGCCGCCGAGCGCCGGATCGGGCAGGTTGTCAGCCAGTTCGCTCGCCGTCACCTTGCGGCCCTCGGCCACGTGCGTGCCGGCTTCCGCGCCCTTGCGGAAGCGGCGCAGGTAGTGCGGCCCGCCGGCCTTCGGCCCGGTGCCGGAAAGCCCCTCGCCGCCGAAGGGCTGCGAACCGACCACGGCGCCGATCTGGTTGCGATTGACGTAGATGTTGCCGGCGTGGATGCCGTCTACAAAGTGCTGTACCCGGCCCTCGATGCGCGTGTGCAGGCCGAAGGTCAGGCCGTAGCCCCTACGGTTGATCGCTGAAATCACGCGGTCGATGTTCTCGGCCTCGAAAGTGGCGACGTGCAGCACCGGGCCGAACACCTCGCGCTCCATCTCCTCGATGCCCTTGACGCGGAACACCGACGGCGCGACGAAGCGGCCCTCACCCGGAACGTCAAGCTTGGCGAGCGTCCGGCCCTCGCCGTCCATCGCCTCGACATAGGCCCCGATGGCGTTCCGCGCCTCGTCGTCGATGACCGGCCCGACATCGGTGGCGACCTGCCAAGGATCGCCGACCTTCAGCGCTGCAAGCGCGCCCTTCAGCATCTCCAGCACCTTCTTTTCCACGTCCTTCTGCACGTAGAGCACGCGCAGCGCCGAGCAGCGCTGCCCAGCACTCTGGAAGGCGGAAGCCAGCACGTCGCGCACCGCCTGTTCGGGAAGTGCCGTGGAATCGACGATCATGGCGTTCAGCCCGCCCGTCTCGGCGATCAGCATGGCGTCGGGCGCGGCTGTCTTGGCCAGTTGCTTCTCGATCAGCTTGGCGACCTCGGTCGAGCCGGTAAAGCAGACGCCGGCGATGCGCGGATCGGCCGTCAGCGGCGCGCCGACGCTCGGGCCGTCGCCCGGCAGGAGCTGGATGATGTCCTCCGGCACGCCGGCCTCGCGCAGCAGTTCGACGGCACGGTAGGCGATCAGCGGCGTCTGCTCGGCCGGCTTGGCGATCACCGCATTGCCGGTAACCAACGCCGCTGCAATCTGCCCGGTGAAGATGGCGAGCGGGAAGTTCCATGGCGAGATGCACACGATGGCGCCGCGCGCCTCGGTACCGGCCTCGGCCTCGAGCGCCTGCTGGGCATAATAGCGCAGGAAATCCACCGCCTCGCGCACTTCCGCCACGCCGTCGGCCAACACCTTGCCGGCTTCGCGCGTGCACAGCGCGAAGAACTCAACCGCGTTTTTTTCGTAGAGGTCAGCGGCGCGGCGCAGGATCGCGGCGCGCTCGGCGACAGGCTGCTTGGCCCAGCCCGGCTGTGCTTCGACCGCAATGCCGACCGCTCTGGTCGCCTGCTCCGCCGTCGCTTCGGTGACCGTACCCACCACCTCCGACGGCTTGGCGGGATTGGTGACCGGCCGCGCCTTGCCCTTGCCGGCGGCACGAGTGAGCGATTTTGCCTTCCAGCGATCCAACCCCGCGAACTTTTCGCGTTCCTTTTCGATCCCGGCCAGCGTCACCGGGTCGGTAATATCGAAGCCCTTGGCGTTGCTACGGTTGCCGCCGAAGATGGCGGCGGGCGTGGGAATGTTGGGGTTGGCCGCCGATCCCTGCGCCTCGACCACGGCCAGCGGATCGCGCGCGATATCCTCCGGCGCCACGTCCTCGTCGGTGATCTGATGGACGAAGGAAGAGTTGGCACCGTTTTCCAAGAGGCGCCGCACCAGATAGGCGAGAAGGTCCGAATGCGCGCCCACCGGCGCATAGATGCGGCAGCGCGTGCCCTCGGCCTTGCGCACCGTCTCGTGAAGGGATTCGCCCATGCCGTGCAGGCGCTGGAACTCGAAGCTGTCGCGGTTCGTGGCCATCGACAGGATGGCGGCGACGGTATGCGCGTTGTGGGTCGCGAATTGCGGATAGATGCGGTCCGTCATCGACAGCAATTTGCGCGCGCAGGCGAGATAGGAAACATCCGTGTTGGGCTTGCGGGTGAATACCGGATAGCCCGGCAGGCCGAGCACCTGCGCCCGCTTGATCTCGGTGTCCCAATAGGCACCCTTGACGAGGCGCACCATGATGCGCCGGTCGAGTTTCTTCGCCAGCGCGTGCAGCCAGTCGATGGCGTAGAAGGCGCGCGGCCCGTAGGCCTGCACGACGACACCGAAGCCGTCCCAGTCGGCCAGACGGGGATCGGCCAGCACGCGCTCGATGACGTCGAGCGACAGGTCCAGCCGGTCGGCCTCCTCGGCGTCGACGTTGAGGCCCATGCGGGCGTGCCGCGCCTGCAAGGCCAGCGACATGAGCCGCTCGGCCATCACCGGCAGCATCGTCTCCTTGTGCAGGATCTCGTAGCGCGGATGCAGCGCCGAGAGTTTTACGGAAATGCCGTGGTTCAGGCGGATATCGGGGCCGTTCGAGCCGGCATCGAGCGACGAAATGGCGTCGGAATAGGCTTTCAGGTAGCGTAGCGCGTCCGTCTCGGTCCGGGCCGCCTCGCCCAGCATATCGAAGGAATAGAGATAACCCTTGCGGGTCATGCCGCTGCCGCGCTTCATCGCTTCGGCAATCGTGCGGCCGAGCACGAACTGCTCGCCCATCTCGCGCATGGCCGCCGCCACCGCCTTGCGGATGACCGGCTCGCCAAGCCGGCGCACCATGCCGCGCAGCGTCCGCTCGATCGAACCTTCGCCCTCCTCCAGCACGCGGCCCGTCAGCATCAGCGCCCAGGTCGAGGCGTTGACGAAGATGGAGCTGGATTCGCCCGAATGCGCCGACCAGTCGTGCGGCGCGATCTTGTCGGCGATCAGGTCGTCCATCGTCTCGGCGTCGGGCACGCGCAGCAGCGCTTCCGCCAGACACATCAGCGCCACGCCCTCCTTGGTGGAGAGCCCGTAGGCCGAGAGGAACACCTCCATCAGCCGTGGATCGGTCGAACCGCGCACCGCGCGCACCAGATCGGCCGCGCGCTTCGAGATCGCCGCCCGGTCTTCGACGGAAAGCCCAGTCGCGGCCGCCAGCCGTCGCACGGCCTCGTCCTCGTTCGGCAGGTAGGTGGCGCGGATCTGTTGGCGGATCGTGTCGAGCGCGGGCATGGCGTTCCTGTCGAAATGCGCGTTGATAGGTGCGCGCGAGGCTAGCACAGCCCTCGGCAACAAACCGATCCAAAGAAATCGACAGCGAAGACCAACTGGTCTAATGCATGATACGATAACAATCGATTTGGATTACATTCAGGATCATGGAAGACCATCTGGATCGCATCGACCGTAACATCCTCGGCGTACTCGCGCGCGCGGGCCGGCTTTCCATGGCCGAACTCGCCGAACGGGTCGGCCTGTCGAAAACGCCGGTACAGGCGCGCGTCAAGCGGCTGGAGAAGGACGGTTTCATTCGCGGCTATGCGGCCATCGTCGACCGCGAGAAAATGGGGGAAGGCCACGTCGCCTTTGTGCAGGTGAAGCTGTCTGACACCCGCTCGGCCGCCCTGGACGCCTTCAACCGCGCCGTGACGGGCGTGCCGGAGATCGAGCAATGCCACATGATGGCGGCGAGCTTCGATTACCTCCTGAAAGTGCGCACCCGCGACATCGCCGCCTACCGCCGCGTACTGGGCGAGCGCATCTCCGCCCTGCCCCACGTCGCCCAGACCTCGACTTTCGTGGCGATGGAAACGGTGAAGGACCGCTAATCACTCTCCCAGCGTCTTCAAAAATGCCACCAGCGCGGCACGCTCGCGGTCCGATAGCGTTAGCGGATGCGTCTCGTTGACACCTTCGACGCTTGGCGCCGCCTCGGCATAGTGCGCCACGACCGCTTCCAGCGTCTTGAATTGGCCGGCATGCATATAGGGTGGACGTCCCGCCACGCCGCGCAAGGACGGCGTCTTGTAGGCGCGGATCAGTTCCGCCCCGGTCCGCCTCATGAATTTCAGTTCGCCGCAGGCCTCTTCGCCGCCGTCGCGGAAAGCGCCCAGGCAGTTGAACGGATCGGCGTCCAGTTCGGCGAGCACGGCGATGCGCCCCCGGTCCGACGGCAGGTCCGGCACCGGCGGCGTGCCGTTGTTGTGGAAGGAGCCGTCGGTGAAACGCGGGCCGTCGTGGCAGGTCACGCAGTTCGCCTTGCCGATGAACAGTTTCAGTCCGAGCATTTCCTGATCCGAGAAGACAGAGTCGCCCTGAGGCGAAACCCCTTCCGCAAGCGCCTTTGCGAAGCGGTCGAACCGAGTCTCGGCCGGCATGATCGACCGCTCGAAAGCGGCGAGCACCTTGCCGACATTGGCGAAAACGCGATTGACGCCGTCGCGCTGGACGTCGGTCATGCCCGCCCACGCCGCCTTTTCGGCCGCCGTGCCGAGAGGGCTGGCATCGGAAGGCACCGTGGAAAGGTCGGGCAGCGGCCCGAAGATGCGTTCGTAGCGTTCGCCGAAACGGCTTTGGATATAGTGCGCGTAAGCCGCCCGGTTGCCCGCCTGTTCCAGCGGATTTTCCAGCGGCACCAGGGCCTGCGCCCAAAGGCTGTCGCGCCGTCCGTCCCAGAAGAAGAAGGAGTTGTAGGCGACGCCCGCCAGCGGCATCGTGCGCCTTGTGCCGCGCGCCACGCCGAACCCTTGCGGCAAGTCGTCCTGGAACTGCCGGTCTATCTTGTGGCAGGTCGAGCAGGCGACCGTGCCGTCGCGGCTCATCGAAAGATCGAAGAACAGCGTCGAGCCGAAAGCTTCGGCGGCCGGCACGTCGGCATAGCGGTTGGTCGTGTCGGCCGGCAAAGGCGGCAGCGCCGAAAGCGCCAGCGAAGCGATCGTCTTTTTCTCCGCGTCGGAGAAATCCGGCTTTCCGCACCCCGCAAGAACCGCGCAGAGCGCAAGGGCGAGGCCTGTCCGCCGCCTCATAGCCTGCTCATGGAACAATGTTGAAGACCACCGTATCCGACCCCTGCGCGGCCGATATGGTCAGCCTGAGCTGCCATAGGCCGCTCATGGTGAATTTCACACCGTCGATGCGATAATGCCCCTGCCCCAGATAGCCGGTCACTTGCGGGCTGGTGGGCAGGCCATGGTCGTGCTGCGGCATGCCGCCGGCGATATCGATGGCCGCGTTCTCCACCGGGGTACCGTCCCTGGCCACGAGCGTCAGTTGCCAGCTTTGCAGAAGGCCCTGCTGCACGGCACCGCTCTGCGGGCGCAGGCTGGCGACGAACAGCCCGTTTGCGGTCGGCTTCGAGAGCGACAGGTCCGGCCCCTGCCCGGCACCATGCAGATAGACCGCGGCCACAATGCCGGCCAGGGCGGCGGCAAGCCCGATAACAGCCAGAAGGTAGCGCCACAACGATGCCAAGCCCGCTCCTCTCCATGACGGATAAACGTTCCGGCGGCCCGCCGTCGTCCCGCGGCACGCAAGGCCGCAATGTCCGGCGCCAACCATGGCGCCGTTGCGGGCAAAAGGCTACAGCTTGCCCGCGTCACGACGGGAGGAATCGATGGTTACGGAAAACGCCCCATCCGGCATCGCCGCCATCGGCGAATGCATGCTCGAACTGTCCGGCCGGAACGGCGAGGACTGGCGCATGAGTTTCGCCGGCGACACGTTCAACACGCTGTGGGCGCTGCACGCGCTCAACGCAGACCGGCCGTCCACCTATGTCTCCGCCTTCGGCGACGATCCCTTCTCGCGCGACCAGATCGCCTTTTTCGGCAGGCACGGCATCGGTGTCGGCAGCAGTCCGGTCATCGCCGGCGCGCGCCCCGGCCTCTATGCGATCACCCTGACCGGCGCGGAGCGCTCCTTCACCTACTGGCGCGCCGACGCCGCGGCGCGGCAACTCGCTTCCGACCCGGCAGCGCTCGCCAAAAATCTTGAAAATCAGGCGCTTGTCTATTTTTCCGGAATCACCTTGGCAATTCTGGATGCACCGGGGCGCAAGACCTTGCTGGCCGCCGTCGCCGCCGCGCGCGCCGCCGGCAGCCTGATCGCCTTCGATCCGAATTACCGGCCGCGCCTATGGGCGAACACGGCCGAGGCGCAGGCCGCGATCGCCGGCGCCCTGGAAACGACCGACATCGCCTTGCCGACTTTTCCCGACGAACAGATGCTGTTTGCCGACACGACCCCGCAGCATACGGCCGAACGGTTCGGCCGAAGTGTCGCGGAAGTGGTGGTGAAGAACGGCGAGCAGCCGGCGCTCGTCTCAGCCGGACGCCAGTTGCAAACCGTGCCGGCCATCCGCGTCGAGATACCGGTGGACACCACTGGCGCCGGCGATTCGTTCAACGGCGCCTATCTGGCCGCACGGCTCGCCGGCCATGCCCCTGCCGAGGCTGCCCGCCGCGCCCACCGTGTCGCCGCCGCCGTGGTACAGGTGCGCGGCGCGCTCGCCCCGTTCGAGATATTGAAGGCGGCGTTCGACGGCTGAGCCGCCGCACCGGCTACATCATCCGGAACCGGTATTCCGTCACATGGTGATAGGCCTCGCCCGGCAGCAGCGTCGCTTGCGGGAAATACGGCCGGTTGGGCGCATCGGGCCAGATCTGCGGTTCGAGACAGAGGCCGGAAAACGGCTTGTAGGCGATCCCGTCCAGGCCGGGGACCAGCGGCGACACGTGCTGGCCGACATAGAGCTGAAGGCCGGGCTCGGTCGTCCACACCTCCATCTCGACGCCCGATGCCGCGCCCTGAACCCAGGCCGCCTGCTTCAAGGTTCCGCGGGAGGCGGCGAGGCAGAAATTGCTGTCATAAGCAAACGGCTCGCCGGATGCGTCGGCACGCAGCGGCCGCGCCTGCCTGAAATCGAACGGCGTGCCGTCCACCGGCGCGACCACGCCGGTCGGGATCATGTCGCCGTCGACCGGCAGGTAGGCCGAGCCGTTCAGCATCAGCCTGTGACCGAGAATGTCGCCGGCACCGCCATTATCGAGGTTGAAATAGGAATGCTGGGTCAGGTTGCACGGCGTCGGCTGGTCCGTCGTCGCGGTCAGTTCGACCGACAGCGTTCCGGGGATCTTCAGCCGGTATGTGCAGGTGACTTCCAGCGCGCCGGTAAAGCCCATCGTGCCGTCGGGATCATGCAGGGTCAGCGTGACGAAGTCTCTTCCGTGCAGCGAAACCGACCATGGCCGGCGGGAGAACCCGTCGCTGCCGCCATGCAAAAGATGCCTGCCGAGGAAATTTCGGTCGGCCTGGTAGCGGGTGCCGAACAGCGTAAAGCGGCCGTCGCGGATGCGGTTGGCGTACCGGCCGACGACGGCGCCGAAGTAGGTCGTATCCTTTTCGTAATCCTCGAGGCGGCCGTACCCCAGCACCAGCGGCGCATCGTGGCCGGCCAGCCGCAGGTCCTGGATGACCGCGCCCCAGCCGATGATGTTGGCGGTCAGGCCGCCCCCGCGAATGGTGAAGCGGGGGATGACCTCCCCCGCCTGCGTTTTGCCGAAAACTTCGCCGTCCTTCATCGCATTTCCCGCCGAATGGGCATTGGCCGCCGCTTGCCGCGGCAGGACGGCGCGCCGGATCAGAGGCCGAGGCCGCCGATGCAGACGTATTTGGTATCGAGATAGTCGTCGAGGCCCTGGTGGCCGCCTTCACGGCCCAGCCCCGATTCCTTGACGCCGCCGAACGGCGCCTCCGGCGTGGTGATGATGCCCTCGTTGACGCCGACCATGCCGTATTTCAGCCCTTCCATGACACGGAAGGCGCGGCCGAGATCGCCGGTGTAGAAATAACAGGCGAGGCCGAACTCGGTGTCGTTGGCGAGCGCAACCGCCTCTTCCTCGGTGTCGAACTTGAACACCGGGGCGAGCGGCCCGAAAATCTCTTCCT
The DNA here is from genome assembly GCF_017306545.1 of Mesorhizobium sp. Lineage (GTDB taxonomy): Bacteria > Pseudomonadota > Alphaproteobacteria > Rhizobiales > Rhizobiaceae > Mesorhizobium. The sequence continues at coordinate 215,890 of NZ_JAFKID010000005.1, forward strand.
TCATGAACATCATGTCGGTGGTCGCGCCGGAAATGACGGTCGGTTCGAAGAACGAGCCGCCCAGCGCGTGGCGCTTGCCGCCCGACACCACCTTGCCGCCCTTGGCCTTGGCGTCGGCGATGAATTCCTCGACCTTCTCGACCGCCTTGACGTCGATCAGCGGGCCCTGCTGCACGCCGGCGTCGAGACCGGAGCCAACCTTGAGCGCCTTCGAGGCCTCGGCGAGCTTCTCGACGAACTTGTCGTGGATGCCGGCCTGCACGAAGAAGCGGTTGGTGCACACGCAAGTCTGGCCTGAATTGCGGTACTTGGCGGCGATGGCGCCCTGCACGGCGCGGTCGAGATCGGCGTCGTCGAAGACCAGGAACGGCGCGTTGCCGCCGAGTTCCATCGACACCTTCTTGACCGTCGAGGCCGACTTCTGGATCAGCATCTTGCCGACCTCGGTCGAACCGGTGAAGGTGATCTTCTTGACCAGCGGATTGGCGCAGATCTCGTCGCCGATCTCGCCGGCCGAGCCGGTAACGATGTTGACGACACCCCTCGGAATGCCGACCTCCTCGCACAGCGCACCCCAGGCAAGGCCGGAATACGGCGTCTGCGAAGCCGGCTTGACCACCGCCGTGCAGCCGGCGGCCAGTGCCGGGCCGAGCTTGCGCGACAGCATCGAGGAGGGAAAGTTCCACGGCGTGATCGCGGCGATGACGCCGACCGGCTCGCGCGTCACCAGCACGCGGCGATCCGTCCATGGCGACGGAACCACGTCGCCATAGGCGCGGCGCGCTTCCTCGGCGAACCACAGCACATAGGCGGCCGACGAGCCGATCTCGCCTTTGGATTCGGTGAGCGACTTGCCCTGTTCGAGCGTCAGCAGTTCGGCCAGCGCGTCCTGATTGTCCATGATGGCGTCGTGCAGCTTGCGCAACAGCTTCGAGCGCTCCAGCGCGGACGTCTTGCGGAACGACAGGAAGGCCTGCTGAGCCGCCTCGATGGCGCGGCGGGTCTCGGCCTTGCCGGCCTTCGGCACGGTGCCGATCTTCAGTCCGGTGGCCGGATTGGTGACGTCGATGGTCTGGCCGGAATCGGCCTGTACCCACTCGCCGTTGATCAGGTTCGCCTGCTTCATGAACTGGCTGGTCTTCTGCAACATGGTCTTGCCTCCGCTGGGAGCGCGCTGTCGGCGCAGGGCTGGAATTCGATGCCGGTCGCGCAGGCGGCGAGAAGACCGGTGCGCTGGACCACCGCTCTTACTCCACGGCATGCCCCGCGATCAATCGATATAGAGCAATCTAAGCAATGGGCCACGTCGGCGCAACGACATCCACTATTTATCAGACAAATATGGCGTTCGCGACGGCAAGCCAGAAAGAGGTCGTCACCATCGCCATGGCGGTGGCAAGGGTCATCTGGCCGGAGGCGAGCGCCTGCCCGGTGCCGAACTGCGTGGCGATCAGGTAGGCGTTGACGCCCGTGGGCAGGGCCGCGGCCGCCACGACCACCTTGGCCGTCAGCGGCAGCAGGCCGAGCAGCAAGGCGGCGCACAGCGCCACCGCCGGCATTGGAAAGAGTTTCAGCACTGAAAGCACGATCGTCGGGCGGACGTTGCCGCTGACGCCGAAACGCCGCAGGCTGAGCCCCATGGCGAACAGCGCCACCGGCCCCGCCACCCCGGCCAGCGCATCGACGAGCCGCGAAACAAGCGGCGGCAGCGGCAGTCCGGTCAGGCGCCATGCCCAGCCGGCGGCGATGCCGACCACCAGCAGATTGGACGCGATGCGCCGCAGGAACAGCCGCAGGATGCACAGCACGTGGACATGGCCGTCGCTTTTCGGGCCGAACAGTTCGAACAGCACCACGGAGGTCATGATCATCACCGGCAGGTGCACCGAAACCAGAAGCGACAGCACCTCGAAGCCGGGCGTTCCGAAGACGCCCAGCATGAAAGGTATACCCGGCAGCACGAGATTCGAAAAAGCCTAGGAAACGCCGCCGACGACGCCGGCGCGCGCATCCCTGCCAAAAACGCGGGTAACGACGAGATGCCAGGCAGCCCAGGTCACGGCCGCCGCCGTGAAATAGGCGCACCACAAGGCCCAGGGCGACGCCCCCCTGGAAATCGGCGCCGACCACGGTGCGAAAAAGCAGTAGCGGCATCGCCATGTTGACCGCGAATTCCGCCACGCCTTCGCCGGTTTCGGCTCTGAGGTAGCCGGTCAGGCCGCAGCCATAGCCCAGGGCGACAAGGCCGAAGACGAACAGGACCGTTTCGGTAAGCCCGGACATGACTGCTCCGGTTTGGGCATCCGGCGATAGGCGAGAGCCGGAAACCACGCAACCGGCAGGCCGCTCCTGCTTGCTTTCACCCGGCGCGCCTTGCTTTCGCGCCGGCGATGCCGTCCCTATATCCTGCCGGCCATACCCGCCGAAAGGATTCACATGCTCCGTCTCGTCCTGATGTTGCTGCTCGTCGCGGCGCCCGTGGCAGCGCAGGCCACGGAAGCCGGCTGGGCACTGTTGCGCGGCGGCGGCCATGTCGTGCTTCTGCGCCATGCCGCGGCGACCGGCATCAGCGAACCGGCCGGGTTCGATATCGAAAAGTGCTCGACCCAGCGCAATCTGTCGGAACGCGGCAAGCAGCAGGCGCGCAAGATCGGCGCATTGTTCGCCGCTCGCGCCGCGCCCGTCGAGCGCATCCTCTCCAGCCGCTATTGCCGCTGCCTCGACACCGCCCGCATCGCCTTCGAATCGGAGCCGGAATCGCTGGCCGCGCTCGACCCGCCGGCCTCCGACGAGATGGCGAGGACGGCCCAGATGGCGGAAATCGTCCGGCAGATCGGAGACTTCTCCGGCGCCGACAATATGGTCATGGTCACGCATCTGGAGGATATCCAGGCGCTGACCGGCGTGTCGCCGCGCGAGGGCGAGGCCGTCATCGTGGCGCCCGACGGCGAGAGGCTGCGCGTCCTCGGCCGCATCGTCTTTTGAGCAACGGTCCGCCCTTGCGCTGAACCGTCACGATATTTCGGCCTTTTCCTGCCTCGAAAAACCGATTAGACAGCGCCCAACAGCCCAAGTACGCATCAATCGAGGGAAAAACCTTGGCCACCACGTTCGAAAAAGTCGCCAAGATCATCGCCGACACCAGCGAGATCGACATCGACACCATCACCCCCGAGAGCCACACCATCGACGACCTTGGCATCGACAGCCTCGACTTCCTCGATATCGTCTTCGCCATCGACAAGGAATTCGGCATCAAGGTGCCGCTCGAGAAGTGGACGCAGGAAGTCAACGACGGCAAGGTTTCGACCGACGAATATTTCGTCATGAAGAACCTGTGTGCCAAGATCGACGGGCTGGTTGCAGCCAAGAACGCCTGAGGCCGAAGAGTGCCTGCCTTGACGGGCGGCGACGGCCGGCCCACAAGACCCGCCATGAGCCTCAACGACGTCGTCATCACCGGTATCGGCCTTGTTTCCTGCCTGGGCGAAGGCCCGGACGCGCATTGGCGCGCGCTGTCGGCGCCCGGCACCGAACCGGTGCTGGATGCCGAGCGCTTTGCGCCCTACACCGTCCATCCCCTGCCCCAGATCGACTGGAACCTGCAAATCGCCAAGCGCGGCGACCAGCGCCAGATGGAGACGTGGCAGCGGCTCGGCACCTATGTCGCGGGATTGGCGCTCGACGACGCCGGCATCAAGGGCGACGAGGCGTTGTGCGCCACCATGGACATGGTGGTGGCCGCCGGCGGCGGCGAGCGCGACGTGGCCGTCGATTCGGCCATCCTCGCGGCCTCGACCGGGCGGCCGGACTTCGACGTCCTGCTCAACGAAAAGCTGACGACGGAACTGCGCCCCACCCTGTTCCTCGCCCAGTTGTCCAATCTCCTGGCCGGCAATATCTCCATCGTTCACAAGGTGACGGGCTCCTCGCGCACCTTCATGGGCGAGGAAGGTGCCGGCGTCGCGGCCGTCGATATCGCCGCCGCGCGCATCCGCTCGGGCCAGTCCACCCACATGCTGGTCGGCGGCGCGTTTCAGACCGAGCATCCCGACATGCTGCTCGGCTACGAACTGGCGGGCTACCTGCATCGCGGCCAATGGAAGCCGGTCTGGCAGCGCCAGGGCGCGGAAGGGGGCGGCGTCGTCTCCGGTTCCGGCGGCGCCTTCCTGGTGCTTGAAAGCCGCGAGCACGCCGAAAAGCGCGGCCGCAAGGCCTATGCCGAACTCGGCCCCGTCGTTTCCGGCCGCGCCCGCCGCACGCGCGGCGAACTCGGCGCCAGCCTCGACGCTCTGTTCGGCGCGGCGAAGCTGCCCGATGGGCCGCTGCTGACGCTCTCGGCCGCTTCCGGCGGCCATGCCGCCACCAAGGCCGAGAAAGCCGCGCTCGACGCCCGGCCAGACCTCGTGGCGCGCGCCTTCGGCACGCTGACCGGCCACATGAAGGAAGCGCAGTTTCCTTTCGCCGTGGCGCTGGCCGCCCTCGCCGTTTCCAACGGCGCGCCCTATCCGCCTTTCGACCCGGCCAACGAGGCGGCGACGGATAAAAAGCCGCATGAAGCTCTGGCAACGACCGTCGGCTATCACCAATTCGAGGGCATGGCGCTCGTTCGCGCCGCCTGAACAGGAACGGGAACATGGCGAAGCTGAAGGATCATCTGGGCAGGCCGGTGGTCGCCGTCACCGGCATCGGCCTCGTCACCTCGTTGGGCGTCGGCAAGGCCGACAACTGGGCGGCGCTGACCGCCGGCAAGTCAGGCATCCATCCCATCAACCGTTTCCCGGTCGACCAGTTGAACACCCGCATCGCCGGCACGGTGGATTTCCTGCCCTCCAGCACCAAGGGCGCCTCCGCCCTCACCTACGAACTGGCCGAGACGGCCGCTCGCGAGGCGCTGGAGGAATCCGGGCTGGATGCGGAAAATTTCGGCGGACCGCTGTTCCTCGCCTCCCCGCCGGTCGAACTGGACTGGCACGACCGCCTCACGCTCTACAAGAGCGGCGACAATGAAGACGCCGCCGAGCGCGTGCTGGAAGCGGCGCGCACGCTGAATTCGTCCGACATGTTCGACAGCGCCCAGTTCGGCTTCATCGCCGACCGGCTGGCCGACACCTTCGGCGCCACCGGCCTGCCGATTACGCTTTCCACCGCCTGCGCGTCGGGCGCAACCGCTATCCAACTCGGGGTGGAAGCCATACGCCGCGGCGAATGCGACCGGGCGCTGGCCATCGGTGCCGACGGCTCGGCCACCGCCGAAGCGCTGATCCGCTTTTCGCTGCTGTCGGCGCTCTCGACCAGCAACGACGCGCCGGAAAAAGCATCGAAGCCGTTTTCCAAGGACCGCGACGGTTTTGTGCTCGCCGAAGGCTCGGCCGCCCTTGTCCTTGAATCGCTGGAAGTGGCGTTGGCGCGCGGCGCTACCGTGATCGGCATATTGCGCGGCTGCGGCGAGAAGGCGGACGATTTCCACCGCACCCGCTCCAAGCCGGACGCCTCGCCGGCCATCGCCGCGGTCAAGGCCGCCCTTGCCGACGCCGGCCTTTCCGAAAACGAGATCGACTACATCAACGCGCACGGCACCTCGACGCCGGAAAACGACAAGATGGAACACCTGTCGCTGTCCACCGTCTTCGGCGAGCGCATCGGCCGCATTCCCGTCTCGTCCAACAAGTCGATGATCGGCCACACGCTGTCGGCCGCCGGCGCCATCGAAGCCGCCTTTTCGCTGATGACCATGCGCGAGGGCGTCATTCCGCCGACCATCAACTACGACAACGCCGACCCCGCGATCCCGCTCGACGTGGTGCCCAACGTCAAGCGCGAGGCCAAGGTCGGCACGGTGCTCTCCAACTCCTTCGGCTTCGGCGGCCAGAACACCTGCCTTGTCATGGCGCGGGAACCGGTCTAAGCGACCCGTTCCGACCCACCGGGACTTTTTGCAACCGCATGCGCGCCCTGCAACTCATCGAAGACCGCCGTCTCGAAACCGTTGACCTCCCCGCCCCGCCGCCGCCCGGCCAGGGCGAGGTGACGCTGCGCATCAAGGCCGTGGCGCTCAACCACATCGACGTCTGGGGCTGGCGCGGCATGGCGTTTGCCAAGCGCAAGCTGCCGCTGGTGGTGGGTGCCGAGGCTTCCGGCGAGGTCGAGGCGGTCGGCCCGGGCGTCTCGAACCTTCTGCCCGGCCAACTCGTCTCCATCTACGGCGCCCGGACCTGCGGGCTCTGCCGTGCCTGCCGCGAAAAGCGCGACAATCTGTGCGAGCACGTCTCGGGCGTGCACGGCTTTCATCTCGACGGCTTCGCGCAGGAAAAGATCAACCTGCCGGCGCGTCTTCTGGTGCCGGCCCCGCCCGGCGTCGACGCCATCGGTGCCGCCGTCGCGCCCGTCACCTTCGGCACGGTCGAGCACATGCTGTTCGACAACGCCAGGCTGGAACCCGGCGAGACGATCCTCGTCCATGCCGGCGGCTCGGGCATCGGCTCGGCCGCCATCCAGTTGGCGAAGAAGATGGGCTGCACCGTCATCACCACTGTCGGTTCCGACGCCAAGATCGACAAGGCCAAGGCGCTGGGCGCCGATCACGTCATCAACTACCGCGAGGACCGCTTCGAGGGCGTCGTGCGCAAGCTGACGAAGAAGAAGGGCGTCGACGTGGTGTTCGAGCATGTCGGCAAGGACACGTGGGCCGGCTCCATGTTCAGCCTCAAGCGCGGCGGCCGGCTGGTCACCTGCGGCTCCACCTCGGGCGTTTCGACGGACGTGAACCTGATGATGCTCTTCCAGCAGCAGTTGAAGCTGCTCGGTTCCTTCGGCTGTCGCATGGAGAACATGGCGAACGCCATGCAGAAGATGGCGGCGGGGCTGGTCCATCCGGTGATCGACACCGAAGTCGATTTCGCCGGCATCGACACGGCGCTCAAGCGCATGGAAGGCCGCGACGTGTTCGGCAAGATCATCCTGCGGATCGATTGAGGCGCCGGGCTTGGCGATCCGCAAAACCAGCGGCCTGCGCTTCAGCCTGGCGCTCAAGCTGCGCAAGCTGAACTACTGGCTGATCGCCCGCGTGGCGATGGCGGCGATGACGCTGCTACGCCTCCTGCCGATGGACAGCGCCCTGAACTTCATCGACCGCGCCGCCCGTCGCGTCGGCCCGCTGGTCGGCCGCAACCGCGTCGCGCTCGACAATCTGCGCAAGGCCTATCCGGACAAGAGCGAGGATGAAATCCGCGCCATCGCCTCGGATATGTGGGGCAACATGGCCCGGCTCGCCGCCGAATACATCTTCCTCGACCGAATTTTCGACTTCGACCCGAAAAATCCCGGTCACGGCCGCATCGAGGTGCCGCCCGACAGCATCGCCCGCTTCGAGCGCATCGCCGGCGAAGATCGACCGCATATCCTGTTCACCGCCCATCTCGGCAATTTCGAGCTGCTGCCGGTGGCCGCCGCCGCCTTCGGCATGAAGGTGACGGCGCTGTTCCGCCCGCCCAACAATCCCTATTTGGCCGACTACATCCTTTCCACGCGCCGCTCCAACATGGGCGACCTGCAACCGTCCTCCACCGGCGCTTCCTTCGCGTTGGCTTCGGTGCTGGAAGGTGGCGGCAACATCGGCGTGCTGGTCGACCAGAAGTTCACGCGCGGCGTGGAAACGCAGTTCTTCGGCCGCCCCTGCCAGAGCAATCCGGTGCTCGGCATGCTCGCCCGCCAGTTCGACTGCGACGTCTATCCGGCCCGCTGCATCCGCCTGCCCGGCAACCGCTATCGGCTGGAGATCGAGGAGCCGCTGGTGTTGCCGCGCGACCGCAAGGGCGCGGTCGATGTCGCCGCCGTCACGCAAATCCTCGCCGACGTGACGGAGCGCTGGGTGCGCGAGGACCCCGGCCAGTGGATGTGGTTCCACAAGCGCTGGCGCATCACCGGCCCCAGCCGCACCATGCGCAAAGCCGTCTGACGGGAGCGTTTCCAGCAAAAGCGTGAAGCGGTTTTGCGTTCGGAAATGCGGCTGAACATGGAGTTCAGCCGCCGTAGTAGTTCATCACCGCGTGGCGTGCTTCGGCGAAGAACAGCCAGCGCTCGGCAAGCACGCCGACGACATGGCTCGCCAGCGCCAAGCCGGCAACCAGCGCAGCACCGGGACCAGCTTGCGCGCCTGCCGCCAGCAACAGGGCGAGCAGCACGAACGGCACCACCCCGCCAAGCACCGTGGCGATGATCCACAGCTTCGCCGCATGCTTGCGCGCGACGCGAAAACCCATCTCGCGCGTCAGGTAGTTCTCCGTCATATGCGGCCGCTCGAACAGCCGCACGCTCCCGATGGAACCAAGGCCGGTGGCCGTCTCCGGCGTCGACAGAGGCGCCACGACCCGCATGCGCTGCCGCCATCCCCGCTTCACGATCCATGCGGCGACAAGCGCCACAATGGCGACAACCGGTAGCCATTTCGCATTGCCACTGCCGCAAAAGGCAAAAAAACTCGCCGCGACGGCACCGCCGGCCAGCGAAAACAGCAGGTAGCAGGCCGGCGTCAGCCTTGTGTGCCACGCATCGACCGATTCCAGCGAAGCGTAGATCATCGCCGTGCAGAAGACCGTACAAAGGCTGAGCACGGTGCCGATCAGCCCCGGCACGACCGCCTGACGGCCTTCGATCACGCAGGCCCATGCCGTCATAAGCAGCGGAATGAAGGTGACGACCGCCATCACCCCCTCCCGCGACAGCCAGCTCGATCTCCATTGCGAAAAGGCGCGCCAGGCGCGTTGCGGATTGCCGAGGTGCAGCGTCGACGACAATAGTCCGCCACCGATGGCCGCCAGCGCGGCAACCCATGCGATCTTGGTGGCGATGGCGGCCGGATCGAGCAGGCCGAGGCCGAGCATGACAGCCAGCCCGTAGCCGAGGCCGGACAGTGTGGTAAAGGCGATGATGGAGGGTGCGGGATGCATGGTTCAGATTCGATCCAGCATCTTGTCCAGCCATGCGAACAGGCCCGTAGCGCCGGAGGTGTCCTCGCGCGGCGGGGCGTCGGTGCTTGCCGCAAGCGGCTTTCTGGCGCGTGGCGGCAGATACTTGTTGACCGGCCGCGTGCCCTGCTCCGGCATCAGGTCGATGCCGCCGCGTTCCGCCACCATGATCGAAACGGCCGACGCCGGATCGGCAAGATCGCCGAAATGGCGGGCGTTTGCCGGACAGGTGCGCACGCAGGCCGGCTGGCGGTCCGCTTCCTCGAAGGTCTCGTTGTAGATGCGGTCGATGCACAGCGTGCATTTCTTCATGACGCCGGCGGCCAAGTCCATTTCGCGCGCGCCGTAGGGACAGGCCCAGGCGCACAGGCCGCAGCCGATGCACATGTCCTCGTCCACCAGCACGATGCCGTCGTCCGCGCGCTTGTAGGAGGCGCCGGTCGGGCAAACGGTGACGCAAGGGGCGTCCTCGCAATGCAGGCAGGATTTCGGGAAATGCACGATGCGCGCGTCACCCGCCTCACCGACGATCTCGCCGCCCTCCGGCACCACCTCGAAGGAATGCACGCGGTTGAGCCAGGCACCGGACACGTCCGCCCCGTAGGGGTCCTGATCTGACAGCGCGGAGCCGTAGCCGCCGGTGTTCCACTCCTTGCAATTGACCACGCAGGCATGGCAGCCGACGCAAACGTCGAGGTCGATGACAAGGCCAAGCTTCTTCGGTGTGGGGGAAGATGGAAGCGAAGTCATGGCGCTCCCCTTCCTTCTCCCCGTTCACGGGGAGAAGGTGGCCCGAAGGGCCGGATGAGGGGCAGCGCCAAGCTTTGCGACAATCCGCACCGCCCCTCACCTGCCTGCCGGCATCTGCCCTGCCGAGCGTTCGTCATTCGGAAAGCCAAGCAGTTGGCTTTCCGTGGCCTGCGGCCACCATTTCTCACCCCCGTAAACGGGGCGAGGAAAGCGCTCTTATTCATTTCGCCCACTCCTGCCCGTAGCGCAGTTGCATCGGATGCGGCTCCGGTTCCGGCTGCGCGACGGTCGAAAACTGCGGCTCGCTGGTCGCCTCGCCCGGCTCGGCCTTCTCGATGCGCACCTTGAGATCGTACCAGGCCGCCTGCCCCGTCACCGGGTCGGAATTCGACCAACGCATGCCGTCTTCGCGCGGCGGCAGAAGCTCGGCGATCAAGTGATTCATCAGGAAGCCTTTTTTCGCTTCCGGCGCATCCTTGTCGAGCGCCCATGCTCCAGCCCGCTTGCCGACGGCGTTCCACGTCCACAGCGTCGACGAATTGACCGCCTCCATGCGCGCCACCTCGACCTTGATGCGGCCGTGGTGGGAAATCACCCACGCCCAGTCGCCATCCTTCAGACTGAGTTCGTCGCAGATCGGCCCAGGCACATAGAGCGGATTCCTCGTATGGATTTGCCTGAGCCAAGCGTTCATCGAGCCCCAGGAATGGTACATTGCCATCGGCCGCTGGGTGATCGCGTGGTGGGGATATTCGGCGCGGTCCACCAGCGCCTCGCCGAGCGGCCGATACCAGTCCGGCAGCGGATCGAATGCCTCGAGGATGCGCTGCCGGTGCGTGTCGGGTGCCACCGGGTCGCGCAGCCCCTGCGCCGACAGGCGGAATTTCTGCAAGATTTCCTGATAGAGTTGGAACGTCACCGGCTGCGGCGTATCGAAGAAGCCCATGCGCACGGCAAAGTCCTGATAGGCTTGGTTGGCGTGCTTGAAGAACTGCGCCTCCAGCGGGATATGCGTCGAAAAGAACGAACCGTTGCCGATATAGCGCTGCAACTGATCGGCATTGGCCGCACCCCGCCCCGCCCGGTCGCCCTGCAAACCGCGGAAACCGGCCAGTGGCCCGATGCCCGGCCGGCGCTCATGGCGCACGATGTAGTCGGCGTAATCCTTGTAGAGCGGCTTGCCCATGCCGTCGGTGAAACCGGGCAGCTTCAGGCGCGCGCCGAGATCGATGAGCACGCTCTGGAAGGCGCGCACGTCGCGGTCCGGCTCCAGCACCGGCCAGCGGATCGCGTCCTGCACCGCGTCCGGCTCGGTGATCGGCCGGTCGAGCAGCGAAATGCAGTCGTAGCGTTCCAGATAGGTCGTGTCCGGCAGGACGAGATCGGCATAGGCGACCATTTCGGAGGCATAGGCGTCCGAATAGATGATCTTCGGGATGCGGTATTCGCCGGTCTTGTCGTCCTTGTCCTCCAGCATTTTTATCGTGCCGGCCGTGTTCATGGACGAATTCCACGCCATGTTGGCCATGTACATGAACAAAACGTCGATCGGGTAAGGATCGCCGGCATGGGCGTTGGCGATCACCATGTGCATCATGCCGTGCGCGGCGATCGGCGCGTCCCACGAAAACGCCTTGTCGATGCGCGCCGGTTGGCCGGCCTCGTCCACCAAAAGGTCCTCCGGCCCGCGCGGGAAGCCGAGATGCGGGCCGGCCAGCGGCTTGTCGGAGCCGAAATGCTCGGCGCGGCCATGCGGTGTCGGATGTGCCGAAAGCGGCTTGGGGTACGGCGGCTCGAAGCGGAAGCCGCCGGGACAGTCGACGGCACCGATCAGCACCTGCAACATGTGCAGCGCGCGCGTCGTCTGGAAGCCGTTGGAATGGGCGGAAAGGCCGCGCATGGCATGGAAGGAGACGGGGCGCCCGACATAGCCTTGGTGGCGCAGGCCGTTCACGTCGGTCCAAGGCTGGTCAACGAAAATCTCCTCATCGAAGGCGACGCGGGCGATCTCGGCGGCCAGCCCGCGGATCGTCTCCGCCGCCACGCCGGTTTCGTCGGCCACGGCCTCCGGCGCATATTTCGGGTCGAGGTATTTTTCCGCGAGCAACTGGAAGGACGGTGAAGCAAAGCGCCCGTCCGGCAATTCGAACCGGCCGGAAAGCGCGGCCCGCGCGCCCTTCGAGCCGACCGGCACCGCGCGCTCCGTCACCGTCTCCCAGACCAGCGGCCTGCCCTCGCCGTCGCGGGCGAACAGGCCGTGTTCGGCGCTTCCCGGCGCATCGATCACCAGCCAGGGCGCGTTGGTGTAGCGCACCAGATAATCGACGTCGATTTTCCGTACCTTCAGGAGTTCGTGCACCACCGACAGGATCAAGAGCCCGTCCGTACCCGGCCGGATGCCGATCCAGTTGTCGGCCACCGCCGAATAGCCGGTGCGGATCGGATTGACCGAGACGAAGCGCGCGCCGCGCTGCTTCAGCTTGGAAATGCCGATCTTGATCGGGTTGGAATCGTGGTCTTCCGCCACGCCGAACATGACGAACAGCTTTGTCCTGTCCCAGTCGGGCGCGCCGAATTCCCAGAAGGCGCCGCCGATGGTCATGATGCCGGCCGCCGCCATGTTGACCGAGCAGAAGCCGCCATGCGCGGCGTAATTCGGCGTGCCGTATTGCTGCGCCCAGAAGCCGGTCAGCGACTGCGACTGGTCGCGGCCGGTGAAGAAGGCGAGTTTCTTCGGGTCGCGATGGCGCACCTCGCCCAGCCACTCGGTGGCGATGCCGAGCGCTTCTTCCCACGAGATTTCCTGGAATTTTCCGGACCCGCGCGGTCCGACCCGCTTCAGCGGAGCGCGCAGTCTCGCCGGCGCATAGTGCTGCATGATGCCGGCCGAGCCCTTGGCGCACAGCACGCCCTTGTTGACCGGATGGTCGCGATTGCCCTCGATGTAGCGGATCTTGCCGTCCTTAATGTGGACGTTGATGCCGCAGCGGCAGGCACACATATAACATGTGGTCTTGCGCACCTCGTCGCCGATCGGTTCGGATAGCGCAACGCGCTCGCGTGGACTCAAGGGCTCGGCCTCCTCTTGAGGGAGTCCTAGCCGCCCATGAGCGGAAAGGAAATGCGCCTAAGCGGCGGAGCGGGACGGTTTTCTTCTACGCGAGCCGCAAATCGAAGAATGCCTTGCCCGGCACAAGGTCTTGGACCCGCGCCGGGCCAAAATGCCTAAATTCATTCGGTCACGACGATGCGGGTATTGCCGAACCCGACCTGCTTGACCATAGAATAGAAAGTCGCGGCATTCGCCGTCAGCAGCCGCACGCAGCCGTGCGAGGCCGGCGTGCCCAGGCGCCTGACGGCATTCGTGCCGTGAATCGCGTAACCGCCCCGGAAGAACACCGAATAGGGCATCGGCGACATCTCGTATTTGCGCGAATACCACATCCTCTCCGTGCGGATCGGGCGATAGTTGCCGCGCGGCGTCACATAGCCCCTGCGCGCCGTCGAAACCTTCCAGCGGTATACGACCTGGCCGTAGTGCGAGACAGTCATCGTCTGCGTCGACAGGTCGATATTGGCGACCAGCGCCGCGGCTCGCCCCGCAAGCGAAGATGCGAACAGCATTGACGCGGCGGCCACCGCCATGAGCATGGTTTTCTTCATGAGATCAAACCCCGGTTGCCTGTATTTCCCCTTGCGTGTTCATTCTCACGCGATTTTTCACCTTTTTGAAGACACGTGAACGATCATAGCGAAGACTCCTTGCCCAAATGGGCAATCCGATCGGGAAAATTTGAACGATTTCTTCCGGGAGTTGCAGCTATGTGACTCGTGCGTCTTCGGCCTGGCGCAAAACAGCAGCGCGCGCGGCCTCTTGCCTTGAGGGCCGGATCGCTGCTCAAATCGACCCATGCATGACCGACTCTTCAAAGCCGTAGACGCCCGCACCGACGATCTCGTCGCGCTCACCGCCGACCTGATCCGCTTTCCGACCGTCAATCCGCCAGGCGAGGCCTATCGCCCTTGCGCCGAATATGTCGGCGAGCGGCTGAAGAAGCGCGGCTTCGGCATCGAGTACCTGCGCGGCGAAGGAGCGCCCGGCGACACCGACCGTCATCCGCGCATCAACGTCGTCGCCCGCTTCGACGGCCGCGCTCCCGGCCCTTGCGTGCATTTCAACTCGCACATCGACGTGGTGGAGGCAGGCGACGGCTGGAGCATCGAGCCCTTTGCCGGCATCGTGAAGGACGGGCGCGTCTGGGGCCGCGGCGCCTGCGACATGAAGGGCGGGCTGGCCGCTTCGATCGTCGCGGTCGAAGCCTTCATGGAAGCCTATCCGGACTTTCCGGGTTCGATCGAGATTTCCGGCACGGTGGACGAGGAATCCGGCGGTTTCGGCGGCGTCGCGCATCTGGCCAAGCTCGGCTATTTCTCCAGGCCGAAGGTCGATCACGTCATCATTCCCGAACCGCTCAACAAGGAGCGCATCTGCCTCGGCCATCGCGGCGTCTGGTGGGCGGAAATAGAGACCAAGGGCGAGATCGCGCACGGCTCCATGCCCTTCCTCGGCGACAACGCCGTGCGCCACATGGGCGCCGTGCTGGCCGCCTTCGAGAGCGAGCTTTTTCCGGCGTTGGATAAAAAGCAGACGCAGATGCCGGTCGTGCCGCCGGGCGCGCGGCGCTCGACCATGAACATCAACTCCATCCATGGCGGCCAGACTGAGGATTTTCGTCCGGGCCTGCCCTCGCCCAACGTGCCGGACTGGTGCCGGCTCACCATCGACCGCCGCTTCCTGCTGGAAGAGAAGATCGACGACGTGAAGCGGGAAGTCACCTCCATCCTCGACCGGCTGAAGCGCGAACGGCCGAAGTTCGATTACGAAATCCGCGACCTGATGGAAGTGCAGCCGACCATGACCGAGCGCGACGCGCCGGTAGTCAAGGCGGTGGCCAAAGGCATCATGGAAATCTTCGAGCGCGAGCCGGACTACGTCATCTCGCCCGGTACCTACGACCAGAAACACGTCGCCCGCATCGGCCACCTGTTCGACTGCATCGCCTACGGCCCCGGCATCCTCGACCTCGCCCACCGGCCGGACGAATGGGTCGGCATCGACGACATGGTGCAGTCGGCCAAGGTGATGGCGGTCGGCCTCGACGTGTTGCTGCGCGGCGGGCGCGGCGGCTGAGCATCGCGGGTGCACCGCAACATTGCGGTTTACTCTGCGGCAGATTCACGCTTCTATCCGCGCCGGTTCGGGATTTTGGGAGAAACCGATGAGCTTGTGGAAATCCGTTTTGGCCGCCGCCGTTCTGGCGCTTGCCTCGGGAAGTTCGGCGCTTGCTGCGCGCACCGATCTGGTTCTCGGCATGGTGCTGGAACCGCCGCATCTCGACCCGACCGCAGGTGCGGCCGCCGCGATCCGCGAAATCACCTACGCCAACGTTTTCCAGGGCCTGACCCACATCGGCCCCAACGGCGAGGTGCTGCCGGACCTCGCCGAAAGCTGGACGATTTCCGACGACGGCAAGGTCTATACCTTCAAGCTGCACACCGGCGTCAAATTCCATGACGGCACGGATTTCAGCGCCGACGACGTGAAGTTCTCGCTCGAGCGCGCCATGGCTCCCGATTCGCAGAACGCCCAGAAGCAGCTTTTCGCCGCCATCGACAAGGTCGAGGTGGTCGACCCCGCCACCGTCAAGGTCACGCTCAAGCACCCGCAGGGCTCGTTCCTCTACGACATGGGCTGGGGCGACGCCGTGATCGTGTCGCCGAAAACGGCCGCCACCAACAAGGAAAAGCCGATCGGCACCGGCCCGTTCAAGTTCGAGAACTGGGCCAAGGGCTCGTCCGTCACGCTGGTGAAGTCCGACAATTACTGGGGCGATCCCGTCTCGCTCGACAAGGCCGAGTTCCGCTTCATCCCCGATGCCGCCGCCGCCGTACCGGCCATGCTGTCGGGCGACGTGCAGGCGTTCCCGACCTTCCCGCCGGATGCCGTCAGCCAGATCGAGAGCGATCCGCAGCTCAAGGTCGTCGTCGGCTCGACCGAAGGCGAGACGATCCTGGCGATGAACAACAAGAAGCCGCCGTTCGACAACCTGAAAGTCCGCCAGGCGGTTTCCTACGCGCTCGACCGCAAGGCCATCATCGACGGCGCTTCCGGCGGGTTCGGCCAGCCGATCGGCTCGCATATGTCGCCGTCGAACAAGGCCTATGTCGACCTGACCGGCAAATATCCGTACGATCCGGCCAAGGCGAAGGAACTGCTCAAGGAGGCCGGACTGGAGAAAGGCTTCAAGACGACGCTGAAGCTGCCGCCGCCCTCCTATGCCCGCCTCGGCGGCGAAATCATCGCCTCCGAACTGCGCGACATCGGCATCGACGCCGAGATCATTCCGGTCGAATGGGCGCAATGGCTCGACCAGGTCTTCACCAAGAAAGACTACGACATGACCATCGTCTCCCATGTCGAGCCGAACGACATCGCGATTTACTCGCGCCCGGACTACTACTTCAACTACCAGAACCCGGAGTTCAACAAGGTCATCGAAGAGCTGAATCTGACCTCCGACGAGGCCAAGCGCATCGACCTGCTGAAGCAGGCGCAGGAGATTTTGGCTGACGACGCCGTGGTCGGCTTCCTGTTCGAACTGCCGAAGATCGGCGTCTGGGACGCGAAACTGACCGGCCTGTGGGAGAACTCGCCGATCCCTGCCAACGACCTCACGCAAGTGAAGTGGAACGATTGATGGGAGCCTTCTTCTCCCTGTAAAGCGGGGAGAAGGAAAGGCGCGCCGTCCATGACCGCCTACCTCCTCAAGCGCCTCGTCATCGCCGCCATCACGCTGGTGCTGGCCTCCATGGTGGTGTTTGCGGTGCTCCAGGTGGTGCCGGGCGATCCGGCGCGCCTGATGCTCGGCATGAACGCCAGCGCCGAGCAGGTGGAGATGCTGCGCAGCCAGCTCGGCCTCAACGATCCGCTCGTCCTGCGCTATCTGCATTGGGCAATCGGCCTGCTGCATCTCGATTTCGGCCGCTCCTACACCTATTCCGTTCCGGTGCTCGACCTGGTGCGCGAGCGCATCGTCGTCTCGCTGCCGCTGGCGCTGATTGCGCTGGCGCTGTCCACCGCCATCGCCATTCCGGTCGGGCTCTATTCGGCGAGCCGGCGCGGCCGTGCCGGCGACGTCATCGCCATGGGCGTCAGCCAGGTCGGCGTCGCGGTGCCGAATTTCTGGTTCGCGCTGCTTTTGATCTATCTGTTCGCCGTCTGGCTGCGCTGGGTGCCCGCCGGCGGCTTCGCCGGCTGGAAGGCCGGCGCCTGGCCCGCGCTGAAATCGCTGCTCCTGCCGGCCGTGGCGCTCGCCTTGCCGCAGGCCGCCATCCTCGCCCGCGTCACCCGACAGGCGCTGCTGGAGGTGCTGTCGGAAGACTATATCCGCACCGCCCGCGCCAAGGGCATGCCCTATCGCGCCGTTTTGTGGCGGCACGCGCTGCGCAACGCGCTGATCCCGGTGCTGACCATCATGGGCCTGCAATTCGCCTTCCTTCTGGCCGGCACCGTCATCATCGAAAACGTCTTCTATCTGCCGGGGCTCGGCCGATTGGTGTTCCAGGCGATCACCCAGCGAGACCTGATCGTCGTCGAAAGCGTGGTCATGCTGCTGGTCGCCGCCGTCATCGCCGTCAACCTCCTGGTCGATCTCTCCTACGCGCTCGTCGATCCGCGCCTGAGGAGCCGCGAATGACGCTGCAAACGCAAGTGCCCGAACGGCGGCTCACCGACGCCATCGGCAAGGCGCTCGCCAACCGTTCCTTCGCCATCGGACTTTTCATCGCGCTGCTGGTGGCGGGAACCGCCCTGCTCTCCTTCGTCTGGACGCCCTACGACGTCACCAAACTGGTCATCGCCGACAAGCAGCAGGCGCCGTCATGGCTGCACTGGTTCGGCACCGATCACTTCGGGCGCGATATCCTGTCGATGATTATGGTCGGATCGCGCAATTCGCTGGCCGTGGCGCTGGTCGCGGTCGGCATCGGCATGGGGCTCGGCGTGCCGCTCGGCTGCCTGGCGGCGGCGCGCGGCGGGCTTCTGGACGAGGCGCTGATGCGGCTCAACGACCTCGTCTTCGCCTTCCCCGCGCTTTTGTCGGCGATCATGATCACCGCCATCTTCGGCCCCGGCGCGATCAACGCCATCATCGCCATCGGCATCTTCAACGTGCCGGTGTTCGCGCGCGTGGCCCGCGCAGGCGCGCTTTCCATCTGGCCGCGCGAATTCATCCTCGCCGCCCGCGCCGCCGGCAAGGGCGGCACGGCGATCACGGTGGAGCACATCCTGCCCAACATCGCCACGCTTCTGATGGTTCAGGGCACCATCCAGTTCGCGCTCGGCATCCTCGCCGAAGCCGGCCTCTCCTATCTCGGTCTCGGCGCGCAGCCGCCGATGCCGAGCTGGGGCCGCATGCTGTTCGACGCACAGACGAAAATGGCCATCGCGCCGTGGATGGCGATCTTCCCCGGCCTGGCCATCGTCGTCACCGTGCTCGGCCTCAACTTGCTGGGCGACGGTATCGCCGACCTCATCGACCCGAAGGCGCGGCGGCAACGATGACGGCAGGCCTGCTCGAAATCCGCGACCTGTCGCTGGCGATCGGAGGCCATCCGATCCTCAAGGGCGTGGACCTGTCGATCGGACAGGGCGAGGTGATGGGGCTGGTCGGCGAATCCGGTTCCGGCAAGTCGATGACGGCCCTCACCGTCATGCGCCTGCTGCCTTTTTCCGCTCGGGCGACCGGCAGCGTGCGCTTCGACGGCATCGATCTGCTCGCCGCCACCGAGGACCAGATGTGCGCGCTGCGCGGCGACGATATCGGCATGGTTTTTCAGGAGCCGATGACGGCGCTCAATCCGGTGAAAACCATCGGTGAGCAGGTCGCCGAGGGTATTCGCCTGCACACGGGCGCCGCCCGCGCCGAGGCCGAGGAACGCGCGCGCAAAATGCTCGACCGCGTCGGCCTGCCGGCGGAAAAGTTTCCGCTGTCGCGCTATCCGCACGAACTCTCCGGCGGCCAGCGCCAGCGCGTCGTCATTGCGATTGCCTGCGCCTTGAAGCCGAAGCTGCTGATCGCCGACGAGCCGACCACCGCGCTCGACGTGGTGCTGCAAAAGCAGATCCTCGAATTGTTGAAGGACCTCGTGCGGGAAAACCACATGGGCCTGCTGCTCATCTCGCATGACCTCGCCGTCGTCACCGAAATGGCCGACCGCATCACCATCCTGCGCCGCGGCGAGGTGATGGAGGAAGGCGAGACGGCGCGGGTGCTGTCCGAGCAGGTGCATCCCTACACACGGCAACTGGCGCAGGCGTCCATGCACGTGCCGAAGCGCCGCGCACTCTCCCCCCTCGAGGAGGAGATGGCGCCGAAGGCGACAGAGGGGGTAGCTTCAGGAGGCACCTCCAACCCAATTCCTCGCCCAGTGGAGACAACCCTCTCTATCCTGCCGGACATCTCCCCCTCAAGGGGGGAGAGAACGCCTCTCCTCGCCGTCAAATCCGTTTCCCGCCTCTATCCCGGTCGGCGCCTTTCGCTGTTCCGGCGCGATACTCCGGTGTATGCCGTAGACGATGTTTCCCTGTCTATCGCACCCGGCCACTCGGTCGCGCTGGTCGGCCGTTCGGGCTGCGGCAAGTCAACGCTCGCCCGCATGATCCTGGCACTGGACAAGCCGACGTCGGGCGAAATCCGCTTCTGTGGCCAGGCCATCACCGGCAAGGCCGAAGCCGACCTGAAATCCGCACGGCGCGACATGCAGGTGGTGTTCCAGGACCCCTACGGCTCCTTCGATCCGCGCCAGAAGGTCGAGCGGCTGGTGACGGAGCCGCTGCACCTGCTTGAGAAAAGGCCGTCACACGCCGAGCGTCGCGAGATGGCGGCGCATGCGCTGGCCGAGGTCGGCCTGTCTGCGTCCGATCTCGACAAGTACCCGCACGAATTCTCCGGCGGCCAGCGCCAGCGCCTGTCGATCGCGCGCGCCATCATCACGCGGCCGAAACTGGTGGTGGCGGACGAGCCCGTCTCGGCCCTCGACGTGTCGATCCGCGCGCAGATCCTCGACCTGTTCGCCGACCTGAACAACCGGCTGGGTGTCGCCTACCTGTTCATCACCCACGACCTGACGGTCGCTCGCGCCATCACCGACGAGGTGCTGGTGATGCACGAGGGCCGTATCGTCGAGCGCGGCGTGACGAAAGACGTGCTCGACCATCCGCAGTCCGACGCTGCGCAGGCGCTGGTCGAGGCCGCGCCCGATCTTCACCGGGCAATCGCAAGGAAGATGCAGGAACAGGGATAGTGCGTCCTTCGAGGCCCGCTACTCCCTGACCAGATCCACCGGGCTGATGCCGAGCAGGTCGAGCGTGCGCCGCAGGAGCCTGACTTCGCTCTCCGCCAGATGCTCGTCAGCCTTGGCGATCTCGGCCATGTGGCGGGCAAGCAGCCGGCGCCGCTCCACGCCGAGGTCGCGGAACATGGCGATCGCCTGAGAACCGCTCGTCTCGTAGCCAAAATCGTTGAGATATTCGATGACGCCGTCGATGCTGGTCTCGGCGATGCCGAAGGACTCGCGGCAGATGCGGCGGAACGCCTGCATCTCGCTGTCGGCGACCTCGCCATCGGCCAGGATCATGCGAAACAGGAGCAGCAGTTCGGCCGAAAGCACCGGGTCGTCGGCCACCTTGCGCACGCCGGTGTCGCCGTCGAACAGCGCAAGGAACTGATCCAGAAGGGCAACCACCATTGCCTTTCCCTCCTTGGGAACGGCTCACGTTAGCGCGGAATCGGCCTTGCGCAAACGGTTCGGCTATGGTCGAACGGCCGAACTCGTCCCTCCGGCTTTCGCCGCTTTCCATGTTCGATCTCGCCGCCCAGACAGTCGCCATGCTCGCCGTCGCCGCCTTCGCGGCAGGCTTTGTCGATTCCATCGCCGGCGGCGGCGGGCTGATCACCGTTCCGGCCCTGCTGATCGCCGGCCTGCCGCCGGTCGATTCGCTCGGCACCAACAAGCTGCAAGGCCTGTTCGGCGCCGGATCGGCGACGCTCGCCTATGCCGCCAAGGGCCAGGTTGATCCGAAAAAGCAGTTTCCCTCGGCGCTGATGGCCTTCGCCGGCAGTGCCTGCGGCGCGCTGGCCGCGACCGTGGTGCCCGCATCCGTCCTGAGCGCAGCGCTGCCTGTCGTGCTGGTGGCCATCGCGCTCTATTTCGCGCTAAAACCCAACATGAACGACGTCGACCGCGCCGAGCGGATAAGCCCCTTCCTGTTCGGGGTTACGCTGGCGCCGCTGGTCGGCTTTTACGACGGCCTGTTCGGCCCCGGCGCCGGCTCCTTCTATATGCTCGCCTTCGTGGCGCTTGCCGGCTACGGCGTGCTGAAAGCCACCGCCCACACCAAGCTCCTGAATTTCGCATCCAATCTCGGTGGCTTCGCGGTGTTCGCCGTCGTCGGCGTCATCCACTGGAAAATCGGCCTGATGATGGGCGTGTGCCAGTTCCTCGGCGCCCGCGTCGGCGCGCATCTGGCGGTACGTATCGGCGCCCGCCTCATCAAGCCTCTGCTGGTACTGGTGTGTCTGGCACTGGCCGTCAAGCTCTTGTCCGACCCGACGAACCCGCTGCGCGTGATGCTGGGTTTCTGACGCTCAGCGGGCCAGCGCAAACAGCGCATCGCAATCGAGATGCCGCTCCAGATCCTGCGCGATCTCATCCAGTGCGGCCTCCACGGCGGCACGATAGTCGCCGCCGGCGCCGCCGACGCCCAGGCTGGCAAGAAACCGCGCGCGAAACGCATCGGCACCGAACAGGCCGTGCAGATAGGTGCCGAACACCCTGCCGTCGGCAGAGAGGGCGCCATCGGGAACGCCGTCGATAGTGACGGCCGGCCGCGCGCAATCCGGCCCGGTGGTGCGGCCCGTATGGATTTCATAGCCCGATAGCGGCGTACCGTAGACGGCAGAACGGGCCTCGACATTGCGCACCGTCTTTTGAGGCTCCATCACCGTCTCGACGTCGAGCAGGCCGAGCCCCTGTGCCTCGCGCACGCTGCCTTCGATGCCGTCCGGATCGCGCACGGTCCTGCCTAGCATCTGGAGGCCGCCGCAGATACCGACGACGGCGCCGCCGCGCGCGCGGTGCGCTTCAAGATCGCGATCCCAGCCGTATTCGCGGAACGCCAGCAGGTCGCCGATGGTCGATTTCGAGCCGGGGATGATGACCAGCCCGGCATCGGCCGGCAGCCGCCTGCCCGGCGGCACGAACACCACTTCGACAGCCGGTTCCGCCTTCAGCGGGTCCAGGTCGTCGAAGTTGGCGATACGCGGTAGCATCGGCACCGCGACCTTGAACGCACGGCGCTCGCCATCGGCCAGCCGCTCCAGCGTCACCGCATCCTCCGCCGGCAGCTTCGCCATCGCCTTCAGCCACGGCACGACGCCGAACGAACGCCAACCGGTGAAGCGCGTGATCGCCGCCAATCCGTCGTCGAAGAGGGAAACGTCGCCGCGGAACTTGTTGATGACATAACCGCAGATCATCGCGCGATCTTCCGGCGGCAGGATGGCATGGGTGCCGACGATGGACGCGATCACGCCGCCCCGATCGATGTCGCCGACCAGCACCACCGGCACGTTGGCGCGCGTGGCGAAGCCCATATTGGCGATGTCGTTGGCGCGCAGGTTGATCTCGGCCGGCGAACCGGCCCCCTCGACGACGACGAGATCCGCCCCCTCGCCCACCTTCGCCCAGGAATCCATCACGGCAGCCACCAGGCTCTGCTTGAGCGCCTGGTAGTCTCGTGCCCGCGCCTCGCCGAAAACCTTGCCTTGCACGATGACCTGGGCGCCAATGTCCGTCTGCGGCTTCAGCAGCACCGGATTCATGTGGACGGTGGCCGGCACGCCGCACGCCAGCGCCTGCACCCATTGGCCGCGGCCGATCTCGCCGCCGCCCGCTTCGCCGGCAAGGTCCGCCACGGCGGCGTTGTTCGACATGTTCTGCGGCTTGAACGGCCGCACTTTCAGTCCGCGCCGGTGCGCCGCCCGGCACAGGCCTGCCACCAGCACCGTCTTGCCGACATCCGAACCGGTGCCTTGCAGCATGATCGCGCGCGCCATGGCTCAGTTCCCGTCCCGTGCCGCGATGACCGATTTCTGGTCCAGCGGCCCGCCACGCCAAAGGTAGGCCGCAAGCAGCGGATCGTCGCCGGTACGCATGGCATGGCTGACATTCGATAGATGGTGCACGACCTCTCCGGCCGCGCGAGGCCGGAACGGTTCATTCCCCATCCGCCATTCGGTGCCGCCCGTCAGCGGAATATAGATTTCTTCCGCGACATGATGATGGTCCGGATAGACGCCGTGCGGCCCGAGCAGCAATACACCCGCCGCAATCTCATCATGAACGAAGTGGCCGCGCGTGCCGAACACTTCGAGCCAGCCGTAATTGTCAATGAAGCCTTGTCCGAAATCCTTAGCCGTATAGGTCTGCCCCCAACGGAAGCCGCCGCGATTGCCGGCAAGCAGTTCGACCAGCGGCCGCGCGGCGGGCATGGCGGCCAGCCGGTCGAGATGGCGGAGCGCGGAAAGCGCGTTCGGCGTCAGCGGCCGCTCCGGCATTTCCCAGTCGATGCGGTCGACGGCGTCGTGCACCAGCGCATTGTCGACTCCGTTCCAGAAGGCTCTGAACGTCGCCAGCAGTTCATCAAAAATTGTCGGCACGATCAGTCCTGCACACGAATTTCCGCACAGCCGCTGCGCATAAAGCGTAGGTTGCGCGACCGCATCATTGGTCTAGATTGACCCCAGCGCATAGCCGAAAAAGCCGGGCCAGACCAGCGGCCCGCAGGCCGGGAGGATGCCATGGACAGCGCCGTTCAAGCCGCAGGCGGACAGTTCGAACTCAACGAGGACCAGCGCGCCATCCAGGAAATGGCCGAGGCGTTCGCCGCCGAGCGCGTCGCGCCCAACGCACTCGACTGGGACCGCGACCGGCACTTCCCTGCCGACGTGATCCGCGAAACCGGCCCGCTGGGGCTCGGCGGCATCTATGTGCGCGACGACGTCGGCGGTTCCGCGCTCGGCCGGTTGGATGCCGTGCTGATCTTCGAGGCGCTGTCGCGCGCCTGCCCGGCCTTTTCCTCCTTCATCTCGATCCACAATATGGCGGCCTCGATGATCGACCGCTTCGGCTCCGACGAGCAGCGCCAGCGCATCCTGCCGAAGCTGACCTCGATGGAGTGGCTGGCGAGCTACTGCCTGACCGAGCCGGGTTCCGGCTCCGACGCAGCGGCCCTCAAGACCAAGGCCGAGCGCAGCGGCGGCAACGGTTCGGACTATGTGCTGAACGGCGCCAAGCAGTTCATTTCCGGCGCCGGCGATTCGGACGTCTATGTCGTCATGGCGCGCACCGGGGCCGACGGCCCGAAGGGTATCTCGACCTTCGTAGTGCCGAAGGACGCGCCGGGCCTCTCCTTCGGCGCCAACGAGAAGAAGATGGGCTGGCACATGCAGTCCACACGGCAGGTGATCTTCGAGGACTGCAAGGTGCCTGCCGAGAACCTGCTTTCCAACGAAGGCGCCGGTTTCGGCATCGCCATGGCGGGCCTCGACGGCGGCCGGCTAAACATCGCGGCCTGCTCGCTGGGCGGCGCGCAATCGGCGCTCGACAAGGCGCTGGCCTATGCCTCCGAGCGCAAAGCCTTCGGCAAGACGATCGACCAGTTCCAGGCGCTGCAATTCAAACTGGCCGACATGGAAACCGAATTGCAGGCCTCGCGCATCTTCCTCTATGCCGCCGCCTCGAAGCTGGACGCCAAGGCGCACGACGCTTCAAAGTGGTCGGCCATGGCCAAGCGCTTCGTCACCGACACGGGCTTCAAGATCGCCAACGACGCGCTGCAACTGTTCGGCGGCTACGGCTACCTGCACGACTACGGCGTCGAGAAACTGGTGCGCGACCTGCGCGTCCACCAGATCCTCGAAGGCACCAACGAGATCATGCGGGTGATCGTCGCGAGGCATATGATTGGAAGGCAATAAGGGAATACGGGATTAGGGGAATAAGGCGACTTGTTCCACAATCCACTCTCCTATTCCCTTACTCCCCTATTCCCTCATTCCCATCTGAGGAGGAACTCACCATGACCACCACCATCGCCTTCATCGGCCTCGGCAATATGGGCAACCCGATGGCTGCCAATCTCGTCAAGGCGGGGCATACGGTGCTCGGCTTCGATCTGGTGCCGGAGAACCTGACGGTGGCGAAGGAGCACGGCGTCACCGTCATGGCGAATGCGGCCGCCGCCGTGAAGGATGCCGACGTCGTCATCACCATGCTGCCCGCCGGCAAGCATGTCCTTGCGGTCTATGACGACATCGCACCGAAAGCCAAGGCCGAGGCGCTGTTCATCGATTCCTCCACCATCGACGTCGACTCGGCGCGCAAGGCGCATGCCATCGCCCAGAAGCACGGCCATGCCTCGGTCGACGCACCTGTCTCCGGCGGCACCGGCGGCGCTTCGGCCGGCACGCTGACCTTCATGGCCGGCGGCGAGGACAAGGCTTTTGCCCGCGCCGAACCGATACTGAAGCCGATGGCCGGCCGCATCGTCCATTGCGGCGGCGACGGCGCCGGCCAGGCCGCCAAGATCTGCAACAACATGCTGCTCGGCATTTCCATGATCGGCGTGGCGGAAGCCTTCGTGCTGGCCGAAAAGCTCGGCCTCTCGCATCAGGCGTTGTTCGACGTGGCGTCAACCTCGTCCGGCCAATGCTGGTCGCTCACCACCTATTGCCCCGTCCCCGGCCCTGTTCCGGCTTCGCCTGCCAACAAGGACTACAAGCCGGGCTTCGCGGCTGCGCTGATGCTGAAAGACCTGAAACTGTCGCAGGAGGCCGCCCAGGCGTCAGGGGCCGTCACGCCGCTGGGGGCCGAAGCCGCCCAACTCTACGCGCTGTTCAACGCGCAGGGCGGCGCCGGCACCGACTTTTCCGGTATTATAAACTTTTTGCGCGGAAACGTGCCCGCCAAATAAGACAGGGCGTTCGCGCTTACGCCCCCAAGCACGATTTCAGCGACGACGCCACCCAGGCAATCGCGAGGACAACGACCACTTTTCGCCAATGAAGGGCGAGAAGGAAAATAAATGCGTCCATGTCACGACTCTCTCGGATTCACCTCGCTCGGCAAGAATCGCAATCGTCGTTTCTCCACCTTACGTATGGTAAGGCCGCGTTCCAACAGAGATTTTGCCATTCCGGCCGTCCAAATTCCGCAAATTTAGGTTTGCTTAAGCTCTCGCTAACCACGCGGTAACGATGTGCCTGTAGAACGGTTTGCGAGGCGGACATCACGCACCGCCCGCGCTCCGGATCAGGTCTCGCGTACCGGAGCCGATGCCTTCGCAGCGTTTGTAAGCGTCGGCCATGCGTATCTGGCAAAGCCGCGTTCCTCAGGAGCGCGGTTTTTGCGTTCAGGCCGAACTTTTCGCCGAAAGCCGCCGGTAATTCGCCCGCACGCGCCGGCTTGCCGGGCGCAGCGCCGCCCCGAGCGAGCGCTGGAACGCCACGCCGTTCCAGATCGACGGCACCCGTCCGGATAAAAATTCCGGCCAGAAACCTGCCATCGACATCGCCATCGAAATCTGTGCGGCCGCAAGACCTTCCGCCGCGGCGGCGGCCTTTTCCGTCACCGCCCGGAACGATTCGCGCGGCCAATGATCGGGGTGGCTTGCCTCGCCCAACATCGCCGGCAGCCGCAGCCAGATCACCATCGGCGCCAGCAGGAAATCGCCGCCGGCAAGGCCGGCGCTCGTCCACTTGTTCATGATCGTTTCCACCTCTCCGTGGTCTGCAAGAACATGCGACCGGGCGGATCGTTCCGCCCGGTCGCACTCGCCGTTCAGCGGCGCAGGTCCGCCGCCGCCAGATCGAGCGCCTTGACGATGCGTTCGCAAGCCATGTCGATGGTGTCGCGCGTCCAGATCAGCGGCGGCGACAGGATCATCGTGTCGCCGGTGGCGCGCATCATCATGCCGTTGGCGATGGCATGGTCGCGCACGACGACGGCCGCGCTCCCCGACGGCGCGAAACGCTCCTTCGTGCCCTTGTCCTTGACGATCTCGATCGCCCCCATCAGGCCGAAGGAGCGCACCTCGCCGACCAGCGGGTGATCGGCGATGCGTTCCCCGAGCGCATGCGCGAAATAGGGACCGGTGTCGCTTTTCACCCGCTCCACCAAGCCCTCGCGTTCGATGATGCCGACATTGGCAAGCGCCACCGCGCAAGCCACGGGATGGCCCGAATAGGTGTAGCCGTGGTGGAACTCGCCGCCCTTTTCGACCAATGTCCGGGCGATGCGGTCGCCGACGAGCAGCGCCGACAGCGGCTGGTAGCCGGACGTCAGCGCCTTGGCCGTGGTGATGGTGTCGGGCGAAATGCCAAACGATTGCGCCGCGAACCATTCGCCGGTGCGGCCGTAGCCGGTGATGACCTCGTCCAGCATCAAAAGCACGTCGTATTTGCGGCAGATGCGCTCGACTTCCGGCCAGTAGCTCGTCGGCGGGATTTTCACCCCGCTCGCCCCCATGATCGGCTCGCCGATGAAGGCGGCAACCTTGTTGGCCCCGGCCTCCAGAATGGCGTCCTCGACGGCCTTGGCCGCGCGCAGGCCGAAATCGTGGTCGCTCTCGCCGGGCAGCGCCAGTTCGTAGGCATAGGGCATCATCACGTGCACGATGTTGGGCACCGCGCCGCCGAGCTGCTGGTGCATGGACTCCATGCCGCCCAGCGAGGTGCCGGCGATGGTCGAGCCATGGTAGGCATTCTTGCGCGAGATGATGCGGTTCTTTTCCGGCTTGCCTTCCAGCGCCCAGTAATGGCGCACCAGCCTGACCGCCGTGTCGTTGGCCTCCGAGCCGGACGAGCCGTAAAAGACCTGGCTGATGCCTTCCGGGGCGATCTCGACCAGCTTTTGCGCCAGCAGCACCGGCGTCGGCGTCGAGCATTTGAAGAAGGAATTGTAGTAGGGCAACTCCTTCATCTGCTTGTAGGCGGCGTCCGCCAACTCGTCGCGGCCGTAGCCGACGGCGACGCACCACAGGCCGGCCATGCCGTCGAGCAGTTCGTTGCCTTCCGAATCGTAGATATACGGCCCGTTTGCGCGGGTAATGATGCGCGAGCCCGCCTGCCGCAGTTCCTTGTGGTCGGTGAACGGATGCAGATGGTGCGATGCGTCGATCTGCTGAAGCTGCTTCAGCGAATAGTTCTGATAGCTCATGAGCTTGATCTTTCCTGTTGAATCGGCCCGGCCATGCGGCCGGCGTGGATTTCAGGAAAGCGGGGGCGGCGAATAACCGATGCGGGCGCACAGCCTGAGCAGTTCGGCATGGCGCGTGCGCCGGGAAGGCGTCGCGGCCGCAAGGCAGCCGGCGACAAGCCACATGCCGGCCATAGCCGTGCCCGCAGCCGCGCCATTGCCGCTTTTCGTGCCGGACTGGCGATTGACGCCTATCGTACCCACTCCTTGCATTGCGCCTCTTCGGTCGTGCCGAATATCTTCACGTAGTCGGCAAGGTCCGTCTCTGTATGGCCCCATTTGCCGCTCGCGCCGGCTTTCTCCGACGCATCGCCGCGCGCTGGGTCGCTTGGTGCCGGCAACGTCGCGATCGCTTCCTGCAAATGACCGCTCGCCGTGTCCGCCTGCCCCGCATCGACAAACCCCCGCGCCACACAATAGCGCAAAAGGCCGATCTGGTTGCGATAGGCATAGTAGGGATCCGTATCGTCCTGTGCAAAAGCGCCGGATACTCCCGCCGCCGTCGCCAACCCGGCCAGGGCCGCCGTTGTCACGTTCCCGCGCATGTGCCTCTTCTGCTCCCCGTTTTGATGTTGGCCGATCGTCGGGCCAGTTTCAAGCGGTTGCCGAAACCGGCAGGGCTGCTCGCCGGCATGTCGTTTTGCTGGTTCTCCTGGTCGCCGCATCCGCAATGACGGTGGGAGCGACGGTCCATTATCCCGCCGCATCGTCGTACACCGTGAGATCGCCATGACAGCCGCGCCGCCACCCGCCGAAACCACCTCTGTTCCGGACCACGTCCGACGCGGCGGACGGGCGGGCAAACGGGCGGGCGCGGGAGCGGCGTTCGAGCAACCGCCGTTCCGCCAGTTGAAAAACCCGCTGCCGCCGACGCGGCTGATTTCCGAGGACGAGCTGGAATCCATCCATCTCGCTTCGCTGCGCGTATTGAAGGAAATCGGCGTCGACGTGCTGCATGCGGAAGCCCGCCGCATCATGAAAGCGCACGGCGCCGATGTCCGCGACGGCACCGAGCGGGTGCGCTTCGACGCCGACATGATCCTCGACCTGGTCGCCAACTGCCCGGCCGAGTTCACCATCCATGCCCGCAACCCGGCGCATAACGTGCGCTTCGGCGGCAACAACGTCGTCTTCGCGCAGGTCGCGTCCGCGCCGAACTGTTCCGACCTCGACCGTGGCCGCCGCCCCGGCAACCAGGCGGATTACCGCAATTTCCTGAAACTGGCGCAGATGCACAACATCATCCACGCGACCGGCGGCTACCCCGTCGAGCCGGTGGACATCCACCCCTCGATCCGCCACCTCGAATGCATCCGCGACCTCGCCACGCTGACCGACAAGGTCTTCCACATCTATTCGCTGGGCAGGGAGCGCAATGTCGACGGCATCGAGATCGCCCGCATCGCCCGCGGCATTTCGCGCGAACAGCTGGAGCGCGAACCTTCCGTCTTCACCATCATCAACACCAATTCGCCGCTGAAGCTGGATGTGCCGATGATGGAAGGCATCATCCAGATGGCCTCGGCCGGCCAGGTCGTGGTGGTGACGCCCTTCACGCTGTCGGGCGCCATGGCGCCGGTCACGGTCGCCGGCGCGCTGGTGCAGCAGAACGCCGAGGCGCTGGCCGGCATCGCCTTCACCCAGATGGTGCGGAAGGGCGCGCCGGTCGGCTACGGCGGATTCACCTCCAATGTCGACATGAAATCCGGCGCGCCGGCCTTCGGCACGCCCGAATACATGAAGGCGCAATTGGTCGGCGGCCAGCTCGCGCGGCGCTACAAGATCCCCTACCGCACCTCCAACACCTGCGCGGCCAACGCGGTCGATGCGCAGGCGGCCTACGAAAGCGTCTTCTCGTTGTGGGGCGCGATCCAGGGCGGCGGCAATTTCCTCATGCACGGCGCCGGCTGGCTGGAAGGTGGCCTCAGGGCCTCGTACGAAAAGTTCATCCTCGACGTCGATCTGTTGCAGATGGTGCAGGAATTTCTGACACCGCTCGATCTTTCCGAAGACGCCCTGGCCATCGACGCCATCCGCGACGTCGGTCCGGGAGGCCATTTCTTCGGCACGCCGCACACGCAAAGCCGATACAAGACGGCCTTCTATTCGCCCGTCCTCTCAGATTGGCGCAACTTCGAAACCTGGACGGAAGCCGGGTCGCCGACAGCGGTCGACAAGGCGAACCGCGTCTGGAAAGACCGGCTCGCGAGCTACGAGGAGCCGCCCATGGACCCCGCCATCCGCGAGGAACTCAACGCATTCGTGGACAGGCGTATCGCCGAAGGCGGCGCCCCGACGGATTTTTGAGGGATCGCCCTTCTGGCCCCCAACCGGAGGGCCTGCCCCCAAGCCGATTCGAATCCTGAAAACATGAGAACATCTCCATGAAATCCCACGCAAAAGCGATTGTCATCGGCGGCGGCGTCGTCGGCTGTTCGGTGCTTTATCATCTAGCCCGCGCCGGCTGGACCGACGTCATGCTGATCGAGCGGTCGGAACTCACTTCCGGTTCGTCCTGGCATGCGGCCGGCGGCTTCCACACGCTGAACGGCGACCCCAACGTCGCCAAGCTGCAAGCTTATACGGTCCAGCTCTACAAGGAACTGGAGGAGCTTTCCGGCCAGTCCTGCTCGCTGCACCTGACCGGCGGCGTCATGCTGGCCGACAGCCCGGAGCGTATGGACTTCCTGCGGCTGGCCCACGCCAAGGGCCGCTATCTCGGCATGGACACCGAACTCATCACGCCTTCCGAAGCCAAGGCGATGTTCCCGCTGATGGACGAGAAGCATTTCGTCGGCGCCATGTGGGACCCGGTGGAAGGCCATCTCGACCCGTCCGGCACCACGCACGCCTACGCCAAGGCGGCGCGCAAGCTGGGCGCCGAGATCGTGCTGCGCAACCGCGTCGTGGAGTTGACGCAGGAGCCGGACGGCACCTGGAACGTCGTCACCGAACAGGGCACGGTGAAGGCCGAGCATGTGGTGAACTGCGGCGGCCTGTGGGCGCGCGAGGTCGGCCGCATGGTCGGCGTGGAACTGCCGCTGCTGGCCATGGAGCACATGTACCTGCTCACCGAACCGATGCCCGAAGTGGAAGCCTTCAACAAGGAAACCGGCCGCGAGATGGTCGGCGTGCTCGACTTCAAGGGCGAGATCTACACGCGCCAGGAGCGCAACGGCGTGCTGCTCGGCACCTACGAGAAGGCCTGCAAGCCGTGGTCGCCGGTCAACACGCCCTGGGATTTCGGCCACGAACTGCTGATTCCCGACCTCGACCGCATCGCACCCTCGCTGGAAGTCGGCTTCCGCCATTTCCCCGGCATCGCCAATGCCGGCATCAAGCAGGTCATCAACGGCCCCTTCACCTTCGCGCCGGACGGCAACCCGCTCGTCGGGCCGGTACAGGGCCTGACCAACTTCTGGTGCGCCTGCGCCGTCATGGCCGGTTTTTCGCAAGGCGGCGGCGTGGGCTTAGCACTCTCCAACTGGATGGTGAACGGCGATCCGGGCTTCGACGTGTGGGGCATGGACGTCGCCCGCTGGGGCGAATGGGCGAGCCTGCGCTACACCAATGCCAAGGTTCGCGAGAACTATTCGCGCCGCTTCTCCATCCGCTTCCCCAACGAGGAACTGCCGGCCGCCCGCCCCGCGCAGACGACGCCGCTCTACGACACGATGGTCGCGCAGAACGCCGTGATGGGCGACAGTTGGGGGCTGGAGACGCCGCTGTGGTTCGCCCCGAAAGGCAGCGAACCGAAGGACATCGTCTCCTTCCGCCGCTCCAACGACTTTGGCCCGATCGGCGAGGAAGTGCGCGCCGTGCGGACGAGCGTCGGCGTCACCGAGATCGCCAACTTCGCCAAATACGAGGTGACGGGACCCGGTGCGGAAGCCTTCCTCAACCGGTTGATGACCAACCGAATGGCGAAGGTCGGCCGCATCGTGCTCACCCCGATGCTCAACGAGTTCGGCAAGCTGATCGGCGATTTCACCATCGCCCACGCCGGCGAAGAGCGCTTCATGATCTGGGGCTCTTCGGCGGCGCAGAAGTATCACATGCGCTGGTTTGAAAAACACCTGCCGAAGGACGGTTCCGTTCGCATCCACCGTTTCGACATGACGCTTGTCGGCCTCTCCATCGCCGGGCCGAAGGCGCAGGCGCTGTTGCAGAAACTGGTGGACGTGGACGTATCCACCAAAGCTTTCCGCTTCATGGACTTCCGTGAGATGGCGGTCGGCGGCGCGCCCTGCATGGTCAACCGCGTTACCTACACCGGCGATCTCGGCTACGAGATCTGGATGCAGCCGGCCTATCAGCGCCTCGTCTATCACGCGATCAAGGAGGCGGGCGCCGAGTTCGGCATCGTCGATTTCGGTATGCGGGCCCTGCTCTCCATGCGACTGGAAAAGAACTTCCCGACATGGTTCCGCGAGCTTCGGCCGATCTACGGACCGTTCGAGGGCGGCATGGACCGCTTCATCAGGCTGGAGAAGAACGACTTCATCGGCCGCGACGCCGCCGCGAAGGAACTGGAGGCCCTGAAATCCGGGGAATCGCCGAAGCTGAAGCGCGTCTCCTTCGTGGTCGATGCGCTGGATGCCGACGTGATGGGCGACGAGCCCATCTGGGCGAAAGTCTCGACCGACTACGGCACGGTGGAGAAGCCGCACGGCTACGGCGCCCCGCGCTTCGACGTCAAGGGCAAGGAAATCCGCGTCTCGGCGGCGGACGAAGGCGCCTCCTCCATCCGCGGCATCGTCGACGGCGACTGGCGGGTGGTCGGCTGGGTGACGTCGGGCGGTTATGCGCACACCGTCCAGAAATCCATGGCGCAGGGCTACGTGCCGGCCGCCCTCGCCGACAACGAGAGCGACGGCGTATTCGAGATCGAAATCCTCGGCCAGCGCCGCCCGGCGCGGATCAACCTCCAACCGCTGTTCGATCCGGCCGGCGAGAAGATGCGGGGTTAGGCTGAGGCGAGCATACCGGTTTCGGTCGCCGCCTCACGCAATGCGGCGACCGTCTCCGCCGGCAATTTCCGGGCGCAGATGTAGGGCAACCCCCTGCGCCTGCCGGTCCAGCCGACGACGGCAAGTTCCTGCGCCGCCGGCTCAAAGCGTTGCGCCATCGTCCAGCTTCGGCAGTCGATGGCGGCCACGTCCGCCCTGCCCTCGGCAACGGCAACGATCGACGCGCGATGACCGCCGCTGACGACGCGCTCGGAAAAGATGCCGATACCTTCGCCCATCGCTTCCAGATCGCCGGTCAGGGCGAGGATGCCCGACATCGAATCGGCGCCGTTGAAGGCAAAGCGCTTGCCGCGCAGGAGATCGGAGAGAAGGGCCGCGCGGCCATCGTCAGGCGCCGACAGGCCGGCATGTGGCCTCTCATTTCGCCGCATCACCACCGCGCTCGAATAAAGCTCGCCCTCTCCGCCCTCGAAGGCCGAATAATCCGGCTGGCCGATCACCTGCACATGCGCCGCAAGCCCCTGTCCCATCGGTCCCCAGCATGTCTGCGCGAACAGCAGCGCCGGATCGCGCCACAGCGCCGCAGGCTCTAACCCGCCGTCCGGCCTATTGGCTCGCGTCAACTCTTCCGGCGCATCCACGCCGCGCCGGCGCAGGGCATCCCGCAGCCGCGCCCATTGCGCATCGACCTCGGCGCGGACTTCCGGCCAATCGTACATCGGCAAGGCGGCGATGAAGGTGCTCATGCTGGTATTTCAGCGATCCGGAAGCAATCGGCAACAATGTTCGAGGCAGGCCACCCCTCGACGGCGGCCTCCAATGATCGGGGCCTGAAAATCTGGTTGGAAGCTTCCCTCAGGGCCTTCGGCCTGACGTCTCTCACTCTTTCGGCGGCTCGGCCGGAACCGGCGCCGTGCCCAGCCCGCCGACATTGCGCGCCCGCAGGCGCGGCTGGAACGCCCTGCCCGGCTCTGGCTGGCGCCGCAGCGCCGGATGCACCACCGGCTCCTTCGCCTTGAAGGCATAGGCTTTCACCAGGGCCAGATAGTTCGGATAGGCGTAGCCGTTGTTGGCTTTCAGCCATGTTTCGCGGTCGTCGCGGAACAGCTTCGGCAGGCTGTACCACGCCACGGCCGGCTTCTTGTGGTGGACGAAGTGCAGGTTGTTGTTGAGGAACAGCAGCGACAGCGGCGAGCGCTCGACGATGATGGTACGCCCCTCCGGGTGCTCCGACCACTGATGCTCGGCGAAGGTGCGGATGGCGATCAGCGATTGGCCGAACCACATCGGCACCAGCACGTAGAGCCACAGCGGCATGCCGAAGCCGTAGGCGACGACCGGCAGCACCATCGCCAGGCCGATGCCGTGCAGCAGCCAGGCCTTGCGGATCGCCCTGTCACCTGCCCCGGCCTGGCGGAAGTCGTCGATGAAAAAGCCGATCATCGACAACCACGGCCCGAGGAAAAAGCGCCCCGCCATGGTGTTGTTGACCTTGAGCAGCGCCTGCATCCAGCCCGGCAGGGCTTCGTGCATCCACAGCGCCTTGTAGTAGCTTTCGGGGTCGTCGAGCGGATCGGTCAGCCGTTCGTCGGCGTGATGACGCAGATGCAGCGTCTTGAAGCGACGGTAAGGCCACACCAGCCCGATCGGCAGGAAGACGAAGGCCTCGTTCACCAACGCATTGCGCGTCGGGTGCCCGTGCAGCACTTCATGGGTCAGGGAAGATTGCAGCGCGACGGTGAGCGTCAGCAGGATCAGCGAAAGGATCGGATAAGACGGCCACAGGAAGAAGCCAGCCACCAGCCACAGACCGTAGCAGACAACCGCAAGACCGACCGTCGGCCACTCGATTGCCGCTGTCCTTCCGGTTCTGCCTCGCCCGCGCGCCATGCCTTCACCATTTGCCGGAACCACGATTCGGCTCCTGACAGCATTGTGTCAGCAGAGGTCGGCAAATCGCAACGCGACAATGCGCACAAACTGTTGCGATTGCGCCGCTTGAGCATCAGATGTTACACTTAGTAAACAAATGGAAGGATTCATTTACCCGCAGTCAGGGAATACGCCCTGCACCGGGCAAAATTTTCCTTTGGCAGTGAGTTCGGCCCGATGGACAAGCGCGACCTCTCCACCCTCTTCCGCGAACGGCTGAAGCTGCTCCTGACACGTTCCGATCTGAACCAGTCGGCCTTTGCCGCCGCCGTCGGCATCGACCGCTCGGCGCTGTCGCAACTTCTGTCGGGAACGTCCACCCGCCTGCCGCGTGCCGAAACGCTGCTGGCCATCGCCGCCGAATTCAAGGTATCGCTCGACTGGCTGCTCGGCCTGTCCCATGACGAAGGCGTCACCGGCGAGATTCGCGAAAGCCTGGAGATCGAGGAAGCCTCAGGCGGCTTCGACCGCACCCTTTTGGCGAAATGGCACGCCGAGGCGGTCGGCACCAAGATCCGCTACGTGCCCGCCGGCATCCCCGACCTTTTGCGCACCGAAGCGCTGGTCGATTACGAGGCCGGCATCTCCAATCGCAGCCGCGCCGCGCAGGCCGACGAAACGCAGTATCGCATCGACTACAGCCGCCGTCCGGAAACGGACATGGAAGTGTGCATGCCGCGTCACACGCTGGAGATTTTCGCACGCGGGCTCGGCGTCTGGGACGGCTTCGCGCCGGAGGAGCGGCGCGCGCAGCTGCTGCATATGGCGGCGCTGCTGGACGATCTCTACCCCACCTTCCGCCTGTTCCTGTATGATGGGCGGATGCGCTACTCGATCCCGTACACCATATTCGGGCCGTATCGGGCGGCTATCTATGTCGGCGACATGTATCTGGTGCTGAACGCCGCCGCCCCGATCCGCACGCTGACGGGCCATTTCGACCAGTTGATCCGCGCCGCCGAGATCAACGCCCACGAGGCCGCGGCTTTCACCCAGAGGCTGGCCGAGACGGTGGGCGCCGGCGCTGGTTGAGCAACCGCTTCGCAGCAAGGGAGACTTGCCATGCAGGAGACCGAACGAACAGTCATTCCCCCGCAATCCGGCCGTGCATTCCGCCTCCTCCAGGGCGAGCAGTTGCGCATCACCGATCCGAAAGGCGCGCAGGTGGCCGATCTGTGGGCCTTCTCGACCGACGGCAATCTCGACTGGCTGAGTGCATCGCAGACCCGCGACATCACCGAGCGGCTGTTTCCCACCGTCGGCGAGAGTTTTTACGGCATGTCCGGCGAAAAACTGCTGACGCTGGTCGAGGACGCTTCGCCCGGCCCGCACGACATGCTGTTTCCGGCTTGCAATCCCGCACTCTACCGGCGCGCCGGCTTCGAGGACCATCCCAGTTGCGCCGCCAATCTGCACAAGGCCTTGACCGAAGCCGGCGTTTCCTTCCCCTTTACGCCCGATCCGGTCGATTTCTTCCAAAATTCCTTGCCCGGCCCGGACGGCACGCTGGTCGTCGCCGCCTCCATCAATCCGCCCGGCGCTTATGTCAGATTGCGCGCGGAACGCGACCTGATGGTCATCGTGACCGCATGCAGCGTGGACCACCACCCGACCAACGGCGAGGAATGCACGGAGATCGAAGTCGAGGTTCTCGCTGCCGATGCGTAACGCTCGCCGGCTTGTTTCCCCGCAAGCGTCCCGTTGACCTCATATAAAGAATTCTTTATATCTTTATTCAACTCCCCGATCATGGCTTTTCGGAAAGCACCCTTATGACGAATCCCATCGATGCCCTCATCGCCGAGAAAGGCGTGCTGCTTGCCGACGGCGCCACCGGCACCAACCTGTTCGCCATGGGGCTGGCCGCCGGCGAAGCGCCGGAACTGCTGAACGAGACGGCGCCCGAAACCATCGTCAAGCTGCATCAGGGCTTCGTCGATGCCGGCGCCGACATCATCCTGACCAACTCCTTCGGCGGCACCCGCCACCGCCTGAAGCTGCACCACGCGCAGGACCGCGTGTTCGAGCTGAACAAGCGCGCCGCCGAGATCGCCCGTTCGGTCGCCGACAAGGCCGGCCGCAAGGTCATCGTCGCGGGCTCGGTCGGGCCGACCGGCGAACTTCTGGTGCCGCTCGGCGCCATGACCTACGAAGACGCGGTAGACGCCTTCGTCGAGCAGATCGAGGGCCTCAAGGCCGGCGGTGCCGAGGTCGCATGGATCGAAACCATGTCGGCGCCCGACGAAATCCGCGCGGCGGCCGAGGCCGCCATCCGCGTCGGCCTGCCCTACACCTATACCGGTTCCTTCGACACCGCCGGCCGCACCATGATGGGCCTGCTGCCGAAGGATATTCATGCCGTCGCCGACGGCCTGGCGCAAGCGCCGCTCGGCGTCGGCGCCAATTGCGGCGTCGGCGCGTCGGACATCCTTGCCTCGCTGCTCGACATGACGGCGGCGAAGCCGGAAGCGACTGTGATCGTCAAGGGCAATTGCGGCATACCCGAATTCCGCGGCTCGGAGATTTTCTATTCCGGCACGCCCGAACTGATGTCGGACTATGTACGCCTGGCGGTGGACGCCGGCGCCAAGATCGTCGGCGGCTGCTGCGGCACCTCGTTCGCCCACCTCGCCGCCATGCGCAAGGCGCTCGACGCCCATCGCAAGGAAGACCGCCCGACGCTGGAGGCGATCGTGGAACGCATCGGCCCGCTGCGCAACAAGGCGGCCAGCGACAATGCCGGCGGCGACGGCGAAGGCCGTCGCGAGCGGCGTCGCCACCGGGCCTGACAGCAGGCCCGGTCAGTCTTCGGAGTTTTCGCCAAGCTCGCTCAATATGCGGTGATAGAACTCTTCCCGCTCTGCCAGCCAGCCATATCCCTGCTGCCAGCTTGCCGGGTCAGTCACCGGCAACGGCAGGTTGGTGAGATAGCAGCAGCCCACATAGCCGCGCAGGCTGGCGCCGAGCGCTTCGCCGAGGCGGGGTTCGTGGGCGGACAGACGATTGAGCGTGGTGCGATAGCGCTCCCCGCGCTGCCCGCGAACGAACAGGCCGACGCTGCGGTTCGTCAGGTAAAGCGAAATCACCAGATCGTCCGACACGCGCCGCCAGCGCGAATAGAGGCTGCCATGCTCGATCAGGACCGGGCGGCGGTATGCGATGTAGCCGTTCCAGAAAGACTTGATTTCCGGCGAGGAGATCGAGCGCAGCCCACGGCGCGCGATGTCCCATTCGTCCAAACCGCCGTTCGCCATGCCTCGCCTTTGCCGTTCCGTCGATCAGGCGGCGCCTGCTTCGCAAGGCTGACTGTATCCGGAACCTGCACGCGCGACCACGCTTCAGCCGGGCCCGGCTGCTTCAGCTATTTTCGCCATACGCCGCGAAAACCGATGCATGATCGGCGGTGGCGCCGGCCTCGTGCTTGCCCTGCATCCGCATCATGGCGTCGGAGGCGCGTGGATCGTTGACCTTTGCCGTCGAGCCGAAGCCTTCGCTACGCAACGCCGACATCGCCGCGCTGCGGCCCGGTTCGGCTGCCGAGCCACGCTTGGCAAAGGCCGCGTCGGCCGGATGCGAGCCGACCTTGTTGGCGCTCTCATAGGTGGACTGCGGCCCCCATTGCGACCGATCTATCAAGCGGGGGACAGAACCGTAAACCTGCACTGCGCGCTCCTTCGTCTTACGCGAAGGTTCCTAGCAGCGGCGGCTTTCCAAGCCTTTCCGAAACTGCGCGGTATTTTATCGAACCGCTCCAGTACCTCAAAAAAACGGCGGGATCGCTCCCGCCGGCCTGCCCCGCCGCTACCGTTTATCGCTGAGCGCCGAGGCAAGGCGCACCAGGGAAAGAAACTCGGACCTGTAGCCGAACGGGTCGGCACCCCGCGCGGCGGCGGCGATCTCGGCAATCCGGTCGAAGCCGAACTTGGCCGTCGCGTCCTCGTCGCGCAGCTTCTGGCCGAATGCGGCGACCGCCACGGAGAAGCGCTGGTCGGGACCTGCGGCGTCGAAGGACGACACTTCGTCGGCCCCCGTCACCGGCGTGGCGATAAGCCTGGAGGCGTCCTCGTTCGGCAGCTTGTAGCGGATCTTGACGAAGGCGTATTCGTCGGCGTTCGCCACCCCGCCGTTCTTCGTCGCGGCATCGCCGTAGCGCAAGTCGTCGATCTGCTGCGGCGCCCCTTTCGGCGTGATCTCATAGATCGCCGTCACCGAATGGCCGGAGCCGATATCGCCGGCATCGACGCGGTCGTTGTTGAAATCCTCGCGGTTGAGCGCTCGCGTCTCGTAGCCGATCAGTCGGTATTCCGACACTTTGGCCGGATTGAACTCGACCTGGATCTTGACGTCCTTGGCGATCGGGAACAGCGTCGAAGAGGCGTCCTCCACCAGCACCTTCTCGGCCTCCGCCAGCGTGTCGATATAGGCGGCGGTGCCGTTGCCGTTCTGTGCGATCGTCTGCATCATCCGGTCGTTCAGGTTGCCCCGGCCGAAGCCGAACACCGACAGATAAACACCGGTCTTGCGCTCCTCCTCGATCAGCCGTTTCAAGTCGGCGTCGTCGCTCTGACCGACGTTGAAATCGCCGTCGGTGGCCAACATCACCCGGTTGATGCCGTCCTTGACGAAGGATTTTTGCGCCAGCCGATAAGCTTGCCGGATGCCTGCCTCGCCGGCCGTCGAGCCGCCCGGCCGGAGGTTGTCGATGGCGTTGAGAATCTCGGCCTTGTCCGCCACCCTGGTCGGCTCCAGCACCGTACCGGCGTCGCCCGCATAGGTGACGATGGAAATGGTGTCGTCGGCTTTCAGTTTGCTCACCAGCAGCCGGAACGCCGATTTCAGCAGCGGCAGCTTGTCCGGCTCGTCCATTGAGCCCGACACGTCGATCAGGAAGACCAGGTTCGCCTTCGGCTGAGTCGCCGGCTGCACGTCGTAGCCCTTGATGGCGACGTGCATCAGCTTGTGCCCGGCGTTCCACGGCGCCGGCATGACGGTCACGGTCGAATTGAACGGCGTATCGGCCTTGTCCGGCCCTTTCCAGTCGTAGGGGAAGTAGTTGACCATCTCCTCCACGCGCACCGTATCGGGCTGCGGCAGGACGCCTTCCTTGAGCGAGCGGCGCACGAAGGAATAGGACGCCGTATCGACATCGATGGAGAAGGTCGAAACCGGGTCCTCCAGCGCCGATTTCACCGGATTCGATTTGAAATCCTCGATGCGGTCGCGGTTCTCCGCTTGCGGCGCCAACATATCGACCGGCGCCGGCGTCATCATGGACGGAGCCATCTCGGTTGCCGGCGCCGGCGATTCCGAGACGGGGGCTTCGCGGGTCCGGATATAGGTTCGCGCAGGCGATTCGACCGCGCTGCGCATGGCGGCGCTGTCCTGTCCCTGCCCGGTTGCGGGCGCATTCTGCGGCATCGGCGCCGGCGGCACGACCGGCGGTTTCGCGAGTCGATCGATGGCCTTGTCGAGACGCCGGCCTATCTCCCCCGCCGCATCCTCTTGGTTGTCGGCGGCCGTCTCGGCAATGCCGTGGTTTCGCCCGAAGTCGGACGTGCGATGGTCGAGCAGATAGAACGCCGTGTAGCCGGCGAGCGGCAAGACGAGAAGGCCGGCGGCGGCCGGCGCGGCGATGAATTTCCTCTGCATGATCTCCCTCCAGAGTTTTGCCACCCAGGATGCGGGGGCTCGGGAGGTGAGACGGTGCGGTTCGGCACTTCCTTGGGATGCGGCCGAAAGTTTTTCCTGCGGCTCGTCGAAAGCTGTCAGCGCGGCGTGCAGCGCGCCGATCTTCGCCTCGGGGTCCGGAGCGGGAATGCGCAGGGCGCGCAGCTTTGAAAGTTCACTGTCGTCGACCATCGGTCAATCTTCCCCGGCTGCGCGCATCAGCGCCTTCAGCCGCTTCTTCGCTTCATGGATGTGCCAGGACACCGTGGTTTCCGCGATCGCCATCGCCTCGGCGGCGGCGGCATGAGTGAGCCCTTCGCCGTAGACCAACAGCACCGCGTCGCGCTGCTTGTCCGGCAGCTGCCGCACCGCAGCCCACAAAATCTCGGCCGGATCGTCCGGCTCCTGCTGGTACTGCGTATGGCCTGATACCAGCGCGTGCGTGCCGTAAGCTTCGACCTTGGCGCCCTCGCGCGCCGACTTGCGTGCATGGTCGCGCGCGGCGTTCAGCGTCAGCGCATAGAGCCAGGTGGTGAAGGCGCCGCCGCCGCTATAGGCACGGACGGCGCGGCCGATGCGCATGCACACGTCCTGGGCGATGTCCTCGGCATCGGCCTTGCGGCCGCACCACCGGTAGGCGACGCGGTAGACGAAGTCGTAGTGCCTTTCGACCAGCCGGCCGAAAGCCCCCCTGTCCCCGTCCCGCGCCAGCTCGATCAGCTCGCCGTCGGAGGCTTCGCCCTCATCCAGCATCGTCGCCATCATTTGCTCGTTAGACGAAGCCTATCGGCGATTCCTTGGGGCAAGATGAAGATTTTTTCGCATTGCCGGCGGCGCGGTCCGGACCGCCCTTCAAAGACGCTTCCGCGTCGCCTGGTCCGCATGCCCGTCGAAGAAGCGATCCAGCGCCGTGCGAAACAGCGCTTCCTCCGGCGCAGCCGCGGCAAACAGGGTCAGGCTGGAGTGCAGCTTCATGTCGTCGGGACTGCCGAAGACCTCATGCGCCGAGCGACCGGAAATAGTGAGCAACATCTCCACGCATTGTCTCAGGCGCGACCCCAGCACGGGATGCTCAAGATAGGCGCGCGCCTCGTCGAGCGAGGCGATCGCGTAGCGCTGGGCCATGGCGCTGAAGCCGAGCCCCTCGATCTGTGGGAAGGCGAACCACATCCAGTGGTTCGCCTTGCGGCCGTCCCGCAATTCCCGCAGCACCGTCTCGAAGACGGGTGCCTGCGCCTTTACGAAACGTTCCAGGTCGAATGGATTGGAGGTCATGCCTCAACTGCCCAAAGCCTCGGCCAGAAAAACCTCCAGCCGCTTCCAGTGCCGCTCGGCGCCCTTTTCGTCATAGACGGAGTGGTCCGGTACGCACCAGCCGTGACCCATGCCGGCGTAGTTCTCGATGACATGATCCACTTCCGCCGTCCGAAGCGCCTCGGCCAGCCGCGCCGACTGTTCCGGCGGAAAGCTGCGGTCGACGCCCGCCGTGCCGACATAGACCTTGGCCTTGATCTCGGCAGCGCGGCGATGCGGGCTGTCGGCGTTGTCGCTGGCGAGATTGCCGCCGTGGAAGGAAGCCGCCGCTTTGATGCGGTCCGGATAGCTCGCCGCCGCGTTGAGCGCCCGCGCCCCGCCCATGCAGTAGCCGATCACGCCGACCGGCCCTGTAGCGCCATGCGTCGCCAGCGCATCGAGAAATGCTTCGCTGTCGCGAATGGTCATGGCCTGCGTCGTCCCGCTCAACAGCCCCATCAATCCCGGCCTCGTCTTTTCGTCGCTGAAGGCTGTCTTGGCATCAAACGGCCCGTAAGGGGCCTTGCGGTAGAACAGGTCCGGCACCAGCACGACGTAGCCTAGAGACGCGAGCCGTTCGGCCATCCCGTCCAGCACCGGACGCGGCCCGAAGGCGTCCATGTAGAACACCAGAC
Source organism: Mesorhizobium sp. (assembly GCF_017306545.1). Lineage (GTDB taxonomy): Bacteria > Pseudomonadota > Alphaproteobacteria > Rhizobiales > Rhizobiaceae > Mesorhizobium. The sequence goes on from NZ_JAFKID010000005.1 coordinate 258,481, forward strand.
CTGCCCTGGCGCCGCTGCCGGCACGGAACAGGCCCGCCCCGGCGACGCCATCCGCCGTGTTGATCTCCACGTCCTGCTTCGCCATGTCCCGCTCCCTTGCCGCCATATGCCTGCGGATAGATATCCACAGCCTGCCACCGGGCAAGTCGCGGCGCCAAGGGCCCATTCAACATTTCGTGCGGGAAAGACGCAGCCGAGCGCCCCGCCCCGGCTTGTCTGTGGCGGCAATATCTGAAAGATCGCCGCACAATGCGAGATCGCCCATGAAATATCGATTGCTGGCCGTCATTCTGGGGTTGGCCGTTGCCGGATGCACATCCCAACAGCCGCAGAACCTGTCCTATTCATCGGCGTCGGCACCAGTCTTGCAGCCGTCCGTCGAGGCTTCGCCCATGGCGCCCGCGCTGCCGCAACCGATCCAGTCCCAACCGTTGGCCCCGCCGCCGGCGCCTTCGGCCGCACAATCCTCCGCGACCGCCGCCAGCGCCGCCGGCTTTCCGCCCGCCCCTGCCTGTACGGCCGGTCTATGTTCCGCGCCCGTCGAGCGGAAATGCAGAACGACCGGCAACGTCACCACATGCGACGCGCCGGCAGATCCGGGCGCCGACAGCACCCTCTACACCAACTGAATCCTACAGCTTCGCGAACGCCTTCATGTGGAAGGCCTGCACCGGTGCCTGATAACGGTAGGCCGCGCCGAAGGGGCAGGCGTTGCGGTCCAGGCAACCGCCGTCGCGGCAGGCTGCGCCGGAAGGCCCGCGGACATGGGCAAGGCAAGCTTCATGGGCGAAACCGGCCTGTGTATAGGCCTCGACCGGGCAGGCTTTCAGGCACGGTTTTTCCGCACATGCGTCGCAAAGATGCGTCACCGCTGCGGGCGGCGCTGCCGCAATCTCCCGATCAAACAGCAGCGCGCCGCGATAGGCATGCCATAGGCCGTATTCGGGGTGCATGAGAATGCCGAGCGGCGACGATTTCAGCCCTTCCGCCCGCATCGCCCACTGCTGGAAGGGCAGGAACGGCCGATCCGACGGCGACACCGCCCTCGCCCCGAACGCCTCCGCCACTTTGCCGATCACTTCACGGCACCACGTATCGAGCGGATTTTCGAGATTGGCAGGCTGACCTTCCCGCCAGTCCATAAAACGTGGCCAATAGGCAGCGCCGGCATTGCCGATCAGGAGCACCGTCTTTGCCAGTCGGCCCGATGCCGCCGGAACGCTTTCGCGCGATCCGAAATTGAACCCGCCGCGCAGGACGAGGCCATGCGGGGCGAAGGCGCGGCCCAATTCGTCGATCAGGCTTGCCTGCACAGGCACACCTCACCTCTCGTCCGGCGCCTTGAAAGCGCTGCGCCAGACTTCCTTGTGGATGATGTTGGCCACTTTAGCCCGGCCTGAATCGGGCTCCCTTCAAGTGAAGGCGTCGGGCATCGACTCCTTCTTTTTGGCGATGAAGTCCTTCAGCCCGTCATCGATGCCCGGATCGAGGTACGGCGCCTCGTAGCTTTCCAGCCAGTGGCGGGCGAGCAGGTTGGCGCGCTGGTCGGCGGTCTTCTCGCCCTCGGCCAGCCACTGCTCGTAGGAATTGTTGTCGGCGATCGAGGAGCGGTAGAAGGCGGTCTGGAAATTCGCCTGCGTGTGGTCGCAGCCGAGATAGTGGCTGCCCGGCCCGACCTGGCGGATGGCGTCCATCGCCTGGCCGTTCTCGGAGAGATCGACGCCCTCGCAGAACTTCTGCTGCATGCCGAGCTGGTCGATGTCCATCATGAACTTGTCGTAGCCGGAGGAAAGGCCGCCCTCCAGCCAGCCGGCGGCATGGAGCACGAAATTGGTGCCGGCCAGGATGGTCGAGTTCAGCGTGTTGGCGCTCTCATAGGCCGCCTGCGCGTCGGAAACCTTCGAGGCGCAGAGCGAGCCGCCGGTACGGAACGGCAAGCCGAGCCGGCGCGCGAGCTGGGCCGCGCCATAGGACACCAGCGACGGTTCTGGCGTACCGAAGGTCGGCGCGCCCGATTGCATGGAGATCGACGAGGCGAAGGTACCGAACAGCACCGGCGCGCCGGGCCGGATCAGCTGCGTGAAAGAGGCGCCGGCCAGCACTTCGGCGAGAACCTGCGTCAGCGTGCCGGCCACCGTCACCGGGCTCATGGCGCCGGCCAGGATGAACGGCGTGACGATGCAGGCCTGGTTGTGGCGCGAATAGACCTTCAGCGCGCCCAGCATCGTCTCGTCGAAGACCATCGGCGAGTTGGCGTTGATGAGCGAGGTCAGCACAGTGTTGTTCTCGACGAAATCGTCGCCGAACACCAGCTTGGCCATCGCCACCGTGTCCTCGGCCCGCTCCGGCGCGGTGACGGAGCCCATGAACGGCTTGTCGGAATAGCGGATGTGGGCATAGATCATATCGAGGTGGCGCTTGTTCACCGGCACGTCGACCGGTTCGCACACCGTGCCCCCCGAATGATGGATCGACGGCGCCATATAGGCGAGTTTTACGAAATTCTGGAAATCCTCGATGGTGGCGTAGCGGCGGTTGCCGTCGAGGTCGCGCACGAAGGGTGGCCCGTAGACCGGCGCGAACACGGTCGCGTTGCCGCCGATCTGCACCGAGCGTTCGCGGTTGCGCGCATGCTGGATATATTGCTGCGGCGCGGTCTTGAGCAGCGAGCGACACAGCCCCTTGGGAAAGTGCACCCGCTCGCCCTTGACGTCGGCGCCGGCCTCTTTCCAGAGTTTCAGCGCCTCTTCGTCGTCGCGGAAGATGATGCCGACTTCTTCCAGCACCGTATCGGCGTTCTTCTCGATCAGCGCCAGGCCTTCCTCGTCGAGCACTTCATAGAGGTTGATCTTGCGCTTGATGTAGGTGAGCTGCGTGCCCGGCCCGCCGCCGGCGCGCGCCGCGCGCCGTGCCGCGGCGCCGCCGCTTGCTCCGCGCCCTCGCCTGCCGCCTGATGCCTCGTGGTCGACCGCCGCTGTATCGCTCATAGCCGTTCTTCCCTGGAAAAGCATATCGCCGCCCTGCAAGGCGGCCCTGCCCCGGATCGTAGTCATGCACCCTAGCCGAAACGGCCAGACAGCGCCAAGGCCTGTCCCAAAATCGACAAGAAAACCAATAGATTTGCAGTCGCTTTCCTTTTGCAGTAAGTCGCAAATCGGCTATGGAGGAGCGCCCGCCTCGCGATAGGTATTGAGGCGCATTCGCATCGCCCTAGAGGGCCAAGGAGCTGGGTCCATGTCCGACGACGAGATCATCCTGTCCGAGCTTGCCGACGACGAACTCGTGCAGCAGATGCACGACGACCTTTATGACGGGCTGAAGGAAGAGATCGAGGAAGGCACCAACATCCTCCTCGGGCGCGGCTGGATGCCCTATAAGGTGCTGACCGAGGCGCTGGTCGAGGGCATGCGCATCGTCGGCGAGGATTTCCGCGACGGCATCCTGTTCGTGCCCGAAGTGCTTCTGTCCGCCAACGCCATGAAGGCCGGCATGGCCATCCTGCGCCCGCTGCTGGCTGCCACCGGCGCGCCCAAGCAGGGCAAGATGATCATCGGCACGGTCAAGGGCGACATCCACGACATCGGCAAGAACCTCGTCGGCATGATGATGGAGGGCGCCGGCTTCGACGTCATCGACCTCGGCATCAACAACGCCGTGGAAAAGTACCTGGGGGCGATAGAGGAGCACCAGCCCGACATCGTCGGCATGTCTGCGCTGCTCACCACCACCATGCCCTACATGAAGGTCGTCATCGATACGATGAAGGAAAAGGGCATCCGCGACGACTACGTCGTGCTGGTCGGCGGCGCCCCGCTCAACGAGGAATTCGGCAAGGC
>NZ_JAFKID010000006.1 GCF_017306545.1 Mesorhizobium sp.
TGACGGAAGAAAACGGCTACCGCGCCGCTAGGCGGCTGCTCGAAAGCGGCGAGGCTCCGACCGCGATCCTGTGCTCCAGTCTCATCATGGCGCTCGGCGTGGTGCGGGCGGTGCGCGATCTCGACCTTTCCATCCCCGGCGACCTCTCGTTGATCGCGCATGACGACGTCTTTTCCTGGCTGAAGCCGGAGAATTTCTCGGTGCCGCTGTCGACGACGCGCTCGTCCATCCGCGCCGCCGGCGCGCGCGTTGCCGAGCGGCTGGCGGCACGCATCTCGGGCCTTGAAGACGGCGCGCGCGGCGAAGTCTGGCCAGTCGACCTGGTCGTGCGCGGCTCGATCGCCGGGGCGCCGGCCTAAACCCGGCCGTCAGGGCTTTCGACGGGCAGGCGCCGGCCAGATGCCGGCGTGTAGCGTCGTCGTCGCCAGCCCGCGCGCCAACGTTTCCGCATCGTTCGCATGAGCGGCGATCGCCCGACGTTTCGGGATCAATAATCCCTGCGCCAGCGCGGTCGGGCGAGCCATGAGCCGCGACAGGAACGGCGCGCGCGAGCCGGGCGCGCGGGAAAACCGTGCCGGTATGGCCGAACGGCCGACATGGACAGCGACTTCGTCAGTCCAGCCGTCTTCCAGACGCGCGCCCGGTTCGAGAACGAGCAGCCAGTCCGATCTGGCCCCGCCGATGGCGTCGGCTATTCCGTCGGTGGCGACACGGCAACCGGCGTGCTCCGCCACCGCGAGCGTGCCGTCGCCGGAGCCGCCGTCGCAGACGATCACTTCGCGCACCGCTCCCTCCACCGCCGCTCCGACGAGACAGGCAAGCGTGCGGGCAAGGCCTTCCTCGTCGTCAAGGGTCTGGATCAGCACGCTGAGCATCGGCAAGCCGATAACGCAAAGCGCGCGACGGCGCCAGCCGCCTCGTCGTTCCTCAAAAAGTTCTTGCTTTGTTCTTATGATCGAAATAGGAATAATTTCATGAGACACGCGATTCGACAGAATGCGGACCGGCCCTGGGAGCGGGCGAAAATGGAACAGATTGTGAGCGCCGACATTGCAGCCTTTGGCGCGGGGCGCGCCGACATGGCCAATGCGATGATCGAGGAAAGCGGCATCCGCATCCGGCCCGACCGCAATCGCGGCCGCTCGGCCGGCATCAACCCGTCCGGCCGCTTCGAGCCGGTGACGCGGCATGTCTTCGACGACGGCTGGAACTCCATCGAGGAGTTGCCGCCGTTCAGGACCGAGGTGCAGGTGGAGAGGCCGCGCACCATCATCACCCGCAACACGTCGCCCGACATTTCCTTCGACCGCTCGATCAACCCCTATCGCGGCTGCGAGCACGGCTGTGTCTACTGCTTCGCCAGGCCGACGCATGCCTTCATGGGCCTGTCGCCGGGGCTGGATTTCGAATCGAAGCTGTTCGCCAAGCCGGACGCCGCGAAACTGCTCGACCGGGAACTGTCGAAGGAAGGCTACCAGCCCCGCACCATCGCCATCGGCACCAACACCGATCCTTATCAGCCGGTGGAACGGCAATGGCGCATCATGCGCGAGATTCTCGAGGTGCTGGAGGCGCGCGGCCATCCGGTCGGCATCGTCACCAAGTCGGCGCTGGTGGTGCGCGACATCGACATATTGGCGCGCATGGCCGAGCGGGGGCTGGCCAAGGTGGCGCTGTCGGTGACGACGCTCGACCGCGCCCTGGCACGCACGATGGAGCCGCGCGCCTCGACTCCGGCGAAGCGGCTGGAGGCGATCCGCCAACTGGCCGAGGCCGGCATCCCGGCTTCCGTCATGGTGGCGCCGATCCTGCCGGGGCTGACCGATTCCGAGATCGAACGCATTCTCGATTCGGCCTGTGCGGCCGGCGCCCGCGAGGCCGGCTATGTGATGCTCAGGCTGCCGCTGGAGGTGGCGCCGATCTTCAAGGACTGGCTGCTTCGGCACTATCCCGACCGCTACCGGCACGTCATGGCGCTGGTGCGCTCGATGCGCGGCGGCAAGGATTACGATTCGGAATGGGGCAAGCGCATGAAGGGCGGCGGCCCCTATGCCTGGCAGATCGGCCGCCGCTTCGAGATCGCGGCAAAACGCCTCGGCCTGAACACCGAGCGGCGCGTGCTGCGTACCGACCTGTTCCGCCCGGCCGCCCGGCAGAACGAGCAATTGATGCTGTTGTAGAAGGTTTTCAACGGTTTGCCCGCGCTGGCGAGGGTCGGCGCATGGCGAAAGATCCCGTCCGGCCCTGTCCCCCGGTCCCGACGGTGCCCTCCCGTTCCGCCACCCCTGCGAGCGGGAGGGTCTTGCGGAGAATCGGAGCCGGTGCGAGCCTCGCCGCAACCATGGCTCGCGCGCGTTCCGATTCTCCGCTTCTCTTCGAGATGGTCGAAAAGCCGGACTTCGCCATCGAGGCGAAGGCGGCGACGGATGGCCTGTGGCCGGTCGCCGGCATGGACGAAGCCGGGCGCGGTCCGCTGGCCGGCCCGGTGGTGGCCGCTGCCGTCGTGCTCGATCCCAACCGCATTCCCGAAGGACTGGACGATTCCAAACGGCTGACCTTTGCACAGCGCGAGGCGCTGTTCGAGGCCATCCTGGCCAGCGCGCAGGGCGTGGCGATGGCTTCCGTCTCGGCCGAGGGCATCGACCGCATCAACATCCTCAGAGCCAGCCTGGAGGCGATGCGCCGCGCCGTCTGCGGCCTGCCCGTCCGGCCGAAACTGGCGCTGGCGGACGGCCGCGACGTGCCGCCCGGCCTGCCCTGCGAAGGGCGCGCGCTGGTTAAGGGTGACCAGCGTTCGCAATCCATCGCCGCCGCCTCGATCGTCGCCAAGGTGATGCGCGACCGCATGATGGCGCGCTGCGGAAGCGTCCACGTCCATTACGGCTTCGAGGTCCATATGGGCTATGCCACGGTGCGCCACCGCACGGCGATCGGCCTGCACGGACCGTTGCCCAGGCTGCATCGCATTTCCTTCGCGCCGTTCCGGCAGGACGCTGCGGCCATCGCCGTTGAGGAATGATCGACAGGCATCGGGAAAGACCGCGAAAGCGGGCTGGGGAATCGGGTGGCGTAGAATTGCTGCCGCCGGCCCGAGGAGCGTGGATCAGTTGCCGGCGCTCTCCATGCGCCGGCCCGCGATCGCCTTCTCCAGCCAGCCGATTTCCATTTCCGGCACCGAGGAAAGCAGAAGGTCCGTATAGGCGTCGAAGGGTGGTGTCAGCACCTTGCTCTTGGAGCCGTAGCGCACCACCTCGCCGCGATACATCACCGCGATGGAATCGGCGATCGACCGCACCGTCGCAAGGTCGTGGGTGATGAAGAGATAGGCCACCTTTTCGGCCTGCTGCAAATTGAGCAGAAGCTTGAGAATGCCGTGCGCCACCAACGGGTCGAGCGCCGACGTCACCTCGTCGCAGATGATGAGCTTCGGCTTGGCGGCGAGCGCGCGGGCGATACAGACGCGCTGCTTCTGCCCGCCCGACAGCTCGGCCGGATAGCGGTCGGCGAAGCCCTTGCCCATCTCGATCTCGTCAAGCAGCTGGGTGACGCGGCGGTCGCGCTCGGCGCCCCTGATGCCGAAGTAGAATTCCAGCGGCCGGCCGATGATGGTGCCGACCGTCTGGCGCGGGTTCATCGCCACGTCGGCCATCTGGTAGATCATCTGGAGCTGGCGCAGATCCTCCTTCGGCCGGTCCGCCAGCCGGTTGGCGAGCGGCCGCCCGTCGAAGGTGACGCTGCCCTCCTGCGGCGGCAGGAGCCCGGTGATGGCGCGTGCCAGCGTCGATTTGCCCGAGCCGGATTCACCCACCACCGCCAGCGTCTGGCCCGGCAGAATGTCGACCGAAACGTTCTTGAGAACCTTCACCGCGCCGCCGCCATAGGCGGCCGTGACGTTCTTCACCGACAGGAACGGCGCGCCCTCCGCCTTCTGCTCGTGGTGCTCGATCTCGTGCACGGACACCAGCGCGTTGGTGTATTCCTGGCGCGGCTCCTTGATGATCTGGCGCGTGCCGCCCCACTCCACCAGCCTGCCGTGGCGCAGCACCATGATCTCGTCGGAAACCTGCGCCACCACGGCGAGGTCGTGGGTGATGTAGAGAGCGGCGACGCCGGTGTCGCGGATCGCGTCCTTGATCGCCGCCAGCACGTCGATCTGGGTGGTGACGTCGAGCGCCGTGGTCGGCTCGTCGAAGACGATCAGGTCGGGCTCCGAGCACAGCGCCATCGCCGTCATGACGCGCTGCAACTGGCCGCCCGAAACCTGGTGCGGATAACGCTCGCCGATCGTGTCGGGATTAGGCAGCGAAAGCTTTTTGAACAGCGCCTTGGCCCGCTTCTCGGCCTCGGCACGGGTCGCCACGCCGTGCAGAAGCGAGGCTTCCACCACCTGGTCCATCAGCTTGTGCGCCGGGTTGAATGCGGCCGCCGCCGATTGCGCCACGTAGCAGACCTCGCGGCCGCGCAGCTTGCGGATGCCGCCGGCGCCGGCCTTGAGGATATCGTGGCCGTTGAGCATGATCTCGCCGCCGGTGATCCGGACCCCGCCGCGGCCGTAGGCCATCGACGACAGGCCGATGGTGGATTTGCCGGCGCCCGATTCGCCGATCAGGCCGAGCACCTTGCCGCGCTTGAGGCTGAGCGAAACATCGTGCACCAGCGTGACGGCCTTCGGCGCCTCGCCGGGCGGATAGACGGTCGCCTCGATCCTGAGGTTGCGGATATCGAGCAGCGTTTCCGGCGTGGCGGACTGGGGGGCTGTCTTAGCCATTGCCGCGTCCTCCCTTGAGGTCGGTCGTGCGGTTCAGCACCCAGTCGGCGACGAGGTTGACGGAGATGGCGAGCACGGCGATCGCCGCCGCCGGGATCAGCGCGGCGGGAATGCCGAAGACGATGCCGTCCTTGTTTTCCTTGACCATGCCGCCCCAGTCCGAATCCGGCGGCTGGACGCCGAGGCCGAGGAAGGACAGCGCCGACAGGAAGAGCACCGCGAAGATGAAGCGCACGCCGAGCTCGGCGATCAGCGGCGACAGCGCGTTGGGCAGGATCTCGCGGAAGATGATCCAGCGCATGCCTTCGCCGCGCAGCTTGGCCGCCTCGACATAGTCCATGACGTTGATGTCGACGGCCACCGCGCGCGACAGGCGGTAGACGCGGGTGGAATCGAGGATGCCCATGACGAGGATCAGGGTCAGCGTGTTGGTCGGCAGCACCGACAGCACGACGAGGCCGAAGATCAGCGTCGGGATCGACATCAGAAGGTCGACGAAGCGCGACATCAGCGTGTCGAACCAGCCGCCGACGGCGGCTGCGGTGAAGCCGAGGATGGCGCCGAGCGAGAAGGACAGCGCGGTCGCCAGCACGGCGATCAGGATGGTGATGCGCGCGCCGTAGATCATGCGCGACAGGAGGTCGCGGCCGAGATTGTCGGTGCCCAGCCAGTGCGCCGCCGACATCGGCTCCCACACGTCGCCGACGATCTCGCCGTTGCCGTGCGGGGCGATCCAGGGTGCGAAGACCGCGCAGATCAGGAACAGGCCGGTGAGGATCAGGCCGAGCCAGGCGCCGACGGGGATGCGTTTCAGGTCAAGCATCGGCGCTCCCTATTTCGGATGCCTGAGCCGCGGATTGGCGAGGATCGCGGCAATGTCGGCGATGATGTTCAAGGTGATGTAGACGGCGGCGAAGATCAGCCCCACCGCCTGCACCACCGGCACGTCGCGCTTGGCGACATGGTCGACCAGATATTGTCCCATGCCGGGATAGACGAAGATGACCTCGATGACGACGACGCCGACCACCAGATAGGCGAGGTTGAGCATGACGACGTTGACCACCGGCGCGATGGCGTTGGGGAAGGCGTGTTTGCGGATGATCGCCAGCGGCGCGAGGCCCTTCAATTCGGCTGTCTCGATATAGGCCGACTGCATGACGTTGAGGATCGCCGCGCGCGTCATGCGCATCATGTGGGCGAGCACCACCAGCGTCAGCGCCGTCGCCGGCAGCACCACCGCCTCCAGCCGTTGCAGGAACGGCATGCCGTCGAAGACGGTCGAGATGGCGGGGAACACCTGCCACTTCACGGCGAAGAAATAGACCAGCAGGTAGCCGATGAAGAATTCCGGGAACGAGGTCGAGGCGAGCGCGAAGGCCGAGATGAGCCGGTCGACCGGGCCGTTGCGGTAGCGCACGGCGATGAGGCCGAGCAGGATGGCGAGCGGCACGGCCACCACCGCGGCACAGCCGGCGAGGAACAGCGTGTTCTTCAGCCGCGGCCAGATCGAGGAGGCGATGTCCTGGCCGCTGGTCAGCGCGGTACCGAGATTGCCGGTCAGCACGCCGCCGAGCCAATGGAAATAGCGCACATAGGCGGGATCGTTGAGGCCGAGCTGCTCGCGCAGATTGGCCAGCGCCTGCGGCGTGGCGGCCTGGCCGAGAATGGATTGCGCTACGTCGCCGGGCAAGATCTGTGTGCCAACGAAGATCAGGATCGACACGGCGAACAAGAGCACGATGCCCAGCGCGATGCGCTGGGCGATCAGCTTGAGGATGGGAACTGACATAAGGTGCCTGCCACGGGGCCTCGGGAGTGGAGCGGATGCTGACGTGGAGGAGGATAGGGCCGGCGCAACGCGCCGGCCCCGCCGGTATCGGTCAGGCTTCGAGCCAGCACAGGGCCAGCGCGTAGCCGTCGCACATTTCTTGTGCCGGATTGGCGACCCAGCCCTGCACGCCCTTGCCGCTGGCGTCGATGTACTGGTTGAAGAACGGCACGATCAGGCCGCCTTCGTCGCGCATCATGATGCCGATGTCGCGATACATTGTCTTGCGCTTGCCTTCGTTGAGCTCGCCGCGCGCGGCGACCACCATCTTGTCGAATTCCGGCCGCTTGAAGCGCGTGTCGTTCCAGTCTGCGCTGGAAATGTAGGCGGTGGAATACATCTGGTCCTGCGTCGGCCGCCCGCCCCAATAGGAGAGTGAGAAGGGCTGCTTGTTCCACACTTCCGACCAGTAGCCGTCGCCCGGCTCGCGCTTGATCTCGATCTTGATGCCGGCCTTGGCGCAGCTCTGCTGGTAGAGCTGGGCGGCGTCCACCGCGCCGGGGAAGGCGACGTCCGAGGTGCGCAGCAGGATCGAGCCGGAATGGCCGGACTTCTTGTAGAATTCGGCCGCCTTGTCGGGATCGAACTTGCGCTGCTCGATGTCGGTCGAGAACAGCGGATAGGCCTTGTTGACCGGCATGTCGTTGCCGACCTCGCCGTAGCCGCGCAGGATCTTGGAAAGCAGTTCCTCGCGGTCCATGGCGAGCTTCAGCGCCATTCGGAGGTCGTTGTTGTCGAACGGCGCGGTGTCGCAGAACATGTTGAAGGGATAGAAGCCGCGGCCCGACACGGCCTGGATGGTGACGCCCGGCACGCGCTTGATCAGGTCGACGATCTTCGGCTCGACGCGGTTGATCATGTTGACCTGGCCGCCCTGCAAGGCCGCCGTGCGCGCCGTCGGATCGTTGATGACGACGATTTCCACCTGCGCGGCATGGCCGAGCTTGTCGCCCTGCCAGTAGTTGGCGAACTTCTCGCCGCCGTAGCGGACGCCCGGCTCGTTGATCGTGACCTTGTAGGGACCGGCCGATATGCCGGCGTTGGGGTTGTCCTTGCCGCCGTTCGGCTGGATGACGAGGTGGTAGTCGGCCATCAGGTAGGGGAAGTCTGCATTGGCTTCCTTGAGGGAAACGACGACCGCGTCGCCGTCCACCTTCATCGTGTCGATGCCTTGCAGGATGCCGAGCGCGGCCGATTTCGACTTGGCGTCGGCGTGGCGTTCGAGCGTCGCCATCACGTCCGCCGGCGCCACCGTCTTGCCGTCGTGGAACTCGATGCCCTTGCGGATTTTCATCGTCCAGGTCTTGGCGTCGGGGCTGGAACCGATCTCCTCGGCGATGCGGTTTTCCAGGCTGCCGTCGGGGTTCAACTCGACCAGCAACTCGCCCCAGCACTTGCCGAAGTTGAAATTCACCTGGGAAAGATTGAGAGCCGGATCGAGCACGTTGGAGGATTCGCCTCCTTGCAGGCCGGCCTTGAGCGTACCGCCCTTGACGGGGCCGGCAGCGCGGGCGGCGTCGGAAAGCAACGTGTTGGCGAAGGCGGCGCTGGCGCCGAGGGCGGCGGCGCGGCCAAGGAAGTCACGTCGGCTGAGCTTGCCGCGGGCGACGTGGCGGCTCAGGAATTCAAGTTCGTCTGACATTAGCGTTCTCCTCACTCCGGTGGTTCGGCCGGCATCGTTTTTGTTTTTTGTCAGGAGAATAATGGCCGTAAGGGAAAGTCGGGCGCAAGGCCGAATGCGACATTAGCTGGCGTAAATGGCATGTCGTATTTGGACCAATCAAGCGGTTGGCCGAGTCCGGATGTGAAGTGATCGGGTCTCGTCGCGATGAGTGTTTGGCCTTGAAAGGTTTTTTCAGAGTGCTAATTAAAGTACCAGAAATGGAGCGCTTATCGATGCCGCATACGGTGCTTGCAGAAGTGACGGCCAGCGTGTCGGAGTTGAAGAAAAACCCGATGGGCACGGTCGCCGCCGGGGAAGGATTCCCGGTGGCCATCCTCAACCGCAACGAGCCGGCATTCTATTGCGTGCCCGCCAAGGCGTTCGAGGTCATGATGGATCGGCTGGAGGATATCGAACTCAATGCGATCGCGGATTCGCGGAGCGGCGAGAGGCGGCTGCGCGTGACGCTCGATGAGCTATGAACTGGAATTCCTCGAATCCGCCCTGAAGGAATGGAAGAAGCTCGACGCCAACACGCGCGAGCAGTTTCGCAAGAAATTGAGGGAGCGCTGCGAGAGCCCGCACGTTCCTGCCGCGAAACTGCACGGCTCGAGCAATCGCTACAAGATCAAGCTGCGCAGCATCGGCTACCGGCTGGTCTATGCCGTCGAGGACGGCCGCATGGTGGTTCTGGTGATTGCCGTGGGGCGGCGTGACAGGTCGCAGGTCTATGAAACGGCTGGAAAGCGCTGACGCTCAGCTCAGCGGGATGTCGTTGTCGGCTTTGCCGGTCTGATAAGTTGTGGAAAGTGCGTCGTAGCGGTCGGAAATCGCGGCGATGCGTGCCTCCAGCCGCTCGCGCTCGGCAACGGGCAGCACCCGCACCAGCCGCCGGATGGAGAAGCTTTTCCAGTAGGCGTTTTCAGCGTTGTAGCCGCCGGGATCGAGCGTGAAGACTTCCTTCAGGATCTTCAGGTCGTGCGGGATGGCGAAGGAATCGCGCGAATCCTCATGGCTGAACAGGTAGTAGAAATTGTCGAAGCCGGTCCAGGTGATGGCCGACAGGCACAGCGAACAGGGCTCGTGCGTGGCGAGGAAGATGGCGTCGCCGGTTTCGACGCGCTCCGCCTTCGGCATCTCGTAGAAGCGCTTCAGGCAATGCACCTCGCCGTGCCACAGCGGGTTCTCGATCTCGTTGTTGGTTTCGGCGATGACCAGCGAGCGGTCGCCCTTTCTTAAGATGGCGGCGCCGAACAGCTTGTTGCCATGGGCCACGCCTTCGGCGGTCTTCGGCACGATGTCGTTTTCGATGACGTCGAGCAGGCGGTCGATCAGCGACACGTCGGTCATGGCGCGGAGCCTTCCGGCAGGCGAACTTCGTAAGGGTGCGAGAAATAGAATTCCTCGACGTTGGAACCGTCGCCGCCGCGATCGACGACGACGAAATCCTGGGCCGCGCCGACCGGCGTCAGCACGCCGTGCCACAGGCCGCGCGGATAGTTCACGCCCTGTCCGGGTTTTGTCAGGAAAGCGGTCGGCTCGCCCGGCCCGTCAGTGCCGTTCGGGCACACCACCACGACGAAGGGACGCGGCGACAGCGGGATGAAGGCCTGGCTGCCGAACGGATGGCGCTCGACCATCGAAAGCGCCAGCGGAAAGTCATAGGGCGTGCCGCGGAACAGGTTGACCAGTACATGCCCGTTCGGCCCCGCCGCCTCCGGCTTCACCAGCGCGTGATAGCGCTCGCAGCGGCCGTTGTTGATCGGGTAATGGCTGTCGGTGTCGAAGTCGATCACCTCGCCGAACGGCGCGAAGCTCGCGCGGGTAAGGGGCCGGGCGGTGATGATGCGGGTCATGACCTGCTCTGACCGGGTTTCCTGCCGAAATTACCCCCGCCCCTAACCCCTCCCCTCAAGGGGGAGGGGAAGCTGCCGCCAGCCAAGTCCCCCTCCCCCTTGAGGGGAGGGGTTAGGGGTGGGGGTATGAGATGCTCGACGCTCATCGTTTGCTACCGCCCGTAACCGCGCAATCCGGCGTGGCGGTTGACGTCCTTGTAGAGCAGGTAGCGGAAATCGCTCGGTCCGCCGGCGTAGCAGGCCTGCGGGCAGAAGGCGCGCAGCCACATGAAGTCGCCGGCCTCCACCTCGACCCAGTCCTGGTTGAGCCGGTAGACGGCCTTGCCTTCCAGCACGTAGAGCCCGTGCTCCATGACGTGCGTCTCGGGGAAGGGGATGGTGCCGCCGGGCTTCAGGGTCACGATGGTGACGTGCATGTCGTGGCGAAGGTCGGCCGGATCGACGAAGCGCGTCGTCGCCCAGCGCCCGCCCGTATCGGGCATCGGCGAGGGCGCAATGTCGTTCTCGTTGAGGAACAGCGGGTCGGGCGCGTCCAGCCCGTCGACGAATTCGTAAGCCTTGCGGACCCAGTGGAAACGAGCCGTTTCGCTGCCCTTGTTGCGAACGCTCCAGCCGCTCGCCGGCGGCAGGTAGGCGTAGCCGCCCGGCGTCAGGCGGTGGCTCTTGCCGGCCACCGTCACCGTCACTTCGCCTTCCACCACGAAGAACACGCCCTCGGCGCCCTTGTCGGGTTCGGGCCGTTCGCTGCCGCCGCCCGGCTGCACTTCCATGATGTATTGCGAAAAAGTCTCGGCGAAGCCGGAAAGCGGCCGCGCGATCACCCACAGCCGCGTCTTCTCCCAGAACGGCAGCAGGCTGGCGACGATGTCGGAAAACTCGCGCTTCGGGATCACCGCATAAGCTTCGGTGAACACGGCGCGGTCGCTGATCAGGTCGCTCTGCGGCGGCAGGCCGCCTTTCGGTGCGTAGTAGCTGCGCTGGGCCATCTTGGTCATGTCCATGGGTGAAGACCTGTTAGGGGAGGATGTCCTTGAGGCGAAGCAGGGCAATGCGCTCGACCTGGCCGCAGGCCGTTGCGAACTCGGTGGCGCGGTCGTTGCCGATGCGGCGCTCGAATTCGCGCAGGATATCGCCCTTGTTCAGTCCCTTCACCGCGATGATGAAGGGGAAGCCGAAAGTGCCGACATATTGCGCGTTGAGCCTGGTGAACGTCTCGCGCTCGGCGTCCGTCAAGGCGTCGAGCCCGGCGGAAGCCTGCTCGCTGGTCGATTCAGGCGTCAGCCGCTTCGCCGCCGCCAGCTTGCCGGCGAGGTCCGGGTGCGCCTTCAGCACGCCAAGCTTCTCGGCCTCGCTGGCCGAGCGGAAGACACGGCAGAGCGCGTTGTGCAGGCCGGTCGCCGTGTCGTGGGCGCGGCCGAGTTCCAGTTCGTAGGCGCGCTCGGCAATCCACGGCGAATGTTCGAAGACGCCGCCGAAACGCTGCACGAACGGCTCGAATTCCATCGTCGAGGGGCGCAGCGCCGGCGCCTTGTAAGGGTGGGTGGCGCGCCAGTGGTCGGCGATGTCGATGCGGCGCGGCAGCCACACCTTGTCGTGGCTCTTGACGTATTCGATGAAGCGCTTGAGCGCGCCGAAGCGGCCGGGACGGCCGATCAGGCGGCAATGCAGGCCGACCGTCATCATGCGCGGGCGCCCGTCCTTGCCCTCTTCGTAGAGCGTGTCGAACGTGTCCTTGAGGTAGGTGAAGAACTGCTCGCCGTTCGTGAAGCCGGCCTGGATGCCGAAGCGCATGTCGTTGAGATCGAGCGTATAGGGAATGATGAGCAGCGGCTCCATGGCATGGCCGTGGCCGTCATGGTCGAGCCAGTAGGGCAGTTCGTCGTCATAGGTGTCGGAGCAGTAGGCGAAGCCGCCCGCCGCAGCCACCAGAGGCACCGTGTTGTCGGAGTTGCGGCCGGTATACCAGCCGGTCGGGCGCTGTCCGGTCACTTCCGTGTGCAGCCGGATCGCTTCCTCGATGTCGCGTTTCTCGTCTTCCGGCGAATGGTCGCGGTAGTCGATCCATTTCAGGCCGTGCGAGGCGATCTCCCAGCCTGCGGCCTGCATCGCCGCCACCTGGTCGGGCGAGCGGGCCAGCGCGGAGGCGACGCCGTAGATCGTGACCGGTACGTTCTGCCCGGTGAACAGCCGGTGCAGCCGCCAGAAGCCGACGCGCGCACCATATTCGTAGATGGATTCCATGTTCCAGTGGCGCAGGCCCTGCCAGGGCTGGGCGCCGGTGATTTCGGACAGGAAGGCTTCGGAAGCCTTGTCGCCGTGCAGGATGCAGTTTTCGCCGCCCTCTTCGAAGTTGACGACGAACTGCACCGCGACGTTGGCGCCGCCCGGCCATTTCGGGTCCGGCGGGTTGGCGCCGTAGCCGCGCATATCTCTGACGTAACGCATGGTTCCTCCAAACTTCGGTCGAGAATAGGTCCAAACCACAGGACGCCATTCCACTGAAATTTTTGAAAGTGTTTTTGTCGGCCTCCGCTCGACCGAACCTTTTCCTTGGCATTTAATGCCGGAGCATTACGTTACCATGTTCGATTGTACCGTGAAGGGAGGCGGCAGTTGACAGGACATCATACGGCAGGTGGGCGGCTTACTACCCACGTGCTGGATACGGCCACGGGCAAGCCGGCGGCCGGCCTGTCCATAGAGCTGTACCGCATTTCCGGCAACGCCCGAACCCACCTGAAAAGCGTCGTCACCAATGACGACGGCCGTTGCGATGCGCCGCTTCTGGCCGGCGCCGAGTTCCGCAAGGGCGAATACGAGCTGGTTTTTGCCGCCGGCGCCTATCTGCGGGGCCAGGGAACCGCGCTGCCCGAGCCGGCCTTCCTCGATATCGTGCCGATCCGCTTCGGCATGGCGGAGGACAAGCACTATCACGTGCCGCTGCTGATCTCGCCCTACAGCTATTCCACCTACAGGGGGAGCTGACCATGGTCTGTCTGAATTGCCCCTCACCCTTACCCTGTCCCCATGAAGGACGGGGAGGGGGAGGCGCCGACGTCGCGGCTTCGTTCTTCTCCCCGTCTTTTACAGGGAGAGGTGCCCGGCAGGGCGCTGAGGGGCGGCGAAGCGGGTGGAATGTATAATGGCCAAGTTGAAGATCCGCTCCGAACTGCGCTTCATCCTCAACGGCGAGGACGTGGCGCTGAAGGACGTCGCGCCGGACGAGACGCTGCTCGATTTCCTGCGCCTGCGTCGTTCGCTGAAGGGCACCAAGGAAGGCTGCGCCGAAGGCGACTGCGGCGCCTGCACCGTGCTGGTCGGCCGCCTTTCCGCAGGCCGCCTCGTCTACGAAAGCGTCAATGCCTGCATCCGCTTCCTCGGCTCGCTCGACGGCACCCATGTGGTGACGGTCGAGCATTTGGCGGGTGAGGGTGGCCACCTGCATCCGGTGCAGCAGGCGATGGTCGATTTCCACGGCTCGCAATGCGGCTTCTGCACGCCGGGCTTCGTCATGTCGCTCTACGGCCTGTGGATGAAGTCGCCCGATCCGTCCAACGCCGAGATCGAGAAGGCGCTGCAAGGCAACCTGTGCCGCTGCACCGGCTACGAGGCGATCATGCGCGCAGCGCACGCCATCTCCACCTACGGCAAGGCGTCGAAGGACCCGCTGCTGGCCGAGCGCAAGGCGATCATGCAGCGGCTCACCGCCCTGCATGACGGCGCTCGCGTCGAGATCGGCGATGGAAAACACCGGCTGATCGTGCCGGCAGACGTCGACGATTTCGCAAAACTGCGCGATGCGCTGCCCGAGGCCACCGTCGTCGCCGGCTCGACCGACGTCGGCCTGTGGGTGACCAAGCACATGCGCGACATCACGCCGGTCATCTTCATCGGCGGGCTGGAAGGCCTGCAGTCCATCACCGAGGACAAGGGCGTCGTCACCATCGGCGCCGGCGTCACCTACACCGAGGCGCTCGGATTGCTGTCGAAGCGCATTCCGGCGCTCGGGCCGCTGATCGAGCGCATCGGCGGCCAGCAGGTGCGCAACATGGGCACCATCGGCGGCAACATAGCCAACGGCTCGCCGATCGGCGACACGCCTCCGCCGCTGATCGCACTGGGTGCGACGCTGACGCTGCGCAAGGGCAGCCGTCGCCGCACGATTCCCTTGGAAAAATTCTTCATCGCCTACGGCAAGCAGGACCGCAGGCCGGGCGAGTTCGTCGAGAGCGTCCAGGTTCCGATGCCGGCGAAGGGCGAGAAATTCGCCGTCTACAAGATCACCAAGCGGCGCGACGAGGATATCACCGCAAGCCTCGGCGCCTTCAAGCTGGCGCTGGCGAAGGACGGGACGGTGAAGGCTATCCGCATCGCCTATGGCGGCATGGCGGCGACGCCGAAGCGGGCCTTTGCGGTCGAGAAGGCGCTGATCGGCAAGCCGTGGACGGAAGAAACCGTGCTGGCGGCGATGGAAAAATACGCCGAGGATTTTGCGCCGCTGACCGACATGCGCGCCACCGCCGATTATCGCGCGCTGGCGGCCCGCAACCTGCTCCTGCGGTTCTATGTCGAGACCACCGGCGCAGGAACGCCGGTACAGGTGACACGGGAAAGGGCGGCTTAGCTTCTTCTCCCCGTCTCTATACGGGGAGAAGAAGCCGGCAGGCAGATGAGGGGCGGCGCTGAGATGGAAATGTGGAGTGCGACATTACTGACGTCGGCTCTGCTCCTCATGCGCCCCATCGGGACACCTTCTCCCCGTGAACGGGGAGAAGGAAAGAAAGGCACACGATGACCAAGCACACGCCCAACCTGAAAGCGGCCAGGATCGTCGGCGGCGTCCATGCCTCCAACCCCCACGATTCCGCCCACAAGCACGTTTCCGGCACGGCCGTCTATGTCGATGATATCACCGAGCCCGCCGGCACGCTGCATGCCGGCCTCGGCCTCGCCACCGTCGCGCACGGCAAGATCAAGTCGATCGACCTTTCGGCGGTGAAGGCAGCACCAGGCGTCGTCGCCGTGCTGACTGCGAAGGACGTGCCGGGCGACAACGACATTTCGCCGTCGGGCATGCACGACGACCCGATCCTCGCCGACGGCGAGGTGCTGTTCCACGGCCAGCCGGTGTTCTGCGTCGTCGCCGAGACACGCGACCAGGCGCGCCGCGCCGCAAGGCTGGCGAAGATCGAATACCGCGAACTCGATGCCGTCATCGACATCTGGAACCTCGACGCCGAAACGCACAAACAGGTGACCACGCCGCTGGTGCTCGACCGCGGCGACGCCAAGGCCAACCTGGAAAAAGCGCCGCGCCGCATCAAGGGTCGCATGCGCCTCGGCGGGCAGGACCATTTCTATCTCGAGGGCCAGGTCTCGCTGGCGGTGCCCGGCGAGGACGACGAGGTCACCGTCCACTGCTCGACGCAGGGGCCGAGCGAGACGCAGCACATGATCGCCCATGCGCTCGGCGTGCCGAGCCATGCGGTGACGGTGGAGGTTCGCCGCATGGGCGGCGGCTTCGGCGGCAAGGAAACGCAGGCCAACCAGTGCGCCGTGCTGGCGGCAATCGCCGCCAAGAAGCTGAAGCGCGCCGTCAAGCTGAGGCTCGACCGCGACGAGGACATGACCGCCACCGGCAAGCGGCACGATTTCGCCATCGACTACGACGTCGGCTTCGACGACGAGGGCCGCATCCTCGCCATCGACTACACCTTCGCGCTTCGAGCCGGCTTCTCGGCCGATCTTTCCGGCCCGGTCGGCGACCGCGCGCTGTTCCACTGCGACAACGCCTATTTCTTCCCGCACGTCCATGCGAAGTCGGCGCCGCTTTTCACCAACACCGTCTCCAACACCGCCTTCCGCGGCTTCGGCGGCCCGCAGGGCATGGTCGGCGCCGAGCGCGTCATCGACGAGATCGCCTTCGCGGTTGGCAAGGACCCGCTGGAAATCCGCAAGTTCAATTTCTACGACCCGATGGGCGCCAAGGGCAGCCGTAACGTCACGCCCTACCACCAGACCGTCGAGGACTGCATCATCCAGCGCATCGTCGCCGAGCTGGAGGAAAGTTCGGACTACGCCCGCCGTCGCCGCGAGATCGCCGCCTTCAACGCCAACAGCCGCTTCGTCAAGCGCGGCCTGGCGCTGACGCCGGTGAAGTTCGGCATCTCCTTCACCAAGACGGAGTCCAACCAGGCCGGCGCGCTGGTGCATGTCTATACGGATGGCTCCGTGCACATGAACCATGGCGGCACCGAAATGGGCCAGGGCCTGCACATGAAGGTGGCGCAGGTGGTGGCCGAGGAATTCCAGATCGACATCGATCGGGTGAAGATCACCGCCACCACGACGGCCAAGGTGCCCAACACCTCGCCGACGGCCGCTTCCTCGGGCGCCGACCTGAACGGCATGGCGGCGCAGGACGCCGCCCGCCAGATCAAGGACCGGCTGATCGACTTCGCCGCCGAGACGCATCAGATTCCGCGCGACCAGGTGGTGTTCCTGCCCAACCGGGTGCGCATCGGCAATCAGGAGATTTCCTTCAACGAACTGGTGCGGCAGGCCTACATCGCCCGCGTGCAGCTTTCGGCGGCCGGTTTCTACAAGACGCCGAAGATTCATTGGGACCGCGCCAAGGGGCGCGGCCACGCCTTCTACTACTTCGCCTACGGCGCGGCCTGCTCGGAAGTCTCGGTCGATACGCTGACCGGCGAATATGTGGTCGAGCGCACCGATATCCTGCACGACGCCGGCCGCTCGCTGAACAAGGCCATCGACATCGGCCAGGTCGAGGGCGGCTTCATCCAGGGCATGGGCTGGCTGACCACCGAGGAGCTGTGGTGGGACGGCAAGGGCCGGCTCCGCACCCATGCGCCGTCCACCTACAAGATCCCGCTGGCCTCCGACCGGCCGAAGATCTTCAACGTCGCGCTGACCGACTGGAGCCAGGCCTACGAGCCGACCGTCCACCGGTCCAAGGCGGTGGGCGAGCCGCCGCTGCCGTTGGGGCTTTCGGTGCTGCATGCGCTGTCCGATGCCGTCGCCAGCGTCGCCGACCACAGGATCTGCCCGCGCCTCGACGCCCCGGCGACGCCCGAGCGCGTGCTGATGGCGGTCGAGCGGCTGAAGGCGGAAGCGGCGAAATAGCGCCGCCTCCGATCCGGGCCTATATTGAGGAAACGTGCAGTCCTGGTCCGTGGAGGCCGGATATGACGACGAATGTGCAGGACCTGAAGGATTTTCTTGGCGGGGCCGGGCCGGTGGCGCTGGTCGAGGTCGCCGCCACCAAGGGCTCGACGCCGCGCGAGACGGGCGCCTACATGCTGGTGTCGTGCGCCGCCATCCATGGCACCATCGGCGGCGGCCAATTGGAATACATGGCCATCGACAAAGCGAGGCAGGTGCTGCGTTCGCAGGCGGCGAAGGAGGCCGGCAATGCCGGTGCCGCCCCTAACCTGCCTGCCGGCATCCTCTCCCCGCAGGCGGGGAGAGGCGAGCTCGCGCGACCGTTGGTGTCCCCCTCGCCCCGTTTACGGGGAGAGGGTAAGGGTGAGGGGCAGCGCGAACGCTTCAACGCGGGCGCTATCCTCGACATTCCCCTCGGCCCGGAGATCGGCCAGTGCTGCGGCGGCCGCGTCGAGGTGGCGATCCGCCCGGTCGACGCCGCTGTTGCCGCCGGCCTGATCGCGGCGGCCGATAGGCAGGAGCAATGCCTGCCGCATCTCTACATCTTCGGTGGCGGTCATGTCGGCAAGGCGCTGGCGGCTGCGGTCGCCCTGCTGCCGGTGCATGCCGTCGTTGTCGAGACGCGCGTCGAAGAGCTTGAAGGCATGCCGTCCGGCGTCGAAACGCGGCTGACGCCGATGCCGGAAGCGGCGGTGCGCGCCGCACCTCCCGGCTCGGCCTTCGCCGTGCTGACCCACGACCATGCGCTGGATTTCCTCATCGCCGCCGAGGCGCTGAAGCGCAGCGACACCGCCTATGTCGGCATGATCGGTTCCAAGACCAAGAAGGCGACGTTCAGAAGCTGGTTCCTGAAGACCGCCGGCGGCACGGAAGCGGAATTTGCGCGGCTCGTTTCGCCCATCGGTGGCGACGCCGTGAAGGACAAGCGCCCGCCCGTCATCGCGGCGCTGGCCGCCGCCGAAATGATGACGGCGCTGGCGCTGCATGAGGTCAAGGCGGCTTCGGAGGTTGTAGAAGCCAAGCGTTGAGTGCCGACACCCGGCTCCGATCTGCGGGTGTCGCTGCCTTTCAGAAGGTCCGGTGGACCTTCTGATCCACCCTTCGGGCTGACCGGGCCGTCACTCCTTTTCCTGCGTGTGCGCCTCCAGGAACCACAACGCCTTGTCCAGCGAACGCGAGTAGCCTGTCAGGATATCGGCGGCATCCGCGTCGCCCGCCTCGTCGGTTTCGTCGATCGCCGAGCGGGCATTGTTGGCCGCCAGCGCATAACGCTCGATCAGCGCAGCCAGATGGTCCTTGGTCTTGTAGATGTCGGTCGGATAAGGCTTCAGCGGCGAAGCCTTGACCACCGCCTGCGAGGTGCCGATGGCGGTGCCGCCGATCTGCACGACGCGTTCGGCGATGGTGTCGACATGCACGTCGAGCTCGGTCCGAAAGCCGTCCAGCATCTCATGAACGGCGATGAACTGCGGCCCCTTGATGTTCCAGTGCGCCTGCTTGGTGATCAGCGCCAGGTCGATGGCATCGGCGAGGCGGGCGTTGAGGATTTCGATCGAAACCTTCTTGGCGTTGGACTTGAGGTCGTTGTGTGTCGGATGAGACGGCATCTGCAACTCCTTGGACTGATGGGCGGTGATGCGGCGCGACGCCGATCACCTCGCTTACAATGTGCGGGCGGTGCACCGGTTCCTCAAGAGGCTGCGGCTATCTGCCCGCCAGCAGGTCGCGGATCAGGCGCTGGCAGCGCTCGGCCATGAAGTCGAGCAGCAGCCGCACCTTCGGGTCCTGCAGTTTCTTGTGCGGATAGACGGCTGCGAACTGCACCGGCGTCGGCGGCGTCCCGGTCAGGATGACCTTGAGCCGGCCGTCGCGCAGATAGGGTTCGACCTCGAAACGCGGCTTGTTGATAATGCCGCGCCCGGCCAGCGCCCAGCCGGTCAGCACGTCGCCGTCGTCGCTGTCGAAGGGGCCGTGCACCTCCAATTTGTGCGGGCCTTGCGGCGTTTGCAGCATCCAGAAGAATTCCTTGCTGCCGGGATAACGCAGCATCAGGCAATCGTGCTTCTTCGAGATCAGTTCGCCGATGTCGGTCGGTTCGCCGCGCGCCTCCAGATATTTCGGCGCCGCCACCAGCACGCGCTCGCACTCCATGATGCCACGCATCCGAAGCGAGGAATCCTCGATGACGCCGAGCCTGAAGGCGACGTCGATGCCCTCTTTCAGGATATCGACATTGTGGTCGGAGAGTCTGAGCCGCACCTCGATGTCGGGATAGGTGTCGTGGAAATCGGGAATGCCTGAAGCGATCAGCCGCCGGCCGAGCCCCAGCGGCGCCGTCACCCTGATCGTGCCGCGCGGCTGGCCGGAAAGGGCCGCCACTGCCGCTTCCGCCTCGGTGATGGAGTCGAGCACCTGCTTGGCGCCGGTGTAGAAGACAGTGCCGTGCTCGGTCGGCATCAACTGCCGCGTCGTGCGGTTGAACAGCCGCACCCCGAGGTGCTTTTCCAGTTCCTTGATGCGGTTGGAGGCCACCGCCGGCGAAATGCGCATGTCGCGCCCGGCGGCAGACAGGTTGCCGAGTTCGACGACGCGGACGAAGACGGCGATGTTGTCGAGATAGGCCATGCAGCGGCTCCCTCCGCGCCGATTTGGAGTGAGCGTAGTATTTTCTATCTTTTTTTGAAAGTCATCGTGTGGCTTGCATCTTTCCGTTTGCGCGGCAGGCCGTAAAGTCGGCCTCTCGTTGAGGAGGACGGGGCATGCTCGATTTCGCCATCTTCTGGGACTGGCTGGCTTTCGCCGTGCGCTGGCTGCATGTCATCACCGGCATCGCCTGGATCGGCTCGTCCTTCTATTTCGTCGCCCTCGACCTCGGCCTGCGCCAGCGGCCCGGCCTGCCCGCCGGCGCTTTCGGCGAGGAATGGCAGGTGCATGGCGGCGGCTTCTACCACATCCAGAAATACCTGGTGGCGCCGGCCGAGATGCCGGAACACCTGACCTGGTTCAAATGGGAAAGCTACGCCACCTGGCTGTCGGGCTTCGCCATGCTGGCGGTCGTCTACTATGCCGGCGCCGACCTGTTCCTCATCGATCCCAACGTGCTCGACGTTTCCGTGCCGGTCGGCATCCTCATCTCGCTTGGCTGCCTGGCCGGCGGCTGGATCGTCTACGATCTGCTGTGCCGCTGGCTGATCGGCAAGGCCGACACCGGGCTGATGATCCTGCTCTACGTCATCCTCGTCTTCATGGCCTGGGGGATGACCCACCTGTTCACCGGCCGCGCCGCCTTCCTGCATCTGGGCGCCATCACGGCCACCATCATGTCGGCCAATGTCTTCATGGTCATCATCCCGAACCAGAAGATCGTCGTCGCCGACCTGATCGCCGGCCGCAAGCCGGACCCGAAATACGGCAAGATCGCCAAGCAGCGCTCGCTGCACAACAACTACCTGACCCTGCCCGTCCTGTTCCTGATGCTGTCGAACCACTATCCGCTGGCGTTCGGCACCGAGTTCAACTGGATCATCGCCTCGCTGGTGTTCATGATGGGCGTGCTGATCCGCCACTATTTCAACTCGATGCACGCCCGGAAGGGCAACCCGACCTGGACCTGGCTCGCCACCGCAATCCTGTTCATCATCATCATCTGGCTGTCCACCGTGCCGAAGGTGCTGACCGGCGAGCCGAAGGTGACGGCGAGCGCTGAGCCGCTGATCGCTTCGACGGAGTTTCCCAAGGTCCGCGACACGGTGCTGGGGCGCTGCGCCATGTGCCATGCCAAGGAGCCCTCCTATGAAGGCATCTACCATGCGCCGAAGGGTGTCATGCTCGACACCGACGCCGGCATTGCCAACAACGCCCGCGAAATCTACCTCCAGGCCGGCCGCAGCCACGCCATGCCGCCGGCCAACGTCACGCAGATCTCCGACCAGGAGCGCGCTCTGCTGGTGACGTGGTACGAGGGGGCGGAGAAGTGATGACTTCGGATGATGTGAAGACCTTCCGGCCTTTGCGCTGCCCCTCACCCTTACCCTCTCCCCGTAAACGGGGAGAGGGGGGCGCCGACGTTGCAGCTTCTCTCCTCTCCCCGTTTACGGGGAGAGGATGCCGGCAGGCAGATGAGGGGCGGCGCGACGGGATAAAAAAAGGGAGCGGCCGATGACCGGCACCCTCCTGCGCGGCCGCACGCTCTCCTTCCGCCGCTGGCCGGAAACCATCGACGACCATGCCGCCTACGCCTACGAGGAAGACGGCGCGCTTTTGATCCGCAGTGGCAAGATCGTCGCTGCCGGTCCGTATGCCGAGGTCGCGAAGAAGGCCGGCGAGGGGGTGAAGACGGTCGATCATCGCCCGCATCTCATCCTGCCGGGCTTCATCGACACGCATGTACACTTCCCGCAGATGCAGGTCATCGCCAGCTACGGCGCCGAACTGCTCGACTGGCTGAACACCTACACTTTCCCCGAGGAGAAAAAATTCCGCGACGCCCAGCACGGCCGCCGCATCGCGCGCCTGTTCCTCGACGAGATGGTGCGCCACGGCACCACCTCCACCGTCGCCTACTGCTCTGTGCACAAGGCATCCGCCGAAGCCTTCTTCGAGGAGAGCCACGCCCGCGATATGCTCAACATCGCCGGCAAGGTGATGATGGACCGCAATGCGCCGGACGGCGTGCTCGACACGCCGCAGTCCGGTTACGACGACACGAAGGCGCTGATTTCGGAATGGCACGGCAAGGGTCGCCAGCATGTCGCCATCACCCCGCGCTTCGCCATAACCTCGAGCCCTGAGCAGATGGAAATGGCCGGCGCGCTGGTGAAGGAATTCCCCGACCTGCATATGCAGACGCACCTGTCGGAAAACCACGCCGAGATCGCCTATACCTGCGAGCTCTACCCCGAGGCCAAGGACTATACCGACGTCTACGCCCGCTACGGCCTGCTGGGGAAGAAGAGCCTGTTCGGCCATTCGATCCATCTGTCGGAGCGCGAGGCGGACGCCCTATCCGACAGCGGCTCGGTCGCCGTCTTCTGCCCGACCTCGAACCTGTTCCTCGGTTCGGGCCTGTTCGACTACCAGCGCTATCGCAGCCGCGAAAAGCCGCTGCGCATCGCCGCCGCCACCGATGTCGGCGGCGGCACCAACTATTCCATGCTGCGCACCATGGACGAGGCCTACAAGGTGATCGCCCTGCAGGGCGAGAAGCTGAACCCGTTCCAGTCCTTCTGGCAGATCACCCGCGGCAACGCCGAGGCGCTGTCGCTGGTAGACCGCATCGGCACGCTGGAAGAGGGCACCGAGGCCGACATCGTCGTGCTCGACGCCGGCGCCATCCCGGCCATGCGGCTCAGGATGGAAACGGTGGCAACGCTGGCCGAGGAACTGTTTCTCCTGCAGACGCTGGGCGACGACCGCGCCGTGCGCGAGGTCTATGTGTCGGGCCGACCGGCCAAGAGCGACATGGCGAGTGTCTGACAGGACGGCGACGATCAGCCGTCGAGCTTCCTGGTCGCTTCCGCGGTGACAGGGGCGAAGAAATTGACGAGATTGCCGTCGGGGTCGCGAAACAGCAGCGAGCGGTTGCCCCACGGCATGGTGGTCGGCTCCTGAACCAACGTGGATTTTACGATGTCCTCGATGATGCCGAACGTTTCGTCCACATCGTTCACCCGGAATTCGATGATGGCCGACTGGTTGGCCGCCGGCCGGGCGATGTCGCCACCGAACAGCATCAGGGTGCGCGTGCTGCCGATAGCCAGCGTGCAGCCCGGCGTGACGAACTCGGCGAAGTCCTCCGTGTACCAGGTCGGCGCAATGCCAGTTACCTGTTCGTAGAAACAGACGAGCCTTTTAATGTCGTCGGTGATCAATCGGATCGAAGCGAAATTCATGATACGCACTCCTGGGCATGCAGCGAATGTGGAAACCTATGACGCAGGCCTCCTGACAGCTTTCCGTCAGCAGCGAGGCCAGGGACACGGAACTGCTGTCGATCTGGTTGGAAAAAGCTCCAGCCTCTTGACGCGCCGGCAGCCTCGCGTACACGCAAGCCATCGCGCTACGGGAGGATGACCATGGCAAGCGAACACGATATCCAGACCATCAAGCGGCAGGAAGCCGAACTTGTCTTCGACCTTTTCGACGAGGCCGCCGCCTTCGACATCGGAGCGGCGATCCGCAAACGGGCGCTCAAGGAAAACCTGCCGATCATCGTCGATATCCGCACCTTCGACCGGCCGCTGTTCTACGCCGCCATGCCGGGCTCGAACGCCTCCAATCCGGACTGGGCGCGCCGCAAGATCAACGTGGTGAAGCGCTTCCTGAAAAGCACCTACCGCATGGTGTTGGAACAGCAGCGGCCCGACCGCACCTTCAAGCCGGGCGAGGGGCTGGACATTGCCGACTACGTTCTGGCCGGCGGCGGTTTTCCGATAACGGTGAAGAATGCCGGGGTCGTCGGCGTCATCGCCGTGTCCGGCCTGCCGGAGCGCGACGACCATGGCGTGGTGGTTCAGGCGCTGTGCGCGCATCTCGGCAAGGATGCTGAAGCGCTGGCGCTGCCGGCAAGCGATGCCTGAAATGCCGCGCCGCCCCTCATCCGCCTGCCGGCGCCTTCTCCCCGTGAACGGGGAGAAGGTGATTGGCCGCGCCGGCGCAGCCTCCTTCCTCGCCCCGTTTACGGGGAGAGGATGCCGGCAGGCAGGTGAGGGGCGGCGCCGGCCGGCGGCCGGTTTGCGAAGCGAGGATTTTTCGGCGTGACCTTCAATCCACAATCCTTCCTGACGTCCGTCTTCGAGGCCGCCGTCGCCGCCGCCGATCCGCAAAAGACCATCCGCGCCCATCTGCCGGCGAGGCCGAAAGGCAAGACCGTCGTCGTCGGCGCCGGCAAGGGGGCGGCGCAGATGGCCGCCGCCTTCGAGAAGGCATGGGACGGTCCGCTGCAAGGCGTCGTCGTCACCCGCTACGGCTATGGTGCCGCGACCTCCCGCATCGAGGTGATCGAGGCGGCGCATCCGGTGCCGGACGAGAACGGCCTGAAGGCAGCGCGCCGACTACTCGACACCGTCTCGGGCCTCAGCGAAGACGACCTTGTCGTGGCGCTGGTCTGCGGCGGCGGTTCGGCCCTGCTGCCGGCGCCGGCCGACGGCCTGACGCTGGCCGACGAGATCGCCGTCAACGAGGCGTTGCTGGCCTCCGGTGCGCCGATTTCGGCCATGAACGCCATCCGCAAGCACGTCTCGACCATCAAGGGCGGGCGGCTGGCCGCCGCCGCCTGGCCGGCGAAGGTGGTGTCGCTGATCGTCTCCGATATCCCAGGCGACATTCCCGCCCTCGTCGCCTCCGGCCCCACCGTGCCGGACGACGCCGGCCGCGCCGAAGCGCTGGCCGCGATCGCAGCCTACGGCATGAAACTGCCGGCCGCCGTCATGGCGCATATCGAAACGCCGGCGTCCGAGGCGCCGAAGCCGGCTGACAAGAAATTCGCCCGCAACGAGGTGCATCTGATCGCCTCCGCCGCCGTATCGCTGGAGGCGGCCGCCGCAGAGGCGAAGCGGCAGGGTATCGAGGCGGTCATCCTGTCGGACGCCATCGAGGGCGAGGCGCGCGAGGTCGGCGCCGTTCACGCCGCCATCGCTCGCGAGGTCGCGGCGCGCAACCGGCCGTTCGAGAAGCCGGTGCTGATCCTCTCCGGCGGCGAGACGACGGTGACGCTGAAGGCCCCCGTTGGCGGAACGAGGGGCAAGGGCGGCCGCAATTCGGAATTCTTGCTTGCCTTCGCCATCGGCATCGACGGCGTGGAGGGTATCCACGCGCTCGCCGCCGACACCGACGGCATCGACGGGTCCGAGGACAATGCCGGAGCCTTCTGCGACGGCGCGACGGTTGCCCGCATGCGCGCGGCCGGCGTCGACGCGAAAGCCATGCTTGCCGGAAATAACGCCTGGACAGCGTTCAACGCCGTCGGCGACCTGTTCGTGCCTGGCCCGACGGGCACGAACGTGAATGATCTAAGAGCGATCCTGGTGCGGTAGGCGCCTCAAACTTCGTGCAGATAGAGGTGATAGTCCAGTTCGCTCACCGTGCGCGCCACGCGCAGATACTCCGCATGCTTGATCTCGGTAAACGTCCTGTGCAAATCCGGGCCGAGCGCATCCTTGAGAAATTCTGACGCCTTGGCCGCCTCGATCGCCGCGCGCCAGTCAACCGGCATTGCCTTGCCGGCATCGCTGGCCGCCTCGTAGCCGTTGCCGCTGGTTTCAGGGCCGGGATCAAGCTTCTCGTCCAAGCCCTTTGAGATGCCGGCCAGCACCGTGGCGGCGACCAGATAAGGGTTGGCGTCGACGCCGGAGGGGCGGTGCTCGATGCGCCGCGCCTTGACCTCGCCGGCCGGCACGCGCAGCGCCACCGAGCGGTTGTTGACGCCCCAGGTCGGCGCCACCGGCGCATAGGATTGCGAAACGAAGCGCCGCCAGGAGTTGGCGTGCGGGGCGAACACCAGCATTGATTCGGCCATCGTGTCGGCCAGTCCGCCAAGCGCATGCAGCAGCTCCGGCTTCCAGCCTTCGCCGTCCTTCTCGGCGAAGACGTTACGGCCGCTGCCGTCCACGAGCGAGACATGGAAATGCATGCCCGAGCCGGCGTATTTCTCGATCGGCTTGGCCATGAAGCAGGCGGTGACGCCGTGCCGGCGCGCCTGCGCCCGCACGATCCTTTTCAGCATGACGAGATCGTCCGCGGCGTGCAGCACGTCGGTGCGGTAGTTCAGCGTCAGTTCGTACTGGCCCGGCGCATATTCCGAAATCACCGTCTCGGCCGGGATTCCTTGTGCCTTCGCAGCCGCATAGACGGCGGAAAACAGCGGCTCCATACCGTGCAGGTGGTCGACCGAATAGACCTCGGTCTTGCCGCTCGCCCTGCCGTCGAGCACGGCGCGCGCCGGCTGCACCTTGCCGTCGGCGTCGCGCTCGTTGGCGAGGAGAAAGAATTCCAGTTCGAAGGCGCCGGCCGGGTGCAGGCCCTTCGCCGCCAGCCGCTCCACCTGCCTTGCCAGAGCGCGGCGCGGATCGGAGGTCATGGCCTGGCCGTCGAGATGGTGCATGGCCATCAGCACCTGGCCGCGCGCGGGGCTGGTTCCATGAAGCGGCACCAGCGTGCCGGGAATCGGCCAGGCGCGCAGGTCGCCGTCGCCGGAATCCCAGATCAGTCCCGTCTCGTGCACGTCCTCGCCGGTGATGTCGAGGCCGAGGATGGAGATCGGCATGTGCCGGCCGTTTTTGTATATGGCCTCCAGCTCGTGCCGGCGCACGATCTTGCCGCGGCCGACGCCGTTGGCGTCGGTCAGCACGATGTCGATGGCCTCGATGTCGGGGTGGGCTTCGAGGAAGGCTTGCGCCTCGGCGGGCGTCGAGCCGGAAGGGGAAGTCATGATCGCTCTCGGTTGGTCTCGCCCGCTTGTCTCACGCCGCCAGCTTCGCCGCAACGTCGGCGAAGGCTGAGATCAGCCGGTCTACCTGCCGCGCCTTGGTGGCGGGTGAAACCAGCATCATGTTGTGGAAGGGCGCGATCAAGACACCGCGGTTGACCAGCGCGACATGGATGGCCGCCTCCAGCTCCGGTGCGTGCGCGCCTTCTGCCTCGCCGCCGTTCTTCAGCGGACCGGGGGCGCAGATGAACTCAACCCGCGCGCCGACACGCGCGACATGCCAGGGTAGCCTAAAACGGTCGATGACGGCGGTCAGCCCGGCATCCAGTCGCGTCGCCAGCCGCGCCATATGGGCGTAGTTTGCCTCCGTCATCACCTCCTCCAGCGTCGCCCGCATGGCGGCGAACTGCAACGGATTGGCCGACAGCGTCGTGCCCATGCCGGAATAGCCGGCCTCCTTGGTGCGGCTGTAGGCGGCGTAGCGGTCGGCCACCGCGCCGCTCATGCCCCACACGCTCGCCGGCACGCCGCCGGCCACCGGCTTGCCCAGCACGAACAGGTCCGGCTCCAGCCCGAAGACTTTCGTGTAGCCGCCGGGACCGGAGGAGATGGTGTGAGTCTCGTCGATCAAAAGCAGCGTGCCGGCCTTGCGCGTCAGGTCGCGCAGCGCTGCGTGGAACCCCGGTTCGGGCAGCACCATGCAGGAGTTGGTCAGCACCGGCTCGGTGATGACGCAGGCGACGCTTTTGTCGGCAAGTGCCGCTTCCAGCGCGGGAATGTCGTTGAACTCGACGATCTTCGTGCGCGTCGTCAGGTCACGGAATTCGCCGGCCAGTCCCGGCCGGTTGATCGGTTTGCCGTCCTTCAGCCGCACCATCGTCTCGTCCGCCGCGCCGTGGTAGCAGCCGTTGAAGACGAGGATTTTATCGCGGCCGGTGACGGCGCGCGCCACGCGCAGCGCGAAGCGGTTGGCGTCGGTGGCGGTGGTGGCGATCTGCCAGAACGGCAGGCCGAAATGTGCCTCCAGAAGCCGCCCGAGCCCCAGCGCGTCTTCCGATGGCAGCATGTAGGTCAAGCCGTGCGCGGCCTGCTTGCGGATGGCGCGTGCGACCGGCGGCGGCGAATGGCCGAACATCGAGCCGGTGTCGCCGAGGCAGAAATCGTCCAGCGCATTGCCGTCGATGTCGGTGATGCGCGCGCCTTTCGCGCTTTCGACGAGGATGGGAAAAGGCGTCGGCCAGTCGTTCATCCAGTGCATCGGCACGCCGCCGAAAAAGCCCTCGATGCCGTTGCCTAGCCTAGCCTCGCTGTTCGGCCGCGCCTTGCGGAAGACGGCGGCCTCGGTGTTGCGAAGCTTCGCAATGCGCGCGGCGTCTATGCCGCCCTGACTTGTCGATGCCGCCCTTGCCGAATCCAAGATAAACCCGTCGCGTTGCCCGTGGTGGCGGTTTTGTAGCGTCCGGCCCGCGGGCAGGCAATGGCGGCCGCTGCCATCACCCCGCTATGTCGATCACCCCGCAGTCGCCGACGGCGGTACCGAAAGCGATGCGGCGGCCTTCGCCGTCCCACATCAGCGCCGTGACGGCGCCCTTGCCGGGGCGGCGCAGCAACACTTCCTTCGCATCGGCGAAGCGCGAGGCCAGCACCATGCCGTCGTCGTAGCCGATCGCCACCACCTCCTCGGAGGGATGGCATGACACGCAGGTCACCATCGCGTCGCCGCGCGTGCCGAGTTCCAGCGGCGCCTTGCCCATCGGCCCGTCCTTGCCCTGGAAGGGCCAGACGATCGCCGCCGGCGCGCCGGAGCTTGCCAGCCACTTGCCCTTGGCCGCCCACGACAGGCTTTTGACCTTGGCCGGATAGCCCGACATGCGCATGTGCTTGCAGTCGGCGAGCTTCCAGCCATGCAGGGCGTTCTCCTGCATGGCGGTGACGAGGAAGGCGCCGTCCGGCGAGAAGGTGGCTCCGGTGTGCGCGCCGGCCCATTCCAGCTCGGTCGGCTTGCCGTCGGCGGCGGGAAAATGCAGCGTCGCGCCGTTGTAGCGGGCGACCGCGATGCGCATGCCCTTCGGCGCGAAGGCGATGCCTTCCACCGAGCGGGGATGGGAAAACTCTTTCACCTTGCCGTCGGCGAAACGCACGAAGGCATTGCGTCCCGCGCCGTAGGCGACCGCGCCCTGCGGGCCGGCGGCCACGCAGGTGATCCACTTCTTGCCGGCGCTTGCCAGCTCTTCGGCCGTGCCGTCCGCCTTGGCGGCAAAAACCTTGCCGTCCTCGCCGGCGGTGACGAGCCGGTTTGCCGCCGTGTCGAGGGCGGTGCAAAGCAGGCCGTCATTGGCCTGCACGGTCTTATGGCCATGGTCGAGCCGGTGCACCGCGCCGTCGGCGAAGGCGAAGAAGGGAATGTCGTTCAGGAAGACGGCGGCGAGGCAATGGCCGTCGATGTCAAGCGGGGCGACTGTGGGCACGAAAGATATTCCATCCGATGTTGGCGCTGCGCCTCACCCTTACCCTCTCCCCGCAAGGACGGGGAGAGGGGAATCGCCGATGGCGCAACTGCTCTCCTCTCCCCGTTCTCACGGGGAGAGGATGCCGGCAGGCAGGTGAGGGGCGGCGCTGATGGTGAAAATTAAGCCGCCTGGCACGCCTCGAAGCTCTTGCGCAGTCGCTCGGCGTCGAGGTCGCGGCCGATGAAGACCAGCCGGCTCTCGTGTTTCTCGCCGTCCTTCCAGGCGCGCTGGTGGTCGCCCTCGATGATCATATGGACACCCTGCAAGACGTAGCGGTCGGGGTCGTCCTTGAAGGCGATGATGCCCTTGAGCCTGAGGATGTTCGGGCCTTCGAGCTGCGTCACCTTCTCGATCCAGGGGAAGAATTTCTTCGAATCCATCTCGCCGGCGCGCAGCGACACCGACTGCACCGTCACGTCGTGGATGGCGGACGGATGCGCATGGTCGTGGTGGTCATGATCGTGATGATCGTGGTCGTGCTCCTCGTCGTCGAGGAAATGCGGGTCGTTTTCCAGCGCCCGCTTGAGGTCGAAGGCGCCGCGATCGAGAACGTTGGCAAGATCGACGCCGGACCGCTGGGTGCGGTGGATCTTCGCCGTCGGGTTGATGGCACGCACCGTGGCCTCGACGGCGGCGAGTTCCTCCGGCGTGACGAGGTCGGTCTTGTTCAGCACCACCACATCGGCGAACGCGATCTGGTCTTCCGCCTCTTTCGAATCCTTCAGGCGCAAGGGCAAGTGCTTGGCGTCGACCAGCGCCACAACCGCGTCGAGCCTGGTCTTGGAGCGCACGTCCTCGTCCATGAAGAAGGTTTGCGCGACGGGCGCGGGGTCTGCCAGTCCCGTCGTCTCCACAAGAATGGCGTCGAAACGGCCGGGGCGCCGCATCAGGCCTTCGACGACGCGCACGAGGTCGCCGCGCACCGTGCAGCACACGCAGCCATTGTTCATCTCGTAGATTTCCTCGTCGGATTCCACGATCAGGTCGTTGTCGATGCCGATCTCGCCGAACTCGTTGACGATGACGGCATAGCGCCGGCCGTGGTTTTCCGACAGGATGCGGTTGAGCAGCGTCGTCTTGCCGGAACCGAGATAGCCGGTCAGCACTGTGACGGGGATCTGCGCCTGGGCTTCGCTCATGATGGGGCCTCTGAGATGGGAAAGGATTGCGCTCCATATAGGAGGTCGCTGCCGTTTTTGCACGGCACAAGCTGTGATCCAGCGAGACGGAGCCTCCTGTCGGATTCCTTTGTCATCTAACTGAAATAATCATCTGTCATGAGCGCTGCGGATGATGCGCCTTGCCGGCAAAGCGTTTGTTTGCGGCGGGCGAGGATCGCCGGTTGCCAACACGTCCGTCGCGGCTATCGTGGCCGGGCGGCTCCGAGGAGAACGATCATGGCCAAGGCAGACAGGGCGGCGACGATGAGCCGGCTGCATTCGGCCGCCAGGCTGGCGCGCACGGCGCTCGCCGCGCGGCTTCTCGCGCACGGCTTCTATGCCGGGCAGGACCAGATCATGCTGGCGCTCGACCGCGAGGACGGCCAGACGCCGGGCGCCCTTGCGGAACGCCTCGGCGTGCGCCCGCCCACCATCACCAAGACCATCAACCGTTTGCAGGCACAGGGTTTTCTCGACAAGCGCGCCTCCAATTCGGACGCCCGCCAGGCGCACATCTTTTTGACCGACGTCGGCCGCGAGGCCATCCAGGCCATCGAGAAGTCGGTGAAGAAGACCGAGAAGCAGGCGTTGAAGGGCCTGGACAAGAAGGAACAGAAAGCGCTGTTCAAGCTGCTTGCCCGCATCGAGGCCAACCTGTCCGGTGGTGAGCCGGCGCCGGCGGAAGACGAGGCCGAGGAGATCGCGGAGCCGGTCGCCGAGACGTCGGCCTAAGAGCCGTCGCTGCATTCCACGTCGGTAAAATCCACAAGCCGGCGAAAAAGCTTTGATTTGCCCCGGATCGATGGCATAAGCCGCATTTAAACAGTTTAAATGCGGTGCGGGGAGAGTGCGCGCTGGCACAGAAGATCAAGCTTTCGACCATTGCCGACGCGCTCGGCGTTTCCACCGCCACCGTTTCGCTGGCGTTGCGCGACAGCCCGCTGGTGGCGGGCGCGACACGTGAAAAGATCAAGGAACACGCGCGCGAGATCGGCTACATCTACAACCGCCGCGCCGCCTCGCTGCGCACCTCGCGTTCCGGCATCGTCGGCGTCGTCGTGCACGACATCATGAACCCCTTCTACGCCGAGATCCTGCGCTCCATCGAGCATGAGCTCGATCGCAGCCGGCAGACGTTCCTGCTTTCCAACCATTACGACCAATTGGAAAAGCAGCGCACCTTCATCGACACGCTGCTGCAACTCGGCGCCGACGGTGTCATCATGTCGCCGGCCATCGACACGCCGGCCGCCGACATCCTCATGGCGGAAGAGAACGGCCTGCCTGCGGTGCTGATCGCGCGTGACGTCGACGGCGCGCATGTGCCGGTATTCCGCGGCGACGACGCCTATGGGACGGCGCTCGCCACCAACCATCTCATCTCGCTCGGCCACACCCGCATCGCCATGGTCGGCGGCACCGACCAGACCTCCACCGGCCGCGACCGCTACCAGGGCTACGTCAACGCCATGCGGGCGGCCGGGCTGGAGATCAGGCCGTCGTGGCGCATTCCCGGCCCGCGTACCAAGCAGGCCGGTTTCGAGGCAGCGAGCCAGTTCCTGGCGCTGAAGGACCGGCCGACCGCCGCCTGCTGCTGGAACGATCTCGTCGCCATCGGACTGATGAACGGCATCGCCCGCGCCGGGCTGGTGCCGGGCATCGACATTTCCGTCACAGGCTACGACGACCTGGAGGAAGCGGCGATCGCCACGCCGGCGCTGACGACGGTCTGGAACGGCCAGCGCGAGGTCGGCCGCCGCGCCGCCAGCGCACTGCTCGACAAGCTGGCCGGCGAACCGGTGCATATCTCGCAGGACCTCATCAAACCGGAACTGCATGTGCGCCAGTCCACCGGCCGGCCGGTCGAGCGACGCTGAAAGCACGGCCGTCTCGCATCGCGCCTCGTCACATACCGCAGGAGAACCCGCCATGGGTGCCGATCTTCGTTCCGTCGCCGTCCTCATTCCCGGCAAACTGCACGAGCAGTCCGTCAAGCGCATCGGCGAGACGTTCCGGCTGGTCGCCATCGACACCATCGATCCCGCCCTTTTGACCGACGAGCTGAAGGCGACGGTGCGCGGCATCGCCGCCTCGCCGGCCATCGCCGGCGGTCTTGTCGGGCCGGAGTTTATGCGAGCGCTGCCGAAGCTGGAGATCGTCGCTAATTTCGGCGTCGGCTACGACGGCGTCGATGCCCGCCATGCCGGCGCCAACGGCATCATGGTTACGAACACGCCCGATGTGTTGACCGAGGAGGTGGCCGACACGGCGCTCGGCCTGCTGATTGCGACCGTGCGCGAACTGCCGAAGGCGGAAGCCTGGCTGCGCGCCGGCA
Source organism: Mesorhizobium sp. (assembly GCF_017306545.1). Taxonomy (GTDB): domain Bacteria; phylum Pseudomonadota; class Alphaproteobacteria; order Rhizobiales; family Rhizobiaceae; genus Mesorhizobium. The sequence continues at coordinate 32,733 of NZ_JAFKID010000006.1, forward strand.
ACTGGGCGGGCAAGGGCAACTATCGCCTGAGCCCGCTGTCGCTGCGCGGCCGCAGCGTCGGCATCTTCGGCATGGGCCGCATCGGCCTGGCGATCGCGCGCCGGCTGGAGGCGTTCGGCCTGCCGGTCGCCTACCATAATCGTCGCCCGGTCGAGGGCGTGGCTTATCCATACCACGCCACGTTGAAGGGATTGGCCGAGGCGGTCGACACGCTGATTTCGGTGGCGCCCGGCACGCCGCAGACGGCGAAGGCCGTGAATGCGGATATCCTCAAGGCGCTCGGGCCGAACGGCGTCTTCGTCAACATCGGCCGCGGCTCGACTGTGGACGAGGCAGCGCTTGCCGCCGCCCTTGCCGGCGGCACCATCGCCGCCGCCGGCCTCGACGTCTTCGCCGATGAGCCGAACGTGCCGCAGGCGCTGCTTGATGCGCCCAACACCGTGCTTCTGCCGCATGTCGGCTCGGCCTCGGTCCACACACGCCGCGCCATGGCGGACCTCGTGGTCGACAACCTGATCGCCTGGTTTTCGGACGGCAAGGCGATCACGCCGGTTCCGGAAACGGCGGGCGTGAAGGCCCGCTGAGGCGAGAGGCCTCTTATTCGGCAGCCGTCCGCGCGCCGGTCTTCGCCGCTGCATGGGCGCGCACGGCGTCGCCGAAGGCCTTGAAAATGCGCTGCGAGACGCTGTCGGATTTCACCCAGTATTCCGGGTGCCATTGCACGCCGACGGCGAAGGCGCGTGAATCCCGCACCGACACGGCTTCCACCGTGCCGTCATCGGCCACAGCCTCGATTTGAAGCTTCGGCCCGAGCCGGTCCACCGCCTGCCGGTGCACGGAGTTGACCTTGACCGCGCCGGCACCGAAGACACCCGCCAGGCAGCTTCCCGGCTTGATCGACACGGTCTGGTGGATGGCGAAGCGTTCGTCCTGGTTGTCGCTCACCGGCGCGCGATGGTCGAGCGAGCCCGGCCGTTCCTGGATTTCGCTGGCGAGCGTCCCGCCCAGCGCCACGTTCATTTCCTGGATGCCGCGGCAGATGGCGAGCAGCGGCACGCCGCGCTCCACCGCCTTGCGGATCAGCGGCAGCGTGGTGGCGTCGCGCGCCTCGTCGTAAGGCCCGTCGCGCTCGGTCGCCTCCTTGCCGTAGAGCGAGGGATGCACGTTGGATTTCGCCCCCGTCAGCATCACCCCGTCCACCGCCGAAAGCAGTTCGTCGAGGTCGAGCCGGTCGCCGAAAGACGGCACCAGCAGCGGCAGCACGCCGGCGCCCGAGAGCGCGGCCTCGAGATATTGCTGGGGCGCTGCGTGCCAGGTGTAGTTCTCGAACTGTTTGACGTCGGTGGAGACGGCGACGAGCGGCTGAAGCATCTTGGTTCCCGAGAAGCGAGGCGACGTGGCAAGGTAGCGTTGGCGGTACGGCCTCTGCATCTACAAAATAGGCGATTGGAAGGCGATTTGCCACGGCCTTTCCGCGCCTTGCGCCAGCCGGCCAGCGCGCCCCGGCTTTTGTGGGATTAGACTATAGTTGCAGGGCATGGCGGCTGTCGGCGGGAGCGCGGCTTGGCGCGGCGCCTTGCGCTGGACACGTCGCCTTCGCCGTGTATTGTCCGCTGACCGGCCCGTGAAGCGGAAATACGCCACGGGCCAGTGTGCATTTTGTTCAGGAAGGGAGGAATTTCATGGATCGTCGTTCATTTATCCGCAAGGCCGGCGCGACCGGCGCCGGCGCGGCGGCCGCCACGGCTGTTTTGGCCGCTCCGGCCATTGCCCAGTCCAATCCGAAGATCACCTGGCGCATGACCTCCTCCTTCCCGAAGTCGCTCGACACCATCTATGGCGGCGCCGAGGTGCTGTCGAAGATGGTTTCCGAGGCGACCGACGGCAATTTCCAGATCCAGGTCTTCGCCGCCGGCGAGCTCGTTCCCGGCCTGCAGGCCGCCGATGCGGTGACGGCCGGCACGGTCGAAGCCGCCCACACCGTGTGCTATTATTTCTGGGGCAAGGACCCGACCTGGGCGCTCGGCTCCGACGTGCCTTTCGCGCTCAACGCGCGCGGCCGCAACGCCTGGCAGTATCACGGCGGCGGCATCGACCTGTTCAACACGTTCCTCGCCAAGCAGGGCCTGTTCGGCCTGCCGGGCGGCAACACCGGCACCCAGATGGGCGGCTGGTTCCGCAAGGAGATCAACACCGTCGAGGACTTGAAGGGCCTCAAGATGCGCATCGGCGGCTTCGCCGGCAAGGTCATGGAAAAGCTCGGCCTGGTGCCGCAGCAGCTCGCCGGCGGCGACGTCTATCCCGCGCTGGAGAAGGGCACCATCGACGCCGCCGAGTGGGTCGGCCCCTATGACGACGAGAAGCTCGGCTTCTACAAGGTCGCGCCCTATTACTATTATCCGGGCTTCTGGGAAGGCGGTCCGACCGTCCACTTCCTGTTCTCGAAGGACAAGTACGAGGCGCTGCCCGCAGCCTACAAGTCGTTGCTACGCACCGCCTGCCAGGCGGAAGACGCCGACATGCTGCAGAAATACGACTACGTGAACACCAAGGCGATCAAGTCGCTCGTCGCCAACGGCGCCAAGTTGAAGCCGTTCAGCCAGGAGATCCTGTCGGCCTGCTTCGACGCCGCCAACAAGACCTATGACGAGATGATGGCGACAAATGCGGACTTCAAGACGATCTGGGAATCCATCGTCGCGTTCCGCAAGGAAGCCTATCTGTGGGATCAGGTGGCCGAATACAATTTCGACACCTTCATGATGATCCAGCAGCGCGCCGGCAAGCTGTAAGCCGAGCGTATCGCCTGAATTTAAAACCCCGGAGCGCCGCTCCGGGGTTTTTTCGTTTAGTTGGCGCTGGCGCAGACCTCTACCAGCAGGCCGCCAGGCGCGCGGCAGTAGAAGGTGACTGTCGCGGTGTCCCCGCGAGCCAACCGCTGCACGGCGCCGGGCGCATAGCCGGCCGTCTCCAGCTCGGCATGCTTGGCCCGGACCTCGTCGGGGTTCGTCACCACGAAGCCGACGTGCCAGCCCTCGGGATAGGCTGCCGCCTCGCCCTTTCCCGGCTTCATCAGGTTGAGATCGAAGCCGTCAGCGCCGCGCAGAATCGCGAAGGCGTCCTTTCCGCGCATGGCGACCTGCTCGAAGGCGAAATGGCGGATGAAGAAACGGGCGAGGGCGGCGACGTCGCCGGTGACGATGTTGGCATGGTTCAGGCGCATGGCGATATCCTGTGCGGTGCGAGGATGGACCGTCCAAGGCAGAAGAGAACGTCGAAGACAAACCAGCCAGCCTCGCGGACTTTGGTCCGCGCGGTCCAGCCGCGGGTCGCGCCGCAGGCGGCGAACAGGCTTGCCTTGCAGGCAAAGGCCGGACTACCGAACCGGCCATGTCTTTTTCGGCGCACCACTCTTAGCCGAATTGGGCCCTATCCGACAACCGCCGAGATCAATTGAAGCTCGGCGGTTGCGAAAGATCGGGCGTTGCCGGTGCGGCAGGCTGCTGCGCCGGAGCGTCGCCGAAGCTCGGCGGCTGGGAAAGGTCCGGCGCTGCCGGAGCGGCCGGTGCTGTTCCGCCTTGCGGGGCGGCGGGCGCGCCGAGCGGCGGCAGTGACAGGCCCGGCAGTTCCGGCACCTTGATCTCGATCGTGCCGGGATCGACCACCTTGCCCTTGTAGTGCATGACCATCTGCGGGAACAGGATGGTCAGCGCGATCATCAAGACCTGAATCAGCACGAAGGGCACCGCGCCCCAGTAGATCTGGCCGGTCGTCACCGGCGCGATCTGCTTGCCGGTGATGCGGTCGAGATAGGGTACGCGCGCCGCCACCGAGCGGAGATAGAACAGCGCGAAGCCGAAGGGCGGGTGCATGAACGACGTCTGCATGTTGACGCCGAGCAGCACGCCGAACCAGATCAGGTCGATGCCGAGCTTTTCCGCCGCCGGCGCCAGCAGCGGCACGATGATGAAGGCCAGCTCGAAGAAATCGAGGAAGAAGGCGAGGAAGAACACCAGGAGGTTGACGACGATGAGGAAGCCGAGCTCGCCGCCGGGCAGAGAGACGAGCAGGTGCTCCACCCACAGGTGCCCGTTGACGCCGTAGAAGGTCAGCGAAAAGACGCGCGAGCCGATCAGGATGAACAATACGAAGGACGACAGCCGTGTCGTCGAGGCGAGCGCCTGCCGGACCACGTCGAGCGTCAGCCGCCGCTTGGCGGCGGCCATGACGAGCGCGCCGACGGCGCCCATGGCACCGCCTTCCGTCGGCGTGGCGATGCCGAGGAAGATGGTGCCGAGCACCAGGAACACCAGCGCCAGCGGCGGGATCAGCACGATGACGACCTGCTGGGCCAGCCGCGACATCATGTTGAGGTTGAGCGCCTTGTCGGCGATGGCGACGATGTAGATGAAAACGACGCCGACCGTGGCGGCGAGGATGTCGGCGTTTTCGCCATGCGTCGGCTCGAGATAGCGATAGGCGCCGCAGGCGACCGCCACCGTCGCCAGCAGCGCGAAGAGCAGCGAGGTGACGCCGTGGCCGAGCGTGCGCGCCTCCGCCGGCAAGGCGGGCGCCCAGTTCGGCCGCACGATCGATACGACCAGTACGTAGCTCATATAGAGGCCGGTCAGCACCAGACCGGGGATCAGCGCGCCGCTGTACATGTCGCCGACCGAACGGCCGAGCTGGTCGGCCAGCACGATCAGCACCAGCGAGGGCGGAATGATCTGCGCCAGCGTGCCGGAGGCGGCGATGACGCCCGACGCCAGCCGCCGGTCGTAACCGTAGCGCAGCATGATCGGCAGCGAGATCAGCCCCATGGCGATGACTGAGGCGGCGACGACGCCGGTGGTGGCGGCAAGCAGGGCGCCCACGAGAATGACCGCATAGGCGAGCCCGCCGCGGATCGGGCCGAACAGCTGGCCGATCGTGTCGAGCAGGTCCTCGGCCATGCCCGAGCGTTCGAGCACGATGCCCATGAAGGTGAAGAACGGGATGGCGAGCAGCGTGTCGTTGGCCATGACGCCGCCGTAGAAGCGGTCGGGCAGGGCGTAGAGCAGCGGCCAGGACAGGTTGATGGAGCCCGAGGAGTAGGGGGCGAGTTCGACGCCGATGAAGAAGAAGAGCAGGCCGTTGGCGGCGAGCGAGAAGGCGACGGGATAGCCGATCAGGAGAAAGACGATCAGCGAAACGAACATGATCGGCGCCATGTTCTGCGCGATGAGCTCGATCACGACTTGAGCTCCTCGACCAGCGCTTCGCCTTCGAGTTCGGCTTGCTCATGGTGCGAGACGTAGGGATTCGGGTCGTCCATGTTGCCGGTTATGACGGCGATTTTCTTGATGATTTCCGACACGCCCTGCCAGGCCAGAAGGAAGAAGCCGGCGAGAAGCATCGCCTTGGCCGGCCAGATGATGAGGCCGCCGGCATTGGTCGACATTTCGCCGCTGCGATAGGAAATCGACACATAGGGGACGAGGTAGAAGACCATCAGCACGGCGAACGGCATCAGGAACAGGGCATGGCCGACGAGGTCGATCCAGTGCTGCACGCGCCGCGGCCACATGCCGTAGATGATGTCGATGCGGATGTGCTCGTTCTGCTTCAGCGTATAGGCGGCCGCCGCCAGGAAAGCGGCGCCGAACAGATACCATTGCAACTCCAGCCAGGCGTTGGAGGAGACGTCGAAGACCTTGCGGATGACGGCATTGCCGGCGCTGACCAGGATGGAGGCCAGGATCAGCCAGGAAATCCATTTGCCGATGAATTCGTTGACCGTGTCGATGACCGACGAGATGGCGATCAGCACGCGCATGCGGCGGTCGAACAGGAGCGTCAGCACGATGGCCGCGAGCACGATCGCGAAGATGGCGAGCAGCGCGCGTCCGCCCTGCGTCTGGCTCATGACGCGGGCGGCAGCCGAAATCAGATCCATGCAAGGTCCTCCCCTGGGCGGGCGCTGTCGCTTTCTGCGCGCGACGCGCCTTCGTGGCCCAAGCCTATGCCGCGTGTGGCCGCATCGGTCAACCGGGAGGCAAAAGACGGTGGGGAGGCCGCCCGCCGACGGCCGGCGGTTCCGGCGGCAGGCTGCAACGAAAGTCTGACGATGTCAGACGGCTTGCCGGCTGTCGCGGCCGGCGCCGACCAGCACCAGCATGGCGACGAGGAACAGGAACATCCAGCCGTCGCGCCACTCGCCGGGGAAGTAGCCGGCCCACAGCGATTCGGCCATGCCGAAAGCGGCGCCCCCCAGGGCGGCGCGCACCGGCGAGAGATAGCCGCCGACGGCGGTGACGAACAGCACCTTGAGGCCGTAGGTGAGGCCGGTGCCGAAGGAGACGTTGCCGTAATAGAGCGCGGCCAGCACGCCGGCGAGCGCGGCGGCCAGCCCGCCGCCCAGCACCGCCTGCCGGAAGGTGGCGCGCGGGTCCACGCCGCACAGCGCCGCGGCCAGCGGATCGTCGGAGACGGCGCGCCAGCGGCGCCCGAAGCGCGAGCGCGCCAGCGTCCATCCGCCGGCCGCGATCGCCGCCGCGATCACCGCCAGGTCGATGAGCTGGATCGCCGTCAGCGTCGCCCGGAAGCCCGGCCGCTCGGCGAAGACGACCGGCCACGCCAGCATCGGCGGCAGCCACAAGTCCTTGGTGTCGGCGGCGATGCGCGAGACCTCCGTCAGTACCAGAAGCACGCCGAGCGTCGCGGCCGCGATGGTGTTGGGCGAGCGGTCGGCCAGCGGCTCGAAGACGCCGCGTGACAGAAGCAGGCTGAGCAGCGCCGCATAGGCGAAAGCGAGCACGATGCCGAAGGCGACGGTGGCCGGCAGCGTCAGCCACAGCACCTGCCAACCATAGACAGCGGCCAGGATCGCCGTCTGGCCTGAGAAGGCGAAGACGCCGCCATAGGCGAGGTTGGTGCGGTGCAGGATGCCGTTGGTCAGCGCATAGCCGAAGGCGAGCAGCGCATAGAGCGCGCCCGAATGCAGCCCGTTCAGCACCTGCTGGAAGAGGTAGAGCATCGCCCGTCCGGCCGCCCGGACCATCCGGGCCGTTGAAACGTGCGCTCCGAAATATAACTTGTCAAATGGCTTTTACTGGTTAGTATTGGCGCATGACGGTTTCCTGGACACCGCATCGCTTCCAAGGCGGCGTGCTCGCGCTCGACGTCGCCAACACCGTCGTGCTGCGCGGCGATCCCGAGCGCAGTTTCGACCGTTTCGCCGACCCCGCCGAGATCGCCCGCTTCGCAGAAGCGGCCAGCTCTTTCCGCTCCGACGAACTGGGCGGCGCGCACCTTGCTGCGCCGCGGCCCGAAACCATCGCGCCGGTGGTGCTGGCGATCCGCGAGACAGCCGACAGGCTCTTTCGCAACGCCGCGCGGGCGGGCGGCGCGCTGGCGGCGGCCGACATGGCGCCGTTCCTGCGCGCTTGCGCGGACGGCCTCGCCGGCGCCGATGCGACGGTCGGCCCGCCCGGCAAGCCGTTCGGCGATGCCGGTGGGCCGGTCGCCTTTGAGGCGGCGTTGGCGGTGTCCGCCCTGTCGCTGCTGTCCGGTGGTTCGCTGCCGCGGCTCAAGGTCTGTCTCAACTGCAACTGGCTGTTTCTCGACCGCAGCCGCAACGCTAGCCGCATGTGGTGCGACATGGCGGTGTGCGGCAACCGGCAAAAGGCCAGCCGCCACTACCGCCGCCGCAAGGCCGGAAGGGAGGCCGAAAATGCCTAGCCTGCGTTCGCGCGCCGTTGTCGCGGCCTCGGTCTTTTCCGTCGCCCTGGCGCTCGGCGCCTGCCGCGACACCGGCAAGGGCGCGCTCTACGAGGTTTCGGGCCGGCTGTTCGAATTCAACTACCGGCTGGCGCGGGCCACCTACGTCGTCACGCTCAATCCGCTGAGGCCGGTGGATGAGGGCAACGTCGCGGTGGTGGATTTCGAGAATCCGGCCGGCGGCCCCCCACTGGTGGTGGAGCAGAAGATCTGGCCGAAGCTGCCGCATGTGACGCTGACCAGCCCGCCGCTCACCTGCGTCGTCAAGGACAGGCCCTATGCGGTGGCCATCCACATCAAGGACCGGAACGGCGCCGTGTTGCAGGAATTGAAGACGACGCTGGTGTCGACCCAGGACCAGAGCGACCTGCCGGACGCGCCGCTGGTGCTGGGCACGGTCTATACGCTCAATCCCGCTCTTGCCGGCCATCCCGACGGCAGGTTGCCGGGCAACCCGAAGCCCGATTGTCCCAAATGACGGGATGAAGCGATCGCCGGCGACCGTGCGGACTGATCCGCGCGGCACGCTGCCGCGCCGGCAGCGGATCGGGCACCGCGCAGCCGAATTCGTTTGACCTCTTTGCCAAGGGGGGAAAGACTGCGCGCCGATCTCGACGCAGGTGGCTGCTTCGGGCGCCGCCCCCGCAGAGGATTGGTTGATGACGCTCTACGACGTCGCGCTCGCCGACAAGTTCGATCTTGGCAAGGAGCGCGTCTTCCTCACCGGCGCGCAAGCCGTCGTGCGCATGCTTCTGATGCAGCGCGAGCGCGACCGGCGTGCCGGCCTTGCCACGGCGGGCTTCGTCTCCGGCTATCGCGGCTCGCCGCTGGGCGGGCTGGACTTGCAGCTTTGGAAGGCCAGGGAGCAGCTTTCCGCCGCCGACATCGTCTTCCAGCCGGGCTTGAACGAGGAACTCGCGGCCACCGCCTGCTGGGGCTCGCAGCAGGCCGAACTGCTGGGCGAGGGCCGCTATGACGGCGTCTTTTCGGTCTGGTACGGCAAGGGGCCGGGCGTCGATCGTTCCGGCGACGTCTTCCGCCACGCCAACCTCGCCGGCTCTTCCAGGCATGGCGGCGTGCTCGCCCTGATGGGCGACGACCACATGGCCGAATCATCGACCAACGCGCATGCGACGGAATTTCATTTCGTCGACGCGATGATCCCCGTTCTCAACCCGGCCGGCGTGCAGGAGATCATCGACTACGGCCTCTACGGTTTCGCCCTGTCGCGGTTCGCCGGCACCTGGGGCGCCATCAAATGCGTCAAGGACAACATCGAATCGACCGCCAGCGTCGATGCCTCGCTGGAGCGGTTGCCGATCGTCGTGCCCGAATTCGACATGCCGCCGGGCGGGCTCAACATCCGCAACGAGCTGGACATGCTGGGCCAGGAGGCGCGGCTGCACGAGCACAAGCGCGCCGCGGCAAGCGCGTTCATCCGCGCCAACGGGCTGAACCGCATCGTCTATTCGGGCGGACGGGAGGCGAAGCTCGGCATCGTCACCGTCGGCAAGAGCTATCTCGACGTGCGCCAGGCGCTGGGCGACATCGGCATCGACGAGGCGGTTGCCAACCGCATCGGCGTGCGGCTGTTCAAGGTCGGCTGTCCGTGGCCGCTCGACTACCAGCACATCGCCGACTTCGCCCACGGCCTCGACACCATCGTGGTGGTGGAGGAGAAGCGCTCGCTGATCGAGGTGCAACTGCGCGAAAACCTCTACGGCAGCGCCATGCAGCCCGCCATCGTCGGCAAGAAGGACGAGCGCGGCGACTGGCTGTTCCCGGCCAAGGGCGCGCTCGATCCCAACGACATCGCCATCGCGCTCGGCGAGCGCATCCTGAAGACGATCGGCCCTTCGGAAGAGATCGCGGCCCGCGTCGCCGGGCTGAGGCAATTCCAGGCCATGCTTGCCGAGACGAAGGACGTCGGCGCCCGCACACCCTATTTCTGCTCGGGCTGTCCGCACAACACCTCCACCAACGTGCCGGAAGGCTCGCTGGCCGCCGCCGGCATCGGCTGTCACTTCATGGCGCTGTGGATGGACCGCTCGACCGTCGGCTTCACCGCCATGGGCGGCGAGGGCGCGCAATGGGTCGGCCAGGCGCCGTTCTCCAAACGCGGCCACCTCTTCCAGAATCTCGGCGACGGCACCTATAATCATTCCGGCTCGCTGGCGATCCGCTTCGCCATCGCCAGCGGCGCCAACATCACCTACAAGATCCTTTACAACGATGCGGTGGCCATGACCGGCGGCCAGCCGCACGAAGGCGGCCTGACGGTCGACATGATCGCCCGCCAGATCCGCGCCGAAGGCGTCGAGCGCATCGCCGTCGTCACCGACGAGCCGGGCAAATATGCCGGTCGCGTCACCTTCCCGGCCGGCGTCAGCGTCGATCATCGCGAAGACCTCGACCGCATCCAGCGCGAGTTGCGCGAGGTTCCGGGCGTCTCGGTGCTGCTCTACGACCAGACCTGCGCGGCCGAGAAGCGCCGGCGCCGCAAGCGCGGCACCTTCCCCGACCCCGACAGGCGCGTCCTCATCAACGAACTGGTCTGCGAGGGCTGCGGCGACTGCGGCGTGAAGTCGAACTGCGTGTCGATCCAGCCCGTCGAAACCGAGTTCGGTCGCAAGCGGCGCATCGACCAGTCGTCCTGCAACAAGGATTTCTCCTGCCAGGACGGCTTCTGTCCCTCCTTCGTCACCGTGCACGGCGCGAAGATCAGGAAGGCCGAAGGCATTGCCGGCGGCACCGATCCGCTCGACGGCGTGCCGGAGCCTGCAATCTTCGCGCTGGGCAGCGAAGGCTGGGCCGGCGTCATCGACGGCGTCGGCGGCACGGGCGTCGTCACCATCGGCGCGATCCTCGGCATGGCGGCCCATCTGGAAGGCAAGGGTTGCGGCATGATCGACATGGCCGGCCTCGCCCAGAAGGGCGGCTCGGTCTTCAGCCATGTCCGTATCGCCAAAACGCCGGTCGATATCCACGCCATCCGCGTCTCGGCCGGCAAGGCCGACCTGGTGCTCGGCTGCGACCTCGTCGTCTCGGGCGCCCGCAAGGTTCTGGCGGCCGTGCGTGAGAACCACACGTTGTTCCTCGTCAACACTGCGGAAGTGATGCCGGGCGAATTCACCCGCACGGCCGATTTCTCGTTGCCGACCGAGCGCCTGAAACGGGCGATCCGCGCCGCGGCCGGCGACGGCCACGCGCATTTCTTCGACGCCACCCGCACCGCCACCGCGCTGTTCGGCAATTCGCTCGGCGCCAACATGTTCCTGCTCGGTTTCGCCTATCAGCATGGCGGCCTGCCGCTGTCGGCCGAAGCGGTGGAGAAGGCGATCGAGTTGAACGGCGAGGCGGTCGCCATGAACGTCGCCGCCTTCCGCTGGGGCCGCCGCGCCGCGCACGAGCCGGGCGCCGTGCGCAGCCTGGTCGAGCGGGCATCGGCGCCGCCGCGCCGGCTGGCCGAGACGCTGGACGAGGTGGTCGTGCGCCGCGTCGCCTTCCTGACGGCCTACCAGAACGCCGCCTACGCCCGCCGCTATGCCGACCGCATCGCGGCGCTGCGGGCCGCCGAGGCAAAGGCCGCGCCCGGTTCGACGGTGGTGAGCGAAGCGGCCGCGAAAAGCCTGTTCAGGCTGATGGCGACGAAGGACGAGTACGAAGTCGCCCGCCTCTACACCGACGGCAGCTTCGCCCGCCAGCTCGCCGGCCAGTTCCAGAGCTACGACAGGCTGGAATTTCATCTCGCTCCGCCGATCCTCGGTCGCCGCGACGCCGACGGCCGGCCGCGCAAATCCAGCTTTGGGCCGTGGATGATGAAGGGTTTTCGCCTGCTTTCGGCCCTGAAAGGGTTGCGCGGCACCGCCTTCGACGTCTTCGGCTACAGCGCGGAGCGGCGTGCCGAACGGGCGCTGCTGGCGCAGTACCGGGACGATCTCGACCTGATCGAGCGCATGCTGGAGCCGGCCCGGATCGAGGCCGCGACGGCGCTCGCCTCGGTGCCGGCGCTGGTGCGCGGCTACGGCCATGTGCGGCAGGCGGCGGCCGAAAAGGCCGCCGGCGAAAGGGCCCGTTTGCTGGAGCGCCTCACCGGCCCGCTGCCGGAACCCGCATTGCGCGCGGCGGAGTAGCGATACGAACTGTTTACCTGAAGTTTGGTTTTCCGCCCTTCTTGTACCTTTGGACAACATCCGAAAACGGCGCGAAGGCGCGGGTCTAAGCCTTTCTTAAGGCGGTTGTGGCACGACTGGGGTTCGTGCGGCGCCGCAAGAGAATGTACCAGGACAAGAACGAGGACATAGCCGGAGACGTTTACGCAGGATTCGTGCGGTCGCTGTTCAACGACCCCGGCATCCTGCTGATCGGCGCGCTATGCCATGGCCTGATCGGCCTGCTCGTCTATCTTACCTCCCGCGACACGATCTATCTCGCCCTCGCCGTGACCATGCTGGCGGCCGGGCTCTACCGCTATTACGGCATCCGCAAGGGGCAACGCGAAGGCTGCTTCGACGACGTCCAGTCGGCGCGCAAATGGGAGCGCTACTATCTCGTCGGCGGCACCTTGCAGGCTTTCTTCATGGGCCTGTTCTGTTTCGTCAGCATCTATGTCCGGCCCGACGCTTTCGGCGAAAGCGCGGCCATCGCCGTCATCATGGGCTCCACCGTGACCATCGTCGGCCGCAACTACGGCTCCAAGACGATGGTGGCGGTGCAGGCCCTGGCTGTGGTGTCGCCCATCGCCGTCGGCCTGATGCTGAAAGGCGACGTCAGCAATTTCGTCCTCGGCCTCTACGTCTTTCCTTTCATCTTCATCATCACCCGCATGGCCGGCCATGTCCGCACCGTGCTCTTCAACGCCATTTCCGAGCGCAAGGTCTCGATGAAGCTGGCGCAGCGCTTCAACCGCGCGCTCAACACCATGTCGCATGGTCTCGTCATGCTGGGGCCGGAAGGCAAGGTCGTGGTCGCCAATGCCGAAGCCGCGGCCCTGATGTCGCTGAAGTCGCCCGACGCGCTGCTCGGCCGCTCCATTCATTCGCTGCTGTTGCGCGGCGTCGCCGGCGGCATGCTGGCGCCCAAGGACTGCCGCTACATCGAGGCGCAACTGACCCGCGCGCTGCGCGAAGGGCGCGACCGCAAGGTCCTGGTGCCCTTCTCCAACGGCCAGCATTATGAATTTTCCGCCCGCGAGGGCAGCCAGGAACTCGGCGTCATTACCTTCGAGGACGTCACCGCCCGCGTCGAGGCTGAAGAGAAGATCCGCACCATGGCGCGCTACGACAGCCTGACCGGGCTGGTCAACCGCGCCTATTTCCACGAATTGGTGGGCGAGGCGATGGCCAGCGGTGACCGCGAGCGGTTGTGCGGCGTCGCCATCGTCGACCTCGACGATTTCAAGAGCGTCAACGACACGCTCGGCCATCCCGTCGGCGACGGGCTGATCTATGCCGTGGCCGAGCGGCTGGCGACCTTCTCCACCGAAGGCCTCACCGTCAGCCGCTTCGGCGGCGACGAGTTCATCCTGTTCTTCGACCGCATCGAGGACGAAAGCCATCTGGCGGCCCAGCTCGACCGCATCTTCGCGGACCTGCAAGGGGAAGTGGACGTCGCCGGCCATGCCCTGCGCATCCAGGCCAGCGCCGGTGCCGTCATCTCGCGCGTCGCCGGCACCGACGTCGACGAGATGATCGTCAAGGCCGACCTTGCGCTCTACAAGGCCAAGGAACTCGGCAAGAACGGCTGGCGCCTGTTCGAAGCGGCGATGGACGCGGCCTTCCGCAACAAGCAGCTCATGAAGGCGGACCTGCGCAGCGCCGTCGACGCCAAGGCCTTGCGCGTCGTCTACCAGCCGATCGTGGCGCTCGACACCATGCGCATCGCCAGCTGCGAGGCGCTCTGCCGCTGGGACCATCCCGACCTCGGCCCGGTTTCGCCGGCCATCTTCATCCCGCTGGCCGAGGAAATGGGCATCATCGCCGACATCAGCACCTTCGTGCTGGGGGCGGCCTGCGCCGAATGCGCCAAGTGGCCGCCGCACACCAGCGTCTCGGTCAACCTGTCGGCCAACGATTTCCGCAGCCGCACCGTCGTGCAGAAGGTGCGCGACGCGCTCGCCACCTCGGGGCTGGAGCCGCAGCGGCTGGAAATCGAGGTGACGGAAACGGCCCTGCTCGACGACAAGTCGGCGACGCGCGAGCTGATCGAGGAAATCCGCGCGCTCGGCGTACGCATCGCGCTGGACGACTTCGGCACCGGCTATTCGAGCCTCAGCTACCTGCACAAGCTGCCGCTCGACAAGGTCAAGATCGACCGCTCCTTCCTGATCGACGTGACCCAGAACGCCCGTTCGCTGGAACTGCTGAAGGGCATCGTCAACCTGTCGCGCCCGCTCGGCCTGTCGATCACGGTCGAAGGCGTCGAAACGTTCGAGCAGCTCAAGATTCTCGCCCTCCAGGTCCATCCCGATCTCGTTCAGGGCTTCCTGTTCGGCGCCGCGCTCAGCGCATCCGGCATCGAGACGATGTCGAGCATGACGTGGCCGTTCGCTGCCGAACTCGACACGCTCCCCCGCAAGGCTTCACGCTGATTTTTGTCTCTTGAAAGGGCCGTTGCGGCCGTCTTTGCGCTTAACGGTTCATTAAGGTTAACCGTAGGTAAACGGAACCTTTCGCAGTTTTATCTTCGTGTCGCATGCACCCTCGGTTAGTGTCGGGTTGCGGTGGAACTGCGAGGACTGACATGGCTATCCAGAAGTCCGGCTTGTCTGTTGGGGCACAGACGCGACCGGTTTCTTCTTTTGCCCGTAACGTCATGGAACTGTTGGAAAAGGTCGAGTACCGGCGCTGCGAGAGCGGCGAGGACCTCGAGGCCGTCTACAGGCTGCGCTACGAGGCTTTCCACACCCACGGCCTGCTCGACACCATCGTCGAGCAGAAGCTGGTCGATCACCTGGACCAAGCCAGCAACTGCTATTGCTTCGGCGTTTTCATCGACGGCGAACTGGCGAGCACCGTCAGGGTTCACTACCTTTCGCACGAAACGCCCCGGGCGCCGATCATGACCGTGTTCGGCGACCGACTGCTGCCGCGCCTCGCTCGCGGCGAGACGTTCATCGATCCGAGCCGGCTGGCCATCGATCCGTCGCTTTCGGGTTCGATGCGGGCGCTGCCTTATGTGACGCTGCGGCTGGCCGTGGTCGCCAACACCTTCTTCGACGCCACGAGCTGCATTTCGATGATCCGGGGCGAGCATACGGCCTTCTACAACCGCATTTTCGGCTCCGTTCAGGTCGGCGATCCGCGGCTCTATCCGCCCTTCACCATGCCGATCTATTTTTACGAATCCAATTGCAGCCGCAACATGGAGCCGACGCTCGAGCGCTTTCCCTTCTTCCGCTCGACGGCGCTGGAACGGCGCATGCTGTTCGCCAAGACGCCGCAGGGCGAACTTTCACCGCTCACCATCCTGCCGACGGCCAAATATTTCCTCGACGCTGCCTGAACACACGGCCATGGAGCCTTTTGCCGGCCGCGCCGTTATGGTGCGGCGGGCAGGTTCGGCGCCTGCCGCGTCAGTCGCTCGCCGGGATTCCGGCGGAACCTGAAAGGATGCTCCCGATGACCATGTCCACCATTGCGCTGACACCGCTGATCTCGCTGATCGCCGGCGTGCTCATCCTCGTCATGCCGCGGCTGCTTAACTACATCGTGGCGATCTATCTCATCATCGCCGGCCTGCTCGGCCTGTTCCCGCATCTCGCGGGATAAGTTGCGGCGCCCGGCAGGGCGATTCTTCAACTTTTCCTTGATGGACTTGTGCGGCGGTGCGGCAACAGCGCCATTGCCCTCGGCGCGGCTTTTCGCTATCAGCGCAGAAAGCCGTTTTAGGAGGGGTATTTCCATGGCAGATCATACGCCGGCCGGACCGGTCGAACTGGGCGCCGACATGGACTATGCCGAGCACGACCGGACCTACCATGGTTTCGTGGCGCTGGCCAAATACGGCGCGCTCACCTGCGCGGCCATCCTCATCTCGATGGCGTTCGGCTTCTTCGCCGGCGGCGGCTTCTTCTCCTCTCTGATCCTGTTCGTCATCATCGTCGCGGTCGGCGGCTACCTGCTGCGCTAGACCGTCGCCGACCTGTCTTCCGGATGCCGTCGCGTTGGCGGGCGGCACCGTGCCGAAAATAAAGTTCCAGCCGAAAGGATTGCGCGGTGGGACAGACGGTTTTCATCCCTCGTGAGGTTGACCCGACGGAAGGCCGCGTCGCTGCCTCGCCGGACACGGTAAAGCGGCTCGCCGCCCTCGGCTTCGACGTGATCGTCGAAAAGGGCGCCGGCACCGCCTCGCGCATTCCCGACGAGGAATTCGCCAAGGCCGGCGCCGCGATCGGCAAGGCGGCCGACGCGGGCAAGGCCGACGTGGTGCTCAAGGTGCGCCGCCCGACCGACGCCGAACTGAAAGGCTATAAGAAGGGTGCCGCGGTGCTCGCCACCATGGACCCCTACGGCAACGACGCAGCGGTCGCCGCCATGGCCAAGGCCGGCGTCACCGCCTTCGCCATGGAGTTCATGCCGCGCATCACCCGCGCGCAGGTGATGGACGTGCTGTCCTCGCAGGCCAACCTCGCCGGCTACCAGGCGGTGATCGATGCCGCCGCCGAATACGATCGCGCGCTGCCGATGATGATGACGGCGGCCGGCACCGTTCCGGCGGCGAAAACCTTCATCATGGGCGTCGGCGTCGCCGGCTTGCAAGCCATCGCCACGGCGCGCCGCCTCGGCGCCGTCGTTACCGCAACGGACGTGCGTCCGGCGGTGAAGGAGCAGGTGCAGTCGCTCGGAGCGAAATTCCTCGCCGTCGAGGACGAGGAGTTCAAGGCGGCCGAGACGGCGGGCGGCTATGCCAAGGAAATGTCCAAGGAATACCAGGCCAAGCAGGCTGCGCTCACGGCCGACCACATCGCCAAGCAGGACATCGTCATCACCACGGCGCTGATTCCCGGCCGCCCGGCGCCGAAGCTGGTGTCGGCCGCCATGGTCGCCTCGATGAAGCCGGGCTCGGTGATCATCGACCTCGCCGTCGAACGCGGCGGCAACGTCGAGGGCGCGGTTCCGGGCAAGGTCGTGACCACTGCCAACGGCGTCAAGATCGTCGGCCATCTCAACGTTGCGGGCCGCATCGCCGCGTCCGCATCGCTGCTCTACGCGAAAAACCTGTTCGCCTTCCTCGAAACGATGGTGGACAAGGCCTCGAAAAGCCTCGCCGTCAACCGCGACGACGAACTGGTCAAGGCGACCATGCTGACCGACGGCGGCAAGGTCGTGCATCCGAATTTCGCCAAGGCGGCCGAATCCTACCAGGAGCCGGCGGCCGTTCCGGCCAGGACGATGGTGGCCGACGCGTCCGCCACGCCCAAGAAGCCTGCCGCGAAGAAGCCGGCGGCGGCGAAAAAGTCTTCAACCGGTAAGGGGACCGCGTGATGGACGCCCTTCAGAAAGCCCTCGACCAGCTCGACCAGGCGAGCGCCGCGGTACGGCTCGCCGTGCAGGACCTCGCCCATGCGCCGGGCGGCGCGGCCGATGCGGCCGGTGCTGCAGCGCATACGCTGTCGGGCGGTGCCATCGACCCCTTCGTCTTCCGCTTCGCCATCTTCGTGCTGGCGATCTTCGTCGGCTACTACGTCGTGTGGTCGGTGACGCCGGCGCTGCACACGCCGCTGATGGCCGTCACCAACGCCATTTCCTCGGTCATCGTGGTGGGCGCGCTGCTGGCCGTCGGCGCCTCGGCAGCTGGGGCTGCGACCGGCTTCGGCTTCGTCGCGCTGTGCCTCGTCTCGGTCAACATCTTCGGCGGCTTCCTGGTGACGCAGCGCATGCTCGCCATGTACAAGAAGAAGGACAAGTGACGTGAACGTCAATCTCGCTTCCTTCCTCTATCTCGTCTCCGGCATCCTGTTCATCCTGGCGCTGCGCGGCCTGTCGCATCCGACGACCAGCCGCCAGGGCAACATTTACGGCATGATCGGCATGGCGATCGCCATCGTCACCACGCTGGCCCTGGCGCTGCCTTCGGCCGGCGGCTTCGGCCTGATCGTGCTGGGGCTCGCCATCGGCGGTGGCGTCGGCGCGGTCATCGCGCGCCGCATCGCCATGACGGCGATGCCGCAACTGATCGCCGCCTTCCACTCCCTTGTCGGCCTCGCCGCCGTCATGGTGGCGGCCGGCGCCATCTATGCACCGCACAGCTTCGGCATCGGCGAGATCGGCTCCATCCACGCACAGGCGCTGGTGGAAATGTCGCTCGGCGTCGCCATCGGCGCCATCACTTTCACCGGCTCGGTCATCGCCTTCCTGAAGCTGGATGGGCGCATGTCGGGCAAGCCGATCATGCTGCCGGCCCGCCATCTCATCAACCTCGCGCTGGGTGCTGCGCTCATCGTCCTCATTGTGATGCTGGTCGGCACAGAATCGAAGTTCGTCTTCTGGCTGATCGTCGCGGCCTCGCTGGTGCTCGGCGTGCTGCTCATCGTGCCGATCGGCGGCGCCGACATGCCCGTCGTCATCTCGATGCTCAATTCCTATTCCGGCTGGGCGGCGGCCGCGCTCGGCTTTACGCTGGGCAACCTGGCGCTCATCATCACCGGCGCGCTGGTGGGCTCTAGCGGAGCGATCCTGTCCTACATCATGTGCAAGGGCATGAACCGCTCCTTCATCTCCGTCATCCTCGGCGGCTTCGGCGGCGACACCGCGGCGGCCAGCGCCGACGACGGCATCGAGCGCACCGTCAAGCAGGGCTCGGCGGACGACGCCGCCTACCTGATGATGAACGCGCAGAAGGTCATCATCGTGCCCGGCTACGGCATGGCGGTGGCGCAGGCCCAGCACGCGCTGCGCGAAATGGCCGACAAGCTCAAGGCCAACGGCGTCGAAGTGAAGTACGCCATCCATCCGGTCGCCGGCCGCATGCCGGGCCACATGAACGTGCTTCTGGCCGAGGCCAACGTGCCTTACGACGAGGTGTTCGAGCTGGAGGACATCAACTCCGAGTTCGCGCAGGCCGACGTCGCCTATGTCATCGGCGCCAACGACGTCACCAACCCGTCCGCGCGCGACGACAAGTCCTCGCCGATCTACGGCATGCCGATCCTCGAGGTCGACAAGGCGCGCACCTGCCTGTTCGTCAAGCGCTCGCTCGGCTCCGGTTACGCCGGCATCGACAACACGCTGTTCTACAAGGACGGCACCATGATGCTGCTTGGCGACGCCAAGAAGATGACCGAGGAAATCGTCAAGGCGATGGACCACTGATCGCCGGATCATCTCCAATCGAACGCATGAGAAAGCCCGGTCAAGTGCCGGGCTTTTTGCTGGCCTGTTGGAGCATTTCCAGCAGAAGTGTGAAACGGTTTTGCGTCCGGAAATGCGCCCAAATCAAAGAGATAGAGCGGTGCCGACGACTCCGTTCAAACAGGAACCGCTCTAGCGCCAGAACAGCAGGATCAGGATGACGATCGGGATTGGAATGCCGAGCAACCACAACAGGATACCGCGACCCATGAAATCCTCCGCCTTTTGACATTGTTCGTGCAGGACAATGCCCGGAGGCGACTTCCGTTCCTTTCCGGCGACGGCTTTCCGCCGGCGCCGCTTTGCATCAGGACCTCCGGCTCAGCCGCAGAAATCGAGCGCCGTGTCGGTCAGGATGTCGGCCAGCCGGTTGACCGAATCCACCGTCGCCCATTCGCTCGCCGCATGTGCGCCGCCGCCGTCGGCGCCGAACATGACGCAGGACATGCCTGCTTCCTGCAAGATGGCGCAGTCGGTCCAGAACGGCTCGCCGCGCCGCGCCGGCGGATGGCCGAGGTTGCGTGTCGCCGCCGCGTCGAGCGCTTTCACGATCGCGGCGCTTTCCGGCTCCTCGAAGGGCGAGCGCGCCAGCCCCTGTTTCAGCGCCGCCTTGAAATCGGGATCGGCGCGGGAAACGGCGTCGAGCAGCGCCTGCAACTCGGCGCGCACGCTTTCCGGCGTCTCGCCGGGCACCGTGCGCCGCTCCAATGAAATGCGGCACACGGCCGGATAGCTCGACACCTCCTCGCCGCCTGAAATCAGCGAGGCGTGGACCGAGCCGGATTTCAGCCTTGCATGCGTCGGCTTCGCCAGAAGGTCGCGCCCGTAGTCCTCCAGTGCGGTCAGGAAGCGGCCTGCCTTGGCGATGGCGTCGATGCCGAGTTCCGGCCGCGAGCCATGCGCGGCGCGGCCCTGCACGGTCACGTCGAACCAGACGAAGCCCTTGTGGGCGATGGTGAGTTCCAGATGGCTGGGCTCGGTGACGATGGCCGCATCCGCCTTGAAGCGCAGCACGACCTGCTCGGTGCCGAAGGAGGCGTATTCCTCGTCGGCCACGCAGGCGACGAGAATGTCGCCGCGCACGCCCTTCGCTTTCGCCCGCGCCGCCGCCACCATCATCGCGGCGACGCCGCTCTTCATGTCAAAGGAACCGCGGCCGAAAAGCTTGCCGTCGCGGATCACCGGCGAAAGCGCGTCGCCGTCATAGGAGGCGGTTGAGACGGTGTCGATATGGCCGTTGAACATCAGCGAGCGGCCGCCTCCGGACCCGCGCGCGATGCCGACGATGGAAGGGCGCCCGGCCACCTCCTCAACGCGATGCACCTCGAAGCCGCGCGCCGCCAGCCAGTCGGCGCAAAAGGCCGCGACCTCGGCTTCGCCGGCGCCGCCGGGCACAAGGTCGGGATTGACCGAATCGATCGAGACGAGGCTTTTCAGGAGTTCGACGGGATCGTCCATATCTATCGTCCTTCGACTTCTTGCGGCGTCTTGCCGACGATCGCGGCGTAGATGGCCGCGTCGGTGGCGCCTTCGCTGTTGATGACAAGGATGCGGGAAGCCTTGCCGAGCCCGAGGTGCGCGCGCGCCGCCAGATCGTTCAGGCATTGCAAAGCGCCGGCGAGCCCGGTGCAGCCGCTTTCGCCGGCGACGATCGCCGTATCGCCGGGCAGGGGATTTGCCAGCAGGCGCATCGCCGTCACGGCTTCGTCCTCGGCCAGCGTGACGTAGCCGTCCGCGAGGTGGTGCAGCACTTCCCACGCCAGCGGCGAGGGGGTGGCGCATTCCAGCATCGCCATCACCGTCGCCTCGCCGTGCGGGATCGTCACCGCATGGCCGGCTTCGGCGCTGGCATAGAGGCAGGCGGCGCGCGCCGGCTCCACCACGACGATCTTCGGCGCCTCGGCGCCGAGCCGCTGCTGCGCATAGGCCGCGACGGCGGCGGCGATGCCGCCGACGCCGGCCTGCACGAAGATATGCGTCGGCGGTGTGTCCAGCGCGTCGAGCGCCTCGCCGATGGTGGCGGTGTAGCCCTGCATGACGGTGAGCGGGATGGCCTCATAGCCGTCCCAGGCGGTGTCGGAAACGACTGTCCAGCCTTCGCGCGCCGCCGTTTCGGCGGCGATGCGGATGGAATCGTCGTAGGAGCCGTCGACGCGGTTGATCGTCGCGCCGAACGCCGCCATCGCCGCCGCACGCGCTTCGGAGACCCCCTTGTGGATGAAGATCTGGCAGGCAGCCCCGGTAAGCTCGGCGCCCCAGGCGACGGAGCGGCCATGGTTGCCGTCGGTGGCGCAGGCGAAGGTCATGTGAGCCGCGAGCCCCCGCACGTCAGGCGCGGTCAGGTCGGCGAAGGCGAGCGGCCGGCCGAGCCTGGCTTCGGCCTGTTGCAGCACCAGCGAGGCCACCGCATAGGCGCCGCCGAGTGCCTTGAAGCTGGTGAGGTGGAACCGCTTGCCCTCGTCCTTGACATGGAGCGCCGCCATGCCTTGCGCGGACGCCATCGCCGGCAGCGCGACCAGCGGCGTCGGCCTGTGCTCAGGTTGGCTTTCGAGGAAGGCGCCGATCTTCGCGCGGCCATCCGCACCAAGCGCTGCCATGACATGCGGTCGCGGCGGCGGACCCATCTTGATTGTCGGCAAAAACATCGGCATCTCCTTAGAATGCGGAACAATAATCTCTGCGGTGCAGGATTTTCGTGCTGAATTTATCGATTGGTGGGACAAATATGCGAAGATGGGCGTAAGTCGGCACGAAAGGCCCGCCCATGGAACTCGACGCATTCGACCGCCGCATCCTGACCCTGCTGCAAAAGGACAACCACATGCCGCAGCGCGACATCGCTGAGGCGGTCGGCCTATCGTCGTCGGCGGTCAACCGCCGTATTGCCGCGCTGGAGGCCGCCGGCGTCATCCGGGCCAATGTGGCGGTGGTCGATCCCGCCAAGGTCGGACGGCCGATCAGCATCATCGTCGAGGTGGCGGTGGAGAGCGAGCGGCTGGACCTGCTCGATCAGGTGCGGCGGCGCTTCGAGCAGAGCGCGGCCGTGCAGCAGGTCTATTACGTCACCGGCGACGTCGATTTCGTCCTCGTCGTCACCGTCGCCGACATGGCCGAATACGAACGCCTGACGCGCGACCTGTTCTTCGCCGAGGGCAATGTGAAGAGTTTTCGTACGCTGGTCGCGATGGGCCGCTCGAAAGTGTCGCTGGCGGTGCGGACGGAGGCGGGGTGAAAAGGCGGCTTCCAAGGCGGTGGACCCCCACCCCTAACCCCTCCCCTCAAGGGGGAGGGGGACTTCGGGGCATTGCCACGCCACGCCGACGCAGACAATTTTGAACGAAACGGCGGCGTCGGCGTCTCCCTCCCCCTTGAGGGGAGGGAACAAGGGTGGGGGTACTGCGCCATATGCGATAGCCCTCCCCCTTGCGGGGAGGGGACAGGGGTGGGGGTGCGTCGCCGGTAAGGGGACGACGCCCCTCAAATATCCAGGTTCGCCACCGACAGCGCGTTTTCCTGAATGAATTCGCGGCGCGGCTCCACTTCGTCGCCCATCAGCCGGCTGAACAGCGAATCGGCGTCAGTGGCGTCGGAAACCTTGACCTGCAACAGCGAGCGCACGTTCGGGTCGAGCGTGGTTTCCCAAAGTTGCTCGGCGTTCATCTCGCCAAGCCCCTTGTAGCGCTGCATGGTCAGCCCCTTCTTGCCGGTGGAGAAGATGGCGGTAAGCAGCGCCAGCGGCCCGACGATGACCTCCGAATTCTCCTTGCGCTTCAGCACCGGCGGCGTGCCGTAGAGTTCGCCGAGTCGCGCCGCGTAGCGGTCCAGCGCGCGTGCGTCGGCGGAATTGATCAGCCCCATGTCGAGCGCCACGAACTCGCGCACGCCGCGCACCGTGCGCTCGAACACGTAGCCGCCGGTTCCCTCGTTGGAGGTGGCGGTCGAGCCCGTCCAGCCGCGCTCGGTGTCTTCGGCGATCAGGTCGAGCCGGGCGGCGATCTTTTCGGCCATGGCGTTGGCGCGGCCGAGATCGCTGAACACGTCCGGGTTCAGGCCGCCGGCGATCGCCGCCTGTTCCACCACGGCGCGCGAATAGCGCGTGTGCAGCCCGTTGACGAGCTGGCGCACGGCCAGCGCGTCCTCGACCGCCGCGCGCAGGTCGTTGCCGACGCGCACCTCGCCCGAACCCAGCGTCAGCGACGCCTCGTCGAGGCCGGAATCGATCAGGTATTCCTCGAAGGCGCTCTCGTCCTTCAGGTACTGCGAGCTCTTGCCTCGGCTCACCTTATAGAGCGGCGGCTGGGCGATGTAGAGATAGCCGCCTTCGATCACCTCCGGCATCTGCCGGAAGAAGAAGGTGAGCAGCAGCGTGCGGATGTGGGCGCCGTCGACGTCGGCGTCCGTCATGATGATGATCTTGTGGTAGCGCAGCTTCTCGATGTTGAACTCGTCCTTGCCGATCGAGGTGCCGAGCGCGGTGATCAGCGTGCCGATCATGTCCGACGACAGCATGCGGTCGAAGCGGGCGCGCTCGACATTGAGGATCTTGCCGCGCAGCGGCAGGATCGCCTGGTTCTGGCGCGAGCGCCCGCCCTTGGCCGAGCCGCCGGCCGAATCGCCCTCGACGATGAAGATCTCGGATTTCGCCGGGTCGCGCTCCTGGCAGTCGGCCAGCTTGCCGGGCAGCGAGGTGATGTCGAGCACGCCCTTGCGCCGTGTCAGTTCGCGCGCCTTGCGCGCCGCCTCGCGGGCGGCGGCGGCTTCCACCACCTTGCCGACCAGCGTCCTGGCTTCCGACGGATGTTCCTCCAGCCAGGTGCCGAGCGCCTCGTTGACGAGGCTTTCCACCACCGGGCGGACCTCGGAGGACACCAGCTTGTCCTTGGTCTGCGACGAGAATTTCGGGTCCGGCACCTTCACCGAAAGCACTGCCGTCAGGCCTTCGCGGCAGTCGTCGCCGGTGAGCTGGACCTTTTCCTTCTTGGAGATGCCGGCGGCATCGGCATAGCCGGTCACCTGCCTGGTCAGCGCGCCGCGGAAGCCGGCCAGGTGCGTGCCGCCGTCGCGCTGCGGGATGTTGTTGGTGAAGGCCAGAACGTTCTCGTGGTAGCTGTCGTTCCACCACATCGCGACTTCCACGGTGATGCCGTCGCGCTCGTTCCTGATGGCGATCGGTTTCTCGATCAGCGGCTTCTTGGCGCGGTCGAGGAACTTGACGAACTCCTCCAGGCCGCCTTCGTAGTGCAGTTCCTGCGTCTTGATGTCGGCGCGGCGCTTGTCGGTCAAGAGGATGCGCACGCCGGAATTCAGGAAGGCGAGTTCGCGCAGCCGGTGCTCCAGCGTCGCGTAGTCGAACTCGGTGACGCCCTTGAAGGTGTCGGGCGAGGGCAGGAAGGTGACTTCCGTGCCGCTGCGGCCCTCGTTGGTGCCGGGCTGGTGATTGGGCTGGTAGCTGCCGGTCACGGCCAGCGGCGCATCGGCGTCGCCGTGGGAAAAGCGTATTTCGTGGACCTTGCCGTCGCGGCGGATCGTCAGCTTCAGCCACACCGACAGCGCGTTGACCACCGAGACGCCGACGCCGTGCAGGCCGCCGGACACCTTGTAGGAGTTCTGGTCGAACTTCCCGCCGGCATGGAGCTGCGTCATGATGACTTCCGCCGCCGACACACCCTCCGTGGGGTGCATGCCGACCGGGATGCCGCGGCCGTTGTCGATCACCGTGCAGGAACCGTCGGGGTTGAGCGTCACCGTCACCAGGTCGGCATGGCCGGCCAACGCCTCGTCGATGGCGTTGTCCACCACCTCGTAGACCATATGGTGCAGGCCCGAGCCGTCGTCGGTGTCGCCGATATACATGCCCGGCCGCTTGCGCACCGCATCCAGGCCCTTGAGAACCTTGATGGAATCGGCGCCGTACCCGGCCGCCTCGCCGTTGCTATTTTCCAGCTCGTCGCTCATCGTCCGCTTTCGTAAAGATGATGCAGAAGACGCCCGGGAAATATCACCGAATCGGACGCCGTAGGACAAACCAGATATAGGCTTTTGTGGCCTGTTTTTAAAGGTTTAACGGTCGTTCCCCGGCTTTTCCAAAGCCTGTTGGCTGGGCTTCGGCGGAACATGACGCCCGGTGGACGGCACCGGCGGCGAAAGGAGCAGGCTAGGCGGCCTGCCGCATCGGCTTCAGCGCCTCGCTCCAGTGGTAGAGCTCGTTCAGCATCGTCGTCGCGCTGGCGGTGACCTGCTCACTCGGGGCGAAATTGCCCTGCTTGTCGAGATGCGCGGCATAGGTCGGCAACGCCACGGCCTCGGGGATCGGCATGACCTTGACCGTGGTGAGCAGCGGCTTCAGCGCCTGCACGGCGCGCATGCCGCCAGAAACCCCGCCATAGCTCAGGAAGCCGGCCGGCTTGTAGTTCCATTCGCGCGCCAGGTAGTCCACCGCGTTCACGATCGCCGGTGCGGCGAAGTAGTTGTATTCGGGCGTCACGAAGACGAAGGCGTCGGCGCCGTCGACCATTCTCGCCCACGATTTGGTGTGCGTCTTCTCGTACATGCCGAGGCGCGGATGGTGCGGCTCGTCGAGCAGCGGCAGGTCGAAAGCGGCGAGGTCGGCCATCACCGGCTCGAACTTGCCGTGCTCGCGCGCAAAGGCTTCCAGCCATTCGGCAAAGACCGGGCCGACGCGGCCGGGACGGGTAGAGCCGACGACGACGGCGAGACGGTGTTTCAAGGCGGTTCTCCTGGCGGTTTCCGCAAGAGCATTTCCAGCAAAAGTGTGAAACGGTTTTGCGTCCGGAAATGCGGCCAAATCAAAGGAACGGAGCGGTTCGCAGGTTCTGTAAAAATCAGAACCGCTCTCGTGACCATCAGCTATGGCAAGCGTTCGCGGGCGACAAGACCATTTGTCAGAGAAAAGGCTATTCAACCATGAACAGTCCGTTCTCTGCCCGGCAACGCCGTTTCGCCACATGGACGCCCGCTTTGGCCGCCATTACTATGAGCAAGCACGGAGGTTCTGACCGCCAAGCATGGACAGCAAGCCCGCTCCCTTTGTCCCGCCCGCGCCGAAGCCACGCACCGTGCCGCCGTCGACGCTGGAGATGATCCGCATCGTCTACCGCAATCCGCTCGAACTGTGGGGCGAGCCTTCCTACAACGAGCCCTGGATTTCGGTAACGGGCGTCGGCGGGCCGCTGGTCATTGCCAACGACCCGGAACTGATCCGCCATGTGCTGGTCGACAACGCCAAGAACTATAAGATGGCGACGGTGCGCCAGAAGATTCTCAGGCCCATTCTGCGCGACGGCCTGCTGACGGCGGAAGGCGACGTGTGGCGGCGCTCGCGCAAGGCGATGGCGCCGGTGTTCACACCGCGCAACATCTTCGGCTTCGCGCCGGCCATGCTGAAACGGACCCTCGATTTTGCCGGCCGCTACCAGGACGGAACCGTCTCCGACATCGCTCACGACATGACGATGTTGACCTACGAGATTCTCGCCGAGACGCTGTTCTCGGGCGAGATAGCCGGCAGCAAGGACACGTTCGCGCAGGATATCGACCGGCTTCTGGAAACCATGGGCCGCGTCGATCCGCTCGACCTCTTGCGCGCCCCCGACTGGCTGCCGCGCCTCACCCGCATCCGCGGCCGCAAGGTCATGGCCTATTTCCGAGGCATCGTCTCCGATACGATGGCCTTGCGCGAGGACAGGCTGAAACGCGACCCGGCCGGCGCGCCGCAGGACTTCCTCACTCTGCTTCTGCAGGCGGAAGGCCCAGGCGGCCTGACGCGCGACGAGATCGAGGACAACATCATCACCTTCATCGGTGCCGGCCACGAAACGACGGCGCGCGCGCTCGGCTGGACGCTGTTTTGCCTCGCCGAAGCGCCGTGGGAACGCGAGCCGGTGGAGCGCGAGATCGACGCCGTGCTGGCGGCCGAGCCGGACCCGGCGAAATGGCTCGACCTCATGCCGCTCACCCGCGCCGTCTTCGACGAGGCGTTGCGCCTCTATCCGCCGGCGCCTTCGATCAACCGCGAGCCGATCATGCCCGAAACCTTCCGGTCGAAATCGGGGCAGGAGCTTTACATTCCGCCCAAGGCGGCCGTTCTGGTGATGCCCTGGGTCGTCCACCGCCATCGCAGGCTGTGGAAAGACCCGGAGGCTTTCATCCCGTCGCGCTTCCATCCCGGCAACCGCGAGGCGATCGACCGTTTCCAGTACCTGCCCTTCGGCGCCGGGCCGCGCGTGTGCATCGGCGCCGCCTTCGCCATGCAGGAGGCGATCATCGCGCTCGCCGTGCTGATGGCGCGCTTCCGCTTTGATACGGTGGCCGAGACGAAACCGTGGCCGGTGCAGAAGCTGACCACCCAGCCGCAGGGCGGCCTGCCGATGCGGATCACCAGGAGAACAAGGCGATGACCGCCGACCGGCATTGCGTGGCGGTGCGCGTGACCGGCCGCGTCCAGGGCGTCGGTTTTCGCGACTGGACGGTCGGCGAGGCGCGCCGGCTCGGCCTGGAAGGCTGGGTGCGCAACCAGCCCGACGGCTCCGTCAAGGCGGTGATCGCCGGCAGCGAGGCCGCGATTGCTTCCATGCTGAACGCCTTCCGGCACGGCCCGCCCGGCGCCCGTGTCATCGACGTCATGCAGGAACACGGCGACGACGTCGGCCTGTCGGGGTTCGTGATCGCGCCGTGACGCGGTGAGCAGGTGCACGGGAAGGCGCACCCCCCCCCCGCCCCTAACCCCTCCCTACAAGGGGGAGGGAGACTTTACGGCAACGATGCCATCCATCGCGGTGACGATCTTGGATGAGACGGCGGCGCCGGCGTCTCCCTCCCCCTTGAGGGGAAGGGACAGGGGGGTATGCGACGGAGCAGCTCCGACAGACCAACCTCTTCAACCACGTCCCTGAAAGATATTCTCCACATGCACCGGCCAGCGCCAGGGCAGCACGGCCATCATGTCGAAGCGCACCGACAGCCGGCCATAGTCCGGCTGTCTGGCCAGCCAAAGGTCGGCGGCCCGTTCGATACGATGCTCCGATTCGGAGACGATCGCTTGCATCGCCTCGATTAGCGTGGGCCGCGCCTTCACCTCAACGATCAGCACGAGGTCGCCGCGCCGGGCGATCAGGTCGATCTCGCCGAGCTTCGTGCGGTATCGGCGGGCGAGGATGCGATACCCTTTCGCCATCAGCGCCGCCGCCGCCAGCCACTCGCCGCGATGGCCGCGCCGATAGGATTTGCGCCGTTTCAGGGTGGCGGCGTCAGCCACCGGCGGCCTCCTTCAACTCCAGCAGCCGGCGATAGAGCGCCTGCTTCGGCTGGCCGGTCATCTTCGCCGCTTCCGCCGCCGCTTTCGAGGCCGGCATGTCGCGGGCGAGCGACGCGAGCAACGCATCGACGTCGCCGGCGCTTTGCTCGACAGGCAGGGGCGGGCCGACGCACACGACGATCTCGCCCTTCGGCGTATCGGCCGCCGCATAGTGGGCCGCAAGCTCGGCCAGCGTGCCGCGCCTCACCTCCTCGAACGCCTTGGTGAGTTCGCGTCCCACCGCCGCCGCGCGGCCGCCGCCCAGCGCCTCGGCCATCGCACCCAGCGCCTCGGTGAGCCGGCGCGGCGATTCGTAAAAAATCAGCGTTGCCGGCACGGCGCGCAGTTCCTCCAGCCGCGCCTTGCGCTGCCCTGTCTTCACCGGCAAAAAACCGGCGAACAGGAAGGTGTCGGACGGCAGGCCGGAGGCCGTCAGCGCCGCCAGCACCGCCGAAGCACCGGGCACCGGCACGACGCGGATACCCTTTCCCAGCGCTTCGCCGACCAGCCGGTAGCCGGGGTCGGACACCAGCGGCGTGCCGGCGTCGGAAATCAGCGCGACGCTCTTGCCCGCTTCCAGCGCCGCGATCAGTTTCGGCCCGGCCTCGACCGCATTGTGCTCGTGATAGGCGGTGGTGCGCCGGCGGATGCCGTAGCGCTCCAAAAGCACGCGGCTCACCCGCGTGTCCTCGCAGGCGAGGATGTCGGCCGCCGCCAGCGTCTCCAGCGCCCGCAAGGTGATGTCGGCGAGGTTGCCGATCGGCGTCGCAACCAGGTAAAGCGCGCCTGCAAGCGGCCGCGCCGCGATCTCGGCCTGGCCGATCAGGTAGCTGTGTTTCCCGCCGCTCTCCATGGCCCTGTCTCGCACGGATTAACGGCGCTTGCAAAAGCGTGAACCGTGCCGCCTTCGCTTTGCCACAGTCGGGCAGGACAAAGCGGCGCGGGCCAGAGGAGCGCCATGCCGAACCGATTCGATATTTTCCTGCCGCGCATCACCGAAATGCGGACGAGCCGCGAAGGTGGCTCAGCCGCGCCAGGCGATCAGCACCGCGCCGCCGGCAATCAGGCCGACGCCAAGCCAGTTCGCCGGGCCAAGCCGCTCGCCGAGAAACAGCGCGCCGAACACCGCCACCAGCACGACGCTTAACTTGTCGATCGGCGCCACCCGCGCCGCGTCGCCGAGCTTGAGGGCGCGGAAGTAGCACAGCCACGACGCCCCGGTGGCGAGACCGGACAGGATCAGGAACAGCCAGGTCCGGCCGGAAATGGCGTTCGGCGCCTGGAACTTGCCCATCATGGCCAGGATCGCCGCCAGCACCGCGACGATGACCAGCGTGCGGATGAAGGTCGCCAGATCGGAATCGATCGCCTCCACGCCCACCTTGGCGAAGATCGCCGTCAGCGCCGCGAACGCGGCCGACAGAACGGCCCAGAATTGCCAGGAGGAGAGGGTCAATTCACGCTCCCGACGCATTCTTCGGCCGCCCGCCTTTGGCGCCGTTGGTTCGGGCCGCTGCCGCCTTCGCACTCGATTTTACCTGCCCGGCCCGGCGGGCCATGTAGCTTCGAGTGCCGAACAGACCGGCCATCAGCCCCGGCACCGAAATGTCGACGTCGAGGTCTTCCCAATGCAGGCCGTAGCCTGCACCGAGAATCTCGACATTCGACAACTGCCGGTCGTCGGCCCGTTCGAGCCCCTGGACCAGTCTTGGGGGGAAGGCGAGCGAACATTGATTGGTCAGTTCGACCACCATGCGGTCGCGTTGCCGGTCATAACGGGCGGACGCGGCCCGCGGCTCGGCACTCCGCAGAAGCCGACCCCGTTCGGCAGCGGCGTCGATTTCAGCATCGGTCAGTTCAGCCATGGATTTCCTCCCATCGCCGCAGAAAGGATGACTGATTCTCGACTACGACCTGCATTGCGCTTCTCGCCTCGGCGTGAGCCATGCCGTCCGTCCAGATCAGCTTCGGCCTGTCGCTTAGGTCCGCCAGATTGATCTTGGCCTGCCCGTCTCCGAAGACGTGGACATGCGCCGGCTCATGGTCATCGACGGAGATGACGACACGCAGTCCGTATTGACGGTGGATCGTCACCATGGTTGGAAATAACCCATCGGGATGGGTTTTTCAAGGATGTCGTCAGAAGCGCCTACCGCGCCAGGTCCGCCACGACGGCGTCCAGAACGATCATCCCGGCGGGCGTGGCGCGCAGGCGCGAATTGCCGACCGGCGCCACGAGGCCCTCCTCCTGGAGAATAGACAGTCGCGCCGCCGGCAGGCCTCGCCCGGCATATTGCTCGTAGCGGGCAAGGTCGATGCCTTCGGCCAGCCTGAGGCCCATCAGAAGGAATTCGTCGGCCTCCTCGGAGCGCGTCAGCACCTCGCCGCCGGCGACGCCGTCGCCTTTCGCCTCGACCAGCGAAAGCCATGTCTCCGGCATTTTTTCGGTAAAAGTCACGATGCGCCGTCCGTCCTCGACGAAACGGCCGTGCGCGCCGGGGCCGACGCCGACATACTCGCCGTAGCGCCAATAGGTCAGGTTGTGCCGGCTTTCGGCGCCCGGCCTGGCGTGGTTGGAGATCTCGTAGGCCGGCAGGCCTCGGGCCGCCGTCACCTCTTGCGTGAGCTGGTAGAGGTCGGCCGCCAGATCGGGGTCGGGGATGGCGAATTTCCTCGCCTTGTGCAGGGCGTAGAAGGGCGTGCCTTCCTCGATGGTGAGCTGGTAGAGCGACAGGTGGTCGGCGGCGTGGCTGATCGCCTCCTCCAGTTCCGCCCGCCATGCCTCCAATGTCTGGCCGGGCCGGGCATAGATCAGGTCGAAAGACAAACGCGGAAAGGTTTCGCGCGCCAGCCGGATCGCCTTCAGCGCCTCTTCGACATTGTGCAGCCGGCCGAGGAATTTCAGGTCGCGGTCGTTCAGCGCCTGCACGCCGAGCGACACGCGGTTGACGCCGGCCGCCCGGTAGCCGCGGAAGCGCTCGGCCTCGACCGAGGACGGATTGGCTTCCAGCGTCACCTCGATGCCGGCCGGCACCGTCCAGTTCGCCGCCACGGCGTCGAGCACGGCGCCCACCGTCTCCGGCTTCATCAGCGACGGCGTGCCGCCGCCGAGGAAGATGGAGGTGACGTCGCGCGCCCCGGTGCGGGCGCGCATCGTTTTCAGTTCGGTCGCGAAAGCGCGCGCGAAACGCTGCTGGTCGACCGGCTGGTGGCGCACATGGCTGTTGAAGTCGCAATAAGGGCATTTGGCCGCGCAGAACGGCCAGTGGATATAGACCCCGAAACCGGGTGTGCGGTCGAGGATCATGGGTGCATTCCGACGCCGTGCCGACGCTGCCCCTCACCTGCCTGCCGGCATCCTCTCCCCGTGAACGGGGAGAGGAGACAAGCGGCGACGTCGACGCCCCCCCCACCCCGTTTGCGGGGAGAGGGTACGGGTGAGGGGCGGCGCTGACGCCGGCCGTTTATGTCGGGACGCATCAAACCCGTCCCAGCCGCGCCTCGGCGAATTTCTTGAAGGCCCGCGCCCGGTGCGACAGCGCTTCCGCGTCGCCCGGCTTCCAGCCGTGCTTCTCCTCGGCCGTCATCTCGCCGAAGGTCTTGGCATAGCCGTCCGGCAAAAACACCGGGTCGTAGCCGAAGCCGAGGTCGCCGCGCGGCGGCCAGACCAGCGTTCCTTCCACTTCGCCGCGATAATATTCGGCCTCGCCGTCGGGAAAGACCAGGCAGATGACGGCGACGAAGCGCCCGGCGCGCTGCGCGGGCCGGGTCGCGCCGGCCTCTTGCAACGCCGTTTCCGTGCGCTGCATGGCCATGCCGAAATCGCGCCCGCCTTCGGGCTTTTCCGCCCAGTTGGCGGTGTAGACGCCGGGCGCGCCGTCGAGCGCGTCCACGCACAGGCCGGAATCGTCCGACATGGCGGGCAGGCCGGTCGCCTTGGCGGCCGCGAAGGCCTTGATGTAGGCGTTTTCCTCGAAGGTCGTGCCGGTCTCGTCCGGTTCGGGCAGGCCGTACTCCTTGGCCGACTTCGCCTCCAGCCCGAAGGGCCCGAGCAGGTCCGCGAATTCGCGCAGCTTGCCGGCATTGTGGCTGGCGACGACGATCTTCTTGTCGGTCAGGGCGTGCATTCAGAGGTTCCAGATTTTCGGTTCGGCGAATTCCAGCGAATTGCCGGATGGGTCGCGGAAATAGATAGAGCGGCCGCCCGGTTCCTGTCCCGGTTTGGGCGGCCATTCGAAATCGGCCTCGATGGCGACGCCCTTTTGCGTCAGCCGGGCCTTCCAGCGCCCGATGTCGTCGGCCGTCGCGGCAAAGCACAGATGCCCTTGCCCGAGCGTGCCGTGCGGCGGCACCGGCAGTTTCGCGCCGGATGGCGGCGGTTCGCTCGTTGCCCCGGCGACGAACAGCAGAAGCACGCCTTGGCCGCAGCGGAAGAAGACGTGCCGGCCCGCCACTTTTGCAATCCGCTCAAGGCCGAGAACCTCGGAGTAGAAGGTATCGGCTGCGTCTAGGTCGGTGACGTAGAGCGCGGATTCCAGGATGGTCGAGGGTTGCATCTAACCCCCCTCGGATCGAGAAACTTTACCCCCACCCCTCAAGGGGGAGGAGAAGCTGCCGCGCGCCAAGTTCCCCTCCCCCTTGAGGGGAGGGGTTAGGGGTGGGGGTTCCCGCGAAGCGGCATAGGCGAAAACAACCATCGCCTTCGCTAACCGACCGCCATCTTCTGCAAATCCACCAGTCGCGAAATGCCGCGCTTGGCCAATCCCATCAGCGCCGAAAACTGGTCTTCCGAGAACGGCTCGCCCTCGGCGGTGCCTTGAATTTCCACGATGCCACCCTTGCCGGTCATGACGAAGTTGGCGTCGGTGCCGGCCGACGAATCCTCCAGATAGTCGAGGTCGATCACCGGCTGGCCGTCATGGATGCCGCAGGAAATGGCCGCGACATGGTCCTTCAGCGCCTTGTCGAGCTTCAGCATCTGACGCGCCTCCATCCAGCGCAGGCAGTCGTGCAGCGCTACCCAGCCGCCGGTGATGGAGGCGGTGCGGGTGCCGCCGTCGGCTTGCAGGACGTCGCAGTCCACCGTGATCTGCACCTCGCCCAACGCCTGCATATCGACCACGGCGCGCAAGGAACGGCCGATCAGGCGCTGGATTTCCAGCGTGCGGCCGCCCTGCTTGCCGGCGGAGGCCTCGCGGCGCATGCGGTCGCCGGTCGAGCGCGGCAGCATGCCGTATTCGGCCGTCACCCAGCCCTTGCCGGTATTGCGCATCCAGCCCGGCACCCGTTCCTCAAGGCTCGCCGTGCAAAGCACATGCGTGTCGCCGAACTTCACCAGGCACGAGCCTTCCGCATGCTTGGAGACGCCGCGCTCGAAGGAGATGGCACGCATTTCGTCGTTCTGGCGTTTCGAGGGGCGCATTCAGGCTCTTTCCGTTCGGTTTCGTTTGTTGCCGGGCTTGTAGCCCCGCGGCCGCGCGGGTGCAAAGGAAATTGGCCGGCTTGCAAGGCCTTGCCCTCAATCTATATTCCGAAGTCGGAAGGTTCTTGATGCGATGACGAAACCGTTCGCCGATCCCTCGACGCAGTCGTCTGCCTTGCAGTCGCCCGCCCTGCAATCGCTCGACATGCGCTCGCGCGACATCTTCCGGCGCATCGTCGATTCCTATCTGCGCGACGGCGAACCGGTCGGCTCGCGCTCGCTCTCGCGCATCCTGCCGTCGTCGCTGTCGCCGGCGACCGTGCGCAACGTGATGAGCGATCTCGAGCACCTTGGCCTCATCTACGCCCCGCACGTCTCCGCCGGCCGCCTGCCGACGCAAGCGGGCCTGCGCTTCTTCGTCGATGCCTTCATGGAACTGGGCGACCTCGCCGACGACGAGCGCCGCGCCATCGAGGCGCAGATGAAGGCCTCGGGCGAAGGTGCGACGCTGGAGCATATGCTGACCGAGGCCAGCCAGTTGCTGTCTGGCATGTCGCGCGGCGCCGGCCTTGTGCTCGCCGCCAAGAACGAGGCGGCGCTCAAGCACATCGAATTCATCCAGCTCGAGCCGACCAAGGCGCTGGCGGTGCTGGTGTCGCAGAACGGCGACGTCGAGAACCGCGTCATCGACCTGCCGGCCGGCATCACCGTTTCGCAACTGCACGAGGCCTCGAATTTCCTCAACGCCCACATCCGCGGCCGCACGCTGGCCGAGGCGCGCGCCGAGATCGCGCGCCGCAAGGAAGAAACGCGCGCCGCCCTCGACACGCTGTCGCAGGATCTGGTGGAAAAGGGGCTGGCGGTGTGGGCGGGCGCCGAAAGCGGCCTGCCGGCGCGCCTCATCGTGCGCGGCCGCGCCAACCTGTTGGAAAACGTCACCGCCCAGGCCGATATCGAGCTTCTCAGGCATCTCTTCGAGGACCTGGAGACGCAGGACGGCCTCGTCCAGCTGCTCGACCTCGCCGAGCAGGGCTCGGGCGTGCGCATCTTCATCGGCTCGGAGAACAAGCTTTTCTCGCTGTCGGGCTCCTCGCTGGTGGTGGCGCCCTATCGCGACAAGGATGCGCGCGTCATCGGCGCCCTCGGCGTCATCGGCCCGACCCGCCTCAACTATGCCCGCATCGTGCCGATGGTGGACTATACCGCGCAGCTCATTTCGCGCATGCTGCGCTGAGCGAGGAAGGGAAGGACCATGGCGTTCGAAGCGATCAAGGCCGAAATCGACCTGCTCCTGGCCGATATGGTGAACCAGCCGCGCGATGCCCGCGAAATCCGCGAGCAGGTGCGCGAGAAACTCAACGAGCTGCGCGCGCTCGGCCTGCCGCTGCCGGCCGATCTGGTGAAGCTGGAAACCCAGCTCGACGCCGAACTCGGCTGATTGCTCCGCCTCGAGTCGGCGTGACCAGGGAACGGTTGCGGCTGTCGTTCGTTCGCGTGGAGCGCTCAGTCCCGTCCCGGAGCACGCCCATGCGCCTGATCCTCTTCGCCGCGCTTTCCGCGATCCTCGCCGTTTCCGCCGCAGCGGCTGAAGAAGCACCGGTGCTGAAAGGAGCGCAAGCCTTCGGCGGCTGGCAGGCCGACCGGCCGGGCGTCTGGCGGCTGATCCGCCCGGATGACATGCCGAAGCCGAATACCGCCGGGTCGGCGTCGAACGGCGCCGACGAGGCCGCTGCGCCGAAGGGCGTGAAACCGCACGTGCCGCAAGGTTTCTCGGTCGAACGCATCGCGTCCGGCATCAGCAATCCGCGCGTCGTGCGTGTTGCGCCCAACGGCGACCTGTTTGTCGCCGACAGCCGCGCCGGCCAGGTGCGCGTCTACCGACTGGGCAAGGACGGTAAGGTGGTGGAGAAAGGAATCTTCGCCAAGGGGCTCGCCCGGCCCTACGGCATCGCCTTCTACCCGGCGGGGAATCCGCAATGGGTCTATGTCGCCGACACCGGCAGCGTCGTGCGCTTCGCTTATCATGACGGCGATATGCAGGCGTCCGGCAAGCCTCAGGCGGTGATCGAAGGCCTGCCGACCGGCGGCCACTGGACCCGCGACATCGCCTTTTCGCCGGACGGCGCCACGCTTTACGTGTCCATCGGCTCCGGTTCGAACGTCGCCGAAGGCATGGGCAAGGAGCCGGCGGGCTGGACCGGCAGGCAGCCG
The DNA here is from genome assembly GCF_017306545.1 of Mesorhizobium sp. Taxonomy (GTDB): domain Bacteria; phylum Pseudomonadota; class Alphaproteobacteria; order Rhizobiales; family Rhizobiaceae; genus Mesorhizobium. The sequence continues at coordinate 68,788 of NZ_JAFKID010000006.1, forward strand.
CGGGGCGCCGCGTGGGGCGAAGAAAAAGGCCGCGCCGAAGTCCGCGCCTACGATCCGGACGGCAGGAACGGCCGGACCGTCGCCACCGGCCTGCGCAACTGTTCCGGCATGACCGTGCAGCCGGCCACCGGCGCGCTGTGGTGCGTCGTCAACGAGCGCGACGGGCTGGGCGACAATGTGCCGTTCGATTATGCGACGACGGTGAAGGACGGCGCCTTCTACGGCTGGCCGTGGTTCTACATCGGCGATCATCAGGACCCGCGCCATCCCGGCGCGCGGCCGGACCTCGCCGGCATGGCGACGGTGCCGGACGTGCTCATCCAGGCGCATTCGGCGCCGCTCGGCATCGCCTTCTACGACGGCGGCCAGTTCCCGGCCGAATACAAGGGCGATGCCTTCGTCGCGCTGCACGGTTCGTGGAACCGCGGCACGCGCACCGGCTACAAGGTCGTTCGGCTGAAGTTCGAGAACGGCAGGCCGACAGGCGCCTATCAGGACTTCATGACCGGCTTCGTTACCTCCGATGCCGAAGTGTGGGGTCGTCCGGTCGGCGTGGCGGTGGCGAAGGACGGCGCGCTGATCGTCACCGAGGACGGTTCCGGCACGATCTGGCGCGTCGCCTATGACGGCGCGAAGCCATAGGGGAAAATCATGAGGCGCAATCGCAATCCTGCTTTTCGTCATATGAGAGAATTTTCTTCCAGCCACGCCCGGCCTTTGCAACGCCGTCCTCTCGGCTATTCTGGTGTGCCGGCCTATCTTCCACGATGAAAAATCCTATCTTGCCTTTCACGAATCTCAGGGAGCCAGACGCATGACCAAGCCCGACCCGTCCGCGCGCGTGCCCGGCCGCGGCCGCATCTTCGCCTCGATCACCGAGACGATCGGCGACACGCCGCTGGTCAGGCTGGAGAAGTTCGCGAAGGAAAAGGGTATTGTTGCCGACCTGCTCGCCAAGCTGGAATTCTTCAACCCCATCGCCTCGGTCAAGGATCGCATCGGCGTGGCGATGATCGAGGCGCTGGAGGCGGAGGGCCGCATCGTGCCCGGCCGCACCACGCTGGTCGAGCCGACCTCCGGCAACACCGGCATCGCGCTCGCCTTCGCCGCCGCCGCCAAAGGCTACAAGCTGATCCTGACCATGCCCGAGACGATGTCGTCGGAGCGGCGCAAGATGCTTCTGCTGCTCGGCGCCGAACTGGTGCTGACCGACGGGCCGAAGGGCATGAAGGGCGCCATCGCCAAGGCGGAGGAACTGGTCGCCAAGCTGCCGGACGCCGTCATTCCGCAACAGTTCGAGAACCCCGCCAATCCCGAAGTCCATCGCCGCACCACGGCGGAGGAAATCTGGAACGACACGCAGGGCGCGGTCGATATCCTCGTCGCCGGCATCGGCACCGGCGGCACCATCACCGGCGTCGGCCAGGTTCTGAAGAGCCGCAAGCCCTCGGTTCAGGTCGTGGCGGTGGAGCCCGAGGCGTCCGCCATCCTGTCGGGCGGCCAGCCCGGCCCGCACAAGATCCAGGGCCTCGGCGCCGGCTTTGCGCCGAAGGTGCTCGACACGTCCGTCTACGACGAGATCGTCACCGTCTCCAACGAAGACGCCGTCGCCAACGCCCGCCTTGTCGCACGGCTGGAAGGCGTGCCGGTGGGCATTTCCTCGGGCGCCGCCTTGCAGGCGGCCGTGGTCGTCGGCGCGCGGCCGGAAAACAAGGGCAAGACGATGGTCGTCGTCATCCCCTCCTTCGCCGAGCGCTATCTTTCGACCGTCCTGTTCGACGGGCTGGGGAACTGACGCGGGCGTTGGGATAGACGCTAATGGCGCCGCACCGCCACCTTAACCCCTCCCCTCAGGGGGGAGGGGAACTCTGCGACGATGCCACGGCCATCAACTTTTGCGATGGGGAAGAGAAACGGCGGCGTCGGCGTCTCCCTCCCCCTTGTGGGGATGGGACAGGGGTGGGGGTCCTCGACGTTCGAGATTGGGACGTTCCTATGCGACGGTCCCGCCTCCCATCGCAAACATACGCTCCTGGTCCTGGCCCTGCCGAAAAACCGTCTGGCGCGGCTTGAGCGCGGCGGCGGTTGCGGGCACATCCTCCTGTCTCGCGATACGGCGAGGGGAGGATTCCGATGTACAAACTCTATACCCGTCCGGGCTCCGGCGGCTTCGTGGTCGAGGCGGCGCTGAAAATCGCCGGCGTGCCGTTCGACCTGATCGACGTGAAAAAGACGCCTGATCCGGCGCCTGAGTTTCTTGCCGTCAGCCCGATGAACCAGGTGCCGGTTCTGGTCCTGCCCGATGGCCATGCCGTTGCCGAATCGGCGGCCATCTGCACCCTGCTGGCCGAACTGCATCCCGGTGCCGGCCTCGGTCCCGTCGCCGGCCAGGCGGGCCGCGCCGACTTCCTGCGCTGGCTGGCTTTCATGACCTCGACGCTCTATCCGGCCGACCTGCGCTATTATTATGCCCATCGCTACACCGCCGACGCCGATGGCATAGTCGCGGTCAAGCAGGCGGCAGTCACGGAAATGGATCGCGAGATCGGCATTCTGGATCGCGCGCTGGGGGCGCGCGGATGGCTTGCCGGCGACGCCCGTTCCATCGCCGACGTCTATATGCTGATGCTGGTCTGCTGGCATCCGGACGTGCAAAAAGCGCGCACCGCCTGGCCCAATGTCGAGCGTGTTTCAGCTGTCCTGCGGGCCGATCCGCTGCTGGCCGAACTCAACCTCCGGCACGAGATGTGGGCGGATTGAGAGGAACTGCCGCTCCGCCGGCACTACACGCCTCCTTCGTCCAGCGCTTCGCGCTCGGCTTGCAGGAAGCGGCGCACGGCCTCGTCGCGCTCCAGCCCGATGGCGCGGTCGTAGGCGGCGGTCGCCTGCGCGCGGTCGCCAAGCTGTGCCGCGAGGTCGGCGCGCGCCGCCCAGAACGGCTGGTAGTCGGCCAGCCGCGCGTCGCCGATTGCCTCCAGCGCATCGAGGCCGGCGCGCGGCCCGTCGAGCCGGGCGATCGCAACCGCGCGGTTGATCGCGGCCACCGGCGAACCGGTCAGCGAAAGCAGCACCTCGTAGAGTGTGGCGAGCGCCGGCCAGTCTGTTCCGCCCGTCGTGCGCCGCGCGCAATGCACGGCCTGGATGGCCGCCTCCAGCCTGTAGCGGCCGAGCCCTTCCATTGCCGAGGCGACGACCAGCAGCCGTTCGGCCTCGTCGATCATCGCATTGTCCCACAGGGCGGTGTCCTGTGCCGCCAGCGGCATATAACGGCCGTCATCGGTCCGCCGCGCCGCCCGGCGTGCTTCCGCAAACAGCATCAGCGACAGCAGGCCGAGCGCTTCCGGCTCGTTGGGCAGCAGCGAAGCCGTCAGCCGGCCGAGCCACAGGCCCTCGGAGGCGAGGTTGCGGCGCCGCGTCTCGGTGCCGGCGGCGTCCAGCCAGCCTTCGGCGAAGGCGGCGTAGATCGCCCCCAGCACGGCGTCGAGCCGTTCGGCCAGTTCCGGCCGCTCGGGGATGCGGAACGGGATGCCCGCCTGCTTGATGCGCGCCTTGGCCCGCACCAGCCGCTGCGCCATCGTCGCCGGCGCGACAAGGAAGGCCGAAGCGATTGCCGCCGCGTCGAAGCCGAGCACGGTTTGCAGCATCAGCGGCGCCCGCATCGCCGGGTCGATGGCCGGATGGGCGCAGGCGAACATCAGCCTCAGCCGCTCGTCGGGAATGTCATGCTCGGCCATGCCGGCCTCCAGTTCCTCCGCCATCAATGCCAGATGGTCCCGGCCGGCCTCGCGGGTGCGCCGCCGGCGGACGGCATCGATGCCGCGCCGCCGTGCCACGGCAAGCAGCCAGGCTTCCGGTCTGTCCGGCACGCCGTCGTGCGGCCAGCGCTCGAGTGCCGCGGCAAAGGCGTCCGCCAGCGCGTCCTCCGCACCGGCGACGTCGCGTGTGCGCGCGGCGAGGAAGGCGACCAGCTTGCCGTAGCTTTGCCGGGCGGCGGCTTCTGCTGCCGCCCGCGCGCCGGGGGCCTGGGCGGTCATGGCGGGCGGGCTTAGCCGGCCTTCCAGATCGGCCGCACCTCGACCGCCCTGTTCTGCGCGGCGGGGCAGCGGGCGGCCCACTGGATGGCGGCGTCGAGGTCCGCCGCCTCGATGATGTAGTAGCCGCCGAGCTGCTCCTTGGTGTCGGCGAACGGGCCGTCGAGCACTTCGGTCTTGTCGCCGCGCATGCTGACCAGCGTCGTCGACGCCGAGGGCGCCAGCCGGTCGCCGGCCACCCAGACGCCCGCCTTCTTCAGCGCCTCGTTGTAGGCCAGGTAGGGTTGGGCCATTTCGTAGGCTTTGTCCGGTGTCGCGGCCGGCGCCATGGCGGCCATGGCCGCTTCGTCGACATGAATGAGAAGCATGTATTGCATGGTAGGGGGTCCTTCCTTCTGCGACCGCTTCGGCGCGGACACACGAATGTCGCGCGGCATCGGACGATTTCGACAGCGGCCGAAATTTCGTGCGAATTTTTTGCCCGTCGCAGGCGGGCCGCGCAAGCACGCCCGGCGTGCGCCTCTCAATCCTTCGTTGAAAGCCGGCAATTGCGGGTTGGCAATTCGAGTTCACCGACTAAAGTACCGCCTCCGGGCCGGGGAGGGTGGCCCGGTCGAAGCAACCAGGGAGGAACGAACACATGATCGGTGTCCGCAAGATCGTTGCGACAGGCGCGCTGGCGCTGGCCTTCGGCCTCGGCTCGATGGCCGCAGGCGCAAGCGAATTCATCAACGTGCTGACCGGCGGCACATCAGGCGTCTACTATCCGCTGGGCGCGGCGCTGGCCAAGATCTACGGCGAGAAGATCGAGGGTGCCCGCACGCAGGTGCAGGCCACCAAGGCTTCGGTCGAGAACCTCAACCTTTTGCAGCAGGGCAAGGGCGAGATCGCGTTTGCGCTCGGCGATTCGGTGCAGGCCGCCTGGGCCGGCAACGAGGAGGCCGGCTTCAAGAAGAAACTGGACAAGCTGCGCGCCATTGCCGCCATCTATCCCAACTACATCCAGATCGTCGCGTCCAAGGACAGCGGCATCACCGATCTCGCCAGCCTGAAGGGCAAGCGCGTCTCGGTCGGCGCGCCGAAGTCGGGCACCGAACTCAACGCCCGCGCCATCCTTGAAGCCGCCGGCATGAGCTACAAGGATCTCGCCAAGGTCGAGTATCTCGACTTCGGCGAATCGGTCGAACTCATCAAGAACCGCCAGCTCGACGCCACGCTGCAATCGGCCGGCCTCGGCGTCGCCTCGATCAAGGATCTCGCCACCTCTCTGCCGGTGACGGTGGTGGCCGTGCCTGCCGCCATTCCGGAAAAGATGGGCGCGCCCTTCCTTGCCGCCACCATTCCGGCCGGCACCTACGAAGGCCAGACGGCGGACGTGCCGACGGTCGCCATCACCAACATCCTGGTGACGCGTTCCGACGTCTCGGACGAAGAAGCCTACCAGATGACCAAGCAGCTCTTCGAGAACCTCGATACCTTGAAGGCCGCGCACAAGGCGGCTTCCGCCATCAAGCCGGAGAACGGGCCGAAGGGCCTGCCCATCCCGCTGCATCCCGGCGCCGAGAAATACTACAAGGAAAAGGGCCTGCTGTAGGGAAGCTGCTTCTCTCTCCTCGTTTTGCGGGGAGAGATGTCCGGCAGGACAGTGAGAGGCGGCGCTGACCTTCAAAGGCTCGCGCCGCCCCTCATCCGGCCCTTCGGGCCACCTTCTCCCCGTTAACGGGGAGAAGGAAGAGCGCCATCGAATCCCCCTGTGAGGACCCATGCGCGAATCCGCCACGCAGCCGCAAACCGCCGCGCCGCCGGAAGCCCCGGTCGTATCGATCCATGATCCGCTGGCGGAAACGTTCCCGCCGACGCTGGAAGGCCGCGTCCTGTTCTGGATCGCCGTCGCCTTCTCCGTCTTCCAGTTGGCCACCGCCGCCAGCCTGCTCAGCCTGCCGAGCCAGCAGGTCCGCGACATCCACCTCGGCTTCCTGCTTCTGCTGGTCTTTCCGCTGCTGGCCGCGCTGCGCGGCGCCGGCAGGCCGTGGCGTGCCTGCGCCTGGGGCCTCGGCATCCTCGGCATGGCGGTGGCGCTCTACCAGTTCACGCAATACGAGGCGCTGATCCTGCGTGCCGGCGAGCCGTTGCCGATCGACACGCTGGTCGGCGTCGTCTCGCTCGTCGTCCTGTTCGCCGCCGCCTATTACCTGATGGGCCCGGCGCTGCCGATCATCTGCGGCATCTTCCTGCTCTACTGCCTGTTCGGCGAATATCTGCCGGCGCCTTTCGACACGCGCGGCTACGACTTCTCCCAGGTCATCGACCATATGGCCTTCGGCACCGAGGGTATCTACGGCACGCCGATCTACGTTTCGGCCACCTACATCTTCCTGTTCATCCTGTTCGGCTCCTTCCTGGAGCGCGCCGGCATGATCCGCTTGTTCACCGACGTCTCCATGGGCCTCGTCGGCCATATGCGCGGCGGGCCGGCCAAGGTGGCGGTCATCTCGTCGGGCTTCATGGGCATGATCTCCGGCTCGGGCGTCGCCAACGTCGTCACCGTCGGCCAGTTCACCATCCCGCTGATGAAGCGCTTCGGCTACCGCGCCGCCTTCGCCGGCGGCGTCGAGGCGACCTCCTCGATGGGCGGCCAGATCATGCCGCCGGTGATGGGCGCCGTCGCCTTCATCATGGCCGAGACGCTGGGCATCGAATATCGCGAGGTGGTCAAGGCCGCCGTCATTCCGGCGATCCTCTACTTCGCCTCCGCCTTCTGGATGGTGCATCTGGAAGCGGGCCGCGCCGGCCTCGTCGGCCTGCCGCGGGCGCAATTGCCCTCGGCGGCGCGCGCGCTGGCCGAGCGCTGGTATCTGCTGCTGCCGCTGGCGGCGCTGGTCTACCTGCTGTTTTCCGGCTACACGCCGCTTTACGCCGGCACCATCGGCTTCGCCATGACGGGCCTGCTGATCCTCGGCGGCTCGGTGGCGCTCGGCCTGCCCAACATGGCGCTGAGGGCGATCTTCTGGATCTTCCTCGGGCTGATCGCCGCCTCGTTCTTCAAGCTGGGCATCTGGGTCGTGCTCGCCGCCGCCGCCGTCCTGGTCGCCGTTAATCTCGTCGTAACGGGCGGCAAGGCGACGCTCGCCGCCTGCCGCGACTCGCTGGCAGAGGGAGCCAAGACGGCGCTGCCCGTCGGCATCGCCTGTGCTATCGTCGGCATCATCGTCGGCACCATGACGCTCACCGGCGTCGCCAACACCTTCGGCGACTACATCGTCTCGATCGGCAAATCGAGCCTGATCCTGTCGCTGGTCCTGACCATGATCACCTGCCTGATCCTCGGCATGGGCATCCCGACGATCCCCAACTACATCATCACCTCGACCATCGCCGGGCCGGCGCTGCTGGCGCTGGGCATTCCGCTGCTGGTCAGCCACATGTTCGTCTTCTATTTCGGCATCATGGCCGACCTCACCCCGCCGGTCGCGCTGGCCTGCTTCGCGGCGGCGCCGATCGCCAGGGAAAGCGGGCTGAAGATCGCCATCGAGGCGATCAAGGTGGCGGCGGCGGGCTTCGTCATCCCCTATATGGCGGTCTACACGCCGACCCTGATGCTGCAATCGGGCGGGCCGCTGGAAGCGTCGATCGGCTTCTATCCCGCCGTCGTCTACATCGTCTTCAAGACGTCGCTCGCCATCGTGCTGTGGGGAACGGCGGTCGTCGGCTTCCTGCGCACGCACCTCACCTGGTGGGAGCGGCTGCTGGCGACGGCGGCGGCCTTCTCGCTGATCGCCGCGATCCCGATTTCCGACCAGATCGGCTTCGTGCTGGCCGTCGTCTTCTTCGGCCTGCACTGGCGCCGCACGCGCGGGGCGCCGGCGCCGGGCGCGGCCGCGCCGGACGGCACCGCGCGATGAGCATCTGCCTGCTGGCCGGCGGCAAGGTGACGGTCTTCGCCGCCGCCGCCTTCACCCTCTCCTGGACGCATTCGGTGGAAAAGACCCGCTGGGAGGAACACTGGCAGGTGACGCCGGCCGGGCTCCAGGTGGTCGAGGCGCGCGTGCGCGGCTCGGGCGCCGGCATGGACCCGCCCGAGGGCTCGGTGTTCAGGGATGGCTGGTGGATCTACCGGCCCGGCGTCGGGCCGCAGGAGAAACTGGTGCTGGCCGCCTCAGGGGCGACGGGCGAGGGCTGGACGTTCTGCGCGCAAGGTCGTTGCACGATGGTCGGCGCCGGGCCGGCAGATCCGGCTGTCGTGACGGCTTGTCAGGGTCATGGCTGACGGCCTCAGCGGGCGCCGAAACCAAGCGCGTGGCTGCGGCGGGCGCAGGCCGGGCCGGGGCCACGCATGTAATAGCGCTCCGGTCGGTAGGTCGGCGCGATGAATTCGCGGATGGCGGCCACATAGCCGGCGATGTGAGTCAAAATACGCATCTCGATACAAGTCCCGGTCCCGATTTTCGGAGTCCCTTCCGAATTGCGATCACCCTATCGCGAAGTGGTGAATCCCTCATGAAGACAAAATTAATTTTGGTCCGGAAATCAGTCACTTCGTGGCCGGATTGCGGCTAACTGGCGGTCTTTCCGTGCCCGCCGTCGGCTTTCGTTCCGGTGTGCTTTTTGCATCACATCGGTTTCATGCGTGTGGCGCCGCGCGGCAGCATCGTAACCGGCCGATCCGTCCGGCGCGAGGTCGGAAGGCAGGGCGGAACTGACGGAGCCTGCGTTCGCCGCCGGCCGGCTGTCGCGAAAGGGCAAGCTGCATTATGCTGGCCGTTTCGACCGCCAGGGCTGTAACTCCGAGAGGGAAGAGGGCGTCCGCTGTGGAGACAGGGATAAGGCTGACCCACCCCGACAAGCTGCTGTGGCCGGACGAAAAAGTGTCGAAGCAGGCCTTGCTGGAGCACTACGAACTGGTCTGGCCGCGCATGGAAAAATTCGTCGTCGGCCGGCCACTGGCGCTGGTGCGCGCGCCGGACGGCGTCGGCGGCCCGCGCTTCTTCCAGAAGCACGCCTCGGCCGGCATGAGCGACAAAATCTTCAAGTCGAGGGACCCGCAGGACAACGAGGAAATCCTGTTCGTGAAGGACTTCGACGGCATCGCGGCACTCGTGCAGATGGGCGTGGTGGAAATCCACCTGTGGGGCTGCACGATGGACAGGATCGATACGCCAGACCAGGTCGTCTTCGACCTCGATCCCGACGAGGGCGTGGCGGTGGAGACGGTGCGGCAGGCGGCGCTCGACATCCGCGACAAGCTCAAGGAACTGTCGCTGCCGGTCTTCGTCAAGACGTCGGGCGGCAAGGGCTATCACGTCATGGTGCCCCTGAAGCCTGAGGCGAAGTGGGAGGCGGTCAAAGAATTCGCCCACGATTTTGCCCGCGCCATGGAGCAGGCCGAGCCGGACCGCTATACGGCCACGCTATCGAAGAAGGCGCGCACGGGAAAGATCTTCATCGACTATCTGCGCAACGGCCGCGGCTCGACCACGGTGGCGCCTTATTCCTCGCGCGCCAAGAAGGGCGCGACCGTCTCCATGCCGGTGACGTGGAAGGAAATCGGGGACGGCGTGGCCCCCAACGCCTTTCCCATCGGCAACGGGATGACGCTGAAACGGCTCGCCGGCGACGATCCCTGGAAGGATTTCTTCGACAGGGCGAAGGTGCTGAAGCTGTAGCTTTCCTCTCCCCGTGAACGGGGAGAAGGAAGAAGATTACCTCAAAAACACCCGCTCGAACTCCATCTTCCCTCTCGGCGAGAACGTCACCACGCGGCTGTCCTTCTCGCGCCGCGCCCATTTTTCGGAGAGGATCTTGTCGAGGATCGCCGCGCCCAGCGTGCCGGCGAGGTGCGAACGCCGCACGCTCCAGTCCAGGCAGTCGCGGCACACCGGCCGACGCGATTTCCCCGACGCCTCGACGTCGATGCCGATGGCGGCGAAATGCGTGGCGCCGTGCTTGCCGAGCTTGATGTCCTTGCCGTCGCGCACGAGGATTTTCCCGTCCAGCAGCGCCTCCAGCATTTTCACCGCGTGCTCGCCGGCGAGATGGTCGTAGCAGACGCGCGCCTCGCGCATTTTCGGCTCGCGCGGGCCGGGGCGCACGCGCTTCGGCCCGACGCCGGCCGCAACGCCCATGATCGCCTCCAGCATCCCCGCCACCTGCGGGCTTGAAAGGCCGTAGTAGCGGTGGCGGCCCTCGCTTGCGACCGTCAGCAATCCGCCCTCCATCAGCTTGGCGAGGTGCGAGCTTGCCGTCGGCAGCGTCACGCCGGCCTCCAGCGCCAGTTCGCTGGCCGTCAGCGCCGCGCCCGCCATCAGCGCGGTGAGCATATTGGCGCGGGCCGGATCGCCGACCAGGCTGGCGATGCGGGCAATGTCGGGTCCGTCCTTCAATGTGTCATTCATAGTTCGATCCTTGTCGAAGCATCTTTGCAGAGTATCGCCTATTGTCGCTCCAGATCAAGGAGAACGACGATGATTGCTGAACCGCTTTCCCAACCTGCCGTCAGGCCGTTTCCAACATCGTTGCCGCATGCAGCCCGGCACCTGCTTGGCCGCTGGTCCGCACGCCGCCGGCAGCGGGCGGACCTAGCCGATCTCGGTGCCCACTTGCTCGCCGACATCGGCGTGACGCCGCGGGAAGCCCGCAACGAATGCGCCGTGCCGTTCTGGCGCTGAGCGACCGAGCCTATCCGGTCGCGGCGCAAAACGCTTCGATCCCGATCGAACCATCACATTCAACAGGAGAACCGACCGTGAGCATCACCTGCTTCATCCGCTACCAGATCGACCCGTTCAAAAAGGAAGCGTTCGAGGAGTATGCCCGCAACTGGGGGCAGGCGATTCCGCGCTGCGGCGCCGACCTGATCGGCTACTTCGCGCCGCACGAAGGCTCGGCGACGACGGCCTACGGCGTCTACAACATCGAAAGCCTCGCCGCCTACGAAGCCTATCGCAAAAGGCTTGGCGACGACCCGCTCGGCAAGGCGAATTATGAACTCTCGCGGCGCGAGAAGTTCATCCTCAAGGAGGACCGCATTTTCCTCAAGCTCGCCTCCGCTCCGCACGCCAGGGTCGTTCAGCCATGATCGCGGTGATCTTCGAGGTCGAGCCGGCCGCCGGAAAGCGCGACGCCTATCTTTCCATCGCCGCCGACCTGCGGTCCTTGCTCGACGGCATTGACGGCTTTCTGTCCATCGAGCGCTTCCAGAGCCTCGCCGATCCGGGCCGCATCCTGTCGCTTTCGGTTTGGCGCGACGAGGAAGCCGTGAAGGCCTGGCGCAACACCGGCGAGCACCGGCACGCGCAGCAGGCCGGACGCGGCGGCGTCTTTGCCGACTATCGGCTCCGCATCGCCCATGTCGTGCGCGACTACGGCATGACGGAGCGGGCGGAAGCGCCGGCCGACAGCCGGGCGTCAAATGGTTAGGCTAGAGCTGTGGGTCAGCGCGGCTGGCAATAGGTTGATGGACAACAACAACCTCCCGCCGGCCTCCGAGCGCGAGCACGAGGCCGACAACTAGAAGAATTGCTCCGAAAAAGAACCCAACAAACGTCGCGGCGCCAGTCACTAGGAAACCCGCGATGCCAGACCCAATTGCAGTCACAGCTTTGTCGTCTTGGGCCGCGCCAGCGACCATGTCGCTCGAAACACGGCCAGACAGCAACATTGCAGAGAGCGGTAGCGCAAAAACTGACGCACCAAGCATGAGGAAGCCGCGCCCAAAAGCCCGCCTGACCGTCGGTGCGAAAATTCCCAACAACAATCCAATCACTGGTATTGCCCAAGCCCAACCCGGCATTGGACTATCAGTCGTCCGAAATGCTGCCAGTGCAGGAATAAGGGCGAACATCGCAAACATGCCGAATACTAAGCCAATGAGCCCGAAAAATGATCCTCGTACAATTGCCATTGCAATGACCCTCCCCCTTCAACATGCGGAAGCATATACTTTTACAGTTTCCAACTCGCGATAGTCGTTTGTGAGCGTACTATATCGCTGTTGCGCCGCCAACGCCTGAATGTCAGGCGTTGCCGATCAGCACGCCGGCGGCGAAGACCAGAGCGCCGCCGGCCACCACCTGCAAGGCGGCGCGCCAGAACGGCGTGTCCATATAGCGGTTCTGAATGAAGGCGATCGCCCACAATTCGACGAAGACGACGGCGGCCGCCACGCCGGTGGCGGTCCAGAAATGCGGGATGATATAGGGCAGCGCATGGCCGAGCCCGCCCAGCGCCGTCATGGCGCCGACGGTCAGGCCGCGCTTGATCGGCGAGCCGCGCCCGGACAGCCGGCCGTCGTCGGAGGCGACCTCGGTGAAGCCCATGGAGATGCCGGCGCCGACCGAGGCGGCCAGCCCGACCAGCAGGGTCTGCCAGCTGTCGTGTGTGGCGAAGGCGGCGGCGAAGATCGGCGCCAGCGTCGAGACCGAACCGTCCATCAGCCCGGCCAGCCCCGGCTGCACATAGGTGAGGATGAACTGCCGCCGCTCGGTGGAAGTTTCCGCTTCGCGCACTGCCTCGGGGGCGTGCTTGAGGCCGAGGCGATGCGCCAGCGTTTCATGGCTTTGCTCGGCCACGGCCAGCCGGTCGAGCAGCTTGCGGGTCGCCGCGTCGGTCGTCCGCGTTGCCGCCGTGATGTAGAAGTTATAGGCCTGCCGCTCCATTTCCTCGGCCTGCGCCCGCACACGGTCGATGCCCAGCGGCCGGACCAGCCAGTCGGGCTTGCGCTGGTAATAGCCGCGTACATGCTCGCGCCGGATCAGCGGGATGCGTTCGCCGAAGCGCTTGCGGTGCATGTCGATCAGCGCATCGCGATGGCCGTCCTCCTCAGCGGCCATTTCCTCGAAGATTTTCGCCGATTGTGGAAAATCCTCGCGCAGCCCGTCGGCATAGGCGCGGTAGATGCGCCCGTCGTCCTCCTCTGAGGAGATGGCGAGCGCCAGAACCTCCTGTTCCGACAGCGTATCGAACGAGCGGCGGCCGAAACCGAAGACGCGGGAAAGCATGACTGTGAATCTCTAGATTAGAAAGATTCTAAACTAGAGATTCCGGCCTCTGCGGTCAATCGCGGCCGCATCGCGAAGGAATTCAGATTTGTTGAAGCTGCCGGCGGAGCCCGGCCCTTTTTATCGGCGAACGTTTGCCTATATGCTGGTCTTTCCGATCAAGGACAGCGCCATGACGAGCAAGCCGCACCCGCAGCCTTTCGACCCGAAGCCGGTTCTCGACCTGATCGCCTCCATCGAGGCGGATCTGCGCCGGCTGAAAGGCATGGTCGAGCAGCAGGCCGAAAAGTTCGACCCCGCCAACCCGCACAACAAGACCTCGGACGGCAAGCTGACGCAGGAGGGGGTCGAGTGCTGCTACCGCATGTTCGACGAAGGCAAGTCGCGCTATACGGTGGCCCAGCAGATGAAGATTTCCTTCACCGCCGCCACGCATCGCTTCAACACATGGCGCAAGGCTGGCGGCACGAAGCGCCAGCGCGCCTTGCTCGGCTGACGCAGCAGGCCGTCACAGCCTGCTGCTGCCGTGCCGGCCGGTCAGTCGAGAAGCCGGCAGCGGCTGTCCCAGCGATCGAAGCTCAGGGTGACGCGCTCGCCGTCGCGCCAGCCGCGCACGTCGATGGTGCGGCGGCCGATCCGGTCGATGCGCGCCCGCCGGACGCCCATGCGGTCGGCCTTGTCCAGCGCGCGGTCGGGCGAGCACTGGCGACGGTTCGCGTAGCGATCCTGGTCGTCGCGGCGGTCGCGGTCCCTGCGGTAGTCGCCGCGGTCCCGGCAGTCCTCCCGGTCGGGGTCGCAATCGCGGCGAAGCCTGAGCTGCGGGCCGTTGTTGCCGAGATGGAGTTCGAGATCCTGCGCCGATGCGCCCGAAAGCGGCACGCTCGTCAGCGCCATGGCGAGAGCGAGCGCGGTAGAACTGATGAATTTATGCATGGTCGCGGCCTCCTGTTGCCCCGTTCGACCCATAAACGCCGGCCGGCCTGTCCGGTCACATCAGATTTCGTTGCCGGGTCGATACAATCAGTGAAGCCGAACATACGGGGCTATTTCGTGGCGGATCGTCCTCGCGATTTTGTCGCGGTGTCAATTTTCCGGTGGCACGGCGGTGGGCTTTGCTGACAGATGGGCGGCATCGCTTTCCATTCCGGCCGAACCGCCCAGGACCATCCGCCATGACCGCCTCGCCTCCCGGCATCGCCGAAATCCATGATGCCGCCGCCCGCCTGTCGGGCCTCGCCGTGCTCACGCCGCTGCTGGAATCGCCGGTGCTCAACGAGCGCCTCGGCGGTCGCGTCCTGTTCAAGCCGGAGGTCTTGCAGCGCACCGGGTCCTTCAAGTTTCGCGGCGCCTACAACAAGATCGCCAGCCTGTCCGACGCCGAGCGAGCCCGCGGCGTCGTCGCCTTCTCGTCCGGCAATCATGCGCAGGGCGTCGCCGCTGCCGCCGCCATGTTCGGCGCCCGCGCCGTCATCGCCATGCCCGCCGACGCGCCGCGCACCAAGACCGAAAACGTGCGCCGCATGGGCGCCGAGGTCGTCCCCTTCGACCGCTTCAGTCAGGATCGCGCGGCGGTGGTGCGGCCGTGGCTGGACGAGGGCATGGCGCTGGTGCCGCCCTTCGACGACGCCTTCGTCATCGCCGGGCAGGGCACCATCGGCCTGGAACTGGTCGAGCAGGCGGGCGCGCTAGGCGCCGCGCTGGACGCGGTCGTCATTCCGTGCGGCGGTGGCGGGCTGACCGGCGGCATCTCCGTCGCCGTCAAGGACGCCTCGCCGAGGACCGAAATCTGGGCCGTCGAGCCCGAGCATTTCGACGATACCCGCCGCTCGCTGGAACAGGGAAAACCGGTGGCCAACCGTCCCGGCCACACCTCCATCTGCGATTCTCTGCTGACCGCCGAACCTGGCGCCCTCACCTTCGCCATCAACAGGACGACGCTCGCCGGCGCCGTTGCCGTTTCCGAGGACGCGGTGCGTCACGCCATGCGCGAGGCGATGGCGCTTCTGAAGCTGGTGGTCGAGCCGGGCGGCGCGGTGGCGCTGGCCGCAATCCTCTCCGGCGCCGTCGACGTGCGCGGACGCACCGTCGCCGTCGTGCTGTCGGGCGGCAATGTCGATGCCGACGCCTACGCCGGTATACTTGCGGGCTGATCCGCTTCAGTCCAGCGTGCGACGGAAGCGCACCAGCGCAAAGCAGGCGAACAGCACCACGAAGCCCAGCAGCCAACCGACCTCGCTTGCGACGGCCGGCAGTTCCGCGCCCTTCAGCATGACGGCGCGCACGATGCGCAAAAAGTGCGTCAGCGGCAGGATTTCGCCCAGCGTCTGCGCCCAGCCAGGCATCCCCCGATAGGGGAACATGAAGCCGGACAGAAGGATCGACGGCAGGAAGAAGAATACGGTGAGCTGCATGGCCTGCATCTGCGTGCGCGAGACGGTGGAAATGGTGTAGCCGAGCAGCACCAGCCCGAGCACGAAGATCAGGATGGCGGACAACAGCAGCGGCAGCCCGCCGACGAACGGCACGAAGAACAACAGCTTGGCGGCGATCAGGATCACCACCACCTGCACGGCGCCGACGCCGGCATAGGGCAGCACCTTGCCCAGCATGATCTCGGCGGGGCTTGCCGGCATGGCGAGCAGGTTCTCCATCGTGCCGCGCTCCGTCTCGCGCGTCAGCGCCATCGCCGTCATCATCACCATGGTCATCTGCAATATGACGCCGAGCAGGCCGGGCACGATGTTGTATTGCGAGATGCCTTCGGGATTGTAGAGCCGGTGCACCACCACATCGAGCTGGCTGGCGGCATTCTCCGCCGCCGTCTCGGAATTGCCCTCTGCCCGCAAAAGCGCCTGCGAGGCTATGGTGCCGAGCGTCGAGATAGCGCCGCTGGCGACCGACGGGTCGGTGGCGTCGGCTTCGATGAGTATCTGCGGATGGTCGCCGCGCTCCACCCGGCGGCCGAAATCGGCCGGGATCGTCACCACGAAGGAAACGTCGCCGCGCGCCATTAGAAGGTCCGCCTCGGCTTCCGTCCTGGCGATGTGGTCGAAGCGGTAGTAGCCGGTGTTCTCCAGCGCCGACACCATGGCGCGGCTGTACACGTCGTTGCTCATGGAAAGCAGCGCCGCCGGCAGGCGTTTCGGGTCGTTGTTGATGGCGAAGCCGAACAGGATCAAGAGCATCAGCGGCACGCCCAGCATCATCGCGAAGGTGACGCGGTCGCGCCGCATCTGGATGAATTCCTTGATCAGCAGCGCGGAGAGCCGGGCAGGGGAGAAGACGGTGTTCATGGCGCGGCCTCAGCTTTCTTCTCCCCGTTTACGGGGAGAAGATGCCGGCAGGCAGATGAGGGGCGGCGCCAACTTCCGCGGCTGTCGGCGCTGCCCCTCATCCGCCCCTTCGGGGCACCTTCTCCCCGTGAACGGGGAGAAGGGTTCGCGCCGTATATCATCATCCCATATTGTCCTTCGAGCCGGCCATGAACTGGATGAACACGTCCTCCAGGCTGGTTTCGCCCGGCGCCACCTTGACGTCGTAGTCCTTTCCGACCGCGTCCAGCGCCGCCTTCAGCGCCTTGGCGTCGGAGCCGACGACATGCAGCGTCGCGCCGAACGGCGCCACCTGCTCGACGCCGGGTTTCTCCTTCAGCGCCTCGGCGGCTTGGTCGAGCCCCGGTCCGCTGACGACAAAGGTGGTGAGCCCGGCGTTCTTCACCACCTCGGCCACCGTGCCGGTGGCGATCAGCTTGCCGTAGGAGATGTAGGAGATGCGGTGGCAGCGCTCGGCCTCGTCCATGTAGTGGGTGGAGACCAGCACGGTCAGCCCGCCATGGGCGAGGCGGTGGATTTCGTCCCAGAACTCGCGCCGCGCCTTGGGGTCGACGCCGGCGGTCGGCTCGTCGAGCAGGAGCAGTTTCGGCTTGTGCATGATGCAGGCGGCCAGCGCCAGCCGCTGCTTCCAGCCGCCCGACAGCGTGCCGGCGAGCTGGTCGCGGCGCGACGTCAGGCCGAGATCCTCCAGGGTGTCGGCCACATGCTTGTCCACCGGCTTCAGCTGGTAGAGCCGGGCGACGAAGGCGAGGTTCTCGGCGATCGTCAGGTCCTCGTAGAAGGAAAAGCGCTGCGTCATGTAGCCGACCTCGCGCTTGATCGAGAGGCCTTCCCGCCGGATGTCGAAGCCCAGCACCGTGCCTTCGCCCTCGTCCGGCGTCAAAAGCCCGCACATCATGCGGATGGTGGTGGTCTTGCCCGACCCGTTCGGCCCGAGGAAGCCGACGATCTCGCCTTCCTCCACCGTCATCGACACGTGGTCGACGACAGTGCGGTCGCCGAAGCGTTTTGTCAGGTTGGTGACGGCGATGGCGGTCATGGTTGCTGTGAGGGGAGTAGGGGAATGCGGGAATAAGGGAATATGTTTCCCTATTCCCCTACTGCCTTACTCCCCTATTCCCTTGCGATATCCACATCCACGATCTGCCCCGGCTGCAACGGCCCGGCATCGCCCTCCGGCCGCGCTTCGACGAGGTAGACCAGCTTCTGCCGGTTCTCGAGCGAATAGATGACCGGCGGGGTGAACTCCGGGTCCGGCGAGACGTAGGAGACGCGCGCCTTCAATCCCGGCCCGCAGCCGTCGCAGCGCACGGCAAGCTCGGAGCCCACCTTGATCGAGGAAAAGGCGGCTTCCGGCACGTAGACGGTGAGTTTTACCGCGCCGTCCGGCAGCATGGAGACGACAGGTGCGCTCGGCCCCGCCGTGTCGCCGGGGTCGCGGATGACGTCGTTGACGCGGCCCGCCGCCGGCGCCGTGAGCGTCCGCTTCGACAGCCGCCACTGCGCCTGATCAAGCGCGGCCTTGGCCTGCTTCACCGCATTGTCTGCGGCCTTGATCGCTTCCGGTCGCGCCGGCAAGCGGCCGACGGCGAGATTGGCCTCGCTCTGGCCGATGGCCGCCTCAGCCACCTCCAGCGTCGTCGTCGCCTCGTCGAGTTGCGCCTGCGTGACGATGCCGCGCTTGGCGAGGTCGCGGGTGCGGTCGAGCACGCGGCTCGCCTCGTCCGCCTGCGCTTTGGCCGAACGCACGGCCGCTTCCAGCACGGCGATCTCTTCCGGCCGCTTGCCGACCTTGAGGTCGGCGAGCTGCGCCTCGGCGCCAGCCAGCGCGGCTTCAGCCTGCGCCACGGCGATGCGTGCGTCGGCGTCCTCCAGCGTCACCAGCGTCGCTCCCGCCGCGACCCGGTCACCGCGCTTGACCGAAACCGTCTGCACCTGCGCCACTTCGATGGGAGCCAGGAGCACGAAGTCGCCCTCGACATAGCCGACCGCCAGGGGTGCTGCGGGCGCGCAGGCGCTGAAAAGCTGGGCGGCCAGCGGCAGCGAGCAGAGAAAACTCATGGCTTTTGGCTCCGTGCCGCCAATATGGCTTCGAGGTTGTCGGCCGCAACCGCCGCGATCGCGGCGGCTTCCGCCGCGCCGATATCGCTCCAGCCCATGCGCCGCATCACCGGCTCGCGGCCGATGCGGAAATAGAGAACCTGGCCGATCATGGTGAAGACGGAAAGCCGCGTGCGCTCGCTTTCGGCCGGCTCGCCGGTCGCCTGCTCCCACAGTCCGCACAGCCGGCGGTGGGTGGGCGCGAACACGCCGTCATAGATGCGGTCCAGCGTCGGCGTCGGCTGCGACAACTCGCGCAGGATGAACTGCACGATCTCGCCCGCCTCCGGCCGCACCACCATGAAGGCCACCATCTGCCGCGTCGCCTCGATCAGCCGCATACGCGCTTCTGCGGGCGTCGATTGTTCGGGCGCGGCATCCGTGCCGCCGGTCGCCTGCCTCGCGATGGTTTGGATCATGCCGACGATGTGGTCTGCGACGGCCGAGCGCAGCCCCTCCTTGCCGCCGAAGTGGTAGGCGATGGAACCGATATTGGCCTTTGCCGCCGCCGCGATCTGGCGCGTCGAGGTGCCGTCGTAGCCCTGCTGGCCGAACAGTTTCAACGCCGCGCGGATCAGCGCCATGCGCGTCATTTCGGACGGCGAAGACGGTTCGGCCCTTGGAGGAGTTGGAGTCATTTTCGTACTTTAATCAATCGAATGATTAAAGTAAAGATGATTCAAGCCTCCGAATGCTCAGTCGCCGCCCCCGCCTCACCACGGCAGGCCAACCGCACGTCGCCGGTCTTAAAGAATGTGCTGCTGGCAGGACAGTCGCCGGCGCGGCCGCATGGCAATGCACGGCAGGTGCCCAAAGAGCCCGATGGCCGGAACGTTTCCGATGACGAAAACCTTGTCCACGCTGATCGGCTTCGCCGCCATCCTCACCTGGTCCTTCCTCGCCTACCTGTCGACGGCGGCGGGGCCGGTGCCGCCGTTCCAGCTGGCGGCGATGACCTTCTTCCTCGGCGGCATGGTGGGTGCGGCGAGCTGGCTGTTCCGGCCGGGGGCGGTGAAGGCGCTGCGCCAGCCGTGGCAGGTCTGGGCGCTCGGCGTGGCGAGCCTGTGCATCTATCACTGCGCCTATTTCTTCGCCATCCAGTCGGCGCCGCCGGTCGAGGCCAGCCTGATCGCCTATCTGTGGCCGCTGCTGATCGTCGTCTTCGCCGCCTTCCTGCCGGGCGAGAAACTGCGCCCGCATCATCTCATCGGCGTGCTGCTCGGCCTGGCCGGCGCCGTCGTCGTTATCACCAAGGGCGGCCAGGTCGGGCTGGCCGACGGCATCCGGCCGGGCCACCTGATCGCGCTGTTCTGCGCCTTCGTCTGGTCCGGTTACTCAGTGCTGTCGCGCCGCTTCGGCGCCGTGCCGACCGACGTCGTCGCCGGCTATTGCCTCATCACCGCCGCCGTGGCGCTCGTCCTGCATCTCGGCCTCGAAACGACCGTTGTGCCGCAGACCCCCGGCCAGTGGGCGGCGATCGCCGTGCTCGGCGCCATTCCGCTCGGCGCCGGCTTCTATGCCTGGGACCGGGGCTGCAAGCACGGCGACATCATGGTGCTCGGCGCGTTGTCCTATGCCGCGCCGCTGTTTTCCGTCGTCATCCTGCTGGCAGCCGGCTACGGGCAATACCACTGGTCGGTGGCGCTTGCCTGCGCGCTGATCGTCGCCGGCGCGCTGCTGGCGGCAAAGGACATGTTGTTCAGGCGCGCCGATCCCGAGCCGGTTGCCGCCAGTTGATTTGCCGTTGCCGCCGCGCTTAAGTCGAGCCATGGCAAAAGAGATCGAACGAAAATTCCTGGTGGAAAGCAGCGACTGGCGCCCGGCGGTCGAGGCCAGCGTCTCGATGGTGCAGTTCTACCTGGCGATCTCGGCCGAGCGGTCCATCCGCCTGCGCATCAGCGACGGCCGCAAGGCCAAGCTGACGCTGAAATTCGGTTCCGACCTCGCCGAGCGCGACGAGTACGAATACGCCGTGCCGCTGGCCGAAGCGCGCGAGATGATGCAGTTCGCCATCGGCACTGTCATCCGCAAGGTGCGCCACCATGTCCGCCATCGCGGCCATCTCTACGAGATCGACGTCTTCAACGACACGCTGGACGGGCTGGTGGTGGCCGAACTGGAGACGCCGGACAGCGTGCCGCCCGACATGCTGCCCGCCTGGCTCGGCCGCGAAGTCACCGGCGAAGTGCGCTATTCCAACGCCTCGCTCGCCCTCAACGGCTATCCCGAACGCGCGTCGTAGGTTGGCGTCTGTCGGTGGATTGGGCCGCGGGGCAATGTCATACGGCGGCGCCCCACCCCTAACCCTCCATACGGGAGGAGAGGGGGGACTCGGGCGCGGCAGCTTCCCCTCCCCGTTGAGGGGAGGAGTTAGGGGTGGGGCGCGTCGGTGGAAATGGAAGAGGATTCCATATGCGATAGCCCTGCCCCTGCGGGGCACGCCGGACGCTCTATCCTTCCGCGTCAGGCCGGCTCGGCCAGTTGCGTCTTCGCCTCGGCGACCGAGGCGGCGAAGCTCGCCAGCGGTTGCGTAACGCCGTGGATCGCCAGCATGCGCCGCGTTTGCGATGAAGCGCCGGCGATGACGACGCGCACACCGGCGCGCTTGGCCTTCTTCGCCGCGCCCTCGATGACGTTTGCGGCGGTCGAATCGAGGAACGGCACGGCGGAGCAGTCGAGGATGAAGTTCTTGCGCTGGTCAGCGATGCGGTCGAGCACCACCGCCACCGTCGCCGCCGCGCCGAAGAAGAAGGCGCCGGAAATGCGGTAGACCACCGTGTCGGGATCGGCGCCGGTCGCCGGATCGTAGGCGACGCGCTGGCCGTTGGCGTCGTCGGCGCGGTCGTCGATCACCGGCGGCGCGTGCGCCTCAACTTCTACCGAACGCGCCATGCGGCCGATGAACAGAAGCGCGCCGAGCGAAAAGCCGACGACGATGCCGGTGGTCAGGTCGCGGAAGATCACCAGCGCGAAGGTGACGAGCAGCACCGCCGCATCGCCTCGCGAGGATTTGATCAGCGCCGCCACGGCGGGCTTTTCCACCATGTACCAGGCCACCGTCGCCAGCACGCCGGCAAGAGCGGCGAGCGGGATGTAGCTGGCCAAAGGCGCGGCCACCAGCATGAACAAAAGGATGAACAGCGAGTGGAACATGCCGGACGCCGGCCCCTGCGCGCCGGCGCGGATGTTGGTGGCCGTGCGCGCGATCAGGCCGGTCACGCAGATGCCGCCGAACAGCGCCGAGCCGATATTGGCGACGCCCTGCGCCACCAGTTCGCAGTTGGAGCGGTGGCGCCGCCCGGTCATGCCGTCCGCCACCACGGCCGAAAGCAGCGATTCGATCGCCGCCAGGAGCGCGAAGGAAATGGCGTCGGGCAGAACGGCCGTCACCTTGTCGAGGCTGAGCGCGGGAATAGCCGGTTCCGGCAGCGTGCGCGGAATGCCGCCGAACTGGCTGCCGATGGTTTCGACCGGAAGCTGGAACAGCGCCGCCGCCACCGAAGCCGCCGCCACCGCGATCAGCAGGCCGGGCCAGTGCGGCCGCCACCGCTTCAGCCCGACGATGACGGCGATCGTCAGCACGGACAGGGCCACCGCCGCCGGGTTGACGGTGCCGGCCGCCTTGCCGAGTGCGATCAGCCGGGGCACGAGGTCGCCCGGCTCCTTGCCGGCCAGTGTCAGGCCGAACAGGTCGTGCAACTGGCTGGACAGGATGATGACGGCGATGCCGGCGGTGAAGCCGACGGTGACGGGGTAGGGGATGAACTTCACATAGGCGCCGAGGCGCAGATAGCCGGCGGCGATGAGGAAGAAGCCGGCCATCAGCGTCGCCAGGATCAGCCCGTCGACGCCGTGGCGATCCACCGTCGAGGCGACCAGCACGATGAAGGCGCCGGCCGGCCCGCCGATCTGGAAGCGGCTGCCGCCCAGCGCGCCGACCACGAAGCCGCCGACGACGGCCGTGAACAGGCCGCGCGACGGCTCGACATGCGAGGCAATGGCGATCGCCATCGACAGCGGCAGCGCCACGATCGCCACCGTCAGCCCGGCGATCACGTCGGCGCGCAACTGTTTGAGGCCATAGCCCTCGCGCAGCACCGTCACCAGTTTGGGCGTGAACAGCTCCGCGAAACTTGGGCTCTTCGCTTTGCTCGCCGCATTGATCTGGTGCATAGTCCGTCATCCGCTCATGAAGCGGCGGGATCGTCGGCTGGCCATAGGGCCGGTTGTCGGCGGTCGCCGTCGCGACTGGTTGTGTTGCCGCAATTCCGGACGGAAAACCGGGAACCACTTTTCCTGGAATTGCTTCGTCTGCCGACCCTAAAGCGGGAGTGCCGTCAGGAACCGGCCTTCAGGCGTACGCCCCGTCCGCCGCGCTCGCTGGCCTGGTTCTCGCCGATCAGTTCCACCCCGGCCTCGTCGAGCGCCTGGATGACTTTCATCAGCGTATCGACCACGCCGCGTACGACGCCGTCGCTCGCCTCCATGCGCTGGATGGTCGGCAAAGAGACGCCGGCGCGCTCGGCGAGCGTCTTCTGGTCGATGCCGGCCAGCGCCCTGGCGGCGCGCATCTGCGCTGCCGTGATCACCGGTCAGAACTCCCGTTTGAGTCTGCAAGATACATGGATAATACCATTATAATGATGTTTCAAGCATGAATATGGATAGACTATCAGTGAGCGCTGCCGCTTGCGCCGAGGCCGCCGAGCCGTTTGGCGGCCAGCCAGCACACCATGGCCCATGCGGTGCCGATGCACCAGCCGGCCATCACGTCGGAAGGCCAGTGCACGCCGAGATAGAGGCGGCTGACGCCGATGGCGAATGTGGTGAGCACGGCAAGCAGGAGCAGAAAGAACCGCGCCGTGCTGCTTTGCAGAACGCCGGCAGCCAGCAAAGCGAGGGTCAGATAGGCCACCGCCGACATCATCGCGTGGCCGCTCGGGAAGGACAGCGACGTTTCCGTAACGAGGTGCGGCACGACTGAGGGTCTTGGCCGGTGCACCGCGAGCTTGATGACGGCGCCGAGCGCCTGTCCGCCCGCCATGGCGACGAACATCAGCAGCGCCTTGTCCCGCTGCCGGGCGATCCAGAGCCAGATCACGGCGGCGACCGTGAGACACGCCAGCACCACGGTGCTGCCCAGCGCGGTCACGTCGCGGACCGCTCCCGGTAGCCAGGCCGGGCCGATGGGCTGGTCCGGAGCACCGGTTTCGCGCAGGGCGAGCAGGATGGTGGTGTCGAAACCGTGCGGCACGAGGTCGAACGCGGCAGCCGCCATGACGAGGAAGCCGCACAGGCCAGCGAGCGCCACGAGCCTTGCCAGCGCGAGGTCGGTTCCGGTTCGTCTGGTCATGATTGCCCCGCCTTGGCTCGATGGTTCGTACCCTATCGGCCCTGCAAATATGGCCCGAGCGTGATCAACGCCACCGAAACGATCGCCAGCGCCACGCCCGCTCCTTGCAAGGTGTTGAGCTTCTCGCCGTAGAGGGCGAGCGCGATGACGTTGACGGCGACGAGTTGGATGACGGCCGACAGGCTGAGCGAGATCGACAGGCCGAATTCGCGGATCAGCCGCAGCATCACCAGATTGCCCAGCGTATAGAGCACCAGCGTCCAGACCAGCCTGCCGAGGCCGGGCGTCAGCCCCCATTGCTTCGCAGCCGTTGCCGCGAGCAGGAAGATCGCCGTCGAGAGGCCGAGTTGCACCAGTCCCCAGAAACTCATTGACGGTTCCCCCGAACCTCGTTGAAGCGGGCGCCTTGCCGCGATGGTGTGGTTGCCCGCTCTCCTTGCCCAAGCCTAAGGCCGAAAACCGCGTCGCGCTTTTCGGCCCCGCATCTTAAAGCTGTTCCTGTTCAAACGGAATCGCCTGAACCGCTCTGCCTCTTTGATCCGGCTGCCTTCCCGGATGCAAGGCCGTTTCACGCTTTGGCCGAAAAGGTTCTAGAGCGTAATGCCGTTTCCCTGAATCGGTATTCCGCTCTAACCATTTGTTTTTGAAGCATGATGTTTTCCGAAAAGTCTGCAACTTTTCGGCATCATGCTTTAGCTGCCCGTCGCGATTGCCGCAGCGAGCGCGCGGCCTTCCACCACCGCGCTGTGGAAATGACCCATGATGGTCGGCTTCATGCCGGTGAACCAGAGCCCCTTTTGCCCGGTCGGCTGCCCGCCGCTCGACAGCGGCCGGCCGGTCGCCTCGTCGAGCACGCCGAGCCCGCCGAGCAGCGTCTCCAGCCCGGTGCGGTAGCCGGTGGCGGCGATCACCACATCGGCGTCCAGCGCGCTGTTGTCGGAAAGCACCGCCTTGCCGCCGTCGAAGCGCACCAGCGGCGCGACGATGCCGATCCTGCCGGCGCGCATGGCGGCGACGGCGCCGTCGTCCACCGGAATGGCGATCTGCTCGTCGCGTAGCCGCGTCGCGCCGCCGCGCGATGCTTTCGGCAGGCCGAGCCGGTGGATGTCGCCGAGCACGGCGCGCTGGGTGGCGGCGATGGCGAGATCGGTGAGGGGGATCGGCAGGCGGTCCATGAAACCGGCGAAGCGGTGCACGGCGACCTGGCCGATGCGCTTGGGCAGCAGCGACGGCCCCTGCCGCACCGACAACCAGACTGCGGCCGCCTTGCCGCCGCTCGGATGCCCCCCGCTCAAATGATTGAGCACGTCGAAGCCGGAATTGCCGGCGCCGACCACCAGCACGCGCTTGCCTTCATAATCCTCGACGCGGCCGAAATCCGCCGCATGGATGAGGCGGCCGCTGAAGCCGGACCTGCCCGGCCAGTCCGGCGTCCACGGCACCTTGTCATGGCCGGTGGCGAAGACGACATGCGCGGCATGGCGCTGCCGGCCGTCCGCCGCCGTGACCGTCCAGCCGTCGCCGTCGCGCGCGACGGCCGCCGCTTCGAAGCCGAACTCGATTGAAAGCCCGCGTTCGCCGGCATAGCGCTCCAGATAGGCGATCACCTGCTCGCGCGAGGGAAACGCCGGCGTGCCCGGCGGATAGGAAAGGCCGGGAAGGCTCGAAAAAGCGCGATGCGTGTTGAGCGACAGCCGCAGATGACGCCGCCGCCACGGCCCGGCGATATGCGGCTCTTTTTCGAGGATCAGCGCCCGCAGGCCGCGCCGTGCCAGCGCGTCGGCGGCGGCAAGGCCGGAAGCGCCGGCGCCGATCACCATCACCGGTTCGGTTGCCGCCATTCGCAAAAGCCTTCCGTCAATAAACTACCACATTACATGGCTCTTCTTTCGACTGTGCGAATATGACATGAGTCGTCCGTGGGCAACGTGCCTCGCGTGGGATTCTATCGCTTTGAGACTTTCTGCCGCTCCTGCCCACTGACGATTTGGTGATGACCTCGCTCCGCAACCGCATCGACGATTTCCTCGACCGGCGCGCTCCGGCGGTGCCCGCCGCATCGCTGGCGGACGAGCAGCGGCTTGCGCTGCTGCGCCGCCATGGCGATTTCTCGCTCGCCTATTCCACCGCCACGCAGGACGGCCTGTCCTATTTCGGCGGGCAGGACGGCTACATCGCCTTCCAGACCAAGATGGGCCGGCATTTCGTCCTCGGCGACCCGGTCGCCGACCCGGCGGCGCGGGCCGGACTGCTTGCCCGCTTCGTCGAGGCTGCCGGCGCGCCCTGGTTCGTGCAGGTCGGGCCGCGCACGGCCGAGACGCTGGCCGGCCTCGGCTATCTCGTCAACCGCCTGGGCTTCGACACGGCGCTGCCGCTGCCGGCGACCGATTTCTCCGGCAGCCGCAACGAGACGGTGCGCTATTCCGAGCGCTGGCTGGGCAAGAAGGGTTTTGTGCTGGCCGAGGACGACGGCACGCTGGTTTCGGCGGCGGAAGTCGAGGCGCTGTCAACGGAATGGCGCGCCGGTCGCATCGTCAGCCGGCGCGAGATGGCCTTCCTCAACCGGCCGTTCCTGGTCACGCCGGGGCCGCTGATGCGCCGTTTCGTGCTCACCGACGATGCCGGCAAACTGGTGGCGCTGCTCGACTACGACCCGATGTTCTCGGACGGCGAGGTGATCGGCTACACCACCGCCTTCAAACGCAAGGTCGCGGGCGCTACGCCGCATGCCGAGATCGGCCTGACCAAGTTTTCCGTCGATCGTTTTCGCGCCGAGGGCGTGCCCAACGTCACGCTCGGCCTGTCGCCGCTGGCCGCCATCGCCCCCAGCGGCTTTGCCGAAAGCGCGCTGTGGCGTTCCGCCTTCGCCCGCGCCTTCACCTCCGGCTTCGTCAACCGCACCCGCTTCAACCTGCAAGGGCAGGCGGCTTTCAAGCGCCGCTTCCACGGCCGCGAGGAGCCGGTCTACATCGCCTTTCCGAAAGGCAGCGCCTTCGGCATGCTGGCGCTTCTGCGGCTGGTCAAGGCGATCTGACAGTCAGGTCTTGAGCCGGTAGCCGGTGCGGAAAATCCAGGCGATGACGGCGATGCAGGCGGCCAAAAAAACCAGCGTCATCGTCAGGCTGACCGCCAGCGACACGTCGGCATGGCCGAAGAAGGCCCAGCGGAAGCCGCTCACCAGGTAGACCACCGGGTTGAACAGCGTGATCGTGCGCCACACGCCCGGCAGCATGTCGATCGAATAGAACGAGCCGCCGAGGAAGGTCAGCGGCGTGACGATCAAGAGCGGCACCAGCTGGAGTTGCTCGAAGCTTCGCGCCCAGATGCCGATGATGAAGCCGAACAGCGAGAAGGTGATCGCCGTCAGCAGCAGGAAGGCGACCATCCAGAACGGGTGCTCGATGTGGAGCGGCACGAACAGCGCCGCCGTCGCCAGGATGATCAGCCCGATCGCCACCGATTTCGTCGCCGCCGCGCCGACATAGGCCAGCACCACCTCCAGATAGGAGACGGGCGCCGACAGGATTTCGAAGATGGTGCCGACGAATTTCGGGAAGTAGATGCCGAAGGAGGCGTTGGAGATCGACTGCGTCAGCAGCGACAGCATGATCAGCCCCGGCACGATGAAGGCGCCGTAGCTGATGCCGTTGATCTCCGAGATGCGCGAGCCGATGGCCGCGCCGAAGACGACGAAATAGAGCGAGGTCGAGATGACGGGCGAGATGACGCTTTGCATGACGGTGCGCAGCGTGCGCGCCATCTCCACCTTGTAGATGGCCCAGACGGCGCGGGGATTGGCGGCGTGCCGGCTCATGGCGTCTTCCTCACCAGGTTGACGAAGATTTCCTCCAGCGAGGAAGCCTGCGTGTCGACGTCGCGGAAGGCGAGGCCGGCGCTCTCCAGGTCGCGCAGCAGCGAGGCGACGCCCGGCCTGTCGGCCTGGTTGTCGTAGGTGTAGGTGAGCGTGCCGCCGTCGGGCGAAAGGTCGAGCCGGTAGGCGGCGAGCGCCTCCGGCACCGTCCGCAACGGATCGCGCAACTGCACGGTGAGCTGCTTGCGGCCAAGCTTGCGCATCAGTTCGGTCTTGTCTTCCACCAAGACGATCTCGCCGTGGTTGATGACACCGACGCGGTCGGCCATCTCCTCGGCTTCCTCGATGTAGTGCGTGGTCAGGATGATGGTGACGCCGGAATCGCGCAATGCCCGCACCATCGCCCACATGTCCTTGCGCAGTTCGACGTCCACGCCCGCCGTCGGCTCGTCGAGGAACAGGATGCGCGGCTCGTGCGCCAGCGCCTTGCCGATCATGACGCGCCGTTTCATGCCGCCCGAAAGCGTGATGATCTTGGCGTCGCGCTTGTCCCACAGCGACAGGTCCTTCAGCACCTTCTCGACGAAGGCCGGATCGGCTGGTCTGCCGAACAGGCCACGGCTGAAGGCGAGCGCGTTGGCGACGGTCTCGAAGGCTTCCACCGTCAGTTCCTGCGGCACCAGCCCGATCAGGCTGCGCGCGGCGCGGTAGTCGCTGCCGATGTCGTGGCCGTCCACCGTCACCGTGCCGGACGAGCGGTTGACGATGCCGCAGACGATGGAGATCAGCGTCGTCTTGCCGGCGCCGTTGGGGCCGAGCAGGGCGAAAATCTCGCCGCGCTCGATGTCGAGATTGACGGTCTTGAGCGCGGTGAAACCGGTGTCATAGGTCTTGGAGACACCGGCAATGGAGATGATGGGCGCCATGAGGAAAACGACTTCGTGAAAAATGGATTTGCGCTTGTGGCCCCGAATGTCGGGTCGCGCAACCGGATTTCAAGGCGCCTGCTGACATCTGTCGCCACCCGCACAGCGCGACGGAGAAGGAGACTGCGCCGAATGCCGGGTCAAGGAAACGGCGTTCCTTCGCAGGGCGGCCGGTCATTCACCGACCTTTGACCGAGGCCCCGGCTGTAACGGACGCGGCGAAGCGGCTATACCGGCAGGCATGGATGCGCTTGCCCACACCTCGCCCGCCGACAACGCGCTGCTGGACGATATCCTGCGGCTCGCCTTCGACTATTTCGTCAAGGAGGCCAATCCCGAGAACGGCCTCGTCGCCGACCGCACCAAGCCCGGCGCGCCGGCCAGCATCGCCGCGACGGGGCTTGCCCTGTCGGCCTATCCGCTCGGCGTCGAGCGCGGCCTGATGAGCCGTCCGGCGGCGGTCGAGCGCACGCTGGCCACCTTGCGCTTCTTCCGCAACGCCCCGCACGGACCCGAGCCCGACGCCACCGGCCATCGTGGTTTCTACTACCACTTCCTCGACATGGAGCGCGGCCGGCGGGTGTGGAAGTGCGAGCTTTCCACCATCGACACGGCCCTGCTCATTGCCGGCGTTCTGGTGGCGGGCGAATATTTTCGCGCCGACGATCAGGCGGAGGCCGAAATCCGCGCGCTGGCGGACGCGCTCTACCGTCGCGTCGACTGGCAATGGATGCAGAACGGCGGCACCACCGTCGTTCACGGCTGGCGCCCGGAGCGCGGTTTCCTGCGTTACCGCTGGGAAGGCTACGACGAGGCGTTGATCCTCTATGTCCT
The DNA here is from genome assembly GCF_017306545.1 of Mesorhizobium sp. Lineage (GTDB taxonomy): Bacteria > Pseudomonadota > Alphaproteobacteria > Rhizobiales > Rhizobiaceae > Mesorhizobium. The sequence continues at coordinate 98,171 of NZ_JAFKID010000006.1, forward strand.
CGGCCTCGGCTCGCCGACCTTCCCGCTGCCGCCGCAAAGTTATGAAGGCTGGCTCGCCGGCTATCGCTGGATGAACGTCTACGGGCACGGCATGGCCTATGCCGGGCCGCTGTTCATCCACCAGATGTCGCATGTGTGGATCGATTTCCGCGGCATCCGCGACGCCTTCATGCGCGAGCACGACAGCGACTATTTCGAGAACAGCCGCCGCGCCACTTACGTGCACCGGGAATACGCCATCCGCAATCCGCGCCGCCTGCGCGGCTATCACGAAAACTGCTGGGGCGTGACCGCCAGCGACGGGCCGGGGCCGGCGCGCCGGACGGTCGACGGCGTGGAGCGCCGCTTTTACGGCTACCAGTCGCGCGGCGCGCCGCACGGGCCGGACGACGGCACGCTGTCGCCCTGGGCGGCGGCGGCGTCGCTGCCCTTTGCGCCGGAGATCGTCATGCCGGCGCTTCGGCATTACCATGCCATCGGGCTGAAGACCGGCAATCCCTACGGCTTCACCGCCAGCTACAATCCCACCTTCGCCGCCGGCGACCCCGGCTGGATGTCGCCCGACCATGTCGGCATCAACCAGGGGCCGATCCCGCTGATGATCGAGAACCACCGCTCGGATTTCCTGTGGCGGCTGATGCGCTCCTGCCGCCCCATCGTCACCGGGTTGAAGCGCGCCGGTTTCACCGGCGGCTGGCTGGATGCGGTCAGTTCCTGACCGTCGCGTAGGCGGGCCGGGCTTGGCGCGCCGCGCGCGCGTCCGCCGGTTGCGCCTTGCCGAGCCGCGCCTGCCAGTCGAGATAATAGGCGAGGGCGAACTGGGCGATGGTGCCGGCAATCAGCAACGAGGCGTCGTAGAACGGTCCGCCGCCATGGAGGAGGCGCAGCACCTGCGCCACCATCGCCAGCAGGGTGCCGGCGATAAACACCGGCAGCGAGCGGCGGCCGAGCACCACCAGCGGATGATCGAGGCTCCAGCGCAGCGCCGACGAGACGGAGCACAGCGAAATGACGAGATAGGCGACCGCCAGCACATGCAGCAGGCGCGGCAGCGACAGGAAGGTCTTGTCGAAGCCGCCCAGCACCGGCGGCAGGCCGAACCAGCTCACCACGCCCCACAGCGGCGTGCGCACCCACACCAGCGCGAAGACGGCGTAGGCGCCGGCCAGCGCGACCGCCCAGCCCCTGACCGGGATCGTGCCGCCCTGCCGCACATGCACGGCGCCGACAAGGCCGATGAAGAACAGGAACTGCCACGACAGCGGGTTCATGAACCAGAAGCCGGGTTCGGGATAGTTATGCGGCGCGACCTGCCAGATGCCGGCCGCCAGCCACACGGCGCCGGAAACGGCGAGCGTCGCCGCCGGCCGGCGCGGCGCCATCCACAATGCCAACGGCGCGGCCAGCATGATCGCGGCATAGACCGGCAGGATGTTGTTGTAGCCGAGTTGGTGGCCGAGCGTGACGATGCCGATCAGCGTCTCGGGTGTTTTGGTGAAGATCGGCTCCAGGTTGATCTGGGTGAGCAGGTCCGGCCGTGCCGCCACCGTCGCGCCGAAGCAGAACAGGGCGATCGCCGCCATCGTGACCGCGATATGGGCGACGTAGAGCACACCGGCCCGCCGCCACAGCTTCAGCGTCGGCTTCAGCCAGTCGCCGGCGATGAACTTGCCGCCATAGGCGAGCGCCACCGAAATGCCGGAGATCAGCACGAAGGCTTCCGCCGCATCGGAAAAGCCGAAGTTCTTGTAGGTCAGCGTATCCAGCGTGTTGCCCGGAACATGGTCGATGAAGATCGTCAGCAGCGCCAGTGCGCGCAGCACGTCGATGCGGGTGTCGCGTCGGTTCTGCTCGAGACTGGGGATCTGTGCGGGATAGGTCATGCCATGCGAAGTCCTGTTGCCTGCTCGGATGGCCGGTCCGCATGCGCGTACGAAAGGCCACTTGCACATATCGGCCACAAAAGGGATTGAAACAGGACCCCGCCCGATCAACTTTGACCCGACGCTGGAACAAAATGTTTTGGAGCCGGCAAAAGGCGGAAAATGGAGGCGATTCAAGGGGATGAGGAGAGCTTGACGGAACCGCCGGAAACCCCGCCGCTGTACCGCGGCCTGGACTTTGCCTACCGCGTCTACGAACCGGCGCACGAGGCCCGCCAGGCGCTGGTGCTGCTGCACGGCTCAGGCGTCGACGAGACGGTGCTGGTGCCGCTGGCGCGTGAAATCGCGCCGTCGGCGCGGCTGATGGCCGTGCGCGGCCGCGTCGTCCAGGGCGGCAGCCGGCGCTGGTTCACGCGCATCACGCCCACCGCCTTCGATCAGGAAAGCATCCGCGAGGAAGCGCGCGCCTTCGTCCGCTTCCTGCCGAGGCTGGCAAAGCGAGAGGGCTTCGATCTCGGCGCCGCCGTCTTCCTCGGTTACTCCAACGGCGCCAATCTCGCCTCCAGCGTCATGCTGCTTCATCCGGGGCTGATTGGCCGCGCCGCCTTGCTGCGCGCCATGCCGGTCCTCGATTGCGTGCCCGCCGCCGATCTCGCCAAAACACCGGTTCTCGTCGTCGCCGGCCGGGAGGACGTCACCTACGGCCCCTACGCGCCGGCGCTGGCTTCGCTTCTCGAACGCCACGGCGCGGCTGTGGAAAGCCGTGTCGTGCCCGCCGGCCACGAATTCGGCGAGCACGATGCCGAGCTGGTGCGCGCCTGGCTGGAAAAGGCGGCCTGACAGGCGCGCTAACTCACCCCTTGGCGTCGGCCATCACCAGCACCGGCTTGTCGCTGTAGAGGGTCGGGAAGAGCGCCTTCAGGTTGTCGATCTTCGGCAGGTCGTTGTAGACGATGTAAGGGTAGGTCGGGTTCCGCGTCAGGAAATCCTGATGGTAGTCCTCGGCCGGGTAGAACGCCTTGCCCGTCTCGATCGTCGTCACGATCGGCCCGGAAAACAGCTTGGCCTTGCCGAGTTGGGCGATATAGGCGGCCGCGATAGCTTTCTGCTCGGCGTTTTCCGCGAAGATCGTCGAGCGGTACTGCGTGCCGCGGTCCGGCCCCTGATAATTCAGTTCGGTCGGGTTGTGCGCCACCGAGAAATAGACCTGGAGCAACTGGCCGTAAGTGACTTGCGCCGGATCGTAGGTGATCTCGACGGATTCGGCGTGGCCGGTGGTGCCGCTGCCGACCGTCTCGTACTCGGCGTCCTTCTTGGCGCCGCCGGCATAGCCGGACACTGCCTCTTTGACGCCCCTGACGTGCTGGAACACGCCCTGCACGCCCCAGAAGCAGCCGCCGGCGAATACCGCTTTCTCGGTACCGGCGGCGGCCTTCTCGTCCTGCGCCGGCGGCGGGATTTTTACCGCTTCCTCGGCCGACAAAGCGGGCGCCTGCCACAGCGCGAGAGCGGCGGCGCCGAGCGCCAGCCCGGCGAGCGGCAGGGAAAGGAAAGCACGGAATGGCGAACGGGTCTTCATGATAACTCCGTTTCCGGCGCTCATGCGCCTTCGGATTGGAGACTGGCTTGACTATAGCGGCGGCCCGGCTGCGGCGCGCCTCACATTGCCGTGCGCCGCGCCGCAGCCGTGAGGCCTATTTCTTCGCCGGCTTCATCGCCATGTCGTGACAGGCCTTCATCGCTTTTTCCATCTTCGTCTTGCTCTTCATCATGCCGGCCTTTTCCTTGCAGTCGGCCATCGCCTTATCGTCGGCCTTCATCATCTTGTCGTTGGATTTCATCATTTTGGCGTCGCTTTTCATCGCGGCGGCCGGCTTCATGGCGTCGTCGGCGCGGGCGATGCCGCCGGCTGCGAACGCCGCAGAGCAAAGGGCAAAGGCAAGCGCGATACTGGTGGTGCGGGTCATGCGGGTTCTCCTCTGGGAAGCATGGGGTACGCCTGCCCATTCGCCTCGGCCGCCGCCGGCGTTACAGCGATCACCGCCTCGTGATCGCGCCGCCCGCCGCGCCCGCCGTCCCGCTTGCCGCCGCACCGCCCCCCTGCTAAAGCCCGCGCCCATGACAACGCCGCTGAAAAACATCCGCAACTTCTCCATCGTCGCCCATATCGACCATGGCAAGTCGACGCTCGCCGACCGGCTGATCCAGCTCACCGGCGGTCTCGACGCGCGCGAGATGGCCGGCAAGGAGCAGGTGCTCGACAATATGGACATCGAGCGCGAGCGCGGCATCACCATCAAGGCGCAGACCGTGCGCCTGAACTACCGGGCGAAGGACGGCCAGGATTACGTGCTCAACCTCATCGACACGCCCGGCCACGTCGACTTCGCCTACGAGGTGTCGCGCTCGCTCGCCGCCTGCGAAGGGTCTCTGCTGGTCGTCGACGCCTCGCAGGGCGTCGAGGCGCAGACGCTGGCCAACGTCTACCAGGCCATCGACAACAACCACGAGATCGTCGTGGTGCTGAACAAGATCGACCTGCCGGCGGCCGAGCCCGAGCGCATCAAGGAGCAGGTCGAGGAGGTCATCGGCCTCGACGCCTCGAACGCGGTGGAAATCTCGGCCAAGACCGGCCTCAACATCGACGCCGTGCTGGAGGCCATCGTCCACCAGCTTCCGCCGCCGCGCGAAGGCGACGCTTCGGCGCCGCTGAAGGCCATGCTGGTCGATAGCTGGTACGACGCCTATCTCGGCGTCATCGTGCTGGTGCGCGTCATCGACGGCGTGCTCAAAAAGGGCCAGACCATCCGCATGATGGGCACCGGCGCCAAATACCCGGTCGAGCGCACCGGCTTCTTCACGCCCAAGATGGTGCAGGCCGACGAGATCGGCCCCGGCGAGTTCGGCTTCATCACCGCCTCGATCAAGGAAGTGGCCGACACCCGCGTCGGCGACACCATCACCGAGGACCGCCGCCCGACGAGCCAGGCCCTGCCCGGCTTCAAGCCGGCGCAGCCGGTCGTCTTCTGCGGCCTGTTCCCGGTCGACGCCGCCGACTTCGAGGACCTGCGCGCCGCCGTCGGCAAGCTGCGTTTGAACGACGCCAGTTTCTCCTATGAGATGGAAACCTCGGCCGCGCTCGGCTTCGGCTTCCGCTGCGGCTTCCTTGGCCTGTTGCACCTGGAGATCATCCAGGAGCGGCTGGAGCGCGAGTTCGACCTAGACCTGATCGCCACCGCGCCCTCCGTCGTCTACCGCATGAACCTCATCGACGGCACGACGAAGGAACTGCACAACCCGGCCGACATGCCCGACGTGGTCAAGATCGCCTCCATCGAGGAGCCGTGGATCCGCGCCACCATCCTGACGCCCGACGACTATCTCGGCGGCATCCTGAAACTGTGCCAGGACCGGCGCGGCATCCAGGTCGACCTCTCCTACGTCGGCAAGCGCGCCATGCTGCAATACGACCTGCCGCTGAACGAGGTCGTCTTCGATTTCTACGACCGGCTGAAATCGATCTCCAAGGGCTACGCCTCCTTCGACTACCACCTGACCGACTACCGCGAGGGCGACCTCGTCAAGATGTCGATCCTGGTCAACGACGAGCCGGTCGACGCGCTCTCCATGCTGGTCCACCGCACGGCGGCGGAAAAGCGCGGCCGCGCCATGGTGGAGAAGCTGAAGGAGCTGATCCCGCAGCACATGTTCAAGATCCCGATCCAGGCCGCCATCGGCGGCCGCATCATCGCCCGCGAGACGATCTCGGCGCTGCGCAAGGACGTCACCGCCAAATGCTACGGCGGCGACGTCTCCCGTAAGCGCAAGCTGCTCGACAAGCAGAAAGAGGGCAAGAAGCGCATGCGCCAGTTCGGCAAGGTGGATATTCCCCAGGCGGCGTTTATCGAGGCGTTGAAGATGGGCGACAACTAGCGCCAGTTCCTCCCCGCGAAGCGGGGGAGAGGTGTCGCGCGCAGCGCGACGGAGAGGGGGCTTGGAGACGGGCTGCGGGTGAACGCTACGAGTTCTTCGTATCCCGTCCGTCAGGCTCTTTTGCTACGCCCTTGAACGGACCTTCTGTAGACTTGCGCTCCATGAAATGCCCGGTGCGCTCGTCGCGCTTCTGCCAATCGCCGTTTTCGTGCTGAAATTGCGTTCTCCCAGTCACGGCGCCATGGCGATAATCGTCACCTGTGTTCTTAGCCATCATAATCTCCTATCGAACAGAACAAGAACATAGCGCGATTCGGATATTTCGTCTATCGGTTGCGGATGCAGGCGTTCCCTTCTCCCACAAGGGGAGAAGGGAACGCTCTCGTCGCCCCTCCCGCAAAAAACTTATCCCCCTCCCCACCTCCCGCATAATCCCCTTCGTCTCTCCTGCCGGGAACGTTTCCGGAGTCGTTCGCAAGCGGGGAGGGATCGGCGCCTCCGTTCCATGGCCGACGAAGCCCTGGAGCCGGGGAGGTCGCGTCCAAGGGTTCCCCTGAGGGTAATACGGCCCCCGCGCGCTGGACGAGCGCTGCAAGCCATCGGCCGGTGCCGGCGCGAATGCGGGCATCGTGAGCTGCGGTGAAGCGGAACGGACGCGGACAGAAATCGCCGGGCGGCGGTCTTCGGATCGCAGTTTTATAGAATTCGGCAGCGCTCCGAAGGCCGCCGTCTTCCCGGACTTCCCTTTCAACCGGCTTCGCGGCGCGGTGACGCGCCCGTGCGCCCAGCGGAGACTTGTCATGCCTCGCACTCTGCCCACTCCACGCAAGCCACGTGCCGCCGAAAAGCCGCTTCTGTCGCAGGCCGGCAATCCCTATCCGCCGGGGCTGGAGCCGGTCGTCATCGACTTCACGCCGCTGCCCGGCGTGCCCATCGAGCGCATGTGGCCGCGCCCGCTCGATCCCGACCCGCCGCCGCCGGACCGCGCCGGCATGGTCGCCTTCGACACCTATCTCTACGAGGTGCCGGGGCCGGACCTGCCGCACCTGACGCTGTGGCTGGAGCGGCAGCGGCCGGACGAGAGCGACGAGCGCTACGCGCATTATCGCGCCGACCTCGAGCATCACTTCCACGTCCACGCCGTCGTGCTCAAGATCGTCCAGCGACTCGCCACCGTCTCGGGGTCTTGCGCTTCCTGCCGCGAGCACGTCTGCCGCCGGCGGGGAGCCTGCGTCGGCGTACGCGACACCGGCCGCTTCGACCTGCCGTTCGCCATGTATCCGCCCTGTGTGCCGCTCGACCTGGAGATCATGGAGACGTTCCGCCAGGCGGTCGGGCGGCTGCTCGACGAATGGGAGCGGGAGGAGGCGGCGCGGGCGGCTCAGCCGCCGCCGGCCGGCGTGAAGGACGCCACCAGCGAGTGGCGCTCGCCCGGATAGGTGAAGGTGGCGTGGGTGATCGGCCCGCCATTGTGCCAGGTGCGGCGCTCCACCACCAGGCAGGCGGTGCCGGGCTGCACGGCGAGCCGCGCGGCGGTCGAGGCGTCGGCGGATGCTGCGTGGATGCGGTGCTCGGCCGCGCTCCACGGCACGCGCTCCACCAGCCAGCGGCCGGGCGCTGTGGTTGAGAAGTCGGCTTGCGCCGCTTCCGGTACGGCGGCGAGGTTGATGAGCCGCTCCTCCAGGCAGAAGGGGGCGGGGCCGGCGCGGTGCAGCGCGGTGACGGCGAGCACCCGGGCCGAGCCGTCGAGGTCGAGCCGGGCGCGCTCGGCGGCGGTGGCGCGGTGCTGGGCGTGCGCGACGATGGCGTAGGAATAGGGCAGGCCGGTCTGCTCGACCTCGCGCGAGATGTCGTGGATCTCCAGGATCGCCGCCTGTGCGCGCGGCTGCGCCACGAAGGTGCCGGACTTGCGCCGCCGCTCCACCAGCCCGGCCTTGGCGAGCTGCGTCATCACCTTGTTCACCGTCATGCGCGCGCAGCCGTACTGGCGGGCAAGGTCGACCTCGAAGGGCAGGCGATAGCCGGGCGGCCAGTCGCCCGAGACGATGCGCGTCTCGATGTCGGACAGGATGCGCTGGTGCAGCGTCCTGTCGGGGCTTGCTTCCGGCGGCGGTGCGGCGTCGTCGCTCATGCGGAGGTCAGCGCGCGCATGGCGGCGGTGAAGCGGGCTGAGATGGCCGCGCGGTCGATGTGGCGGCCGTCCTCCACCACGCGCCGGCCGCGCACCCACACCGTCTTCGGCTTCAGCGCGCCGGCGAAGATCCAGGCGTCGAGGCATTGCGCGGCGTCGAGATACGGCACGGCGGCGGTGTCGAGCGAGACGAGGTCGGCCGGCAGGCCGGGCTCCAGCCTCGCATCGCAGCCGAGCGCCTGCGCGCCGCCGGCGAGCGTGCCGGAAAACAGCGCCGCACCGGTGGACTGGCCGGGCCGGGCCGCTACGTTGCGGGCGCGGTTGCCGAGGCGCTGCGAATATTCCAGCAGCCGCAGTTCCTCCGCGACCGAGATCAGCACGTTGGAATCCGAGCCGACGCCGAAGCGGCCGCCGGCGGCCGTGAAGGCCGGCAGCGGGAAGATGCCGTCGCCGAGATTGGCCTCGGTGATGGGGCACAGGCCCGCGACCGCGCCGGAACGCGCCAGTCCGGTGGTTTCTTGCGGCGTCATGTGGGTGGCGTGGATCGCGCACCAGCGGCGGTCGACCGGCGCATGGCCGAGCAGCCATTCGACCGGACGCGCGCCGGACCAGGCGACGCAGTCCTCCACTTCCTTGACTTGCTCGGCGACATGGATGTGCACCGGCCCGTTGCCGGCAAGTTCCGCTGCGGCCGTCAATTCCTCAGGCGTGACGGCGCGCAGGCTGTGCGGCGCGACGCCGACTACCGTGCCGGGCAGGCCGGCGGCGATGGCGCGGCTGCGCTCCATCAGCCGGGAAAAACTGTCGAGCGAATTGATGAAGCGGCGCTGGCCGTCGGCAGGGGCGGCACCGCCGAAACCGGCATGGGCGTAGAACACCGGCAGAAGTGTGAGCGAAATGCCCGTCTGCGCAGCGGCACCGGCGATGCGCGCGCCCATCTCGGCGATGTCGGCATAGGGACCGCCGTCGCGGTCGTGATGCAGGTAGTGGAACTCGCCGATGCGCGAGAAGCCGGCCTCCAGCATCTCCATATAGAGCTGCGCCGCCACCGCCTCGACCTGGTCCGGCGTCATCGACAGCGCGAACTTGTACATCAGCGTGCGCCACGACCAGAAGCTGTCGTCGGCGGGGCCGCGCACTTCCGTCAGCCCCGCCATGGCGCGCTGGAAGGCATGGCTGTGCAGGTTCGGCATGCCGGGCACGACGAGGTCGTGCCGCTCGTCGCCGGATTGCGCTGCCGCGTCCGTCTCGATCGAGTGCAGGGCCGCGCCGTCCAGCGTCAGCCTCACGTCCGCGGCCCAGCCGCCGTCGAGCCAGGCGTTGCGTGCGAAAATCGTCTCCACCCTGCATCTCCCTTTCGAGCGTATTATCATGCGGCCTTCGGGCGTCGATCGGAAATCGAATCCGCCCTCTTGCCAACGCAATTATTATGTATATACATGATGGCAGAAAAGGGAAGTGGGTCGCATGGCTGCCGGAGGAGAAAAAGTCGTGGGTAAGGGTCGCACGCTCTGGCTGAATGCCCGGCTCGCCACGCTGGATCCCGCGCTGCCGGGGCTCGGCATGGTCGAGCGCGGCACGGTTGCTTCGGAAGCCGGCCGCATCGTCTATGCCGGCGCGGCGGCCGACCTGCCGGCATCGCTGCGAGACGGCGCCGAGACGGTCGACGCCGAGGGGCGGCTCATCACGCCCGGCCTGATCGATTGCCACACCCATCTGGTCTATGCCGGCAACCGCGCCCACGAGTTCGAGTTGAGGCTGAAGGGCGCCTCCTACGAGGAAGTCGCGCGCGCCGGCGGCGGCATTGTCTCCTCGGTCAAGGCGCTGCGCGCGGCGAGCGAGGACGAATTGGTCACGCAGACGCTGCCGCGTCTCGACGCGCTGATCGCCGAAGGCGTCACCACCGTCGAAGTGAAGTCCGGCTACGGCCTCGACCGCGACAGCGAGATCAAGGCGCTGAAGGCGGCCCGCAAGCTGGCCGAAGCGCGTCCCGTCGCGATCCGCACCACATTTCTTGGCGCGCATGCTTTGCCGCCGGAAATGAACGGCGACAAGACCGCCTATATCGACAAGGTCGTCAACGACATGCTGCCGGCGGTCGCCGCCGCCGGTCTGGCCGACGCTGTGGACGGGTTCTGCGAAGGCATCGCTTTTTCGCCGGAAGAGATCGCCCGCGTCTTCGACGCCGCCAAAGCGCTCGGCCTGCCGGTCAAGCTGCATGCCGACCAATTGTCCAACCTGCATGGCGCAGCGCTGGCCGCCTCCTACGGCGCGCTGTCGGCGGACCATCTGGAATATACGGACGCCGAGGGCGCGGCCGCTATGGCGAAGGCCGGCTCCGTCGCCGTGCTCCTGCCCGGCGCTTACTATTTCATCCGCGAGACCAAGCTGCCGCCGGTCGAGGCGTTCCGCTCCGCCGGCACTCGGCTGGCGATTGCCACTGACAGCAACCCCGGCACCTCGCCGCTGACCTCGCTGCTCTTGACCATGAACATGGCCGCGACGCTGTTCCGGCTGACGGTGGACGAGTGCCTCGCCGGCGTCACCCGCGAGGCGGCGCACGCGCTGGGCATCGCCGACCGCACCGGCACGCTGGAAGCCGGCAAGGACGCCGACCTCGCCATCTGGGACGTCGAGCGGCCGGCCGAGCTTGTCTATCGCATCGGTTTCAACCCCCTGTGGAAGCGGGTCTTCAAGGGACAATGAGGGAAGAGAAAATGACCATCGTCGTGACGCCGGGCAGCACGCCGCTCGCCACCCTGGAAAAGATCTATCGCGAAGGCGTCGCGGCGCGGCTCGATCCGTCCTTCCATGCGGCCATCGAGAAGGGTGCCGCGCGCATCGCCGAAATCGCCGCCGGCGAAGCGCCCGTCTATGGCATCAACACCGGCTTCGGCAAGCTGGCCTCGATCCGCATCGCGCCGGCCGACGTCGCCACCTTGCAGCGCAACCTCATCCTGTCGCACTGCTCGGGCTACGGTGCGCCGCTGCCGGAAAACGTCGTGCGCCTCGTCATGGCGCTGAAGCTGGTTTCGCTCGGCCGCGGCGCGTCGGGCGTGCGGCTGGAGATCGTGACGCTGATCGAGGCCATGCTCGCCAAGGGCGTCGTGCCGATGGTCCCCGAAAAGGGCTCGGTCGGTGCCTCCGGCGACCTCGCCCCGCTCGCCCATATGGCGGCGGCGATGATGGGTGAGGGCGAAGCCTATTATAAGGGAGAACGGCTGCCGGGTGCGAAGGCGCTGGAAAAGGCCGGGTTGAAGCCGGTGGTGCTGGCGGCCAAGGAAGGGCTGGCGCTCATCAACGGCACGCAGGTTTCGACCGCGCTGGCGCTGGCCGGCTTGTTCCGCGCCCACCGCGCCGCGCAGGCGGCCCTGATTACCGGCGCGCTGTCCACCGACGCGGCGATGGGCTCGACCGCGCCCTTCCATCCCGACATCCACACGCTGCGCGGCCACAAGGGCCAGATCGATACGGCCGCCGCGCTCCGGGCCCTGCTGGAAGGCTCGGTCATCCGCGACAGCCATCTGGAAGGCGACCAGCGCGTGCAGGACCCGTACTGCATCCGCTGCCAGCCGCAGGTCGACGGTGCCTGCCTCGACATCCTGCGCCAGGCCGCCCGCACGCTGGAGACGGAGGCCAATGCCGTCACCGACAACCCGCTGATCCTGTCCGACGACACAGTCGTTTCCGGCGGCAACTTCCATGCCGAGCCGGTCGCCTTCGCCGCCGACCAGATCGCGCTCGCCGTCTGCGAGATCGGCGCGATCGCCCAGCGCCGCATCGCGCTCCTGGTCGATCCGGCGCTGTCCTTCGGTCTGCCGGCGTTCCTCGCCAAAAAGCCCGGCCTCAACTCCGGCCTGATGATCGCCGAGGTCACGTCGGCGGCGTTGATGAGCGAGAACAAGCAGATGGCGCATCCGGCCTCGGTCGACTCCACGCCGACCTCGGCCAACCAGGAAGACCATGTGTCGATGGCCTGCCACGGCGCCCGTCGGCTGCTGCAGATGACCGACAATCTGTCGGCCATCGTCGGCATCGAGGCGCTGTCAGGCGCTCTCGGCGTCGAACTGCGTAGCCCGCTGGAAACCAGCCCGGAACTGAAGCGTGCCATCGCCGCCCTGCGCGGGCGGGTGAAGACGCTGGAAGTCGACCGCTACATGGCCGACGACATCGCCGCCGCCGCCGCCATGGTCGCCGACGGTTCGCTCGCCGCGTCGGTCTCGACCGGCTTCCTGCCGGGATTAGAGGGCTGAGATGGGCGCTGAACTTTCCTTTGAGCCGCCGGCCTCTTTCGGAAACTGCCTGAAGGCAAGGCTGTCGCAGATGGCGTTGCCCCTCTCCGTCGCGCTTCGCGCGCCACCTCTCCCCAAAGGGGCGAGGAACCCAAGCTGGAGAAGCGATGGCATCGCGGCCGCAGTTCCTCCCCCCGCTGGGGGGAGGTGGCGCCGCGAAGCGGCGTCGGAGAGGGGTGACGCGCCGTCTGAGATTGCCTCCCCCTACGCTAGAGAGAGGGCCATCCAATGACCTCCGTCGTCGAAATCCGCCGCGGCTCCTCGCCGGTCGTCCTCGGCTTTCCGCACACCGGCACGGACGTTCCGGTGGCGATCCGCGCGCGGCTGAACGACAACGGCCTGCTGCTTGCCGACACCGACTGGCACATCCATCGCCTTTATGACGGGCTGCTGGACGACGCCACCACCGTGCGCGCCACCTTCCACCGCTACGTCATCGACGCCAATCGCGATCCGGCCGGCACCAGCCTCTATCCAGGCCAGAACACCACCGGGCTGGTTCCGGAAACGGATTTCGACGGCAAGGCGATCTGGAAGGATGGCGAGACGCCGACCGCTGAAGACATCGCCGCGCGGCTGGCGGAATTCCATGCGCCCTACCATGCCGCACTTGCCGCCGAGATCGAGCGGGTGAAGGCTTTGCACGGCGTGGCGATCCTCTACGATTGCCACTCGATCCGCTCGGTGATCCCCTTCCTGTTCGAGGGCAAGCTGCCGGACTTCAACATCGGCACCGACATGGGCAGGACCTGCGCGGCGCAGATCGAGGCCGCGGCGGTGGAAGTCACCGGCACCGCGCCGGGCTATACTTCGATCCTCAACGGCCGCTTCAAGGGCGGCTGGACCACCCGCCGTTACGGCCGCCCGCAAACGGGCGTCCACGCGATCCAGATGGAACTGGCGCAGTCCACCCACCTGGCGACCGAAACCGTTCCCTTCGCCTATGACGAGGGCAAGGCGGATCGGTTGCGCACGCACCTCAAGACCCTTTTGCGGCGGCTGGAAGCGCTCGCCGCCGACCTGAAACCCTGATCCGGGAGAGAAAGATGTCCGATCCGCGCCACAACGAACGCACCGTCCGCAGCCCGCGCGGCGACCAGCTCAGCGCCAAGAGCTGGTTCACCGAAGCGCCGCTGCGCATGCTGATGAACAACCTCGACCCGGACGTCGCCGAGCGGCCGCATGAGCTGGTCGTCTATGGCGGCATCGGCCGCGCCGCCCGCACCTGGGCCGACTTCGACAAGATCGTCGCTACGTTGAAGACGCTGGAGGAAGACGAGACGCTGCTGGTGCAGTCCGGCAAGCCGGTCGGCGTCTTCAAGACGCACAAGGACGCGCCGCGGGTGCTGATCGCCAACTCCAACCTGGTGCCGCACTGGGCGACCTGGGACCACTTCAACGAGTTGGACAAGAAGGGGCTCGCGATGTACGGCCAGATGACGGCCGGCTCGTGGATCTACATCGGCACGCAGGGCATCGTGCAGGGCACCTTCGAGACCTTCGCCGAGGCCGGGCGCCAGCATTACGGCGGCAACCTCAAGGGCAAGTGGATCCTCACCGGCGGTCTCGGCGGCATGGGCGGCGCGCAGCCGCTGGCGGCGGTCATGGCCGGCGCCTGCTGCCTGGCCGTCGAATGCGACGAGACGCGCGCCGATTTCCGCCTGCGCACCCGCTATGTCGACGCCAAGGCGCACACGCTGGACGAGGCGCTGGCTTTGATCGACCAGTGGACCAAAGCCGGCGAGGCGAAGTCCGTCGCGCTGATCGGCAACGCGGCGGAGGTGTTCCCCGAACTGGTGCGCCGCATGAAGGCCGGCGGTCCGCGTCCCGACATCGTCACCGACCAGACTTCCGCGCACGATCCCATCCACGGCTATCTGCCGCTCGGCTGGACGGTCGCCGAATGGCGCGCCAAGCAGGAGAGCGATCCCAAGGCGGTGGAGAAAGCGGCCCGCACCTCCATGAAACAGCACGTCGCCGCCATGGTCGATTTCTGGAACGCCGGCGTGCCGACGCTCGACTACGGCAACAACATCCGCCAGGTGGCGCAGGAGGAGGGGCTGGAAAACGCCTTCGCCTTCCCCGGTTTCGTGCCGGCCTATATCCGCCCGCTGTTCTGCCGCGGCATCGGCCCGTTCCGCTGGGCCGCCCTGTCGGGCGATCCGGAGGACATCTACAAGACCGACGCCAAGGTGAAGGAACTGCTGCCCGACAACAAGCACCTGCACAACTGGCTCGACATGGCGCGCGAGCGCATCGCCTTCCAGGGCCTGCCGGCGCGCATCTGCTGGGTCGGTCTCGGCGACCGCCACCGCCTCGGCCTCGCCTTCAACGAGATGGTCAAGAACGGCGAACTGAAGGCGCCCATCGTCATCGGCCGCGACCATCTGGACAGCGGCTCGGTCGCCTCGCCCAACCGCGAGACGGAATCCATGAAGGACGGCTCGGACGCCGTGTCCGACTGGCCGCTGCTCAACGCGCTGCTCAACACCGCCTCGGGCGCGACGTGGGTGTCGCTACACCATGGCGGCGGCGTCGGCATGGGCTTCTCGCAGCATTCGGGCATGGTCATCTGCTGCGACGGCTCGGAAGACGCCGCACGCCGCATCGGCCGCGTCTTGTGGAACGACCCGGCCACCGGCGTCATGCGCCATGCCGATGCAGGCTACGACATCGCGCTCGACTGTGCCCGCGAGCAGGGCCTGCGCCTGCCCGGCATCCTCGGCAACTGAGGCGCGGGCGGGAGCGGTTCCATGCGGTTCGTGCCGGCCGGCGACTTCAAGGCGATGCCGTGGAAGAACGGCCTCGGCGTCACCCGCGAGGTGGCGCTGGGCGGCGACCCGGCGGCCTTCGACTGGCGCGTTTCCATCGCCACCGTTGGCGCCTCCGGTCCGTTCTCGGCCTTCCCCGGCATCGAGCGCACCATAGCGGTCTTGCGGGGGGAGGGGATGCTGCTCGATGTCGATGGCGCAAGGCACGAATTGCTGGCATCCGGCGAGCCGTTCTCCTTCGCCGGTGAAGCGAAGGTCCACGCCGATTGTATCGGCGGCGAGACGACTGACCTCAACATCATGACGCGGCGTGCGGCCTTCACCCATGAGATGACGCGCCTGCGGCCGGCGGAACCTTTCATATTTACCGGTCCGGCCGGCCTGACGTTCCTCATCTGCAACGGATCGTTCCGGCTGGAGATCGCCGGAAAAGATCACGCCGCGCAGCCGCTCGACGCCGTCTGCGACATCGCCGAGGGCGACCGTCTGCGGATCGACCCGCAGGGGCGGGCGGACCTGTTCCAGATCACCGTCATGCAGGCGGCGCACTGAGGCTTGGAAAATCCCGCTCCCATGCGCTACCCCAGACGAAGAGAGATTCGGGGAACGCGCCATGGCCAAGACCGTCAGCACTTTCGTGCTCATCACCGTGCTCACGGCGCTCCTGATGGCGCTGTCGATCGCGCTGGCCCGCCACGGCTACGCGAGCTTCGGCGCGCTGGGAGCCCGGCGGCTGGACGGGCTGGCAAGTGCCGCGACCTTCATCCCGCTGGCAGCCGTCTATTTCTTCGGCGTCGCGCTCCTGATGATCCTGCCCTTGCGGGCGGCCGCCTTCGTTCTCGTCAGCGGCGTGGAGCCCGTCTACTGGGCGGCCGTCGTGCTGTTCGCGACCATCGTCGGCGATCTGGTCGCGCGTGTCGTCTTCGGTCAGACGGCGGCGCTCGGCGTTCTTCTCGACTGGCAATTCGTCTTCATCGCGGCCATCGTCGGCTGCCACGCCATCCTCAACGAATTGCGCCGCAACGTGCTGTTGCGCAGCCTTTCGCTCGTCGTCGCCATTGCGGCCAGCCTCGCCTGCCTGTTCTGGACCTTCAGGTAGGCCGGCGCTCGATCGCCGAAGGCCCCTCGATCAGCCGCCTTGCAGCTTGGCCCGGCAGCCGGGGCTCAACTCGCTCATGTGCTTGCGAAGGCACGCGCCGGCCTTGTTGGCCGGCGATTGCGGGCACAGCCTTGCCTTGTCGACCTTGCAGCCGAAGGTGGCCTTGGCGGAATGTCCGCGAGCATTCGACGGAGCGGTTGTAAACAGGCCGATCATTGCCACCGCGGCCACGGTGAAGAATACTTTACCGAGCATCGTCGTCTCTCCATTTCCCGGCGGCAGGATAAATCTATTCTACCGAAAAATTCCAGATGTCATTTATGTATCGCCTCCGATTTTTATTTGAATTCCGTCGAAAAGTGTAGAACCGCCGCCAATGTTTATTGGGTCGCGATTTCGATTGCCGTAACGCGGCTGGCATCCCGGACGAGACACCGGCCCTCCCCGCAACGCAAAAGTCGAATCTCGATCCAGCTTGCAAAGCCGGCCGCTTCGGATGCAACGTGTGACCTTGCATGTCCCGCCTGATGGATGACGATGGTTTTGAGCTTTCCTTCTCCCGTTTCGCAGTCCGTCGCCTCGCGGCTCACGCGCGCCGCGATTTTCCTGGTGGTGACGATCAACCCCGGAGCGCAAGCCGAGGAAACGGTGCGCGAACTGTGCGCCGATCTGTCCAGCCTGCTGCGCGGCGTCGGGTTTCGCGATCTTGAGGGACAGCTTTCCTGCGTCATGGGCTTCGGGTCGCAGGCATGGGACAGGCTGTTCGGTTCGCCACGGCCGAAGGAGTTGCATCCGTTTCGCGAAATCCACGGCGTTCACCATGCGGTCTCGACGCCCGGCGATATCCTCTTTCATATCCGCGCGGCGTCGATGGACCTGTGCTTCGAACTGGCCACGCATGTCATGGCGCGGCTTTCGGGGGCGGTGACGACCGCCGACGAGGTGCACGGCTTCAAGTTCTTCGACGACCGCGACCTGATCGGCTTCGTCGACGGCACCGAGAACCCTGTCGACCAAGGTGCAATCAACGCGACCGTCATCGGGGAGGAAGACGCCGCCTTCAGCGGAGGCAGCTACGTCATCGTGCAGAAGTATTTCCACGACATCGAACGCTGGAACAAGGTGCCGGTCGAGGAGCAGGAGAACATCATCGGCCGCCACAAGCTCTCCGACATCGAGCAGCGCGACGCGGACAAGAAGCCCTATGCCCACAACGTGCTGACCAACATCGAGGAGAACGGCGAGCAGTTGCAGATCCTGCGCGACAACATGCCGTTTGGCGAGATCGGCAAGGGCGAGTTCGGCACCTATTTCATCGGCTACGCCCGTTCGCCCCAGCGGATCGAAAAAATGCTGGAGAATATGTTCGTCGGCAATCCGCCGGGAATCTACGATCATCTGCTCGATTTCAGCCGGGCGGTGACGGGTTGCCTGTTCTTCGTGCCGACGGCGGATTTCCTGGACAATGTCACGCAGAACGGCTTCAACGCGGGCTCGTCATCCGGTTCTAGCCCGAACCGCCGGCTGCGAGCTGTTCCGGGGAACCGGTTCCCCGAACGATCCTGAGGGCCTGCCTTCGGACCCGCACCGGCAGGTTTCTGCGGTTCGCTGCCGGGAACGGGGATGCCGCGCAACTTTGCGGCAGGCCGGTGCGCCATTGGCAGACTTTGACCACATCCGGCGGTTGTGAAATCCGGACGCTGCTGATGTATGCTGAACCGGCCCTGATTCTCCCGATCATGCTGGCTGATGGATATGAAAAAAGCTGCCGCCGCGTTGATTGTCGTCGCAACGGTCGTCGCCGGTCTGATTCTTGTTCTTCCGGCGCTGATTTCGACCGACTGGGCGCGATCCGAGCTCAGCCGGCAATTGTCGTCGGCCAGCGGCATGGCCATCCGGCTGGAGGGGCCGGTGCGGCTGTCGTTCCTGCCCGGCCTGGCCGTGGTCGCGAAGGATATCGCCATCTCGTCCGACACCGGCGGTCTTGCCGTCAAGGTGCCTGGATTTTCGACCGCGATCACGCTTTCGTCGCTGTGGTCGGACAGGCTCGAAATCCAGTCCATTACGCTGGTGGACCCGGTGATCGAGGTCAAGCCGGCTGCCGCGACGACGGCTGCGCAATCGGTGCCGGCTGAAGCAGGCCACGATCCGTTGGCCTCGCTTGTCGATGTGCTGGGGCGGCTGGCCGTCAATCGCATAACCATCGAAAACGGCAGTCTCGTCACAAGCGGCGAAACCGGGACCAAAAGCACGCTCGGCGCGATCGACGTCGATTTGAAGGCTCCCGATCTCGACCGCGAAGTGGCGTTCTCGCTGGCGGCCACGCAAGACGGTCGGCGCCTACGCCTGGACGGCACCCTTTCCGCCCTCAGGCCGATCCTCCAGCGGCAGCCGGCCAAGGTTGCGCTGGAAGCGAAGATCGAGCCGGCGCCGTCTCCCTTGCTCGCGTCGATGAAGGCCAGCGGCGAGATCAGGCTCAACGGGGATGGCGGCTACCAGGTCAGAGGCGGGCAGTTCGACCTCGGCGGCCAGTCTTTCCAGTTGGATGCGCTTTTCCAGCCCGGCGAACGATATCGCTTCCTGGCCGATCTGGCGGCGAAGCGGATCGATGTCGGCGCGCTGGCCGATGCCGCGGGCGGCAATGCTGCGCTGGGCGCAAGCGGCGAACCCGATCTCGCCATGCTGTCGGCCATCGATGCCGACGTCAGCGTCACGGTGGGAGAACTGGTCAGCGGCCCGCTCACCGCCTCCGATGTCCAACTCGCGGCGACCTTGCGCAACGGGCATCTTGAGGCGAGCCTTGAGCATCTCGGCCTGGATGCGGGCAGCGTCTCCGCATCCGTCTCGACCGATGTGGCTGAAACGCCTCCCACCGTCCAGGGCAAGATCGTCAGTTCCGGGCTGGATATCGGCGCGCTGGCGAAGCTGGCCGGCCAGTCCGTTCCGCTGACGGGAAAGGTGACTTTGGACACGGCCTTCGCCTTTCGCGGGTTGAGCGCCGGCAAGGCCCGCGAGAGCCTCAATCTGCGCGGCACGGTGGGCATCCGCCAGGGCAAGGTTTCGCTGGCCGCGTTCGGCGACCGGAAAGGCGACGCCATCACCGGTTTAAGCCTCGACGCGAAAGTCCAGGACATCGCCAAGCCGGTCGCCGTGACAGGGAAGCTAACTTGGCAGGATCAGGACGTCGCTTTCCAGTCGCAGGTCGCGCCGGCCGATTTCCTTTCCAGCCCGTCGATCGCCAAGGCATCGGGGCCGGTCAGCCTTTCCATCGCCTCGAAGCTGCTGCGCGCCAGCGCGAACGGCACCTTTGGTGCCGCAGGCGCATTCAAGGGCCAGGTTTCGGCGGCAACGCCATCGCTCGATAAACTGCTGCGGTGGTTGGGGCAAAGCGGGGCGGGCGGCCTGCAGGATTTCGCCTTCGACGGCATCGTGGATGCCGGCCCGCAAGGGCTCTCCTTTGCCAAGGCGAACGTCGGCCTGAACGGGGTCAAGGCGTCCGGTGAGGGCTCGGTGAAGCTTGGGACGCCGCTCGATATCCGCACGTCGCTACGGTTCGCCAAGCTCGATTTCGCCGCGCTCGCCGGCGAGGGTGGGGCAACAGGCCAGAAAGGCCAAGCCGGCTCTGTCGACGCGCCCGTCGACCTCTCGTTCCTCAAGGGCCTTGATGCCAAGGTCGACGTCGCGGCGGACAAGATCGGTTACGGCAAGGTGTTCGCCGGCCCGGTGAAAACCACGCTTGTCGTGACCGGGGGAACGGCCGACCTGACCGTGCCGCAAAGTCCCTTCTACGGCGGCACCATCGCCGCGAAAATGTCGGCAGACGGGTCCGGCGACGTGCCGGCGATAAAGCTGGATATGACGATCGGCGGCGCCGCTGCGGCAGCGCTGCTGCGCGACGCGGCCGGCTTCGACCGGCTGGAGGGCAAGCTCGACACGAACGTCGCCGTTTCGGGAGCCGGAAAAACCACCAAAACGCTGAGGCGGTCGCTTGGCGGCACGGCGGCGGTGAAAGTCAGCGACGGGGCGCTGCGTGGCATCGACATAGCGGAGGTCTACAACAACCTTGTCGGACTGATTGCCAGCGGCTTCAAGCCGGATGACGGCAAGAAGACGACGTTCACCGAACTGGGCGCCTCTTTCGCCATCGACAAGGGCGTTGCCCGAACGAAGGATATCAGCCTGCTCGGCCCTCTCGTGCGGATGGACGGGGCTGGCACGATCGACCTTGCCGAGCAGACGCTTGCCATCGATCTCAATCCGCGCGTCGTCGCCTCGCTCTCCGGCCAGGGCGGCGACGTCGCGACCAAAGGTATCGGCGTGCCGGTCGTGGTCGACGGCTCGCTTTCGGCGCCGCGCATCTATCCGGACCTGCAAAAACTGATGCAGGACCCGAAGGGCGCGCTGGAGATGCTGAACCGCCTCGGCCTGCCCACCGGCAAGCTGAACCTCGACAAGCTGCTGCCGGGCGCAACGGGATCGGACGGGGCGGGCAAGGGCGCCGGCGACCTGATCGGCGATCTCATCAACGGCGGCGGCAAGACCAAGGGGGTTGGATCTGGATTGGGCGACCTCATCAACGGCGCCTTGTCGGGCCAACAGCCTGACGAGGCGCCCAGTGCCGCGCCCCGGGATACGGAAGGTGGCGCCCAAGGCGAGGCCGCGGCCTCGCCTGAATCGACCCCGGACTCGCCGCCGACTGCGGACGGTCAAGCCAAGCGAGACATCGGAAAGCTTCTGAACCAACTTCTGCGCTGAAGCCTGTCTAATAGCTCGGCGCTTCGCAGGAACGAAGAGACGAGCCGCAAGAGCGGATTGACGGTCTGCCGATAGGATTGGCTTTTCAGAAATTAATGGTGCCCAGGGGCGGAATCGAACCACCGACACGCGGATTTTCAGTCCGCTGCTCTACCAACTGAGCTACCTGGGCCTGGCCCGCAAGAACGGAGGCCCGTCCGCGGAGTTCGCCGGCACCGGTGCACCGTCGAAAGCGCGTGGGTTATAGCATGAGATTCCTGCCTGTCCAGCGCCGGAAAGCCGATTTCGACGCCGAAAGACGATAGCCGCCAGGTTCGGCGGAAAGAACACGCTGGCGGTCGCGCTCGGCGCAAGCGGCAGCCCTTGTTTGCGCAGGCGGAACCGACCGGAAACACAGGCAAGAAGAGCCGACCGTGGCGTGAAGAGGGGTTACACGATCTTTGTCAGCGGCGGTCGACTGTCTTCGTTGGAGATCGGTCGGCGGTACGGATGCGCGGATGGCGGGCGAATCGGCCTGCTCAAGCCGGACCGTCATCGGAGGGTGGCGGAACGGGCGGCGGCTCGCCGTCCTGCTCTTCTTCTTCGCGGACAGGAATGGCATAGGCGCCTTTCAGCCAGCGATTGAGGTCGATCGCCTTGCAGCGCGGCGAGCAGAACGGATAGGTGTCGCGCGCCGAAGGCCGCCCGCATTCCGGGCAGGGGCGCTTCGGCCTCAGCGGCGTGACCGGCGCGCCGGGTCCGGCGCTCATGGTGCTTCCCTCACGAAATCGCACCCGCTGGCGCGCTTTCGTGCGCCCGATAGCCTTCGCCGGCCAGAAGCGCCGTGGTTTCGTAGAGCGGCAGGCCGACGACGTTGGTGTAGGAGCCGACCAGCTTGACGACGAAAGCGCCGGCCAGGCCCTGAATGGCGTAGCCGCCCGCCTTGCCGCGCCATTCGCCGGAAGCGACGTAACGGTCGATCTCGGCGCCCGGCAGGCGCTTGAAGCGCACCCGCGTCTCCACCAGCCTGAGGCGCATCTTGCCGCCCGGCGTGACGACGCAGATGCCGGAGTAGACCCGATGCGAGCGGCCAGACAAAAGTTGCAGGCAGTTCATCGCGTCGTCGATCGTCTCGGCCTTCGGCAGAATGCGGCGGCCGACCGCCACCACCGTGTCGGCGGCCAGCACATAGGCCGGCACGTGGTCTGGCTCGCCGTGCATCGAGGCCAGCGCCTTCTCCGCCTTCTCCTTCGCCAGCCGCTTGGCCAGCGAGCGCGGATGTTCGGAGCGTTGCGGCGTCTCGTCGATATCGGCCGGCAGGATACGATCCGGCTCGATGCCTGCCTGTTGCAGCAGTTCGATGCGGCGCGGCGAGCCCGAAGCGAGCACGAGCTTTTGCGAAAGGCTCATGGCACGGCCTCCGGCGCTTCGGCCGTCACTTGAAGCGGTAGGTGATGCGGCCCTTGGTCAAGTCGTAGGGCGTCATCTCGACCAGGACCTTGTCGCCGGTCAGCACGCGGATGCGGTTCTTGCGCATGCGCCCGGCGGTGTGGGCGATGATTTCGTGTTCGTTTTCGAGCTTCACGCGGAACATGGCGTTGGGCAAAAGTTCCGTTACGACGCCCGGAAACTCAAGGACTTCTTCCTTCGGCATTCGTTACCTTTGATCTGGATGATTTCCGGCAGGCAGGCCGGAATTGCGCGGAACCTATATGATTGCGGACGTTTTGTGAACACGCTTATTGGGTCAGTTTGTCAGTGGGGCTGAATGAGCGCCTCGACGTCGGCTCCGTCCGGCCCGGGGCCCGCTGCCT
The DNA here is from genome assembly GCF_017306545.1 of Mesorhizobium sp. Lineage (GTDB taxonomy): Bacteria > Pseudomonadota > Alphaproteobacteria > Rhizobiales > Rhizobiaceae > Mesorhizobium. The sequence continues at coordinate 120,828 of NZ_JAFKID010000006.1, forward strand.
CCGGCAGCTCCCGGGCGTTCGCGGCCATTCATCGTGCCATCGGCACGATGAATTCGCTGCGCGAACCGGCCGCTCACCCCCTCCAATGCAGGACGCAGACCAGCGTAAACAGCCGCCGCGCCGTATCGAAATCGATGTCGATCTTGCCGGAAAGGCGCTCCAGCAGCGTTTGCGAGCCTTCGTTATGCAGGCCGCGCCGTCCCATGTCGATGGCCTCGATGTGGCTCGGCGTCGAAGAGCGGATGGCGTCGTAGTAGCTTTCGCAGATGAGATAATAGTCCTTGACGATGCGCCGGAACGGCGTCAGCGACAGGATATGGGTGACGACGGCCGCGTCGTCCTCGCGGCTGATGGCGAAGACCAGGCGGGACTCGGCCAGCGACAGCTTGAGTTTGTAGGGGCCGCCGGCATCGTCGCCGACCGGCGAAAAACTGTTTTCTTCGATCAGGTCGAAGATCGCCACCGCCCGCTCGTGCTCGACATCGGGCGTCGAGCGGCCGATCGATTCGTCGAGTTCGACATCAATCAGCCTGGCCTGGTTGCGATCGACCTTGGCCATGGCCGCTACATGTTCAGCCGGACGGCGACGGAGCGGGCATGCGCGTCCAGCCCCTCGGCTTTGGCCAGCGTGATCGCCGCCGGCCCCAGCGCACGCAACTGCTCCGGGCCGAGCCTGAGGACGGAGGTGCGCTTGACGAAGTCGAGCACCGAAAGGCCGGAGGAAAAACGAGCCGAGCGCGCCGTCGGCAGCACGTGGTTGGAGCCGCCGACATAATCGCCGATCACCTCCGGCGTGTGCCGGCCGAGGAAGACGGCGCCGGCGTTGCGCAGCCGCGCGAGAAACCCTTCCGCATCCGCAATGGCGAGTTCGACATGCTCTGCGGCGATGCGGTTGGCCAGCGGCAATGCCGCCTCGATGGTTTCCACCAGGATGACGGCGCCGAAGTCGCGCCAGCTGGCCGCCGCAGTCTCGCCGCGCGGCAGCGTCTTCAACTGCCGTTCCACCGCCTGCTCGACCGCCGCGCCGAAGGCCGCGTCGTTCGTCATGAGGATCGACTGCGCCGAAGCGTCGTGCTCGGCCTGCGCCAGAAGGTCGGCGGCGATCCAGTCCGGGTCGTTGTCGGCGTCGGCGATCACCAGCACCTCGGACGGACCGGCGATCATGTCGATGCCGACCGTGCCGAACACCTGCCGCTTGGCGGCGGCGACATAGGCATTGCCCGGCCCGACGATCTTGGCGACGGGGCGGATCGTTTCGGTGCCGTAGGCCAGCGCCGCGACCGCCTGCGCACCGCCGACACGGTAGATCTCGGAGACGCCGGCGAGGTCGGCGGCGACCAGCACCAGCGGGTTGACGGTGCCGCCCGTGGCCGGCACGACGATGACCAGCCGCTCGACGCCGGCCACCTTGGCCGGCATGGCGTTCATCAGCACCGAGCTTGGATAGCTCGCCGTGCCGCCCGGCACGTAAAGCCCGACCGCCTCGACCGCCGTCCAGCGCGAGCCCAGTTCGACGCCGATGGCGTCGGTGTAGCGGTCGTCCTTCGGCATCTGCCGCGCATGATGGGCGTGGATTCGGTCGCGCGCCAACTTCAGCGCTTCCACCGTGGCCGGGTCGGCCAGCGCATAGGCACCCTCGATGTCCTGCCGCGAAACCGCGATGCCGAGCGTCGCCAGGTCGGCGCGGTCGAAACGGCGCGTATAGTCGATCAGCGCGGCGTCGCCTTCGGCGCGCACGCGTGCCACGATGTCGCGCACCGCCGTGTTCACGTCGGCGGAAACCTCGCGCTTGGTGGTCAGGAAGGCGGCGAAGCGCTGTTCGAAATCGGCATCGGAGTGGGCGAGCGTGATGGCCATGGGGACGCTCAGACCTTGTGGACAGGCCGTGCGGCAGCCTGCCAGGCACCGCCGACGTCGGCCAGGCGCGCCTCGATGCACTCGACGTCGAGCACGACGGTGCCACCGCCCGAGAAGATCAGTTCGACCAGGCCGGCAGGAGCGTTGATCGGCACGAAACTGACGGCCAGCAGCGACAGCACGTCGTCCGGCTCGTCGCGGCGGATGCCGCTTGTCTTGGCGCCCAGCACCCGGTCGAAATGCAGCACCGCCTGGCGGCGCTCGTTGTGCCTGCGGAAGAAACCGGTCTTCACTTCCCAGGCGAAGCGGTTCATCGGCAGGACGAAGCGCTTGGCGGCCGGCAGGAATTGCAGGTCGCCTACCTTCATGACGGCGTCCTGCACATGCGCCGACATGACCTTCAGGTCATCCTCGTCGAGAGCGAGAAGCTTGAGCGCCGTCATGCGGATTTCGCACCTGCGAAGGTTTTTCTACAAGTCTTTTGTTAGGCGGTCTTTGGCTGAGGCGCAACCGGGATAGGGGAGGAAGGGAATAGGGGGAGTAAGGCAGTAGGGGAATAGGAATAGGCTTCGGCTGATGGAAGCCACGGGTCACATATTGCCCTACTGCCTTACTCCCCTATTGCCCATTCTCACCCGCTTATCCGCTCGATCACCGCGCCGCAGCCCGACAATTTCTCTTCCAGCCGCTCGAAGCCGCGGTCGAGGTGGTAGACGCGGTTGACGGTCGTCTCGCCTTCGGCGGCGAGGCCGGCGATGACCAGCGACACCGATGCGCGCAGGTCGGTCGCCATCACCGGCGCGCCCTTGAGCTTGGAGACGCCCTCGACGATGGCCGTCTGGCCGGACAGCGTAATGTGCGCGCCCAGTCGAGCCAGTTCCTGCACGTGCATGAAGCGGTTCTCGAAGATCGTCTCGGTGATGCGCGATTTGCCCTTGGCCATGGTCATCAGGCCCATGAACTGCGCCTGCAAATCGGTCGGGAAGCCGGGGAAGGGTTCGGTGGTGACATCGACCGGCGAAATGCCGGCGCCGTTGCGCTTGACGCGGATGCCGGCATTGATCGGCGTGATCTCGGCGCCGGTGTTCCTGATGACGTCGAGCGCGGCTTCCAGAAGGTCGGGCTCGGCGCCTTCCAGCAGCACGTCGCCGCCCGTCATCGCCACCGCCATCGCATAGGTGCCCGCCTCGATGCGGTCGGGAATGACGCGCACCTGGGCGCCGGAAAGTTCGTCGACGCCCTCGATGGTGATGGTCGAGGTGCCGGCGCCGTGGATTTTCGCGCCCATGGCGATCAGGCATTCGGCCAGATTGACGACTTCCGGTTCGCGGGCGGCGTTTTCCAGCACCGTCTCGCCGCGCGCCAGAGAAGCCGCCATCATCAGCACATGGGTGGCGCCGACCGACACTTTGGGGAAGACGTAGCGGTTGCCGCGCAGCCGGTTCTTCGCCTTGGCCACGACATAGCCGGTGTCGACGTCGATGTCGGCGCCGAGCGCCTGCAAGCCGTCGATGAACAGGTCGACCGGCCGCGTGCCGATGGCGCAGCCGCCGGGCAGCGACACTTTCGCTTCGCCCATGCGCGCCAGCACCGGCCCGATCACCCAGAAGGAGGCGCGCATCTTCGACACCAGCTCGTAGGGTGCGGTGGTGTCGACGATATCCCGCGCGGTGAAGTTGATGGTGCGCGAATAGCCGCTGGCGTTGCCGTTCTGGTGGTCGCGCTTGCCGTTGACGGAATAGTCGACGCCGTGGTTGCCGAGGATGCGGATCAACTGCTCGACATCGGCCAGGTGCGGCACGTTTTCCAGCGTCAGCGTCTGCGAGGTCAGCAGCGAGGCGATCATCAAGGGCAGGGCGGCGTTCTTGGCGCCGGAGATGGGGATGGTTCCGGCAAGCGTATTGCCGCCGACGATCCTGATGCGGTCCATGAAAAGCGTCCCCTCGGCCGTTCGGCCGGATTCAATCGGTTGAGTCTCTGTGCGGCCGGTCTAGACCATCGGCCGGAACGGTTCAAGAAATAGGAAACCCGCGACCTTGCGCCAATGGTTATCGGCGGTCGGTGCCCGGTTCGTCGGCGGCGGCAGCCAATCCATCGGGCCGCGTATCCGGCTTGCCGGTACGGCGCGAGCGCGCCTGCGTCTTGCGCTTGACTAGGTTGGCGCGCAGCGCCTCCGCCAGCCGCGCCTTGCGTTGATCCTTGTCTTTCGTGTTGACAGCCATTGCGTCCCCGGTCCGTCATCGAAGATAAGGTGGAATGTGGCATGCGCAAGGCTGCCGTCGCCGCCGGCAAAAGGCTTCACACATAACTTGCGCTGACGGAAACGATGTGGCAGAAGGCGCCGCATTCAGGGCGCTGCAGTAGCTCAGTGGTAGAGCACTCCCTTGGTAAGGGAGAGGTCGAGAGTTCAATCCTCTCTTGCAGCACCATTTCTTCCTTTTTTGGCGAGTCATATCGGTGATCGGCCGCCTGAGTGCGTGGAATCGGCCCTTGTTTGGCCGATGGTGCTTCATCAGTTGCAGTCGGGACATTGCGCGGGATCGCAGGTCGCGCCTGAAAACAGGCTATGCCTTGGTGCGGTCGCCTTAACGATGGCGGCAAACCCCCATCCGGCGCTGGACCTTCGACGCCGGCCTGCGTATCGCTTATTGAAGAGCCGCCTGACAGGGGCTATGCAAGGCGGCGGTTGCCGGGATGAGGGGACGGACGACGATGGGCTTTCTGGATAATGCCGGCTTTGCGCTGCGGCGGCACCTGCCGGCTGCTCTGGCCCTTTCCTTGCTCGCCGCGCCCGCATGGGCGCAGACGAAGGACGCCGCCGCTCCGCAAACCACGACGGCGACCTATCAGGACTGGACATTGCGCTGCGACAACGCGGTCGGCACGCCGCCGCACAAGGTTTGCGAAGTCGCCCAGACCATCATGGCCGAAGGCGGCAAGACCGCGCTCGCCCAGATCGTCATCGGCAGGCCGGACCCGGCCAAGCCGCTCAGGCTGATCGTCCAACTTCCCAACGGCGTCTGGCTGCCGTCCAACGCCATCCTGGCGCTCGACGACAAGACAACCGTCACCGCCACCTATAAGCGCTGCGTGCAGCTCTGTTTCGCCGATGCCGAGATCGAGGACAAGACGCTCGCCGCCCTGAAGGCCAGGACCGATCCGGCGAAACTCCTGTTCGCGGACGGCACCCAGCGCGTCGTCGAACTGCCCGTATCCCTCAACGGTTTCGCCGCGGCTCTCGACGCGAGCCTGAAGGACACGGCGGCAAAATAACCGGCAAACTAAGGATCGCGACGGCCGTCGCCGGCGTGTCTGTCGATCAGCCGGCGGTGGCCCGTTGCCAAGGTGTTTTGCGATCAGCTTCGTAAGATTTTTAACCTTCCGTTAGGAACGGACTCAACAAGTCTTGCCATTCGATTACAAAACGAATGAGCGAAGTCACACATCCTGAACAAATACGTGTTTGTTTTCCGAGAGTAGATCGGTTGTCTTCGCGGTATCCGCCGCGCAGGCGCCGGTCCGGTCGCCCTGCCATGGCGCCCCCGATCCGGACGAGGTGGCCGTGGCCGGCGTGATGAGGAGCTCGCATTGACGTCTTATGCAGACATGGTGGCCGCGATTCCGACCGTCACCGTTGGCGGGTTTTCCGTCAGCGCCGCTGACCGGCCGACGGCGGCGGCCATGATGATTTGTGCCGCGGCCGAGCGGGCGGGCGCCGGCCGGCCGCTCTATTTCACGTCCATCAACGGCGAGGTCATTGCCCGCGCGCGGACGGAAGAGGATATCAAGCCGCTCTTCAGCGCCGCCGATCAGATTCTCGCCGACGGGCAGCCGCTGGTCCTTGCCTCGCGCTGGCTGTGTCATGCCCGTCTGCCCGAGCGCGTCGCCACCACCGACCTGTTCCACGACGTTGCGCGCCTTGCCGAGCAGACGGGCACCACCTTCTACATGCTGGGCGCGGACGAGGAAGAGAATCAGAAGGCCGTCGCCGCCGTGCGCGCCGCCTATCCCAAGCTGCGGCTCGTCGGCCACAGCCACGGCTATCTGCAAGGCGCTGCGCTGGAAGAAAAGATAGACGAGATCAACAGGCTGGCGCCGGATATCCTCTGGCTGGCCCTCGGCGTGCCGCTGGAGCAGCGCTTCGTGCGCAGCTATTCCGCCAGGCTCGGCAATGTCGGCGTGATCAAGACCTCGGGCGGCCTTTTCAATTTCCTGTCCGGCAAGAACAGCCGCGCCCCGTCATGGATGCAGAAGGCCGGCTTCGAATGGCTCTGGCGCATGCTGCTCGAGCCGCGGCGGCTGTCATGGCGCTACCTGACGACGAATCCCCGCGCCCTCTACGCCTTGCTGAAATATTCGGAATAGCGGCTGCAAACAGCCGAAACGCCATCACCTCGGATGGGAGCCTGTAGGTCGCACCTCTGGCGCGGATTGACCGGCGCATGCCCATCTGCGGACATGCGCCGGTGCAAGCTGGCAAATCGATCCGAAACTACTGCACTTTCGCGAATTCGGCCGGATCGAACTCGTAGGCGGTCGAGCAGAATTCGCAGGCGACGCTGATCGTGCCGTCCTCGGTGCTGTCGCGGATCTCCTCGGCGGTGAAGCCGGCGATGATGCCGTGGATGCGCTCGCGCGAGCACGAGCAGCGGTCGGCGACCTCGACGGCGTCGAAGACGCGCACGCCGTGCTCGTGGAACAGCCGGTAGAGCAGCCGCTCGGCGCCGACGGTCGGGTCGACCAGTTCCGCCGGCTCGATCGTGCCTGCCAGCATCGTCGCTTCCTGCCAGGCATTGTCGGCCGGATCGTGCACGGCTTCCGCCGTGTCGCCATCGCCGCCCGGCAGGTCCGGCACGCGCATGCGTTCCGGCGCTTCCGGCAGGAATTGCGTCAGCAGGCCGCCGGCGCGCCATTGCTGGCGGCCGCCGGGCAGGACCTGCCTGGCCACCGCAAGGCGCACGTCGGTCGGGATCTGTTCCGACTGGCGGAAATAGATCCTTGCCGCTTCTTCCAGCGAAATGCCGTCAAGCTGCACGATGCCCTGGTAGCGCTGCGTGTGCTGGCCCTGGTCGATGGTCAGCGCCAAAACGCCGGTGCCGAGCAGCGTCGCGTCGGAAACCTCGCCGGCCTCGACCAGCGCCGCCAGCCGGTCCGCGTCGAAACGGGCGTAGGCGCGCAGCGCGTCAGGCGTCGAGAAATCCGCCACCAGCATGTCGATCGGCCCGTCCGTGCGGGTCTGGAGGATGAACTTGCCCTCGAACTTCAGCGACGTGCCGAGCAGCACGGTAAGCACGCAGGCTTCCGCCAGCCGCCGCGCCACCGGTTCGGGATAGGCGTGCCGCGCCAGTATGGCGTCAAGGACCGAGCCGAGTTGCACGGCGCGGCCGCGCACGTCGAGCGGGCCGACCTCGAAGGGGACAACGTGGTCGTCGCCGGCGTGGTCGAACTCGCCGAGCCTTGTTTCGTGTTCACTCACGGTGATTGCTTCCAACATGACAGGATCTCCGGCCGGCTCTGCCATCCCTCACGATGGCACGCCGCCAATGGCGCTAGACTTTGGGTGATGCGCCGGAGATAGGCATCACCCTGACGCCGTTCAAGCGTGCCTTTACGCCCCAAGACACCAGGCGAGCACCGCCTTTTGCGCATGCAGCCGGTTCTCGGCCTCGTCGAAGACGACGGAATGCGGCCCGTCGATGACGTCGTCGGTGACTTCCTCGCCGCGATGCGCCGGCAGGCAGTGCATGAACAGCGCATCCGGCTTGGCCTGGTTCATCAGCGCCGCGTTGACCTGGTAGGGCATGAAGACGTTGTGGCCGCGCGCGCGATGCTCGGCGCCCATCGACACCCAGGTATCGGTGACGATGCAGTCGGCATCCCGCACGGCCTCTTGTGCCGTCTTCTTGAATTCGATGAGCCCGCCGTTGGCGCGCGACCAGTCGACGAACCTTTCGCCCGGCTCGCTGCCCTGCGGCACCGCGACGTTGAGGTTGAAGCGGAAGCGGGCGGAGGCTTCCAGCAGCGAATGCAGCACGTTGTTGCCGTCGCCGGTCCAGGCGAAGGTCTTTCCCGCGACCGGCCCGCGATGCTCCTCGAAGGTCATGATGTCTGCCATGAGCTGGCAGGGATGCGTGTCGTCGGTCAACCCGTTGATGACGGGAATGGTGGCGTTTTCGGTGAGTTCGATCAGCCGCTCGTGCGAGGTGGTGCGGATCATGATCGCATCGACGTAGCGCGACAAAACCTTGGCTGTGTCGGCGATCGTCTCGGAGCGGCCGAGCTGCATTTCCGTGCCGGTCAGCATGATCGTCTCGCCGCCGAGCTGGCGCATGCCGACGTCGAACGACACGCGCGTGCGCGTCGACGGCTTGTCGAAGATCATCGCCAGCACCTTGCCGTCGAGCGGGCGCGAGCGCTCGCCGGCCTTGAGGCGGGTCTTGCGATCCGACGCATCGGTCAGGATGGAGCGCAGGTCGCTTTCGGAAACGGTGGAAAGGTCGGTGAAATGGCGAAGCGTCATGGCATCGTCCGGTCTATTCGGCGGCGGCCGAAGCCGTCTCCGCAAGGCGCCCGGCGGCGGTGCGGATGCGGGCCAGCGCGTCCTGGATCTCGGCGTCGGTGACGGTGAGCGGCGGCAGAAGGCGGATGACGTTGTCGCCCGCCGGTACGGCCAGCAGGTGCTGGTCGCGCAGCGAAAGGTTCACCTTGCCGTTGGGCATGGCGCATTTGAGGCCGAGCATCAGGCCGCTGCCGCGAATGCCTTCGATCACCTGCGGATATTCGTCGGCCACCGCCGCAAGCCCCTGCTTGAACAGCAGCGCCTTGCGGTTGACCTCGTCGAGAAAGCCGGGCTCCAGCACGACGTCGAGCACGGCGTTGCCGACCGCCATGGCGAGCGGATTGCCGCCGAAGGTGGTGCCGTGCACGCCGGCGGTCATGCCCTTGGCCGCCTCGTCGGTGGCCAGGCACGCGCCCATCGGGAAGCCGCCGCCGATGCCCTTGGCGATCGCCATCAGGTCGGGGGCGATGCCGGCCCATTCATGCGCGAACAGCTTGCCGGTACGGCCGATGCCGCATTGCACCTCGTCGAAGATCAAAAGCAGGCCGTGCTCGTCGCAGAGCTGGCGGATGCGCTTGAGCGAGGCCATCGGGAAATCGCGGATGCCGCCTTCGCCCTGCACAGGCTCGAGCAGGATGGCCGCCGTTTCCAGCCCGATCGCCTTCTCTGCGGCCTTGAGGTCGTCGAACGGCACCTGGTCGAAACCTTCCACCTTGGGGCCGTAGCCTTCGAGGTATTTCTGCTGGCCGCCGGCGGCGATCGTCGCCAGCGTGCGGCCGTGGAAGGCACCCTCGAAGGTGATGATGCGGTAGCGCTCCGGCTGGCCGTTGACGTAGTGATAGCGGCGTGCCGTCTTGATCGCGCATTCCAGCGCCTCGGCGCCCGAATTGGTGAAGAACACCTTGTCGGCGAAGGTGGCGTCGACCAGCCGTTCGCCGAGCCGCCGCTGGCCCGGAATCTCGTAGAGATTGGAGACGTGCCACAGCTTGCCGGCCTGCTCGGTCAGCGCCGCGACCAGATGCGGGTGGCCGTGGCCGAGCGAGTTGACGGCGATGCCGGCGGCGAAATCGAGATAGCGCTCGCCTCGCTCCGTGACCAGCCACGCGCCTTCGCCTCGCTCGAAAGCCAGGGGTGCACGAGCAAAGGTCTCGTAAAGCGCCGAACCGCTCATTATATGTCTCTCCGAAGCCGGAAAAATCAAAAAGCCGCCAACGCGGCGGCCTTTGCCGGTTTATCGTGGTTTTCCGCCGTGAAGTCAACGAGGGCGTCGTTGGGCCACCGGCGGCGTTCTCTTGACGGCTGCTTCCAGTAGCAATCCGGCAAGTTGGGGAAAACCGCAAAAACCGATTCGGTGTTGCCGTCCGGACTCTTGTCACCGAGTCAACGCATACGGTAATTGTGGTCTGGAAATAGCTAGATTTCGTGCGGCGGATCTAATCACCTCGTATATGTGGTGCCGTCCGGCAGTCGCCGGAACGGGAAAGGATTCCGATTCCGCACGGTTCATAAGGAGCGACCTCATGAACTGGACTGACGAACGGGTCGAGCTTCTGCGCAAGCTGTGGTCGGAAGGCCTCAGCGCGAGCCAGATCGCGGCGCAGCTTGGCGGCGTCAGCCGCAACGCGGTGATCGGCAAGGTGCATCGGCTGAAGCTGTCGAGCCGCGGCCGCGCCCAGGCCGCGCCGACCCGCACCAAGAAGGCGGCGACCGGCGCCTCGGCCACCAAGTCGGTGTCCCGCGCCGCGAGCACGCAGCGGCATGTGACCGTGTCGGTCGGCGCGACCGCCTTGCAGGCGCAGTTCGAGGCCGAGCCGGTCGCCCGCCAGTACCTGCGTCCGGTGGAAGACGTCGTCGTGCCGATCTCGCGCCGGCTGCAACTCGTCCAGCTCACCGAGCGCACCTGCAAGTGGCCGAACGGCGATCCGCTGGCGGAAGATTTCCACTTCTGCGGCAACGACGCCGCCGAAAGCGGCCCCTATTGCAACTACCACTCCCGCATAGCGTTCCAGCCGGCGGCCGAGCGGCGCAGGGCGAGGTAGGGATTTAGGGCATTAGGGGAATAGGGCAGTAAGGCAGTATGTGAAGAAGAGGCGTGAGCGCTTCTCCGATTTCCCTTATTCCCCTACTGCCTTATTGCCCTAAACCTACAGCCACCCGTTCTTTCTGAATCGCCAGTAGAGAAACAGGCAGATGGCGGCGATGACGGTCAGCACCGCCGGGTAGCCGTACTCCATGTGAAGTTCCGGCATGTCGGTGAAATTCATGCCGTAGATGCCGGCGAAGGCGGTCGGCACGGCCAGGATCGCCGCCCATGAGGCGAGCTTCTTGGAGATCGCCGTTTCCTGGCTCTGGCCGACCAGCAGACTGGCTTCGAAAGCGAAGGCCAGAACTTCGCGCAGCGAGTCGATCTTTTCCTGCACCGTGCGGATGTGGTCGGTCACGTCGCGGAACAGCGGATGCATCCCCGGCTGGATCTGCGGCAGTTCGGCGCTGGTCAGCCGGCGGCAGACCTCGACCAGCGGAAGTGCCGCGTTGCGCAGGCGAAGCAAGTCGCGCCGCAGCATGTAGAGCCGTTCGATGTCGCTTGGCGACATCGGCTTGACCAGCACCTTGTCCTCGATTTCCTCCACCTCGTCCTCGATCTGCTCCAGCACCGGCATGTAGTTGTCGACGATGAAATCGAGGATGGCGTAGAGAACGAAATCCTCGCCCTTGGCGAGCGCATGCGGGCACGATTCCCAGTGCTGGCGCACCGCCGTGTAGGACGTCGACGGCCCGTGCCGGACGCTGACGATGTAGCCCTTGCCGACGAACAGGTGCGTCTCGCCGAAGGTGACGCGACGGTCGATCAACTGCGCCGTGCGCGCCACGATGAACAGCGCCTCGCCATATTGCTCCAGCTTCGGCCGCTGGTGCGGGTGCTCCGCGTCCTCGATGGCGAGGTCGTGCAGATGGAACTGCGCCTGGACGCGCGCCAGAAGGTCGCCGCTGGGTTCCAGCAGCCCGATCCACACCACGTGGCCGTCCTTCGCCGCCCATTCGCCGGCCTCTTCGATGGCGATGTCGGCGACCCGCCGGCCGGAGGCGTAGGCGCCGCAGGCGATCACGCCCGCCGTCGCCGGCTTGAACTCGCGCACTTGGTCCATCGCGGCCTCCCGAGGGTTGCGCCCTCATCCGGAACAGGGAGTTCTGAGCTTGGCGGAGCCTATCCCAACTCGAAGCCCGCTTCGAGAGGGAGATGCTTTCAATGCGGTGCCGTCACGCGGTCCGTCTTGTCGCCCTTCGGGCGTTCCGCCGGCATCTGCTCGCCGGTCACGATATGATAGATCGTCTCGGCGATGTTGGTGGCGTGGTCGCCGATGCGCTCGACGTTCTTGGCGCAGAACAGAAGGTGCGTGCAGGGCGTGATGTTGCGCGGATCTTCCATCATGTAGGTGAGAAGCTCGCGGAACAGCGAGGTGTACATGGCGTCGATCTGGTCGTCGCGGTCGCGCACGAAGCCGATGCGCTCCACCGCGCGGGTGGCGTAGACGTCGAGCACGTCCTTGAGCTGCGTCAACGCCAGGTCGGACAAGGCCTCGATGCCGCGGAACAGGCTGCTCGGCTGCTGGCTTCCGGTGACGGCCATCACCCGCTTGGCGATGTTCTTGGCGAGGTCGCCGACCCGTTCGAGGTCGGCCGAGATACGGATCGCGCCGATGATCTCGCGCAGGTCCGTCGCCATCGGCTGGCGGCGGGCGATGACGACGATCGCCTTCTCGTCGATCTCGCGCTGGCCCTCGTCCAGAACCGCGTCGTCGGCGATGACCTTCTGCGCCAGTCCGGCATCGGCGTTGACGAGCGCTGCCAGCGCCTGCTCCACCATGCGCTCGGCGTGGCCGCCCATGGCGGCGATGCGCCTGGAAAGATAGGCCAGTTCCTCGTCATAGGCACTGACGATGTGCATGGACTGCATGGACATGGCGCCTTCCGGATGATTCGCGTTCCCTCGGTCGACGGCTGTTACGCCGGCAACATGACAGGAAGACGAAACCGTTTCGCCTGACATAGCGCCTGGAGCATTTTGCAGCCAGACGGAATCGCCTGGCGTGCGCACAAATGCGGCTGGAAAACCAAGCTGGAGCAGCGGGGCCGCGTTGGACGGAACGCCCGATGCTCCAGCCGAAATTTATTCTAGTTCGCCGGCAAATGGACGGTGAAGGCGGCGCCCTTGCCGGGCTCGGACTGGATGGACAGGCGCCCGTTGTGGCGCGTCAGGATGTGCTTGACGATGGAAAGGCCGAGCCCGGTGCCTTTCTGCGCCCGGCTCGTCTGGGGGTCGATGCGGTAGAAGCGCTCGGTGACGCGCGGTATGTGTTCTTCGGCGATGCCCGGCCCGAAGTCGCGCACCGTCACGTCCACGGTCGGTTCCGGCCCGTCATGGCCGGCGCCGATCGAAACCGTCACCCGGCCGCCCGACTGCCCGTATTTGCAGGCGTTTTCGAGAAGGTTCTCGAACACCTGGAAAAGCTCGTCGCGGTCGCCCGGAACCTCCTTCGGCTCGTCGGCGAATTCACGCTCGATGACGAGGCCGTTGTCCCTGGCCAGCGGCGTCAGCGTATCGATGACGGCTTTCAGCGTGGCGGTGAGGTCGACGCGGCTTCCGGGCCTCAGATACGGTTTCATCTCCAGCCGCGACAGCGACAGGAGATCGTCGATCAGCCGTGCCATGCGGCCGGTCTGGTTCTGCATGATCTGCAAGAACTGCTCGCGTGCCGCGGCGTCGTCGCGGGCGGGACCGCGCAGCGTCTCGATGAAGCCGGCGATGGAGGCCAGCGGCGTGCGCAACTCGTGGCTGGCATTGGCGATGAAGTCGGCCCGCATGCGGTCGATGCGGCGCGTTTCGCTCTGATCCTTGAAAATGAGCACGTAAAGCGGGCTGCCATGGCCGATGGCCGAGGCGCTGACCCGGTAGGCGCGCTCCATCGGCAGTTTTTCGGCATAGTCGATGCTGCCGGCGCCGGCGCTGCCCGAAAGCACGGCGTCCAGCAAGGCCTGCATTTCAGGCGCGCGGAATTTCAGCGGCAGCGAGAGGCCCGGCGCCATGCTGCCGAAGGCGACGAAGGCGGCCGCGTTGGCATGCACGACGCTCGCCGTGCGGTCGAACAGGATGAGCGGATCGGCGACGGCGGCGGCCAGGTGCTCGGCCGGAAGCCTTTGCAGGTCGTCGGCCATGGCGGAACCGGCGCCTTCGCCGGCATGGTCTTCGCCTTCGCCGACCACCAGGACCGAAGCGACGAGCAGGACGCACAGGCCGGCCGGCACGACGACGGACCACCCCGCGAGCAGATGGGCGGCGACGATCGCGGCGGCTCCCACCCCGAGCAGCCGGCGATGCCGCCACAGTTTTCGCCAGAGCGCCTCGATCATGCGTCCTTCCTGCCGCGCCGTGCGTCGTCGGCCGCCGCAACTTCCGCTGGACCGTCGATCAGGCTCCCCATAGCATGAAGACGATGACGAAAAAGGGTTTGCCCGCATGAAGAAGCCTGGAGAGGCGGAACAGCCGCACACCGGCCCGCTGAAGATCGAGATCGGCGGCAAGGAGCGCATCTTCGATATCGACGATCCGGTGCTGCCCGACTGGATCGAGCAAAACAAGCTGACGACCGGCGGCTATCCCTACGACAAGAAGCTGAAGGGCAAGGAATACGACGCGACGCTGGAGCGCTTGCAGGTCGAGCTGGTCAAGGCGCAGGCATGGTTGCAGAAGTCCGGCGAGCGGGTGATCGCGCTTTTTGAGGGCCGCGACGCCGCCGGCAAGGGCGGCACCATCTTTGCCATTCACCAGTACATGAACCCGCGCACGGCCCGCAACGTGGCGCTGCCCAAGCCGACCGAGCCGGAATTGGGACAATGGTATTTCCAGCGCTACGTGCGGTATTTCCCGACGTCGGGGGAGTTCGTCAGCTTCGACCGCTCCTGGTACAACCGCGCCGGCGTCGAGCCGGTGATGGGCTTCTGCACGCCCGAGCAGCACGAGCGCTTCCTGCATGAAGCGCCGCATTTCGAGCGCATGATCCGCGACGACGGCATCCACTTCTTCAAGTTCTGGCTGGATATCGGCCGCGAAACCCAGCTCGACCGTTTCCACGATCGTCGCCACAGTCTGCTCAAGAGCTGGAAGTTCTCACCCATTGACGTCGCGGGCATCACCAAATGGGACGCCTATACGAAGGCGCGCGACGAGATGGTCAAGCGCACCCACACCAAACAGGCGCCGTGGATCGTCATCCGCGCCAACGACAAGCGCCGCGCCCGGCTTGCCGCCATTCGCCGCCTGCTGCTGTCGCTGCCCTATGATGGCCGCGACCTCGACGCCATCGGCAAGGAAGACAAGAAGATCATCGGCGAAGGCTCGTCCATGCTGGGCAAGTGACGCCGGCGATCACAGCCGCCGGCTGAGGAAGCGCGAGCCGGCGAGGCCGAAGCGCCAAGGCTTTTCGGCCGCCCGCGTGATGCCGATGCGCGTGCCGGTCGCCACCGGAAACGGTTCGGTCGGCGGGATCACGGAAAAAGGCGGCCGGTCGAGCGGCAGGCCGTCCATGGAAATGTCGACGCCGAGCGCCTGGCTGAGCCGCCCCGGTCCCGAACAGAGGAGTCGCGGCTGGACGCCCCGTCGCCGCGCCTGCATCGCCTCGATGCCCGATTGCGGCTCGATGGCGCGGATCAGCACGGCGCTGCCCGGCAGGCAGACGAAGTTCAGGCACCAGTGTATGCCGTAGGAGCGATAGACATAGGCATGGCCCGCCGCGCCGAACATCGCGGCATTGCGCTTTGTCTGCCCCGCATAGCTGTGCGAGGCCGGATCGTCGCGCTCATAGGCTTCCGTCTCGACGATGATGCCGCCGGCGGCGTTGACGGCAAGCCGGGTGCCGATCAGGTCCCTGGCCACGGCGAGCGCCGGCCGGGCGAAGAAAGAGGCGAGTGACATATCCGGACCGATCTCGATTCCATGTGCGACGGTTCGCTCACATTGACAATTCACGAGATACCGGTCGACATTGAAAAAAGGGGAGGGCGGTCGCCCGCCCCGCTGAATGTGGGCGGTTTGATCCGGATGCCGATGGAGGACCTTGCTGAGCCGACCGAGGATCGCATCCGCGCCTTGCCCTGCTGGAACGGCAGCGCCGTCGTCGAACGCCTGACGGGCGGCCTCAGCAACGAGAATTTCTGCGTCACCGATGCTTGCGGCAAGCATGTCGTGCGGCTCGGCCGCGACTATGCGTTCCATCACGTCTTCCGCGAGCGCGAACTGATGACGGCGCGCGCCGCCCATGCCGCAGGCTTCGGCCCCGAGGTCGAATATGCCGAGCCCGGCATCATGGTCAGCCGCTACATTGCGGCGCGCACCTTCACCGCCGCCGACGTGCGGGCCAATGTCGAGCGTATCGCGCTGCTGACGCGGGCCTTCCATCGCGAGATGCCGAACCACGTCTCCGGCGCCGGCTTCATGTTCTGGGTCTTCCATGTCATCCGCGACTATGCACGCACGCTGGAGGCCGGCGGTAGCCGCATGGCGGCGGCGCTGCCGCGCTATCTCGAACTGGCCGACGAACTGGAGCGCGCGCAGGCGCTGCTGCCCATCGTCTTCGGCCACAACGATCTTCTGCCGGCCAATTTCCTCGACGACGGTTCGAAGCTCTGGCTCATCGATTTCGAATATGCCGGCTTCAACACCTCGATGTTCGACCTTGCGGGCATCGCTTCCAACGCCGGCATGAACGACGCGGAAGCCGAACGCCTGCTTACCGCCTATCTCGGCCGCGAACCGGACGACAAGATCCGCCGCTCGCATGCTGCCATGCAATGCGCCTCGCTGTTGCGCGAGGCGATGTGGAGCATGATTTCCGAATTGTACCTCGACGCGCCGGGCGTCGACTACGTCGCCTACACGACGGAAAACCTCGAACGGCTCGACGCCGCGCTCGACCGCTACAGAACCAGATACGGGACCCTCGGATAGATGACCTTGTTGCCTTCGCACGCCGCGATCGTCGTTATCGGCGGCGGCATTATCGGCTGTTCCACGGCCTATCATCTGGCGCGCGACCACAAGGCCGACGTGGTACTGCTGGAGCAGGGCTCGATCACCTCGGGCTCGACCTGGCACGCCGCCGGGCTGGTGGGGCAGTTGCGCTCGTCGGCCTCGATCACCCGCGTGCTCAAATATTCGGTTGAGCTTTACAAGGGGCTGGAAGCCGAAACCGGGCTGGCGACCGGCTGGAAGATGACCGGCTGCCTGCGTCTCGCCACCACGGCGGACCGCTGGACCGAATTCCGGCGGCTGGCCACGACCGCACGCAGCTTCGGCATGGACATGGACCTGCTTTCGCCGGCCGAGGTCAAGGCGATGTGGCCGCTGATGGAGACGGCCGATCTCATCGGCGCCTCGTGGCTTCCCACGGACGGCCAGGCGAGCCCTTCCGATATCACCCAGTCGCTCGCGCGGGGCGCGCGCCTGCACGGCGCCAAACTCTTCGAGAAGGTGCGCGTCACCGGCTTTGCCATGCAGGGCGACCGCATCGTCACGGTCAAGACCGACCGGGGCGACATCGCCTGCGACAAGGTGGTGAACTGCGCCGGCCAGTGGGCCAGGCAGGTCGGCGCCCTTGCCGGCGTCAGCGTGCCGCTGCAGCCGGTCAAGCATCAGTACATCGTCACCGAAAGGATCGACGGGCTGGCGGGCGATGCGCCGACCATCCGCGACCCCGACCGCCGCACCTACTTCAAGGAGGAGGTCGGCGGGCTGGTCATGGGCGGCTACGAGCCGAATCCGCAGGCGTGGGATACCGGCCTTGCCGGCGGAGACGTGCCTAACGACTGGGCCTTCCGCCTGTTCGACGACGACTACGATCACTTCGAGCAGCATATGGGTGAAGCGATCGCCCGCGTGCCGGCGCTCGGCCATGTCGGCGTCAAGCAGATGATCAACGGCTCCGAGAGTTTTACGCCGGACGGCAATTTCATTCTCGGCGCCGCGCCCGAATGCGCCAACATGTATGTCGGCGCCGGCTTCAACGCTTTCGGCATCGCGTCCGGCGGCGGCGCCGGCTGGGTGCTGGCTGAGTGGGTGGTCGACGGCGAAGCGCCGCTCGACCTGTGGGCCGTCGATATCCGCCGCTTCTCCGGCCTGCACCGCGACCGCCAATGGGTGCGCGAGCGCACGCTCGAAGCCTACGGCAAGCACTACACGGTCGCCTTCCCGCACGAGGAATACGAAAGCGGCCGGCCGCGCATCGTCTCGCCGCTCTACGAGCGCCTGAAGGCGCGGGGCGCCGTTTTCGGCTCCAAGCTCGGCTGGGAGCGGCCGAACTGGTTCGCCCCCGCCGGCACGGAGGCGCGCGACGTCTATTCGATGGGCCGGCAGAACTGGTTCGACGCGGTCGGCGAGGAACACCGGCATGTGCGCGAGCATGTCGGCATCTTCGACCAGTCCTCCTTCGCGAAATACGAGTTGAGCGGCCGCGACGCCCTGTCCGCGCTGGAGAGGATCTGCGCCAACGACGTGGCGAAGCCGGCCGGCCGGCTGACCTATACGCAGCTTCTCAACAGCCGCGGCGGCATCGAGGCCGACCTCACGGTGGCAAGGCTGGCGGAGGAAAAATTCTACATCGTCACCGGCACCGGCTTCCGCACGCATGATTTCGGCTGGATTCGCGATCATATCCCGGCGGGGCGGGACGCCAGTCTCGCCGACGTGACAGAGGCGTTCGGCACGCTGTCGCTGATGGGGCCGGCGGCGCGGCAGGTTCTTGAGAAAGTCACGGAAGCCGACGTCTCCAACGCCGCTTTCCCCTTCGGCCATGCGTGCGAGATCGGGATCGCCGGCCATGCGGTGCGGGCGCTGCGCGTCACCTATGTCGGCGAACTCGGCTGGGAACTGCATGTACCGATCGACGGCACCGGCGAGGTTTTCGACGCGCTGATGCGGGCAGGGGCCGCGCACGGCATCCGGCCGGTCGGCTACCGGGCGCTGGAATCGCTCAGGCTGGAGAAGGGCTACCGCGCCTGGGGTTCCGACGTTACGCCCAACGACACGCCGTTCGAGGCGGGGCTCGGCTGGGCGGTCAAGCTCGGCAAGCCCATCGATTTCATCGGCCGCCCTGCCTTGCAGGCCGCCGCGGGCAAGCCGCCGGCGAAACGCTTCGCCGGCTTCACGGTGGACGATCCGGACGTGGTGCTGATCGGCCGCGAGACGATCCTGCGCGACGGCGCCCCCGTCGGCTACCTCACGTCCGGCGGTTACGGCTACACGGCGGGCAAGAATATCGGCTACGGCTATGTCCGTAACGCGGAAGGCGTCGGCGACGATTTTCTGAGGACGGGCTCTTACGAACTGGTGGTCGCCACCCAGCGCACGCCGGCTCGCATCGAACTGGCCCCGCTCTACGACGCGGCGATGGCGCGCATCAAGGCATAGGCCTCAGTTGACGCCTTTGGGAACGGCCTCGGGCGGCACCGTGTCGACCACCTTCTGCCGGTGGAAGATGAACAGGCCGGCCACGACGACGATGGCCGCGCCGACCAGGATGCGCGGACCGGGCACGTCGTTGAAGAAGACGTAGCCGAAGGCCACGGCCCACAAAAGCAGCGTGTAGTGGAGGGGCGCCAGCGTCGAGGCCGGCGCCAGTTTCAGCGCGCGGGTGATGAGCAGGTGGGCGATGCAGGAGACGATGCCGAGCAACAGCATCGCGCCCCAGTCGAGCGGCGAGGGCGCGCGCCAGCTGCCAGCCGCCATTCCCAGCCCCACCACCAGCATGCCGATCGTCTGCCACGTCACCAGGGTGGTGTCGCTGGTGTTGCGCAGCCGGCGGCTGAGGATGATGACGAAAGCGAAACCGAAGCTGCCGGCCAGCGCGTAGAGCGATGCCGGCGACAGCGACGTCGGCGACGGCTTCAGGATGACCAGCACGCCGCAGAAGCCGACCACGATGGCCATCCAGCGCCGCCAGCCGACCTTCTCGCCGAGCAGGAGATGGGACAGCGCGGCGACGTAGATCGGCCCGGCCATGTAAAAGCTCATGACGTCCGCCAGCGGCAGATGGACGACGGCCGCGTAGAAACAGGCCGTGTCGAGCGTCGCCGCCGCCACGCGCAGAACCTGCAACAGCGGGCGCTCCATGTGGAACAGAGCGCCCGAGCCCTGCCGGGCGATCATCGGCCCGAGCACGAAGAAGGCGCCGACCGAGCGCACCGCGACCACCTGGCCGACCGACAGGGACATCACCAGCCATTTGCCCATGGCGTCGTTGAGCGCGAACATGAAATCGCCGGCCAGCATCAGCAGGATTCCGGCGAGCAGCAGGTTCTTCACGGTCAGTTTTTCGGTGACGATCGCCATGGCCGGCGAAACCCTTCCGACATGGCGCGGATTTGCCTGCCTTTAGCTCTGCCGGTGGCGGCTTGCGAGGGAAATCGGTTGGCGCAGACGATGGGGCGCCGCGTTCTCCTTCCCGTTGAGGGGAGGGAGAGCAACCGCGCCATGCCGCCGGTTCACCGTCTTCGGCCGGCCGGCGATCGACAGCCGCGTGTCTTGCTGCGTCCGTTCGGCCACCACCTTGCCGCGCGCGATCACGCAAAGCCGTTCCGGCCGCAGTCGCACCGCCTCGATGGCGTTGCCGGCGTCGAGCACGACCAGGCTGGCGCGCTTGCCGACCGCCAGCCCCAGATGGTCGAGGCCCATGATCGAGGCGTTGACGGTCGTCACCATGTCGAAGCACTTCGCCATGTCGGCGGGCGACGACATCTGCGCCACATGCAGGCCCATGAAGGCGACGTCGAGCATGTCGGCGGTGCCCAGCGAATACCACGGGTCGAGCACGCAGTCCTGGCCCCAGCCGACGCGGATGCCCAGCGCCTGCATTTCCTTCACGCGCGTTAACCCGCGCCGCTTCGGGAAGGTGTCGTGGCGGCCTTGCAGCATGATGTTGATGAGCGGATTGGGAATGGCCGAAACTTGCGCCTCCGCGATCAGCGGTAACAGCTTCGAGACGTAGTAGTTGTCCATGGAGTGCATGGAGGTGAGATGCGAGCCGGCCACCCGGCCATGCAGGCCGAGGCGCTGCGTCTCATAGGCAAGTTGCTCGATGTGGCGCGACAGCGGATCGTCCGTCTCGTCGCAGTGCATGTCCACCATCAGGCCGCGGTCGGCGGCGATTTCGCAGAGTTCCGTGACGGAGCGAGTGCCGTCTTCCATGGTGCGCTCGAAATGCGGGATGCCGCCGACCACGTCGACGCCCATGTCGAGCGCGCGGATGGTGTTTTCACGTGCTGTCGGCGAGCGGTAGAAACCGTCCTGCGGGAAGGCGACCAGTTGCAGGTCTATATACGGCGCGATCGTCTTCTTCACGTCCAGCAGCGCCTCGACGCCGAGCAGGCGGTCGTCGCAGGTGTCGACATGGGTGCGGATGGCGAGCAGCCCCATCGACACGGCCCAGTCGCAATAGGCGAGCGCGCGGTCGCGCACCTCCTCGAAGGTCATGACCTTCTTTAACTCGCCCCACAGCGCGATGCCTTCCAGCAGCGTGCCCGAGGCGTTGATGCGCGGAATGCCGTAGGAGAGCGTCGCATCCATATGGAAATGCGGATCGACGAAGGGCGCGGAGACGAGATTTCCGGTGGCGTCGATCACCCGTCCGGCCTCGGCCTCGATCTTCGGCTCGATCGCTGCAATGGTCTCGCCGCGAATGCCGATGTCGGCCTTCTTGCCATCCGGCAGGGTGCCGCCGCGCACGATGATGTCGAAGCTCATTTATCCGCTCCTATCCAATGATGGAGAGTGTAATACCCACACCCCTAACCCCTCCCCTCAAGGGGGAGGGGGACTCAGGACGCGGCAGCTTCCCCTCCCCCTTGAGGGGAGGGGTTAGGGGTGGGGGTACTGTGACAGCATAGTTGCAGGAAACGGAAGAGCGATGACTACTCCGGCACTTTGCGCACCGCACCCTTGTCGGCGCTGGTGGCGAAGGCGGCGTAGGCGCGCAGCGCCTGGGTGACGTTGCGCGTGCGCTTTTCCGCAGGCTTCCAGCCAGCCTTGTCCTGCGCGGCGCGGCGGGCGGCAAGCTCGGCTTCCGGCACCGCAAGGTTGATGGTGCGGTTCGGGATGTCGATCTCAATTCTGTCGCCGTCGCGCACCAGGCCGATGGTGCCGCCTTCGGCCGCTTCCGGCGAGGCGTGGCCGATGGAGAGGCCGGAGGTGCCGCCGGAGAAGCGCCCGTCCGTCAGAAGTGCGCAAGCCTTGCCCAGCCCCTTCGATTTCAGGTAGCTGGTCGGATAGAGCATTTCCTGCATGCCCGGACCGCCGCGCGGCCCCTCGTAGCGGATGACCACCACGTCGCCGGCCTTGACGGCTTTGCCGAGAATGCCTTTCACGGCCGCGTCCTGGCTTTCGAAGACGACGGCCGGGCCGGAGAATTTCAGGATCGATTCGTCGACGCCGGCCGTCTTCACGATGCAGCCGTCGAGCGCGATGTTGCCCTTCAGAACGGCAAGCCCGCCATCCTTGGAGAACGGGTGCTCGGCCGAGCGGATGACGCCGTTCTCGCGGTCGAGGTCGAGGTCGTCCCAGCGCCGCTCCTGGCTGAAGGCGACCTGGGTGGGCACGCCGCCGGGCGCGGCGAGGTAGAAGTCGCGCACCTTCTGACTGTTGGTACGCGAAACGTCCCAGTGCTCGATCGCCTGGCCGAGCGTTGCGGTATGCACCGTCGGCTGGTCGCGGTTGATGAGGCCGGCCTTGTCCAACTGGCCGAGGATGGCGAAGATGCCGCCGGCGCGGTGGACGTCCTCCATGTGCACGTCGGCCTTGGCCGGCGCCACCTTGGACAGGCATGGCACGCGCCGCGACAGCCGGTCGATATCGGCCAGCGTGAAGTCGACGCCGCCTTCGACGGCAGCGGCCAGGATGTGCAGCACGGTGTTGGTCGAACCGCCCATGGCGATGTCGAGGCTCATGGCGTTTTCGAAGGCCGGCTTGGAGGCGACGTTGCGCGGCAGGACGCTCTCGTCGTCCTGCTCGTAGTAACGTTGGCACAGGTCGACAACCAGATGGCCGGCCTCGACGAACAGCCGCTTGCGGTCGGCGTGGGTGGCGAGCGTCGAGCCGTTGCCGGGCAGCGACAGGCCGAGCGCTTCGGTCAGGCAGTTCATCGAGTTCGCCGTGAACATGCCCGAGCAGGAGCCGC
Organism: Mesorhizobium sp.; assembly: GCF_017306545.1. Lineage (GTDB taxonomy): Bacteria > Pseudomonadota > Alphaproteobacteria > Rhizobiales > Rhizobiaceae > Mesorhizobium. Next base: position 143,463 of record NZ_JAFKID010000006.1, read on the forward strand.
AGGTCGGGCAGGCCGATCGCTCCATCACCGTCACTTCCTCGTCGGAGACGGAATCGTCGGCGGCCGCCACCATGGCGTCGATCAGGTCGACGGCCGTGACCTTGTCCTTCCACACCACCTTGCCGGCCTCCATCGGCCCGCCGGAAACGAAGACGGCGGGGATGTTCAGGCGCATCGCAGCCATCAACATGCCGGGGGTGATCTTGTCGCAGTTGGAGATGCAGACCATGGCGTCCGCGCAATGCGCGTTGACCATGTATTCGACCGAGTCGGCGATCAGTTCGCGCGACGGCAGCGAATAGAGCATGCCGTCATGACCCATGGCGATGCCGTCGTCGACGGCGATGGTGTTGAACTCCTTGGCGACGCCGCCGGCCTTCTCGATCTCGCGGGCCACGAGCTGGCCGAGGTCCTTCAGGTGGACGTGGCCGGGCACGAACTGGGTGAAGGAATTAACCACCGCGATGATCGGCTTGCCGAAATCCGAATCCTTCATGCCGGTGGCGCGCCACAGGCCGCGCGCGCCGGCCATGTTGCGGCCGTGGGTGGTTGTACGGGAACGGTAAGCTGGCATCGGATCGTCCTTGCGGCTGCGCCTTGCGCTCGAAATTTCACTGGAACTGCTGGCCTTATATACGCCGTGCGCCGGCCTTGCCATTGTTTTGCGATGCGCCAGATTGGCTCTGCCTCGCTGCGCGAGGGCTGGCGGCACGACTTTTTCGGCGGTGGCGTCGGGTTGGCCTTGCCCTGCCCGTCCTTGAAGCATCGAAGCCGAGACTGTTACCCGAGGAGAAAACAATGCAGAAGATCAGCCCGTGCCTGTGGTTCCGCGACGAAGCCGAAGAGGCAGTGGACTTCTATGTCTCGATCTTTCCCGGCGCGAAGAAGGGATCGATCTTGCGCAGCGATGAGGTCGGGGTCCGGTCCAAGGGCGGCGTCGTGATGGTGGACTTCGAGATGTTCGGCCAGTCGTTCCAGGCGCTGAACGGCAACCAGGACGACCCTTTCAACCACGCCATGTCGCTTTCTGTCGAATGCAAGGACCAGGCCGAGGTCGACCTCTACTGGGACAAACTCATCGCCGACCGCGGCAAGGGGGTGGCCTGCTCCTGGCTGACGGATCGCTACGGCGTTTCCTGGCAGGTCGTGCCGGAAATCCTGCCGCGGCTGCTCCGCGATCCCGATAAGGCCAAGGCCGCGCGCGTCATGACGGCGATGATGAAGATGGTCAAGATCGACGTCGCCAAGATCGAGGAAGCCGCGCGCGGCTGAACCGATGCGGCCCTGAAACGGAAAGCGGCGGGAAAGTCCCGCCGCTTTTTTCGTCAGTCGATCGGCGCCGGCATCAGCGTCGGGTCCGGTTTCTCCGCATGGTGCGGGAGGTCCTTCGAGGCGATGAAGGTGTAGAACATCGGCACCACGAACAGCGTGAACATCGTGCCGACGAGGATGCCGGTGAAGATGACCAGGCCCATCGAGTAACGCGCCGCCGCGCCCGCGCCGCTCGAAGTGATCAGCGGCACGACGCCCAGCGCCATGGCGGCGGTCGTCATCAGGATCGGCCTGAGGCGCACCTTGGCCGAGGCGATGATGGCGTCGCGCCGCCGCATGCCGTGGATCTCGCGTTGCTGGTTGGCGAACTCCACCAACAGGATGCCGTGCTTGGTGATGAGGCCGATCAGCGTGATGAGGCCGACCTGCGTATAGATGTTCAGCGTGCCGAGCCCGAGATTGAGCGGCACGATGGCGCCGAAGATCGATAGCGGCACCGCCATCATGATGATGAGCGGATCGCGGAAGCTCTCGAACTGCGCGGCGAGCACGAGATAGATGACCAGCACCGCCGCGGCGAAGGCGATCATGATCGTGTTGCCCTGTTCCTTCTCCTGCCTGGACTGGCCGGAATAGTCGATGAAGAAGGTGTCGGGCAGCGTCTGGTGGGCGATCTGCTCGAGCGTCGCCAGGCCGTCGCCCGTCGTCACGCCGGGCAGGGGAAGCGCCGAGATCGTCGCCGAGTTCAACTGGTTGAACTGCTCGATCGCCGCCGGCGAGGCGTTGCTGGAAATGTCCACCACAGCCGACAGCGGCACCATCTCGCCGGTCGTCGCGCGCACGAAGAACTGGCCGAGCTTTTCCGGATTGTTGCGGTACTGCTCCGGCACCTGCGGAATGATGTCGTAACTGTTGGAATCGCGGTCGAACTGGGCGACCTCGGCACCGCCGACCAGCAGCGTCAGCGTGCGGCCGATGTCGGCGACGGGAATGCCCAGCGCCGCCGCCCGGTCGCGGTCGATCGTCACCGTCACCTGCGGCGCGTCGTAGGCCATCGAGTTCTGCACGATGATGAACTTGCCGGTTGCCTGCGCCTTGTTCTTGATCTGCTCGGCGGCCTCGTAGACCTGGTCCGAGCCGCCGGTGGAGCGCACCACCATGGCGATCGGCAGGCCGCCGCCGGAGCCCGGCAGCGTCGGCGGCGCGAAGACGAAGGCCTGCACGCCGGCAACCTTGGAAAGACGGCCCTGGATATCGGCCTGCAATTGCTTGGAAGTGCGTGTGCGCTGGGCCCAGTCCTTGAAGGCGAAGCCGACGAAGGCCTGGCTGGTATCGCCGCCGAAGGCGACGGCGGAAAACAGCGCGCGCGTTTCGGGAATGTCTTTCGTCAGGTCGCGGATCTGGGTGACGTAGCGGTCGGTGTAGTCCGCCGTCGCGTAGCGCGGCGCCGTCACCAGCGACAGCAGGAAGCCCTGGTCTTCCTCCGGCGCCAGCTCGCTCGAGGTCTTGGTGAACATGAAGCCGGTCAGCGCCACGAGCACCAGCACGATCATCAGCGTCACCGGCCGGTATTTCAGCGAACCGGTGACGAGCTTTTCGTAGATGCGCTCGACATAGCCGAACGTGCCGTCGACGATGCGCTGGAAACGGCCGTGGTTGCCGGCTTTCAGGATACGGGCCGACATCATCGGCGTGATCGTGATGGCGACGATGCCGGAGAGGACGACGGCGCCGGCGAGCGTCACGGCGAATTCGCGGAACAGCGCGCCGGTCAGGCCGCCGGTGAAGGCGAGCGGCGCGAACACCGCCGCCAGCGTCAGCGTCATCGCCACGATGGCCGAGGAGATTTCCCGCATGCCGTTGAACGCGGCCTGGATGGCCGGCATGCCGTCTTCTTCCATATGGCGATGGATGTTTTCCACCACCACGATGGCGTCGTCGACGACCAGGCCGATCGCCAGCACCATGGCCAGCAGCGACAAGAGGTTGATCGAATAGCCGACCGTGTAGAGCAGGAAGCAGACGCCGATCAGCGCCAGCGGAATGGTGACGATCGGCATCAGCACCGAGCGGAACGAGCCGAGGAACAACAGGATGACCACGACGACGATGGCGACGGCCTCGCCGATGGTCTTGTACACCTCGTCGATGGAGGCCGAGATCTGCTCGGTGGAATCGTAGACGATCTGGATCGTCATGCCTCTCGGCAGCGTTTCCTGGACCGTCGGCACGAGCTTGTGGATCGCCGCCGCCGTGGTCAGCGGATTGGCCGCCGGCGTCGGGAAGACGGCGAGGAAGGTGCCCGGCTTGCCGTTGAAGGAGACGCGCGTGTCGGTGCTTTCGGCCGCCAGCTCGATCGTGGCGACGTCGCGCAGCCGCACCACGTTGCCGTTCTTGGAGCGCAGCGGCAGCGCGCCGAAGGCCTCCGGCGTCTGGAGCGTCGAACGCACGGTGATGGAGGAGACGTAATACTCGTTCTCGGTCTTGCCCGGCGCTGACAGGAAGTTCGACGCCTGGATCGCCGAGAGCACCTCCGCCGCGGTGACGTCGCGCGAGGCGAGCTTGATCGGATCGATCCATACGCGCATCGAATAGTTGGCGGCGCCGAACACCTGCACGTCCGCCACGCCCTCGACGGTGGACAGGCGCGGACGGATGACGCGCTCAATGTACTCCGTCAGCTGCTCCGGCGTCATGTTCGGATTCTGCATGGAGATGTACATCATCGCGAAGGACTGGCCGGTGCCCTTGACGATCACCGGGTCCTTGGCTTCCGTCGGCAGCACGCCGCGCACGCCCTGCACCTTGGACATCACTTCGGTCAGCGCCACGTCGGGATTGGAGCCGAGCTTCATCTGCACCGTCACCACGCTGGACGACGGGCTGCTCTTCGAGGTGACGTAGTCGATGTTTTCCGTCGAGGACACCGCGCGCGAGATCGGCGCGGAGATGAAGCCCTGGATCAGATCGGCGCTGGCGCCGGGGTAGAGCGTGGTGATGGTGATCGCCGTCTCGTCCACCTTCGGATATTGGCGGATGGACAGGCTGGAGATGCCCTGGAAGCCGAGCAGGAGGATCATGCAGGCAAGCACGGTCGACAGGACCGGCCTGCGGATGAAGAGATCGGATATGTTCATTGCGCCGCACCCGGATTGGCGTTGGACAGCGCCGGCGTCACCGTGTTGTCGACCTTGACGGGTGCGCCGTTGGACAGCCGGTTCTGGCCGGCCGTAATGACTTCCTCGCCGGCCTTGACGCCGTCCTTGATCTCGACCAGCCCGCCGAAATGGCGGCCGACCTTGACGAACACCTGCCGCGCGACGAGCGCCGGTGCTTCCGCTGCCGGAGCGGCGGGTTTCTCGGCAGCCTTTCCATCGGCCGGCTTGGCGGCTTCGGCGGGCTTTTCTGCGGCCGGTGCCGCAGTCTTTGCCTTGTCGGCGGGGCCGACGATGTAGACGTAGTCGCCGTAGAGACTGGTCGTCAGCGCCGTCTGCGGGACGGAGATGACGTTGTCGTCCTCCGGCAGCACCACGCGCACCTGGATGAACTGGCCGGGGCTCAGCCGCGCGTCGGGGTTGGTGATCTCGGCGCGCACCGAAACCAGCCGGCTGACCGGGTCGATCTTGGGATCGATGCCGGTGATCGAGCCCTTGTAGGGCAGGTCGTCGGCCGTGATGCCGAAGGCGACGGGCTGGCCGATCTTCAATTCGCCGAACTGCTGCTCGGGAACGGTGAAGTCGGTCCGCATCGTTTCCAGGTTCTGTAGCGTCACCACCGTGGTTCCCGGCGCGACATACTGGCCGTCATCGACTTTCGGAATGCCGATCGTGCCGGCGAACGGAGCCTTCAGCAGCTTCTGGTCGGCGAGCGCTTGCAGCTTGGCCACCTGCGAAAGCGAGCTGGAATAGGCGGCCTTGGCCGAATCCAGCGTCGCGTCCGTACCGACGCCGCGCTTCTGCAATTCGACGGCGCGGTCGAGCGCCTGCTTGTCCAGCGTCACCTGCGTCTTGGCGGCGGCGAGGTCGGCCTGCTCCACCGCGTCGTCGAGGTGGATGAGCAGTTGACCCTGATCGACGCGGTCGTTCGCTTTGAACAGGATTTCCTTGACGATGCCCGTCGTCTCGACCGTGAGGTCGACGCCGCGCGAGGCCGACACCGTGCCGATCGCCTCGATGCCGGGCGTCCAGGTGCCCGGCTCGACCTTGACGGTAGACACCGTCAGCTGCGGGACCGGCATGTTGGCGAAATACTGCTGGATCGCCTTGTCACGGAAAAGGTTGAACCCGACGATGCCGCCGCCGACGAGGACAAGCAGAATGAAGGCAATGATAAAGCGCTTGATCACGGACGTCCCTCGGCCGGCAAATGATTTGGGTAGCCGTACACGCTGCCATGTCAGCATGCACGGAAATACCGGCGCAAGGCACCGGTTTTGAATCGGCGCTCTTACTGTACCGTCTGGACGGTCTTGTCAATCCGGGATAGCCTAATATATGGGGAGGCACGATGGCGACCAAAAGAACCAACTCGCGCGAAAAGATACTGGCGGCGGCGGCTGAGGTGGCGCGGGTATCGGGACCGGGAAACGTCTCCCTGGAAGCGGTGGCGAGCCGCGCCGGCGTCTCCAAAGGCGGCCTTCTCTACAATTTTCCCAGCAAGGGCAAGCTCATGCAGGCGCTGGTGGAGCGCTATCTGGGCGAGTTCGAACAGTCGCTGGTCGAGGCGCATGCCGGCGGCGAGAGCCTGCTCGAAGCCTTCGTCAAGCGCTCTGTCCGGGAATGTCAGGAGAGTGAGCCGTCCTCCGCCTCCTGGGTCTTTTCGGCAATTGCCGAGGACCCGGATTTCCTGAAGCCGATGAAGGCGTTTCACCGCCAGCTTTTCACCCGCCTCAAGGACGATACGGGCGACTTGCGGGCCGTCCTGCTTTGCTACCTCGCCATCGAGGGGCTGCGCAGCCTGAATCTGTTCGATTTCGATATCCTGTCGCCCGAAGAGCGGGACCTGTTGTTGTCGTCCCTGCTGGAAATCGCCGAAAAAGGCTGAAAATCGCTTCGTTCGGACGGCCTCTTTCCAGTGCCGCCCATGCCGTGTTTACTTCGGCCATGGCCTTCACCATCCGCCAGTTGCAGTTCTTTGTCGCCGTCGCCGAGCAGGGTTCGGTGTCTCGGGCCGCGCAGAACCTCTCGATCTCGCAGTCCTCCGTCACCGAGGCGGTCAAGGAACTGGAGAGCGACCTCGGCGTCGAACTGTTCGAGCGCCATCCGCGCGGCCTCAACATCACGCACAAGGGCCATCAGTTCCTGCGCCACGCCACCAAGATCCTGGCCGACGTCTCGGACGCCCGTCGAGCCTTCCTCGATGCGCCGGCCGCGGCAGGCGGCCGCTTGCAGCTCGGCGTCACCTCGCTGGTCGCCGGCTACGTCCTGTCCGATCTTCTCGCCCGCTACCGCCGCGCCTATCCCGGCGTCGAGGTCTCGGCCATCGAGGACAACGGCGACTACCTCGAACACCTCTTGGTCGGCGGCAAGCTCGACATCGCCGTCATGGTCACGTCCAACCTGCGCGACCGCATGGCGCTGCAATCCGAAATCCTCGAAGTGTCGGCCTACCGGCTGTGGCTGCCGCTCAGCCACCGGCTGACGACGACGGAGATCATCGGCATCGGCGACCTCGCCGGCGAGCCGCTCATCATGCTCACCGTGGACGAGACCGAGGAAAACACCGGCAAGCTGCTCGCCGCCATCGGCGCCAAGCCGAACGTCGCCTTCCGCACCCGTTCCGTCGAGGCGGTGCGCAGCCTCGTCGCCACCGGCGCCGGCGTGGCGCTGCTGCCGGACCTCGTCTACCGGCCATGGTCGCTGGAGGGCGACCGCATCGAGCAGCGCGACGTGTCCGGATCGCTGCCGGTCGTCCAGGTCGGCATGGTCTGGCGCCGCGGCTCCGGTCTGCCGCAGGCGGCGCGCGATTTCATCGGCCTGGCTCAAGCGCAGCGCACGGTTCGGCAGCGGTTTTGATATCGGAAAAACCGATATCGGCGTTCTGATAAATGAATTTGCGAAACCGGAATTTTCGCGACACCTTCCTCTTCAGGGATCAAAGCCGCCGCTGGAGTGCGGCCCCTTTGAATGGGAGAGAACGATGCAATCATTCCTGAAGTCGTGCACAGCTTTGACGATCGCGCTCGTCTTCGCCGGTCAGGCGGTCGCGCAGGAAGCGCTGAAGGAACTCGGCAAGGGCGAGGGCGCGCTCAACATCGTCGCCTGGCCCGGCTATGTCGAGCGCGGCGAGACGGACAAGGCCTACGACTGGGTGACGGATTTCGAGAAGGAAACGGGCTGCAAGGTGACGGTCAAGACCGCCGCCACTTCCGACGAGATGGTGTCGCTGATGAACGAGGGCGGCTTCGACCTCGTCACAGCCAGCGGCGACGCATCGCTGCGCCTCGTCGCCGGCAAGCGCGTCCAGCCGATCAACCTCGACCTGATCCCGAGCTGGAAGACGGTGGACGAGCGCCTGCAGAATGCGCCGTGGTACACGGTCGACGGCGTCCACTACGGCGTTCCCTACCAATGGGGGCCGAACGTGTTGATGTACAACACCGACACTTTCAAGGAAGCGCCGAAGAGCTGGAACGTCGTCTTCGAGGAGCAGACGCTGCCCGACGGCAAGTCCAACAAGGGTCGCGTGCAGGCCTATGACGGGCCGATCTACATCGCCGACGCCGCCAACTACCTGATGGCGCACAAGCCCGAGCTCGGCATCAAGGACCCCTACGAACTGAACGAGGACCAGTACAAGGCGGCGCTCGAACTGCTGCGCGGCCAGCGTAAGCTGGTCGGCCGCTACTGGCATGACGCCGCCATCCAGGTCGACGATTTCCAGAACGAAGGCGTCGTCGCCTCCTCTTCCTGGCCGTTCCAGGTCAACACGCTGGTCGCCGCCAAACAGCCGATCGCCTCGACCATTCCGGAAGAGGGCGCCACCGGATGGGCCGACACCACCATGATGGAGGCCGACGCCGCGCATCCGAACTGCGCTTATATGTGGATCGAGCATTCGCTGAAGCCGAAGGTGCAGGGCGACCTCGCCGCATGGTTCGGCTCGGTGCCGGTCGTGCCCGCCGCCTGCAAGGGCGATGAGCTCCTGACCGACGAGGGCTGCAAGACCAACGGCTTCGAGAACTTCGACAAGATCAAGTTCTGGAAGACGCCGACCTCCAAATGCGCCACCCAGGGCGACCAGTGCGTACCCTATTACCGCTGGGTGTCGGACTACATCGGCGTCATCGGCGGACGGTGAGCGGGCATCCTCCCAGGCCCGCGCCGCCCCTCACCCTTACCCTCTCCCCGTGAAAAACGGGGAGAGGGAGATCGCCGACGTCGAAGCTGTCTTCCTCTCCCCGCCTCTTGCGGGGAGAGGCGCCCGGCAGGGCGGTGAGGGGCAGCACCGGCTTTCGAGAGAACAAGCGATGACTGCAGCCGTTTCCTTCAGACAAGTTTCCCGCCATTTCGGCGCGGTCCGCGCCGTCGATGCGCTCGATCTCGACATCGCGCCGGGCGAGTTCTTCGCCATGCTGGGGCCGTCCGGTTCGGGCAAGACGACGTGCCTGCGCCTGATCGCCGGTTTCGAGCAGCCGACCGCCGGCGCGATCTCGATCTTCGGCGAGCGTGCCGAAGGCGTCCCGCCCTATCGACGCAACGTCAACACCGTCTTCCAGGACTACGCGCTGTTCCCGCACCTCAACGTGCTCGACAACGTGGCCTACGGCCTGATGGTCAAGGGCACCGCGAAAGCTGAGCGCTACAGGTCGGCCGAAGAAGCGCTGGCGCTGGTGCGCCTGCCCGGCTACGGCGCGCGCCGGCCCGGCCAGCTTTCCGGCGGCCAGCGCCAGCGCGTCGCGCTCGCCCGCGCACTGGTCAACCAGCCCAAGGTACTTTTGCTCGACGAGCCGCTCGGCGCGCTGGATCTCAAACTGCGCGAGGACATGCAGGAGGAGTTGAAGAGCCTCCAGAAAGCGCTCGGCATCACCTTCGTCTTCGTCACTCACGACCAGGGCGAGGCGCTGTCCATGGCCGACCGCGTCGCCGTCTTCAACGAAGGCCGCATCATGCAGGTCGGCGCGCCGCAGGACATCTACCAGAAGCCGGCGACCCGTTTCGTCGCCGATTTCGTCGGGTCCTCCAACGTGCTGCCGCCGGATTTCGTCCAGCGCTGGTCGGGCCAGCGGCGCTGGGGCTCGCTTCGGCCGGAAGCGATCCGGGTCAACCGCGGCGACGCCAAGGGGAGCGAAGGGGTCGCGGCCCGGCTTGTCGGCACCAACTATCTCGGCGCGACGACGCGGCTCGCGCTCGACGCCGACGGCTTGCGGCTGCACGCCGTGGTGCCGGCCGGTTCCGCCTTGCCCGAGGAGGGCGAACAGGTGGTGCTCTCCTTCAACCGCGAGAGCCTGCATCTGATGGAGGAAGGGGCGTGAAGGCGTTGCAACAGTCTCTCCTCGCCCCGTTTACGGGGAGAGGATGCCGGCAAGCAGGTGAGGGGCGGCGCCGACTTTTGCGAGTGTCCGCGCCGCCCCTCATCCGCCCCTTCGGGGCACCTTCTCCCCGTGAACGGGGAGAAGGAAGCGCGGCACGGCTATCATGACCCTCGCCGCCACCCATCCGCCGTCCGCCCCTGCCATCCTGCCTTCCTCGGGCGGCATGCGCGGCGCGCTGGCGGACCTGTTCTGGCGCCGGCCGCGCTTCCTGCTGGTGCTGATGCTGGCGCCGCCGCTGCTGTGGCTCGGCATCGTCTATATCGGCTCGCTGATCGCGCTCCTGATGCAGAGCTTCTTTTCGATCGACGAGTTCTCCGGCCTGATCGACCGCCATGTCACGCTGAAGACCTATGGCGACCTGTTCCAGGCGGCCAATCTCGACATCATCATCCGCACGGTGGTGATGGCGGCGCTGGTCACGCTGGCTTCCGTAGCCGTCGCTTTTCCCATCGCCTATTACGCGGCGCGCTATGCGCGCGGCCGCTGGAAAGCGCTGTTTTATCTCGCCGTCATGCTGCCGCTGTGGTCGAGCTATCTGGTCAAGGTCTACGCCTGGAAGCTGATTCTCGCCAAGGAAGGCATCCTCACCTGGCTGCTGGCCAGGCTGCATCTCGGCTGGCTGCTCGACGGCTGGCTGGCGTTGCCTTATGTCGGCGGTTCCTCCCTGTCGGTTTCGGCCACCGGCACCTTCATCGCCTTCGTCTATGTCTGGCTGCCCTTCATGATCCTGCCGGTGCAGGCGGCGCTGGAGCGGGTGCCGAACAACCTCGTCGAAGCCTCGTCCGACCTCGGCGCCTCGCCCGGCCAGACCTTCCGCACCGTGCTGTTCCCGCTGGCGCTGCCGGGCATCGTCGCCGGCTCGATCTTCACCTTCTCGCTGACGCTCGGCGACTACATCATCCCGCAGATCATCGGTACGTCGCGCCTGTTCATCGGCATGGCCGTCTATGCCCAGCAGGGGACCGCCGGCAACATCCCGCTCGCGGCCGCCTTCACCGTGGTGCCGATCGTCATCATGGGCTTCTACCTGTGGGGCGCCAAGCGGATGGGGGCTTTCGATGCGCTGTAATTTTTATCCAGCGACCCCCGCCCCTAACCGCTCCCCCTTGAGGGATGGGGGGCATCTCTTTCGAGCAGTGCAGAGGGTTTCCCATGCGCGCTGACCGCAACCAGTCCGCCCCCTTGCCGCTGAAGATCGCCGCCACCTGCGGGCTCTTGTTCCTGCACCTGCCGATCCTGTTGATCTTCGTCTATGCCTTCACCACCGAGGAAAAGACCTTCCAGTGGCCGCTGCCGGGCTTCACGCTGCAATGGTTCGGCGTCACCTGGAACCGGCCGGACGTCTGGGCAGCCCTTTCGCTCTCCGTGCGCGTCGCCGCGATCTCGACGCTGATCGCGCTCATCCTCGGCACGCTCTGCTCGGCCGCCGTTTCCCGGTCGAAGTTCTTCGGCCGCGAGGCGATTTCGCTGCTGGTGATCCTGCCCATCGCGTTGCCCGGCATCATCACCGGCATCGCGCTGCGCTCGGCCTTTTCGCTGGCCGACATTCCCTTCTCGTTCTGGACGATCGTGCTCGGCCACGCGACGTTCTGCGTGGTGGTGGTCTATAACAACGCCGTCGCCCGCTTCCGCCGCACCTCCGGCTCGATGATCGAGGCGTCCTACGACCTCGGCGCCGACGGTTTCCAGACGTTCCGGCACGTCGTGCTGCCCAACATCGCGACGGCGCTTCTGGCCGGCGGCATGCTCGCCTTCGCGCTCTCCTTCGACGAGGTCATCGTCACCACCTTCACCGCCGGCCAGCAACAGACGGTGCCGATCTGGATGCTGGAGGAACTGATCCGCCCGCGCCAGCGCCCCGTCACCAATGTGGTGGCCATGGTGGTGGTACTGGTGACGTTGCTGCCGATCCTTTTCGCCTACTACCTCACCCGCGACGGCGACCAGATCGCCGGGTCGGGCAAATGAACCCGGCGAATAGGGAGTAGGGAATAGCGAATAGGGAACGACCTTCGCAGGCCCCCTATTCGCCGCTCGCTATTTCGCTATTCGCTCCTGACCAGGAGAATTTCCATGGACACCGAAATGCTGATCGGCGCGAAGTTCGAGAAAGGCACGGAGGCCGGCGAGCCGGTGCTCAACCCGAAGACCGGCGCCACGATCCTCGACCTTCCCGAAGCAGGCGCCACGCAGGTCGAGGCGGCGGTGGCGGCTGCCGAAAAGGCTTTCGCAAGCTGGTCGCGCACCACGCCGGCGCAGCGCTCCGCCTGCCTGCTCAAGATCGCCGACCGCATCGAGGCGGACGCCGCCGAATTCGCGCGGCTGGAGGCGTTGAATTGCGGCAAACCGATCAACGCCGTCCTGAACGACGAGATTCCGGCCATCGTCGATTGCTGGCGCTTCTTCGCCGGCGCGGTGCGCACCATGCCGGGGCAGGTGGCGGGCGAATACCTGCCGGGTCACACCTCGATGATCCGCCGCGATGCCGTCGGCATCGTCGCCTCCATCGCGCCGTGGAATTATCCGCTGATGATGATGGCCTGGAAGCTGGCGCCGGCCATCGCCGGCGGCAACACCGTCGTCTTCAAGCCGTCCGAGCAGACGCCGCTGACGGCGCTGAAACTGGCGCGGGTGCTGGCGGACGTGTTGCCCGAGGGCGTCGTCAACGTCGTGCTCGGCCGCGGCGACAGCGTCGGCAGTCCGCTGATCAATCACCCGAAGATCAACATGATCTCGATCACCGGCGACGTCGCGACCGGCAAGAAGGTGTTGCAGGCGGCCGCCAAGTCGGTCAAGCGCACGCATTTGGAGCTCGGCGGCAAGGCGCCGGTCGTCGTCTTCGACGACGCCGACCTGGATGCCGTGGTTACCGGCCTGCGCGCTTTCGGTTTCTACAATGCCGGTCAGGACTGCACGGCCGCCTGCCGTATCTATGCGGGCAAGAAGATCTACGACAGGCTGGTCGCCGACCTGTCGTCCGCCGTCTCGACCATCAAATACGACCAGCCGGACGATACCGAAAACGAAATCGGCCCGCTGATTTCGAGGCGCCAGCGCGACCGCGTGTCGAGCTTCGTCGAGCGCGCTTCGGAACTGAAGCACATCGAGATCACCACCGGCGGCAGGCCGGGCGAGGGTTCCGGCTTCTTCTACCAGCCGACCGTGGTGGCCGGCGCCTTGCAGGACGACGAGATCGTGCGCCGCGAGGTGTTCGGCCCGGTGGTCTCCGTCACCCGGTTTTCCGACGCGGACGAGGCGGTCGCCTGGGCCAACGACAGCGACTACGGCCTCGCCTCCTCGGTGTGGACGAAGGACATATCGCGCGCCATGGCGACGGCTGCGCGCCTGCAATACGGCTGCACCTGGATCAACACGCACTTTATGCTTTGCAACGAGATGCCGCATGGCGGCCTGAAACAGTCCGGCTACGGCAAGGACATGTCGCTCTACGCGCTGGAGGACTACACGGCCGTGCGGCATGTCATGATCGCGCATGGGTGAGGAGCGGTTCACGTCGCGAACGAAAAGCCCCCGAATGGGCTTTTCGAGCGACGAACGGTGAAAGACCGGTCCGCCTTCGGGCGGATCGGAACGTCCAGTGGACGTTTCGAAGGTCTTGAACGCCCGAAGGGCTGGGAGCCGTAGCGGAGGGCCGGGAACCGGTTCGCGCCGCGAAATCATGATGCCGGCAGCCGCGAACGCCGGAACCACGTGCCGGAGAGCGGCCCTATCCTGCCGCCTTGGCCTTCGCCGGCAATGGCAGCGGGTCGTCCCGCATGGCTGGCGGGCACGCCGCCGTCGATCATCTCTAAGAACATCCGGCGCATGCGTGATTCTCAGAACATGCTGATGTGCCTGGCGACGCCTTCATCATGGGCGCGATGGCGAATTCCAGCTTGCCGACGATGGCCGGCGATGCCGGTCCCGCTTTTTGTGTAGGCCGTACTTTTTGCGCGGGCCGTACTTTTTGCGCGGGTTTGTATTTGCTCCGCCGGCTAATCGCGTTATGGGACGCCATCGCCGTAAAGGGACGTCGGGAATGCTGGGCTGGTTCCGCAAGCTTCTGCCGCATGAGGATCGTTTCTTCGACCTGTTCGACCGGCATGCGCGCACCGTGGTCGCCGCCGCCGAAGCGCTCGAGCGCCTGCTGGCGGGCGAGGACGTCGCGGCCAACTGCGACAGGATCGTCACGCTGGAGAAGGAGGCCGACACCATCGCCGCCGAGGTGATGCTGGCCGTGCGGCGCTCCTTCATCACCCCCTTCGACCGCACCGACATCCAGGACCTGATCCAGTCGATGGACGACGCCATCGACATGATGAACAAGACGGTCAAGACGGTGCGGCGCTTCGAGACGACGGAGTTCGACCCGCTGATGCGCGAAATGGGCGGCACCATCGTCGACGCGGCGCGCCTTGTTGCCAAAGCCGTGCCGCTGCTGGCCAAGGCCAATGCCAATGCGCAGCAGCTGGCGACGATCGCCGAGGAGGTGACGCGCGCCGAGGAGCGGTCCGACGAACTGCATGAGCAGGGCCTGAAGGATCTGTTCCACCGCCATCGCACTGGCAACGCCATGGCCTACCTGACCGGCTCGGAAATCTACAGCCAGCTCGAAAAGGTGGTCGACCGGTTCGAGGACGTGGCCAATGAAATTTCCGGCATTGTCATCGAGAACGTGTAGCCGCCGCCGATGGAAGCCTCGCTCGCCTTTCCGCTGCTCGTCGGGCTTGTCGCTGTCGCGCTGTTCTTCGATTTCCTCAATGGCCTGCACGACGCGGCCAATTCCATCGCCACCATCGTTTCGACGCGGGTGCTGCGGCCGCAATACGCCGTCTTCTGGGCCGCCTTCTTCAACTTCATCGCTTTCCTGTTCTTCGGCCTGCACGTCGCCGAAACCATCGGCAAGGGAATCGTCTCGACCGATGTCATCACGCCCGCCGTCATCTTCGCGGCGCTGACGGGCGCTATCGTCTGGAACATCCTGACCTGGTGGCTCGGCATTCCCTCGTCGTCGTCGCACGCACTGATCGGCGGGCTGGTCGGCGCCGGCGTCGCCAAGGCCGGCACCGGCGCCATCGTCTGGGGTGGCTTGAGCAAGACCGTGGCGGCGATCGTGCTGTCACCCGCCACAGGCTTCGTGCTGGCGCTGGTGCTCATCCTCGTCGTGTCGTGGATTTTCGTGCGGCAGACGCCGTTCGCCGTCGACAGCACTTTTCGCGTCGCGCAGTTCTTTTCCGCCTCGCTCTACTCGCTCGGCCACGGTGGGAACGATGCGCAGAAGACCATGGGCATCATCGCCGTGCTGCTCTATTCGCAGGGCATGCTGGGCGACACTTTCTATGTGCCGCTGTGGGTGGTGCTGACCTGTCAGTCGGCGCTGGCGCTGGGCACCCTGCTCGGCGGCTGGCGCATCGTCCACACGATGGGCTCGAAGATCACCAGGCTCAACCCGATGCAGGGATTCTGCGCCGAGACCGGCGGCGCGCTCACGCTTTTCGGCGCCACCTGGCTCGGCATTCCCGTCTCCACCACCCACACAATCACCGGCGCCATCGTCGGGGTGGGGGCTGCGCGCCGCGTCTCGGCCGTGCGCTGGGGCATTGCCGGCAACATCGTCATTGCCTGGATCGTCACCCTGCCGGCCACCGCCGCCATCGCGGCGCTGACCTACTGGGCCTCGCATCTGGCCGGTTGACGGCGCGATCTGGCGCTTGCGTCCTCGCAAAAGCGGATTATGTGACTCCTGATTTCGTCATCTCGCCCGCCGGATCGGCGATCCGGCCAGCCAAGGAATGATCCATGACCGTCACCAAGGAAACCGTCATCGAAGGCCTGAAGACGGTCAACGGGCCGGACTTCACCGGCAACATCGTCGACCTCGGCCTGGTGTCGGAAATCTTCATCGCCGATTCCAAGGTCTTTTTCTCGATCACCGTTCCGGCCGAGCGGGCACAGCAGATGGAGCCGCTGCGCGCCGCCGCCGAGCGCGTCGTCAAGGCGATCCCAGGCGTTGCCGGCGCCGTTGTGGCGCTGACGGCCGAGAAGAAGGGAGGCGGCATGGAAAACGCGCCGCCGCGCCAGCCGCCGCGACCGGCGCCATCCCATGCCGGCCATGCTCCGCACGCGCCCGCTTCCCGCATCTCCGGCAAGCGCGGTGTGCCCGGCATCGAGGCGATCATCGCCGTTGCGTCCGGCAAGGGCGGCGTCGGCAAGTCCACCACCGCCGTCAACCTCGCGCTGGGGCTTGCGGCCAACGGCCTGAAAGTGGGCGTGCTCGATGCCGACATCTACGGCCCGTCCATGCCGCGCCTGCTCGGCATCAGGGGCCGGCCGGAGACGAAGGACGGCAAGATCCTGCAACCGATGCAGAATTTCGGCCTCAAGGTGATGTCGATGGGCTTCCTCGTCGATGAGGAGACGCCGATGATCTGGCGTGGCCCGATGGTGATCTCGGCGCTGACGCAGATGCTGCGCGAATGCGACTGGGGAGCGCTCGACGTGCTGGTGGTGGACATGCCGCCCGGCACCGGCGACGCCCAACTCACCATGGCTCAGCAGGTGCCGCTGGCCGGCGCCGTCATCGTCTCGACGCCGCAGGACCTCGCTTTGATCGACGCCCGCAAGGGTTTGAACATGTTCAAGAAGGTCGACGTGCCGCTGCTCGGCATCGTCGAGAACATGAGCTATTTCATCGCCCCCGATACCGGCAAGCGCTACGACATTTTCGGCCATGGCGGCGCCAGGAAGGAAGCCGAGCGGCTCGGCGTCACCTTCCTCGGCGAAGTGCCGCTGGAGATGGGCATCCGCGAAAGCTCCGACGACGGCAAGCCGGTTGTGGCCGCGAAGCCGGATGGAGCAGAGGCGAAAATCTACCGCGGTATTGCTGCGAAGGTTTGGGAACGCTTGAGGGAGGAAAAGACGGCAGCCGAAAGCGCGACGCCGGCGATCGTGTTCGAGTAGCCTGGTTTCTTCCTTCTCCCCGTTCACGGGGAGAAGGTGCCCGAAGGGCGGATGAGGGGCGGAATAAACCTTCGCAAGTCGGCGCCGCCCCTCACCCGACCGCTTCGCGGCCACCCTCTCCCCGTAAACGGGGCGAGGGAAGGATCAACCGCCCACCTTCTCCCCAAACGTCGAGAAAAACTGCCCCGCGAGCTTCTTCGAAGTCGAGGTGATTAGCCGGCTGCCGAGCTGGGCGATCTTGCCGCCGACATCGGCCTTGGCGGCGTATTTCAGCATGGTGCCGTCGCCATCCTCGGTCAGCGTCACGTCGGCGCCGCCCTTGGCGAAACCGGCGATGCCGCCCTTGCCTTCGCCCTGGATGGTATAAGAATGCGGCGGTTTCAAATTCTTCAGCGTCACCTCGCCGTTGAAGGTCGCCTTGATCGGGCCGATCTTGAGCACGACGGTCGCGGCCATCTCGGTCGGCGACTTCATTTCCAGGCTCTGGCAGCCTGGAATGCATTCCTTCAAAACCGCCGGGTCGTTCAGCGCCGCCCACACCTTGTCCACCGGTGCGGCAATGCGTTCCTCGCCTTCGATCACCAAAGCCATTGACCTCTCCCATGCGAACGGCACAGATTGCAGGCGTAGCCTAGCACCCGCCCTCTGTCCATCGCACCAAAGTCCGGGTGTGCGGCGCCTTGCCTCTTGCTTGCCGGAAGGCACTGTCCTATCCATTTATCAGACAAATAAGGAATACCCCGATGGCAGGCGCCCCGACCGCGAAAAAGCTCCGCTCGCAGGAGTGGTTCGACAACCCCGACAACCCCGGCATGACCGCGCTCTATCTGGAGCGCTACCTGAATTTCGGCCTGACCCGCGAGGAACTGCAATCGGGCAAGCCGCTGATCGGCATCGCCCAGACCGGCTCGGACCTGTCGCCCTGCAATCGCCACCACCTGGACCTTGCCAAGCGTATCCGCGCCGGCATCGAGGCGGCCGGCGGCGTGCCTTTCGAGTTCCCCTGCCATCCGATCCAGGAAACCGGCAAGCGCCCGACCGCCTCGCTCGACCGCAACCTCGCCTATCTGTCGCTGGTCGAGGTGCTCTACGGCTATCCGCTCGACGGCGTGGTGCTGACCGTCGGCTGCGACAAGACCACGCCGGCGCTGCTGATGGCGGCCGCCACCGTCAATATCCCGGCGATCGCGCTCTCGGTCGGGCCAATGCTGAACGGCTGGCACAAGGGCAAGCGCACCGGCTCCGGCACCATCGTATGGGAATCGCGCCAGCGCCTGTCGGCCGGCGAGATCGACTACGACGAATTCATGGAGATCGTCGCCTCCTCCGCACCGTCCACCGGCTACTGCAACACCATGGGCACGGCCACCACCATGAACAGCCTCGCCGAAGCGCTCGGCATGCAGTTGCCCGGTTCCGCCGCCATCCCCGCACCCTATCGCGAGCGTGGCCAGATTTCCTACGAGACGGGAAAACGCATCGTCGAGATGGTGCGCGAGGACCTGAAGCCCTCCGACATCATGACGCGCGAAGCCTTCGAGAACGCTATCGTCGTCAATTCGGCCATCGGCGGCTCGACCAACGCCCCCATCCATTTGAACGCCATCGCCCGCCATCTCGGGGTAAAACTCGACAACGACGACTGGCAGGCGGTCGGCCACAAGATCCCGCTGCTGGTCAATTTGCAGCCGGCCGGCGAATATCTCGGCGAGGACTACCACCATGCCGGCGGCGTGCCGGCGGTCGTCGCCGAACTGATGAAGGCCGGCCTGCTGCCGCATCCCGACGCCGTCACCGTCAACGGCAAGTCGATGGGCGAGAACTGCGCCGCGGTCGAGAACATGAACCCGGACGTCATCCGCACCGTCGCCGACCCGCTGAAGAAGGAAGCCGGCTTCATCAACCTCAAGGGCAACCTGTTCGATTCGGCCATCATGAAGACCAGCGTCATCTCGGAGGAGTTCCGCGACCGCTACCTCATGAACCAGGCCGACCCCGACGCCTTCGAGGGCAAGGCCGCCGTCTTCGACGGGCCGGAGGATTATCACGCCCGCATCGACGATCCGGCGGAGAACATCGACGAGCACACCATCCTGTTCATGCGCGGCGCCGGGCCGGTCGGCTATCCGGGCGGCGCCGAGGTGGTGAACATGCAGCCGCCGGCCTATCTCATCAAGCGCGGCATCCATTCGCTGCCCTGCATCGGCGACGGCCGCCAGTCCGGCACGTCCGGCACGCCGTCGATCCTCAACGCCTCGCCCGAAGCCGCCGTCGGCGGCGGCCTGGCGCTGCTGAAGACCGGCGACCGCGTGCGCATCGACCTGAAGAAAGGCACTGCCGATATCCTCATTTCCGACGAGGAACTGGCCAAGCGCCGCGCCGTGCTGAACGGCAACGGCGGCTATCACTATCCGAAGCACCAGACGCCGTGGCAGGAAATCCAGCGCGCTATGGTCGACCAGTTCGACCAAGGCATGGTGCTGAAGCCGGCGGTGAAGTACCAGGACGTCGCGCATACGATGGGCACGCCGAGGGACAACCACTGATGACCGGTGCTTCCCCTCCCCTTGAGGGCGTGAAGCGGCTCGCATAGCGGACGAAAGGCCGATTGCTTGGCTTTTCGAGCGTCGAACGGTGAAAGGCCGGTTCGCCCTCGGGCGGATCAAAACGTCGGTGGACGTTTTGAAAGTTTTGAACGCCCGAAGGGCTGGGAGCGATAGCGAAGGGCGGTAGCGCTGACTTCTCCCTCCCCCTTGAGGGGAGCGTGGCAGGCCGAAGGCCTGACGGGAGGGGTCACCTCCACCGCTCCGACGTAAAGAGGAAGTCGCGCGCTACGGTTGGCGACCTCTCCCGACCGGGCTTCGCCCGGCCACCCTCCCCTCAAGGGGGAGGGGGAAGTTGGCGCGCTCCATCCTCGCCACGCTGCCTTTCGGCCCGCTGGCTCGGTCGAGGCCCGGACTTGGGGGCTCATCACCCAGCAGCGTACCATTACGCTGCCAGCCCGGCACCGTCCCCCGCCACAAGCGCCCGGTTCGCGACCCGCGTTCCCGCACAGGAGATGGCGGGTAGTATGAGGCGGGCGGAAAGGGCGGGGCTAGATTTCGGAAGTTTTTCGCGGAAGGCATCTCGCCTCCGTCATCCCGGCCAAAGGAGCGGAGCGACTGCGAGCCGGAATCCAGTCCGTGACCTTGCCGCTATTCTGGTCCGATGTTCCGGAATGGATCCCGGGAGCCGATCCTCGCTTCGCTCCGTTCGGCTTCCGGGTCGACGAGGTGTTCTCACCGGATGCCGGCCGACCTCACCCCACCGCCACTCCGAACATCTCCTTCGCCTGCGCCGCCGTATAATACCCCATCGCCACGTCGTGCCGCACTGCGTCCGGGTCGCGCTGGCGCGGGTCGCCGTAGCCGCCGCCGCCCGGCGTGCCGACGCGCACGCGGTCGCCGGCCTTCATCGAGATATCCTGTTCTTTCGATAGATGCGGCGGCACATGCGCCTCGCCGTCGCGGAACACCGTCACTTCGTTGACCGCGCCGTCCGCGCCGCCGAGTGCGCCCTGCGGCCCGAAGCGGCCGTGATCCATGACGAAGGAGGCGCGGGCTTCCCCTCTGAGCAATTCCACCTCGTAGGCCAGCCCGAAGCCGCCGCGATATTTTCCCGCCCCGCCGGAGCCTTCGCGCAGCGCATAGTGGCGGTAAAGCACCGGAAACGCCTGTTCCATGATCTCGACCGGCGGCGACTTGGAGATGCCGATGGTCGAGCAGCCGTTGGAAAGCCCGTCCTCGGCCGCGTTGCCGCCATAGCCGCCGCCGGAAATCTGGTACATCACATAGTCGCGGCCGCGCGCCGGGTCGTGGCCGCCGAGCGCGAAATTGCCGCTGGAGCCGGCGGGTGCTGCCGTCACCTTCTCCGGCAGCGCCTGCACAAGCGCCGCGAACACCGCCTCGGCGATGCGCTGCGAGACTTCGGCAGCGCAGCCGGAAACCGGGCGCGGGTAGTGTGCATCGAGGAAGGTGCCTTCCGGCCGGTGCACGATGAGCGGTTCGAAAGCGCCGGCGTTGATCGGCACGTCGGGGAAGATGTGGCGCATGGCGAGGTAGACGGAGGACAGCGTGGTGGCAAGCACGCTGTTCATCGGCCCGGCGCAGGGATGGCTCGACTGCGAGAAATCGAAGGTCAGCGTCTCGCCTTCCTTCTCGACCAGCAGCGCGATCGTCAGCGGATGATCCACCACGCCGTCAGAGTCGACGAAGGCTTTCGAGCGGTAGAGCCCGTCGGGGATGGCCGAGATTGCCGCGTGCATCTGCTCGGCGGCACGCCGGCGCAGCTCGGCAATCGCCTGCTCCACCGTTTCGTCTCCGTAACGATCCAGGATCTCATTGACCCGGTCCTGCCCGACCAGCAGGGCGGCCGCCTGCGCCTTGATGTCGCCGATACGCTGGTCGGCGACGCGGATGTTGGAGGCGATGATGGCGTGGATCTCAGGATCGAGCACGCCTTTCTTGAACAGCTTCACCGGCGGCAGGCGCAACCCTTCCTGCTCGACGGCGGTGGCGGAAGCGGAAAACCCTCCCGGCACCGCGCCGCCGATGTCGGGCCAGTGGCCGGTGTTGGAGAGCCAGCAGAAGATTTTTCCCCCGCGATAGAGCGGCATGACGAAGCGCACGTCCATCAGGTGCGTGCCGCCGAGATAGGGGTCGTTGACGATGTAGATGTCGCCCGGCTCGGGCGGCAGGCAGCTTCCGTCGCGGATCATCTCGATGACGGTGCGGGTGGAATATTGCATGACGCCGACGAACACCGGCAGGCCCTGGTTGCCCTGCGCGATCAGCGAGCCGTCCTCGGCCGAATAGATGCCGTCCGAGCGGTCGTTGGCCTCGGCGATGACCGGCGAGAAGGCGGCGCGCGAAAAGGTCAGGTCCATCTCGTCGCAGGCCTGCTGGAGCGCGGCCTGGATGACGGAGAGGGTGATGGTGTCGAGGGTCATCTTCCTTCTCCCCGTTCAAGGCAGAGCTATCGCATATGGCGCTGTACCCCCACCCCTAACCCCTCCCCTCAAGGGGGAGGGGGACTTCGGGGCATTGCCACGACACGCCGACGCAGACAATTTTGAACGAAACGGCGGCGTCGGCGTCTCCCTCCCCCTTGAGGGGAGGGGACAGGGGTGGGGGTTCCGGGCCAGCGAAAAGTTCATATGCAATGGCGCGGCCGTAAACGGGGCGAGGAGTCCTGTTCCGCTCATCGCGCTCATCTCCCCACCTCGATGACGATGTTGCCGTCAGCGTCGCCGCGTGCCGCGTCGCCCGGCTCAAGCACCGTCGTGCAGTCCATCTGCTCGAGGATCGCCGGGCCTTCGATCACCGCGTCCAGCGGCAATTTCTCGCGCGCATAGACCGGTGTGTCGTGCCAGCGCCCGTCATACCAGACGGGGCGTACTTCCAGCCGCGCCTCGGAAAGCGTGCCGGCTCGCCCGGCCGGGTCGATGAGCCGGCTAAGGTCGAGCGCCGGGCGCACGCCGGTGACCGAGGTGTTGAGGTTGACGAGGTTGGCGCGGATTTCCGGCAGTTCCACCTTGAAGCGGGCGAAATAGGCCTTTTCGAACAGCGCCTGCAAGGTGGCGCGGTCGATGGCGACCGAGGGCAGGGGGACGTTCACGATATGCGTCTGGCCGATGAACTGCATGTCGGCCGAATGACTGACGCGGATTTCCTGCGGCTGCACGGCCTCCTGCGCGATCAGCCCTCGGCCTTCCTCCACCTGGGCTGCGAGCACGGCGCGCACGCGCTCCTCGTCCAGCGCCGCGACCGGCTGGTTCAGCGTGTTGACGAAATCGTGCCGCAGGTCCGCCACCACGCAACCGAGCGCATTGGTGATGCCGGGGCGCGCCGGCACCAGCACGCGCGGCAGGCCGAGTTCACGGGCCAGCGCCGAAGCGTGCAGCGGGCCGGCGCCGCCGAAGGCGAACAGGGTGAAGTCGCGCGGATCGTGGCCGCGCGCCACCGACACCATGCGGATGGCGCCGGCCATCTTCATGTTGCCGAGTTTCAGAACGGCACCCGCCGCCGCGACGCCGGAAAGGCCGGCGGCGCGGCCGATTTTCTCCTCGAAAACGGCGGTCACGCTCTCCACGCTGACGGGATTGTCGACCGAAAGCAGCTTCTTCGGCGCCAGCCGGCCGAGTGCGAGATTGGCGTCGGTGATGGTCGGCTCCGTGCCGCCGCGTCCGTAGCAGATCGGGCCGGGGGCGGCTCCGGCGCTCTGCGGCCCGACCTGGATCAGTCCGGCCGCGTCGACGCGGGCGATCGAGCCGCCGCCGGCGCCGACCGTGTGCACCGCCACCATCGGCACATGGATCGGCATGGCGTATTCGATCTCGATCTCGTTGGAGACGGCCGGCTCGGCGTTGCGGATCAGCGCCACGTCGGTCGAGGTACCGCCCATGTCGTAGGTGACGAGGTTCTCGAAGCCGGCGCGCTTGCCGGTATAGGCGGCGGCGATGACTCCGGAAGCCGGGCCGGACATCACCGTTTTGGCCGCCTCGCGGGTCACGAAGCGGGCCGAGATCATGCCGCCGTTGCCGTTCATCATCAGGAAGTCGCGGGCATAGCCCTGCACCGCCAGTTCGGCGCGCAGCTTTGCCACATAGCGTTCGAGGATCGGCTGCACCGAGGCGTTGACGGCCGCCGTCACCCCGCGCTCGAATTCGCGTGCCTCCGAAAGCAGCGCGTGACCCATGGTGATGTGGCCGTTCGGCCAGAGTTCCGCGGCGATCTCTGCCGCGCGTCTTTCATGCTCTGGATTGGCGTAGCAATGCAGGAAGTGGATGACCAGCGACTCGCAGCCGGCATCCAGCAATTGCCGTACCGCCTTTCGCACGCCATCCTCGTCGAGCGGCACGCGCACCGCGCCTGATGCTTCGATGCGCTCGGCGACCTCGATGCGCAGATTGCGCGCAATGACGGGGACGAACGTGCCGGTCATGCCGTAGGCCTGCGGGCGCGTGCGTCGACCGAGTTCGATCACATCGCGGAAACCGGCCGTGGTGATCATGCCGGTTTTCGCCAGCCGCCGCTCCAGCACCGCGTTGGTGGTGGTGGTGGTGCCGTGCACGATGAGGTCGATGTCCTTCACCGGATAGCTGGTGGCTGCAAGGGCCGCGACCACACCGAAGGCCTGGTTATCGACGGTCGTCGGCGTCTTGGCGATCGAAACACGGCCGGCAGCCTGATCGATGAGGATCAGGTCGGTGAAGGTGCCGCCGACATCGACGCCGGCGACGACGCTGCCCGAGTGAGCCGGAGCGTTCTCATCCATGACCGAAACCTGACATCGCCGGACCGCGGATATGCGCCGGACCGGAACGGTTTTTCCCGCCCGATCTTGACACGAAAATCATTTGTATACTAATAAATCTGCCATACAAGGGCCTGCCGCGCCAGCGCCGCCGCGACAGGCCGCCCGATTGACCGGTTCGGCGCGGCGCGCTATCGCCTCGCGACTTTGTTGCAGGAAGTTTTGCCCGCATGACCTCCGCCCTTGCCTCCGACGAACGCGCGCCGCAGTTTCCGATTCCGGCCAACGTCTATGCCGAAAAGGTTGTGTCGGTGCGCCATTACACCGACCGGCTGTTCTCCTTCCGCATCACGCGGCCGCAGTCGTTCCGCTTCCGCTCCGGCGAGTTCGTCATGATCGGCCTGCCGAATGCCGAGAAGCCGGTGTTCCGCGCCTATTCGGTGGCCAGCCCCGCCTGGGACGAGGAACTGGAGTTCTTCTCCATCAAGGTGCCGGACGGCCCGCTCACGCAGCACCTCCAGAAGATCCAGCCGGGCGACACCATCCTGATGCGCCAGAAGTCCACCGGCACGCTGGTGCTCGATGCGCTGACCCCGGCCAAGCGCGTCTTCATGATCTCGACCGGCACCGGCATCGCCCCCTTCGCCTCGCTGCTGCGCGATCCCGACACCTACGAAAAGTTCGAACAGGTCTTTCTGACCCACACCTGCCGCGACAGGGCCGAGCTGGTCTATGGCCAGGAACTCGCGGCCTCGCTGAAGGACGATCCGCTGATCGGCGAACTGACCGAAGGCCGGTTCACGCTCTACAATTCCACCACGCGCGAAGCGACCGATTGCATGGGCCGCATCACCGCGCTGATCGGTTCCGGAAAATTCTATTCGGACCTCGGCATCGAACCGCTCAATCCGGAAACCGACCGGGTGATGATCTGCGGCTCGATGGACATGCTGAAGGACGTCAAGGAACTGGCGGAAAACCTCGGCTTCGTCGAGGGTTCATTGAGCGCCCCGGCCAGCTTCGTCGTCGAGCGCGCCTTCGTCGGCTGAAATTTCTTGCAGCTTGCGACCATGAGCGGTGCAAGCGGCGCCGGCGTGCTCTTTGGCCCGATCGCTCGAATTTTGCGCATCTCGAATACCGATCCTTAAGCCTGCCCGCAGCTTCCACGGATCGTTAACGCGCTGGTTGCCGTGTCCGTGCGACGGTTCCTCTCACAGAACATCACGACAAGGCAGGCAATCATGATCGACCGCATCCGCACGCTATTGACCGGACATCCGATGATTCCGGTGGATTTTTCGGCGCTCAGCGACGACGCCAATCTCTACGACGCGGGGCTGACTTCGTTCGCCTCCGTCCAGATGATGCTGGCGCTGGAGGAGGAATTCGACATCGAGTTCCCCGAGGCGATGTTGACGCGCCGCACCTTCGCCTCGCTCGCCAACATCGCCGACGCCGTTTCGCAGATCACACGCAAGGCGGCCTGATCATGAACGTGCTCAGTAAGGTCGAAGCCGCCGCGCCTGCGGCTGCATTGGATTCGCCCGCGCAACGCATGCGCCGCGTAGCGGCGGTCGCCGCCGAACATGGCGACGCGGTGGATCGCGAAGGCCGTTTTCCGGCCGAGACGATCGCCGCGCTGAAGCGCGAGCGCCTGCTTGGGCTGGCCATCCCCGCCGAGTATGGCGGCGAGGGCCTCGGCACCGCCGCCGTCGCCGACCTGATCGCGCAGCTCGCCCAGGCCTGCGGCTCGAGCGCCATGATCTACGCCATGCACCAGATCAAGACGTCGAGCTTCGTCATGCACGGCGTCGGCAGCGAGTGGCACCGTGCCTACATGCGCCGCATCGCCGCCGAGCAGCTTTTGATGGCCTCGGCCACGACGGAAGCCGGCATCGGCGGCAACCTGCGCAATTCCATCTGCGCCATCGAGGTCGAGGACGGCCGCTTCAGGCTCGTCAAGGAAGCCATCGTCATTTCCTACGGCAACTATGCCGACGCCATCCTCGCCACCGCCCGGCGTGCGCCGGACGCGGCGAGTTCCGACCAGATCATGGTGGTGATTCCCAACGACGCCAACCGCACGATCGACCGCACCGTGGTGTGGGACACGCTCGGCATGCGCGGCACCTGTTCCGACGGCTTCCACCTGGAAGCAGCGGGCGACGCGGCGCAGATCTTCCCGAAACCGTTCTCCGAGATCGCCGCGCAGTCGATGCTGGCATCGTCGCACATCTACTGGGCGGCGACCTGGTTCGGCATCGCCGCCGACGCCTTCAACCGCGCCCAGGCCTTCGTCAAGGCGGCGGCCCGCAAGCAGACCGACGGCTCGCTGCCGCCGGGCGCGCTGCGGCTCGCCGAGGCGGCGGCGAAATTGCAGGAGATGAAGGGCCACCTGACGGCCGCCATCCACCGCTTCGACACCGCCCTCGGTGATGATGACGCACTGTCTTCCATCGGCTTCGCCGCCGAGATCAATGCGTTGAAGATCGCCGCCAGCGAGAAGGCCGGCGAGGTGGTGCGCATCGCACTCCTGGTCAACGGCATCCTCGGCTACAAGAACGGCACACCTTTCAGCGTCGGCCGCCATCTGCGCGACACCGCTTCCGCGCCGGTCATGATCTCCAACGACCGCATCCTTTCCAACACAGCGACCCTGCTCGTGATGAGCCGCTTCGACACCAGCCTGGGAGGCTGACCCATGGACGCCAAGACATTCGATTCCAAAAGCTTGCTGGACAGCCTGTTCGACAACGGCATCCTGTTCGAGACGGGCGTGGACGGCCTCTACGGCCGCTCCGGCGCCTTCGAGGAGGTGATCGAGCGCTTCGAAAAACTGGTCACGCGGCTCGGCGCGCCGGACAAGGCGACCCGCATCCACTTTCCGCCCGGCATGAGCCGCGCGACGCTGGAAAAGAGCGGCTACATGAAGTCCTTTCCGCAGCTTGCCGGCTGCGTGCATTCCTTCGTCGGCGGCGAGCGTGAGCACGCGCAACTTCTCAACATGATGGCGACCGGCGAGGACTGGACCGAGTTGCAGAAGGCGACGGACGTGACGCTGACGCCGGCCGCCTGCTATCCGCTCTACCCGACCGTCGCCGCGCGCGGCCCGGTGCCGGCGGACGGCGTGCTGTTCGAACTGTCTTCCTACTGCTTCCGCCACGAGCCGTCGCAAGACCCCGCCCGCATGCAGCTTTTCCGCATGCGCGAGTTCGTGCGCATCGGCACCGCCGAACAGGTGCGCGCCTTCCGCGAAAGCTGGCTGACGCGCGGCAAGGCGATGATCGAACAGCTCGAACTGCCCTGCGAGGTCGATCTCGCCAACGATCCGTTCTTCGGTCGCGGCGGCAAGATGATGGCCAACAACCAGCGCGACCAGGGCCTGAAATTCGAGCTGCTGATCCCGGTGAACAGCCTGGAAAAGCCGACGGCCTGCCTCTCCTTCAACTACCATCAGGATCATTTCGGCCAGACCTGGGGCTTGCAGTTCGGCGATGGCGAATTGTGCCACTCCGCCTGCGTCGGCTTCGGGCTGGAGCGCGTGGCGTTGGCGCTGTTCCGCCACCATGGCCCGGATATCGAAGCCTGGCCGAAAAAGGTGCTCGCGGTCCTGTGGGGCGAGTGACGATGAAAACCGCCATTGCCGGGCTCGATCCGGCAAGCTACCGGCCGCATCCGCTGCACGATGCCGAGCGCCGCTGGCCGCAGACCAACTGCTATGTGGACCTTTTGGTCGAGGTCATGCACGCGACCGGACACGACCCGGTCGCGGCGTTGGGCTTCACGGTGACGCAGGACTTCGAGGGCGACCAGTTCACCTTCTTCAAGTTCCCGAGCGCCGATCTCCAGCGCCTCGCCGGCCTCGACATACAGGAACTGGCGATCTTCGACCGGTTGGAAGACCATGTCCTCGCCCAGATCGGGCGCGGCCGCCTGCCGCTGGTGGAACTCGACGCGCATTTCCTGCCCGATACGAAGGGCATCACTTACCGCAGCGGCCATTCCAAGACGACGGTCGGCATCAATGCGCTCGATCCCGAAGCGCGCCGCATGCACTATTTCCACAACGACGGCTATTTCGCGCTGGAAGGCGAGGACTATGACGGCCTGTTCGGCCCGTACCGCGATGCATCGCCGGGCGGCATGCCGCTGTTTCCCTACGCCGAATTCGTCAAGTTCGGCGCGCCGGATGGCGAGGAGCCTGCCGCCGCCGCCCTTGATCTCCTGCGCTCCCATCTGGCGCGGCGGCCGAAGCGCAATCCGCTCGCCGCCTATGCCGAAGCGTTCGAGGCTCATGCCCGTGCACTGGCCGGCCGCCAGCCCGACTATTTCCACACCTATGCCTTCAGCACGCTGCGGCAGGTCGGCGCCAATTTCGAGCTGCTCGCCAGCCACCTCGACTGGTTGCAGGCGAAGGCCCGCATGGATTTCGACGTGCCGGCGCGCGCCGCCGAGCGCATCGCCGACGGCGCCAAGGCCATCCAGTTCAAGCTGGCGCGAGCCATGGCAAGGCAGCGTTTCGACGGATTGGCCGAAAGCATCGCGCCGCTGGCCGAAGCCTACGACACGGTGATGGCGGCGCTGGAAGCGCGCCTTTCCGCCAGGACGGATACGAAGGCGGCCTGAGCCGCCGAGGGGACCAGGATGGACGCCACGGTGCCGGTCGCCGGCGCGGATCAGGTGCTGGACACGGGATGGTCGATGGCCGTCTCGGCGGCCGGCGCATGGCCGGCACCCGCCGCGATCGACCCGCGCGCCGAATGGCTGGCGGCCGAATGCCCCGGCACGGCGGCGGCCACGTTGGAGGGGCACGGCCGCTGGGACCGTACAGCACCGACGCCGCTGCACGACAAGGACGTCTGGTATCGCTGCCGGCTGCACGCGACAGGGCCGGTGCGCCTGGTTTTCGAGGGCCTGGCGACCGTCGCCGAAATCTGGCTGGCCGACCGGCTCGTCGCAACCTGCACATCGATGTTCGAGCCCTGTGAGGTCGAGGCCGACCTTGCCGGCGGCGAACAGCTTGCCATCGCCTTCCGCAGCCTCGACAAACATCTGGAGACGTTGATCGGCCCGCGAGCCCGCTGGCGTCCGCGCATGATGGACGACCAGCGCCTCAGGCTGGTGCGCACCACCCTGATCGGCCACATGCCGGGTTGGTGCCCGCGCTTCGATGCGGTCGGTCCGTGGCGGCCGGTACGGTTGGTGCAGCAGGGGAAGGGGTTGCGCATCCTCGACAGGATGCTGCGGGCCGACCTCGACGGCACGACCGGCCGCCTTTCGGTCGCGCTCGACCTGTCCGTGCCGATCGATGCGGGCGAGGATGCGACCGTTTCCTGCGCCGGCGCGACGGTACCTTTGCGTCGCGAAACGCCGACTCGCCTCGTTGCTGAACTGGAAATCCCCGGCATCCCGCCGTGGTGGCCGAACAGCCACGGCAAGCCGGTTCTGCATGGCGTCTCGGCCCGCATCGGTGCCGTGCGGCACGACCTCGGCCGCGTCGGTTTCCGCAGCATCGCCCTCGACCGTGGCGTGGACGGCCGCGATTTCCGGCTCATCGTCAACGGCGTGCCTGTCTTCTGCCGCGGCGCGGTGTGGACGCCGTCCGATCCGGTGACGCTTGCCGGAGACGAGGCCGCATTGGCGCACGACCTCGAATTGGCACGCGATGCCGGCGTCAACATGCTGCGCGTCGCCGGCACTTTCACTTACGAGTCCGATACCTTCCACGCATTGTGCGACGAGCTCGGCATCCTCGTCTGGCAGGATCTGATGCTGGCCAATTTCGATTACCCGGCAAAGGACGAAGGCTGGTGCGCCGCGCTTGGACGCGAGGTCGCGGCGCTGCTCAGGCGGCTTGCGTCTTCGCCGTCTCTTGCCGTGCTGTGTGGCGGCAGCGAGATCGCCCAGCAGGCGACGATGCTCGGCTTGCCGGCCGGCATCGATGCGACGCCGTGGTTCGATCATGTCGTCCGCCCGGGGGCAGAGGCCCTGCGCCCCGATCTCGTTCTCGTGCCGTCCACGCCTCACGGCGGCAGCCTGCCTTTCACCGCGTCGGGCGGGCCGACCCACTATTACGGCGTCGGCGCCTATTGCCGGCCGCTGGAGGATGCGCGTCGCGCCGAGGTGCGCTTCGCCTCCGAATGCCTGGCCTTTGCCAACGTGCCCGATCAGGCGACGCTCGACGCGCATCTGCCGGTGCCGCCGGTCCACGATCCGCGCTGGAAGGCCGGCGTGCCGCGCGACGCCGGCGCGTCGTGGGATTTCGAGGATATTCGCGAGCACTATCTGGAGACGCTGTTTGCGGTGGATACGCACCGCCTGCGCCGCGAGGACCCGGCACGCTATCTCGACCTGTCGCGTGCCGTCACCGCCGAGGTGGTCGAGCGCACCGTCGACGAATGGCGCCGCCCCGCCTCGCCGGCGGCCGGCGCATTGCTGCTGTTCTGGAAGGATTTGGCGGTCGGCGCCGGCTGGGGCGTCGTCGACGCGACCGGCCGGCCGAAATCGGTCTGGCACGCGCTGAAGCGCGCTTTCGCGCCGACGCGGCTGATCCTCTCCGACGAGGGCGTCAACGGGCTCGACCTGCATCTGCTCAATGACGGCCCGGCACCCTTGCGCGGCACGCTCTCCGTTTCCTGCCTGCGCGACGGCGCGGTCGCCGTGGTGAGCGGCAAGCGGACTGTGGAAGTGTCGCCGCACGGCGGCTTGACGCTTTCGGTCTTCGATCTGCTCGGCGCCTTCTTCGACGTTTCCTATGCCTATCGCTTCGGCCCCGCCGGCCACGAACTGACGGTGGCGCGCTTCGAGGCTGAGAGCGGCGCGGTGCTGGCCGAGGCTTTTCACACTCTGCCCGGCGTCATGACCGCGCGCCGCGATACCGGTCTGACCGCGCGGCTGGAGCGCGACGGCGAAGGCTGGCAGCTTGCGCTCGGCTGCCGGCGCGCCGCCTATCACGTCGACATTCGCGACGACCGTTTCCGGCCGCGGGACAACGGCTTCCACCTTGTTCCCGGCGGTGAGTGCATCGTGCGCCTCGTCGGCCCGGCGGATGCCGAGCCGATGGGGGTCGTGACCGCGCTCAATGCCGAAAGCGGCGCTGCCTATCGGCCGGCCGAGGTCGCTGCCGCCGGCGCGTCGGACAAGGCTGTTGCGGAGGTGGTGCCATGAGGCCGCTGGTCTTCGACGGAACGATCGGTTGGTTGCACGAGGCCGGCGGCCGGCGCGGCGTCGTCATCGCCGGTGCGCATGGCTTCGAGGATCTGTGCAGCCGCCGCTTTCTGATGCTGCTGGCCGGCCGCATGGCGGCTGAGGGCCTTCCCGTCCTGCAATTCGACTATCCGGGCTGCGGCGATGCCGCCGGCGATCATGCCGCGCCGCGACAGGTGGAAGCCTGGGTAAAAAGCATCGGCGCGGCGATCGACAGGCTGAAGCGCGAGACGGGCGTGACGGATGTCGTCGTCGTCGGCTTCCGGCTCGGCGCGCTGCTGGCGCCGCTGGTTGCCGCCGGCCGCGACGACGTGGCCGGTCTCGCTCTCCTTGCCCCGCCGGCTTCCGGCAGGACCTATGTGCGCGAAATGACGGCGCTGTCGCGCATGATCGACGCGCCGCTGGCTGCCAGGGGCCCGGCCGAGCCGTTCGACGGAAGGCAGGTCGCAGGCTTTCGCCTGTCTTCCGAAACGCTCGCCGCACTTGCCGAGCTCGACTGGCAGCAGGCGCTGGCCGAGGCGGCCGCGCCGCATGTTCTGGTGCTGGCCAACGGCACGCCGCCGGAGATCGATTTTCCGCGCCGAAAGAACGGCGCCGGCCTGCCCGCGGTCACGGTGGCCGAATTCGAGGGCTACGCGCATCTGGCCCGCGATCCGACCGCCAACCGGATTCCGGAAGCGGCCCTCGACCTTGTGACCGGTTGGATCGGCCACCTGGCGGTGGAAGGCGGCGACCGCGCCGTTGCCTCCGCCTCGAGGGGGCCGCAGATGCTCGCCGGTCCCGGTTATCGCGAGGAGCCGGTGGTGATCGGCGGCGGCAGTGAAATCTGCGGCGTGCTGTGCCGTCCGGCGAAGCGGGGCGCATCCACTACGCCGGTCATCTTCCTGAATGCCGGTGCGGTGCCGCATGTCGGCTGGGCGCGCGGCACGGTCGAGGCGGCGCGGGCGCTTGCCGTCGAAGGCGTCGCCTCGCTGCGCATCGACCTGCCGGGCATCGGCCAGAGCGCGGCGCCGGCGGAAGAGCGGTTGTTCCTTTACGACGGCCGCACGCGCCGCGATGTCATCCGCGTCATCGACTGGATGGAAGAGGCAGGTTTTGCACAGGTCGGCGTGGTCGGCGCCTGTTCGGGCGCTTTTCAGGCCCTGCACGCCGCCCGCGCCGACCGCCGCGTGCGGCGGCTGATGATGATCAATCCGCTGTGTTTCGCCTGGAACAGCTCCTATGCCCTGGAACTGGCCGTGTGGAAGACTTACGGAACGTCCAAGGTGACAATGCTCGAACCGGGCAAAGGGGACGGACTTCAGGGAGCCGTGCGGTCTTCCGCCTTCGGCGCGCTGCGCACAGGCCTGTCGAAGTTGGCGCGCCGGCCGGTCCGGCGGCTGCTGGAACTGATCAAGACCGCGCTCGCCGTTCCCGCCCGGCTTAGCGGGCGCACGCCGGTCGAACGCTGGATGCGCGGGCTGGGCAGCCGCGGCGTCAGGGTTTTGATGGTCACGTCGGAAGGCGACCTGAGCCTGGAGGAGATCGCCCGCCACTTCGGTCCGGATGGCGAGCGCCTCGGGGCGATCCGCGGCGTGTCGCGGTTGAGTATCGCCGCCGCCGATCATACGCTGACGCCATGCCACGCCCGCCGTGCGCTGGTTGCCCCGCTGATCGAGTTCGGCCTGGAAGACGATTTTGCGGGCAAGGCCGGCATGCGGGCGGCGCCGCCGACAGCGGCGAGGCCGGCGCTCGGAACGCCCTGACGGTCTCGCCCCGCACCGTCCGGTCAGGCCGGCAGGAAGGCGGTGCGGGTGCGCAGCCGCAGGATGGACGCCAGGCTGAAGCCGCGCACCAGTAGGAAAACATGCAGTGCCGCCCACAGGCCGTAGTTGCCGAAGGCCGGCGCCAGCATGAACAGCGCGGCCGCAAAGGCGATGAACGAGAGCAGCATCATGTTGCGCATGTCGCGCGACCAGGTTGCGCCGATGAAGACGCCGTCCATTTCGAAGGCGAGCACGCCCGAGAGCGCGGTGAACGCCGCCCACGGCAGGTAGGTATCGGCCATCGCGCGGACGTCGGCGGCGGTGGTGATGATGCCGATCAGCCCGGCGCCGAAGGCGAGCAGGATGAGCGTGGCGGCGCCCGCCAGTCCGAAACCCCACAGCACCGTCAGCTTCACCGCCCGTCGGAACGATCCTTCGGCGCGCGCGCCGATGGCGCGTCCGGCCAGTTGCTCGGCGGCGGTGGCGAAACCGTCGAGGAAATAGCCGGCGACGAGGAAGAAGTTCATCAGCACGGCGTTGGCCGCCAGCGTCACCGTGCCGAACTGCGCGCCCTGGCGGGTGAACAGCGCGAAAGCCGCCAGAAGCGAGAAGGAACGGATCATGATGTCGCGGTTGAGCGACATCATCGCCTTGAAGGCCGAAAGGTCGAGGACGCGGCTGCGTGCCAGCGGCGGCGCGTTGCGGAAGCGGCGGGTGATGATGGTCAGGCCGAACAGCATGGCGACCGCCTCGCCGATCACCGTCGCCCAGGCGACGCCGACGACACCCCAGTCGAGTTCGAGCCCGAGCAGGATGCAGAGCGTGATGTTCATGCCGTTGAGGACGATTTGCAGGAGAAGGCCGAGATTGCCCTCGCCGCGCCCCAGCACGTAGCCGAGGATAGCGTAGTTGACGAGCGAGAAGGGGGCGCCGAGCATGCGGATGCGGATATAGGCGTCCATCGCCGCGCCGACGCGCGGCTCGCCGCCGATGAAAGCTTGCCCGCCCTTCGACACCAGCGGCGCCAGGAGCGCCAGCATAATGCCGGCGACGAGCGCCACCAGCACGGCGCGCCACAACACTGCCCGTTCTTCCAGCGTGTCGCCGCGCCCGAAGGCCTGCGCCACCAGACCGGTCGTGCCGGAGCGCAGGAAGTTGAAGGTTGTGAACACCACGTCGAAGACGAGCGCGCCGGCGGCGAGCCCGCCGAGCAGCGCCGCGTCGCCGAACTGGCCGACGACGGCGGTATCGACGATGCCGAGCAGCGGCGTCGTCAGGTAGGCGAGCGTCATCGGCACCGCGATCGCCAGCACCGAGCGGTTGCTGACGGCGAAGGGCCGGGATGCGGATGCCTGGATCTGGTCCACGTGGTGCCTTGATATAGTTTGACCGGACGGCGGATGTGGCCCGCTTTCGGCCGGTCCGCAACTGTCGAAGCGGCAAGGCCAAGCGATTCCGGCCGCTGGCTTACGGCGCGGCAGGGGGAGCCGCGACTATTCGGCTTCGCTTTTGTAGGAATAGCGGAAGGTGCAGCGCGGCGCGCCGGCCATGATGGTCTGCTTGCGCTCCAGCCGGATATTGGGATCGTAGCCCTGGCAGAACGTGCCGTCGCGGTTGCACGACATCAGGTGGCCGACCTTGCCGAGCCCCATTTCGCGATAGGTTTCGGCGTAGCGGCAGCGCGTGACGTCGAAGTCGAAGGTGGTGTCGGAAGCCTCCAGCACCTCGATTTCCAGCGCGCCGTCGTGGGTCCACAGGTCGTAGAGCTTGATGAAGTCCGCCATGCTGGTGACGCCGCCGGGGGCGAGGGCGGCGAAATGTTTTCCCTCCGCCACGGCCGCCTTGCGGATCGCCGCGTCGAGGATCGCCTGCGCCTTCTCCTCGCCGACGGCCGCGACCATTTCGGCATAGATCGGCCCGATGACCTCGGCCTGGATGCGCCGCCTGGTCAGGGTCGGCAGCTCGCCGTCATGTGCCGCTGTCATGGTGATGTCCTTTCGGGGCGATCATGGCGCGATCGCAGCCGCTTTTCCAGCTTTCGATGCAGGCGTCGGATTTTTTCGCCTTACTTGCGGTAGCTGAGCAGGCGGATGACCAGGAAGGCGGGCACCACGATCGCCGCGCCGAGCAGGATATAGCTGGCGAAGCGGCCGAAAGCCTGGAAGCCCATGTGCCACAGGTCGAGGAAGAAGCGCTCTATACCCTGGACGACGTCGAGCGGCGACCAGCCGAAAGCGTTCATCACCAGGCCGACGATGAAGGAAACGACGAGCAGCTTGACGAGGATGCGCAGCGGCGAGTCGCCGAGAAAGCGGGTCAATGCGGACATGGACTGGCCGTTCCGTTGATCGGAGCGCTGAGATACGCGGTCGCGCCGGGCAGTTCAAGCATGCCGCGCCTCAAGGCAGTTGCAGGACCGGCGCCGGCCATGATAACGAAGCTGCCGCGCGGGTGTAGTTCAATGGTAGAACGGCAGCTTCCCAAGCTGCATACGAGGGTTCGATTCCCTTCACCCGCTCCATCTTTCCTCCCGCCGTTCAACTCACTTCGCGCAGGATGAAGTCGTAGAGCATGCGCGCCGCCGGCGAGAGCACGCGGTTCCTGGCCGTGATCAGGCTGTAAGGCCTAACCTCTATGTCGAACTCGATCGGCACCACCTCGATGGCGCCGGCGAGCCCTTCCGGGTTCTGGATGAAGCGCGCCACCTGCACCGACACCGGCGCGATGGCCTCCGACTGCGCCACCATGACGAGGGTGAGCAGCAGCGAGGAGGTGTTGAGAATACGGTCCGGCAGCGGCACGTTGCGGTTGAGGAAGTTCGCTTCCATCGCCTGCCTGAGCGGCGAGCCGCCGGACTGGAACACCCAGTCGTAGCCGGCCGTCTCCGCCAGCGTGACTTCTCCTCCATGTGCCAGCGGATGGCCGCGCCGCACGATCAGGCAGGCCTTTTCCACGCCGATGACACGGCTGTCGAACAGGCGCGGATTGAGGTCGTCGGGGATGCGAGCGATGATGAAATCGTGGCGCGAGGCGATCAGTTCGCGCGCCAGCACGTTGGATGTTTCCACTTGCATGGTGATCTCGATGCGCGGGTGGAGCCGGCGGATCTCGCGGATCGCCGGCACCGCCAGTTCGATGGCCGGCGCGGTGACGGCGCCGAGGAACACCGACCCTCCCCGTCCGGCCTTCAGTTCGGCGATCTCGCGGTCGGCCTCGCGCATTTCCAGCAGGATGGAGCGGGCGCGCCGCGCCAGCGCCTTGCCGTAGGGGGTCAGCGTGACGCCGCGCGGCAGGCGCTCGCACAACCGGGCGTTGAGAACGGCCTCCATCTCGGCAATCATGCGCGAGGCGGCTGGCTGCGAAATGTTCATGACCTGGGCGGCGGCGCTCACCCTGCCATGGTCGTCCAGCGCTACGATCATGCGCATGTGGCGCAGGCTCAGGCCGCTGCGGAGCAGCGGCGCGGTCGCGTTTTCCGGATCATCGCCACCGGCCGGCTCGCGGGCGGAAACCATCATCGGACCTCAAATTTTAAGTTTAAATCGATATGACATATCATCAATGGTATAGCAATCGTCAAAGATCGCATTTGACAGTTATGGCAAAGGGCCACACCTTGCGCCTGCTCCGAGGCCACGCGCCCTGGCTGGACAGCGAACCGAGGAGCCGATTGGGAGGATACCGGAGATCGATGGTTCGCGGCCGCGCCGGGTGCGCTGCCGCCCGGCCATGCGGACCGCGCTCCTCGCGGCGCAGCGCCCATCAACCAGGGAGAGAGAAGTGAAGATCATCAAAACGTTGGTCGCTGCGGCGGCCCTCGGCATTGCGGCCATGGCGGTTTCGGCCGCCCACGCGGCGGACAAGGGCCTCATCGGCGTGCTGATGCCGACCAAGACCTCGCAGCGCTGGATCAACGACGGCGACGCCGTCAAGAAGCAACTTGAGGAAAAGGGGTACACCGTCGACCTGCAATATGCGCAGGACGACATCCCCAACCAGCTCAGCCAGCTCGAGAACGAGATCACCAAGGGCCCGAAGGCGCTCATCATCGCCTCGATCGACGGCACCACCATGTCGGACGCCTTGCAGAAGGCTAACGACGCCGGCGTCGTCGTGGTCGCCTACGACCGCCTCATCAAGAAGACGCCGAACGTCGACTACTACACCACCTTCGACAATTTCGGCGTCGGCGTCATCCAGGCCAACTCGCTGGTCAAGGGCCTCAAGGAGCGCTTCCCCAACGCCAAGCCGTGGAACGTCGAGCTGTTCGGCGGTTCGCCGGACGACAACAACGCCTTCTTCTTCTACAACGGCGCCATGAGCGTGCTCCAGCCGCTCATCGACGACGGCTCGATCAAGATCAAGTCGGGCCAGACGGGCATGGACAAGGTCGGTACGCTGCGCTGGCTGGCCGCCACCGCCCAGGCGCGCATGGACAACCTGCTCTCCGCCAACTACTCGGACGGCAGCCGCGTCCACGGCGTGCTGTCGCCCTATGACGGCCTGTCGCGCGGCATCACCGCCTCACTGCGCGCCGTCGGCTACGGCACGGACGCCCAGCCGTGGCCGATCGTCACCGGCCAGGACGCCGAGACCGCTTCGGTCAAGCTGATCATCTCGGGCGAGCAGTATTCGACCGTCTTCAAGGACACGCGCGAACTGGCCAAGGCGACCGTCGAGCTGGTCGACACCGTGCTGTCGGGCAAGAAGCCCGAGGGCCTGGACGAGAAGACCTACAACAACGACGTCAAGGTCGTTCCCTCGATCCTGCTCACCCCGGTCGAGGTCGACAAGTCGAACTACGAGAAACTGGTGGTCGACTCCGGCTACATCAAGGCCGACGAACTGAAGTAACGGCTTGCGCCAACGGGGTTCCGCGTCGAGCGGAACCCCTTTTCGCCGGCGGGCGCCGGCGCTATCGTTTCGGACGGATCGCCGTGCGTCCTCCGACGCACAGGGACGATCCGGAACTCTGGTCGAGCATCGGAACGCTCCGAAAACCGCATTCCATTTTCGACCCGATGCTTGCAGGAGGTGCCCAATGGCCTCGACCATTCTGGAAATGCGCGGCATCACCAAGACCTTCCCCGGCGTGAAAGCGCTGTCGAACGTCACCTTGAGCGTCGAGGAAGGCGAGATCCACGCCATCGTCGGCGAGAACGGCGCCGGCAAGTCCACCCTGATGAAAGTGCTGTCGGGCGTCTATCCGACCGGCACCTACGACGGCACCATCGTCTTTCGCGGCCAGGAGTGCCAGTTCGCCGGCATTCATGACAGCGAGCGGCTGGGCATCGTCATCATCCACCAGGAACTGGCGCTGGTGCCGATGCTGTCGATCGCCGAAAACATCTTCCTCGGCAACGAGCACGCCAGCTACGGCATCATCGACTGGAACGCCAACGAGACGCGCACGCGCGCGCTGTTGAAGAAGGTCGGCCTCGACGAAGACCCCAAGACCCTCATCACCAACATCGGCGTCGGCAAGCAGCAGCTTGTCGAGATCGCCAAGGCGCTGTCGAAGGAAGTCAAGCTCCTGATCCTCGACGAGCCGACGGCG
The DNA here is from genome assembly GCF_017306545.1 of Mesorhizobium sp. Classification (GTDB taxonomy): domain Bacteria; phylum Pseudomonadota; class Alphaproteobacteria; order Rhizobiales; family Rhizobiaceae; genus Mesorhizobium. The sequence goes on from NZ_JAFKID010000006.1 coordinate 182,029, forward strand.
AGCCTTTCGGAGAAGGACAGCCAGGCGCTGCTCGACCTCCTGCTGGAGTTCAAGCGGCAGGGCATGACCTCGATCCTCATTTCCCACAAGCTCAACGAAGTCAGCCGCGTCGCCGACCACGTCACCGTCATCCGCGACGGCCAGACCATCGAGACGATGGAACGCAAGGACGTTTCCGAAGACCGCATCATCACCTCGATGGTCGGCCGCTCGCTCGACGACCGCTATCCGCCGCGCGAGCCGAAGATCGGCGAGGTGGTGCTTCAGGTGAAGGACTGGTCGGTCTACCACCCGATCCACGCCGAGCGGCAGGTCATCAAGGGCATCGACCTTACCGTCCGCAAGGGCGAGGTGGTCGGCATCGCCGGCCTGATGGGCGCCGGCCGCACCGAATTCGCCATGAGCCTGTTCGGCCGCTCCTGGGGCCGCCGCATCACCGGCAGCGTGACGCTCGACGGCAAGCCGGTCGATGTCTCGACCGTCGGCAAGGCGGTGGAGCAGGGCATCGCCTACGTCACCGAGGACCGCAAGACCTACGGTCTCAACCTGATCGACCACATCAAGCACAACGTCTCGGCCGCCAACATGAAGGGCGTGTCGAAGCGCGGCGTCATCGACGACCTGCGCGAGCTTTCCGTCGCCAACGAATATCGCGCCAAGACCAACATCCGCGCCCCGAGCGTCTACCAGCTCACCGGCAACCTCTCCGGCGGCAACCAGCAGAAGGTGGTGCTGTCGAAATGGCTGTTCGCCGATCCTGAGGTGCTGATCCTGGACGAGCCGACGCGCGGCATCGATGTCGGCGCCAAATACGAGATTTATACGATCATCGCGCGCCTTGCCGCCGAGGGCAGGGCTGTGCTGGTGATTTCCTCGGAAATGCCGGAGCTTCTGGGCATCACCGACCGCATCTATGTCATGAACGAGGGGCGCATCGTCGGCGAGATGGCAACCGCCGACGCCAGTCAGGAAAAGATCATGCGCGCCATCGTCAGGGGAGAAGGGAAGGCAGCATGAGCACCGAGACGAGCCCGGTACCGCAAAGCGGCGTCGCCGACGACGGGCAGCAGCGCCCGCGCATCGCCGTTTCGGCGCTGGCCACCAACCTGCGCGAGTACGGGCTGGTGCTGGCGCTCATCATCATCATGCTGTTCTTCCAGTTCACCACCGACGGCACGCTGTTCAAGCCGCTGAACCTGTCGAACCTGGTGCAGCAGAACTCCTTCATCATCGTCATGGCGCTCGGCATGCTGCTGGTCATCGTCGCCGGCCATATCGACCTGTCGGTCGGCTCGGTCGCCGGCTTCATCGGCGCGCTGGGCGCCAACATGATGGTGACGTGGCAGCTCGGCCTGTTGAGCAATCCGCTCGTCGCCTCGATCGTGTGCCTGATCGTCGGCGCCGCGATCGGTGCCGCGCAAGGCTACTGGATCGCCTACCACCGCATTCCGAGCTTCATCGTGACGCTGGGCGGCATGCTGATCTTCCGCGGTCTGTGCCAGGCCATGCTTGGCGGCGGCCTGTCCGTCGGCCCGCTGCCGGCCGACTTCAAGGAGCTTTCGTCCGGCTTCATCCCCGAGGTGCTGGGCGTGTGGACGCTGGTTCCGCCGACGGTCAACGCCGCCGGCAAGACGATCTTCGGCAGCGGCGTCCAGTTGCAGATGACGTCGGTGGTGCTGGGCCTCATCGGCGTCGCCGCCTACGCCTGGTTCGGCCTGTCGGCGCGGCGCACGCGCGAGCGTCACGGCTACGAGGCCGAGCCGTTCGCCCTGTTCGCCGTCAAGACGATCGTCATCAGCCTGCTGACGCTGTTCCTGGTCTACCAGTTCGCGATCTACAAGGGCCTGCCGATCGTGCTCGTCGTCATGGGCCTTCTGATCGGCCTGTTCGTCTTCGTCACCAAGCGCATGGTCATAGGCCGGCGCGTCTATGCGCTCGGCGGCAACGCCAAGGCGGCGCAGCTTTCCGGCATCAAGACGGAGCGGTTGACCCTCTACGTCTTCATCAACATGGGCGTCCTGTCGGCGCTCGGTGGCCTGATCATCGCCGCCCGTCTCGGCCAGGCGGTGCCGGCCGCCGGCCTGGGGTCGGAACTCGACGTCATCGCCGCCGTCTTCATCGGCGGCGCCTCGGCCATGGGCGGTGTCGGCCAGGTCATCGCCACGGTGGTCGGCGGCTTCATCATGGGCGTCATGAACAACGGCATGTCGATCATGGGCGTCAACGTCGATTGGCAGCAGGTGGTCAAGGGCCTGGTGCTGCTCGGTGCCGTCGTCTTCGACGTCTACAACAAGAACAAGTCTTAGGCCGTTTCCGGCGGCTTCGCGCCGGGACATACGGCAGAACGAAAAGAGAGGGCGGTTCGGCAGGGTCCATTAAGATCGGAACCGCTCAAGCCGGCGACGGGCCGGATGGAAAATCTTGATCCGCAAGGACGGTCGCGGCGTGGGCAGGCGCCGCGCGAGGAACGGTTTGTGCCGGCGCCGGCCGTCGGCCGCTGATACAGGAGGTAGACGATGCTGATTTCACAGATGCTCGGCGAGGACGACACGATCCGCGTGGTGGCGCGCAACGGAGCGAGGGCGCGCGTGGTCAACGGCGCGCGCAGCGTCTATGCGCTCGCCATGGAGGCCGCGCGCACCGGCGTCGGCCTTGCCGCGCTGATCGAGCGCAAGGGCGGCGGCGAAACGGTGGACCTGGAAGCGGCCTACCGCAAGGGCCTGATGCTGTCGCCGATCAACCATCCCGACCCGGCGCACCTGCATCTGACCGGCACCGGGCTCACCCATCTGGGTTCCGCCTCGACACGCGATTCCATGCACAAGAAGCTGGAGGGTGGCGACGAACAGCTCACCGATTCCATGAAGATGTTCCGCATGGGGCTGGAGGGCGGCAAGCCGGCGGCCGGCACGGTCGGCGTGCAGCCGGAATGGTTCTACAAGGGCAACGGCACCATGGTGGTGGCGCCGGGCGCGCCGCTCGTTTCGCCGTCCTTCGCCGAGGACGGCGGCGAGGAACCGGAGGTCGCCGGCATTTATGTGATCGGCGACGACCGCCAGCCCTTCCGCGTCGGCTTCGCGCTCTCCAACGAGTTTTCCGACCATGTGACGGAGCGGGTGAATTATCTGTGGCTCGCCCATTCCAAGCTGCGCAACGCCTCCTTCGGGCCGGAGATCCTGGTCGGCGACCTGCCGGCCGACATCGGCGGCACTTCGCGCATCCTGCGCGGCGGCCGGACGCTGTGGGAGAAGCCGTTCGTTTCGGGCGAGGCGAACATGTCGCACACCGTCGCCAATCTGGAACATCATCATTTCAAGTATGCGGTGTTCCGTCAGCCGGGAGACGTTCACGTGCACATGTTCGGCACCGCCACGCTCTCCTTCGCCGACGGCGTGCGCACTGAGGCCGGCGACGTGTTCGAGATCGGCGCCGACGATTTCGGCCTGCCGCTGCGCAACGCGCTGGAGGTCGAGAAGCCGGAAGCGGTGACGGTGACGGCGCTGTAGAGGAAACCTATCCCTCAATAAATGTCGAAGTCGAAATACTTCGTCTCGATCGCCTTGTAGGTGCCGTCCTTGAGGATGGCGGCGAGCGCCGCGTCGAGGCGGTCGCGCAGCGCGGTGTCGTCGAGGCGCACGGCAATGCCGGCCTCGGTGCCGGAGGCGGGAATGTCGCCCGCCATGCGGCAGCAGCCGGCGCCGTCCTTCTTCAGCCATTCGGCGAGGAAGATCTTGTCCGACACCACCGCGTCGAGCCGGCCGTTGGCGAGGTCGGCCGTCGCCTCCTCGTAGCTCGGATAGGCGCGGATGTCGGCGCCGGCCTGCCGGTAGGCCTTGTCGACGAAATCGAAGATGACGCTCGCCGCCTGCACGCCCACCGTTTTTCCCGCGAGCGCCGCCGCGTCCGTCGTCTTCAGGGCGCTGTCCTTCGGCACGGCGATCGCCAGCGGCGTTGCGTAATATTTGTGCGTGAACGCCACCTGGCTCCTGCGCTCCTCCGTGATGGTCATGGAGGCGATGACGGCGTCGAATTTCTGCGCCTGAAGGCCGGGGATCAACCCGTCCCAGTCCTGCGCGACGATCTCGCATTCCGCCTTCATGTGCGCACACAGCGCGTTTGCGATGTCGATGTCGAAGCCGACCAGCTTGCCGTCGGCGGCGATGCTGTTGAACGGCGGGTAGGCGCCTTCCGTGGCGATCCGCAGATGTTCGGCCGCCTGCGCGGCACCGGAACCGCCGACCACGAACAGCGCGGCGAAACACGCCGCGATCTTTGAAGACATGGGTGTCGTGTCCTGAGAGAAGTCAGTCCGGGCGCTTTATCCGATATCCGTTGCCGGCTCTTTCATGGCTCCGGCGGGCGAAAGTGCTTGGACAGTTTCAGGCCCTGCGCCTGGTAGTTGGAGCCGAGGTCGGTGCCGTAAAGCGCCTTCGGCCGTTCCAGCATGTGCTCGTAGACGAGGCGGCCGACGATCTGGCCGTGCTCGAGGATGAACGGCACTTCGTGGCTGCGCACTTCCAGCACCGCGCGGCTGCCGGTGCCGCCGGCGGCGGAGTGGCCGAAACCGGGATCGAAGAAGCCGGCATAGTGGACGCGGAACTCGCCGACCAGCGGGTCGAACGGCGTCATCTCGGCGGCGAACAGCGGCGGCACATGCACCGCCTCGCGGCTGACGAGGATGTAGAACTCGTCCGGGTCGAGCACCAGTTCGCCGGCCTTGTTGCGGGTGAGCGGTTCCCAGAAGTCCATGATGTCATGGGCGGCGCGCCGGTCCACGTCCACAAGCCCCGTATGATGCTTGCCGCGATAGCCGACCAGCCCCTTCGCGTCGCCGGCAAGGTCGATGGAGAGCGCGATGCCGCCGCCCGAAATGTCCGGCGGCTCGGTCGCTACCAGAGTCTGTGCCTTGTGCAGTGCCAGCACCTCGTCCTCCGACAGCACCGCATGGCCGGTGCGGAAGCGGATCTGCGACAGGCGCGAGCCGGCGCGCACGACGATCGGAAACGTCCGCGGGCTGACTTCGAGATAGAGCGGGCCGCGGTAGCCGGCGGCGATCTTGTCGAACTCGGGACCGTGGTCGGTCATGACGCGGGTGAAGATGTCGAGCCGGCCGGTCGAGCTTTTCGGGTTGGCCGAGGCTGAGACATGGTCGGGCAGGGCAAGGCTTTCCATCAACGGCACGATGTAGACACAGCCCGTTTCCAGCACGGCGCCCTCGGTGAGGTCTATCTCGTGCAGCTTCAGCCGTTCCAGCTTCGCCTCGACCGTGCTGTTGGGGCCGGGCAGGAAGGACGCGCGGGCGCGATAGGCTTTGGCGCCGAGCCTGAGGTCCAGGCTGGCCGGTTGGATCTGGTCGGCGTCGAGCGGCCGGGGTGCGGCGAGCGCGCCGGAGGAAAACAGCGCCGCTATGTCCTGATCGGGAAGTATGCCGGTTTGCCGCAAGGAGCCGCTCCAAGCCTGTCTGGCATAAAGCTCTTAATCGAGCCATCGATTGACGCAAGCGCGGGCCGGGTCTAAAGGGGCTTTATCCCGTGGTGATTTGCCGGTCGGCTTGCAGCCACGTTAAACAAGTCGCTAAAGGACCGTCGGCAAAAGCCCATGGCACCGGTTGCGACTTTCGCGGCCGGTTTTTTTGTGTCGGTGCCGATTTTGGCTGGTGAAGGACCATGACAGACAAGAAGCGCAACTGGAAGCCCGCAACCCAACTCGTGCACGAAGGCACGCTGCGATCCGGCTTCGGCGAAATGTCCGAGGCGATCTTCCTGACCCAAGGCTACCACTACGCCACCGCCGAGCAGGCGGAGGCCCGCTTCAAGGGCGAGGAGCCCGGTTTCATCTATTCGCGCTACGCAAACCCGACGGTCGACATGTTCGAAAAGCGCATGTGTGCGCTGGAGGGTGCGGAGGATGCGCGCGCCACGGCGTCGGGCATGGCGGCGGTGGCGGCGGCGGTTCTGTGCGGGCTGAAGGCAGGCGACCACATTGTCGCGGCGCGCGCCCTGTTCGGCTCCTGCCGCTGGGTGGTCGAGACGCTGGCGCCGCGCTACGGCATCGAATGCAGCATCGTCGACGGCACGAACATCGCCAACTGGGAAAAGGCCGTAAGGAAGAACACGAAGCTGTTCTTTCTCGAAAGCCCGACCAACCCGACGCTGGAGGTGGCCGATATCGCCGCCGTCGCCAAGCTCGCCAATTCGATCGGCGCCAGGCTTGTGGTCGATAACGTCTTCGCCACGCCGCTGTTCCAGAAGCCGCTGGAACTCGGGGCCCATGTCGTCGTCTATTCGGCTACCAAGCACATAGACGGGCAGGGGCGTTGTCTCGGCGGTATCGTGCTGTCCGACAAGAAGTGGATCGACGAGAACCTGCACGACTATTTCCGCCACACCGGCCCCAGCCTGTCGCCCTTCAACGCCTGGACGCTGCTGAAGGGGCTGGAAACCCTGCCGATCCGCGTGCGGCAGCAGACGGAGTCGGCCGGAAAGATCGCCGACGTGCTTGCCGATCATGCCAAGATCGCGCGCGTCATCTATCCCGGCCGTGCCGACCACCCGCAGGCCGACATCGTGAAGAAGCAGATGAAGGGCGGCTCGACGCTGATCTGCCTCGACGTCAAGGGCGGCAAGGCTGCCGCCTTCGCCTTCCAGAACGCGCTGGAGATCGTCCTCATCACCAACAATCTGGGCGACGCCAAGAGCCTGATCACCCATCCGGCGACGACCACGCACAAGAACCTCACCGACGCGGCGCGCGCCGAACTCGGCATCGGGCCGGGCACGCTGAGACTCTCCATCGGGCTGGAAGACACCGACGACCTGATCGAAGATATCGCCCAGGCGCTCGACCGGGCCTGACCGTCAAGGCAGGGATTTCGGCGCCACGTTGCGCCACGCCATCTGCATGGCGTGGCCGAGCGTCGCCGCATCGATCTTGTCCAGCGTCACCAGCGTCCAGCCTTTCAGGCCCCACGCGCCGGCGACCGGCGCGAACAGGCCTGCCGCCGTCTCCCCGAGCAGTCGCTGCTGGTCCGGCGTCAGCTTCAGCACGGCGCGGCTGTCCTTGTCGCGCCATGTGGCGAAAATCTTGCCGTGCACGCGGAAATCGGTGACGTCGAAATGGCCGCTTTGCTCGGCGTCGGGCAGGCCGAGCGCCGTGGCGCGGAAGGCCTCTGCGCTGACCATGCGTTCCTCCGCGTTTCCCATGCGTTGCCGGGCGTGCAACAAGCGGCCCGCCGGCCGGCGGAAGCCATGCTTATTACCATATTGACCCCGGTTTTGCCGGGTTCACAATACTCGCCGTCAGAGTTGGAGGCGAAGCCATGTACCGCGCCGTCACCCGCGATATCGAGGTCGAGGTGGAGCCGTTCTACCTGGAGGAACGGTCCGAGCCTGCCGAGCGCCGCTATGTCTGGGGCTACCGCATCACCATCGAGAACCGGTCCGACGAGGCGGTGCAGCTTCTGTCGCGCTACTGGCACATCACCGACGGCGCAGGCCGGGTCGAGGAGGTGCGCGGGCCGGGCGTCGTCGGCGAGCAGCCGGAACTCGATCCCGGCGACAGCTTCCAGTACACGTCCGGTTGTCCGCTTTCGACGCCGTCCGGCATCATGGTTGGCCGCTACACCATGCGCAATGCGCAGGGCGAGATGTTCGACGTCGCCGTGCCCGCCTTCTCGCTCGACCTGCCGGGCACGATGCGCACCGTCAACTGACGTGCCGTGAACGGGTGGCGCTCAGTGCCCGCCGCCTCCGCCGCTTGCCGAGGCCGGCGGCTTGCGGATCAGCATGGAAAACACCGCCAGCGAGCCGAACAGCAACGTGATCAGGTAGAACACGTCAACGAAGGACATGACGGCCGCTTGCTGGTGCGCCATGCCTGAAAGCCTTGCGACCGCGGCGGTGGCTGCATCCATGCCGCCATGCGCCTGGAAATTGCGCGTCAGGTTCTCGACCTGCGTCATCGCCTCGGCGCTGCCCCATTCGATGTGCTCGGCCAACCGCTCGTAGTGGAAGACGTTGCGGTTGACGAGCACCGTGTTGATAAGCGCCAGCCCGACGGCGCCGCCGAGGTTACGGGTCAGGTTGAACAGGCCGGACGCATTCTTCAGCCGCTCCGGCGGTAGCGTCCCGAGCGCGATGTTGCTGATGGGAACCATGCACAGCATGATTGAGGCGCCGCGCAGGATCTGCGGCACGAAGATCTCCCAGAAATCCCAGTCGGCGGTGAGATGGGTCATCTGCCACGTGCCGGCGGCAAAGCCGACGAAGCCGATCATCATCATCACCCGCGGGTCCATCTTGCGCGACAGGATGCCCGACACCGGCGCCATGACGAACATGGCCAGGCCCGAGACGAACAGCGCGTCGCCGATCATCATGGAATCGTAGCCGCGCACCCGGCCGAGATAGATCGGATAGAGATAGGTCAGGCCGTAAAGCCCGATGCCGATGACGAAGGAGAACAGCGAGCCGAAGGCGAAGTTGACGTTGGTGAAGGCTTTCAGGTCGACGATGGGTTCCTCGGCGGTGAAGACGCGCCAGAAGAACAGCGCAGCACCCGTCGTCGCCACGGCGGCGCAGACGAACACCGCCTGGTCTTGCAGCCAGTCGTGGTTGGGGCCTTCCTCCAGCACGTATTCGAGCCCGCCGAGGAACCCGGCCATGCCGAGCAGGCCCCACCAGTCGAATTTCCTGAACAGAGCGAGGTTGGGCTTGTCGAAGTCGATCAGCGACCAGGCGGCGCTGGCCACCAGTATGCCCGGCACGACGTTGATGAGGAACAGCCAGTGCCAGGAAAAGGCGTGGCTGATGTAGCCGCCGACCGTCGGCCCGATGGTCGGCGCGATCGTCGCCACAAGGCCGATCATCGGCGTGATTACGGCACGCTTCGAAGCGGGGAAGATGGTGAAGGCGGCCGCGAACACGGAAGGGATCATACCGCCGCCGATAAAGCCCTGGATGGCGCGGTAGACGATCATCTGGTCGATGTTGGTGGCGGTGGCCGCCATCGCGCTCGCCGCCGTGAAGCCGGCGGCGGAAATGGTGAAAAGCACCCTTGTCGACAGCATCCTCGACAGGAAGCCCGACAGCGGGATCATGATGACCTCGGCGATCAGGTAGGCGGTCTGAACCCAGGGGATCTCATCTGCACTGGCCGAAAGACCGGCCTGGATCTCCGTCAGCGAGGCCGAGACGATCTGGATGTCGAGGATCGCCATGAACATGCCGAAGACCATGGCGAGGAAGGCGACGACGCGGCGCGTCTCCATCTGGTCCGCCGGCTGCGCCATGGCCGGCGCGATTGCCGGCAGGCGCCCGGCGGTGATGGATGCGGTTGTCATGACGCGCTCCGATCCTGTTGCGGCTTGACCCGGTCCGGATCAGCGGGTCGCTGCGCCCGGCGCCGTGCGGCTGTCGGCGGCGACCACGACCGAGAGGCCGGCACGCAGCCGTCCCTTCGCCAGCACCTCGGCCGGCACGTCGATGCGCACCGGCACGCGCTGCACCACCTTGGTGAAGTTGCCGGTGGCGTTTTCCGGCGGCAGCAGCGAGAACACCGCCCCCGACGCCGGCGCCAGCGAGGACACTTCGCCCTCGAAGTCGTGGCCGTCCATGGCGTCGACCGACACCCGCACCGTTTCGCCCGGCGTCAGGCCGGCAAGCTGCGTCTCCTTGAAGTTGGCGACGATGTAGAGCTTGTCCATCGGCACGACGACGGCGAGCTTCTGGCCGGGATTGACGAGATCGCCCTGCTCGACGGACAGGTTGCCGATCACGCCGTCATAGGGCGCCTTGAGCACGGTAAAGGAGAGGTCGCGCTCGGCCTTTTGCTTGGTGAGCTGGAGCGTTGCCAGCGTGCTGGCGGCCTCGGCGCGTTGCGCCTTCAGCACGCCGATATTGGCGGTGGCGGCGGCGATCTGCGCGTCGGCGCCGGCAAGGGCGGCGTTGGCTTGCTCGACCGCCGTCTGCGCGTCGTCGAGCTGCGCCTGCGTGGCGACATGGGTCTTCAGAAGCTGGCTGGTCCGATCGACCACGCGCGCGGCGTTGTCGGCGGCGGCCTTGGCGGCCGTCTTCTGCGCCTCGGCCTGCTGGAGAGACGCCTGGGCGGCCGTGACCTGCGCGTCGATGCGCTCCAGCGTCTTGCCCTGCGTGGCGATCTGCGCGTCCGCCTGGTCTACGGCGATGCGATAGTCGCCGTCGTCCACCACCACCAGCGGGTCGCCGGCCTTGACGTGCTGGTTCTCGGTCACTTTCACCGCGCTGACATAGCCGGTGATCTTGGGCGACACGAACGCCATGTCGGCCTTCACATAGGCATCGTCGGTCGAGACGAGGAAGCGGCCGTCGGTCCAGTAGTCGTAGCCGTACCAGCCGGCGCCGGCGAGCAGCGCGAGGCCGATGACGGGCAGGAGGAACGAGCGCGCCGAGCGCTTCTTTTTGACGGGTGTCGCGTCTGCTTCAGCAGGGGGCTGCGGCTCGATCGGCGCTTCGATGACGGGCGCCTTTGCGTTTGGAAAAGGACGGACTTCAGCTACAGTGCTTGCGGTGGAGGACATGGGGCTCTCGCTGAAAATAGACTGAACCGTTCGGTTCGGCGTTGACTTAACGTCAGCCGAGTTCCATATCAAGAGAGATCGAACCGATTGGTTCGATTATTTCGGGATTTCGCGATGACTGCTGACAGCGGCAAGGACCATACTGACAAAACGCCGAAGGATCGCGCCGGCGGGCCCGCCTCGGAGTGGCCTGGCCGTGGCCGTCCGCCGGCAGGCCACGATCCGGCCAAGCGCAAGCAGATTATCGAGGGCGCCCGCCGCGTCTTCATGAACATGGGTTTCGACGCCGCCTCGATGAACGACATCACCCGCGAGGCCGGCGTCTCCAAGGGCACCATCTATGTCTATTTCGCCAACAAGGAGGAACTGTTCGAGGCGCTGATCGAAGAAGAGCGCGGCAGCATCTTCAAGAACCTGTACGAGTCGCTGGAGCAGGGCGGCGACCTGCGTGAGACGCTGGTGCGTTTCGGCATCGGCCTGTCGGTGAAGATCACCTCCGCCAAGGTGGTGCTCGCCCAGCGCACGGTGATCGGCGCCTCCGAGCGCATTCCCGAACTCGGCCGCCGCTTCTATGAACGCGGCCCCAAGCGCGGCCACGAGCGCTTCATGCAGTTCCTGCAAGGCGCCGTCGAGCAGGGTCTGCTCGATATTGCGGATATCGATCTCGCCGCCTATCAGTTCACCGAACTGGCGCTGGCCGGCTTCTTCCGCCAGTGCATGTTCGCCTACCGCACCGAGACGCCGAAGCCGGCCGAAATCGAATATGTCGCGCGCTCGGCCGCGGACGTGTTTTTGAAGGCCTACGGCACCGAAAGGCTGCGCGAGAGCGAAAAGGCGGTCGGCAAGCCCGGCCGGATCTGACGACCGAAGCGGATCGCCGTTTCCCAAAGAGCTACTGGTTGACCACCGTCACGATCGCTTCCCGCAGGTCCTCCAGCCCGCCGCCCTTTTCGGACGAGGTCCCCAGCACCGCCGGAAAAGCCGCCGGACGCTTCCTGATCTTTTCCAACGTTTCGTCGATCAGCCTGGGCACGCCTGCGGCCTTGATCTTGTCGGTCTTGGTCAGCACGATCTGGTAGGAGACGGCGGCCTTGTCGAGCAGCGACAGGACGTCCTCGTCGTTTGTCTTGATGCCGTGGCGGGCGTCGATCAGCACATAGACGCGCTTCAGCGTCGAGCGTCCGCGCAGGTAGTCGAACACCAGCTTCGTCCAGCGGTCGACCTGGTCCTTCGGCGCCTGCGCGTAGCCGTAGCCCGGCATGTCGACCAGCGCCATCGGCGGCAGGTCGGCGCCTTCGCCGGAATAGCCGTCGGGGACGAAATAGTTGAGTTCCTGCGTGCGGCCGGGCGTGTTGGAGGTGCGGGCCAGACCCTTCTGCCCGGTCAGCGCGTTGATGAGCGAGGATTTGCCGACATTGGAGCGGCCGGCGAAGGCGATCTCGGGCGGGCCTTCCGGCGGCAGGAAGGTCATCGCCGGCACGCCGCGAATGAAGATCCACGGCCGCTCGAAAACCGCGGGAAGGATGGCTGTCGGTCCGGTCATGGCGGATTTGTCCATGGTCTGTGCGTTGCCGAGCATAGTGGCGCGGAGCCGAAAGGCAAAAGGCCCCGGAACCGTCCGGGGCCTCTGCATGAAGGGGCGCGGCCGGCTATTTCGCCGGCGACGGTTTCTTGCGAAACAGGTTCGCCAGATTGTCCCACAGTTCGATCTTGACGCCCTGGCGCTTCATGATGATGCCCTGCTGGGTGATCGAGAGCGTGTTGTTCCAGGCCCAGTAGATGACCAGGCCGGCCGGGAACGAGCCCATCATGAAGGTGAAGACCACCGGCATCCAGTTGAAGATCATCGCTTGCGTCGGGTCCGGCGGCGCCGGGTTCATGCGCATCTGGAGGAACATGGTGAAGCCCATGATGACGGCCCACACGCCGAGATGCGGCAGGAAGGCCGGCGGCGCGAAGGGCAGCAGCCCGAACAGATTGAACACCGAGGTCGGGTCGGGGGCCGCGAGGTCGTGGATCCAGCCGAAGAACGGCGCGTGCCGCATCTCGATAGTGATGTAGAGCACCTTGTAGAGCGCGAAGAAGACCGGGATCTGCAACGCCACCGGCCAGCAGCCGGCGATCGGATTGATCTTCTCGGTCTTGTACAGCTCCATCATGGCCTTCTGCTGGGCCATCTTGTCGTCCGCGTATTTCTCGCGGATCTCGACCATCTTCGGCTGCACCTTCTTCATGTTCGCCATCGACTTGTAGGACTTGTTGGCGAGCGGGAAGAACGCCGCCTTGACCAGAACCGTGGTGGCGATGATGGCGAGGCCGAAATTGCCGAAGAACTTGTAGAGCGTGTCGATCAGCCAGAACATCGGCTTGGTGATGAAATAGAACCAGCCCCAGTCGATCAGAAGGTCGAACTGGCGGATGTGGTGGTCCTTCTCGTAGGCGTTGACCGTGGAGACTTCCTTGGCGCCGGCGAAGACCAGCGTCTGCAAGGTGGTCGACTGGCCGGGCGCCAGCGCGATCTGGTCAGACAGATAGTCGGACTGGTAGCGCGTGCGGCCGTCGTCGAAGAAGCCGTAGCGCGGCTGGAAGGGCTGCTTTTCCGAGGGCACCAGCGCCACCGCCCAATATTTGTCGGTGATGCCGAGCCAGCCGTCGCTGGACTTGCCGGGCGTGACCTGCTTGTCCTTCTCGATCTTGGCGTATTTGATCTCTTCCAAGCCTTCCGAACCGGTGACGCCGATCAGGCCTTCGTGCAGCACGTAGGTGCTGCGGTCGTCGGGCTTCTCGTAGCGCGTCACGCGGCCGTAGTTGGCAAGCGAAACCGGGGCGCTTCCGGTATTCGTCACCGTGTCGTCGACCGTGAACATATATTCCTGGTCGACCGAGACGGTGCGCTTGAAGGTCAGCCCCTTGTCGTTGGTGTAGGTCAGCGTCACCGGCGTCGTCGGCGTCAGCGTCGAATTGCCGTCGACGGTCCACACTGTGTCAGGACCCGGCAGCTTACCGGCGTCGGGCGAACCGGAAAAACCGATCTCGGCGAAATAGCCGTCCTTCAGCGCCGACGGGTTGAGGAGCACGATCGCCGGCGAATCCTTGTCGACGGTCTCGGTGTAGTGCTTGAGCCTGAGGTCGTCGAGGCGCGCGCCGGTGAGATTGATCGACCCTTCCAGGCTCGGCGTATCGATCTTGACGCGGCCGGTCGCCGCCAGCGCCTGGTCGCGTCCGATCGCAGCCGCAGCGCTGTCGACGCCGGGAGCGTTCGGAATGGCAGCACCTGGCTGCGCCGGCGTCGCGGTGTTGGGTGCAGCGCCTTCGGCGGTCTTCTTGTCCTGGTCCCGCGCCGCCTCGATCTTGGTGGTCTCGCGCTGCTTTTCGATGCGCGGGTTCATGTAGAACACCTGCCACAAGGTCAGGATCAGCACCGACAGCGCGATGGTGATGAAGAAGTTGCGGTTGTTTTCCATCGAGAACCCTGGTCCCTGACCTATTGTCCGCGCATCCTGCGGGAAAGCTCGGCCTTGAGTTGGCCGAACGGGGCGGCGAGCGCCTCGATCCGGCCGACGATCACATAGTCATTGCCGGGCGCCATGTCAGCGGCGGCATGGGTACGCACTGCTTCCTTCAGCCGGCGCCTGACGCGGTTGCGCACCGCCGCATTGCCGACCTTGGTGGTGACGGTGTAGCCGACGCGCGGCGGCCCGTCGTCGCCCCGGTCCAGCACCTCCATGAGGAAAAGCCGCCCGCGGCGCTTTTCACCGCGCCGGACGGCCAGAAACTGCGCACGCTTCAGGAGCCGCTCGGGGCCGGAGCCCATAGGCTTGCCGCGGGCGGGCAAGAGATCGCTGCCGATCAGGCGCTGAGCCGCTTGCGGCCACGATTGCGGCGGGCGGCGACGACGCCGCGGCCGCCCTTGGTGGCCATGCGGGCGCGGAAACCGTGCCGGCGCTTGCGGACGAGCTTGGAGGGTTGGTAGGTACGCTTCATTTGTTTTAATACCGCGGAGTGCGGCCCTTCTTGGTTCTGCCACGTCTGTAACAGGAGCTTTGCCCGGCCTGTCCAAGTATTTGGCGCGTCGCAAAACGCGCCGGGATGGCTGGCCCGAGCGTGTGCGGGCTTATAGGGAGACAGGGGGCGGAAGTCAATCGCGCGGCAACCGTCGTATCGGCCGGTTCGGGAGGAAATTGGCAAAAGCGTCGCGATCACCTATTTTTGAAGAGAAAGTGCATCCGGTTCGGACACGCATGACCGACGAACCCTCAGCCGGCCGGCCGGCCGACCCATCCATTGCCGCCGCTCATGTCGTGCCGCTGGCGCGCGGCCTGTCGGCCAAATTGCTCCTGCTCACCGTCGTTTTCGTGCTCCTGGCCGAAGTGCTGATCTTCCTGCCTTCGGTGGCCGGCTTCCGTATGGCTTGGCTGAAGGAACGGCTGGGCACCGCCGCTGCCGTCTCCATCGTGCTGGTGCAGGGCGATCCGCAAAGCCTGTCGCGCAGCGCCCAGGACGACGTGCTTGCCGCCATGGGCGCTAAGGCGATCGCCGTGCGTGACGGCGGCATATCGCGCCTGCTGGCGGTGGCCGAGATGCCGCCGCGCGTCGACGAGCATATCGACGTGGCGACGACCGGCTTTGTCGAGGAGATGGTGGGCGCGCTCGACACGCTGGTCTTCGGTGGCGACCGGATGCTGCGCGTCTATGGGCCGGTGGGCGAAAGCGACAAGGAGTTCGAGCTCATCATGCCCGACCGCAGGCTGCGCGAGGCGATGCTCGCCTATTCGCGCACCGTGGCCTTCGTCTCGCTGCTGATCTCGCTGTTCACCGCCATGCTGGTCTATGCGGCGATCGACCGCATCATGATCCGGCCGATCCGCGGCATGACCCGTTCCATGCTTGCCTTTTCGCAGGCGCCCGACGACCCTGCCCGCATCATCCGCCCGGCCGCCCGCGCCGACGAGATCGGCGTGGCCGAGCGGGAATTGTCGACGATGCAGGAGCGGCTGCACAAAATGCTGGCCGAGCAGAAGCATCTGGCCGACCTCGGCCTCGCCGTTTCCAAGATCAACCACGACATGCGCAACATCCTGGCTTCGGCGCAACTGATGTCGGACCGTCTGCGCCAGGTGAAGGACCCGACTGTACAGGCTTTCGCACCGAAGCTTTTGCGTACGTTGGACCGCGCCGTCGCCTATTCGGAAGGCGTGCTCGCCTATGGCCGCACGCAGGAGCCCGCGCCTGCGCGCCGGCGCCTCAGGTTGCAGCGGTTGGTCGAGGAGGTGCACGGCCTGCTCGACATCGGCGAAGGCATCGAGTTCGTCAATGCCGTCGAGCCGGGCTTCGAGGTCGATGCCGATGCCGACCAGCTCTTCCGCCTGCTCACCAATCTGTCGCGCAACGCCGTGCAGGCGATGGCCGGCGACACCGAAAGCGCCATGGTGCGGCGCCTCACCATTTCGGCAGAGCGCGCCGGCAGCGTCAGCCGTATCCTCGTCGCCGACACTGGTCCGGGCCTGCCGCAGAAGGCGCGGGAGAACTTGTTCGCGGCCTTCCGCGGCTCCGCCCGCAGCGGCGGCACCGGGCTCGGCCTCGCCATCGCGCAGGAACTGGCCCGCGCCCATGGCGGCGGCGTCGACCTGGTGGAAAGCATCGGCGGCCGCACCGTCTTCGCCGTCACCATCCCCGACCAGCCGGCAAGGCTGGAGACGGCACGCGGACCCTTGCGCCGCCCGGCGTGACGCCGGTTTACGCTACGCCGTTACGAATCGGCGCCGCCTTCGCCCGGCGCCGGATTGCCGAAGCGGCGCACCGCTCTGAAGAGCCCGGCACCCCTTGGTGGTTTCTTTCGAACGGACTCGTTGAATCTGCTCTATTTCCCGGATTTGGCCGGTTTTCCAGGCACAAATCGTTTCACGCCCTTGCTGGAAATGCTCCAAATACGGCGGCGGTCCCGAGGGAAACGCTTCCGGCGCGCTACGGCCATCGCTTGGTCCGGCAGATGACCGCCGACGCGCCTGAAACACGGCAGCGCGCCGGACGTCGGCGGCGTTGGCGGGGTCTTGGTGGATCGCAGCAAATCTTTTGCGGCATCGTCTTGCATTTCGCGAGGCGAGCCGCTAGGTAGCACGTCAATTCGCGGCCGGTCTTCCGACCGGCCCGGTTCCGGTGTGTCGACGACACGCGGCGCGCGCCCGTAGCTCAGCTGGATAGAGCACCAGACTACGAATCTGGGGGTCAGGAGTTCGAATCTCTTCGGGCGCGCCATACTGTTTTCACCAGTCGCTAAAGAACCTAAGACCTTGAATGGTAAGGTCAAATTTGCGGTCCTAAACTCTGATTTTCGCATGTAGCATAGGCGCTCCGCTGAATAGTCCCTAGATTTGTGGACGCCTTCTTCCCTAATTTTGAGGCAAGGAGGCCACGATGAGGTCTGGCAATTTCAGCGACGATTTCAAGCGTGACGCGGTCGCGCAAATCACCGAGCGGGGCTATCGCGTCGCAGAGGTTTCGAAGCGGCTCGGGGTCAGTCAGCACTCGCTTTACGCATGGCGGAGAAAGTTCTCGAAGCCATCCGTTTCAACCGATGACGATCAGGCCGCAGAGATCCGCCGTCTGAAGAATGAACTGGCTCGCGTTACCGAGGAGCGCGACATCTTAAAAAAAGCCACCGCGTATTTCGCCAAGGATGCAAGGTGAGATACGCGTTCGTTGCCGAGCATCGCCAGCAGTTCAAGGTGCGGGTGATGTGCCGCTGCCGGCGCATCGGGCCCAGTGGGTTCTACGCCTGGCTGAAGAGCCCGTTGAGCAGACGGGCTCGGGAAGACGCACGTCAGATCGACCTGATCAGAAGGCCTGGAAGGAGAGCGGCAGGGTCTATGGCTATCGCAAGTTGCACGACGATCTGCTGGATCAGGGAGAGACCAGTTGCGTCAATCGCATCGCTCGTCTCGCAAAGCTGGCCGGGATCAAGGCGCAGATCGGCTACAAGCGCCGGCCCGGTTCCTATCGCGGCAAGCCGTCAGTCGTGGTCGACAACACCCTGGCTCGACAGTTCGATGTCGATGCGCCGGACAAGGCGTGGGTGACAGACATCACCCATGTATCGCCTGCCGGGCAATGGATGAGCCGGCGCGGAAACTGCCATGACAACGCCGTGGCCGAGAGCTTCTTCAATCTCCTCAAGCGGGAGAGGATACGGCGCAGGACCTACCGGACACGCGAGGAGGCAAGGCAGGACGTGTTCGACTACATCGAGATGTTCTACAACCCCAAGCGCAAGCACGTCAGGAACGGGATGCTGTCACCCGTCGACTTTGAACGGCAGCAGAAAATGTAACCCGAGGGCGTCCATGAAACTCGGGGCTATTCATCTGATACGCTCAATCCCGGGTCATGAATTCGAAGAATTGCAGGAACAGTTCCCGCTCGGTGGTGATATCGAGCTTTTCGTAGATGCGACGGCGGTGGTTCTTCGTTGTGCCCACCGTGATGCCGAGCCGCTCGGCGATCGCGGCGGTGGGATGGCCGGCAAGGACGAGTTGCACCAGTTCGCGCTCGCGCTGGCTGAGTTCAGGCCATAGTTCGTCCGGGATGCTCGGCTTGCGCGGCGAGGCGGCCGGACCACTCGGCGCCGAAGTACGCAGGAAGTCCGGCGCGCGCGCCTTGATGTCGAGCGCATGGAGGGCGGAAAAGACCGGCAGACGCTCATCAAGCAGAGCAATCTCGCGCTCCCTGAACGGCTTTTCCGAACGGTCCAGGAAAATGCCCAGACACCAATCGCCGCCGTCGGCGAACAGAATGCCGACTTCGTCGACGATCCGCGACTGAGCCAGGAAGCCGGCTATGTACTGGCCGCGCTTGACCTCGTCGTCGGCCAGTCGCTTCAACGGCACGATGCCCAGCCGCCGTTCGCGCTGCCACGAGGCGTAGAACGGATCGAAGACATAGTAGCTGGCGAGATAGTGGCTCACCATCTCGTCCGAGAAGCCGCGATGCTTGACGAATTCAGGTGTCTTCGTCGCCGAATAGCGGGTGACGGTGACGAGGTCATGCGCGATGTCGACGCCGATCAGGTCGATCAGGCGGTCGACATGCTCGTCCGTGCCGATGGCCGCGATGGCGCGCGCCAGCGGTTCCCAGATCGTATCCCCTCGCATGATGTCTTTTGGCTGGTTCATCGCCGACCGTCATTGTGCCTTTCGGCATATGGCGCGATCCCGTCGGGAGAATCTAGCCTGTCGGCAACACTGACCCAATGTACGGGACGCCATCGTGGACCAGATCACCACCCAGCCCCCTGAAACCCAGCCTATCGTCATCGGCATCGATGCCGGCGGCACAATGACCGACACCATCCTCGTCGACCAGGACGGGCACTTCAAGATCGGCAAGTCGGCGACGACGCCGAAGGACGAGGCGGAGGGTTTCCTTGCCTCGGCCGAGGATGCGGCGGACGCCTGGGGTATCTCGCTGGAGGCGCTGTTCTCCGGCGTCAACGTGGTGCTCTATTCCGGCACCGGCATGCTGAACACGCTGCTGTCGCGTACGGGGCGAAAGCTCGGCCTCATCACCACCAAGGGCCTGGAGGACATGATCCTGATGGGTCGCGGCTTGCAGGCCTGGGCCGACTATTCCTATGCCGACCGGCTGCATGCGGTGACGCATCATCATCCCGATCCGCTGGTGCCGCGCCGCCGCACGCATGGCGTGACCGAGCGCATCGACCAGTTCGGCGACGTCATCCTGCCGCTCTACGAACACGAGGTGCGCGAGGCAGCCAGGAAGCTGATTGACGACCATGTCGATGCTATCTGCATCATGACCATCTTCTCCCACGTCAATCCGGTGCACGAGAAACGCATCGCCGAGATCTGCCGTGAGGAGATCGGCAAGGCCGGGGCCGAGATCGGAGTCTACACCTCGCACGAAGTCCGGCCCGTCATCCGCGAGCAGTCGCGGCTGAATTCGGTGCTGATCGAGGCCTACGCCACCTCGCGCGGCCGCAAGCAGCTCAAGGGCATCGAGGACGTCTCGAAGAAATACGGCTTCAAATACGGCGTGCAGACGCTGCTCTCCTTCGGCGGCCTCACCTCGATCAACCATCCGCGCCTGCACGAGACGATGATCTCCGGCCCGATCGGCGGCATCCTGGGCGCGGCCTATGTCGGCAAGCTGATCGGTAACGATTCGCTGATCTGCTCGGACATGGGCGGCACTTCCTTCGACATGGGTGTCATCACGCGGGGCCAGACGCGCATCGAGAACGAGCCGCTGATGGACCGTTTCAAGCTCAACGTGCCGACGCTGCATCTCGACACAATCGGCGCCGGCGCCGGCATGATCCTGAAGGTGGACCCGCTGACCAAGAAAGTGTCGCTTGGCCCGGAAAGCGCCGGCTCCGACCCCGGCCCGATCTGCTTCGCCAAGGGCGGTACCGAACCCACCATTGCCGATTGTGATGCCATCCTCGGCCGCTTGAACCCGCATTACTTCCTCGGCGGCAAGGTCGTTTTGGAAGTCGAGAAAGCGCGAAAAGCCTTCAAGAAGAAGTGCGCCGACGTGCTCGGCGTCGGTGTCGAGGAGGCGGCCGAAGGCATGATCGACATGCTGGAGGCGGACGCCAACAACGCGCTGCGCCGGGTGATCTCCGGGCAGGGCATCCATCCGTCCGAATTCACGCTGCTGTCCTATGGCGGCTCGGGCCCGCTGCATCTGGCCGGCTGCTCGAGGGGCATCGGTTTCAAAGATATCATTACCTTCCAGTTCGCCGCTGCCTTCTCGGCCTTCGGCTGCACGACGGCGGACTTCATGCGTCGCCATTCCGTCTCGACGCAGATCGACATCGGCGCGCGTGCGACCGATGCCGAGCTGGAGGCTTTCGGCGAGCGCGTGACTGCGGTGTGGGACGATCTGACCAAGGCGGCTGTCGACGAGATGCTGGCCGATGGCCATGCGCGCGACAAGATCGCCACCACGCCATTCCTGATGATGCGCTACACCGGCCAGCTCGAGGACGTCGAGGTGATGGCGCCGCTGTCGGCGGTCAAGTCGGCGGACGACATGCGCAAGGTCATCGAGGAATTCGAATCCGTCTACGCCAAGGTCAACCACCGTGTCTCGCGCTACGGCGAGGCCGGCTTCTCGATCACCGAGCTCGGGCTGATCGCCACCGCCGACAAGGTCAAGCCCGTGCTGGTCAGGCGGCCGCTGGGCAAGGCCGATCCGTCGCCGGCTCACAAGGGCGTGCGTGAAGCTTATATCGGCGGCCGCTGGCACAAGGCCAACCTCTACGAGATGGACTGGCTCCAGCCCGGCCACGAGGTCGTCGGCCCGGCGATCATCGAGCACCCGGCGACCACGCTGGTCGTTCATCCCGGCGACCGCGTCTGGGTCGATGAGTGGACCCTGCTGCATTACTCCCATGCTTGAGAAGGCGAGACCCATGCTCGACAAACCCGCCTCCGCGCTTCGCATCCGTGAACGCCTGCTCGAATCCGAGCGGCTGATGGAAGAAACCGGCTGCTACGACGGCATTACCGAACTGAAGCTCCGCAACCAGGACCCGCTGAAGTTCGAGACGCTGCATACCAAGCTCAGGGCTTATTGCGTGTCGGCGCGCGAAATGGCGCGGCGCATCTCCGCTTCGCCCGGCGTGCGCGAGGTCGGCGAGATGGTGGTGGCGATCTATACGCCCGAGGGCGACGCCATCGCGCTCTCCAACGGCATCATGGTGCATGTCCACACCATGAGCCGCTTCATCAAGTGGATGATCCGCGAAGGCTACGAGGAGAATCCCGGCATCCGCGACGGCGACATCTTCGCCAACAACGACGCCTTCATCGGCACCGTTCAGGTGCCGGACGTGATGGACGTGGTGCCGATCTTCCACAGCGGGAAACTGGTCGGCTGGGCCGGCGCCGTCTGTCACGAGCTGGAGGCCGGCGGCATCACGCCGGGCGGTGACGTGGCGCTCGCCCAGGAGCGCTTCACCGAGGGCCTGTTCGTCTGCGCGGAAAAGGTCGGCGTGGACGACGAACTGCGCCGCGACTACGTCATCCGCTGCGAGCGAAATCTGCGCATGCCGATCTACTGGGTCCTGGACGAGAAGGCCAAGGTCGCCTCGTGCATCGACATGCGCGAGAGCGTCAAGGCGCTGATCGACGAGATCGGTCTCGACAGCTGGATGCAGATTTCCAAGGAGTTCATCGAGGAAGGGCGGCGCGCCCAGCTCGCCCGCACGCGCCAACTCACCGTGCCCGGCATCTATCGCGGTCACACCTTCTACGGCCACGTCACCGCCGGCAAGCCGGGCTACCAGCCGCTCGGCGATCCCGACTGGCTCTACAACATGCCGATTGAGATGGAGATCACCACCGACGGCAAGATCGTCATGGACTTCGAGGGCACCCAGCCCTGGGGCTACCATTCGATGAACTGTACGCCGGCCGGCATGGACGGCGGCATGTTCGTGACGCTGACCCAGCACATGAACTTCGAGGGGCTGGTAAACGACGGCGCCTGGATGGCCACCGAGCTGAAGCTGCCCGCCGGCACCTGGACCAACCCGGACAACGAGATGGTGGCGACGGCGACCTCCTGGGCGCTTCTTTTGCCGGCTTACGGTGTCTTCCAGAGGTTGCTATCGCGTTCCTTCATCGCCCGAGGCTTCGTCGAGGAAGCCTTCGTCGGCCAGGTCAACTCGCCGATGATCGAGATGGGCGGCACCAGCCAGTACGGCACGCCGTTCGGCATGGCGCATTTCGAATGCGCCGCCGCCGGCTCCGGCGCACTCGCCATCAAGGACGGGCTCGACACAGCCTATGTCGGCTGGAACCCGGAATCCGACATGGGCAATATCGAGATATGGGAACAGAACATGCCGATGCTCTACATCGGCCGCTCGATCGTTCCCAATTCCGGCGGTGCCGGCAAGTATCGCGGCGGCTGCTCCTTCCTGTCGACCTGGCTGATCAGCAAGACCGACCATCTGCGCCTCGTCACCTCCGAGCATTCGTCGCGCGTGTTCGACAATGGCGGCCTGTGCGGAGGCTACCCGGCGCCGACCTGCCAGAAGCACCGGGCGGTGCGCGATTCCAACATCTTCGAACTGGCCGGCAAGGGCGAGCCGCTGCCGCACCACACCGGCACCAATCCGCATCGTTCGGAACTGGAAATCCGGCTCGAAGGCGAGCAGGTGACGGTGGAAGGGCCCTACATCACCGCGCCCCACAAGACAGGCGACGTCTTCACCCACTCCTACAATGGCGGCGGCGGCTATGGCGACGTGCTGGAGCGCGACCCGGTCAAGACGGCCTGGGACGTCGAGAATGGCTTCCTCACTCCGGAAGCGGCGGAAGGCGTCTTCGGCATCGTCCTCGACGAGGACGCGGAAGGCTTTCCGGTCGCCAATCTCGAAGCCACCAAGCGCCATCGCGCCGAGATGCGGGCTGCCCGGCTGGCGCGGGCGAAGCCGGTGTCGGACTGGATCGCATCCGAGCGCGAGCGGGTCAGGGCGGCCGACTTCGCGCCCGAGGTGAAGAAGATGTACGCCAGCGCGATCAGGCTGTCGCCGCGCTTCACCAGGGACTTTTCCGATTTCTGGGGCGTCGACGGCAAGGCCGCCTTCGGCGTGGAGTGAGACAATGAGCAGCTACAGCAAGGAAGTCATCGCCGATCTCGTCGCCGGCACGCTGCCCTGGCCGCAGACGCGGCGCATCATGAGCGCCTACAAGGACGACGACCGCTTCTTCAAATACGTCGCCGTGCTCCAGGACAGGGTCGGCTGGCAGGACAGGATTCTGCTACCGGTGTCGGATCACCTGTTCATCTGCGAGAGCGCCGAGGGGCGAGTGACGAAATGCGAATGCGGCCATTCCTTCGGCGACTATCGCAAGAACTGGAAACTGGCCGCCTCGATCGTCGTGCGCGACAGCGAGGAGGCGCTGCGCGAGATTTATCCCAACAGCGATCTTCCCGATCCCGAATGGATGGAGATTCGCGAATTCATCTGCCCCGAATGCGGCACGCTGCACGAGGTCGAGGCGGCTGCACCCGGCTATCCGATCGTGCACGATTTCGAGCCGGACCTCGAAGGCTTCTATCGTGACTGGCTCGGGCAGCCGCTGGGCTGAAAATCCGAGGCCTGAAACCAAAGGAGGGTGACGCCGGAAAATGGGTCGGGTTCAAGGCAAGGTTGCGCTCGTCACCGGGGCCGGTCTGGGCCTCGGCCGGGCGACGTCGCTGCTTCTGGCAAAGGAGGGAGCGAAACTCGTCGTCACCGACATCGACGAAAAGCTGGCCGCACAGACCGCCGCGGCGATCGGAGAGGCCGCAGGCGAGGTGCTATCCTTGCGCCATGACGTCTCCGACCCGGACGAATGGTCGTCGGTCATGGCGGCGGTCGAGAAAAAATTCGGCCGGCTCGACGTGCTGGTCAACAATGCCGGCATCGCCATCGCCAAGACCATCGAGGATACCACGCTGGCGGAATGGCGGCGCACCATGGCGGTCAATCTCGACGGTGTGTTCCTCGGCTGTCAGGCCGGCATCGGGCTGATGAAGAAGACCGGCGGTTCCATCGTCAATCTGTCGTCGATCGACGGCATCATCGGCGAGGCCGATCTTGCCGCCTATTGCGCTTCCAAGGGCGGCGTGCGCACGCTGACCAAGGCGGTCGCCGTGCATTGCGCGGAACAGAAATACGGCATCCGCTGCAATTCCATCCATCCGGGCTATGTCTGGACGCCGCAGACCGAGAACTATCTGCGCGACCTCGGCCGGCTGGAGGAGGAGCGGGCCAAGGCCTTGTCCCGCCACCCCATCGGCTTCCTCGGCGAGCCGAGCGACATCGCCTATATGGTCCTCTACCTCGCCTCCGACGAATCCAAATTCGTTACCGGCGCCGAGATGGTGGTGGATGGAGGCTATCTTGCGGTGTGAGGCGTCTTTTATCCCCGCCCCAAACCCCTCTCCGCAAGGGGGTGGAGGACTTTGTGGTGGCGTTCGCCCGCGGTGGCGGATTGCTGTGTCGGTGTTCCCCTCCCCCTTTCGAGGAAGGGTTAGGGGTGAGGGTACAATACCGCCGCACGTTGGAGGAACCTGCCCATGACATCTCTCTCCGGTCGTAGCGCTGTTGTCACCGGCGGCTTTTCCGGCATGGGTTTCGCCATTGCCACGGCGCTGGCCAAGGCGGGCGCCAATGTCGCAGTCGGCTCGTATGTGGCGCCGCCGGATGCGGCGCGCAACGACGCCGCCTATTATCCAGGTGCCGATGAGATCGAGCGCGTGCGCGCCGCCCTGGCGGCCCACGGCACGAAAACCCATGCCGCGCATCTCGACGTCCGAAACAGCGAATTGACGAACCGTTTTTTCGAGGAGGCCGAAGCTGCCATCGGCCCTTCCGACATCCTCGTCAATGCCGCCGGCACGACGGCCGAACAGCCGGTCGTCGGTCACTCCGACGCGCTGTGGGACAAGATCGTCGATACCAATCTGACCGGCGCCTTCCGGGCCACCCGTGCCGCGCTGCCGGGCATGATCGCGCGCAGATGGGGCCGTATCGTCAACATCGGCTCGACGGCGGCGACCGTCGGCTGGAAGGACAATCCCGCCTACTGCGCCTCCAAGGCCGGGCTTCTGGGGTTCACGCGCTGCGTCGCGCTGGAAGGCGCGCCGCATGGCGTCACCTGCGTGATGATCAGCCCGACCTGGGTGGAAACGGAGCTGATGCGCCGTAACGTAGCGCAGGTGGTCGAGCGCGAGGGCAGGGGCCGCAGCGCCAAGGACCTGATGGACGAGTTCCGCAAGGCCAATCCTCAAGGGCGCATGATGCAACCCGAGGAGATCGCCGCACTCGCCGTCTTCCTGTGCTCGGATCTCGCGAAAGGCATCACCATGGAGAACATCCGGATCACCGGCGGCGCGCTCTGGTAGAGCACCGGCGCATAGGATCCGCCTTCTGGGAGGGAGGCTGGACCGGCGGCAACGTCGACGAGAAAGGCCAACGAAAGGGGAAGTGTCATGCTGAAATCGACCATGCTTCAATCCGCCGGCCTCGCGCTGGCAATCCTCGCCGGCGTCCTGCCGGCCGGCGCTGCCGATCTCGGCGCCAAGGACGAGCCGATCAGGCTCGCCATGCTGGAATGGACCGGCGCGCACATCTCCACCCATATCGCCGGGCAGCTGTTGCAGAAACTCGGCTACAAGGTGGAATACGTCACGGCCGGCAACTTCCCGCAATTCTCCGGCCTTGCCGACGGCACGCTGTCGGCTTCGGTGGAAATCTGGCTCAACAATGTCGGCGACATCTTCCCGAAGGTGCTGGCCGAGAAGAAGATCGAGGACATCGGCAAGCTCGGCCTCGAAACCAAGGAAGGCTGGATCTATCCAAAATTCATGGAGCAGGTTTGCCCCGGCCTGCCCGACTGGACGGCGCTGGAAAAGCCCGAATGCGTGCAGGCGCTGTCGACGCCGGAGACGGCGCCCAACGGCCGCTTCCTCGACTATCCGGCCGATTGGGGCTCGCGCGCCGCGACCATCATCGCCGACAACAACATGCCCTATACCGCCGTGCCGTCCGGCTCGGAGGGGGCGCTGGTGGCTGAACTGGAAGCGTCGGAAGCCGCCAAGACGCCGCTTCTCATGATGTTCTGGGGGCCGCACTATGCGCTGGCCGAGAACGACGTCGGCTGGGTGAAAATGCCTCCCTGCAAGGACGAGAGCAACGAGCATTGCATCCGGCCGCCGGACGTCGACAAGATCGTCTGGTCGGGCTTCGGCCAGAAGTGGCCGGCCGCTTATGAATTCCTCAAGCAGCTTCAGGTCAACGCCACCGACCAGCAGAAGATGATGCTTGCCGTCGACAAGAAAGGGCAGGACCTCGATACTGTCGTGAAGGCGTGGGTCGAAGCCAACGAGGCGGTCTGGAAGCCCTGGATCGACGCGG
Source organism: Mesorhizobium sp. (assembly GCF_017306545.1). Lineage (GTDB taxonomy): Bacteria > Pseudomonadota > Alphaproteobacteria > Rhizobiales > Rhizobiaceae > Mesorhizobium. Next base: position 208,518 of record NZ_JAFKID010000006.1, read on the forward strand.
CGAAGGAATAGCAATCATGGCTGATATGGCGCCGGCCAAGCTTTCCTGCCGCAATGTGTGGAAAGTATTCGGCCGGCGTCCCGGCTACTATTTCGATTCGCGCGGCTACGTTATCGATCCCAATGTGCTGGCCGAACGGCTGCGGGCGGAGGCCCATCTGCCCGCCGTCGTCGATGCCAGCTTTGATGTCATGGCTGGCGAGATCTTCGTTATCATGGGGCTTTCCGGGTCTGGCAAGTCGACCCTGGTGCGCTGCCTGTCGCGGCTGGTCGAACCCAGCGCCGGCGAGATCCTGCTCGACGGGCGCGATCTGCTCAAGGTGTCGGCCAAGGAACTCATCGAACTGCGCCGTCATGCCATGGGCATGGTGTTCCAGAACTTCGGTCTGCTGCCGCATCTCGACGTGCTGGGCAATGTGGCCTTTCCGCTGAAGATTCAGGGCAAGCCGGCTAGAGAACGAGAAACACGAGCCCGCGAGATGATCGCGCTGGTCGGTCTGGAAGGCCGCGAGACATCCTATCCACACCAGCTTTCCGGCGGCCAGCAGCAGCGGGTCGGCATCGCCCGCTCGCTGGCGGTCGGGCCGGAACTGTGGTTCCTCGACGAGCCGTTCTCGGCACTAGACCCGCTGATCCGCCGGCAAATGCAGGACGAGTTCCTGCGTCTGCAGAAGATGCTGAAGAAGACCATCGTCTTCATTACCCATGACATCGCCGAGGCGTTTCGGCTGGCCGACCGGCTGGCGATCATGCGCGCCGGCAGGATCGTGCAGATCGGCCGCCCGGCCGACATCGTGCTCAACCCGGCCGACGACTACGTCGCCGAATTCACCGAGGACGTGCCGCTGCTCAGCGTCATCAGGGCGGGCGATTTGGCCAGCACGAGCAAGGAGACGATGCCGCTGGCTGCGCCGGTGCGTCGCGACGCCTGCCTCGAGGAGCTGGTGCCGCGGCTGGCGGCTGGCGAGAAGGTCTTTCCGCTCGAGGGCGATCCGTCCATGCCCGCGTCGGTCCTCTTTGCTGCGGATATACTGGCCGCGCTCGAGCGGGACAGCGCCCGCCGCGTCCGCTCGTGACGAACGCCGCCGCAGCCATCCGGCCCGCATGGCGCAGCCGCGTCGATCTCGGTCTGCTGGCCTGGTGCGGTGCCATTGCGGTCGCGCTGCTGTGCCTGGCGCTGAAAACGCGATTGCCGTGGCTTGTGACCTTTCCAAAGGATTGGACCCTGCCGATCGCAGCCGGCATCAATGCTATCAGCGATGCAGTCGTGCCGCTGGTCCAACCGACGTTCCGCGCTTTCTCCGCCCTGCTCGACTGGCCCATGCGCGCCATCAGGGCAAGGTTGGTGTGGTTGCCCTGGCCGGCCGTCATGCTGGCGGTGGCCGCGCTTGCCTTCAAGGCGGGCGGCATGAGGCTGGCGGTGTTCGGCGTGCTGGCGCTGGCCTACATGCTCGTCGCGGGTTACTGGCCGCAAAGCATGAGCACGCTCTCTCTGGTAATTCTGGCCGTGCCGATCTCGACTGCCGTGGGCTTCGGCCTCGGGGTGCAGGGCTACAGGCACAACCGCGTCAAGCCGGCACTCACCGCCTTGCTCGACCTGATGCAGACCGTGCCGGCCTTCGCTTATCTCATCCCGCTGCTTCTGTTGTTCGGTTTCGGCCCGGTGGTCGGGCTGATCGCCAGCGCCATCTTCGCCACGCCGCCGATGGTGCGCAACACCATGCTGGGGCTGGAGCGAGTGCCGGAGGCGATCCGCGAGGCCGGGCTGATGAGCGGCTGCACCGGCCGCCAGCAGTTCTGGCGCGTCGAAATCCCGACGGCGCAGCCGCAGATCCTCGTCGGTTTCAACCAGACCACCATGGCCGCACTCTCCATGGTCATTGTCGCCGCCATCATCGGCGGTTTCGAGGATATTGGCTGGGAAGTGCTGTCGTCGATGCGCAAGGCCGAGTTCGGCCAGAGCATCCTGTCGGGGCTGGTGATCGCGCTGCTGGCCATCCTCATCGACCGCATTACGCTGGGCTTCGCCAGGGGCGGCAACGACAGCCCGGCACGCCGGCTGACGGGTCGCCGGCTGCTTGTGGTGCTGGCGCTCTCTGTCTTTCTCGCGGTGGCGCTGCGGCTCTTCCTGCCGGAAGGCGCCTTGCTGCCGGGATCGGGCCTGCGCGGTCAGGCCGGCTTCGTCAACCAATGGCTGCTCGGTGTCGTGCGCGACTATGGCTGGCTCTTCGACGGCATCCGCAACGGCGTTCTCTATAGCCTTCTCCTGCCGCTGCGGATCGGCATCGCCGGTGCCGCCACACCGGCCATCTGGGGCTTTTCCTGGACGCCGGCGCTGGGCCTCGCCTATACCGCCGCCTTCCTCGCCGGGGCGCTATGGCTCGCGGGGCGATTCGGCTGGCGCTGGGGTGTGGCGCTGCTGGTGACGGGGCTTTTCCTCTATGCCGGCTTCGTCGGCTTCCCGTGGCCGGCCTTCGTCCTTTTTGCCGGACTGCTGGCCTATCGGGTGTCGGGCGCGGGCCTTGCGCTCTTCGCCGTCGCCGGCTTCCTCCTCATCATGTTGGCCGGCCTTGCGACGCCGCTCGCCATGTCGCTCTATCTGTGCGGGCTCGCCGTCGTCCTGTGTGTGCTGATCGGCGGCGCGCTCGGCGTCTGGGCGGCACATAGCGACACCGTTTCGCATATCCTGCGGCCGATCTGCGACGCCTTGCAAACCATGCCGCAATTCGTCTTCCTCATCCCGGCGCTGATGTTTTTCAAAGTCGGCGAGTTCACTGCGCTCATCGCCATCATGCTCTACGCCATCGTGCCGCCGATCCGCTATGTCGAACATGGCTTGAGGCATGTTCGCGCCGACGTCGTCGAGGCGGTAGAGCAGATGGGCGCGACCCCGACGCAGACGCTCCTCAACGCAAAGCTGCCGCTGGCGCTGCCGGTAGTGATGCTGGGCATCAACCAGACGATCATGGCGGCGCTGTCGATGCTGGCCATCGCAGCCCTCGTCGGCACGCGCGAGCTCGGCCAGCAGGTCTACGTGGCGCTCGGAAAGGCCGATGCCGGCATGGGCCTCGTTGCTGGCTTGTCGATCGCCTTCCTCGCCATCCTCGCCGACCGTTTGGCGCAAGCATGGGTGAAACGTCGCGAAGTGGTTGCGTAATCCCGCCTCGATCGCCCCGACAACATGCTCACGAAGATCGTTCGAAATGGGAGCCGCCATCTGATGCTGGCCTCCGATCCAGCCAGCATCTTGAATCACAAAAAGGGCGCGTCCGTCGAACGGACGGCGATAAGTGCTCGTCCACCGCTCAGCAAGGCGGTGGCGAGGCGGGGCGAGCCAGCGTTGCCACGGCCGGTCTGTCCATTTGTGGGTGCCTATTCCGCTCCGCATGTAAAAAACGCCCCGGCACTGCCGGGGCGCTTGATTGATCGAAGCCGGACGATCAGGGCACTTCGTCTACGGACGCCGGCAGTTCTGGCAGGGCGCCACCCAGCCATGTCTTGTAGAGCTTGGAGAGGCTGCCATCGGCCAGCGTCTGGGCAATCACCTCGTTGAGGCGGTCACGCAGGGCCGGGCTGTCCTTGCTGACCCCCACGCCGGCATAGGTGCTGGCCATGACAAACTTGATTTCCAGGTTGCGATCCGGGTTCTGCTCGGCGATGGCGCGGGCGATGAGCTCGCCGGTCGGCACCATGTCCACCTGGCCGGTGGCCAGGGCGGTGGCGGTGGTCGCGTCGTCATCGAAGCGCATAATATTGGTGCCGGCCGGCGCGGCCTTGGTGACTAGCGGGTCCATCATCGTACCGCGCGTCACGCCGACTCGGTAAGCACCGATATCGTCGGCGGTGGTGGTCTTGATGTCCTTGGGCGCCAGCATCACCGTTCGGAACACCAGATAGGGGCGGGTGAAGTCGATCGCCTTGCGGCGTTCCGGAGTGATACCGATCGTGGCGACCACTGCGTCGACCCGGTTGGATAGCAGGTAGGGAACGCGGTTAGCGCCGGTTAGCACCACCAGTTCCACGTTGACGCCGAGCCGCTCGGCCAGCAACTTGGCCACATCGATATCGTAGCCGATCGGTTCGTTGTTGTCGCCGATGGCGCTATAGGGCGGCACGTCGTTCTGCACGCCGATGATGATTTTGTTGCGGGCTATAACTTCATCGAGGTCGGCGGCTGAACTGGGTGTGGCCAGGCCGGCAAATACGGCGAGCAGTCCCAATACGGCAAAAGTCTTGAACATGGCGGGTCTCCCTTCAGTTATGGCTGTGATTGTCTTCAGGTCAGGCAATGACCGAGGCGAGGAACCGCTGTAGTTCCGGCGTCTGCGGATTGCCGATGACGTCTTGGGCCGGACCGATTTCATGGACGCGGCCTTCATGCATGAAGGCAACGCGGCTGGCGGCCTTGCGGGCAAAGGCGATTTCGTGTGTCACAAGGACCATCGTCAGCCCTTCGCTCGCCAGGTCGCCGAGCACTTTGAGCACTTCGCCGACCAGTTCGGGGTCGAGCGCCGCCGTCACTTCGTCGAGCAGCAGGATTTCGGGACGCACCGCCAAGGCGCGGGCAATGGCGACGCGCTGCTGCTGGCCGCCGGATAGGTCGCGCGGATAGGCATCGTGCTTGTCCGAGAGGCCGACGCGGCCCAGCATTTCATGGGCGATGTCGAGGCTAGCCTTCCGTTCCAGCTTGCCGACGATGCGCGGGGCCAGCGCCACATTGTCCTGGGCGCTCATATGAGGGAACAGGTTGTAGCTCTGGAACACCATGGCAACGCGCTTGCGCAACTGGCGCAGCGCGCGCTTGTCATAAGTGACGGCCCGGCCATCGATCCGCAGCGCGCCGCCATTGATCTGTTCGAGCCCGTTAAGGCAGCGCAGCAACGTGCTCTTGCCCGAGCCGCTGCGGCCGATAACGGCCAGCACTTCGCCTGCCTCGACCGACAGCGAGACATCCTTGATGACCTGATGGGCTCCGTAGGATTTGGAAAGGTGGTCGATTTCGATCAGTGACATCGCGACTCGCTAGAGTTTGACCTGTTCAATGCGCTTGCTGAGGAATGACAGCGGCAGGTTGATCGCCAGGTAGATCAGAGCCACCAGACCGAAAACCGTGAAGCTGTCGAAAGTGGAGCCGTTGACCACCTGGCCGGCGCGCATCAGTTCGACATAGCCCACCATGGAGGCAACGGAGGTGCCCTTGACCAGTTGCACGATGAAGCCGATTGTGGCCGGCATCGAAAGGCGGATGGCCTGCGGCAGGATGGCGTAGCGCAGCCGTTCGAGGGCGGTGAAGCCCAAAGCGTCGGCCGCTTCCCATTGCTGGGCCGGAATGGCCTGGATGGCGCCACGCCAGATTTCGCCGAGAAAGGCCCCGGCAAACAGCGACAAGCCAATCGAGCAGGCCATGAGCGGGGAGACGTTCAGGCCGCCGCCAGCGATGCCGAAATAGATCATGAAGATCACCACGACCAGTGGCACGCCCTGGAAGATGCGCACCAACGAGCCGGCAGCGACGCGCAAGATGGCGTTGGGTGATTGGCGCAGGATAGCGAGCACCAGCCCCAATATGGAGCCGAAGAACAGCGCGATCGCGGTCAACAGGATGGTCCAGCCGGCACCGGCGAGGATGAACCAGACGTGGTTGAGGGTAAATTCTCGGATCACAGGATACCCCTCCTTGCCAAATCGACCTTGGCCCAGTCGCCGGTGACGGCGCGGGTCAGCAGGGCGAACATGCCGGCGAATGCCGCCGAGATCGTGAAGTAGATCAGCGCGATGGCCACATAGACCTCGAACGGGCGGAAGCTGCTCGATGCCAGGTTGCTCGCCTCGTAGGTCAGTTCGGGAATGGCGATGGCCGAGAGCAGGCTGGTATTGAGCATGATGATGATGAACTGCCCGCTCAGCGCCGGCAGCGTGGCACGTAGCATCGGCCGTGCGATGACATAGCGGAACATCTGGAGGGCCGAAAAGCTCATCGACTCGCCCGCTTCGATCAGGCCGCGCGGCACGCCCATCAGCCCCGAGCGCAGGATCTCCACCGTATAGGCCAGCGAGTTGAAGGTCACGATGATGACCGCGGCGACGACCGGGCTCATGCTGAAGCCCAGCTTGGCCAGGCCGAAATAGAGAAAGAAGGCCTGCACCAGGAAGGGTGTGTTGCGGACGATCTCGACAAAGACCGCGGTGGGTCGCGAGATCGCACTGCCGTAGGCCAGGCGCCCGACGATCAGCAGCATGGCGAACGCCAGCCCTGCGGCATAGCCCGCCACCGCATAGAGGATCGTCTTGAGCGCTCCGCTGAGGAGCAAGGGCAAACCGGCCCATACCGCTTCGAAATGCACGCGCCGGCCTCCCCCGCTTCGTGTTGCAATACTCTCCTTGACTAAACCGGCATCGTCAAGCAAAAAGATTACAGATGAAATGTTTAAGGTAGAGTCATGCAGAACGAACTTACCCCCGGATATTACGTGGTGACGGCGGGAGGCTCGGGGATCGGGCTCGCCGTCGCCCAAGAAATTGCAGCGCGCGGCGGCACGCCGGTGGTCGTCGATCCCGCTCTGGACGCAGATCAATTGCCCGGCGACTGGCTCGCTTATGCTGCGGATGCGGCCGATTCGGCGGTACTTGCCGGCATTGCGGCAGATATGGTGGCGAGCGCCCGCCCGGTCCTTGGCCTGATCAATAATGCCGGTATTGCGGGGCCGACCGCCTTGCCCGAAGAAACGACGCTGGCCGACTGGGCACGCGTCGTTCGGCTCAACGCTTCCCGTTGCGCTCATCCTATGTGGCGACCAAGGCGGCGCTCGAGGCGCTATCGGGCACCATGGCCATGGAACTGGGGCCCTGGGGCATTCGCTGCAATGTCGTCTTGCCCGGCGTCGTGGCGGGCGACCGGGTCGAGGCCATCATTGCCAGCCAGGCCGCACATCGCGGCATGGAACTCGAAGCCGCTCGGCGGGAATTCACCAGCCGCACTTCGATGAAAACCATGGTCGAGGGCGCCGACATTGCCGAAGCCATATGTTTCCTGCTGTCGGAGCGCGCCCGTTTCGTCAGCGGCCAGCAGCTCGGCGTCTGCGGCAATTTCGAAGGCTATTCCAGCGAAATGATCACCCACCTGTCCAAGGAGGCCGTCCGTGCTTAACTTCAACAAGGCCATCATCACCTGCGCGGTGACCGGTTCGGTCCACACCCCGACCATGTCGCCCTATCTGCCGATCTCGCCGGACGAGATTGCCGAAGCCGCCATCGGCGCGGCCGAGGCCGGCGCAGCGGTGGTGCATCTGCATGCCCGCCTGCCCGATGGTCGCCCCACCGCCGACCCGGCCGTGTTCGAGCAGTTCGTGCCCCGCATTCGCGAGGCCACCAATGCCGTCATCAATATTTCCACCGGCGGCGCGCCGGGCATGACCATGGATGAGCGGCTGGCCGCCGCCCGGGCGCTGCGCCCGGAACTGGTCTCGCTCAATATGGGCTCGATCAATTTCGGCTTCCACCAGATGGCGACGCGCTACAGCGAGTGGAAGCACGATTGGGAGAAGGAATTCCTGCTCTCGTCGCGCGAGAAATATTCGGTCAATTCCTTCGCCGTGCTCGAATCCATCGTGGGCGAGCTGGGCGCCAATGGCACGTCATTCGAATTCGAATGCTACGACATCGGCCACCTCTACAATCTCAAATATCTGGAGGATATCGGCGTCGCCAAGGGCCCGTTCATGATCCAGTTCATCTTCGGCTTCATGGGCGGCATCGGCGTGCATCCCAGCCATCTCGAGCATTTCTACGAGACGGCCGAGCGCCTGTTCGGCGACCGCTACTACATGTCGGTTCTGGCCGCCGGGAAGCAGCAGATGCGCTTCGGCGTCATGTCGGCCAGCCGTGGCGGCGGCGTGCGGGTGGGGCTCGAGGATTCGCTCTATATCGCGCCGCGCCAACTGGCCAGGACCAATGCCGAGCAGGTCACGCTGATTCGCGAAGTGCTCGAAAAACTGCATATTCCGGTCGCCACGCCGGACGAGGCGCGCGCCGCTTTGGCTTTGCGCGGGCGGGCATAGTGAGCGCCCCCGAAGGCCGGACCTGGATCGGCGAAGCGCGCCTGCGCTTCGCCGATCTCGATGGCCTGGGCCATGTCAACAGCCTGAGCCTGGCGGCACTGGCCGAGGATGGGCGCATGCGCATCATTCTCGACATGCCGATGACCCCGCTCAGCGAGTTCATGCTGGTGTCGTTCAGCATGCAATATCTGGCGCCGGCCGGTATCGAGCACGATGTCACGGTGACCACGGCGCTGACGCGGATAGGCCGGTCGAGCTTTACCCTGTCGCACACGCTCGAACAGGCAAACACTTGCCTTGCGCGAGCCGAGTCTGTTGTGGTCCATGTGGATAAAAAGGCCCGCAAGAGCCTGCCACTGAGCGAGGAGCAGTTGCAATTTCTACAGTGACCAGGGGACAAGCCGGGGCCGAGCCGGCGCGCAAGCGCGCCAGCCAGGCCCGCAGCCTGATGACCAAGCAGGCGCTGATCACCGCCACGATCGAGTGCCTGTGGGAACGCGGCTATGCTGGGGCGACCATTGCGGAGATTTCGCATAAGGCCGATGTCACACATGGCGCGCATCTGCACCATTTCGGAACACGCGAGGAGCTTATCGCGGCAGCGGTCGATGCCTTGTTCCAGCGGATGATCGGTGAATTCGAGCTGCGCTTTTCTAAGCTGCCCAGCAATATCGAGGCGCGCACCGAAGCGGCGCTGGATCATTTCCGCGACCTGGCCATCGGCCGGCTGTTCGGCGTTGTCGGCGAACTGCTGAACGCGGCTCGCACCAATGAGGGCATGGCCTCGCAGATGCGCCGCTACGGGGCATCCCAGCGCATGCAGCAGCGGCAGATGTATATCAAGATATTCGGGGCCGCTGCCGTTGACGATCCCGAGGTCTTCTATTGGCTCGACACTACCTTCGCCGTCTATCTGCGCGGGCTTTCCGTGCTACAGGCAACTCGCACGCCCAAGGAAATCGAGGAGCATTGGCAGCGCTGGAAGGAATTCGTCCTGCCCCAGATCACCGCCCGCCTAACTCTAATCGGCGCGGATAGCTATGTGCGATAGGAAATATTCCGCGAACGCCACCGCGTGAGGTGTAGAGCGACAAAGGGCTACGGTGAGTAGCTTGTGCCCTTGATTTCCGTCGGGAGCCGGCGCTGCTTGCCGCAGTGACCTGCCCCATAAGGTGGTCTGGTTTCGATCTTGCTGCATGACGGCTTTTCGGCCATAGCCTGAGCAGGTGGCGACGCCGGTCCGTATGGCGTTACAGGCCAGATGATGACCTTGGCCTCGGCCATACCGGGAAGCGAGTCGGCCGAACGAACCGCTTCGCCCGCCGATTTGCCGTGCGACAGCAGAACATCGACCGAGTGTCGCTTCGAGACGATCTCTTTCGGCTTCAGCCAGCGGACATTTTCCCGTTGAGCGGGAAAGTCGTTGCGCAAAAGCTGCGCTTATCCTTCCCCGCACCTTTCGTATCCTCATTCCCACGTCGTGATGCTGCGGCGGCCGATGGAGCCAAGGGCAGGCCGCAGGGAACCGGAGCGAGGAGAAATCATGGACACGAAACATGTCGTGGAGTTGCGCGAGAACGGCTACGCCGTCATCCGCGGCTTCCTCAACAAGCAGGAGGTCGCAGATCTGCGCCGCGAGAGCGAGCGGGTCTACGCCGAAGGGCTGAAGCACCGGGCGACCTATCGCGACAGGAATCTGTATTTCGAGGTGATCAATGATCCCGGCAACCATAAACGCGCGGTTCCCCAGGCGCACTGGTTCTCCTGGATAAATCCGTCGTTCGAGGCGCATCGCCGCAGCCAGAAGGTGTTCGAGGTTCTGGCGCCTCTCCTCGGGCCGGATATCAAGCAGATCGCCAATCAGCTTCACTGGAAGGCGCCGGGCGGCAAATACACCTATTACCGGATGCACCAGGACGTGCGGTTCCGTTCACGGCCCGAACTGTTCGCCAATCTCGACCGCTACTCACTCAACACCGGCTTGGCCCTCAATCGACAGGACGCCTCGAACGGCGCGCTCAAGGTTGTGCCCGGACATCACAGGCGCGGCTATCTCGGTCTGTCCGAGGACGGCGGCATCATGGTCGGCAACGTCGAGCAAGGATCTGAACTCAAGGCGGTCGGGGTCGATCCGTCGGAAGTCGTCCAGCTCGAAATGGAGCCGGGGGACTTGGCTTTGTGGACGCTTTACACCATCCACGGCTCCGGCCCGAACGTCTCGACCGAGCCGCGCATCCTGCTCATCGACAACTACGTGCGGGCCGAAGATTCGCCGGAACGCGGGGAGTGGGCCTTCCGCGACGGTCGGCCCGTGCCGCTCGGCGCCGAGCCGGAAATCTGCAAGTACGAACAGCTGAGGGAAAACCCGGGGCCGTTCTACGTCGACGAAACGTGGACGGACGAGGCCACCGGCGGCAGGCAGGCGGCAAACGGATAGCAGCGGCGGATGCGTCTTGCGGCGCATCCGCTCCCCGTCCTGACCGGGAGGAAAGTTTCGACGTTCAGGCGTTTCAATCGAGGTCGGAAGAGAGTTCGAGCATGAGGAAATCGACGAACGAACGCACCTTCGCGGCGACGTAGGTTCGGTGCGGGTAGAGCGCATAGATCGGACTGGACGCCGGCTGGAAGGCCTCAAGCAGGGGCTTGAGCCGGCCGTCTGCTATCGCCTGTCCGACCAGCAGGCTCGGCAGGTTTCCGATTCCGAAGCCGGACATCGTCATCTGGTAGGCGGCTTCGACGCTGTTGGTCGCCACCCGTCCCTTAACCGGTACCGAGAACCTTCCGTCTGGCCCAAGAAAAGGCCAGGTCCCCAACCGCTTGGCGAAGTTCGACAGCACGCAGGAATGGTCTGCCAGCTCGCGCGGATGCGTCGGCATGCCCCGCCGCTCCAGGTAGGCCGGCGTGGCGCAAACATAATTGCGCACTGTGCCCAGTTGCCTCGCGACGATCTCGGAATCGCTCTGGGCCTCGAAGCGTATCGCCACGTCGTATCCTTCCTCGACGATGCCCACCACGTAGCGCGAGGTCAGGTTGAACTCGATGGATACGAGGGGATTCTGCTCGAGGAAACGCGGGATCAGGCGGGTGATGCGGGTGTAGGCAAGCACGTTGGAGCAGGAGACGCGCAGCAGGCCGCGCGTGCCGCGGTCGAGCCGCCGGGTCGAATCCTGCAGTTCCTCGATCTCGCCGAGCAGGACGCGCACGCGCTCGGCATAGTCGCGCCCGGCCTCGGTGGGGCTGAGGCGGCGCGTCGTGCGGTTGAGCAGGCGCACGCCCAGATCGTCCTCCAGGTCCTTGATGATGCGGCTGACCGCCGTCGTCGACATGTTCAGCTCGCGTGCCGCGGCCGTCAGGCTGCCGAACAGGCAGACGCGGTCGTAGACCTTCATCGCCGCAAACAGGTTCACTCGCGCGCCCTCCCGCCGGTTCCCCGCAGCGGCATGGCTTGGCGAGGCCGTTCCGTCCAATGTCCACTATCATCGAACAAAAACCAACAGAGGGAGAGAACGAATGACACCTAGACTTCATCCGGCCGTCGAGATGTACGCGCGCGAGGCGCGGGAAGGACGTATGAACAGGCGCGAATTTCTCGCCACCGTCAGCGCGCTCGGTGCCACGACGGCGACGGCCTACGGGCTGCTGGGCCTGGCCGCACCAGCCGCGTCCGCCGAGGAACCCAGGAAAGGCGGCATCGTGCGGGTGTCGATGCAGGTCATGGCGCTCGACGACCCACGCCTGTTCAGCGTCTCGCAGATGGGCAACATCGCCATGCAGTTCATCGAGCCGCTGGTCCGCTGGAAGCCCGATTTCACATTCAAGCCCATGCTGCTGGAGAGCTGGGACGTCAGTGAGGATGCGACCGAATACACGCTCCATGTCCGCAAAGGCGTGAAATGGTCGAACGGCGACGAATTCGACGCGCGCGACGTCGTCTTCAACATAAACCGCTGGTGCGAGAAGGATGTCGCCGGCAACTCGATGGCGGGACGGATGACCTCGTTGATCGATCCCGACACCAAGAAGGCGCGAAAGGGAGCGATCGAGGCACCTGACGCGCACACGGTCGTGCTCAAGCTGTCGCGGCCCGACATCACGATCATTCCTGCCATGACCGACTATCCGGCGCTCGTCGTCCATCGCGATTTCGACGTTTCCAAGGGCACGCTGGCGAAAAATCCGGTCGGCACCGGCCCCTTCGAACTCACCGCCCACGAGGTCGGCAGCCGCGCTTCGGCACGCAAGCGGCCGGACGGTTCGTGGTGGGGCGGAACCGTGCATCTCGACGGCATCGACTGGATCGACTACGGCACCGAAACCGCCCCGACGCTCGCCGCGATGGAGTCCGGCGAGATCGATCTCACGGCCCAGACCCAATCCTACGACGTGGGCGCGCTCGACAAGATGGGCAAGAAGAAGTCGGAGATCGTGACGGCGGCGACGGTGGTGCTGCGCACCAATGTCAATGTCAAGCCGTATGACGACAAGCGCGTACGCAATGCCATTCAACTCGCCATCGATAACGAGGCCGTCATGAAGCTCGGCATCGATGGGCAGGGCGAGGTGGCACAGAACCACCACGTCGGGCCGATGCATCCCGAATATGCCGAGCTGCCGCCGATCAGGCGTGACGTTACCAGGGCGAAGGCGCTGCTGGAGGAAGCCGGTCAACTCGACCACGAGTTCGACATCATTTCCGTCGAGGCCGACTACCGCAAGGAAAGTTCCGACGCAGCGGCCCAGCAGATGCGCGACGCCGGGTTCAAGGTAAAACGCACGGTGATGCCGGAAAGCGCATTCTGGACCGACTGGACCAAGCATCCTCTGGCCACCACGAATTGGAACGCCCGCCCGCTCGGCATCCAGACCTATACGCTCGCCTATCAGACCGGCTCGGCCTGGAACGAGACCGGCTTCTCGGACCCCGACTTCGACGCCAACATTCAGAAGGCCAATTCCATCGCCGACGCCGACAAGCGGCGCGCGGTGATGAAGGAACTCGAAGAGGCGCTTCAGGGCTCCGGCATCATCGTCCAGCCCTATTGGCGCAAGCTGTTCTGCCACATGAGCCCAAAGCTGATGGGTTACCAGATGCACCAGGCTTACGAGCAGGATTTCACCGGAGCCTGGCTTGCGGCCTGAAGAAGCCACCTGTCTGGTCCTAGGCTTGACGGGGCTTCTGTCTTTCGGGCGAAGGGGCGCTATGGGTCATTCTTCGGACCCATGCCGCCGCTTCAGCATAATCAAGAGAGCCTAAGCCCCTGATCAAGCGCCAGGGGTTCAATAGCAAGACGGCCGCAAAGTAGCGGGTGCAGACCCAACTCTTCGCCGCCTTATCGTCTCCGGCAGCGGCTGCTGACCCTGCTGGAGCCCATGCCGCTCTAAGCGAGACGCTCGACTGCGACGGCTGCGACGGCAACGACATGACGCTGGAATTGATCGGTCGCTGACGACCGTATCGAGCGAAGGGACTAACGGGCGACCGATGGGAGACAGCCGCGGCGAACGTCCTGCCTTACGCCGCCTCGCGTTCGGATCCGGCGGATGTCAGGCGCGCGGATGCGAGGCTGACATATGCCTTGATCGGCAGGTGATCGGACGCCACACGAGCCAGCGGCGTGTCATGGGCCATGATCGGCGAGAGGATGTTCCCGCGGTTTGCGATCATGCGATCGAGGGCCAGGAGGGGCAATCGGGAGGGGAAACTGGGAACCGCAGCCGGCAGCGGACCGAACGCGGCGTCGAATGTTTTGAGGGCGGAGCGATCGTT
>NZ_JAFKID010000043.1 GCF_017306545.1 Mesorhizobium sp.
GACGGATTGCCTCTGTCGTCGTGGCGCTGCCGTGTAGAATTTGGCCCATAGTGCATCCCTCCATGCCGAAGAGAAGATTGCACCATCAAAATCCGGGATCAAACAGCTAGCCAATCCCCAGCCACCACGTCGCCAGGCTGAGAAACGCCAGAAAGCCGATGACGTCGGTGATCATGGTCGTGAAAATGGAGGACGAAATCGCCGGGTCGGCGCCAAAACGATCGAGCAGCAGCGGGATAAGAATGCCGCCCAGCGCCGCCGCGAGCATGTTGATGACCATGGCGGCAGCGATGACAATGCCGAGGTCGGCATTGTGGAACAAGGTGCCTGCGGCGACGCCCAGCAGACTGGCGATCATGACGCCGTTGAGCAGCCCGACCGTCAGTTCGCGGCGGATGACGCGGCCGGCATTGTAGATGTCGAGGTCCTTTGTCGCCAAGGCGCGCACCGTCACAGTCATGGTCTGCGTTCCGGCATTGCCGCCCAACGACGCGACGATCGGCATCAGCGCCGCCAACGCCACCATCTGCTCGATGGTGGCGCCGAACTGGCCGATGACCGTCGCCGAAATGAAGGCCGTGGCCAGATTGACCAGCAGCCACGGCACGCGCGAGCGGGAGATGGACAGCACCGAGTCCGACAATTCCTCATCACCGACGCCGCCCATGCGCAGAAGATCCTCTTCCGCCTCCTGCTGGATGACGTCGACCACGTCGTCGATTGTGAGCACGCCGACCAACCGCTCGTTCTCGTCGACAACGGCTGCCGACAGAAGGTCGTATTGCTCGAATTCGCGCGCCGCCTCTTCCTGGTCCATCGTTGCAGGGATGGCGTGGCGCGTCTCGTGCATCACCTCTTCGACCTTGATGGCGCGCTTGCTGCGCAGGATCTGGTCGAGATCGACGGCGCCGAGCAGCTTGAAGGTCGGGTCGATGACGAAGATCTGGCTAAACCGGTCAGGCAGGTTCCTGTCCTCGCGCATATAGTCGATGGTCTGTCCGACGGTCCAGAACGGCGGCACGGCGACGAACTCGGTCTGCATGCGCCGGCCGGCCGTCTCTTCCGGATAATCAAGGGCACGCCGGAGCCTGATGCGCTCGGTGAACGGAAGCTGCGAGAGAATCTCGTCCTGGTCTTCCTGGTCGAGATCTTCCAGGATGTAGACCGCGTCGTCGGAATCGAGTTCCTGCACCGCCTGCGCGATCTGCTCGTTGGGCAGGTTGTCGACGATGTCGAGGCGGATCGCCTCGTCCACTTCCGTCAGCGCCGAGAAGTCGAAATCGGTGCCGAGCAATTCCACAAGCGCGCGCCGCTGTTCCGGCGACAGCGCCTCCAGAAGATCGCCCAACTCGGACTGGTGCAGGTCGCCGACGTCTTGCTTCAGCGTCAGCGTGTCGCGGTCGGCGATCGCCGCGCCGACATGGACCAGGAACGATTGCCGGATCACGCCGTCCTCGTCGTAGATGTCGGCATGCTGGTCTTCGGCGGGCCGGGCGTCGTGGGTCTGTTCGTGCTGGCCTTGCATCGGCGTCTCCGGCTGCCGCGATCCGGGAAAGAGTGCGGGTCAGGTCTAACGCGCAACGCGCGGGAATATCAAACGAATTAAGCCCCGGCGAAATGCGGCGCGCCGCATCGGCCGGCGTAGGCCACCACGTCGCGCCCCGTCGACCCCCGATGAAAATGCGGCGCTTGTGACGAGAGCATGAATTGCAGCGAATATTGCCGAACTCGCACTTGTTTCGCCTTGGGCGATTTGCTACACGCCGCGGGCCGGCACCGTCCGGCTCCTACCACGTGCGGTCGTGGCGGAATTGGTAGACGCGCAGCGTTGAGGTCGCTGTGGGGCAACCCGTGGAAGTTCGAGTCTTCTCGACCGCACCAACGCTTTTCTCGGAAACTCGCTATTTTTTGGAGCTTTGCGGCCGCTTCTTGCGGTATCCGGGGAAGCGTCACACCTCTTCCGTAAGCCTGGGCACCGATCTCGATGCTTTACGTGCGGCCCGCGCAGCCCGCCTGGATACAGGCGGATTCAGCCTTACCTCGCCGGTGAGTTGGAAAGCTCTCTCCATCCCTGCGGGCATGATGACGCCCGACCGTGCGAATCCGGCCGAAGTGCCGCCTCAGCGATGGTCGATGGAACCGGTCTGCACCGCGTCGAGGCCTTGCGGCGGAACATGAGCGGAAAGGCCGGCCAGCACCAGCATGCAAAACGCGATCGGCACGAAGATCGCGCCGATTTGCAGCAAGGCGGCGCCGATCGCGCGCCAATCCGATCGCTTGGTGTCGTTCTCTTCGACCATGTCCAGCCCTATGCGCCAGAAGCGTCAACCGGCCGTTAATCGGCCTGTCGCAAACCCGACGCATCGGCCTGGTCGCGCCGGGTCCGGCGGCGCTCTGGACCTTTGCCCCGATTGCGGCCATATCAAGGGCAAACGAGATCAGCCATGCTCGAACGCAGCCAGTTCGCCACGTCTTTCCTGCCGGTATCCGGATCGGCTCCGGTCGAATGGCGCATCGAACCCGGCCTGACGGACTATGCGGCGGCGCTGGCCTTCATGGAAGCGCGCGCCGGGGCGATCCGCGCCGGCACCGCCGACGAAATGGTGTGGCTGGTCGAACATCCGCCGCTCTACACCGCCGGCACCAGCGCCCAGCCCGCCGACCTGATCGACCCCGACCGCTTCCCCGTTTATGCGGCGGGCCGCGGCGGCGAATACACCTATCACGGCCCCGGCCAGCGCGTTGCCTACGTCATGCTCGACCTGAAACGCCGGCGCGAGGACGTGCGCGCCTTCGTCGCGGCGCTTGAGGCATGGATCATCCAGACTCTGGCCGCCTTCTCCGTGCGCG
The DNA here is from genome assembly GCF_017306545.1 of Mesorhizobium sp. Taxonomy (GTDB): domain Bacteria; phylum Pseudomonadota; class Alphaproteobacteria; order Rhizobiales; family Rhizobiaceae; genus Mesorhizobium. The sequence continues at coordinate 2,851 of NZ_JAFKID010000043.1, forward strand.
GCGAGCGGCGCGAGGATCGCGTCGGCGTCTGGGTTGTGCGGCCCGACCGCCCGCCGATGCCGGACGGAACACCTGCCGAAGACAAGATCGCCGCCATCGGCATCCGGCTGCGCAAATGGGTGAGCTTCCACGGCATCGCCATCAATGTCGAACCGGACCTGACACATTTCGGCGGCATCGTCCCCTGCGGCGTCGCCGACCACGGCGTCACCAGCCTCGTCGACCTCGGCCTGCCGGTGACGATGGCCGATCTCGACCTGGCCCTGAAGGCTGCCTTCGAGATCGTGTTCGGTCCCGCCGCGTCCTCCAAGGCCCTCCCCGCCCGCAAGGCCGGCTGACCGCCGGCGCCCTATCCGTTTCCCGTATTTTCCTTCGACGGCGCCGCCGTCATGGGGTGGCGCCACTTCCCAAGCCGATGCGCCGCACCGGCCCGTTCTCACATCGCGCCGATCCACATCGCCATCGAGACGAGAAAGGTGCTCATGCAAACCAGCGAGACGACATCGTGAACCAGATCGGTCATAATTCCCTCCTGTTTTTAATATGTTCGTAATTTGTTCTATTTTTGTTCAAATGTCAAACGAACAGAGGGCACAAAATCGCCGGCGGCGGTTTCGCGCGTCGCAGAGTTAAGAAAAGGTTGCAGGGCGGTTTCCCGACCGCGGCGAAGCGGCCGGACAGGCAACGGCTACGGTCCGTCGCAAACCCTTACAGAATTCGCCGCGGGAGCATGTGGCGTGGATTTTCGGGAACCGACGCGGCACACATAAGGACATGTGAGCACCGAAAACGCACAAAACCGCGCCTGATGTCCGCAACGGCGGAACTGTCCAACGGGGCTCCTAGAGCTGGGCGGCAGGCAGCGGCACCACCCTGCCCTCGGCCAGCGTCACGCGGCGGTCCATGCGCGCGGCGAGTTCATGGTTGTGGGTAGCGATCAGCGCCGCCAGTCCCGACTGGCGCACCAGCGCCTCCAGCGCGTCGAAAACATAAGACGCGGTGGCCGGATCGAGATTGCCGGTCGGCTCGTCGGCGAACAGCACCAGCGGCGCATTGGCCACCGCGCGCGCGATCGCCACGCGCTGCTGCTCGCCGCCCGACAGTTCGGACGGGCGGTGCTGCGCGCGCTTGCCGATCTGCATGTAGTCGAGCAGTTGGGCCGCGCGCTCGCCCGCCTCCTTGCGCCCCAACCCCTTGATGAGCTGCGGCATCATGATGTTTTCCAGCGCCGAGAATTCCGGCAGCAGATGATGGAACTGGTAGACGAAGCCGACATCGTTGCGGCGTATGGCGGTGCGCTCCTCATCCGACAGCCGCCCGCAGGCGCGCCCGGACAGGATGACGTCGCCGGCGTCGGGCCGTTCCAGCAGGCCGGCCGTATGCAGCAGCGTCGACTTGCCGGTGCCGGACGGCGCCACCAGCGCCACCATCTCGCCGCGATGCAGCGAAAAATCGGCGCCGTTGAGGATCGTCAGCCGCCGCGGCCCCTGCACATAGTGCCGCTCGACGCCCCGTAATTCGATAACCGTCGGCGCCGCCATCACTCGTACCTCAGGGCTTCGACCGGATCGAGCCGCGCCGCCCGCCATGCCGGAAACAGCGTGGCTAGGAACGACAGCACCAGCGCCATGGCGATGACCGACAGCGTTTCGCGCAGGTCCATGCGCGCCGGAAGTTGCGACAGGAAATAGAGCTCCGGATTGAACAGCACCGTGCCCGACAGCCACGAGAAGAACTCGCGGATGCGCTCGATGTTGAGGCACACCACCATACCGAGAAGAACCCCGGCGACGGTTCCAACGACGCCGATCGCCGCCCCCGTCATCAGGAAGATGCGCAGGATCGCGCCGCGCGTCGCCCCCATGGTGCGCAGGATAGCGATGTCGTGCCCTTTGTCCTTCACCAGCATCACAAGGCCTGAAATGATGTTGAGCGCCGCCACCAGAACGATCAGCGTCAGGATCATGAACATGACATTGCGCTCGACCTCCAGCGCGGAGAAGAAGGTCTGGTTGCGCTGGCGCCAATCGGTCATGTAGATCTGCCGCTGCGCCGCCGCCTCCACCTTCGGCTTCAACGCATCGACATTGTCGGGATTGTCGACGTAAATCTCGATGCTCTGCGCCTTGCCTTCCATGTTGAAGTAGAGCTGGGCTTCCGAGAACGGCATGTAGATGATGGAACTGTCGTATTCCGACATGCCCACTTCGAAGATGGCGGCGACCTTGTAGCCCTTCAGCCGTGGCGTGGTGCCGAGCGGCGTCACGTCGCCATCCGGCGAGATCAGCGTGATGGTGTCGCCGACGACCAGACCGAGCGCCTCGGCCATGCGTGTGCCGATGGCGACGCCCTCGCCGCCGTCGAAGCCTTCCAGCGAACCCTGCTTGATGTTGCTTGCCACCAGGGTCATTTTTTCGAGATCGGCGCCGCGGATGCCGCGCACCAGTGCGCCGGTGCCCGAGCCGACATTGCCTTGCGCCAGCACCTGCCCGTCGATCAGCGGGATGGCGTATTTCACGCCCTGCACCTTGTTGATGCGGTCGGCCACCGCCGCGTAATCCTCCAGCGGCATGTCCACCGGCGTGACGATCAGATGGCCGTTGATGCCGAGGATGCGGGTCAACAGTTCGGCGCGAAAGCCGTTCATCACCGCCATGACGACAATGAGGGTTGCGACGCCCAGCATGATGCCGAGGAAGGAGATCGAGGCGATGACCGAGATCACCGTCTCCTTGCGGCGTGAACGCAGGTAGCGCCACGCCACCATCCGCTCGAAGCCGGAAAACGCGCCGGCGCCGGCCTTGCCCTGCTTCGCCGGCGCGGCGGCTGCGGCGGCGTTGCTCACGCCCCTGTCTCCACGGAAGCCAGCAGGTCTTCCACCTTCCGGACCTCGCGCTCGCCGGTTCTGCGGTTCTTCACCTCGACCGTGCCGTCGCCGACGCCGCGCGGCCCGACGATCACCTGCCAGGGCAGGCCGATCAGGTCGGCGGTGGCGAACTTGGCGCCGGGGCGCTGGTCGGTGTCGTCGTAGAGCACGTCGCGCCCGGCTTTCTCATAGGCGGCGTAGAGCTTCTCGCAGAGCGCGTCGCAACCCGCCTCACCGGGCTTCATGTTGATCAGCCCGACGTCGAACGGCGCCACGGCCTCCGGCCAGATGATGCCGTTGTCGTCGTGGCTGGCCTCGATGATGGCGGCGATCAGCCGCGACGGCCCGATGCCGTAGGAGCCCATGGAGACGAAATGGTCCTTGCCGTCCGGCCCCGTCACCTTGGCGCCCATCGGCTTGGAGTACTTTTCGCCGAAATGGAAGATGTGGCCGACCTCGATGCCGCGCGCGGAAAGCTTGTGCGCCTCCGGCACCTTGGCCCAGGCCGCCTCGTCGTGCATCTCGTCGGTCGCCGCATAGGGCGTCGTCCATTCCTTGACGATGCCGCCGATCTCGGCGTCGCTGGTGAAATCGGTGTCCTCGCCCGGCACCCGCAGCGCAAGATAGTCGCGGTCGCAGAACACCTGGCTCTCGCCGGTCTCGGCCAGGATGATGAATTCGTGACTGAGGTCGCCGCCGATCGGGCCGGTGTCGGCGCGCATCGGAATCGCCTGCAAGCCCATGCGCGTGAAGGTGCGCAGGTAGGACACGAACATGCGGTTATAGGCCGCCTTCGCGCCCTCGTAGTCGATATCGAAGGAATAGGCGTCCTTCATCAGGAATTCGCGTGAACGCATGACGCCGAAGCGCGGCCTCACCTCGTCGCGGAACTTCCACTGGATGTGGTAGAGGTTGAGCGGCAGGTCCTTGTAGGAACGCACGTAGGAGCGGAAGATCTCCGTCACCATCTCCTCGTTGGTCGGACCGAAGAGCATGTCGCGCTCGTGCCGGTCCTTGATGCGCAGCATCTCCTTGCCGTAGTCGTCGTAGCGGCCGCTTTCGCGCCACAGGTCGGCCGACTGGATTGTCGGCATCAGGATTTCCAGCGCGCCGGCCCGGTTCTGCTCCTCGCGCACGATGCGGCAGACCTTGTCCAGCACCTTCTTGCCGAGCGGCAGCCAGGAGAAAGAGCCGGCAGCCTGCTGACGGATCATGCCCGCGCGCAGCATGAGGCGATGCGAGACGATCTCGGCCTCACGGGGATTTTCTTTAAGAATAGGCAGGAAGTAGCGCGACAGACGCATGGAAGGTTCCGTGAGAGAGGCAACGCGCGCCAGAATCGGCGCGAAGCAGGCTGTTTGCCTGGGCTTCATAGCCATTTCATGGCCGAATGGAAACCCGCACGAACGCCGCCGACGGCAGCATTCGGCCATCACGACGGTCGCGTTTCAACAAGACGAGCAAGACCAGCGAAGAATGACGAACTCCGGCCCGGAGTTCGCTCCCGCCTCTTCATTGTGCATTGCAGCACATGATTGCCTGTTTCAAGGCAAAATTTTTCGTGACATTTTCAGCGCGCGTGGTCTAGTGTGCCTCGATAACCGAGAGGGCAGAAAACAATCTGCCTTCCTACGCGGTCAAAGTCTTGGGAGGATGCGATCTAGGCGCGGTTACTCGCAGCCGCCGGAAACCCGGAAAGCGGATCGGACGCGTTTAATTGCAAGGCTTTATGCCTTGCATTTTTTTTGGAAAATCAACTGTCACGGATAAAGAGTTCACGCGCGGCTTTAAGATTCAAGCCAGCGGCCATGAACAGACGTCGAAGAGCGGCTTACCGGTTGTACTCGGGCAGGATTTGCGGCAAGTCGTCGACGCTGAAGCCAAGCCAGGCCGTCACCGCATAATAGGTGCCAAGCACGATAATCGCCCAGATGCTCGTCCACACGACGATATAGAGAAGGCGCGGCTTCTTGGGCGCGCTGGAATGGGTGCCCGGCACGACCTCCTCCTGCTCGTCCTGGGCCTGGAAGCTGAAAGGCAGGATTGCGAACAGCGTGATCCACCAGACCACGAAATAGACCGCAACCATGGAAATCCAGTTCCAGGTGGGAGTGCTTCCGCCGCTCATCTCTGCTCCAGTTCAACCAGTGTGCCGGAAAAGTCCTTCGGGTGCAGGAAGAGCACCGGTTTGCCGTGCGCGCCGATCTTCGGCTCGCCGTCGCCGAGCACGCGCGCGCCGGCCGCCTTGAGCCGGTCGCGGGCCACAAGGATGTCGTCCACCTCGTAGCAGACGTGGTGCATACCGCCGGACGGATTCTTGCCCAGGAACGCCGCGATCGGCGAATCCTGCCCCAGCGGCTCCAGCAATTCTATCTTGGTGTTGCCGACATCGACGAACACCACCGTCACACCGTGCTCCGGTAACACTTGCGGCGCGCTGACCGCAGCGCCCAGCGTGTCGCGATAAGTGGCCGTCGCCGCGTCAAGATCGGGCACGGCTATGGCGACATGGTTGAGACGGTCGAGCATGAGCGCTCCGTAAGTAAGGCAGTACGGTACTAAAGCAGCAGGAAAAACAATTTCATACTGCCTTACTACCCTATTCCCCTACCGCCCAAATTTCACCTCGTCACGAACACCGTCACCAGCGGCTTCTTGCCCCAGGCCTCGTTGGCCGCGGCGCGCACCGCGCGGCGCACGGATTCCTGCACGAGATCGAGGTCTTTTCGCCGCTGACGGGGGATCGAGTCCACCGCGCCGACGGCCGCATCGAGCATGAGGTCCTCCAACGTCTCGCCGCGGGCATCCGCCTCCGCCACGCCGATGGCGACGAGATCGGGATCGCCGGCCAGCTCGTACTTCTCGTCCAGCACGACATTGACGGCGACATGCCCGGCAAAGGAAAGCTTGCGCCGGTCCTTGATGCCCATCTCCTCGTCGGAACCGGTCAGCCTGCCGTCCTTGTAGATGCGGCCGAACGGCACCTTATCGATGATGGTGGCTGCACCGGGCCAAAGCCGCAGCATGTCGCCGTCGCGGATCTGCGCCACCTGGCCGATGCCCGACATCGCCATCAGCGAGCCTTGCGCCACCAGATGCGCGGCCTCGCCATGCACCGGCACGCCGATCTTCGGCCGCACCCATTGATACATCTGCCTCAACTCGCTCCGGCGCGGGTGGCCGGAGACATGCACCAGCGCGTCGCCGTCCTCAATGATCTTCATGCCGAGGTCGATCAGCCGATTCTTGACCTCAAGGATCGCCTTCTCGTTGCCGGGAATGGTGCGGGACGAGAAGATCACCGTATCGCCGGCCGTCAGCGCCACTGACTTCATTTCGTCGCGCGACAGCTTGGCAAGTGCGGCCAGCGGCTCGCCCTGGCTGCCGGTGCAGATGACGACGAGGTTGTCGCGCGGAATGAAGCCGTAGTCCTCCTCGGCGATGAATTCCGGCAAGCCGTCCAGATAGCCGAGTTCGCCAGCCACATCGACGACGCGTTTGAGTGAACGGCCGAGCAGCAAGCACTGGCGCCCGGCGTCGCGCGCGGCTTCGGCGATGGAACGGATGCGTCCGACATTGGAGGAAAAGGTGGTGACGGCCACCCTGCCCTCGGCCTTGCTGATGATCTCCTTCAGGCTGGCGCCCACCGCCTGCTCGGTCGGCGATTCGCCTTCCCTGAGCGCATTGGTGGAATCGCAGACCAGCGCCAGCACGCCCTTGTCGCCATAGGCACGGAAGCGCGCCTCGTCGGTCTTCGGCCCGATGGCCGGCGCTAGGTCGATCTTCCAGTCGCCGGTGTGGATGACGGTACCGGCCGGCGTGGTGATCCCCAGTGAGAACGGCTCGGGGATCGAATGCGCCACCGGGATCGCCTCGATCTCGAACGGCCCGAGTGTGAACTTTTCGCCGGCACGGTAAACCGTCACCGGGATTTTCGGCGCGCCCTGCTCGCCCTGCCGCTTGGCCTCCAGCATGCCGGCGGTGAACGGGCTCGCCCACACCGGCACCTTCAGCTTCGGCCAGATATCGTGCAGCGCGCCGTAATGGTCCTCATGCGCGTGGGTGATGACGATGCCGCGCAGGTTGGCCAGCCGCTCCTCGATGAAGCGGGTGTCGGGCAGGATGAGGTCGACGCCGGGATGCGCCGCGTCGGGAAAGGTGACGCCGACATCGACGACGATCCACTCGCGGTTGTCTGCCGGGCCGTAGCCGTAAAGGGCGAAGTTCATGCCGATCTCGCCGACGCCGCCGAGCGGCACGAAGACGAGTTCGGCGCTATTCGCATTCGCCATGAAAAGTCCTTTCGTTCAGGTCGCGCCGGCCGAGGCCACCGCACCGAAATGCACGTCGCCGGCGGCGATGGTCAGTCGCGCGCCGCTTTCATCGCGGATCACGAAACGGCAGTCCTCGTCAATGGTTTCAAAGGTGCCGCGCACCACATTGCCGTCAATCCTGACAGCAACCTCGCCGCCGAGCCCCGCCGCACGATCGAGCCAGCGGCGCCGGATCGATGACAAACCGTGCCCGCCGTCCCATAGCCGCGCGTTCACGCTCCAGGCGTCGGACAGCGCGAGGAACAGCGTCTCGGCGTCGCAGGAAGAACCGAGCGCGGCGAGCGACGTCGCCGGATAAGGCAGGTCCTCCGGATGCGCCACGACATTGACGCCGATACCGACGGCCACCGCGAAGCGGCCTTCGCCGAGCAGCGTGGATTCCAGCAGAATGCCGGCGAGCTTGGCACCGGAAGCGAGCACGTCGTTCGGCCATTTCAGCTCGAAGCGGTTGCGGCCGGAACCGGCACCGTCCAGCCCGACCGAGATGCGACTGCCCGGCACGACCGCGTCGAGCGCATCGGCCAGCGCCAACCCGGCAACGAAACCGAGCGTGGCGGCACCCTTGAGATCGCCGTCAATGACGACCAGAAGCGTCGCGGCGAGATTGCCCTGTGGCGTCGCCCAGACGCGTCCGCGCCGGCCGCGCCCGCTTTCCTGGCGTTTCGATACGATCCACAGCCTGCCGGGATCGCCGGCCCGCGCTTGGTCCAGCGCCAATGCGTTGGTCGAGCCGACGACGTCATGGGCTTCGAAGCGAAAGCCTTCGGAGGCCGCCGTAGGCGCAAGCTGGAAACCAGCCATCCGGTTAGAAGAACGACTTCGCAGCCGCCTCGGCATAGGCGGCGATCGGACCGCCGATCAGCACGTAGAACAGCACGAAGGCGCCGGACAGGCCAAGCACGACGCGCAACTCGCCCGCCATCGGCTGGAAGCCGCCGGCCGTCTCGTCGAACCACATGATCTTGATGATGCGCAGATAGTAGAACGCCGCCACCACCGAGGTGAGCACGCCGATGATGGCGAGCGGATAGAGTCCGGCATTGATGGCGGCGAGGAAGACGTACCACTTCGCCCAGAAACCGGCGAGCGGCGGAATGCCGGCCAGTGAAAACAGCAGGATCGTCAGGATCGTCGCCATGATCGGATTGGTGCCGGCTATGCCGGCGAGGTCGTCGATGCTCTCGACCTGTTGGTCGTTGCGCCGCATGGCGAGGATGAAGGCGAAGGTGCCGAGCGTCATGGCGACATAGATCAGCATGTAGATGGCGACGCCGCGCACGCCCTCCTGGCTGTTGGCCGCCAGCCCGACGAGACAGAAGCCCATATGGCCGATGGAGGAATAGGCCATCAGCCGCTTGAAGTTGCGCTGGCCGATCGCCGCGAAGGAGCCGAGCGCCATCGAGGCGATGGAGATGAAAACGATGATCTGCTGCCAGTCGGCGGCGGCCGGGTGGAACGCGTCCATCGTCACGCGCAGGATCAGCGCCATCGTCGCCACCTTCGGCGCCACGGCGAAGAAGGCCGTCACCGGAGTCGGCGCGCCTTCGTAGACGTCGGGCGTCCACATATGGAAGGGCACAGCCGAGATCTTGAAGGTCAGGCCGGCGAGGATGAAGATCAGCCCGAACAGCACGCCGAGCTGCCGCTCGGAGCCGCTGATGGCCGCCGCGATCTTACTGAAGTCGACGCTGCCCGTATAGCCGTAGGTGAGCGAGATGCCGTAGAGCATCATGCCGGTACCGAGCGCGCCAAGGACGAAGTATTTCAGCCCCGCCTCGCTGGAGCGGGCGCTCTCACGGTTGATCGCGGCCACGACGTAGAGCGCCAGCGATTGCAGTTCGAAGCCGAGATAGAGCGAGATCGTGCTGTTGGCCGAAATCATCACCATCATGCCGAGCGTCGACAGCGTCACCAGCACCGGATATTCGAAATTGGCGTAGCGCTGCGCCTTGGCGTAGCCGGCCGACATGACCAGCGTCACCGCCGAGCCGAGCAGCGTCACCACCTTCATGAACAGGGCGAAGTCGTCCTGCACATAGGCGCCGCCATAGGCGCTGCCGCGCGCGCCCGACAGAAGCATCCAACCGCCGGCGGCGGCGAGCACCACCACGGCGAGCCCGGTGACGAGCGTGCTTGCGCCTTCGCGCGAATAGGCGCCGATCATAAGGAGCATCATGGCGCCGACGGCGAGGATCAGTTCCGGCGTGGAGAGCGAAAGGCTGGCGATAAGGTCCGGCGTCATGGTTCTCTCGATCAGTTCGCCGCCGCGGTCTGCGCGGAGCCGATGGAAGCGGTGACGTCGGTGACGAGTGCCTTGACCGACTGGGCGGTGGCGTCGAACACCGGCGCGGGATAGACGCCGAAGAAGATGATCAGCACGATCAGCGGATAGAGAATGGCCTTCTCGCGCGTCGACAGGTCGAGCATGGACTTCAGGCTGTCCTTGACCAGCGCGCCGAAGATGATCTTGCGATAGAGCCACAGCGCATAGGAAGCCGACAGGATGACGCCGGTGGCGGCGAAGACGGCCACCCAGGTGTTGGCCCGGAAGGCGCCGAGCATCGTCAGGAACTCGCCGACGAAGCCGGACGTGCCCGGCAGGCCGACATTGGCCATGGTGAAGATCAGGAAGGCCACGGCGTATTTCGGCATGTTGTTGACCAGCCCCCCATAGGCGTCGATCTCGCGCGTGTGCAGCCGGTCGTAGATGACGCCGACGCACAGGAACAGCGCGCCCGAGACAAGGCCGTGCGACAGCATCTGGAAGATCGAGCCCTGGATGCCTTCCTGGTTCAGCGCGAAGATGCCCATCGTCACGAACCCCATATGGGCGACGGAGGAATAGGCGATCAGCTTCTTCATGTCCTCCTGCATCAGCGCCACCAGCGAGGTGTAGATGATGGCCACCACCGACAGCGTGAAGACGAAGGGCGCGAAATAGGCGGAAGCGTCCGGGAACATCGGCAGCGAGAAGCGCAGGAAGCCGTAGCCGCCCATCTTCAACAGGATGCCCGCCAGGATGACCGAACCGGCGGTCGGCGCCTCGACGTGCGCATCCGGCAGCCAGGTATGCACCGGCCACATCGGCATCTTCACCGCGAAGGATGCGAAGAAGGCCAGCCACAGCCAGGTCTGCATCGACACCGGGAAATCGTGATGCAGCAGCGTCGGGATATCGCTGGTGCCGGACTGGTAGAGCATCGCCATGATGGCGAGCAGCATCAGCACCGAGCCGAGCAACGTATAGAGGAAGAACTTGAACGAGGCGTAGACGCGCCGCTTGCCGCCCCACACGCCGATGATGATGAACATCGGGATCAGGCCGGCCTCGAAGAAGACGTAGAACAGAACGATGTCGAGCGCGCAGAACACGCCGATCATCAGCGTTTCGAGGATGAGGAAGGCGATCATGTAGGCCTTCACCCGCTTCTGGATCGATTCCCACGAAGCGAGGATGCTCAGCATCATCAGGAAGGTGGTGAGGATGACGAACAGCATCGAGATGCCGTCGACGCCCATGTGATAGGAGATGCCCGAATCCAGCCAGCCGTGCTTCTCGACGAACTGGAAGCCGGCCTGGCTGTTGTCGAATCCGGTCCAGATGAACAGCGAGATGACGAAGGTGATGATCGTCGTCCACAGCGCGATCATGCGGATGTTCTTGCGCGCGTTCTCGCTCTCGTCCCGCACGAACAGGATGAGCAGCACACCGACCAGCGGCAGGAACGTGACCGTAGAGAGGATTGGCCAGTCGGTCATCAGAGCATCATCCAGGTGACGAGAGCGGCAACGCCGATCAGCATGGCGAAGGCGTAGTGGTAGAGATAGCCGGTCTGCAACTTGACCACGCGGTTGGTGACGTCGATGACCCGCGCCGACACGCCGTCAGGCCCGAGGCCGTCGATGATCGCGCCGTCGCCCTTCTTCCACAGCGTGGTGCCGAGCCACTTGGCGAAGCGCACGAACAGGAAGTCGTAGACCTCGTCGAAGTACCACTTGTTGAGCAGGAAGGCGTAGAGGCCGCGATGCCGCCCGGCCAGTTCCTTCGGCGCCTGCGGATTGCGGATATAGAACTGCCAGGCGACCAGGAAGCCGATGACGGTGACGACGATCGGCGCCAGCTTCACCCACAGCGGCACACTCTCCATTTCGTGCAGCACATGGTTGTCCGGCAGCGTGAACAGCGAAGCCTTCCAGAAGTGCTCGTAGCCCTCGCCGACGAAATAGTAGGAGAACAGCACGCCTGCGAAGATCGCGCCGGCGGCCAGCACGTAGAGCGGCACCAGCATGACCGGCGGCGATTCATGCACGTGGTGCATCACCTCGTGGCTGGCGCGCGGCTCGCCGTGGAACGTCATGAAGATCAGCCGCCAGGAATAGAAGGAGGTGAAGGCGGCGCCGATGACCAGAAGCACGAAGGCGAAGGTCGCCACCGCGTTCTGGCCGACGAACGAAGATTCGATGATGGCGTCCTTGGAGAAGAAGCCGGCGAAGCCGACCAGCGTCATCGGAATGCCGACGCCGGTCAGCGCCAGCGTGCCGACCACCATCATCCAGTAGGTGTTGGGAATGAGCTTGCGGATGCCGCCCATCTTGCGCATGTCCTGCTCGTCCGACATGGCGTGGATGACAGAGCCGGAACCGAGGAACAGCAGCGCCTTGAAGAAGGCGTGCGTGAACAGGTGGAAGATCGCCGCGCCATAGGCGCCGACGCCGAGCGCCACGAACATGTAGCCGAGCTGCGAGCAGGTCGAATAAGCGATGACGCGCTTGATGTCGTTCTGCACCAGGCCGACGGTGGCGGCGAAGAAGGCGGTGATGGCGCCGATGAAGGTGACGACCGTCAGCGCCGTATGCGACAGCTCGAACAGCGGCGACAGGCGCGCCAACATGAACACGCCGGCCGTCACCATGGTGGCGGCGTGGATCAGCGCCGAGACCGGCGTCGGGCCTTCCATGGCGTCCGGCAACCAGGTGTGCAGCGGCACCTGCGCCGACTTGCCCATGGCGCCCATGAAGAGCAGCAAGCACACCACCGTCATCGCCGCGCCCTTGTCCAGCGCATGGCCGAGGAAGGTCAGCACCGTCGCACCTTCCGGAGTGCCCTGCGCCGGCAGATAGGTCGCGGCATTGGCGAAGATAGTGGTCAGGTTGACCGAGCCGAACAGCACGAACACGCCGAAGATGCCGAGGATGAAGCCGAAATCGCCGATGCGGTTGACGACGAAAGCCTTGATGGCGGCGGCGTTGGCCGACGGCTTCTTGTACCAGAAACCGATCAGCAGGTAGGACGCGAGGCCCACGCCCTCCCAGCCGAAGAACATCTGGATCAGGTTGTCGGCCGTCACCAGCATCAGCATGGCGAAGGTGAACAGCGAAAGGTAGGCGAAGAAGCGTGGCCGGTTCGGGTCGTGGTGCATGTAGCCGATGGAGTAGATGTGCACCAGCGACGACACGGTGTTGACCACCACCAGCATCACCACCGTCAGCGTGTCGATGCGCAGCGCCCATGAGGTGTCGATGCCGCCGGACTGGATCCAGCGCAGCACCGGCACGGTGAACACCTCGCCCGAGCCGAACGCCACGGTAAAGAAGGCGATCCACGACAGCACCGCCGAAATGACCAGCAGGCCGGAGGTGATGAACTCCGACGCCTTGGCGCCCAGCGAATTGCCGAACAGCCCGACGACCAGAAAGCCGATGAGGGGAAGGAAGACGATGGCCTGATACATGAAACGTCCCTCAGCCCTTCATCATGTTCACGTCTTCGACCGCGATGGTGCCGCGGTTGCGGAAGAACACCACCAGGATGGCGAGCCCGATCGCCGCCTCCGCCGCCGCCACCGTCAGCACGAACAGCGTGAAGACCTGGCCGACCAGATCGCCGAGCGCCGCCGAGAAGGCGACGAAGTTGATGTTGACCGACAGCAGGATCAGCTCGATCGACATGAGCATGACGATGACGTTCTTGCGGTTCAGGAAAATGCCGAACACGCCGAGCGTGAACAGGATCGCCGAGACGGTGAGGAAATGCGCGATTCCGACAGTCATCTCAGATGCCCTTCCCCGTCTCGACCTTTTTGATTTCCATGGCCGTCGCCGGCGTGCGGGCAACCTGTTCGGCGATCGACTGCCGCTTGACGTTCGGCTTGTGGCGAAGCGTGAGCACGATCGCGCCGATCATCGCGACCAAGAGCACCATGCCGCAAATCTGGAAGTAGTAGAGATAGTCGGTGTAGATGATGTCGCCGAGCGCCGCCGTGTTGGAGCGCGCCAGGAGGTCCGGGATCGGATGCGCCGCCGCCGCGCCGAGTTGCGGCGCGAAGGTATAGCCGCCGAGCACGACCAGCAGTTCACCCACCAGGATCAGCCCGACGAGAGCGCCGATCGGCGCATATTGCAGCGCTCCCTGTTTCAGTTCGGCGAAATCGACGTCGAGCATCATGACGACGAACAGGAACAGCACCATCACCGCGCCGACGTAGACGACGAGCAGGATCATCGCCAGGAACTCGGCGCCGGTGAGCAGGAAGAGGGCGGCCGCGTTGAAGAAGGTGAGGATGAGGAACAGCACCGAATGCACGGGATTGCGCGCGGAGATGACCATGAAGGCCGCCGCCACCGCGATGAAGGCAAAGAGGTAGAAGAAGGCTGCCTCTAGTCCGCTCAACATGGGTCTGTCCCCGGTTCCTTTTGCGACTGACCGGGCGCTTCAGCATCCGATCCAGTCCGACTCCGTCCCGCCTCCGGGCGAAATCGCGTGTTCCTTAGACGAGCCGTTGCGACACGTCCATGTTTCCTGTCTTCCTTCTCCCCGTTAACGGGGAGAAGGTGGCCCGAGGGGCCGGATGAGGGGCAGCGCCGCACTTGGACAAGTTTATCCCGCCCCTCACCTGCCTGCCGGCTCTGCCCCTCGCTACCGCTCCGGGCGTTCGTCTCTCGAAAAGCCCATTCAGGGGCTTTTCGTCCGCTTCGCGGACCGTTCCTCACCCCCGTAAACGGGGAGAGGAAATCCTTCACCTGTACGGCGCGTCCAGTTCCATGTTGCGCGCGATCTCGCGCTCCCACCGGTCGCCGTTGGCGAGCAGCTTGTCCTTGTCGTAGTAGAGTTCCTCGCGCGTTTCCGTCGCGAACTCGAAATTCGGGCCTTCCACGATGGCGTCCACCGGGCAGGCTTCCTGGCAGAAGCCGCAATAGATGCACTTCACCATGTCGATGTCGTAGCGCACCGTGCGGCGGGTGCCGTCGTTGCGGCGCGGGCCGGCCTCGATGGTGATGGCCTGCGCCGGGCAGATCGCCTCGCACAGCTTGCAGGCGATGCAGCGTTCCTCGCCGTTGGGATAACGGCGCAGCGCATGCTCGCCGCGGAAGCGCGGAGAAAGCGGCCCCTTCTCGTGCGGATAGTTGATCGTCTCCTTCGGCGCGAAGAACTGCCGCACGCCGAGAATATAGCCGGCGACGATGTCCTTGAGCAGCAGGCCCTTGGCGGCTTGTGACAGAGCACCCATCAGGCAAGTCCCGTAATCTTGAGGAAGGCGGCGGTGGCCACGACCATGAACAGCGAGATCGGCAGGAAGACCTTCCAGCCCAGCCGCATCAGCTGGTCGTAGCGGTAGCGCGGCAGCACCGCCTTCGCCATCGAGAAGATGAAGAAGACGAAGCACAGTTTCAGCACGAACCAGATCACCCCCGGCACCCAGGTGAAGGGCGCCACGTCCACCGGCGGCAGCCAGCCGCCGAGGAACAGGATGGTGGTCAGCGCGCACATCAGCACGACGGCGACATATTCGCCGAGGAAGAACAGAAGGAACGGCGTCGAGGAGTACTCGACCATATGGCCGGCGACGAGTTCCGATTCGGCTTCCACCAGGTCGAAAGGCGGGCGGTTCGTTTCCGCCATGCCCGAGATCATGAAGATGATGAACATCGGGAACAGGCCGAGCCAATGCCAGTCGAGCAGCGTGTTGACCGGCAGACCGAGATGCGTGCCCAGCCCATCCTTCTGCGACAAAACGATATCGGACAGGTTGAGCGAGCCGACACACAAAAGCACGGTGACGATGACGAAGCCGATGGAGACTTCATACGACACCATCTGCGCCGCCGAGCGCAGCGCGCCGAGGAACGGGTATTTCGAGTTCGACGCCCAGCCGCCCATGATGACGCCGTAGACCTCGAGCGAGGAGATAGCGAAGACGTAGAGGATGCCGACATTGATGTTGGCGATCGCCCAGTTCTCGTTGACGGGGATGACCGCCCAGGCCGAAATCGCCAGCACCGCCGAAACCAGCGGTGCCAGAAGGAAGACGCCCTTGTTGGCGCCGGACGGAATGACCGGCTCCTTGAAGACGAACTTGAACAGGTCGGCGAAAGCCTGGAACAGCCCCCACGGCCCGACCACGTTGGGGCCCCGCCGCAACTGCACCGCCGCCCAGATCTTGCGGTCGGCGTAGAGGATATAGGCGACGCCGATCAACAGGATGACGATCAGCACGACGGACTTGATCAGGATGATCAGCGCCGGCAGCACGTAAGTTGCGAAGAAATCTTCCATCTGTTCCGCCGCCTGCCCTATTCCGCCGCCTGTTTGAAGCCGCCCTTGGCGAGCGCCGAGCACTCCGCCATCACCGCGGAAGCCCGCGCGATCGGGTTGGTGAGGTAGAAATCGCGCACCGGCGACACGAAGGCGCCCTTGGTCAGCCGCCCGCCGAGTTTCGCGGCCTTCGCCACATCGTCGGCGCTGCCGGCCTCGATCTGGTCGATGCGCGCCAGATGCGGGACTTCGCCATAGAGCTTGGCGCGCAGCTGCGCCAGCGAATCGAACGGCAGCTTATGGCCGAGAACGTCCGACAAGGCGCGGATGACGGCCCAGTCCTCGCGCGCCTCGCCCGGCGCGAAGCCGGCGCGGCTGGTCATCTGCACGCGCCCTTCCGTGTTGACGTAGGTGCCGGACTTTTCCGTGTAGGCCGAGGCCGGCAGGATAACGTCGGCGCGGTGCGCGCCGGCATCGCCATGCGTGCCGATATAGACGACGCAGCCGGCCGAGACCTTGCTCATGTCGAGTTCGTCGGCGCCGAGCAGGAACAGAACGTCGCTGTCGGCCGTCATGGCGGCGACGTCCTTGCCGCCCTCGCCCGGCACGAAGCCGATGTCGAGGCCGCCGACGCGCGCCGCCGCGTGATGCAGCACGGAAAAACCGTTCCAGCCGTCCTTGACCGCGCCCACTGCCTGCGAAAGCTTCGCCGCAAGGCCCAGCACGGCAGCGCCATCCGAACGCCCGAGAGCGCCCTGCCCGACTATGATGAGCGGCTTTTCGGCCTTCTTCAGCGCCTGGAAGAACTTGCCGTTGCCGTCTGCGAGGTCCTTCAGCGTCTCCGGCCCGGCGCCCAGCGCCTCGTAGTCGTAGCGCAGGTCGCCCATCTCGCCGATGACGCCGATCGGCAGCGGGCCGGCGCGGAAACGCTTGCGGATGCGGGCGTTCAGCACCGAGGCCTCGAAGCGCGGATTGGCGCCGACGATGAGGATGGCGTCCGCCTGCTCGATGCCTTCGATGGTCGAATTGAAGATGTAGCTGCCACGGCCCAGCGCCGGATTGAGCGCGGCGCCGTCCTGCCGGCAATCGATGTTGGCCGAGCCCAGCGAGGCCATGAGCAGCTTCAGCGCATACATTTCCTCGACGGCGGCGAGATCGCCGGCGATGGCGCCGATCTTGTCCGGGCTCGCCTTGCCGACCGCATCCTTGATCGCGGCGAAGGCTTCGCCCCAGCTTGCCGGGGCGAGCTTGCCGTTCCGGCGCACATAGGGCCGGTCGAGGCGCTGCGTGCGCAGTCCGTCCCAGATGAAGCGGGTCTTGTCGGAAATCCACTCCTCGTTCACGGCGTCGTTGTTGCGCGGCATGACGCGCATGACTTCACGGCCGCGCGTATCGACGCGGATGGCCGAGCCGACCGCGTCCATCACGTCGATGGATTCGGTCTTGTCCAGTTCCCACGGCCGCGCCGTGAAGGCGAACGGCTTCGACGTCAGCGCGCCGACCGGGCAGAGATCGATGACGTTGCCCTGAAGCTCCGAGGTCATCGCCTGTTCGAGATAGGTGGTGATTTCGGCATCCTCGCCGCGGCCGATCAGGCCAAGCTCGGAAATGCCGGCGACTTCCGTGGTAAAGCGGACGCAGCGCGTGCAGTGGATGCAGCGCGTCATGATCGTCTTGACCAGCGGACCGATATACTTGTCCTCGACCGCGCGCTTGTTCTCGTGGAAGCGCGAGGAATCGACGCCGAAGGCCATCGCCTGGTCCTGCAGGTCGCATTCGCCGCCCTGGTCGCAGATCGGGCAGTCGAGCGGATGGTTGATGAGCAGGAACTCCATCACCCCTTCGCGCGCCTTCTTCACCATCGGCGAATTGGTGAACATCTCCGGCGGTTCGCCGTTCGGGCCGGGGCGCAGGTCGCGCACGCCCATGGCGCACGATGCCTGCGGCTTCGGCGGGCCGCCCTTCACTTCGACAAGGCACATGCGGCAGTTGCCGGCGATCGACAGCCGTTCGTGGAAGCAGAAGCGCGGCACTTCCGCGCCGGCCGCTTCCGCCGCCTGCAACAGCGTGTAGTGATCGGGGACTTCGATCTCTTTCCCGTCGACCTTGAGCTTTGCCATTCGCCTAAACCCCTGCGGTAAACCGCAATTCTTTTTCGGACGCGATCAAACCGCCCGTATTTCGTTCATTGCTTCGCGGAACGATCCGCAAGTTCCGCCGCTTGTCCGGTCCAGCCGTCACGCCCGATGCGACCGTTGAAGCCCAGATGCTCGTCCACCCAGGCGATCTCGTCGGCCGACCAGCCCGCGACCTGCGCATAAGTCCAGATGCCCAACCCGTTCAGCACCTGCTCCAATTTCGGACCGATGCCGGAAATCGCCTTGAGGTCGTCCGGGACCGATGGCCGTTCGAGCGCCTGCGGCTTGCGGGAACCGGCCGCCCGGCTCTCCGCCTTAGCGACGGCCGGCGCCGGTGCCACGATGCTCGCTGCGGCTTTCGCCCGTCCGGCTTCCGGCTTCTTCAGCGCTGGCGCAATGCTGCTCCTGGCCGCCGGTTCCGCGACCTCGCGCGCGAGCGACTGCGCCTCTTCCATCATGCTTCTGGCACGGGCGCGCACCTTCGCCGGAACGCGGCCGCCCTCGCCCGCCTCGGAAACCGAGCGCAACAGGCGCTCCGATGCTTCCGCGGCCCCCGCAAGGGTCCCCATCCACAGACCGAGCGCCTGGCTGGCGACGCCGAAACCGATCGCCGACAGCGTCGCGGCGCCGGCCAGCGGATGCACCATCAGGTTGACGGCGCTGGCCATCTCCTGCGGCAAGGACTTGTCGGCGCGCTCGGCCATCCTGCCTACTCCGCCGCCGCCAGCACGGGCTGGACATTGTGGGCGTTGCGGGTGAATTCGTCGATGCGCCGCTCGATCTCAGGCCGGAAATTGCGGATCAGGCCCTGGATCGGCCAGGCCGCAGCGTCGCCCAACGCGCAGATGGTATGGCCCTCGATCTGCTTGGTGACGTCGAGCAGCATGTCGATCTCGCGCTTCTGCGCTTCGCCGCGCACCAGCCGCTCCATAACGCGCCACATCCAGCCGGTGCCCTCGCGGCACGGCGTGCACTGGCCGCAGCTCTCGTGCTTGAAGAAGTAGGACAACCGCGCAATCGCCTTCACGATGTCGGTGGACTTATCCAT
This sequence comes from Mesorhizobium sp., assembly GCF_017306545.1. Classification (GTDB taxonomy): domain Bacteria; phylum Pseudomonadota; class Alphaproteobacteria; order Rhizobiales; family Rhizobiaceae; genus Mesorhizobium. The sequence continues at coordinate 21,770 of NZ_JAFKID010000043.1, forward strand.
GATGATCATGGCCGCCGTACCGAAGGACGATTTCAACTCGCGCATACCGTCGAAATCCATCGGCGCGTCGAGGATGTCCGGTCCCTTGACCACCGGGCAGGAGGCGCCGCCGGGAATGACGGCGAGCAGATTGTCCCAGCCGCCGCGAACGCCGCCGCCGTGCTTTTCCACCAGTTCGCGAAAAGTCGTGCCCATCGCCTCTTCAACCACGCAGGGCGTGTTCACGTGCCCGACCAGCATGAACAGCTTCGTCCCGACATTGTTCGGCCTGCCGATGGAGGAGAACCACGCGGCACCCCGGCGCAGGATGGTGGGGGCAACGGCGATGGATTCGACGTTGTTGACCGTCGTCGGGCAGCCGTAGAGGCCGACATTGGCCGGGAACGGCGGCTTCAGCCGCGGCTGGCCCTTCTTGCCTTCAAGGCTTTCCAGCAGCGCGGTTTCCTCGCCGCAGATATAGGCGCCGGCACCATGGTGGACGTAAATCTCGAAGTCGTAGCCGTTCTTGTTGCCCTTGCCGATCAGCTTGGCGTCATAGGCCTCGTCGATGGCGCGCTGCAAAGCCTCGCGCTCGCGGATGAACTCGCCGCGCACATAGATGTAGGCCGCCACCGCGCCCATGGCGAAGCCGGCCAACAGCGCCCCTTCGACCAGCGTGTGCGGATCGTGGCGCATGATCTCGCGATCCTTGCAGGTGCCGGGTTCCGACTCGTCTGCGTTGATGACGAGATAGCTCGGGCGTCCGTCGCTCTGCTTGGGCATGAACGACCATTTCAGCCCGGTCGGGAAGCCGGCGCCGCCACGCCCGCGCAAACCGGACGCCTTCATCTCGTTGATGATCCAGTCGCGGCCCTTGTCGATGATGCCCTTCGTGCCGTCCCAGCAGCCGCGCGCCATCGCGCCCTGCAACGACTTGTCGAAGCGGCCGTAGATGTTGGTGAAGATGCGATCCTTGTCCGCAAGCATCTCTTCTCGCTCCTCAGACCGGCTTCTTGCCGAAGACGCGGATGTATTCGGCCACGCCGCCCTTGGCGAGCGCCTTGGCCTGCTTGACCCAGTCCTCGCGCTCGATGCGGCCGTGGAAATTCAGGTAGGCGTCGACCCACGCGCGCTCGGCCTTCTTCCACGCAGCCACCTGCGCGAAGGTGAAGATGCCGAGATCGTGCAGGATCTTCTCGTTCTTCGGCCCGACGCCGGAGATGAGTTGAAGATCGTCCACCGCCGCCGGCTTTGCGATGCCCGCCGGCCGGTTCTTGTCCTCCAGCGACGGCTTGGCGGCGGCAGCCGCCTTTTTCGCGGTAGGCTTGGCCTCGTCCTTGGCCGGCACGGCAGCAAGCGACGCAGGCGCGGACGCAGCGGCCGACGGAGCCTTTGCAGCCTTGGCGGTGGCTTTCGCGTCCTTGTCGCGCGTCGCCTTCAGCACCGCTTTCTCGTCTTTCAGCGCGGTGAACCCGCCTTCCGGCGCCGAATAGAAACGGTCGATCTGCGGGCCGGGCTTGACGGAGGCGCCCTTGCCCCCCTCGAAAGCGTCGATGATCTCGGCCAGACGCTCGGGCGTCAGGTCCTCGTAGGTGTCCTTGAACACCATCACCATCGGCGCGTTCACGCAGGCGCCGAGGCATTCGACCTCTTCCCACGACAGCGTGCCGGCGGCATTGGTGTGGAACTGCTCGTGATGGATCTTGGAGCGGCACACGTCCATCAGTTCGCCGGCGCCGCGCAGCATGCAGGGTGTCGTGCCGCAGACCTGGATATGCGCGCGCGTGCCGACCGGCTTCAACTGGTACTGCGTGTAGAAGGTCGCGACTTCGAGCCCACGGATATAGGGCATGTCGAGCATGTCGCAGACGGACTCGATCGCCGCCTTCGTGACCCAGCCTTCCTGCTCCTGCGCCAGCATCAGGAGCGGGATGATCGCCGACTGCTGCCGGCCCTTCGGATATTTGGCGATCCACTTCTTCGCCGCCGCGGTGTTCGCCTTGTTGAAGGCGAAACTGGCGGGCTGGACGCTGGCTTCTGCGAGACGACGTACGGACATTTAGCGGTCAACCTCACCGAAAACGATGTCGAGGGAGCCGAGCACGGCGGTGACGTCGGCCAGCATGTGGCCGCGGCACAGGAAATCCATCGCCTGCAAATGGGCGAAGCCGGGCGCGCGCAGCTTGACGCGATACGGCTTGTTGGTGCCGTCGGCCACCAGATAGACGCCGAACTCGCCCTTCGGCGCCTCGACGGCGGCATAGACCTCGCCAGCAGGCACGCGATAGCCCTCGGTATAGAGCTTGAAATGGTGGATCAGCGCTTCCATCGAACGCTTCATCTCGCCGCGCTTGGGCGGCACCACCTTGCCGTCGAGGTTCGAAACCGGCCCGCCGCTCTCCTTGCCGAGCAGCAGGTCGAGGCACTGGCGCATGATCTTGGCCGACTGGCGCATCTCTTCCATGCGGATCAGATAACGGTCGTAGCAATCGCCGTTCTTGCCGATCGGGATATCGAAATCCATCTCGGCATAGCACTCGTATGGCTGCGACTTGCGCAGGTCCCAGGCCGCGCCCGACCCGCGCACCATGACGCCCGAAAAGCCCCAGGCCCAGGCATCCGCCAGCGACACCACGCCGATATCGGCGTTGCGCTGCTTGAAGATGCGGTTTTCCGTCAGCAGTTCGTCGAGATCGTCGAGATTCTTCAGGAACGGATCGATCCAGCGGCCGATGTCTTCCAGAAGCTGGTTGGGCAGGTCCTGGTGCACGCCGCCCGGCCGGAAATAGGCCGCATGCATGCGCGAGCCGGAGGCGCGCTCGTAGAACACCATCAGTTTCTCGCGATCGACGAAGCCCCACAGCGGCGGCGTCAGAGCGCCGACGTCCATGGCCTGCGTCGTCACGTTGAGGATGTGGCTCATGATGCGGCCGATCTCGGAATAGAGCACCCGGATCAGTTGCCCGCGCTTCGGCACCTCGATGCCCAGCAGCCGCTCGACGGCCAGCGCATAGGCATGCTCCTGGTTCATCGGCGCGCAGTAATCGAGACGGTCGAGATAGGGCACGGCCTGAAGGTAGGTCTTGGCTTCCATCAGCTTCTCGGTGCCGCGATGCAACAGCCCGATATGCGGATCGACCCGGTCCACCACTTCGCCGTCCAGCTCCAGCACAAGGCGCAGAACGCCGTGCGCGGCCGGATGCTGCGGCCCGAAATTGATGTTGAAATTGCGGACGGACGTCTCGGCCATGATATGCCTCAGTTCGTCTTCGCCTTCTCATCCCCCGGCAGCACGTAGTCCGTACCTTCCCACGGGGACAAAAAGTCGAAGTTGCGGAATTCCTGCTTCAGTTCCACCGGCTCGTAGATGACCCGCTTGGCCTCGTCGTCGTAGCGCACTTCGACGAACCCGGTGAGCGGGAAGTCCTTGCGCAACGGATGGCCGTCGAAACCGTAATCGGTGAGCAGGCGTCGCAGATCCGGATGACCGGAAAACAGCACGCCGTAAAGATCGTAAGTTTCGCGCTCGTACCAGTCGGCGCCCGGCCATACGCCGGTGACCGACGGCACCACCGTCTCCTCGTCGGCATGCACCTTGAGCCGCACGCGCAAATTCTGCGTCGGCGACAGCAGGTGATAGACGACGTCGAAACGCTGCTCGCGATAGGGATAGTCGGCGCCCGAAACGTCGATGATCGACACGAAGCGGCACTTCGCATCGTCGCGCAGGAACGTCGCAGCCTTGACGATATCGCCCGGCGCCACCCTGACGGTCAGTTCGCCGAAAGCCATGCCGGCCTCGATGACGACGTCGCCGAGCTTGCCCTTGATGTGATCGGACAGTGCGCTGAGAGCTTCGCTCATATCACTCACCGTTCGATCGTGCCGGTGCGGCGGATCTTCTTCTGCAAGAGAAGAAGGCCGTAGAGCAGCGCCTCGGCGCTCGGCGGACAGCCGGGCACGTAGATATCGACAGGCACGATGCGGTCGCAGCCGCGCACCACCGAATAGGAATAATGATAGTAGCCGCCGCCGTTGGCGCACGAACCCATCGAGATGACGTAGCGCGGCTCCGGCATCTGGTCGTAGACCTTGCGCAGCGCCGGCGCCATCTTGTTGGTCAGCGTACCGGCGACGATCATCACGTCGGACTGGCGCGGCGAGGCGCGCGGCGCAATGCCGAAGCGCTCCGAGTCGTAGCGCGGCATGGCTGAGTGGATCATCTCGACAGCGCAACAGGCGAGGCCGAACGTCATGTACATCAGCGACCCGGTGCGCGCCCAGGTGATCAGCGCATCGACCGAAGTGACGAGAAAACCCTTGTCGGCGAGTTCGTCGTTGATCTCGACGAAGAACGGATCGGTCGAGCCGACGGGCTTGCCGGTTGCCGGATCGAGGATGCCTTTCGGCTTCGGGGCGACGAGCGTTCCGGGGTTCAATCCCATTCCAGCGCTCCCTTCTTCCATTCGTAGACGAAACCGATGGTCAGGACGCCCAGGAAAACCATCATCGACCAGAAACCGAGCATGCCGATTTCGCCGAACGAGACGGCCCACGGAAACAGGAACGCCACTTCAAGGTCGAAGATGATGAACAGGATCGACACCAGGTAGAAGCGGATGTCGAACTTCATGCGGGCGTCGTCGAACGAGTTGAAACCGCACTCGTAAGCCGACAGCTTTTCCGGGTCGGGGTTGCGGTAGGCGACCAGGAACGGCGCCACGATCAGCGCCAGCCCGACGACCAGCGCCACCGCGATGAAAATCACGACGGGCAGATAAGAGCCGATGAGTGCGTTCATGCTCCGACTTTCCCTGAGCAGTCACCTGCTGCAAAACCTACAGCACCGAACCCGTAATGCGGAAGCGCCGTGTTTTAGCGCTAAACCGTTTGAAAAAAGCCCATGCTGCAACGCGGCGAGGGTTAGCGCAGCGATCCCCCCGAAGCAAGTCAAACATTCGCCAAAATCGCCCCTTGGCCGGCAGATCACGCAAAACTGTGCCGATCCGCTCTCGTTTGATTTCCTTCGTATTTTACTCCAGTTTTTATCCTGACAGGAAAGCCGGCGGCCGCCTGCTACGATGGCCGGAATCAGTTGGCGGCAAGGTGCCTGGCCAAGCCGGAAATCGGTATTGATGACGGAAAAGATTTCGCTCGCCGCGGCCCGCCGCATCGCCCTTGCGGCGCAAGGGTTTGCGGACGCCAGGCCGGGCTCCATTCCCGACCGGCGCCACCTCAGGCGCGTGCTGGCGCGCACCGGCCTGTTCCAGATCGATTCCGTCGCGGCCGTGGTGCGCGCGCATTATATGCCGCTTTATTCGCGGCTTGGCCCGTACCCCGTTTCGCTGCTGGACGACGCATCGGCCGGCCGCAAGCGGCTGCTCTTCGAATACTGGGCGCACGAGGCGTCGCTTTTGCCGGTGGAAACCTGGCCGCTGCTGCAATGGCGCATGGAGCGCGCACGCGCCAACGACACCGGCGAAATCTACAAGGGGCTGGCGCAATGGGCCGAAAGCAATCGCGCCTTCATCGACGACATTCACGAAGAGGTGAAGGCCAACGGCCCCATCCCGGCCTCCAGCATCGAGGGTCACAAGGGCAAGGGCGGCTGGTGGGGCTGGAGCGACGCCAAGGCGGCCTTTGAGTGGCTGTTCTGGGCCGGCCTCATCACCACCCATTCGCGGCGCGGCTTCGAACGCTATTACGACGTGCCGGAACGGGTGCTGCCGAAGGCCATCCTCGACCTGCCGGCGCCCTCGGCGCGGGACGCCCATCGCGAGTTGCTCGCCATTTCCGCCCGCGCCCACGGCGTCGGCACCTATGCCTGCCTGCGCGATTATTTTCGCCTCGCCCCCGAGGAGACGAAGACGGCTTTGGACGAACTGGTCGAGGCCGGCACGCTCAAGCCGGTGCGCGTCGAGGGCTGGAACCGGCCGGCCTTCCTTCACAAAGACGCCAGGATGCCGCGCCGCATCGAAGCGCGTACCCTGCTCGCTCCCTTCGATCCCGTCGTCTTCGAGCGCGCCCGCGCCGAGGCGCTGTTCGGCTTCCGCTACCGCATAGAGATCTACACGCCGGCCGAAAAGCGGCAGTACGGCTATTACGTGCTGCCGTTCCTGCTCGGCGACCGCATCGTCGCCCGCATAGACCTGCGCGCCGACCGCCCGGCCGGCGTGCTGCGCGTCCACGCCGCCTATGCCGAAGAGGCAGCGCCCGCAGACACCGCCGCCCATCTTTTCGAGGAAGTGCAGCGCATGCAGGGCTGGCTCGGCCTCGAACGGCTGGAGATCACGCCGGCCGGCGACCTCGGTCCGGCGCTGCTAGATGCGGCCGGGCAAAAAACCCCTTCAGAAAGCCGAACTGTTGCCACCGGGCGCCGGAGCCTGTAGGCGCTCCGTCTGCCGGCAGGTCCGTTCGACGGCCGGCATTGTACCGCCACCATTCCGATCCACATAGATCGCGATGCAGGACGATAAACCGGAACCGCACTGGCTTTCGAAACTGGCCTTTCCCCTCTCGGCCGGGCTGCATTTGGCTATCATCGCGCTGCTGATTTTCGGCCTGCCGCACCCGCTTCCAACGCCGGAAAAAGACCAGGCCATCGACGTCGCCATCGTCCCGCCACCGGAGCCGCCGCCGAAACCCAAGAAGGAACCGCCCGCCCCGCCGCAAGCCGAGAAGCCGCCGCAGAAGAAAGCCGAGCCGCCGCCGCCCGCGAAAGAGGCGCCGGCCCCGCCAAGCCCGGCCCCCAGCTTCAATCCCGTCGTCCAATATGGAGAGAAGGACAGCGGGCCAAAAAAATCCCTTGAAGGAAACAGCGCGACGCAAGAACCGGAGACGCCGGCGGAACAGCCGAAGCAAACCGACAAGGTCGAGGCAGAGGCGCCGAAGGACACGCCGGCGGCAGCCGATGCCGCGGCCGCCGTTTCGTTGCCGGATGCAGCCGCGGTACCGGCCGCCAGGCCGGCGGAAGCCGCAAAGCCGCAAACCGTGGCAAAACTCAAGCAGGCGAAAAAACTGTTCTCGCCGGCGGCGACCGGTGCTGCGGCGGCGACCACGGCGATGGGCGGCCTGCCGCGCAGCGCGCGCGGCGCCACGCTCTGCGTCAGCGAACTGCGCGAGCAGCTGCTGCGCAACACCCCGCCTTATTTCGCCGACCTCCTGCCGTCCTCACCGCTGAAGGAAGGCACGGTGATCGACGTGCCCGGCGTGGCGTTCCGTGCCGACGGCCAATGGCGGGATTTGAGCTACCGTTGCGAAGTCGATGCGGATGCGACCAAGGTCGTCTCCTTCGCCTTCCGGATCGGAGAACCGATCCCGCCCAGCGAATGGCAGCAGCGCGGCCTGCCCTCGCGTTGAGCGCCGTCCGCTCGCACAAGGCCGTCATTGACAGGCTGCGCGTGCACGGCCTAAATCGCGCCCGGATGGTCTTCTTCCCCAACAGGAAGAAGCTAAGAGGGAATGCGGTGCGGGATCGACAGGTTCCAAAGCCGCGGCTGTCCCCGCAACTGTAAGCGACGAGCCCGCGCCGAAAGCCACTGGAGAATTCCGGGAAGGCGGCAAGGGCGACGACCCGCAAGCCAGGAGACCTGCCGTCCAAACGAAGAATCCGACCGTCCGGCGGGTGTCCCGGACAAGGAGCCCGATTTGGACCGCGACGGCATTTTCCCGGCTGAACCGGCGGACCCTGTGTCCGAAAGCAACGCTCCCGCCATGGGCGGCGTTACCATCCTCGTCTGCGCGACCTGCCGCGACGAAACCGGTTCCGATACCCATCCGCGCGCCGGCGCGCTCCTCGCGCACGACGTCCGCCGCGCCGCAGCCGACGCCGATATCCGCGTGCGCACCGTCGAATGCCTCGGCAACTGCAAGCGCCGGCTGTCGGCAGCCCTGCTGCGCGACGGTTGCTGGAGCTATGTCTTCGGCGATCTCACGCCTGACAGCGGCCCCGATCTCGTCGCCGGCGCCCGGCTTTTCTCGACCTCCGAGGACGGCCTGATCCCCTGGCGCGGCCGCCCCGATTCGCTCAAGCGCGGACTCGTCGCGCGCATTCCGCCCCTGGCTTCCACAAAGGACGTTCCATGACCGCTTCCGCCGCCCGCGTTCCCTGCACCGTCGTCACCGGTTTCCTCGGCGCCGGCAAGACGACACTGATCCGCCACCTGCTCGAAACCGCCAAGGGCAAGCGCCTCGCCCTGGTCGTCAACGAGTTCGGCGACGTCGGCGTCGACGGCGAAATCCTCAAGGGCTGCGGCATCGACACCTGCCCCGAGGAGAACATCGTCGAACTATCCAACGGCTGCATCTGCTGCACCGTCGCCGACGACTTCGTGCCGGCGCTGGACCAGATCCTTTCCCGCACGCCGAAGGTCGATCATATCCTGATCGAGACCTCCGGCCTCGCCCTGCCCAAACCATTGGTGCAGGCGTTCCAGTGGCCGAGCGTGAAAAGCCACGTCACGGTCGACGGCGTCGTCGCCGTGGTCGACGGCCCGGCGCTCGCCGCCGGCCAAGTGGCGTCCGACATGGAAGCGTTGGCCGCCCAACGCGCCGCCGACGGCAGCCTCGATCATGACGACCCGGTGGAGGAAGTGTTCGAGGACCAGGTCGCCTGCGCCGACCTGATCATCCTGTCCAAGAGCGATCTGATGGACGGCGCCGCATCCGCCAGGGCCCATGCCATGCTGGGCGGGCATGTCACGCCAGCGGTGAAGATCGTGCCGGCCTCGCAGGGCAAGGTCGATCCCTCCGTGCTGCTCGGCCTGGCGCTGGCGGTCGAGGACGACATCGAGAACCGCAAGAGCCATCACGACGGGCTGGGCGATCACGAGCACGACGACTTCGACACTTTCGTGGTCGAAATTCCCTCGATCGGCGACCCGGACGAACTGGCAAAGCGTGTCGCCGCCGCCGCCGAAGCCGAGAACGTGCTGCGCCTGAAGGGCTTCGTCGAAGTCGCCGGCAAGCCGATGCGGCTTCTCGTGCAGGCGGTCGGCCCGCGCGTCAACCACTACTACGACCGTGCCTGGGCGCCCGGCGAGGATCGGCGCTCGCGGCTGGTGATCATCGGCCTCAAGGGCCTGAACCAGCCGGCCATCGAGAAGATATTGGTTGGGTGATGGCGATAGCCCCCCTCTCCGTCGCGCTTCGCGCGCCACCTCTCCCCCGTTCCGGGGGCGAGGAACTTGGCGCCTTTCCTCTCCCCCGCAGCGCGGGGGAGAGGTGTCGAGGCAAAGCCGAGACGGAGAGGGGGATGCGCCCTTCCGATAAAATGGTCAGGCGCCCATGCACATCCTGACCACCACATCCGCCTCGCTGGACGACATCGCCGAGCCGGTCGATCTCAGGCAGCAGCCGGCCGACATGGTGGCTCTGTCCTTCACCGACAGCGATCTGGCCGGTCTGGCGGCGGCATGGAAGGCGGAAGCCGGCGCCCTGCCCTCGATGCGGCTGGCGGCACTGCGCGACCTGCGCCACCCCATGTCGGTGGACCTGTGGCTGGACAGCGTGGCCGCACACGCCAAGATCATCCTCGTGCGCATCCTCGGCGGCCACGACTGGTGGCCCTATGGCTGCGACCGGCTGGCCGCGCTGGCGCGAGAGAAGAACATCAAGCTGGCGCTCCTGCCCGGCGAGGACCGCGACGCCGATGCCCGCCTCGCCGAAGCATCGACCTTGCAGCCCGCCGAACTCCTCGCCTACTTCCGCCAAGGCGGCCCGGACAACATGAAGGCACTCGTGCGCCGCATGGCCGGACTGGCGGGACACGATGTCGAGGTCGCTGCTCCGGCAGAGGCGCCGAAAGCGGGATATTACGAACCGGGCATGGAAGTGATTTCCCTCCCCCTTGAGAGGAGGGTGGCCGCGGAGCGGTCGGGAGGGGTCATCGCGGCAGCGCTCCAACATCGAAAGGCAGCCGCTGAAAAAGTTAGTGGGGTTGAGATCCCTCCCTCCGCCGCCTTCGGCGGCACCTCCCCCTCGACGGGGGAGGAAAGCCCCGTCGTCCCCATTCTTTTCTACCGTTCCATGCTTCTGGCGGCCGACGCAGCCCCCATTGATGCGCTGACGCAAGCCCTGCGCGACAAGGGCATGGTCCCGGTGCCGATCTTCGTCTCCTCGCTCAAGGACCCCGCCTCGCTGGCCTTTGTCGAGGCCGCGCTGGCCGACCTGAAACCCGCGGCAATCGTCACCGCCACGGCCTTTGCCTCCGGTGCCGAACCCGGCGCCGAGACGCTGTTCGACCGCTCCGGCGTGCCGGTCTTCCAGATCATCGTTGCCACGACACGGCGCGAGGCGTGGGAGAAGAACCAGCGCGGCCTCGCCCCCGCCGACCTTGCCATGCACGTCGTCCTGCCGGAACTCGACGGCCGCATCCTCGCCGGCGCGGTCTCCTTCAAGGCGGAAGGCGAAACCGACGCCGAACTCGGACTCCGCGCCGTCGCCAACCGTCCAGAACCCGACCGCGTCGAGCAGATCGCCAATCGCATCGAAGCCTTCCTGCGCCTGCAACGCACGCCGCGCGAAGACCGCCGCCTGTGCGTCCTTATTCCGGACTATCCCAGCGCGCCCGGCCGCACCGGTTATGCGGTGGGGCTCGACGTGCCCTCCAGCGTGCTCGCCATGCTGCACGACTTGAAGGACGCCGGCTATGCGGTCGAAGGAATTCCGGATTCGCCGCGCGACCTGCTGGATTTGCTGGAGCAAGGCAGCAACGGGTTGAATCTTGAAGACTACCGCAGTCATTTCACCGATCTGCCCGCCGCCGCGCGCGAAGCCATGGAACAGGCATGGGGCGATATCGAGGCTTTGCGCTGCCCCTCATCCCCTGCCGGACCTTCTCCCCGTGAAGAACGGGGAGAAGGAAGAGATTCCAACGCCGGCGCGCCCCTCTCTCCGTCCCTACGGGGAGAGGGTAAGGGTGAGGGGCAACCGCACTTCACCGTCCGCGCCTTCACCTTCGGCAACGTCACCGTCGCCCTCGCCCCCGACCGCGGCCGCTCCGAGGACCGCCGCGCCGATTACCACGACCCGACGCTGCCGCCGCGCCATGAACTGGTCGCCTTCGGCCTGTGGCTCCGGAAAAAGCTCGACGTCCACGCCATCGTCCATGTCGGCGCGCACGGCACGCTGGAATGGCTGCCGGGCAAGACCGTGGCGCTCGGACAAAACTGCTTCCCCGAGATCGTCACCGGCTCGCTGCCGGTCGTCTATCCCTTCATCGTCTCCAACCCCGGCGAAGCGGCACAGGCCAAGCGCCGCATCGGTGCCGTCACCCTCGGCCACCTGCCGCCGCCGCTCAGCGCGGCCGGCCTCGACGAGAACCAGCAAAAGCTGGAGCGGCTGGTCGATGAATACGCGCAGGCCGACGGCCTCGACCGCCGCCGCCGCGACCGGCTGGCGAAGCTGATCGTCGAGACGGCGCAGGCATCCGGCCTGTCCGCCGAGGTCGGCGTGGCGAAAACCGACGCACCCGACGAGGCGCTGCGCCGCATCGACGCCTGGCTGTGCGACCTGAAGGATTTCGCCGTCAAGGACGGGCTGCATATCTATGGCCGCCCGGCCGAGGGCGAAGCCGACCCCCAGCGCCTCGCCAGCGCCGCGGCCGAGCGGCAAAACCTGCTCGCCGCGCTCGATGGCAGGCACATTCCCGCCGGCCCCTCCGGGGCGCCGGCGCGCGGCCGTAGCGACGTGCTTCCCACCGGCCGCAACATCTTCACCGCCGATCCGCGCACCATGCCGACACCGACCGCCTTCGATCTCGGCAAGGCGGCGGCCGAAGAGGTGGTCACGTCCTGGCTGCAAGCGCATGGCGACTGGCCGCGCGCGCTGGTCATCGACCTGTGGGGCTCGGCCTCGCTGCGCACCGGCGGCGAGGAGATCGCGCAAGGCCTGGCGTTGATGGGCTGCCGGCCGCAATGGGATGCCGCCACCGGCCGCGTCACCGGCATCGAAGTGCTGCCGCCGGCTTCGCTCGGCCGGCCGCGCATCGATGTCACCTGGCGCATTTCCGGCCTGTTCCGCGACATGTTTCCGACCCAGATCGCACTGATCGACGCCGCCGCCCGCGCGGTCGCAGAACGCGACGAGGACGATTCGGAAAACCCGCTGGCGGCCGCGCGCCGCGCCGCCGGCAAGGTCGGGCCGCGCATCTTCGGCTCTTCGCCCGGCACCTACGGCGCGGGGCTGGAAAGCCTGCTCGCCGGCGGACAGTGGGAGCGGCGCGAAGACCTCGGCCGCGCCTATCTCGACGCCGCCTCGCACGCCTTTGGAGGCGCGGAAGGAGAAGGCGTTTCGGCTCCCAATGCCTTCGCCGGACGGCTCGCCGAGGCGGACCTGCTCGTCCACAGCGGCGACGACCCCGGCCGCGACATCCTCGAAGGCTCGGCCGACGTCGCCTTCATCGGTGGTTTTTCGGCGGCGGTCGCCGCCCTTGGCGGCAAGGCCGACGTCATCGTGCTCGACACGACCGATCCGCTAAAGCCGAAGCCGCGCTCGGTGGCCGAGGCTGTCGGCCGCGTGGTGCGGGCGCGTGCCGTCAATCAACGCTTCATCGACGGTCAGATGCGGCACGGTCCGCGCGGCGCCTCCGAATTCGCCGAGACGGTGGACAGGCTGGTCGGCTTCGCCGAGACGACGCACGCCATCCCCGGCGCCTTGATCGAAGCGGTGCACGACGCCTATGTCGGCGACGAGGCCGTGCGCGCCTTCCTGCTCAGGGAAAATCCGGCCGCTGCGAAAGTCATCGCGGAACGCTTCCTGTCTGCCCGCCGGCGCGGGCTTTGGCATCCGCTGCGCAATTCGATCGATGACGATCTGGCGGCGCTGATCGCGGAAGCGGAAGGGCGAGCTAAATCACCCGAGGCGGCCGAATGACCGCCCTTGCGCAAAGGCGCGGCGCCTGCCCTGCCCTGACCGCGCCGATGCGGACCGGCGACGGGCTGCTGGTGCGCCTCAATCCCATCGCGAGCGGGCAGGAAACCGGTGGACTTTCGCCCACTGCCCTGATCGGGCTTTGCCGATCCGCCTCCCGTCACGGCAACGGTATCCTCGAAATCACCCAGCGCGGCTCGATCCAGATCCGCGGCCTGACGCCGGAGAGCGCCGGCCAACTGGCCGACGACGTGAACACGCTGCACATTGCCGTGCGCAGCGGCGTACCAGTCGAGACGAGCCCGCTGGCCGGGCTCGATCCCGACGAGATTGCCGATCCGCGCCCGCTGGCGCAGGCGATCCGGGCAGTTGTCTCGAATGCCGGCCTGTCACGCCGTCTCGGCCCGAAAGTGTCTGTCATCGTCGACGGCAGCGGCCACATCGCCATGGACAATCTTCTCGCCGACGTGCGGCTGACTGCGGTTCGGCAGGACAGCGAGACGCTCTGGCACATGGCCATCGGCGGCACCGCCACCACCGCGCGGTCGGTCGGCCTATTTGGTAGGGCGAACGCCGTTGCAACGACCCTCGAAACTCTCGAAGCCATCGCAGCGCTGGGGCGCGAAGGACGTGGACGGGGCTTGGGCGATGACGACTTTGCCTGTCTACGTCAGCGCTGCCCCTCATCCCCCTGCCGGGACCTTCTCCCCGTAAACGGGGAGAAGGAAGAAGCTGAGACGGCGCAACCAGTTCCCTTCTCCCCGTTTACGGGGAGAAGGTCCCGGCATGGGGATGAGGGGCAGCGCGAAC